>CAWBCD010000001.1:0-251781 GCA_963787205.1 uncultured bacterium
GGCCCGACTGGCCGGCCCCGGTCATGGTTCTGGTCGGCCCGCCGGGCAGCGGCAAGAGCCACCTCTGCCACATCTGGGCCGAGCACGCCCGTGCCGGCACCGTTGCCGCTCCGGCAGTCAGTGCAGGCAAGGCCCCCGAACTCCTCAGTGCCGGCGCACTGGTCATCGAGGATGCGCCGGGTGAAGCGCTGGACGAGCCCGGCTTCTTCCATCTCCTCAACCTGGCGCGCGAGACAAGAACCCCGGTGCTGATCGCGGCGCGCACCGATCCGGCGCGCTGGCCGGTCGGCCTGCCCGACCTGCGCACCCGTCTCCTCGTCCTCGACGTGGTACGCATCGGCGCCCCTGACGATGATCTGATGCGCGGCGTCATCGTCAAGCAGTTCCAGGATCGCCAGATTGCCGCCGACGAGGCGGTGGTGGCCTATATGCTGACCCGCATGGAGCGCTCGCTGGAGGCGGTGAGGCGGCTGGTGGCCGAGATCGACCGCGCCGCCCTCAGCGAAAAGGCCCGCATCACCCGCGCCTTCGTCGCTCGCATCATGGCCAAGGACGCCGAGCCGGGCCTGTTCGGGGAGGATCAATACTGATCGCTGTCAGTAGTCGTAAGCCCCCTTGGCAAAAGTGCCGTAGGTGTAGGGAACTTCCACATATTCGAAAACGCGTCTGCCGTAGGTCTTGAGCATGGGCTCTTGAGGCGTGTAGCGACCGAAGAGCAATTCCTGAAGATTGATGCCGATGGCGACATAAACCTGCCGTTGTTTGGGTATGCCCTTGTTTTTCTCCTTCCGCGTAAATCCGCGAGCATAGTAGCCGAGTTGAAATTCGAAGAATCGGGCTGGCGTATCGGCAAGGGACTCGAAGCCGGCCAGTTTCAGGGCAAGAAGGTATTTCTGGCCCGAATAATCTGACCAGGGCGAATAGTTGCCATGATTGCCGGATGGAACATATTCCATGCGGAAGTCGAGCTTGTTCTTCAGCCAGGGGTAAGTGTTGCGGATAAACGAGAAACCCGCACCCAGAATATCGAACACGATGTCCTGCGGCGAGAAGCCATGATCGCCGGCAAAGCCGTCCATCACCTCGATTACCGTCATGACGCCCATCGACAAGGCCGCGCCAGTGATCGCCGCCCCACTCGGATCGCCGGCATTTTCACGAATTCTGTCGACGAAGAAATCGGAGATCAGGGCAGCCGACCAGGCATGACCGAGCTTGTCCATGCCGCCGTTCTTGGTGTCTTTGCCGAAGAAGCCCTCGTCGGAGAAATGAAAAGTTGAGGATCCCCAGTCCCAGTCCTTGAAGCCCATTGCCACCGTAGCGCCGAAGACGCCCGTCATTTCGAGCGGTATCGACATCGATTGATTGGCAAAGCGTTCGAAATCATAGGTCTCGTAGCCCGAATAGAGGCCGAGATCAGAAGTCGGAGCCACGGCGGAATCAAACGACAATGGCACGGAAGCCTTCGGCATTTCGCCATGCGCCGCCAGCGATGTCGCATCGGGTTCGATATTTTCTACAAAGGGTTGGCGTATCTGTTCGGGCGTGACCAGAAGATCGCCCTTCACGCCATCGGCGTAGCCCTGGCCCGCGCCACCGCCCAGCGAAAGAGCGCCAATGGCGGCAGCCATGCATGTCGTAAGCAGGCGGATCGTCTACCCCCCGAATTACACATCCCCGACTCAGCAAATCACCGCCCGCCGCTTAGTAAAATTCGCAAGATTCCGCACAGCCAAGTCGATACTCGCTTTTTCGACCATGGGAAAGTGTGGCCGTACGATGATCTTTTGTTTGTTGCTATATTGCCACGGTAGTTGCTGTCGTGCCTCGTCCCGCGGGCCTTGGGCTCTTCAAGCACGCTCAGGGCGTTTCATGCTTCCTTCATGTCGGCGTAATATGCCATTGATGTCCCATGGGTAAGGTGATGAGACGCGACGACGAGGACGATCAGGACCTTGAGCGCAAGGTGGCGAGCGCGGCAACCCCGCCCGCAGGCGCCGGGGCATCGGCGGCGCCCGGCCTCGGCGATCCCAGCCGCTTCATCAACCGCGAGATCTCCTGGCTGGGCTTCAATCTGCGCGTGCTGGAAGAGGCGCGCAATCGCCAGCCATCCCCTGCTGGAACGGCTGCGCTTCCTGTCCATTTCCGGCAACAACCTGGATGAGTTCTTCATGGTGCGGGTGGCGGGCCTTGCCGGCCAGATCCGCGCCGGCATCGTCGAGATCAGCCAGGACGGGCTGACGGCGTCCGAGCAGCTCGCGCGCATCCGCGCTCTCGCCCAGGACCTCATGGCCGAGCAGGACCGCCGCTGGCTCAGCCTCAAGGAGGAAATGGCCGCCGAGGGCATCGTCATCGTCGCACCCGCGCGATCTCACCGAGGACGACAAGGCCTGGATGGACGAACGCTTCCTTGACCAGATCCTGCCCGTCGTCACCCCCATTGCCATCGATCCGGCCCATCCCTTCCCCTTCATCCCCAACCGCGGCTTCGTGGTGGCGATCGAGCTGGAGCACAAGACCGACGGGCGGTCGATGAACGCTCTCCTGCCCATCCCGCAACAGCTTGAGCGCTTCGTGCGCCTGCCCTCGGCGGGCGAAGGCATCACCGCCCGCTTCATCGCGCTTGAACAGTTCCTCATCGCTCTCGCGCCCAAGCTGTTCCCCGGCTACCTCCTGAGTGGCCATGGCGTCTTCCGCGTTATCAGGGACTCCGACATCGAGGTCGAGGAAGAAGCCGAGGATCTGGTGCGCTTCTTCGAGACGGCACTCAAACGCCGCCGCCGCGGCTCGGTGATCCGCATGGAGATGGACGCCGCCTGCCCGAGGCCCTGCGCAAATTCATGGCCAGCGAGATGGACGTCTCGCCCGACGTGATCGTGGTGTGCGGCGGTCTCGTCGGCTATGCCGACACCCGCCTGCTCATCCTCGACGAGCGTCCCGACCTCAAGTTCACGCCCTACAACCCGCGCTTTCCCGAACGCATTCGCGACCTCGGCGGCGATTGCTTCGCCGCCATCCGCCAGAAGGACATCCTGGTCCACCACCCGTACGAGATCCTTCGACGTGGTGGTGCAGTTCGTCAGGCAGGCGGCCGCCGACCCGGACGTGGTCGCCATCAAGCAGACGCTCTACCGCACCTCCAGCGACAGCCCCATCATCGCCGCCCTCACCAAGGCGGCCGAGGCCGGCAAGTCGGTCATGGCGCTGGTCGAGCTCAAGGCCCGCTTCGACGAGGAGGCCAATATCGGCTTTAGGGAAAATCGGGCTGCCGATTTCGAATGTCCCGTTATCCGGGTTGACCGGATAAAAGCCGAGCGCGCTGAATACATACCAGGCAGACATCTGTCCGCAATCTTCATTCCCAGGTAATCCGTCTGGTGTATCTTTGTAAAGAGAATCCACAATGGTCCGGGTAACGGCTTGTGTTCTCCATGGTGCCCCGGCATAGTCGTACATATAGGGAACCTGCTGATCCGGCTCGTTCCCCTGCACATACTCCCCGATCATTCCGCTCATATCGGGCACCCCGCCTTCATCGATCTTAGGTGGCTTGACAAATAATGTATCTAACCTTTTGACAAACTTCTCACGACCACCCACCAATTTTTCTAATTCCGGCACATTCTGCGGCACATACCATAAAACCTGCCAGGCATTCGCTTCGGTGTAATTACGCTTTCTGCCATTCGAAGGTTCAGCAAAAGGATCGAACGGACTCAGCCATTTCCCGTTTGCTAATTTTGGTCGCATGAAGCCCGTTGTCGGATCGTACAGATTCTTAAAATATTCCGCTCTTTTGGAGTACAGTTGATAATCTTTCTCCTTTCCCAATGCCTTCGCCATCTGTGCGATGCACCAGTCGTCATAAGCGAATGCCAGCGTTTTCGAGACCGATTCGGGTACTTTATCTGACGGGACATACCCGTATTTGTTAAACAGTTTCACCGCTCTGTTTTCCTCGGTGGCACTCTTCTTCATCGCTTTGAATGCTTCCTGCACATCATAATTACGAAAGCCTTTGAAATACGCATCCACCATAATGGGGATCGAATGATAGCCGATCATCGTATTGGTCTCGTTTCCCCAGAGCTCCCAGATGGGAAGCAATCCGTACTGATGATAAAAGGCGAGCATGAACTGCACAAAGTCATTCACCCGGTTTGGTTCGATAAGAGTAAACAGGGGATGCTCTGCGCGGTAGGTATCCCAGATAGAGAATGTACTATAATTGGTAAATCCTTTCGCCGTATGCACCTTCCCGTCAGCTCCCTGGTACTGTCCGTTTGTATCCATGAACAGTGTCGGAGCCATCATGGTATGATAGAGAGAGGAGTAAAAAGTCCGAAGTTTGTGCACATTATCAGAGGTCACCTCGATCTTGCTCAATTGCTTTTCCCAGCTCGCATGAGCTGCTTCCCGGACAGACTGAAAATCCCATCCCGGTACTTCTTTGTTAAGATTTTCTTTAGCGTTATCGATACTTACCGATGAGATGGCCACCTTTTGCAATAGCGGTGAATTTCCCAAATCTCCAAAGATGAAATAACCGTGCGTATACTTGCCCTTGGCTTCTTTATGATCGTTAAACAAATGTCCCTTGTTTGAAACAACAAACTTTTCAATAGGCTTATTGAATACTGCTGCAAAATACACCCGCTGATCCCTGGCCCATCCGGTTGACATGCGATAACCGGTGACGAGCGTATCGTTTACCTCATTGATGTACGTTCCGGTTGGACGATCACTATTCCCATAGCCCAGATTCAAAGAAACAGCCGGTTTGTCTGATTGGGTAAAGTGGTAACGATAGAAAGCCACTCTCGGACTCGCCGTCAGATCAACCGAGATACCATTATTGAGGGTCACATGGTAAAATCCCGGTTCTGCCGATTCATTTTTGTGGGAATAATGGCTGTAGGTGGCTCCCTTGCTCGTATCAATGCGACTACCGTCAAATGGCATAAATAAGAGATCCGAACCATCTGCCCCGCCTGTACCACTTAGATGGGTAACGCTGAATCCGGCAATCGTGCTGTCCGGATAATGGTAGCCGGAGCAGTAATCCCATCCGAAGTGGCCGTTATCCGGGCTGACCTGCACCATCCCGAAAGGTACTGTCGCACCGGGAAAGGTATGACCATGACCGCCCGTTCCGACAAAGGGATCCGCGTAGGCTACCGGTTTCATTTCCGCTTTTTGATTTTGCGTGTGCTTCTTCCCCGATTGACAGGATGCGAGTAAGAGTAAAGAAGCACATCCCAATAAAAGGAAGAAAGATTCCATTGCCCGTGCGATGACCGATTTCTTTTTACGCATTATATCTGACTGATTTATGAATTTGCAGTTTTTGTTACATTAATATGCTCTGATCCATTGGATATCAACAGAGCCACTCTTATTCTGATGCATACGGCATCACTTTGAAAGTCGAAGAGATAACGTCCTGTGAATTGCCTCCCACCATCACTTTGAAAATCCCCGGCTCAACCGTCCAGTGAAAATCACGATTCAGCAGTTGGAGTTTTCCGGGAGTTAGTTTGAAAGTGACCGTCCTGGTCTGTCCGGGCTGCAGATGAATTCGCTTGAAATCTTTCAAGGCTTCGACCGGTGTTGTCACGCTGCTGACCACATCATCGATGTATAATTGAGCAACCTCGTCACCCGCTCTTTTGCCTGTATTTTTTACATCAACGGTGACTGTATAGGTAGCTTCCGGACCTGATTTAGCAGGATTAACGTGCAGGTTCGAATATGAGAAGGTAGTATAGCTAAGCCCATACCCAAACGGATATAGAGGCTTTGAGTCCAGGTTTACATAATTCTTTGGACGTGCGGACGGTTTATAATCGTAATAAACCGGGATCTGCCCCACTGACTTCGGAAATGTGATAGGCAATCTTCCCGCCGGATTGTAATCACCAAACAATACCTCGGCGATAGCCTGGCTTCCTTTTTCTCCGGGGTACCAGCATTCCAGGATTGCCGGGATATGCTTGTTAATCCAGTTGATCGCGTATGGTCTTCCGTTTTCCATAACGGACACAATCGGTGTACCCGTGGCATAGGCAGCCATCAGTAATTTACGCTGACCTTCCGGAAGTTTAAGTGAAGCGACATCATGCCCTTCGCCATCGATGTCGTTGTCGTCGCCCCCGACATAAATAGCCACGTCGGATCGCTTAATGCGCTGCAAAAGACGCTTTGTCGCCCTGGAATTCAGTGTTCGCGTTACCCTGAATACCGACACCCTGATCGTAATAAACACGCGTTCCTTTGCTAACTGTTTTTTTTATTTCCTGCAATACCGAAATCTTCACCGGGATCGGTTGGGTATAATCCCCGAACCTGGGTTCGTTCGCACTCGGTCCAAATACCACGATACTTTTCAGATTTTTTTTAAGCGGGAGAAGATCATGGTCATTCTTCAGCAACGTGATGCTTTCCCTGGCTGCCTGCAGGGCCAACTGTTGATGGGATTGACTATGGAATACACTGGATACCAGTGTCGTGTCGGTATAGGGATGATCGAACAAGCCCAGCATGAATTTCACCCTTAAAATATCACTAACCCGTTCATTTAAGGTGTGCATACTTAATTGCCCGGTATGCACGAGGTCGATCAGGTCATCTTGATAGGTTGCATGGGGATAATCATAAAACTGCATATTCAGACCAGCTTGTACTGCCTGGCGAATACCATCTTCAGCTGTGGCGGCCACTTTATGTATGGATTGGAGCATGTTAAGCGCTCCCAGGTCCGATAACACGAAACCCCGGAATCCCCATTTTTGACGCAGTGTGGTTGTCAATAACCAATGATTAGCGGTATTTGGGATACCGTCGGTCTCACTGTAGGCACTCATGACGGCCATGGCCCCGCCCTGCACAAAAGCTTTGCGAAAGACGGGTAAAAAATCGGTCTCCAGTTCCCGTTTTCCAATCAATGCTGGGGAGGTGTTTAAGCCTCCTTCCGGAACGCTGTGCGCAGCAAAATGTTTGGGTTCTGCTATAACAGAGCTGTTTGATGCCAATGTCTTGCCTTGCAGACCTTCAACCATTGCCAATCCCATTTCGCCGTCCAGGTAGGGATCCTCGCCGTACGTTTCTTCCACACGTCCCCATCGTGGTTCACGGGCCAACCCCAAAACCGGGCATAGCAGCATATCCACTCCATGAGCCCGTGCCTCCGAAGCAATAGCATGTCCCACTTGTTTAACGAGCGCAGGATCCCATGTAGAGGATAGCCCTATCGATTGCGGAAACACAGTACTGCCAACCCCGCCATAATCATGAAGGCCCTCTTCGATAAACAGAATAGGGATACCCAGACGAGTGTGTTCGACAGCATACCGCTGAATGGCATTCGTTTCTGCGGCAGATGCCGGGTAGAGATCATGGACCGCACCAATTCCTTCGGATCCCATGATTTGCTCAAACTCACTGACTGACACATGCTTATCGGATAGTTGGTGGTTGCCGGAATTTTGGCCGCTATACATATCCATCTGCCTGACTTTCTCTTTCAGCGTCATCCTGCTTACCAGATCTTTCACACGAACAGAGATGGGCAGATTTGGATTTTTATAATCCGGTAGTGCATTTTGTGCGAACGATTGTGAGAGATATAAGAGCAGCATACAGGTCATTATGATCACTCTTCTTATAATTCTCACAAATTGCATATCGACATTTCCCTATTAGAAATTAGCAGAAAAACAGAATGTTACTATTACACCTGTCACACTAAATTCACATTCTATTAAAACATCACCATCAAAGAGCTACTGATAAGTTTGATGGTGACTGAAATGTAGGACATGCCGTTAACAAATCAACTACCCGGTTACAATTATTAACATACCTAATAACTACTATTTTGTCCTGGCATGCAATAAGTAAGTTGAAAGACCCATTCATTGCCGGTTCCGAGACACTTATAAGGTTTTGGTCAGGAATTACTGGAGTATCTCAGTGGCCGGCACGGCTCTTAATTTCACCATTAGTCACAACTGTCTGCTTCACATTCCAGCCATCCATAACCACTTTGTACGACCGCCCGTGCAGATCTTCCGGGGCAAAATCAATCTTAATCTTCCTGGTTTCGCCCGGCAACAATGAGATGTAGTTATCATCATAAAAAGCCGGACGGACAGGAACACTGGTCTGTCCATTTTCCAGATCCAGGTGCACAAAAAACGCCAGGCTTTTACCCGGGTTGTGGAGCGTTATAGCCAGAGTATCTTCCATGGAACCTGATGTGAAAGACGCTTCGGTCTTCAAATCAACAACAGGCAGTTTTTTCAATCCTTTGAACCCGGCAAACAGTGGACCGGTGTCTGTCCATGGGCCTTTATAGTGATTCGATGAACTCCAGTAAAATGTACTGGAAATCCTTTTTCCACTATCGTCTATCAATTTAAGCCTGGTGAAATGAACCGACGACAGATTTCCTGGCCATGCAATTTTAAAGGCATCATTGACAACACCATTTGCAGGGATATTGACTCTTGCAGAGTCGTGCACGGCAAGTCTGAGGGATCCATCTTTATTGATGCTATACACCTCAGCAATTACCCTGTAGTTGCTGAAGGCCCGGTTATAATCGTTATAGACGGAAACGGTATTTTTGATAAAATCGAGCTGGGCATGTAACGGTTGGAGGGCATTCTGAGTATAGTATAGAGCTGCCGTTGGTTCGAGCGACCAATCCCACATACGTCCTGCCACCTGGCGGATCGGGCTGTTGTGATACCAGAACAACACCCCTGATGTAAACCGGTCTCCATATCCAAACTTATTGTAATCCCAGTTTTCCCAGATGCTGCGATAACTGACCGCACCAACCAATTGGCCCTTGCGAACGAAATCCTGAAGTGAGGTTGGCTTGCCGTATTCCTCCACTGCATCCAGGTATTTTGTGCCCATCCTGTGAAACCCGTTTCCATCCAGGTACTTCCAGATCGCAGGGTCCGGCGGCCAAATGTCTTTGCGGGGCATCATCTGTTCCAGGCCGTACAGGGTCGGCATGCACGGTGAGCCGTACTCCGGACAAAAACCGTTGATCCTGCTGCCCCGGCGTGATGCACTGTCATCATAATACTGCATGGGATTCACGTACTTATAGGGACTGCCATCGTGAACTCCGCAACACTCCGATTCAACCTGGTATCCGCGTGTACCATCGAGACTGTCGAGCATCGACTTAATAGGGATAATCTCCTTCTTTTCATTCGAGGAAACATAATATGCCAGGCTCGGATGATTGCGGATCCGCATAACCGTCTCCCGCACATTCGATCGATACAATGCACTGTCCACCGGAAGATCGGTATCTCCCGTAAGCCAGAATTCCTGCCAGACCATAATCCCCAGGCTGTCGCACTCGTGGAAAAACTCATGGGATTCGGCAATACCTCCCCCCCAGAGCCTGAGCATATTGATTCCTGACTGATGCGTATACCGCAGTTCAGCGCGTATCCGTTTGGGCGATGTGCGCAACATGGCTTCCGGTATCCAATTGCTGCCGCGAATAAATATCCGTTTCCCATTGACATAAAAGATGCGGCTGCTATCCGGCGTATTTTGATCGGATGTAATCGACCGGATTCCAAACTCTGTACTGTCCGAATCAGAAATCAAGCCGTTATCCAGTACAAACCGTAATTTCAAGGTGTACAGGTATTGATCCCCTTTATTAATCGGCCACCATAAATGTGGATTGCTGATAATCAACTGTTTAAAATTATCCGGACTAAATTCTATCGTTTTATGCTCCCCAGCTCTCAGTTTTACTTCTTTATCGAATTCAACGTTGGTCCCGGGAATCTGCCCCTTAAGCCGTCCTTTTTGCTCTCTGTCGCTGCTGTTGATCACCTCCACCGATACCGTTTCCTTTGCCGGTTTCAAATCGGGCAGCGGCAGTTTCGATTTAATGAAAGGATAACGGAGTGATACAGGTCCGGTTGCGTATAATTTGACATCCCGCCAAATACCGGTGTCCCTGTCGCGAATACCATCAGGAAATGTAAAATCCCATCCCACACTCATCAGCATGGTCACATCTTTGCCAATCTGCCCATTCCCTCCGTTCTTGTTCTCCTTGGTGACGATGTTTTCTGCATTTTTTTGAGCCCTGACAGTCCCCGGGTGTTCAACAGGTTCCACTTTCACAGCAAGAACGTTGGATTTTCCGGGTTTCACTTCTTTACTCACATTGAAAAAGCCCCGCTTGAACATGCCTTTCATATTCCCGACATGCCGACCATTAACCCAGATATCGGCAATATAATTGATGCCATCGAACTGCATCCAGACCTGACGCCCCTGGTAGCTCGCTGGCAGGTCGAACTTTGTACGGAACCAGTAGGTATAAAAAGCGCGCCCGACATTATGAATATCCGGGATGCGGTGAAGCGATAACTTATTATTCAATCCGAAATACGGTTCAGGATATACCCCGTCATGCACAAGGCTGTTCAAAACCGTGCCAGGGACGATCGCCGGCCGCCAACTGCTATCGTCGTACCCGATCTCTGAAACCGTACTTGGTGCAACGGAAACAGAATCGGCCCGCTCCATTCGCCAGGAGTGCTGGGCACTCTCGCCTGCCCTGGCCAGATATACAACGACTGGTTTCAGGTTGGATCCAACCTGGTTTCCACGTTTGCAGGACAAAACCACTGAACTAACAATAAGTATGCAGACCAGATGTGTTTTAAATCCTGTAAATAATACTCGTCCGGAATCCATCAATAGGTTTATTCTTTCAAGGTAACACACACATAGTAGTTAATAGCCTGTCCGTACCCGTTGAGTCATGATTTAGCATTTCCGAGGCGTCTTCTCCGCCAGCATCTTCGCACTCGTCAAGCTCTTGTGTTGGAAATCATAAAACGGTCTCTTTCAGTGTTTGTCAATCCGTCTGATTCCGGGTGACGTAATCCACGGCGTTGCTGAGTTCCTCGTAAGTCAGCCCCCCTGAATACATAACCCTGTTTATCACGACTGTGGGTGTTTGCATAAGGCCGATATCCGTCCCCAGCCGTACATCATGTCGAATGGTATCGTTAATATCCGGATTTTTCATGCATCCGTTGAAAGCATTCAGATCCTTCACACCGGCCTCTTTGGCCAGACTATCCAGGGATATTTCCTTGATAATATCCTGTTTGCTGAAAAGAAGTTCATAGTATTTCCCATAATCGCCGGTTTTGGCCACACACTCGGCTGATGCAGCCAGCCGCCTGGAGTATGGATGCTGGGGAAGCGGGAAATTATGGTACACGACCTGGACCTGTCCGGGATGATCCTTGCGGTATTGCTCCAGTACTTCGCTAAACTCTTTGCAATGGGGGCACAAAAAATCGCTGAATTCCACGATGGTCACCGGTGCCGATTCCGAGCCCACCCGATGCCCGCTCGCAAGTAAATTCTCCCATTCACTTTTCGACAGAGTGCGAATCGGCCCCGGCATTTCCGATCGGTGCCGGAATAGGCATACCAATAAAAGAAGCCATGATCAGAGCAAGAATCATGACTGAGGGGATATAGAATCGCTTACACTTCATGTACTGGCCGTTTGTTAAAAATAATGCATTAGGGTCATACAGGAGAATATCATTATCCATCCAAAAAAACACCTGGCTTTCCAAAAAATCTACCCGGATTAATTCCCATATTTCCTGCTGAATTGCCCCGGCCTTCAGGCCGGGGATAAAAATCAGGTGTTAAAAATGGCTTTAGCCCTTGCCCCTGCCAGCAATCAGTCACTAAAACTCTTTCGGCTTCTTCATGCTCGACAGGCCCTTCATTTTTATCAGGTCCCTGTAGTTGATCAGTTTTATGTCATCCTCCTTGATGACATCCCGGAAGCGGTTGGACAGCAATGCATTGAGAACGGCCTGACGGTTCTCAGCCATATTCGACAAACCGCCTTCGTCGTTCATATCGATCATGGAGTGCAGTTCAGGGTTATCCAATCCAACATGGGCTACAATAACATTAAAGCCAGGTTTCAGGTCCTTCACAGTGGTCACCAGGCTGTCGAGTTTGTGATCGGGGGAGGCCCTGTACTGGCTGGAATGATACATCTCTCCGAAATACTGCGTGAGCCCCAGGTGGTATTGACGGGCCAGTTTTTCAACAATCGCCATCACTTCCGGTTTCTCAGTAACGGTGCCCATATGATAATCCAGGTAGTCTATCTTCAACCCTGAGTGAATGGCACGTTCAATCTGAGCCCGCAACTCCGTTTCGATCTCGCTCATCTTAGGGTGATTATTCCACAGCTCTTCCGCTGAATGAAAAAAATAGCCGTTGGCATCGACCAGGGATGGGACTGTGCCGGCTCCTGCAACGGGACCCCAGCGATAGTTCTTCCATTCAGAATTCAGTGTCAGGTGAACGCCGACCGATACCTGGGGATGATTTTTGAGTACTTCGACCGCTTCCTGGTACCATGGGCACACAAACATGATCGATGTCGACAGCGGCATGCCGGTCTTTACGAGTTTTTTAATCCCCATGTTTACTGAATGTGACATCCCGATATCATCCGTTCTCAAGATCAGATAGGTGGGTTCCGGACGAAGAAAAGACATTGTCGAATGCTTAGCGTTTGTCATTTGAGGCTCGCCATATTTTTCCCCTGCCAGGTTTGTGCCCAAGATAATGGCAATGGCGATTACTCCGATCACCGGCAGGCTTTTATAATGCAACTTCATAGCTACTCCTCCATGTTAGTTTGCAGCTTACGTTTTTGGTACTGAACGCAGATAGTATCTGCTGAAAAAGATCACATATTTTCTGTCAATTTTGTGATTCCGGGCAACACGGCGATAATCATCCCCTCGCTGGGTTCGGAAGCTTTATTCAGGTAATCGAGATCCTCATTTTTCTGATTCGTGTCTGCTTTCTCACCGTTTTGAATATGCCGGATTGCCTCCAGGCCGATCGTCGCAGCCTTTGAGAAACGCTCACTTATCTCTTTGAGATCATCCAGCTTTGGATAAGTCGTGATATACGGATGCAACTCATCGTGATTCCGTGCCCACAGATTCAGCATCGACTCAATCTGCCCGGCATGTTTCCGGTGGGTGGAATCCTGGAGAAACTCGTCAACCCACTCATTAAAATGATGGGCCGGGAAACTTTCCGGCAGCGATACATCGACGGGACGATCCATCGGGGTCTCCGTTGTCAGATGCTTATATATCCCCATCCGGTTGAGATACTTCTGCTCCTCAAGCTCATCCATCAATACCTTGACCGGCCGGACATCTTTCCCGTCCGTCAACTGTCTCATCATCCGGATATACTCGGTATGATCTTGCACACCGTAGTTATCGAGATAATCATCGATGAAATACAGGCGCCGGTACATATCATTTATGTTGTTGGTCAGTTGCGCCGGCGACCACAATTTCTCCGCAATGGCTGCCGTGCGGGGCCAGATCCGTGTATCGACATTTTGATCTGTTATCAATTCGGACCACATGCACGCCTCCCCGCCCAATATCCTTTTCTTCTGAGCTTTTGTCAGGGGTTTTATCTGCTCAATTTTCGGCGGTTCGGCCCCATTCATATCGCTGCTGCCGGTCAAAATGCCGTGAACCGAAATGGTGATAATGCCGAGCTTACCCGTTCCATTCAGAGAATCGCCATCCATCCTGGTATCGAAAGAGACATTGCCATAATCGGTACCCAAATTAAACGTTAGCTTATTCCCGGTCAGCGTCGCTTTATCAAAGCCATTGTACTTACCCATCATATTGAAAAAACCACGCAGGCTATCCTTTTCGCCATAAAGGGTCATCTGCGATGTAAACCGGCTGTTCATCGCCTCCATGGAAAGATCCCATGTTTTCCAATGGGCCGTATCCGGCTTGATGGTAACGGCTCCGGGCATAACCAGCGGATCTACCCTGTAATGACGGGATGCGGGCAATTTATGATCGAGATAATATCCTGCCGATAAGATGCCGGACGCACCTTGCCGGACGGCCTCGAACAACGACTTCTGGCTCCGCCATGATTGAATGACGATACTGTCGCCAAGGTCAGGATTCAGTATTTCGTCCCAGCCAATCATCTTTTTCCCGTATTTGGCCAGGATACCCTCCAAACGTTTGTTAAAATATGCCTGTAATGCGTGGGCATCGGCCATGCCGTGTGCCTTCATAAACGCCTGGATCTGCTTATTCTCATTCCACTCCGTCGGGTCCACTTCATCACCGCCGATATGAATATATCGGTCGGGAAACAGTGCCGACATTTCCTTGAAGAACTTATCCAGGAATGCATATGTCGACTCTTTTGTCGGATTCATCACCGGTTTAAGCACTCCAAAGTCGATGTCCGGCTTGTAGGGTCCCGGAGCGCTGGCAAGTTGCGGATATCCGGCCAGCCAGCTGGTGGAATGCCCCGGAAGATCAAACTCGGGGATAACCCGTATGCCCCGGTCAGCCGCATAATTTATGACCTCCTTCACCTGCTCCTGTGTGTAATAATGACCTCCGGAACCTAGCTCCTGCAGCTTCGGGAATGTCTTGCTTTCAACCCGGAACGCCTGGTAATCGCTCAGGTGCCAGTGGAAAACATTCATCTTGAGGGCAGACATCGCGTCCAGGGTACGCAGCACTACCGATTCCGGCATCCAGTGGCGGCAGACATCGAGCATCAGTCCACGCCAGGCAAAACGGGGCTGGTCGTGTATGACGGCCTGTGGCAAACAAACGCGGTTGCCCGTGGTATCCACCAACTGTAAAATCGTTTCGAGTCCGTGCAGGATACCATACGGGGATGCTGCACGGAGTTGTATCTTGCTGCTGTTTACGATCAGGGTATAGGACTCATCTTCATGCACACCTGGATACCTGTCGGCCCCAGCCCGGCAATCGATCTTCAGGACCGGGTCGGCACCGCTGAATGTTCGTCCGGTCATCGTGCGAAGCCTGTTCAGGAAGCGACCGGCGGCACGCTGCAGCCGCGCTTCCCTGTAATGCGTAAATTCATAACCGAAGTCCGGACCAACCGTAAAATAACCGCCCTCTAATTTGAGGTGTGCCGGCAAGGGCATCATGTGTATGGCTGCACGGTCTTTCGCGCTGATGGCAGGCGGGTGATAGATGAACACACGGTAGTAGAGATATCCCCCGCCGATGAGTGCGACGCAAACGATGCCCAAACCAATCAGTATCTTTCTAATCATAGATTATTATTGATGGAAGGTTATCCACGATTTATACGATGCTACTCTGTTCACACTTTGAATTCACACACCCGGTTCGCTGACAGAAGAACCGACTACCCTATTTCACGGGAACACTTCGCTTATTCCCCATGAAATCATACACATCAACAGATGTTACATGCCGCGACAATCTCATAAATCTTCCGGAAGCAGATAAAAAGGAAGATCCGTAATAAAATTCCTGCTTCCTGGTTTTTCCATTGTCCAGATGCAGAATAGCATATGCATCATTGGGAAGCAATGGTACAATAACCCCTTTTTCACGATCCCGGAATATTTTCAGCGGCCCCTTATTCTGACTTGCCGCAATCAGCTCGCTGCCATCGGATCCGGCTACGGTAACCGTCGCTTTTCCATCACCCGGGATATAGATTCCACTCTGCTCCAGACTCACCGGATTGAAATCACCCTTCCCGTCCCCCTCCAGCAACAGCCCATTGAAGGCGTCGTAATTACCAATCTGGGGTTCGATGCCCGACTCATTCCCGCTTAAGAGTATGTCCAGGTTGCCGTCGTTGTTGAAATCGCCGGTAGCCATTCCGAAGACAGGGGCGAACTGGGCCTGAACCGGCAGCGGCTTCATGGTAAATTTACCGTTGCCCAAATTTTCGATATAACAGGATTGCAGATTATTAGCATGATAGATCAGGGCGCCTTTCAGATCCTGAGGCGATAGTATATCGTGAATAGTAGCTCTGCCAAAAGCGCTATAACTGGGATATTTCTGCCCAATCATCAACAACTCCCGAAATAAATCATCCCGGCCTTGCGCTGGATATTCTTTGTAAGTACCGGTTGAGTCAGGGAAATAGACCGTTGGAATAGCTTCAAACATGCCGTTTTGTGCGAAATCACCGGCATAAATGCCAACCGGTCTTTTAGAAGAAGCCTGATACAAAGAATTCAGTCCGAGATTTCCGACGATATAATCGGTCCGCCCGTCGTTATTAAAATCACCGGCCGTGATGCTGTTCCACCACCCTACCTGGTCGTCAATTCCGGTCTGTTTGGTCACATTGATAAATTTCTTGCCATGGTCATTTTCCAGGAAGGTAACGGGCATCCACTCCCCGCATATAACCAGATCCGGCCAGCCGTCGTTGTTGAAATCCGTCCATATGGCATCGGTAACAAGCCCGATATTCTTCAGCATCGGTGCAACTGTTGATGTGACATCCGTAAACTTTACATGACCGTTTTTCGAGTCATTTCTTAGGATATGGCTGGATGCCGGTGCCGGGTATTTGTTGGGTATCACCCGGCCGCCTACAAAAAGGTCGAGGTCGCCGTCGTGATCGTAATCACTGGCAATCACGCACGAGCCGCTCGTATGAAACTGCGGCAATGCATCGGGTTCATATGTAAAATGGCCATGACCATCATTGTGATAAAAACGATCCTGGTAGTTGCTGCTTCCTGCAGGACTTTCGACGCTGCCGCTCACGATATACAGGTCGGGATGGCCGTCATTGTCGGCATCAAACAGCAAAACACCTTCATCTTCCTGGGTTTTAGCCCCGCCGTCTTGACCCGGCAGCAAGTCCTTTTCAACAAATGTTCCATCGGGCTGCTGCAACAGGAAGGTGCCTTTATGATTCAGAGAACCGCCGATAAAGATGTCCTCTTCCCCGTTGCCATCCACATCGCCGACCGCCAGACCGGGTCCATACTGCGACAACTTATGCGGCAGCATGCTCTGCGTCTGGAAGTCGTTAAAGGGCTGCTCCTTTTGTACGTAGTGGACATTTACTTTTGCTGTAACATCCTGGAATATAGAAGATGGATTTGTGGTTTTTCTGATGCTGGTATAATCTTTCGCGTTACTGATATCGGCTGTCAAAACCTGGTCAGCCCGTACCTTTTCCCATACCTGTCTCTTCTTATCCGGCCAGGTGATCGCCACCGAATCCAGTGTTGCTGTGCTGTCCAGGCCAAAGTGAGCCATGTCCTCCACACTGGACAAGTACCCCCTGTAAACCGTGTTGTAATAGGTTTGATGCTTCCCGCCATCATAGTAAATATCAGCAGTCGCGCCGAGCCCCTGGGTATTTTCTTTGCCTCCTTTGAATTTGATTTCCAGCCAGTGGTGTCGGGGTTTTCCCTGCCCATTGTTTTCGGTATTCTCATACAGGAAGGCCTTTCCGTCGATGTTATTGATCACCAGATCCAGGTCACCGTCGTTATCCAGATCCGCCCAGGCAAGCCCGTTGGAATAGGATGGCTTATTGAGCCCCCAGGCTTTGGTCATATCCGTAAACCTGAGATCACCATCATTTCTGTATATATAATTTGAAATTTTTTCGGATGGGATCTTCGCCAGAAGCATCGCGGTGGAAGCGAGATTCATATACTGGTTGCGATACATCATGAAATCCATATCCCGGATATCTTTTGGGATACCATTGGTTATGATCAGATCACGATAACCGTCGTTGTTGAAATCGGCGCCCAGGGTTCCCCAACTCCAGTCTGTAGCGGCAATACCTGACAAAAAAGATATGTCACTAAAGGCAGGCCCGCCAAGCGAATCATCCGGCAACACATACGGTCCGTCATTCAGCTGCAGGGTATTGCGTGTATATTCCGGAGCATGACCGTCAAAGGAGTGATGAAGCATATTTTTGTAGTTGTTGGGATTGGTCATCACCTTTCTCCTGAAATTGTCATGAGGCATCATGTCGATCGTGATGAAATCATTCCGTCCATCATTATTGATGTCCACCACGTCATTACCCATCGAGGAGAAGCTGGTATGCTTGAAGTATTTGCCAGCCTCGTCGGTGAACGTACCGTCTCCGTTATTGATCCAAAGCAGGTCATTTGACAGGTAATCATCGCTCACATAAACATCGGGCCGCCCGTCTTTGTTGACGTCCGTTATGGCAACTCCAAGGCCATAGCCGGGCTTTGTGATGCCCGCCTGTTTGCTGACATCCGTGAATACGGCATGATGCAGCGTACTGCTCCAATCGTTTCTGAACAGCTTGTCCGTATTCATGTACGGGTCTTCCTTATCAGACTGGCTCCCGGTACCGACTTTCTTCTTTTGCTCCTTGTCGGAAACGACCAGGTACATATCGAGGTCGCCATCTCCATCGTAATCGAAAAAAGCGGCCTGTGTGGAATACGAGTCATCGTCCAACCCGTAGGCAGCTGCTTCGTCCTTAAAGACAGGCACCCCATTTTTGTCCAGTCCCTGGTTGACGTATAGAATATTCCTGCGTTTTTGCGGATCGTTGCTGCCGGTCGCACATACATAGATATCCGGCCACCCGTCATTATTAATATCGATGACCGAGACCCCGCTGCACCATTTCCCCTCTCCTCCTGTTCCAGACTCTTTCGTGACATCCCTGAATTTCATGTGGCCTTCATTCAGATAAAGACGATTCCCGGTCATGTTGCCGGTGAAATAGATATCCGGTCGTCCATCCTTGTTGAAATCGCCAATAGCGACGCCCCCACCATTATAGAGATACTCATAGTTCAGCACATTCAGGCTGTCGCTCGTCTTGATTACATTGTCAAATTCGATCCCTGATTTATCCGGCGGGATCAATTTAAAAAGCGTTTCCCTGGACTGGCAGGAACAAAGCAATCCCAGCAAAGCCAGGCCGGCAAAAACACGGCCCGATGATAATAATGAATGATTTTTTTTCATCTTTGGACTACGACAACATTAATCCGGTGTGGATAGAAATTTAAACGACCTACACAAAATGACTCACACCTGTTGTACCTCACCCCAACCTCCCGAATGAGTTCGGGACAAGCTATCTCCATCTGCATGGAGAGGGGCTATTTATATAATTTTTTTCCGCGCGAATCCACGTTGTCTGTGTTCTATTCTTTATATGTTGATCTATTATTGAAAGCTCCCGTTTGTTTATATAGCTAAAATTTCCGTTTGATACTACTTCCCTTTTGCGGATAAATGACCGGATTGATTCAGCAGAAAAAGAAATAATTGTCTCGTCTTGCAGCAACCCACAACAACATGCAGAAGGCTTTGCAAAACCCTCCTCATAAGCCTCTCCTGTAGATCAGGAGAGGTTTGGAGAGGTATAAATAAAGGTTTTGCACAGCCTCCATGCAGAAGACAAGATAACTCCTGGTTTCATAACGTCGCTATCTAAGTATGGAAATTGCCTTATCTAATGCAAGTCAGAAACAAAAAAAGAGGCAGCGGTTAGGCTGCCTCTTTCAATTTTATCCGGATAGATTTTGGAATCAGTACCCGGGGTTTTGCGTCAGGATATTCTTTCCACTGGCGTCCTTACCCATAATATCGATCTGATTTTGCGGGATCGGATAGTACTGGTGGAAGGACTGGAACGTAGCACCCTTCACATCGCTCACATACTGACCTTCATACTGGTAGAAGTGGTCGAGTTGCTGCTTCACAGTACCTTCACGCACAAGATCAAAGAAGCGGTGACCCTCGCCAGCCAGTTCGATTTTGCGTTCAAACCAGATCCTGGTAAGAGCATCATTCTTGTCTGTCCATGGCTGTGTATAATCCCCGATTTTGTAATTCGGGTCTTTATACTCATTCCAGTCGCTGAGTTTCGACGGATCGGTTCCGATCAAAACAAACGTCGATTTGGTATCACTCCTAACAACCCAGTCATACTGATTGATCCCGGTCAGAGCAAGCATAGCGGCCTGACTGTCAACAGTTTTGAAGGCATACGCTTCGTTATAGGTATAATTCACCCAGTTTTGCGGGTTATTAATCATACGATCTCTTACCTGGTTGACCAGGGCGCGGGCCTCTTCGAGTTTGCCATCCTGTGCTTTTGCCTCAGCATCCATCAACAGGACATCTGCATAGCGCATGGCATCATAGTTGATGGCCGTTCCCGGTGCCCAAGAGTTGTGGTCTGCTTCGGTTGACTCAAGCGCCTTCCAGTATATTTGCTTTTTACCGGCATAAGGACCGCCATTTGACGGGTCACGAACCCACCGTACACCAGGGAAGGGTCCCCAGTCGAGATAGGGAATACCGCGGCGACCGGCTGTCCAGTCAAGGCGAGGATCGAGATGACCCTGGTAAGGAGTAAACTGGGCATCGGGTGCAACACCCATGTCGTTGGTTACCATGGTGTCGTCATAAGCGAATGGCTGAGCAGCGCTCACGTATGGCAAGCCGTTGCCGTCGGTGCGATAGGAATTTACGAGATCAAGAGTCGGCTGATAGAACCCGCAACATCCGAATGGGCTGTTGTATGGGAAGTTCAGCATGTCCCCGATCCGTGCATTCGATATCGAAGCCGTTCCGTCGTTAGCGGTCTGCTGGACAGCAAAGACCACTTCGCTGTTGTTCTGTTCCCGGTTTTGAAGTTATCTTCAAAGTTCTTAACCAGGGCGTATTTCACACCGCCTGAGTTTGTACCATTGGCGACGATATCGTCGTAGAGTTTTTCAGCAGCTGGGTACTTCGTTTTCAAACATGTAGGCTTTTGCCAGGAACGCTTCGGCAGCCCATTTGTTGGCCCGGCCGAAGTCGGGTTGAGTGCCCGGCAAGTTTTGCATGGCAAACGTGAAATCAGCCTCAATTTTGGGCCATATATCCGCATTGTTAGGTTGATGAAAATCTGTAGTGGTTTCATCAATCCAGGGAACCATGTTGAACATCTTCTTCAGATCGAAATACCAGTAACCACGCAGGAAGCGGGCTTCGGCTATCATTTCGTTCTTCTGTGCAGAAGACAGGTCTTTGGCCTGGTTGGCCGTGATGATGACCTGGTTGCATCGTGCGATGCCTTCATAATCAACACGCCATTTGGCATCGAGGAACCCATTCTGCGGGGTAACCGTCATGGTAGCAATCGGATTGATACCGGACCCCTGGTCACCAGAGGTACTTCCTTTATGGACATCGCCGCCGGCAACGTCAGCATAAATCCAGTTATCCGGTGAAGCCTCCCAGGGAGCGTATGTTCCTGTCAGGTCATTCCCGTTGCCATTACCGCTGCCGTCAAGGGCGCCGTAAGCACCAATAAGCAGTGCATTCACCCCTTTTTGGTTCTGCAGCACCGTGCTGGCCAGAGAACCTTGCGGCGGCGCACTCAAAAAGCTCTTACAGGATACAACCAAAAGTCCTGTAATCACTGCTCCACATGCAATTATATATCGTAATTTTTTCATATTCGATGCAGTTTAGATGATTGAAAATGTTATCAGAACTTGAGATTGACTCCGACGATGACAGAGCGTGGAGTTGCATAAGAACCTTCGTCGACTCCAAAATCCGTGTAACTACCTGAGTTCCCGGCACCCTGGTTAAATCCGACTTCCGGATCCAGTCCCGAATACTTGGTAGCCGTCAGGATATTGGCTGCCTGCACATAGAAGCGCAACTGGCTTACACCGTATTGCCCCAGAAAACTATGCGGCAGTGTATAACCGACCTGAATGTTTTTGAGCCTGAGATAGGAACCGTTTTCCACATAGTAGGAGTTCGGTACCTGGTTGGTGCTGAAGTAACTGCCCGGCTCCTGGATAGGCGCCACTGCATTGTGGTTTTGCGGTGTCCAGGAATTATAAAGGGCGGTGGTACTCTTGGCACCCTGGAACGAGTTGTAGAAATCGGTCCACCATTTGACCTGGTTCCAGATCTTATTGCCCTGAACGCCATAGAGGAAGGCACTGAAATCCCAGTTCTTGTACGTTAACCCAAGGTTGAAGCCATAGGTAAATTTGGGATTCGGGCTGCCCAGGAACTGCCTGTCAGCGGCGGTAATGACGCCATCGCCATTGGTATCGGCATACTTAAAGCGGCCGACACCCATATCCGCTTCATAAACGGCATTCGGATCGCCGGTGGCTTTTTGTGCCGCGGCATTGGCTGCATCAATCTCAGCCTGAGAATTCCAGAATCCGACGATTTTGTATCCGTAGAAGGACGACATCGCATGACCGACCGCATTGCGGATAATGGCGCCCCCGTTGAATCGACGGGAATCCTGATCGAAATAGGTTTGATTAGCAGCGATTTTAACAATCTTATTCGTATACGTCGTCAAAGTAAGCGTTGCATCGTACTTCAAATCGCCGACCAGTGTTCCTGTTCCCTCAACGGAACCGTCAAAGCCACGGTCTCTCATACTACCCACGTTTATCGTTGGTGCCGCGGCCAAACCGGCTGTACCGGGCAACTGGGGATTATATAACAGATCCTTAACGTCTTTCACGTAATAATCGCCAGTCAGCATCAAATGACCGTTAAACAGGGTAGCATCAAAACCAACGTCACCGTTGGCATCTTTTTCCCATTTGGCATTCGGGTTTCCATAGGTGTTTTGCTGGAAACCAACGGCCAGGTTAGTATTACTGCCTGTAATAGCATAATACGATTCCTGGGAATCACCTACATAAGTGGTGTAACCGTTGTTGGCATTAACATTCAACTGGTTTCCCATGATACCATAACCGGCGCGCAGCTTCAGGTCGTTCAGCCATGAAATATTCTTCATGAAGTTTTCCTGTGAAATACGCCACCCGATACTGGCGGCAGGGAAGAAACCATATTGGTTGTTCACGAACTTCGAAGAACCGTCACGGCGCAACGTGGCGCTTAACAGGTATTTGTCCTTGTAGCTGTAGTTCACACGTCCAAACAGTGAAAACAATTTATTCGCACTTCTGTAGCTAGATACGGTCTGCGTGCCGGATCCGGTAGAAAGCGACACAAAATTAGGATCAAAGGAGAAATAATCCTGACGATTTCCTGTCTGGTCATGAAATTTATAGCTATAGGCTTCCGTACCCAGGACCACTTTAATATCGTGCACGCCCAAAAACGTTTTTTGATAGGTCGCGGTGTTGGTCCAGGTCCAGTCGTTTGTGTAATAACCCTGTACGTGATAGGAATTGGTGCTTGCTGGTTCTGCATTCTCATAGGTCGGATAGGAGAACTGATGATAGGAACTATTGTCTATCTCGCCACCAAAGCTTGTACGGAATGTCAAGTTTGGAAGCAGGTCCACCTCAGCATACATGTTCCCAAACAGCCGGTTGTCAGAACCGCCGTTATTGCGTGAACGATATTGATTGGCATATGGATTTTCCGGGTTGCCAAGGCCGGGTGCCTGGGTACCGGCAAAGTTGCCTGCGATATCATATATAGGGATAATCGGCTGCTCGCGGTAAGAAAACCCGATGGCTGTTCCTTCTCCCAAAGTACTAGACGTTGGATTTACTGAGCTGGCGTAGGACAGGTTCTCACCGACACGTATGTGATCAGTGACATTGAAATTCGTGTTCGCCCTAATGCCGTACCGTTTCAGATAGGTATAAATCAGGGTACCCTGCTGGTTCAAATAATTCAGGGAAAAGAGGTAATTACCTATTTTTCCACCGCCACTGACCGTAAGGTTACTGTTGTACTGCGGAGCAGGTTTGGTAATTGCCCCGTACCAGTTGGTACCGGTTTTATTCGCTTTAATGATCTGGTAAAAATTGGACATCTCAGCGGCCGACGTATAATTGGGATCCACATAGTATTTGGATGCATCTACCGTAGTGGCTCCGGCCGGTAAAATATAGTTCGGAAGGACAGGCTTCGAGCCCGTGCCATACTGAGACTGAAGTGGTGTTGAAACAGGCAGACCTGCATTGGCATATGCCATCCATGCCAGATCGGCCATACCCTGAGGTGAAAGGATATGCCATACATTACCGCTCTTCGGATACTGCATGCCCCAATAGGAGTCAAAATTTACATTAATCTTGCCTTGTCCCCGTTTCGTGGTGATAATAATAACCCCATTGGATGCACGGGCACCGTAAATGGAAGCTGAAGAAGCATCTTTCAACACCTGCATGGAAGCAATATCATCGGGATTCAAATCCGAGATATTCTGGGTAGGCACCCCATCCACAACATATAGCGGGGTGTTGTTCCCAAACGTATTGAATCCACGAATGTGAATTTGCGGTGATTCACCAGGCTGTCCTGAAGAAACAACCGTTACCCCGGAAGCATGACCCTGTAACTGCTTGGTAACCTGTCCGACAGGCTGGGCTCTCAGGTTCTCGGTGTTGACAACAGCAACCGAACCGGTCAGGTCTTTCTTCTTCTGGGTGCTATAACCAACGACAACCAGTTGCTGTCCTGTGATCTGCTGGGAAGTCAGTTGAACATTGATCGTCTTCCGTCCGTTAATCGGTACAGTAGTAGACCCATAACCGATATACGAAAAGACCAGTGTATCCGACAGGCTCGGTACGTTTAACACGTACTTACCATCGGGACTGGTAGCTGTTCCCATCTCTGTTCCTTTGACAAGTATATTTACTCCCGGAAGCGGGCTTCCGTTGGTCCTGTCAGTCACCTGACCGGAAACGGTAAGTTGACTCTGACCAAAAGCGCTTCCAAAAAAGCATGTCAAAAGCAACATGCTACATCCGATATTTCTTATTCGTCGCAAAGGAGATTTACGCGATAAGAAATGGAGCCGTAAAAGTATGTTCATACAGCTTTCCTTTTGTTTGTTCTTGTTTTAGTGATGATACCCATGGAAAAACAGGATGGTGATCGCTACAACACGCGCCACACGACCAAATAGAAATAGCGGGAATTAGTCTGAAACACGCTTCTTAATTATCCACCTCACAGAAAGAAATATACAAACCAATGTTTTCTTATTCACTTAACGGAACAAGAATAATCTGATACAATCTGCAACTGAAGAAGCCACACACACCCGTACATTCATAAGAATGTCACTCCTATCTTTACTGACCGTTAAACCCTGGAATTGCCATTAATTTTTGTAATAAACCGACATTTAGTTTTAACACGGTCAATTAAATAATAAATCAGAAATAATCAAAATGTTTTTTTAATTAAAAAATCTGTTCTTCAAGCTCATGAGGGGCTTTCCAATAACCGAAATGGCTGATTAACCCTTGCATATTATGTCAGAATTGCCCCGGTCTTCAGGCCGGGGTTGGAAAATCTGACTACAGACAAGGGCTTCAGCCCTTCCCATGGGTGCATAAAAGGGTTAAAACCCTGCAATACAAATTTTGTTTCATGGATACCCGGCATGAATGCCGGGGCAATTACCCCTTCTCATCAGGAGCTTGCCAACAAATCGGGACTCTACATCGGTCGAAATGACATTGAGAGGTTGTTTTCTTATATCGAACTCACGTTATTTATAAGGAAGCTCAAAACAGCCGTGACGAATTTAAACTGAATAGCAACGGATACAATCCCGCAGAGAGGCAAAAACAACAAACAAAAAAGGGAGCCTAAGCTCCCTTTCTTTATACTCATTTATTCCATCTATTTCTCAAACCACAATTTGGTATTCTGCTTGTCAGGTCCTTGTTGTGAGACCGCTTGCTGGTAGTTTGCTCCATTATTATCCTTCACGGAGTTTCCATACTGCATGCGGGTTGGGTATGCCCCATTAATATCTCCTAATCCATAAATGTCGATATCCGAGACACCATTGGCCAGCGATGCAGGATAACCTGATTTACGTACGACGGCCCAGCCTTCAAACCCATCGGTATACGATGCTATCCAGCGCTGGATAGCTATCTTCTGGAGGTCGGAACTGCTTGAGCCGGTTAAGCTCGCCAGATCCACACCTGATCCCAGATACGCTTCGATATCAGCATCGTTTACACCCCACAGTTTCATCGCCTGCCGGATGCCATCCTGGTAGAGCTGGTTGGCGTTGCCGCTTCCCAAACCCAGTTTGGCAGCTTCAGCCTGCATGAAATAGGATTCTGCCGAAGTCATGACTATTTCAGGGAAGATGGGTTTACCCTGTCCCTTTTCCTGGATGATTACATCAGCAGGATCCGAAAAGAGGGGTTCCGAAACGTAGTCATAAATGAACCCATTCAGTCTGACAGGCTGCCCGATATAATATTGGTTTTCCGGAATGGTCACGACAATAGAATCTGCCGTACCGGACTTGGTATAAGGAACGCCGTCATTTGTCAAAGCCTGCAGGATGAAGTCCGTACGTTTCGGAAACAGGGTATAACCACTCGCGTTGGTCGCTTGTTTGGGTCGTATCCATGTCACCGTACCACCGGGTGCAGGTTTGGCATATTTAGCCAGTCTGGGGTCGTTATTGTTTCTCAGATAGTCAATCAGGGGCTGTGAAACCTTCCATTTGGAACCAAAGCCGCCGAAATTCCACCAGACGTCACCGTAGCAGGAACTGGACCACTGGCTGATGATATTGTCTTTCTCCATTACGACATCACCACTGGTTGCATCAAGTAACGGAGCACCAAGAGCCTGGGTTATGGTGGCTGTCGAGAAGTTATCGCCGGTGGCTCCGTGTGCCCGTAGACCGATGCGCAGCTTCACAGTATTGGCGAGTTTCTTCCAGAGCTGGAGGTCGCCGTGGCAAAACACATCGTTGGCTCCCACGTCGTTGATACCATCCCCGGTCCTCGTCGCATCGCCAATCGTGGTCATAGCTGAATCCAAGCCTGCAATAATCCCCTTATAGATATCTTCCTGAGTATCAAACTTAGGTGTCAGGATATTGGGATCTCCGACCTGAGAATAAGGGATCATTCCAAACGTTTCGGTAAACTTCTCGAAATACATACCCTTTAAGATCAGTCCGATGGCGTACATCTTATCGTTTTCAAAGTCGCCGCCTTTTTTGGTCAGTTTCATGAAGTTATCCAGTGTTCCGAAATAACCGGCCAGCCAGTCGTAGGCCGCATCGGTATACCCGCTATTGTAGCTGTACCCCAGTTCATCACTCCACCATGATCCATTAAAACCAAAGGTGAAATAACCGGCATAGCGATCGCCGTGGATCAGCTGGGCCCTCCAATATGGATACCGGTCCGGCGCATATAACAGATACTCGACCGGCGTCAGGAAGTAACGCGCACTGGCTTCACCAGCCGTGATAGAATTTGGATTTTGATTAATCTTTGAAAAATCCAAAGTCTTCGTACAAGACGTCAATCCGGCCATTAACACAACAGCCAGAATATATTTTATTGTTTTCATAATCTTTTCCATTTGTCCCGAAAGCTTTCGGGAGACTAGAATTTGACATTAATATCGAGACCAATCTGACGCGTGGTCGGCAGGTTGTAATACAATACCCCCTGTGCGAAGTTGCTGGTACTGAAGCTTGATTCCGGATCGAAATTGTCCATCTTCTTATAGAAGAAGAACAGGTTCCTGCCCACTAACCCGATGGTAACATTGCGTAACGGGGTTGTTCGCAATATGCGCTGAGGCAGTGAATAGGTTAGCGATACTTCTCTCATGCGGATATTGGTCTGATCAAACACATAATTTGAAGCAATCCCACTATAGGCACCCCAATACTGTTCGGCAGTGATTTTTTTTGTATTCGGTACGTAGTTAGGTGCTTCTGCGGTCCCTGCATTTACAACTCCCTGCACCACAATACCGTCTTTACGGTACTGCAGAGATCTGGTCGAAACACCGGCTCCATCGAGAGCAGCATCGGTTCCTGAGTACAGTTGTCCACCAAAACGGGCATCGATCAACACCCTTAAGTTGAGGTTTTTGTAGGAGAATGTGTTGAAAAGTCCACCCGTCCAATTCGGCTGATAGTTACCCAGCCAAACCTTATCACTGGTTGCCAGGGGTCTGCCGTTGGCATCAACCACAATCTGGCCATCAGGTGAGCGCAGCCAGGTCGTGCCCATGATGTCTCCATAACCGCCGCCAGCCGTAGCCTGTACGGTAACCGTACCACTATTGGTTGTGGTGAAAATGAAGTTATCTAACCCTTTGATCAGGTAGTCCAGTTTGTTCTGGTTATGGGCGAAGTTGACCGTCAGATCCCAGTTGAACTCGGAAGTCACGATCGGCATCCCTCCCATCGATATCTCGATACCTTTGTTGGAAATCTGACCGACATTGGTATGAAACTGGCTGTATCCGGTAGACTGCGACACCGGAACATTCATTATCAGGTTGTTTGTGATAATCCGGTATAAAGATACATCCGCGTGTAACCTGTTTCGTAAAAGCCGGACTTCCGTACCAACCTCGGTTGAAGTTATTTGCTCCGGTTTCAGATTCAGGTTGTACAATATCGATGGCCGGGTCAGAATCGGCAGTCCCAGGTACGAACCCGATGTACTGGTCAGGTCGAATGCATTGGTTAACTGGTAAGGATCGGTATCATTACCAACCCGCGCCCAACTCCCGCGCAGTTTCCAGAAATCCAGAATCGAATGATTGGGATCGACTATATCATTTGCCAGGAATGAGAGACTGGCTGATGGATAAAAATACGACCAGTTATTTTTAGGTAATGTTGATGACCAGTCATTACGGGCGGTCAGGTCCAGGTAAACCATCTCGTTGTATGAAAATTCAGCAGAACCATACAGAGATGTCACCCTCTTCATTTGAGTAGGTGTATAACTTGGGGTGACAATATTGGCACCGGCAACGATAGGCTTCGTTGGGATCTTAAAGTTTTCGCCATAAACACTTTGTGCTTCATACGTGCTCAGCCGGTAGTTACCACCGGCAAGCACATTGGCATGGAACATGCTGGTTAGCGCCTTATTGAAGGTAAACAGGAAGTCGGCATTGGTCTCGCCTGTCTTGGTAGTTCCATAATTAAAACGACCGGTTTGCCAGAACCAGTGGCCCGGCTGATTGACCGTTTCAATTTTCTGACTCACCTGATCGGTACCGACCCTGACAAATGCTGACAGATAGGGTGTAAACTCATAGTTTACTTTCAAAAAGCCAAGTACCCTGTTTCTGTAATCCTGGTCGATATCATGATCAACGATCCAGTAAGGATTTCCGCCTGAGGACGACCATGTATTTACTGACAGGTCTGCAGGATTCTGGTAGTTCTTCAGATCGCCAATTACAAGGTTTCGAGGTACCGGATAAAGGTACGCCATGATACCTTCAGTACCCTGATCCACCCTGTTTTTGGTCTTTTGATAGAAGTAGGTGACCTTCGAATCCATGCTCAGCTTATTCGTCAGGTTTGCCGTCGCGCGCAGGTCAAAATTCTGCTTGCTCAGGTTTGAATTTGGGATAATCGAGTTATACTGAGTATTTGTATAGGACAACCGCACCGTAGCTTTATCCGTCCCACCATCCAGGGCTATTGTATTGATCATGGTGCCACCTGTACGGAAAAAATCCTTCACATTGTTTGGCTGCGCGACATAAGGCGCTGTTTTACCTGTCCACGACAGCTGCTGGCTACCATCCATTGGAGCGCCCCATGAGCCGCCATTATTTTTCAGGTTCGCAAGATCAGTATACGTATTGCCTTCGGATCCCTGACCATATTGATTCTGAAACTTGGGTAATACCAACGGATTCTCCATAGTAAAGTTCGAGGAATACGTGACCCCAAGCCCCTGGTTTGGCCGGCCTTTTTTGGTAGTGATGATGATAACGCCATTCGATGCTCTGGAACCATAAAGCGCGGCTGCATTCGGCCCTTTCAAGACTGATACAGAGGCGATATCGTCAGGGTTGATATCGGAAATACCAGTACCGTAGTCCGATCTGGCATATTCCCCGGTTCCTGACCCGGCGGCAGAACCAAAGCCGGAGTTATCGACCGGAATCCCATCAACCACATAAAGCGGCTGGTTGTTACCGGTCAGTGAGTTGTTACCACGAATGACGATACGGGTACCGCTGCCGGGACCGCCTGTCGACTGGGTTATGACCAGTCCGGGAACACGGCCGGCCAACGAATTAACAACGTTGGTCTGTTTTACCGTGGAAAGGTCCTCACTCGACACCTGGGTAACGGCATAACCCAATGAACGCGACTGTTTTTGTACACCAAAAGCCGTGACAACAAGCTCCTGACCACTGAGCGTTTTAGATTGCAATTTTACATTGATTACAGACTGCCCATTTACCGGTACTGTCTGCTCAAAATACCCGATAAATGAAAACACTAATGTGTCAGTCGAACTTGAAACATTCAAGACATACTGTCCATCGGCATTTGTTGCAGTTCCTGTAGAGGTATTTTTAACAATGATATTAACTCCAGGGAGTGCCTCTCCCGTCGAGGAGTCCGTTACCTTTCCGGACACAGTAAATCGATCCTGCCCGAAAGCACTACCGCTTACACATGTTAGAAACAATAACATGCCGCAAGTTATAATCCCCGCCCACCGTATGATGAGTCTGGGGGATAAGAAATGAAGCTGTATATGCTTATTCATATACCCACCCTCTTATTTGTTTTTGTTACAGTGAAATGAATGAAGAACAGTTATACCAGTTCCCTGTAGTGCGAGATGTCATTAATGGTGCATAGATTAGTGTCATCTGCCAGGCTAATGCCCAACACCCTCTATTAGACCTGTTATTTCAAACAGTTCAGACCAGATGCACTGAGGCTGTGCATATCATCTTCATAAATCCTAATAATGGGGACGTTCCCAACAGCAACTACATTAAGACTCCAACGTCTACATAGTAACCCTCACGCTACTGCTTCCTCCTTTTTATTGCTCGATTTCACACCCTCATATTTGTGGTGTGTACCAACAGGGGTATGAATCATAAATTACGCGTTCTGTATATCGAAGCGATGTACATTATATCTTTCTGAACACGACCAGATTCGGTTATCGCATTCTGAATTTTAGCAATGACTTACCTCCTTGCATTGCCCTTAAAGACTTGAAATCCTCTATGTCCTCTTTAAATTATAAATCCACCATTTATCTGTTATTGATATATATACAATAATATAAATAATAAAATACTTCAACCAATAATTATTGGTGATTTCAAATAAATTTAGCCTATCCGCGTATTCCGGGAGCCACATCATATACACTGTGTACGTTCAGACGGTTCTTGAATTCGTCTATTGAAACCGGATTATCCAAAGAAATATCAATATTATATGGTTCATCAGGACGAATATGTACGAAGTTATCCGAGTATCGCGCATCCGTATTCTCAATGTCGAGCCAAACCCATAAAGCAGGCTTATCCGATTGTACGGCAACTTTATAATGCTGCTCTGATCCGGAGACTTTTACAGATAACCCGGGTTTGGGCAGGCTCATATCTTTGGGCCGATTTAACAATACAATATTGTGGGATGTTGCCTTACCATCGTCGTAGGTCAGTTTAGGCCAAACGATGAGGCTGGCCCTGCCATGCGAATTGATCGCATCTTTCAGATCAAGCGAATGTGCAGCCTCACTGGTTCCTTTGGATATCGTAATGTTTTTTGAACCTTTGGTTACGACTGATCCATCGACGTTCGTAACAACCCAGCTCAGGATTGAAGGTACATCCGACCGCTTGTCGTTAATTACGTAAAGATCAACGTTGCCGGTCTTCTCATCGGCTAATCCACTGACCAGCACCGGAGCAAAAAAGTGCCGGCTGTGATACTGCAGCGCTTTCCAGCGATGATGCCAATCGATCATAGACCATGTCGGACCAGGCCAGCAGTCGTTGAGTTGCCATATGGCTGCTGCCATGGAATGAGGCATATCTCTGCGCCAGTGCTCCACTCCCATTTGAATGCCCCACGCCTGCATAATCTGGCTGAGCCACACATTGTGTTCAAAATCTTCGGAAAGCGGCCCGAAGTTATCTGTTATGTAATGCGCCAGGCGATCAATACCTTTGGGGCCATACGACATCTCATGATACCCAATGACCTTTGAATATATCGAGGTGCGATCCGTGGGATCGGTATATGAATCGACAGTCATCGGATTCGTAAACGACTGCATGCCGAATTCGGTAACGAAACCGTGAATCTTTAAATAGTTCTCAAACGGTTTCATGCCATGCCAGACATTCCATGAATGGATGTCGCCGCTGCCTTCGGCACCACTGCCAACCTCGTAAAATGCACCGGGAATTAACTTATGTACCAGGCCGCCAATCACATCGTGAAACAGATAATTATATCCCTTGAAGTTCTGGATTTCATTATTCCCGCTCCATATGACGATGGCCGGGTGATTCCTGCATCGTTTAACCTGATCTTCGACTTCAGCCTGCAGATTTTGAATCCATTCTTTGTCATGTATAGGATAGGTCGTATTAGCAAATTTGAACTCGAACTGCAGCATGATGCCAAGTTCATCACAGGCATCGTACAGTGCATCCTCCTCGTAATATCCACCGCCCCATAATCGGATAAAATTGAAGTTACAGTCGGCGGCATCTTTCATATAGGATTGCAATATTTCCGGGGTGACCCGTGTAGGGATATTATCCGCCGGTATCCAGTTCGCCCCTTTTGCAAATACCGGCACCCCATTGACGCTGATATGCATGGCAACGCCATCCTTCGGCGAGTGAACTTCCACTTTCCGTAGACCGACTCTCTCACGACGGGAGTCTATCACGGAACCTGAGGAATCTCTCAACTGGACCTCAACCTGGTACAATGGCTGTTCTCCCATTCCATTGGGCCACCACAGTTCGGGATTCTTGATGGTCAGCTTTGTCTCCTGGCTATTGCCGGAAACGCTGCCAGTCCATTGAGCGACTTGTTCTCCCTGGCGGGTTACCTGGATCGCCAGATGAAGGTTTTTCCCCTTAGCTCCTGCAAGGTTTGTCAATATATCCAGTGTTACTTCACCTGGTTTGTGATGGTCCTGAAGCACACCGACATTTGTAATCCGGGCATCAAAAGCAATCAGCTCAATCTTTTTCCAGATCCCCATCGTAAGGATCGGACGGCACCAGTCCCAGCCCCACATATACGGACCTTTTCTAACCCAGCTCCGGGCTTCTTTCAGATCAATGCCATACTTTTGGTCATACGATTTTTCGTGTTCCTTGATGTAGGGGCCCAGCTTCTCAAAACGAATACGAATCGTATTGGGACCCGTTTTTAAATATTTTTTAACATCAATAGTCCAGGTCCGGAACATATTATTTGTCTCGGCCACCCGCTTGCCGTTAATCCAGATAGTGGAAAGTGTATCCAAACCATGACAGACAAGCTGCACATTGTCGTTTGCTAAAAGATCCTGGCTGACATCGAAATCACGCTCATATACCCAGTTTTTATCCGCGACCCATTGAACCTTGTCGTTATTTTCACGGAAACTGGGATCCGGTAATCGGCCATGCCGCAAAAGATCTCCGTAGTTAGTCCCGGGCACAACGGCCGGGATCTTGTCTGCCGAGTTCTCCTCATACAAAATCCACATATCTCCATCCAGAGAATGAGTATGGGTCTGGGTTATCAAATTTTCAGTGGCCCACTTGCCACGGCCAACCGGCTTAAACCCGGTCAGGGCAATCGAAGCCGTTAATCCCGATGCAAGTTTGAGAAATTCACCACGTGACATGCCGGTTTTTGAATCGTGTTTTTTTTCCATTGCTCTTATCCTTTAGCCGTTCCAGAAATCTTAAAGCCGGACAGATGGGGTCATTTCTTTTTACGATGTTCCACAGTAATGCCACTCGCCTTAAGATATAATTGATTATCAGATATCCTTGTTACAAACAAAACTATTATTTCCCTTCCAGCGTCAAGCAGGATTTTGTGCCCGTCGGCTACGTAATGCCAGGTGCCCGTCAATTTGCTCCCGTCTCTGTGCAGCTGGACAAAATCCCCATTGGCATGGAAGTACTTTACGTCGCCTTTATATTCATTGAGCCTGTCTTGCATGACTTTCCCCTTCTCGTTGACGACGTTCGTTACCACCCAGGGATGTTTGGTTAACAAATAAACAACCGGATCCTGCCCGTGCAGCTTTTTCTTTACGAGATTTAATTGACTCAGAAAACTCTGATTTAAACTGTTATTGATAACTTTGGCCGTCTGATAGTAGGAGAGAAAACATACAACCATGATCAGCCCGGTCAATGAATACTTTTCCACAACCTTTCTGCGGCTTTGAAAATACCGGGAATTGACGAGTACGGTAACGCTTCCAAGCACGATACCAATAAGGCCGCCGATTAAGAATAAAAGCAGGGGGAACCCAAGCCAGATGTACTCATACCACCGAAGATTATATTCTATCGGGTACAACCGTTCATTTATCTGTACCACTTGAGTGGGATCGAGTATCTTTGAGGATATTTGTACCTCAACATCTGTTTGATCCGCGTTTTGGACATTATATAATCGTGTATACGAAAAAAGGTTCCTCTTGATTGGCTTTTGCAACTTACCGTCCAGATAAAGCTGCGGCCCTTTCCAGAAATGGAACTTCACCATCAGATTCTGGCCTTTGAACTCAGGCGCACCGATTACGGCTTCAACGGATGAGGTATCATGCTTAAAGGACACCTTGTCGCCGCGGTTTATTTCCTTGTAAGAGTCACGACAACTGGAATTGCAGAATACCAGCTTGCCATCTTTGAGATAATCACCAGACTTTAGCTTTTTATTACAAAATGCACACTTCATTAAGACCAATCTTACTTATAAAAAACATCCCTACACGATTCATATCGTTCCGCAATTAACTAAGAATTGTTACAAACAACAAGCAGTAACTTTGCCAAAAAAAAATCGCTTCTCGAAATTCTTTAAGACGACTATCCGGAACCATACCAATCCACAATAACCTCGTGACGCGGGCTCTGCCCCGTCACGCTGTTGCCCAAAGACGTTCGTGACATATTACGAAGCTATCAGTCATTTTCGTTGTTAATCAATAGAAGAACCTTTGTTTTGATAACCGTGACGAACTTTGTGATCTCTTTGCGAACATGGTGGTCATGTTCCAGGAATGAGAATAACCACAATATACACAGAGAATTTTCACAAAGGTCACGGGGATGTTCTAAATAACGTGAAGTCTGGATAAGGCAACTACGTTGCGTTTTTTCTCCTAACCCCTTCATCCCGAAGGCTTTCGGGAACTGGGACAGAACCTTAACCTCTTGAAGCGACCCACATGGTGCGGGTTTGATGCGGGAGGTCGCCCGGAAAACACAACCTGTTCTGCTCAGTACCTGCCCGTCTATTCCATGAACATTATTTGCAATGGATCCAACGATAGTCGCCACACAGATTCCCGATCGGAGCCGGGAATGACGGAGAGGGAATTGGGGCAGTTAAAGTTGTTAGTCTTTACAGTTTTAGCCACAGATTGGTACAGATGAACTTAGATTTAATCTGTTTGGATCCGCGTAAATTCGCGGCTAATTACTTTACAAATTAACTGGTATTAGCACTAGATCATCCTGATGACCGAACATGATGCCTTTGAGATGCTTCAGGTGATAATACAGGGCCTTAGTTTCCGGTGTAGCCCTGCTGTCGACAGGGCCGGACCTTGGTCTCACTGATATTATGGAACCGGAGGCATCAAATCCGAAAATCAGAAAAGATGTCGCAAGGATTAATAATCCCAATAATGGATACTTGATTCTCTTAATCATTGAAAAACTGCGCCAATACATTATATCTCCACTGAAGTTGGCAGGTCATCAATGCAACCGGATATTTCCACCGAAAAGCCCAAAATGAGCTGACAGCCACACCGCACCACCAATCGAAATTCTGATTACTGTTTATTGTTTACTGATAACTGCTTACTGATTATTGTTAAGAAATATCCCGAACACACCGGAACCCCATGTTCCCCGTTGAGCTGTCCGGAGTATTCATTGTGCGGGCTGCAACACGATATCGATTGCAGTACGATTTGTGGCACAGGTAGGAACCACCTCGCATCACTTTGCCGGCCGATTTCTTCAGGTTGACGGGATTATCGCGGCTGGTCATCGTATGATAGTCAGGTCTGAACCAATCCATGCACCATTCCCACACATTGCCACTCACATTGAACAATCCGAAGCCGTTTGGTTCGTACGCGTTGGCTGGTGCGGTTCCGGCATACCCGTCATCCGCGGTGTTTAAGGCCGGGAATTTGCCCTGCCAGACATTACACATGTGTTTACCTTTGGGTGTGAGCTCATCACCCCATGGAAACTTTTTTTGTTCCAGCCCGCCCCGGGCAGCATATTCCCACTCTGCCTCGGTTGGCAGCCTTTTGCCTGCCCATTCACAGTAGGCCACAGCGTCATTCCATGAAACATGCGTGACCGGGTGGTTCATCCGGGCAAGTATCGTACTTCCGGGACCCTCCGGATGCTGCCAGTCGGCGCCTTGTATGCCACACCACCAGGGTGTCTGCGCAACACGCATCGGGTCATTGTTGACGACTTCCTCCGGCAGGAAGAGATGAAAGACAAAGGACCATCCATATTTTTCGGCCTCCGTTTTATAACCCGTCGCCCGGATGAAATCCCGGAACTGCCTGTTTGTAACAGTAGTCGGATCGATCAAAAAGGGATCTACCCTCACCTCACGCACAGGGCCCTCTCCGTCTTCAGGAAAACCTTCGTCATCCTCGGTACCCATCAGGAAGGTCCCGCCGGAAAGCGGGATCATTCCCTTATCCGAGCCTTTTGTGATCCTTGAGAATGCATTATTAGTCGTTTCCCCGTAATTGCCATCCGGACGACTTGCCGCACAACAGCCGTGAACGGTGAAACTGTCGTCTTCATGTTTCATGCTATTGCAAGAATTGTTTTTTCTGTTCTGGTTCAACATCAGTACACGGAATGATTATAGTTATCCGCCCGGAAACGATCAATCATAGCTTCTGGTCGGCCATAATTTAACAGGGTTGCCCGTCGTGTCCTTATAATAATCCCGCATTTGTTTCAGCTTCTGAACCAACTCCTGAGATACCGCCTCATATTCCGGATTCACTTTATAGCCACTCCACTCGAAAAGACTTTCCATCTCATCCGGATCTTTTTGCAGATCGAACAGCTCCCATTCATTGATGGTGTAATAACTGATCAGTTTGTAACGATCGGTACGAATTCCATAATGAGGTACGACCCAATGCGGAGGCGCAAATTCATAATAATGATAGTAAAATGAGTCGCGCCAGGATGCGGGGGGATTTCCTTTGATATGAGGAAGCAGGCTCATGCCCTGCATATCGGACGGAATATCCAAGCCGACAAGATCCAGGACCGTTGGCGCATTATCGATGTTTATAGCCATGGCTTCACTGGTACTGCCTGCCTTTGTAACTCCGGGATAACGAATCATCCAGGGCACTCTGATGGCCGGCTCGTACATGAAACGCTTATCAAACCAGCCGTGCTCACCGAGGAAGAATCCGTGGTCGCTGGTAACGGCAACTATTGTATTTTCCGACAGGCCCGATTTATCCAGGTAATCCAACAGGCGGCCGACATTATCATCGAGTGATTTCAGCGTACCGAGAAAATGCCGCATCAACTGCTGGTAGTTCCACTGCTTCTTCTGACGACCAGTCATGTCTTTGGGCGGATTAAAATCGGGCATGTATTCGATGCGCATCCGTGCCTCGCGGGCCGGAGAGGCGCGCATCGAATAATCATCCCAGAAGGTGCTCGGTTCGGGTATGCGAACACCATCATAAATATGCTCGTACTTGTGGGGCGGATCAAACGGCCGGTGGTCGTTGAAGTACTGAACCATCATCAGGAAGGGTTGTTTAAACTGACGTATTCCCTTAATAGCCAGATCCGTGAAATTATCCGTGATGTATCCCGGGTATTCCCGTTCCTCTATTACCTTGCTCCCTAATTTAGGGTTTTGAAGATATCCTTTGGGATTATAGTATGGTCCCCCGGCGCCCCGCTTAAATACAAAATAGTCGAACCCTGCAACCCCGGGATTCGAAGGCTTATCAGGCTCGGAAACCAAGTGCCATTTCCCTACCATGCCGGTCTGGTATCCATTACGCCTCATAATCTGTGGGAAGGTCTGTTGCGAGGGATCAAAAAAACTGTGGGTCTGTCCTCCAGTTGTGCCGCCGGGATTGGCGATCATTCCGTTCAGATGATCATATTTACCAGTTAACAAAGCAGCACGACTCGGAGCACAAAGCGCATTCGTAGTAAATGCGTTCTGAAACTGCATCCCTTCTTTGGCAATCCGATCGATATTAGGGGTATCGATTAATTTACTGCCATAGCAGCTTAATGTGCTCAAAGGAACCCCTTCCAGAGTAATCCAGACGATATTAGGTTTCCTGCTGACTCGATCAGTAATGATATTTGGAAAAGAAACAGTTGAATGTTCACTGGCACTAAGTATCGATGAGGGAAACAAAGTGGAGCCGAGTGCCAAACCGCTGAGTTTCTTTAAGGCGTCCTTTCGGGATATAGACTTCTTTTCCATAGCTGCCTTTTTAAGATTTGGAAGCAGCGAATTATTAATCAATAGTCAACTGCTAATGTTACCTGGTACACTCATCAGTTACATAAGATTTTTGACTATCTCAACTTTAAATATGAATATATTTTCCATCATGATGTGAATGACCACAATTTATTTTAATGTGCGATTTTAGACTCTACCTATCTATTTAACACCTGTTATTCGAATCGCCATTTAGTTCTTTTCATCAAAATGAGACAGAGTATTAGACTGATCTTATCTTTATATGATCACTCAACTTATACGAACGAGAGTCAATCTATTTACTGTTGCTATATATAGCATATCTGCCTTGTATAATTGAGACATTTCTAACCTGATTCATCTCTTTGCCAACCTATAACAACAATAATGATTAAAAGGGAGATCTTATGAAATTTCGATTTTTTTTAGTGTTGTTATCAGGCTCACTCCTTTTGGCAACACCTCGTGCTCATGCACAAATCGATGACATCGGATCATTGATGGATGCCGGCATCAAAGACGCTAACACGATATCACAGGCTTACCTCTCTCCCATGATCAAAGGACTGGGAACAGGTTTGAATACCGGCTGGATCCATTCCGCATCCCCCCAGGAATTTCCTCATTTTTATATAGGGGTGCAGTCCGGACTCGCATTCGTTCCGTCGTCTGACAGAACATTTGACATTACAACTAAGCAATTGGAAAATCTGACTTATCTCAGTGGACCCATAATGGCCCCAACAGCAAATGGTCCAGACAGTGATGGACCTACGATGCAAATCAGAAAGGTTTCCAATGGAACGATATACGATTTAGGAGAAGTCACTCTTCCATCAGGAAGCGGTCTGAATTTTGCACCGGCTCCGGTAATTCAGGCAGGTATCGGACTAAAATACAACACTTCCTTGATGTTCCGGTTGGTTCCGAAGATTACTGTTGAAGATGGTTATGGTTATATGTATGGTTTCGGTTTGCAGCATGGCATAAATCAGTGGCTACCTGCAGCCGTAACACTACCGGTCGATTTGTCGGTGATGTTTGGTTACACCCTGATAAAAGGGAACATAACTCTTGATGTAACACCGGAAAATGATCCAAGGGTTACCAATCCCTTTTCTGCAGATACGTGGGCAAATCAGGCAATTCGTTCACGTACAACTGCATTCACGATGAATCTCATTGCCGGAAAGAAATTTTCGGCATTTCATCTTTACGCCGGTCTCGGTTACGAAAACTCTAAAACGAGCATCAAAACGCCGGGTAACTATCCTACCACAGTACCCGATCCAACAACAAACAATCCTGATCATGAACGGGTAGACATGCTGGTCGATCCAATCGATTTTTCAGTTCAAGGCTTCAAAAGTATGCACCTGTTTGGTGGAACAGGAATAGATCTCAGCGTTGTCAAACTATTTACCGAATTTACGATTTCAAAGTATACTATTGTCAGTTTTGGGCTTGGTTTTGGGTGGTAAGTGAGACTATTAAAACTGATTAGGTAAGTTAATATGATAGAATCGCACTAAGTGTCCCTTTAATGCCACTATTACTCTGAATTCTTAATATCCATAACATGCCAAAAACGATCTTGTCAAACGCTGATTCGGAAGAAGCATGCATTCTGCGACGCCAAGGTGTCACCCCATACAAATTTATTCCCAACGAGCCCATCCATGCCCTATATTCCCGCTCCCTTCGGTATGAAACGTTTCACAACCCATACTGGTATTTTTTGTAAACGGAGTATGGCTGGTATGACTGCTAATAAGACCAAAGGCTCTATGATTGAAAACGGAAAATAGTAGTACCCCATAGACAGTAAGCATGCCCGTTAACACGCCAATTGACGGCTTCTTTAATAACAGAAGATGCATCTCATGGATTCTCACTGATATTCCCTTTTTTTTATAACTTCCATCAGGCTATCGAGACGTTCAACTTTCTTCGGATATTCTCTGTAAAGGTTGTCCTTTTCTGAAGGATCATTAGTCAAATTATATAACTCACCTTTAATCTTTTTGTATTTGGCATAATCCTCATCACCATAGTTGCCATGCAGATTGCCCATGCCAGAACCAAATATAAGTTTCCAGTTATTCTGACGAATGGTATTTGCCTGTTCCACCATATCTTTGCGTCCAGAGGGGCCTTCCCCGAGAAGGACTGGCAATAAATTGTAACTATCGCGGCTCTGACCGTCTGTAAGTGTATCTCCTGCTATATGTGCAAAGGTAGCAAGCATATCGGTGAAACTAATCAGGGCATGTGATACTGAACCTTCCTTAATTTTTCCTGCCCAGGATGCTATAAAGGGGATACGATGACCACCTTCCCACGAATCGGCTTTCATCCCGCGATAGATATAAGACGAACGATGATGATAACGCTCCACATCACGTTTAAACCAAACGGGCCCATTATCGCTTGTGAATATTAATAATGTATTGTTCTGAATGCCCAGTTCCTTCAGTTTTTCTATGATTCTACCGACTTCATAATCAACTTCCATCACAAAATCACCGTACGGTCCGGCGCCACTCTTGTCCTGGAATTGTTTAAGTGGAACCCACGGTGTATGTGGCGAGGTCATGGCATAGTATAAAAAAAACGGTTTGTCAGACCGGGCTTCTCTATCTATGAATGCCAATGCAGAATCAGTAAGCGTCGGGGTTACCTGCTCAAATTTAAAATGAGGAGCAATTTTCCCCGGTCTCCATAACGCCCCTTGCACTGAATTGATTCTTGCTTTTGTTCCAAAGAATACCCGACCGCTCTTCTTTTTCTTGGGCCTGGTTACATAATCACTGTGATGTCCCGGTGTTGAATCGGTAGGAGTCTCTACGGCATGCCGGTTATATATGTAAAAGTAGGGTCCCATATCCAGTGAAGCATGGATCCCAAAGAAATAATCAAAACCGTGATCAACAGGCCCTCCGTTAATGGGTTTGTGGTAATCAAAATTATCCCAGTCACCGGTATTATCAAATCCAAGATGCCACTTGCCTATGGCTCCTGTAACGTACCCTTTGTCCTTCATGACCGATCCAATTGTAATCAGTCCATTGATTAAGCTTCCCTTTGTCCAATCCATATCCCGATCCAATGGGTATCTGCCAGTAACCAATCCAAAACGGGATGGCGTGCACCATGCACCAGCGGCATGTGCATCGGTAAACAGCATTCCTTCCGAAGCCAGTTTATCGATATTGGGTGTCGGGATCTTTGATTCGGGATTGTAGACATCTGGATCGCCATATCCCATATCGTCACTCAAGATAAAAATAACGTTAGGACGTTTATTGTTAGCTTCTTTTTTTTCATTCTGTTTGCTCGTATCTGACCTACCACAAGCATATACCAAAAGTAGTAATACGATTATCAATGATTTATTAGCCATTCGACCACCCGCAATGATGTTATTTATTGTTGATCCAACGGATCCTATGAGAGATTTAATTAACCTGATTCTTCAAATTGTCTTACGTGATCACACACTCGATCACATTCGTTTTTTGATGGCCTCCTAAAAGAAGGCTTTGCAAAACCGTTCTTTTGTTCGATATAAGCATTGGAAAAAATCGTTAAAAACGATTCGTTTTAGATTCGTTGATTCATAGCACCCGGATTAATCCGGGTGTTAGGGATAATCCGTTAACAGGTAAACCGTTTTAACGGTTTATGCCGGTCCGTATATACGACTGTATGTCTGAAATCAGCATTTTTGCAGGTTTATCTTATCTCGAACTCGCATTAAATAAAAAGGCGGCGATAACAATTATTTCGCTAACTGCCGCCTTTTCATTAAATGATATAAATGAATATCACAATTACCATTTCATCAAAAGAGATTCAATTCGGTGTTGATACCGGGATACTTTGCGATGAGGTATTCCACCCATCTACACTGATATGCAATGACTTACCGGCGATATCAGCTTGATTTACACGAACGGTTAGTGTGACACTTTGATGGGGAGCCAATGTTACATAATTGTCGCTCCAGAAAGCTGGAAGAATTTCTTCGCCCCTGCTGTCCTGCAGGCTCGGATGCACAAAAAAAGCCAACTGATCCGAGGGATTATCTAAGGTCACTTTCCACGTGTTGGCATGTGATCCACCAACCGGACTTACCGTAGCTTTAACCGATGCCGGTGTCATTTTTGACAGAGACTCGAATCTATTCCCCGGAGCCAGCCAATACACATTGTGAGACACCGGCTGACCTGATCCGTTGCTCAAATCAAGATCAACAAACGTTAGCTGGTTAGCTCTTTGCAGAGCATCTTTCAATGAGCCAACAGATGTCACATTTTGGTGATTTGCATCAACCGTCTTTTCCTGATCGTAGAGTTTCTTGCCTTGCAGATCATACAGGCGCATATGCACATTCAAATTTACCTGATCTTTAACCTGCTTGTTTATTACTACAACCGTTGAATCATCCAGGTTAAACTGGACGTGCAGAGGTTCACAGGCACGCTGGGTGAAATAATAACCGGCATTGGGTTCGAGATACCAGTCGTACAGCTGCCAGATGACACTTGGAAAGGCTGCGTTGATTTTCCAGAGCATCACCCCGCCGGTCGCGTCGAGTTTTGAGTTCACCGACTCGAAAATGGCCCGGTAGCTGTTGGCGTTAACAAGCTGGGATTTCTCACTGTAGTCCTTGTAACTCGTTGGTTCGCCATAACGGTCAACAATCGCTTTATAATAGGTCTGATACTTGCCATTACCGGCACAGGCATCATGATATCCCCAGGTATTGTTGAGCGGATATGGTAATGAATCATCGGGCACCAGGTTGGGAACAACCTTCGGGAGATCGCTGTATGGTACCTGTGAAGGAACACCTACTTCATCCTTGAATACCCAGTCCTTACCGGCATTTACAAGGTCGTAATAGTGCACCGGATCCTGCCAGGAATACGGACCCCCACTGTATACGCCCGAATTTTTATTGTCCGGCCACGAAAGTTTCCAGCTCTTGGGCAGCTTTGCAAAGCCTGATGAACAGGGAATAAACGGACGGGTGCCGTCCAACTTTGCAACGCCTTCACGCATTGCATTATACAGTTGTTCACGGGCATGCCCCTCGTTGCCGCCTGTCCAAACCAGCAGACTCGGGTGATTACGCAGACGAATAATGGTGCTCTTCATGTTGCGAATGAACACATTGCCCTGCAGCGGCCAGTTTGGGGAACCTTTAAACTCACCCTGTGTGTCGCCGGTTATCCAGAAATCCTGCCAAACGAGCAATCCAAGTCGGTCGGCTGCTTCAAAGAAATCATCCGGAGGAGCAATACCTCCGCCCCAGATGCGAACGAGATTTAGATGATCATTGCGGATCAGTTCCAGCTCATTCGCATAGCGGGTCGAATCACGCTGCAACAAAAGATCGGGAACCCAGGCACCGCCGACCAGATGAACGCGGCGACCATTGACATAGAAGTCGCGGCGCGGCCAGCCGTTCACATCTGTCACTTTTGAGCTGACCGTACGAACGCCAAAGACAATATCTTTGCTTTGCGAGACCTGCCCGTCAACTACATAGCGTAGCTGTAAGTCGTACAGGTTGGCCCTGCCCTGTCCATTGGGCCACCAGAGATGTGGATTGGTAAGCCTCAGTTGTTTCACTCTTCTTGGCTCCAGGGATATATCTTTCGATTCACCGCCTTTCAGCTCTTCTTTACTTGTAAACGTGATCGATGAACCGCTGAAATTATGGGGTTTGATCGTCACCTCAAGCTGACCACGCTGTCTTTCCTGGCTGTGGTTTGAGAGCGTCATCTGCAACTTGATATCTGCCTTGTTCGTATCCGGGAGATCGGGCAATTCGGTTATAACATGCGGCTGATCTATCGTTACTGAGCCACTGGCAGAAAGATACACAGGTTGCCAGATACCCATCTCGCGATCACGAACAGCCGGCATCCAGTCCCATCCAACGGAACAAAGCATGGTTACATTTTTACCGATATCACCCGTTGGACCTCCATTGGCGAAAAACGGCCCTAATGCCTTCAGCTGTGGCGGAGCGGGCAAACCGGGATCATCTAACTGATAAATCTTTACGGCCAGGTAATTTGGTCCATTCTGCCTCACAAGGTTAGTTACCTCGAACCGGAACTGTTCGAACATGCCAACCATCTGGGTTGAATCAGCTATTTGTTTGCCGTTCAGCCATACCTCGGCCCGGTAATTGATCCCCTTGAAGGTCAGCCATACATGCTTTCCGGCATAACTTTGAGGAAGATTAAATTCGGTACGATACCAATACGGATCTTTCCATGGATTTTTATGGTGGGGCAGGAAGCTATACTTACCCAGGTGATAGGCCGTATTAAAAGAGTCTGAGGCATCCGGGATATACATGTTGTTCATTCCAATGTAAGGACTCGGATACACCTTGTTGGCCACCAATCCGGCCAGCACTGTTGTAGGTACCTGAACCGGGAACCAATATGCCTTCCCCTGATACGGACCCATGGAGAGCTGCACACCATTTTCATGGACTATAACGGAGCTCTGTAACTTGAAGTTCTTCAGTTCAACTTTGGTATAACGCTGCTGACACCAGCCCGATACTGTAAGAAGAAATAAAGAAACAAATAGTAATAAGCTTTTTTGTCTCATATGATTCTAACTTTATACGTTTTGGGATTATCGTTTACTCATAATTTCTTTTTTAGATCCCATGTATTCGAACGTTTCGTCACTTCTGTGATGCCATGTCATTGAGTCTTTCAATACAGTTCAACAGTGCGCGGGTATCATGATACGTTGCTTTCCATATGGTCCCCTTCGGCCGTGTCTTCTGTTGGGGTTCCTCATCAATTCCTCCCCAGTACCAGCCTCCGTGCTTGTGATCAATCAGATAAGTATCAATATAATGCCATTGTTTCAAGAAATGGCTATAATAATTATGAGGATCATCGGGAAAGTGCTGCGCCATCAGCAGGAAAGAATTCAAGGCTTCCGCCTGGGTCCACCAAATCTTGGTATGTTGGACGATGGTTATAGGTCCGTTTTTCTTTACATAGTAACCGGCATCGTAAATGCCCCCGCGCTTTTCATCCCAGCCATTTTCAATAGCCTGATCATCCAGGGCCTTACCGGTTTTCAGGATTGTTGCCGTATCCATTCCGATCGCCCTGGCGGCCTCCAGCATGAGATATGCGATTTCCACATCATGACCAAATGAAACATGATCATTCTCAAAGAAACGCGCCTTACCATTTTTAAGAGAGTCCCGGTAAGAAATGGGTGTCCAGTTGTCGGTGAAGAAAAGCCGCATATAATGACGTTTGCTGATGATCTTATTCCTGATGATATCGAGCAACTCGTGGATACGATTTTTCAGCGTTGGATCAGGCCATACATTATACAATTCGGTAAATGCCTCAAGAATGTGAATAGTGCTGTTTTGATCCTTAGGCGGCTGTCCGTGGAAACCTTCCTTAAATGGTGATCCGTCACGATGGATATTTTGAAAATACCCGCCGTATTGAGGGTCATGAGCATTGTTATCCAGCCAGTGAAAAGTACGGATCGACAAGTTCAAGGCAGAGGTATCCTTGAATACTCTGGAATATTCGGCCAATGCATAAATGGCAAAAGCGTTACCATAGGCCGTCTTCGATCCGGTGAAGGGATCATTGGCAGGTCTTATCGGCTGTCCTTCCCTGGTGACCAGAGAATAAAATCCCCCGTATTTCTCGTCCCACATCTTATCGCGCAGAAATGCAACGCCTTGCCTGGCCCAGGGACCGTAAGTGGACCGATATTTCGGATACTTGCTTGCCACCTCGGACAGGGTCCATACATTACGGGTTTGAGTTACGATATACTTGTTCTGGGTGCCAAAGAGTTTAAAGTCATACGACAGGTTGCTGAAGTACCCCCCATAAACCGTATCAACAGCCTTCGGATACCATGGATCCAGTAGTTCTGTAAACAGAGAATGCTGTAATTGTGATGCCAGTTTGTGATATGAAGCGGCATTCTTTTCACTCGAAGGCGAATTCTGTGCAAACAAAGATTGGGCAGCCAATCCGCTGCACAAAAATGCTATCAGAGGAATAAAAATGGCATGTTTGATCTGTTTTATCATGTCTCCAAATTTTCAATATTCCAGTTTTCAGAAATCATCATGTACATCATATTGCGTTGTCTGCAACATGAAATGACAGGCTAACCAATAGCTTACCTCCGATTTGTTGTCTTAATGGTTACCTCTTCCGGATAATCTGTTTTCATACTATCCATATTCTGCAGACCCCGGGGCCAGTTATCTGTTATCCGGGGCCGTTTGCGCCACCAGTCGAACCATTGCCAGACCAATGCCCCGGCATAGCCTTTCTTGTAGTAGGTTTTATACACATCCTGATATGGAACGCCGGCGACTTTATTCGGCAGGAAAAACTCAGCAACGACAAGAGGCTTTTTTAGTTTCCAGGTTGAAGCATCGTATAAAATGGGGGTGATACTCCGGGATTGCCATTTGTAATAGTGAACGGTATAGAAGTCAAGGGTTCCTTTTGGATCACCCCCGGCCGCAATAAGTCTGTCATCCCTGTAATAATTATAGTTCTGAGTCCCGTTTTTGCTGAGATTTACATCCGTCTGTGAGATCAGGCTCCAGGAACCATTGGTTACCTTTGCGTTGGGATCAGTCCGGTGTATCGCCCCAGCCACCATATTGACGAACCGCTGGACATCATGCATCGAAATGCGCGCTGATATCGGAACCCCGGTGAAACCGAACTGTCTGGTCATTCCTTCCGGTTCGTTGAACACTTCCCAACCTATTATTGCCGGGTTCCCTTTTAAAGCCTCAACAATGGGTATCAAGGCATTGTTTATATATTTACGAGTGTAGGTCGAATCGGTAAGCAGTTTCTCATTCCGGACAAGCTGATGTTTATCCTTCACCCGGAGCATATCAAACGACCATAATGACAACAGCAACGTAACATGATGCGACCATGCATCTTTAAGAATGGCCTGCAAGTCGTTAATGGTACCCTTTCCAGGCCCTGAGACGGTATCACCACTCCAGGCCGGTGAGTTGGTTCCGTCGATATGAACCCAAAAGCGCATCGTGTTGCCGCCATGTTCATGCACTGATTTAAAGATATTGTCAAACCTGGCCAAATCGGTCTGCCCGGGACCAACATCACGGGCAAAGTTAATCCAAGCGATATTCCCACCGCTCAGGAATAGTTCTTGTCCGTCATGTTCGATGCGATTTAGCGTTTGAGCTCTCAAGGCCGTGCCAGCCGCAAACACCAGCACCGCGGATAACAGTGAGATCCTCAATATGGATTGTTTCATAATTGTTCCTCTGAACTTAAAAACTCAGCCCGTTCAATATGTCTTTTGAGTTGATTCATTTTGATTTAACATGATGATCACATGTTTGCTACTTAATAAGCACCATCGACTTGATAATCTGTCCCGCCTGCGTTTTAAGCCGGTAAAAATAGACCCCGCTAGCCACTCTCGAAGCGTTCCAGACTACCTGATGTACCCCGGCAGACTGCCTTGCGTCGATCAGTGTTTCAATTTCCTGTCCGAGTATATTGTATATCGATAATTTGACATGTCCGGCCCGGGGTATGACATACCGAATGTTCGTGGTAGGATTAAAGGGATTCGGATAGTTTTGATCCAACGTGAGCTTATCGGGTACCTGCGGAGTCTTATCGATTGGCGTACCCTGCGTTGAATAGGTTATCTGCAGGTAGTCAAAATCCATATATCCCCAATAGCCGCGGATGGAAATAGCGTTTATTCCATTTTGCGCCGTGATGGTGGTATCAAAAGGCAGCCATTGTTGTTTCGGGGCCTTGAAGTACATCTCTCCCAGGGAGTCACCGTTGACAGCCAGTATCTGGGTTTTATAGTCAAATGGCAGATAATAGCGGATCTGGATATCATAACTGTCCGCTTTCATGATGCCCAGATTGTTCCAGGTAATGATGCCGTTATTTTCATTCATGTTTACGTATTTGCCACCACTTGCTCCTACTACCTGATTTTCAACCGTCGTATTGCTGCCGGTCAGTGTTGCGTTTTCAGCCTCAAAGGTTTTCGTTTCCAGGGTAGGCAGAACATTGATGGTGTCAGGAGCGGATTGAACGGATAAACCATCATTGTCTACTGCCCGCGCAAAAATGACATGTTGGCCTTCCTGAAGATTTTTATAAGGAAGGATATACGGTGTTGCTTTTACTGTGTCGATGACGTTGCCATTATCGCTAAAAGAGACATATTGAATAGAGCCATCGGGATCCGTAGCGGTCGCCGACAACATGATGTTTGCGCCCGGACCCAGATTCCGGTTACGGTCAGGTTCGACGAGCGTTAAATCGGGAGGTTGTTTAGTAGAAAGGCTGCCAAAAACTTTAAACTCCCATAACGAAAAACCCCACTGCGTAGCTTTTTTAATCCCATACATTCTTACATACCTCGCCATCGGCGGGTTTGAAAATATAAGGGAGTCGACACCGCCATCTCCGCTGTCAGTATGGTATACTGTCGTCCAGCTTTGACCATCGAGTGAAACATCAATATCATAACTGGATGCGTAAGCTGTTTCCCAATCGAGCACTACCGACGACAGGTTATATGCTTTGCCCAGATCCACATATATCCATTGGTTATCGTTATACGTACTGCTCCAACGGGTATTCATATTGCCATCGAAAGCATAAGACGGCTTATCATTACCCAGTCCGGTTTCATTTGAAGAAGAGTAGGCTGGCCGGTCTAATGCCCTGTTAATCTTTCCAGCCGGCACTACATAAACAGTCGCATACGCCGTATCAGCAGAATTATTGGCACCCGCTGCAATCAGCGTATATGTTGTCGTGTCCGTCGGATTTACTACTTGCGTCCCAGCAGAGTCAACCGGGGTTCCGTCAAGCGTTACCGATTGCGCTCCTTCTACATTCCAGCTCAGTTGACTTGCCCCGCCCGCCTCAACCTCGGCAGGTGAAGCTGTAAATGATGATATCCACGGTTCGGTCAATTTTACAGTAACCTGATTGGGATAATTCACCTTCATGCTGTCCATATTCTGAAGACCACGCGGCCAGTTTTGCGTCAGCCCGGAGCGATTCTGCCACCAGTCGTACCATTGCCAAACCAGGGCGCCGGCATACCCTTCCTGGAAGTATGTCTTGTACACATTCTGGTAAGATACACCCGCCACATTATCCGGCAGGAAAAACTCCCCAACAACCAGAGGTTTATTCAGTTTCCAGGTAGAAGCGCTATGAAGGATCGGGGTGATACCGGCCGATTGCCAGTCGTAGTAATGGACCTCATAAAAATCCAGTGTCCCTTTTGGATCACCGCCTGCAGCAATCAGTCGATCATCGCGATAGTAATTGTAGTTCTGAGTTCCAGTGGAGCTCAGATTCACATCGGTCTGGGAAATCAGGCTCCAGGAGCCGTTCGTCACCTTCGCATCCGGATCGGTACGGTGGATCGCCCCCGCCACCATATTGACAAACCGCTGGATATCCAGCATGGAAACCCTTGCTGAAATGGGTACTCCGTTGAACCCGAATTGTTTGGTCATCCCCTCAGGTTCATTAAATACTTCCCAGCCCAGTATACCCGGATGGCCCTTCAAGGCCTTTACAATAGGTATCAAAGCATTATTGATGTATTTACGGGTATAGCTTGAATCGGTCAGTAATTTCTCATTTCTGTCGAGTTGTGTAGCATCGGTCACTTTCAACATGTCAAAAGACCACAGGGACAACAGCAGAGTGACATGATGTGACCATGCATCATTAAGAATAGCACGCAAATCGTCAATGGTCCCCTGTCCCGGACCAGATACCGAATCCGCATTCCAGGCGGGGGAATTGGTACCATCGATATGAACCCAAAAGCGCATGGTGTTGCCACCGTGTTCCTGGACTGATTTGAAGATGCTATCGAATGTACTTAAGTCCGTTACACCCGGACCAACATCACGAGCAAAATTTACCCAGGCAATGTTGCCACCGCTCAGGAACAAGTTCTGCCCTTTATGTTCAATACGATCCAGGCTCTGGGACCTGGATAACCCGACTATCCCGAATAACAGGACTACCGGTACCAGCAAGACACAAAATTTTATCTCCTTCATAACCGTACCCTTGATCTTAGAAACCAGCAGTTTTTGTCTTTCATCCCTTTAATCATAATGATGGTTTTACAGATGACCTCCTGGTTTCGATTTTATTTGCAGCGCGGGTTGTACGATGCATTCCCTCAAGACAAGCTCGTGAATTATGATAACTGCATTTCCAATCGCAGACCTTGTCATCTTCGTATGAAATGCCATCGCGATTGACACGTGCAACCCAATCACCATTTTTAAAATCAACAATGAATTTTTTTATAAACTCCCATACGGCAAGTGATGCGTCGAGGAATACCTGATCGCCTGTATTTTCATAAGCGTTCAGGAAGCCCACCAGAGCCTCCGCTTGCGGCCACCACTCTTTGTCATCATTCGTAATTCCATTGTCATCAATCTCAGTCAACAGCCCGCCATCCTGATCCAGGCCTTTTTCCAGTACATACCTGACAATCGTCGTTCCCGACTGGATTACTTGTTCCCTAAGTGCTTGGTCATCAATCACTTCGGTTGCTTCCTGAAGCAGCCATATCGACTCAATATCATGGCCAAATGAAATAATCTTTGATTTTGGCTTCCAGTCATCATCGAGGAAGTTTACAAGATGTGTTCCATCCTCCGCGATAATGTGGTCGAGAAATAGCTGAATAAGCGACCTCAATTTGTTTTTTAAATCTTTGGATTTATTACACCTGTACAGATTGGTGTACGCCTCAAGCAGATGGAGGTGTGTGTTCATACTTTTCGGCTCATTAATATCCTTTTCGCTGAGACGCGCATCCTCATGAAGCTGCCAGTCCCTGCTGAATGCCTCGAAGTACCCCTTGTTGATCGGGTCCGCGCTCTTTGATTCTACCAATTGGTAAAGATTCTCAGCTATATCCAAAGCTGTTCGACAACCAAATACCATGAAATATTCTGCAAGAGCATAGATAGCAAATGATTGGGCGTAAATATGTTTCCTGTCGTCCAGTACTTCTCCTTTAGCGTTAAGCATCCAATAGAAACCGCCATATTCATTATCAAAGAACTGGCTCAAGAGGTAGGAATAGGCACGATCAGCGAGATCTTTGAGAATCTTGCTTCTGAATCGCCGGTGGCAGGCGCTGAATGCCCAAAGCAGCCGGGCATTCATGATGAGTCCTTTGGAGGCGGCAGCATCGACGGTATTATCATAAGCTATCCGGCCAACAAAACCACCATTCTGCTCGTCTATAGCATTATTCGTCCAATAAGGAATGATATTATTCAGCAGTTCCTTGCTAAGCTCATCACCCAGTTTTTTTAAAACAGCCACTTCATCCATAAATCAATTACCCTCCCTTGCGGATGCCCGGGCATTATTTTTCCTTATCAACTTAAGATGTTCTTTCACTACATCTGCCGAATAAAAGGCGTCGGGAGGGGAATTTTTTGCAAAATCGAGTAAGCGATCCACCGATGTAGATGCGACATGGATTCTGGTATCAGATGACGCATAGTAGATGTAAATTCTGTCATCCACGTCCCGAATCCAGCCGGAGCAAAACACTACGTTCGACACATCACCCACGCGTTCGTTTCCAATCGGAGCGATCAGGTAGTCACCCGGCATGCGTGTAACCTGCCATGGCTTGTTGACATCGGTGACAAACAGATACAGAACATATCTGAGACCAGCAGCCGTATTTCTGACTCCATGGGCCAGATGCAACCATCCCTCCCGTGTTTTTAACGGTGGCGGCCCCTGCCCATTTTTAGCTTCTTTGACGGTATGATATATTTTAGGATCGATAATCAACTCCTTATCAGCTACCGGCTTCTCGATATCATCAACCAATGTCCAGCCGATTCCACCCCCTTTACCGGTTTCGATAAAATCATCCTGGGGACGGGTATAAAAAGCATATTTCCCATCGACGAACTCCGGGTGTAAAACAACATTTCGTTGTTGCGGTGATGGTGTTGCCAGATCCGGCAATCGCTCCCATTTCTTCAGATCGTGAGTCCGTGCGATACCGGCTTGAGCCACTGCTGAACTGGTATCGGACTCCGACGCATTTGCATCTTTACGTTCCGTGCAAAACACTCCATAAATCCATCCATCCTCATGTTTAGTCAGGCGTATATCGTAAACATTCGTATCGGGGTTTTCAGTTTCAGGCATGAGAATTGGTTCATCCCAAAAGCGAAAACCTTCGGTGGGGACCTCACTTTCGGCTACAGCAAAAAAGGATTTACGATTTTTACTTTCTACACGGGCCACTAACAGATATTTGTCACCGAGTTTTATGGCGCCGGGATTGAACACTGAGTTGATCCCCATCCTTTCCATCAGATAGGGATTTGTTTCCGGATTAAGATCATACCGCCAGTTAGGGGGAACATGAGATTCAGTCAACACAGGGTTCTGGTATCGTTTATAGATCCCGTTCCTGTCATCCAAAACCTTATTTTTTTGCTTTATAACATCATTATAATAAGCTCGCAACTTATCATAACGTTCTTTAAAAGATGATCCCATAATAGTATGTTCACTTAAGACCAGCATCAGTCATATTGTTTTTTAAAATTATTTTCAGGCAACATAATCTCTTCAGATAGCTTAATATTTGAGAATTCATAATTTCCCGCGGTATCAGGCATTTGGGGATAGTCCGTGATTTTATCATACCAATTGAATTTCAGGATCAATGAAGTCACTACAATAATACCAACACAAATGAGCAGAGACGTATACTCTTGTATCACAAGGAATATGCCCGCAGCAGTGAGTGCTGTTTGCCAAATTATGCCAATGACAATATTAAACGCATCTCTCTTGAACCCGTTATTTGCTTCGAGTCCCGGGTATTCCTGCACCACTTTTTCATGAACCGGCTTCCAGAAACCCCACGGGCGCACTTTTATGTAAAAGTTCTTCAGTACCTCTTCGTTATCCGGTTTTGTCAACAAACTGCCTGCTATACAGCCAATCAGTGAAAGAAGGAAAATGATCGGGAATGTGTAAAGCGTTAGCACATTGGACATCAACGTGGGAACAATCATGGCGGCCAGAATTCCGCCAACCATTCCCCAGAAATACCCGTAACTGTTAAAACGCCACCAATGCCATTTCAAAAGATTGGAAGCTGTATAACCGCCATAAAGTGCTGCCACCAACCATTCAATAATATCATTCAGTGAGTGAACCAGCAAACCAACACTTGTTCCGAAGACAACTACCAGCACTGACGTAAGATAGCTCATCCGTACATATGTCCTTTCGGAAGCGGTGGGATTGATATATCTTTTATAGATATCATTCACAATGTAAGCCGGTGCTGCGTTAACGGTAGCTGCAAAGGTAGACATAAATGCCGCCATCAGCGCCGCGATCAGGAGACCCAGGAGGCCAACCGGCAAAAAGTTGCGCATGGCAAAGGGCAGAATCCGTTCGAAGTCGACAGAAGCCCCCACTGCTTTAAGCTGTCCGCTAAAAAAGGCGAGCGCCAGAACCGTAAGCCCTGTAATCAGCATATATCGGGGAATCAGCAGTACAACACTTACCAACCCGCTCATTTTAGCTGCCTCCTTAGGCGTGCGGGTCGACAAAACGCGTTGCATATCATAATTGGGCAATGGGCCGGCACCGCTCTGAAGAACACCTTTGAAAAGCATAAACGTAAAAAATATCGTGAACAGGCTGTAACCATCCTGTTGTATTTTTTTGTTCGCCGAGTCCAGGATGCCGGTCCAGTCAAGATGCAGTCTCCAGCCAAAGAATACATTGCGCCATCCATGGGGGATGAAGTGGTCGAGCATCTGTGGAGAAACGTGTTGCATCGCGATAATTCCAACCCACACACAAGCAACGGTCATGATGAAAAACTGAAGCACTTCCGTGAAAACGACGCTGTACATCCCTCCTTTCACCACATAAAGGGTCGTTATTGCGATGATTATCAAGCCATAAAGATCGAGATTAATCGTGGGATTGGCAGAGAGTTTGAACGGGATAAAAGTTGCCGTGAATTTTCCAATGCCGACAAATGCGTATGCCAGAAAACCCACTACGTTGACCAGTGCAAAGATCACGACCATGATATGAGCCATTTGTGCACCCTTATCCTCTCCAAAACGGAATTTTATCCACTCCGCCCCTGTCATAACTCCCGAACGCCGCAGCCAGACTGACAAGTAAACCATCAGGAAAATTTGGTTAAAAACGGGCCACAACCAGGGTATCCATACACTCTTCAAACCATAAACAAAGAGCAGGTAAACCATCCACATTGTTCCGCTGATATCAAACATGCCCGAAGCGTTGGAAAGGCCGAGCATATACCATGGCAACTTGTTACCACCCAAAAAATAGTTTTGAATGCTCTTCGAAGCGTGCTTGGATATCCAGAAACCTATCCCAATAGTGCCCAGGATGTATCCCAAAATGATCAGAATATCGATAAGATGGAGATGCATCTATACCAACCTAAATCTTTTTAATGATTGCCTGCACGAAACCCATAATACTGTTTTAAAAAATCAAAGGCCCACGACACGCATAAACACGAGACAAACCGGTGGGTGAATCACTTTTACCGGATTTAACCCGGATTATTCACCAAGAAATTTAGTGGTGGGCAAGGCGTCACGGAAATGGCGCCAGAATCGTACTTGTGTACGTTGATAAGCCATTTTTGGGACAACGCAGCCCACCGCTAAATTTCGAAGCTATGAATCATCATACCCAAAATTGAGTATTCCTATCAAATTTATAAACATAATAAAATCAATATTATGACTACTTATTATGCCTCTTTTCGTGAATAATTCGGGTTAAAGAGGTGTATTATTTTCGAACGTAGTCAGATCATATAATCCAACCGATAGCACAAAAACCAAAGGATCGATTTTTTCAGAGAACCTGCCCTAAAAAGGCAGGAAATAAAAGGAGGCAGCCCCAAAAGTTTCTGTGACTGCCTCCTTTTGAATTCAAGACCTAAACAAACTGGAATAGCATAATCTTCAGATATCGGGATCATGCTATTATTACCAGATTTATTTGATCAGCATCATCTTCTTATTCATAACGAAGTTGCCAGCTCTCAAGCGGTAGAAATACAGACCTGAGGAGAGTTGTGATGCGTTAAACTGTACCACATGCACCCCGGCACTCATATGATTGTCAACAAGAGTGGCCACTTTTTGTCCTAACACATTGTACACCGCCAAGTGAACATTAGATGCCGAGGGAATCTTAAACCTTATGTTCGTTGTCGGGTTGAATGGGTTCGGATAGTTCTGATCCAGTGAGAAGCCATTCGGTACCTCGGCCGATGGATTACGCTGGATGGCCGTAGTTTGCTGTGCATACAACTGCATGTAATCAATCAGTACTGGAGTACTCGATGACAATGTGAGCATGGCGGTCGGTGTCGATTGAGTCACGATCTTGCCATTCCTAATCGTGAACAGCGAGGTTTGTACGTTGTGACCTGTTGAATCGTTACCTGCCAGGTTAATACCGGACTGTGCAGTAGATCCATTCACACTCAAATCAGCAGTTGCATTACCGTTAGGTGCCTGATAAAAAATGTTAGCAAGGTATGTACCGTCAGCCAGGGAATCGACATTCCAGCTGATAGAACCTGTTTTGCCGTTTGCACCAAGTTCAACTTCCTTGAAATTACTTGGAGTATATGCAGCGCCCTGGATAACCGCTTGCAGCCCGCTATAAGTAGCGTCTTCCGCTTTCAGGGTATCGACAACATTACCTTGTGCATCTTCGATAAATACGGAGCTAAAATACTGATAACCCCATGATTTCTTGATTTCAAGTGTATTTTGACCGGCCGGCATCGTCAAAGCACTGGCGCCAGCAATTTTTAAGGTATCTGTTGTTATAGTAACATCAACCCATGAGTTAAAATCGGATACATTTGCCCCGTCGAAATGAAATGCACCGTCAAGAGCTCTGTTTTGGAGATTTGTTCCATTCACGTAAATATTCTCTCCGCGTGAAGAGTTGCCATCCATGTTAGTCTGGACAACCAGTTTATAAGTGCCTGCCTTGGCCAGATTGAAATTCCATTTTATATCACCGGCGGTGGTCATATAAAACGACTTGAACCCTTTAGGCACATAAACCGAAGCATCTCCGCTTAGCGTACCGTTTTCCGCTTCAATCGAGGTGATCTGGTTAAATGTCGGTGCACTAACCATGCTTTCGATTTGCTTGACATATTGCGCTTTGTTTGCTTCAAATGTCTGTTTTTCCTGTGGGAACCAGTTTAGGTCGCCAATAGGAAGACCATCGGTACCGGCTTTCATGAGAGTCTGATCAGTGTATGAAAAGTCTTCCGGCAAAGGCCAGCTTACGCTCGACCAGGATACATTACCCTTGCTCATGGGGAGTCGGTAGAAGGTATTACTTGCAGCGGCCGCACCCGTACGTATATCATTTATTTGATTCCATAGAGAATCCGCAAATGTACCGCTGAACGTAGAAGTAGGCATACCTGCAGGTGCTGAATTCAACCAAACAGTATCCTTGGCTACGATACCACTATACGTTCTAAAGAAATAAGCCGAAGAGTCATTAACCAACGGTTGTACGTGAATGGAATCGCCATAGAACCCGCTAGGTGAAAACTTAGGATCTCTGTACATGTAGGTATTGGCCAGAAGGATCTTTCTTGAACTTTCCAGACCGTATTCACTCGGTAAAAGTCCAACAGTGAAAATACCAGTAGATTGTTGACTTGGAAGACGACCCGGGCTCGTTAGGTCGGCATGTCCTTCGCCATCGTAGAACCCGTTAATGATCAGGTTATTGGCGAAATACTCTTGCTTTTTGTTCGAACTTTCAATCTGACGCCCCATGTCGACAATCGTGTTGTGATTGAACCTTATGTAGTTTGCATATCCCCCTTCAAGCTGAAAGGCGGTATACTGGCAGTTGAAAAATGTATTGTTTTCAATGATAACCGAATCCTGGCTGGCCCAGACAGATATTGCCCGTCCAGTCCACTGCTGAGTCGTGTTATTTCCAGTCATATTACGAAACTTACAATTCGTGAATGTGATATCATTGTTCACTCCATCAAAAGCTGTGATGGCAAAATCACTTCGTGAGAAGATATCCCCGTCAAACACATATTTATTATTACTGCCTGTCAAATCCATGGGTTCATAATACCCCTGGCTTCCGGCATCATCATCCCCGAGAATCCATACATTCTTCAGGGTTAGACTGCTCTGACCCGCGAAAATGTGTCCTGAGGGATTTGTCGAATTTACAATGTGCATTTGAATTACGGCTGGGTTGCCATATACCGGATCGGCCGGATCAGGTTTCTGGCCAACGATGTTCAATGGGAACCCGTTATTATTGATAACATCAGTTATCCAGTAAAAACCACCTTTTTGCAGTTCATATACTTTGTGCTTCCGAGTTCCGTCGGCATTGGTATCTGCTGCGATAACATCTCGAAGCGTATCCACAACGGGATATATGCCATCTTTAGACCACGGCACCATGAGCGTGTCACTGCTCGACTGAGCCCTGGCCTGCGAAGCAGGCCAAAATGCAACTCCCAAAATGAGAGCCATTCCCAAAAAAAGATAACCGTATTTGTTTTTTTTCATATTGTTACTCCGGTCTTAGTTAGTGATGTTAGGTTAAAAACTATATCGCACTCCAAGGTCCGCCGTAAACCCATAATTCTGAGTATAGACTGGATGACTTGTATCTCCCTGGAAACTATGGTCCCTGCGATTGTTGAGATTATTCAGGTTAAGAAAGACCTGTAATCCCATCGGCAAATTTTGCTTAATGGCTGCATCCCAACGTGAATAAGCACCAGTGTAATTATCCAAAATTGGATGCAGGTTATCGATATAAGTGATGACATCGGTTTGGTACAGATAGGACACACGAATTGAGAAGCCCCGATAATCATAACCTAACGTAGCGTTTGCAATGTAACTGGGCTGGTCGGGCATTCGGGCCGATCTTACCGTATCGGCTATACTATAGCTGCTTTGGGGGGGCCTGACGCTGGTATCCAATGTGGCTACTGCCTTATAATAAGGGATGGTAGTGTGCGAGTAGATTCTCGAGAGATTCACGTCTAAAACCAGTCCTTTCAAAACAGATGGCAAATACCAGAAATTGGTTTGCCAGTCCAGTTCAAATCCTTTATAAGTTGTTGGATTAGGATTATTCAGATAGGTATCCGCGCTGACCAGCCCGGAAATGATATTGAGCCAGGCAGAAGGTATGTTCATCCCCGGCAGCGGCTGTATTTGATTATTAAACAGCATGTACCGGGTCTGAAAAATCAGATTTTCCACTTTTTTGTAGAAGACATCTGCTGAAAATAAGCCGATATGATTTTCAAAAATAGAAAGGGCGGCATCGTAATTGGTTGACTTGGCCGGTTTGATCTCTGAATTTGCGGCCCGGATATAATTGTGATAGGAATTCATTGTGGTTATAGGGGCATACTGGGTGAAATCGGGCCTTGCCAGCGTCTCTGTCCTCGCAAGTCGGATGTTGAGCCAATCGGTTGGTTTTATCTTCAATTGAAACATCGGCAACAAATAGGAATTATGACGAATAATAGACAATGTATCCAAGCCTACCGGTGGAGAGGAAGGATTATTATTCTGATCAACATCCTGGAAACGGTGCCCTATATAGTGTGTATAATTGTATTCATATCGTACACCTGGCAAGAATGTAATATGCGGACCAAGATCAAATTCCGCCATAATATAAGCCGCATCTTTACGCTCTTTTCCTGAGTAATCATTCCCAATAGACGGACTGAAATACCGCAAGTAGCTGCCGCTTCCCGGAATAGTATCTGTAGCCACTAAGTCGTTCCACAACCGACGCATCATCGCCATGTTTGGCACATAACTGAGTGGCATGCTGCCAAATGATCCACTCAAGAAATTCGGACGCTGATAATCAACGGCAAATCCAGTATAATGAAGTGGACTACCTGCTTTCCATAGGGGATTAATGAACGTTGGATCTACTTGACTTAGAGAGGCTCTGATGGTGCCACCGCCGCCATATTGCAATCCGTCGCGCCCATATTGTTCCTCATTATTCATCCTTCTAAGCCAGTGCAATTTTCCTCCTGTCTTAAAATAGCCGCTAATCTGCCTGCCTAAATGAAATGGAAACTTCAAATTTAACTGGACATCAGAAACATATTCATTCCTGTGCGTAGTATTCAGGAAGAGATCCCGCAAGTTGGTTTTAGACGTGTCATTCAGGGCATACTGGGATACGAGCTGAGAGGGTGTAGTCTGAGTAGTAGGTACGCTGCCGTAAATATACCCCGAAGTCTCATCATCGAACTGCCATGAATAATTTGTGGGATCCTTACCCAATGTTGAAGATTTGGACACACTCGCATCAACCTGAACCCAATTGAAATCTTTTTTGAATCCCAAAGCGCTGGTAAAAATGGAACTAACATTTTTAGGATCGGATCTGAGCGTAATGGTTTGTGTGGGGTTCGCAGTAGACGTGATTATATTTTGAAAGTCATTCGTATGGGTGAGACTATTGTTATTAAGTCGATTGTAAAATGCATTAAAAGTGATTTTTCCGGAGGGTATTTTGTAATCCAATACTGCGCTGCCACCAGAGCGTGATCGAATAACATTTTCCTCATTCAGGGTAACATTTGTAAGGTCCAATATCTTAGCGTGGGTGCCAGTTTGAGTTCCCAGGCTATACCCTCCGCTGTAAATATTGGCGCTACGGTTGAACTGGTTCGTATTAAAGTTAATGAGAACACCCAGACGCTTGTGGAAAAAACGGTCTCCAAGACTTGCCTCAAACTGATAGTTACCGTAGAAAGATTTTAGTTTGTTGTATCCGCCCTGAAATGATGAAAACGCATACAGTGAATCCGGAGCCTCCCTTAACTTCAAATCAATTGTACCACCGAGTACATCCGCATCCATGTCCGGTGTTACCACTTTTTTCAGGGATATTCCGTCCAACATATTCGAGGAGATGATCGACAGGTTCACACTTCGATCGTTTCCACCGGTCGCCGGAATCTGAACACCGTTTACAGTTACCATATTATACTTTGGAGCCAGGCCCCGGATGGCGACCTTCTGTGCTTCACCGCCGGATCTCTGGATGGATACACCCGGAAGTCGTCCCACAGACTCAGCAGCATTCACGTCTGGAAGTGATCTGATGCGGCTTTGGGAAACGACGTTCTCGATTGTGTTTGATGCCAGTTGTTGGTTAATAGCCTGTTTCTGGCCACTTGCCTGAACCGAAACCACAACCTCTTGTCCCACAACACTAAGTGAACGCAGGGCGAAATCAACTTTCACCTCTTTACCCGCTGTAACGGTAACCGGTTTTGATTGGGATTTGTATCCGATATATGAAATGAGCAGGGTATCATTCCCGGCCGGTGCTCCTTGTATTGTATAATTTCCTTCTCTGTCCGTAGCCGCACCAATAGTTGTTCCCTTAACGAGAATACTAGCACCCGGTAGCGATTCGTGAGTCGTCACATCGATAACCTTACCCGTAATACGGCCCGACTGGGCAAAAGTGATCGCGGGAGTAAAACCGACTAAACCAAATGACAAACAGAATATTGCGAGAAGACTGAATAATTGAGCTCGTAACTTTTTGGACATATTCTCCGAATTATTATAAAGTCCTGATTTTGTATTATTTCGATAAATCTTTTTGGCAGTAATTCGATCAATTCATTAAGGATAAGCAGAAAAACGCTTCCAATATTCAACCATTACAAAGAATGGATATCTTTTCACGCTAGCACTATGCTCACATGCTTATTAAATCAAATGAATTAATCTATTACCAGATATAATCAATTCAATTGATTATATCAATATGTGATCCACCCTCTTCGTTTAAAAAATTTTAATACTCGGGCTCCGAAAAGATATCTATATGATTATTTCTATTTCAAATAACCGCCAAGCTGCTTGTCAACATTATTTCGCAAATTCAGTGATCAATACTTTGAAAAACTTCTACAATACGCCTCTGGCAATTTTCAGATGATCAATAAAAAAGGGACCGCCTCACCTGATACGGTCCCTTTCTTCTGCTTTTAAAATGTAGTTATATACTGCTTATTTGATCAGCATCATCTTCTTATTCATAAAGAACTTACCGGCCTTCAACTGATAGAAGTAAAGTCCGGATGCCAGCGTTTTAGCGTTGAACTGAACGATATGAGTTCCCGCACTAAGGTGGTTGTTCACCAAAACGGCTACCTTTTGTCCCAGTACATTGTATACCGTCAGTTGCACGTCGGAAGCCTGCGGCAGTTTGAAACGAATGGTGGTTGTCGGGTTGAACGGGTTTGGATAGTTCTGTTCAAGCGCGAAACCACTCGGTATTTCTGCCGACGGGCCACGTTGTACTGCCGTTGCCTGCGCAAAGAGCTGCATATAATCAATCAACAGGTGGCTGCTTGATGACAGGGTAAGCATGGATTGCGTCCCGGCCTGGGTTACCACCTGACCATTTTTGATCTGGAATAAGGCGGTTTGCACATTGTGTCCCGTGGAATCGTTACCGGACAAGCCGATGGCTGTTTGAGCCATTACCCCATTCACCATCAGGTCGGCGGTACCACTGCCATTTGGAGCCTGATAGAAGATGTTGCCCAAATAAGTTCCATCGGCCAGAGAATCGACGCTCCAGCCTATCGATCCGGAAGCACCACCTTTTCCCAACTCTACGCTCTTAAACCCTTTAGGCGTATAGGTAGCTCCCTCTATCACGGCGTCGAGCCCGGAATAAACGGCATCTTCCGGTTTTAAAGTGTCGACCGGTGTGCCATCCGGTTTTTGAATATACACGGAGCTGAAGTATTGGTATCCCCACGATTTTTTAATCTCCAGGGTGTTCTGACCTACGGGCATCGTAAGGGCAGCAGCACCGGCTACCAACGTGTCTGCCGTGATCACTACATCTACCCATGAGTTATTGTCGGAAACATTGGCGGCGTCAAAGTGGTACTCGCCATATCCGCTCCGGTTCTGCAAATTTGTTCCGTTTACATAGATAAATTCGCCGCGTTCACTATTACCGGCCATATTAGTTTGAACGACCAGTTTATAGGTTCCTGCTTCCGCAAGATTGAAGGTCCATTTAATATTTCCTCCTGAGGTCATGTAAAACGTTTTGAAGCCTGCCGGTACGTAAACATTGGCATCTCCGGTCAGGGAACCAGCCTCTGCTTCAAGAGAGACAACCTGATTAAAGGTCGGAGCCTGGACCATATCCTCGATGTCTTTGATATACTGGGCCTTATTTGCTTCAAACTGTTGTAACTTGCCTGGAAACCAGTTCAGGTCGCCAATAGGAAGACCATCTGTACCGGCGGTCATGAGGGTTTGATCGGTATAAGAGAAGTCTTCCGGCAAAGGCCAGTTTACACTGGACCACACCGGAGATCCCTGGTACATAGGTAAACGATAAAATGTATTCCTTGCCGCGGTGGCTCCCGTGCGAATGTCGTTTATTTGGTTCCATAACGAATCTGCATAGGTACCACTGAACGTTTCAGTACCCATTCCCGCTGGAGGTGAACTCAACCACACCGTATCCTTGGCAACGATACCTTGATACGTATTAAAGAAGTACGACGAAGAGTCATTGACTAACGGTTGTACGTGGATGGAATCACCATAGAAACCACTCGGTGAGAATTTAGGATCCCTATACAAATAGGTATTGGTTAAAAGAATCTTTCTTTCTGTTTCCAGACCGTACTCACTCGGCAGGACTCCTACGGTAAAAATACCGGTCGAATATTGGCTTGGCAGACGACCGGTGGCTGTAAGATCCGCATATCCTTCCCCATGATAGAAGCCGTTAATGATCAGGTTATTGGCAAAATACTCCTGTTTTTTGTTGAGGTCCTCAATCTGACGCCCCATGTCAACAATTGTATTGTGATTAAACCTGATATAATTAGCCACACCACCTTCCAACTGAAATGCGGTATACTGGACATTGAAAAACGTATTGTTTTCAATGATTATCGAATCCTGACTCGTCCACACGGATATTCCGCGGCCCGTCCATTGCTGGGTTGCGTTAATGCCTGTCATATTGCGGAATTTACAATTCCTGAATATGATATCGTTATTTTTCCCGTCAAAAGCCGTAATGGCAAAATCGCTGCGCGAGAAGATAACGCCGTCAAACACATAGCGATTATTACTGCCTGTCATATCCATGGGCTGGTAATACGCCTGGCTGCCTGCATCATCATCCCCAAGAACCCATACATTCATCAGCGTCAGGCTGCTTTGACCTGAGAATATTTTGCCTGTTGGATTGGTTGAACCCACAATATGTGATTGGATCACCGCAGGATTTCCCAACGGATCATTGGGATCGGGTTTTTCTCCGACGATTATCAGTGGAAAATCGCTGTTATTAATCACATCGGTTATCCAGTAAAAACCGCCTTTCTGAAGTTTGTACACTTTGTGAGCCCGCAGACCACCGGCAAGAGTATCGGCGGCAATTGCGTTGCGAAGCGTATCCACAACAGGATTTATTCCATCCGTGGACCATGGGATCAAGAGCGTATCACTACTGACCTGCGCCCTGATCTGCTTCGCAGACCATAATGTGACTCCAGCAATGAGAGTCAGTATAAAAAGGAAACGGTACTTATTGTGTTTCATATTATTCCTCCGGTCTTTGTTGTGATGTTTTAGGTCAAAATTGGTATCGCACACCAAGATCTGCCGTAAACCCATAGTTCTGGGTATAAACCGGGTGATTTATATCACCCTGGTAACTGTGATCCCTGCGATTGTTGAGATTATTCAGGTTGAGAAAGACCTGAAGTCCCATAGGTAGATTTTGTTTGATGGCCGCATCCCACCGTGTATAGGCCCCCGTATAATTATCCAAAACAGGATGCAGATCATTGATATATGTGACAACATCGGTCTGATACAGATAGGACACGCGTATCGAGAATCCGTGAAAATCATACCCCAGCGTGATATTTGTAATATACTTTGGCTGGTCAGGCATTCGTGCTGTTCTTATGGTATCGACAACACTGAATTCAGTGCGGGGTGGTCTGAAATGGTAATCATACGTCGTTACCGCTTTATAGACCGGTATGGTGGTATGCGAGTATATTCTCGAAAAATTCACATCCAGAACCAGCCCTTTTAAGAATGACGGCAAATACCAGAAGTTCGTCTGCCAGTCCAGTTCAAATCCTTTGTAGGTGGTAGGATTAGGGTTATTCAGATAGGTATCTGCGGTGACAAGTCCGGTAATTTGAGTAAGCCAATCGGGTGGGATATTCATCCCGGGCAGCGGCTGTATTTTATCACCCACTAACAGATAACTGGTCTGGAAAATCAGATTTTCCACTTTTTTGTAAAAGACATCGGCCGTAAACAATCCGATGTGGTTGTCAAAAATGGAAAGTGCCGCGTCATAATTTGTAGACTTGGCAGGTTTTAGAAGCGAATTTGCCGCCCGTAAATAATTATGGCCGGAATTCATGGTTGTGATGGGGGTATACTGGGTAAAATCGGGTCGTGCCAGGGTTTCGGTTCGTGCAAGGCGGACACTCAGCCAATCGGTTGGCTTAATCTTCATCTGAAACATGGGCAGCCAGTAAGAGTTATGGCGAACAATAGACAGCGAGTCCAGGCCTTTGGGTACTGAATTCGGATTCGTGTTCGTATTTACATCCACAAATCGCACCCCGTTATAGTGCGTATAATTATACTCATAGCGTACTCCTGGAAGGAACACAATATGGGGACCTAAGTCTATCTCTGCCATTATGTAAGCAGCTTGTTTGCGTTCCTTGCCGGTGTAATCGCTGCCTGCAGACGGGATGAAATACCTTGCATAACTACCACCGGTACCAACAGTGTCTGATGCCACGAGGGCATTCCATAACCGACGCATCAACGGCAAACTCGGTACGAAGCTAAGGGGAGTATCACCGTAGGAACCACTCAGGAAACCAGGACGCATATATTCTACAGCAAACGGTGTCATGGGTATATACCCATATTGCAACGTCAATGCCCGCAGGTTCAATGATGGATCTACTATGTCTATCGCATCTGCTACTGCGCCTCCACCACCGTATTGCAATCCATCGCGACCAACCTGTTCCTGGTTATTCATACGGTCAAGCCAGCGTAATTTACCGCCTGTCTTAAAATAACCGCTGATCTGATCGCCAATATGAAACGGGAACTTCAGGTTCAGCTGGGCACCGGTAACGAACTCGTTTCTGTGGGTCGTATTCAGAAACAGATTTCTCAACCGGAAAGCCGAAGTGTCGTTTAAGGCTAATCGTGAAACAAGTGTGGATGGGGTGGTCGCAGTTGTTACACTATCATAAGAACTAAAAATCGAACTGGCGTACTCATCATCGAACTGCCACGAATAATTGGATGGATCCTTACCCACTGTAGAGGATTTTGAAACAGTAGCGTCGACCTGTATCCAATTGAAGTCCTTTTGAAATCCCAATGCGCTGGTAAAAATCGAACTCGTATTTTTGGGGTCAACAGCAAGGGTAAGGATCTGCGTTGGGTTCGAAGTTGTTGAGAGGATGTTTTGAAAATCATTCGTATGGGTGAGACTGTTGTTCCTGAGCCTGTTATAAAAGGCATTAAAGGTGATACTCCCGTTGGGCAACTTGTAATCTATCACAGCGCTTCCCCCCGTTCGGCCCCTGATCACATTTTGTTCATTCAGGGTAACATTGTTCAGTTTTAATATCTTTTCATTGGTGCCTGTCGCTGTTCCTAAATTGTAACCACCGTTGTAGATATTGGCACTTCGGTTGTATTGGTTGATGCTGAAATTTGCAATAATGCCCAGGCGATGATGGAAAAAGCGGTTACTGATGCTTGCTTCAACCTGGTAGTTGCCATAAAAAGTCTTTAACCGGTTGTATCCGCTCTGATACGAGGCGATGGCCATCAGACTGTCCGGTGCTTGTTTCAGTTTCAGGTCGATAGTACCTCCTAATACATCGGCATCCATATCGGGGGTTACCACCTTTTTCAAGGATATTCCATCGAGCATGTTTGAAGAAATGATCGACAGGTTCACACTCCTATCAGTTTCACCAGTTGCGGGAACCTGAACTCCATTCACTGTGACCAGATTATACTTTGGTGAAAGCCCCCGAACAGCCACTTTTTGTGCCTCGCCCCCCGACCGCTGGATAGATACGCCCGGCAATCGACCAATGGACTCAGCCGCATTCACATCAGGCAGGGACCGAATACGGCTTTCCGATACCACATTCTCTATAGTATTTGATGCCAGTTGCTGATTGATAGCCTGTTTCTGACCAGTTGCCTGAACGGAAACCACCACCTCCTGTCCCACAACGCTCAGTGAACGCAGATCGAAATCAACTTTCACCTCCTTACCCGCTATAACGGTAACCGGTTTTGACTGGGATTTGTATCCGATATATGAAATGACCAGGGTATCATTCCCGGCCGGTGCACCTTGTATGGTATAATTTCCGTCTCTGTCTGTTGCCGCACCGATCGTCGTTCCTTTAACAAGGATACTTGCACCCGGCAGCGCTTCACGAGTAGTTACATCGATAACCTTTCCTGTAATTCGACCTGACTGAGCCCATACCTCATATGGAACCATCATCAAAACAGAGAATATGAGATAAAACCCAACAAGAATAGTGGGTAGATTGTAACGTAACTTTTTAGCCATAATCTCTCGGATTTGAATATTTTGGTTGCCTGATAGTCCGGATTACTGCCTTGCTTAAAGGTGAAATCCGGCAGACTATCCCTCATAAAGGATGAAAAGCATTTCTTTCACTTCTATTTGAAATGCACGGAATTGGCAGGCACTCATCATTTATGATTTTAAATGCCTTCCCTGAGAATCCTCCATAAAATTCACCGATCCGTTTAAAAGAAAGGGATCGATCGGTACTCATAGAATCAGGAGTCCCCGATTCTAAATCCTTCAATTTGATTTAACGATTGGTATATACTTTCACTAACCCTCCTTAGATCCGACCCGATCATGCTAGGATTAGAAGTTATCGTTCGCTTACAAGGGCCATCGCTGGCAAGGCTTTACATATCAACATTTATCAACACAAAAAATATACCCAATTTATCCATCATATTGAATTAAAAAAAAGCACATAAATATTATAAATATTAAACACTTATATAGAAAAAATAAATCCAGCCATATCCTTATATACAGCCGTCACTTTTGAATAAATGGAATCATCTTACGGAGTGGATTTAAACGAATTGGATGGCCTTCAGAACGTGAAAAGCAGTTTTTAATGACCTTCTGTACACAAACAACTTTAATTTTTCAGAAAATGATGGTCAGTAATTTTGAAATTCATTCGCTTTTACATTTTTTTGTATCTTTTATTGCGAGTGTTAGTGATACGTTTATTCCAGCCCGTCTTCTGCATTTTTCTGAGGAGGAGGAGGTTGATTTTTTTTGATCAAATTATTTGATTAAATAGGGAAAGGATTGAGAAATACATAATATCCGGATGAGGATATTTGATATGAGCACCCATTTTTAAAATTACGCATGCTTACCGGAACAAATTTAACTTATACCAAAGCATATAATTATCGAATTGTATTTGAGACGATAAGACTATTCGGTCCCATATCGCGTGCAGATATTGCCCGCAGATCCAACCTAACCGCACAAACGGTTTCAAATATTGTCAAACGGCTTATTGATACTAATCTCATCCGGGAAGGAAGTAAACGGCAGGAAGGTCGTGGTGCTCCGTCCATAACCCTTGAAATTAATCCCGAAGGGGCCTATTCCATAGGTATTGATTTTAACCGTGACCACCTTACCGGTATTCTTCTTGATCTGACAGGGAATGTCAAACAACATATTTATTATGAGTTAGAAACTCCCACTCCCGACGACACCGTCGATCTGATGGCTGCATCTATCAAGGAGTTGATGAAACAACAGGATCTGGAGGAAAAACAAATTGGAGGTATCGGCATAAGTTTTCCGGGACCCATCGATTTCAGCAGGAATAAGTCTGTGGCAACGATGGTCAATCCCAAGGCATTTCCCAACTGGGTGAATGTGCCCGTGCTGGAGATGCTCTCCAGACATATGGACGTGCCTATCTTCCTGGAAAACAACGCTTCGGCCGCAGCTGTCGGTGAACGCTGGTATGGCGATGGCCGTCATGTTTCTTCTTTCCTGTACATTTTCTTTGGGGCTGGGCTGGGTGGCGGGCTGGTCCTTAACGGTCAGTTATACGACGGAATTACCGGGAATGCCGGTGAAATCGGTTATCTCCCCTACTCCGGTCCGGTCAGTATGTTGAGCAACTCCGACCGCCCCCATATCGGAGAACACTTCAACATTTCAAGACTCTACAAATTGCTTGACAAAAAGGGGGTGCGTGCATCAAGACCTGCTGACCTGCTCAATCTGTATGAAAAAAGGAATCCCCTTTTCATGGAATGGCTTGAACAGGGAATTAATATCCTGACTCCTGCCTTACTGTCGATCGAATATATTGTCGACCCGGAGGTTATCTTCCTCGGCGGCACTCTTCCTGAACCAATCATTCTGGATTTGTGTAACGGTCTTAGAAGCAGGCTTCCCAAACTAAGGATAGAGGGGAAAAAAGCGGGTCCGGACCTCCGGCTTGCCACAGCAGGCAGCGACGCATCCGCTCTGGGTGCGGCTACTTTGCCCATGTTTGATCTCTTTGCGCCACAACATGCAGTGCTTGTAAAACAAAACGGATCCTTTAGCGATTGACCTGGATCCCTGCCATTTCCTCATTAAAACCGTTTCACTTTCCCGGCAACAGGTTGGATTCAAATAAGAACCCTTCTTTTGACGGTAAAATAGTTTTCTGAGCATTTCTCAGATCGTTGTTCACAAAGAGACCTTTCCCACGAATATTTGAATAAGACAAGAAGATGCCCGTTCCTTCCGGGGCTTTGCAGTTACGCACGTTTACGGAGCGGCCATGGTTCAGGCTGATTGCGGAATGAGTCAGGTCGCCGGAATGAGGCTGCCTCCCGGTGAACGCATTGATATCTACATTTGTAAAATGGTTAAGCTGCAGTGCGTACGTAAAAAAATCCGGCAATCCCCTGGCCCAGTTTATGGTGACATTGTTGAGTTTTAAACCATCGATATATTGTCCATAGAATCCGGGGATTTCGTGTTTGAAAATGCTTTTTGACAGCCCGGCTGCCGGACGAAGATCAAAATTACCTCCAAATGCTTTGTTCAGCGGACTGTTCAAAATCTTAATGTGAACGTTGTCAAATTCCAGGTTGCGAATCGGACTATCTGGCACTCCGTACACCAGGATACCGTTTTCACTTTCAGCCGTAATATTCGAAAAACGTACGTTACTGATACTGCCAAGCGGTGTGTTGGCCAGTCGCCGCAGGCACGATACATGAATCGGTTCTCCGTTACCCCACCACTGACCGGTATGCAACCGCGTTTTGATGATGATATTGTCAAATGTGATGTTCTTCACTGATCCTTTCCCCCGCACAAATATTCCAAGACCGCGGTTGGAATCGTGTATCACCAGGTTGCTAAAAGTACAATCTTCGATACTGTGCGCACCATAGGCAATGCGTACACCAGACGAGCGCGATTCCAGGGTACAGTTGGTAACTGTTATATTTTTACAGACGCTGTCCGCGTATGTTTTTTTATAAACCTCATGTTGATCGTGCTCTGTGTAGAAGGTTAATCCGGTCACAGCAATGGCATCATCCCCGGTCTTAATATCACAATCCGAGATATGGATATTCTGGCAGGTAGTCAGGTGGATACCGTCGTTATTGGGAATCAACAGGTTGTTATCGATCGTAATACCCATAATGTTTGAGTCGCTGCAATCCCCCAGGTGGATGGTCCAGTTGGGAGCATCCTGTATCGTGATACCCTCCAGAAGTACATTTGAGCAGTGCATAAACCGGAGCATTTCAGCCGGTCGTTCAAGCGGTTCCACCGGCCCGTCGGCGATGCCGTTGCTGCCGCTCAGGTAATTCTTCCCCTGCCGGGTATACTGAAACTCATCGCCTCCAACGCGCAGTTTATTCATGTTCATAAAGTGATCCCCATTACCGTCCAGAATTCCCTGACCGGTAACAGACACATGAGACGCTTCTTTCGCGAATATCAGCCCTTCGACATTACCATCTACTCTGTAGTCGTTCATTTTTCCGCTGCCCTTAATCACCGAGCCCGCCTGCAGGTGAAGTGTTACGTTACTCTTCAATATGATGGTCCCGCTGATAAACGTCCCGGGAGGTATGACCACGGTTCCCCCACCATTATGTGAACAGACCTCGATAGTCTTGTTAATCGCACGGGTACTGGGTGTTCCTTGATTCGGTACGGCTCCATATTGCGTGATATTATAATACCCGCTCGGTGATTGCGCCTGAGCGGCTACCATTAGTACCATAGTAAGGAATGCAGATAAAAATGATATCCTTTTAATCATAATCTTTCCCGTTGAAGAATGGCTGATAACAACCACTTATAACTCTCCGGTCTGCGGACAAACCTTATTCCGGAGTAAGAGATTATAAAGCAATATCTCATTTATTGCCAAAATTAAGATTTTGATGATTGGCACAAGCTGACTCATTAAGCCTGCAGGAGCTGCTCTGGCAAAAGAGAATGAACTACCCCGCTGCAAGCAGACGGGGTATCAACATGGGTTTTATTTTTGTTTCGCCGCAAGCGGCGGGGAATTAAACCCATAGTGATTAAATTGGATACCTTCATAACATTTTTTTGCAGCTCTTGATCATTCACACAGCCAAAGAAAGCACCCCGTATAAAACCGAAACTGTTTTGTTGGCCATATCCCACTAATGAAGCTAAAGGTCTGAAATACCTGATTATTAAAAAACTCTAACTATTTACGTGATTTATTTCCCTCCTTTTTCACGCATATACTGGCATAGAGATTTATTACAACACGGGAGGACCAAGCTATGAGGTTATATACCAGATCATTCATATCTATTCTATCACTATCTATTGTGTGTGTGTTGCTAATGGTTAACGCCGCTTTAGCCCAACAGAATATCACGTGGACCGGCGCGGGAAATGGCAACGATTGGGAAACCCCGGGGAACTGGTCATCAAACACCGTTCCCGGAGCTTCGGATACGGTTTACATTCCTTACCAGGTGGGCAACAGCATTGTGTATACCGTTAATATTAGCAGTAACGTCACTGTTGCCAAATTAGATGTAGAGGCTAAGGGATTGTATATCAACTCTGGTTCACTCACTATCAATGACACTAACGTTCAAAACATCTTCTACGCCTTGGCAACTTTTGGACCTTCAACGTATGTCCATATTGGTAGTACGCAACCCGCAAGTCTGATCATTCCCAAAGGTGTTATCTGCAAGTATAAGGGAAATACTATTACAATTAACTCGGGAAGCGAACTGGTAAATAACGGATATTTTCAAATTGAATCGGATTATACAACAACTCTGACGCTTACAAACGGCCTTGGTTTATTTATCAACAACGGACAACTCTGGCGGGGTTCACCTGGAAAAACACCGACTGTACAAATCACTAATGACTCACTTGTCAATAACGGAATCCTCCAAAATGCTTTTGGCGCGTTAACTGTCAAATCTAATACCTATTTCAAAGGTGGTTCTCTTATTGCAAATGACAGTACGTCAATCAGCCTTCAGTACGGTCGAGATTTCATGTTAAGGATACACTTCGTCTTGGTGAGGTGAAAACCGGCAAAATTGTATTGTATAGCGGTACTTTATCAACGGATTCAATCAATGTATTGGACTCCTGATGTGCAGACCAACAATTTGGGTATAAAACATTCTCTGACAATGGACAACGGAAAGATTGTTGGGCCGGGAAATGGATAAATGACATAAATCTTATTTCCGGAGGAACGTGGATACGGTGCCTGTTGCAATACCATCGGCAACGTAATTAATCAGGACTCCATAACTCAGGCACCTGGCTACAGTTTATACTTAACGGGCGGAGATACCCTTTGGAACAAGGGAGTTATCGATTTTCAATCTGATCAAGGCATCACCAATAACAGTGGTCCTAATCGTGGAGTGATTGTAAATGACAGCCTCATCCAGAAATCGGCAGGAACAAATACGAGCGGTATCTCACCGAGGTTAATCAATAATGGCACCTTATGGGCAAAAAGCGGCAAACTGGCTTTAAATGATACGTTGTATGAGCACGATGGACGCTGGCTGGCAGATGCTAATGCTGAATTAAAGCTGAACAACTCCAACCAGATAATGTATTTATCAGGTACCATAACCGGTCAGTCCCAAGGGACTATTTCCTTATATAACCAGATATATGCGGACACGCTCCAAAATGTCATCCTGGATATTGGTGGCAATGGGGCTACCATGTGGACTGGCTCCATTGAAGGGCCGGGAGAATTGACGAACAAAGGGGTATTTGCCATACGTGCCGGTGTAAGTATCGGGATTAAAACGCATTTCACCAATGCGGGCAATATGACGATTGCCAATGTCAGGACAATCTATGGCAATTGACCAGTATGGGGATGGATATATATCTAATTCCGGCACGCTGCATCTCAGAGACCGGGCCGATATCAGGGGTCCATCCAAACTGTGCGGAAACCCCAATGGTTGTGAATACCGGTACTATCGTTAAAGACGGGGATGCCGGATCAGCAACTATAGGTGGACTGATTGATAACAGCGGGATGATCAAAGTATCCCGGGGTAAACTTAATATTGGCAACAACTGGGAACGTAATGCCACCATTTCGGTTGCCGACACGGCTGAATTGGATCTGGGTGCAACGATGCGAGTGCATGGGTCTGTCGGCGGGCCGATCCTGGGGAAAATGAGTTCTAACACTACCTTTTCTGCGGATACGCTGCAAACCTCTACCCTGCAGTTTACCGGGAAGGGAGTCCAGGGTTACGGTACTACTAATTTTACGGGTCCCGGCAGATGGATCAACGCCGGTGTTGTACATGGCACAGGCAGCTATCTTAATTTCAATCAGTCACTCACTAACACCGGGACGCTCTACCTGCAAGGTTATACCAATATTGCAACAGGAGATACCCTGTACAATGACGGGCATATCATTCTGGTGATGGACAACTACGGGAGACTTAGCCAAAACGGTTCAGGTACGCCCTTGCCGGTTATTCTCAACCGTGGTGTCATTCAAGGTGATGGTCAGGCGGCGAGCATTACATACTCGTTCCCATAATCAACCAGGATACGGTTCGCATAGATGCCGGACGGCTTTTCCTGACAACCAGCTTTGACAACCAGGCCAGTGGTGTTATTTCTGGTATGAGCGGAATATTTGATGAAACAACAACCGTCCCTATATCAGCAACGAGGGCGGGATTTATCCATTTGGTCCATATTCACATCTTACCATTCAGGGACCACTGGACCTGAGTTCACCAACTTCTTATATCAAGATAGATATTGGGGGAGATCAGCTAAATGGCCATCTCCGGGTTACTAATACATTTACAGGTGGGCAGGGAACTATTCATATCCTAACTGCCGGCTCCTATCTGCCGCAGGATCAATCGAAATATGACATTCTGCATGCTCCAGGTGGACTTCCTTCACCTCTTCCAACTGTCATCAGCGATATCAACTATGTTCATTTCACTGAAACGACACAGGATACCGTACTACAACTGACTGCTCTCCGGGATCTGGCTTCCATTGGCAAAATATCACGTGATACAGTGAATGCCGGGTTAATAGCTCCACTCACGATTAAGGGAAGCGGATTTACCAGTCAAAGTCATTTTTGGATCAGTGAGCATCTACCCTCAAAACCTGATTCTGTTGTTACTGAAGATCTCATAACCGATTCGTTATTCTCTGACCATGTCAATGTAAGTATGGACTTAAGAGAACCATGGTGGATGGGTAAGGCCTATATTCACACTCAAAATCCGGGACAACCTGCAGACAGTACTTCCATCTTCATTATTCCGGTGCTCAGCATCCACTTTAAACGGTTCGTTGGAAGACAAGGAGTTGGAATTATAAATACTACCAGTAGTACAAACTATGGCAGAAGCTGGACGACCACCCGTTTTTATGCATATTCCAGCTATCCGGTTCGTCAATTTATCGTCGGAGAATACATTAAACCCAGGTTTTCTTTCGTTCAAGCGGCCATTTCAAGCCAGTATCACGGGAGAGGTGGTATGGTTTGGGATAGCCATACTGCCCAGGAACCCGGTCACACACTACTGGTTACAAGTGTATATCCGGACCAGTTCTCCAAACTATATCTAAGTACAACAATCTCACCAGACCACGTTCAGTTTACAATACCGGGATTAAACAATATTCAGAACTCTAAACCTGATACCAGTTTAATTCCGTATTCGGCATATCTTGCTTCACACTACATCTTCTGGGTGATGCCCATCGGCCAATACAAGTTGATTATACAACGCTGTTTAAATGATACGACCAATACGGTACTTTCGAATTTTCTCAGCACCCTGGCTCCTGGCGACTCATTAATGAATGCCACTATCAATGGTGTATTATCGTCTAACTTAACCGGAAGATTTTCCCAGCCCGACCAATATCTGAAACAGTTTCTTTCGGATCTGACCACATCAATGCATTCTACCGCCGATGTTCAAACTGCGTTTGAGCAGTCCAGTTCGAAATTCACTGCCATGTGGGCTTACCAGATTAGTTTATTAATCTATCACGCGGTAAAAGAACATTTAGGAGCCGACAATCAACCCGACAATAGTAGTGCACATCAAGCTATCAATACTGCTGCCCAACAGTTGGTCGATAATGTAAAACACAGCGGGAATCGGAACATTAGCAATAGCATACTACCAAGTGGCTCAGGTAATTGGTTTCAGTACCCATTACCACCATCAGAACCAACAAAACCCCAAAAAACGAGTGCTCAATCATCCGGCCAAAAGTCGAACATACAGACCGGAGAACCTAGCGCTTTTCACTTTGGATACCTGGATTACTGCGTAGGATGTTTCCAATCCTATACCTATCATACTCCAATCACCCCGGATTGTAATCCATCTGACCTCAGCCTAAAAGGTCAAATTGGCTGTGTAAAGCTTGTACCACTCTGTAATCCATCTGACCTCAGTCAGGAAGGTCATTTTGGCTGTGTAAAGGTTTCACCTGTAGTTGCCGCTTTTGATCCGAATGATAAATCCGCCTTGTCATCGGGACCTGCAACGGTAGACTCAAGTAACGGGACCATTCAAGTCAGGCATTACTACATACCGATGGCTCATGCCCAGGACAGCCTGCGGTACTCTATACACTTTGAGAATCTGGCAGCTGCCACCGGGGCTGCTCATACAGTAACGATTACCGATACGCTGGATTCCCATATCGACCCGGCTTCCTTCCACCTGATGAATGCGAGTCACGACAGTGTATTAACCGTTCAGCGAGCAGGCAATATCGTCACCTTTACGTTCAACGGTATCGATCTGCCGCCTGACACGGCCGCACCGGGTGGTGAAGGATTTGTCTCGTATGCTGTCAAGCCCAACATGGGACTCACAAACGGCACCACGATCAGGAATCGTGCTTCGATCGTCTTTGATTCGAACCCGGCTATTCTGACGCCGACAACGGTTCACGTGATCACTAAAACGGCCGATGCCACGCTCGCTCTGCAAGCAATGACCGACTCCCTGGTGGTCGGAAAGAAAGACACGCTCTCTATTTCGGTCACCAACAATGGACCGGATCCCGCCGATTCGGTCCATGTTCTGATGCTGGTTCCTGGAAGCATTGCCGTTCAAAGCGTGATAGGAGATAGTTCCTGGACCCAAAGTCACGACAGCCTGATGATCCGGATGGGTTCGGTTGCAGCCATGAAAACCGTAACAGCAAAACTTGCGATTGTATCTCATATCACCGGCACTACAACCTTTGCCGCCCAGGTTTACACAAGTTCCGCCGACGCAGATATATTTAATGACCAGTCATTGTTGACGGAAAAATCAGTCCAGGGAACGCCTATTGAGGTCTCCAACTCAAACCTGCCGACCCGCTATAGTTTGCATCAAAACTATCCGAACCCGTTTAACCCAACTACGACGATCGGCTTCGCTTTGCCCAAAGCCGGCAGAGTACGATTGGAGATCTACAACATCCTCGGGCAGAAAGTGGCTACGCTTATAAACAAATCCATGAGAGCAGGGTATTACAATGTACAGTGGGATGCCCGCCAGGTAGCCAGTGGATTGTACCTGTATCGGATTACCTCAGGGCATTTTGTAAAAACCAGGAAGATGATGCTTATCAAGTAACTATACCTAATGGCGATCCCGTGTTATAATCATCGCCATCATTTAAAAGCCACGCCGCTGACCGGGGTGGCTTTTTTTGTAATTCCTTTCGTGATAAAGAGTTGGTTCATTAACCAAATACTCAATACTCAATACTCAATACTCAATACTCAATACTATAAATAACAAATATCAGGCAAATGATGGCGTCATTTCTTTGACGCGGCAGGTAGGTAAATGAGTGTACCGGCTCATCTCCGCCTGTATTTCGATATTTTCTGCCTTCTCACTCAGATCTTTGACTGCACCGGAAAACCCTCTGTGGTTGATGCAATGTACCTTCAACCCCTGGCTTTCGATTTCCGCATACCTGACATCCGGAAGAAGCGTGCTGTAGTTCAGATCAGAATACACGGCATCAATGTAATTGATGCACTCATTCTTCATGATGGCCAGGACTTTCTCATAGGCGTAAATAATCCCCTCGTTCTCGCTGTAATTATCTTCATAGTCTATTGTGATCCTGCGGCCGAGTTTATATGAATATTCATCCAGATTCTGAGATAATACATAAGAATGAAAGGTCAGATCGAACTCACTTTCACCCCTGGATTTTGAAGCAATTACGGAAAAGAAAGATCCGATTCGGGGTATATAGTTGCTGATATAACACTTGACCATGGTAATCTCCTTTCAGGTTCGAAAAGGCACTAAGTCAAAGTATTATAGCGATTATATGTTGCCTGTGGATTAAGTAATTGTTAAGAAATGGCCGATCCTGTCTCTTGATCAAAATGTATGCGAGACCTGGAAAATGAGGTTCAAATTTAATCTTGATGATCAGAAATTACCCTTGACTGGGTATTTTTAATTTGTATTCAATTCTTATGTCGAACTCACGTTAAAATCGACAACTATTGATTGATAAAGAATGTTTGACCCTGTCAGGGTTAACGAATCTCAACAAAAATCGCACCATGCCTGACTAAAACCCTTCTGTGATTCGTTATTTATAATAAAATTCATAACAAACTAACATCAACATGCCATTTAAAATAAACCACGATACCAATATTTTTCTGGTTAACGGTATGTTGATTACCGTTTAACAACATCTAAAAGTCAGGATCTCATCATCTGCAAAGCTACAGCGTTCTTTTCAAATAACTTTCAATAACAGAACAAGAAAAGAGTGTAAAGACTGAAACTATTACCTTTTTTTGAAAGTGCAGGTGTTATCATGAAAAAATCAATCATTTCGTTCCTGGCTATTTTACCCGTTCTTTTTCTATCTGCATGCTCACCTACCGTATTAATCAAGACGTCACCTGAGCAACAAAACGTCGTCCTTTCATCCTTCCGGTTTCATATCGAACATTTTAATCCGTACAACTTTTACACCGGCAATTTTGCCAGCCTTTTGGTAAGTGCCAGTCCCCCATCCATGTTCAATGCGAATTTAAAGCAGATCTACCCGATGTACAGCAAAAAACAGAATAAAATGATCAAATCGGAAGTGGACTCGACGTATGATGTTATACAAAACCATCTGGGTAAACTGAATTATAATTTACTGCCGGCCAATACCCTGAAAGGGGAAGCGGAGTATGATCCGTATGGGTATCCGACAGATACGAAACCAGGTAAGGCTTTCAAAAAGGCTGATCTGGCCTTACAAGTGGATATCTACATCGATGAAGATTTTATCAACCGTTTCTTTGCCTATCCGGGATTGTTCCAACTCACTTATACGCCTCGAATCACCACGATAATGAAAATGGTCAATTCAGCAGGAAAAACGGTCTGGTCGCAACAAACGATTACACTCGCCAAAACACCCGTTACGATCGACGATCAAATACTGGGTGGGTTGAGACAGCTAACGGTGAACCGGAAGCCGGAACTGGCTGACATCATCAACACTGCCATGACTACAATGCTGAAAAAGGGCCTGCCAAAAACTCGAAAAGGAACTACGGCAGTCGGCTGAAATTTTACCCCAAAACTATATCAGCGGATCTGGGTGTCATTGTATGATGGCAGCAACTTATAAATGACATCCATGATCTGTTGATTGGACACCCGGTCGGCATCATCAAATATTTTCCGGATGTGCCCGGTGGTATCGACGATTGCCAGCGCATCATTGTGTACGATATCATAATCGGGCTGCGCCTCATCGGCCAGCTTGTTGGCTACTACCGGATCCGGAACATATGTCCCTGCTTTCTTCTCCTTTTCAATCTCCTGATCCTCACTGGCTTCGCTCACTCTCTGGTAATCAATGTAATAGGAGCCGGTTACGATATGGTGGATCTCGCCGGGTGTTCCGGTCAGATACTGCCAGTGCGTGTCTGATGGATTCCAGCCATACTGTTGCTGGAACGCTTTCATCTGTGCGGGTCCCGTGCTGTCCGGATCGACGTTGAAGGCGATCAATTGTACTTTATTGGCCATTTTAGAGGCTTTGAGTTCCTGCTCCAGGCTAACAAAATTATGAGCTATGAGCGGACAATATCCCTGGCAGTACGGAAACAGAAAAGTAACGACTCTAACCTTCCCTTTAAATGAGTTTGATGATACCTGTTGTCCCAGTTGATTGGTAAGTGTGTAATCCGGGATTTTTCCCAAAACCTGCAAAGAATCCTTCTTATTTGCCCGGGGACGAAGATGCCATCCGGCAAAAAAGCCCACGCACCCAATGAGTATCAGTATAGAAAGGTAAAGGCTAAACCGTCGCATATGTGATTTTTGATCCAGAATCGATTTTTAATCTTAAAGTCAGCTATATAATACACGGATGATCAAAAAATTGTATTCAATCCAAAATTAAAGACGGACCTCCGTGACTTTCGTGTTTCCGTGGCAAAAAAATAACCACTGGGACACGAAAGGCCACAGAACTAATTTCATTTTTTTATCCGTGTTCATCCGCGAAAATCCGCGGCTAAAAAAACTTCACTTCTTTACCGGTTGATGCTGGAGCAACGCATTGATCACATCGGTTATATAGGCTACGGATTTCTTTTCGCGCAGATAGTATTGGCCGCTTCTGGTCGTATCCCAGTGCACCTGCCCCCCATCATCTACGCTGGAGATGTGTCCGGGTACCAGTTTGAAGTAGGGCGAAGCTCCTTTAACAGCCACCAGCGCAGCCGTCTCATCCCAACTCGACCGCCCGTTCTTATCTTCCGCCGCCTTCGGTATGCTGATGCTGAATACATCCTTCACGGGATCGTTTTCAATGTGATTGTTGTGAATAAGCGGTATCCCCGTCTTGATTTTCACACCGATCTCAAAGCCGCTGAAGATGATCTCCGTCGGCCAGTTCGCAAATACGTAATTGGATGACGGGATGTCATTATCTACGTTAAACTCCGCCCCCGATGGAAACTTGCCGCCCATGCTGACCAACCGCTTCACTTTCCGCTCTACCAGTTGTTTCCCGTTCAACGGAGAATATTTATCCGGACCCGATTCCAGCAGGTTGGCCAGGTTGGTAAAGAAACCGGTTGATACGACTGTGACGCTATGATCCGGTTGCTTGCTCAACACGCTGCGGTATACTTCCACCGGATCGGGCACCTGATCGTTCGATGTTATTTTGTGCGGATATTTGGCAACAATGGCATCCGACCAGCCCTGCCAGTCCTTCAATTCCACACTTGGCCCTTTAGGCACGCCGATAGGGATATTCGGCTCTCCGAAATAGGTATTGAACACATCCAGCACCTCGGCAATCTTTGGATACCGGTTGGATGCTACGGTAGCCAGTATTTTGGCCTGACCACTGTCCGCCAGAGCGTGAAGAACGGTAATCGCCCCTACATCATCGTAATCCGGACCTATATCGGTATCAAATATAACATGAACAGGTTTACGGCTTTCTTGAGCCGAAGAAATAACCGGAGCCAGCAACAACAAACCGGATATGAAAAGGTACCACCAATACGTACGATTCATTTATACACCAATACCAGGGTTATCCTTCAAAAAAACTTATCTTACACTAACTGTTTCATCAAGCGTCGGACAATTCGATCTCATGTTCGTGGATCTCCAGGTTTACCCCTTTTTCCTTTAGACGATCGAGAAAATTATCCAGCGGGACGATCTCTTCAGGAGGTCTGACGCCACCGGCTCCCTTCAGAGTCTTGTCCACCATCATTTCAGCAATGATTTCTGTGGTAATGGATACACAACCCATCAAAGCAGACACATCACGCTCGTCATCGTAATTGTGTTTTATTTCATATTCACGATGAATCGCATGTCCGTCTTTAATCCCTTCGATCGCGATCTTAATCAACACGAAATCCTTATGGCCTGAGGGAAGATATTTCTGTAACTGACGAATAAGCAATTGCCGGTAGGTAAGGTTACCCCGTATATCAATAATCTGATTGGAAGTAAACCCTAATGTCCTGAGGGCTTCAACAAGGTCTCGGTGTCCGGGATACCGTATGGCGCGGAAGGTCAATTCATTGACTTTGCCCTTCAGTTGTTTTGCCAGGGATGTGATGCCGCCACTGATATAAAAGGTCTCCATCTTACCCAGATCCGGCTGGGAATCAAACTTGATGGTTTCATGACCATTCAACGGCTCTACTGTAGTTAACTCCCCATTTTTAATGATCGTGACGGGATCAAGGTACTCGTGCAGTAATCCGTAAGGTGAAAAGCTGAGTTGGATGTTAAACGGCGGTATGGGGTCAACCGGCAAACTCGATGCCCAGACATTGATGGAGTCAACCTTTTCAAAAGACTCAAATCCATGCATCGCCAGGATATTCACCAATCCCGGAGCCATACCGCAATTAGGAATGATCCAGTGGTCGTGGCGTTCATTTTTTTCATTCAACGCCAACTGTTGATCCAAAACCTCATCACTTCCACCAAAATCGATATAATGGATACCCGATTTGAGTGCCAATCTCGGAAATTCTCAGGTTGTGATGCGAAGGCAGGGCGCAAATCAGGACATCGAATCCTTTAATCAGCGTAATGATCGCATGTTCGCGGTTGATATTTACACGATAGGTCCGAAGCGTTCCCGAGGGACATTGTTCGGTAAGTTCGTCGAGAGCACGGTCCATTTTCGTCAATGACGATAATCGCACGTAATTCGTGGATTAGTACACAAAATTCGTGTTAAGGCAGCTCCAACAGTGCCGGCACCAAGAATCGCAATTTTCATGAAGATATTCTGATATTATGAACTAAAAGCTCAATTCTTTAAATATAACCTTCTAAAAACTTAATAATGATAACAATGCAACGTTAAATGACAAAATAACAATATGTAGTCGAACTGTTATCAAAGTGAAATTAAGACATATAGATGAGCAGGAGGAAATAGGCCATTTACAAGATGTAACAAAATGTCTTATCTTCTTATGTAGGCCGATGACTTGATTCACAACAGTCCGTCTCAACATTTTGATAAATATGAATTCTTAGTTTTGAAGCCTTACAACATTAGGACAATTCAAAATTCAAAATTTAAAATTCAGAATTTTAAAAATGGGGGTGACACGGTCTCGACGGGGTGAGTAAGATCACAGGCTGCATGCCGAGGTTGTGCCAAATGACCCTCGTAAAACAACATTTGGATGCTTAAATGCAAATGCAAACAATTACTCTTACAGTCTGGCCGCCTAACAGCCGCTAGACCGTTCCTTTAGCTTCTCGTCTGTTGGGGGCTACTGGAGCGACACCTTTAGACAGACTAACGTGATCCGGTGGCCGGCCGGCTCGCTTGAAACTTTTCCGGCCTGGCCTGATGACGCCTGCCTGGCGGCAAATCATCGGGTAAGATTCTAAAACCAGGATAAGCATGTAGATGCTTGGCGGTTTGCCATCTCGGACCCGGGTTCGACTCCCGGCATCTCCACTAGGAGGTTACCAGATCCCCCAAACCCCTCTAAATTTCATATTAGAGGGGTTTTTTATTGCAGGTAATACCAGAAAATATCATAATACCCTCTATTAATTTAATTCTGTGTCCAATAAGGCATTAAAGGGGCAAAGCCGGTCCGGAATTCGGCCGCGGCGGATCGCTTGTTCTCAGTGTTTTGGCTAAATTGACAGACGTTGCTCGTATTTTATCCTCTTATGCACAGGGCCGTTATACCAACCTACAATTCACACTATGGATTACTTGTTACTCTTAACAGAATTGAGACGCATAGTTGAATTCCCGGACAGAGATTTTTTAAAACTCACTCCCCTGCTTGAGAGGGTCCGTGTAAAGAAGAATGAACACTTATTAAGAGCAGGAGATATTTCCAGAAACGTCTATTTCATAGAGAAAGGATGCTTGCGACAATACCTCATTAATAGCAATGGCGAAGAAAGAAATATCTATTTTAAGGTTGAATGTGGGTGGTGCAGTGAGCTGCAAAGTTTTTTAAATAACACTTCAACAGATTTAAATCTACAAGCTCTTGAGGACAGTGAGCTTTTGGCAATGAATCAAAAGAATTGGATATATGCAGTAACCCACATCCCGCCATTTACAATATATTTTATCAAGGCACAGCAGGAAACAAATTACATTTTAAAAAAACGATTGGGTGAAGCCACAATTGAAACACCCGAAGAAAAATATAAGCGGCTACTCAACGATGAACCTCAACTTCTTTTGCGTTTACCACTGTTCCATGTTGCAGCTTACTTAGGAATAACACCCGAAACTCTTAGCCGTGTTCGAAAAAAAATTACAAAAAGATAGCTTCTTGATTCAAATCAAGGGTTTTGTCTATTCACGTAATTAGCTTGCCTCATAACAATTAAAAGGAGTTATCATTATGAAAAACGAAACAATAAAAGTCGGGCAAGTGACAATTGATTTTCTGCTAGAATCTGCAGATACAAATGGCTCCATGGCTATGTTTGAATTTAACGTACCTGCAGAAGCAAAAACACCTCCTCCCCATTTTCATGAACATTATGATGAAACGATTTATGGCTTAGAAGGGATTGTCACCTTCACTGTTGAGAATAAACCTGTCGATATTGCTAAGGGTGAATCTTACTTTATTCCCCGTGGCGCTGTACATGCCTTTAATAATCTCAGGTCAGAGCATGCCAAGGCTCTGGCAGTTATTACTCCAGCCCTTATCGGTCCGAACTTCTTTAAAGAATGCGCTGAAATCGTAAACACAGGCGGACCTCCTGATATCGAAAAACTAAAGTTGGTAATGAACAGGCATGGATTGGTTCCCGTACTGTCAAAATAGTCACAGCTACATATTTGGGAGCTAGAACAATAACCTCAATAAGTGTGAGCTATGGCGCATTAAAAAGCGCCATAGCCAAAATTGTTATCAACAATTTTAGATAGCTTTTCACTGTAATACTCCCCGAAAATCGGGCCCTTGGTTAAGTTTGTATATTACAAACCAAAACAGAAAGACCCGTTAAAAACTTCAGCCTGCGATTGATCACCAAATAAAGGTGATTATCTACTAAGGGGGGAAATGGGAAATTGTTGCCCATAAAGGTCAGGGAATCGATAAGAAAGCAAAGATTTAATACAAGAATGGCATCTCCCCCGCCCCCTTCAGATTTCGTTTCTGAAGGGGTTCTTTGTTTTAAACGCTCTCCTGTGCTGGGTGCTTCCCGGGTGACCCAATCAGATCTTTGCCATAAATCATGCTGCCGGTTTACCGGTTCGTTGTGTTTTCAGGATGTCGCGTATTTCGGCAAGCAGGGTCTCTTCCTTCGTGGGTGCCGGCGGAGGCGGGGGTGCCGGGGCCTCTTCTTTTTTCTTCATGGAGTTCATGCCTTTAATAACCATAAAAATAGCAAGTGCTATGATCAGAAAATCGATGACGGTCTGAATAAACACCCCATAATTAATGGTCACAGCTGGTGTTGTTCCCACCGCATCCTTGATTGTTATCATCAGCTTGCTGAAGTCGACCCCGCCAATCAGCAGTCCTATCGGCGGCATGATCACATCAGCCACAAACGAGGAGACAATCTTTCCAAATGCCACACCAATGATGATGCCTACGGCCATATCTACAACATTCCCACGCATGGCAAAGGTCTTGAATTCTTTCATGAAAGACATAATCATACCCCTCAGGTTGGTTAAAAATGAACGCTTAATTTTTTGATAAAAGCGCTGGTGAACGGTTCAGGAATCCGAAGTCCGAAAGACCGTCAATTCAGTTCTGGTCGATGTTTTTCGAGGTTTTGCAATTCGCAGTTGATGACTCCGGATACAAAAAATATGCACTACGTATGGATACTCGACTAATAATGTAAAGGTTAGATTAAATCTGTTGGTATAATTTTTCTTAATGCGGGATAAATTAGTCGGAAGGCGATGCAAATTTATCGCTGCTTATCGGCAAAATCGATTTTTGATGGCCTTATCAGCTTCGAAAAGGCGGATATGATTATTTCAGTGGCGTTGAATAGCAGGGGTTCTCTCAATCCCGTAAAACAGATCTCTCAAAGTTACCGCCGGAGTTATTTTGATTAATCCCGCATTGGGGTAATCAAAAGCTCATCTACCACACTTCGGGGCGATATCATGGTAACCTGGTAGATCAGCCGGGCAACGTCACGGGCGTCAATCAGGTTTTCCGGTATGACTTCTTCATTTTCCCACGATGTGGACCAAGTCGCTCCGGGATTGACGACCGTCACGCCAATATTATGTCTGGCAAATTCAGGACGTAGAGAGCGGCATAATCCAAGAAGGGCGTGTTTTGAGGTTGCGTAGGCCACGGCGCGCTCTAATCCTTTTAATCCCCCCAAGCTGCCAACCGTGATGATGTATCCCCTGTCATTCTGCATCAACACAGGTGCAAAATGCTTAATGGCATTGAACGCCGTCATCACGTTTGCATCAAACTGTTCTTGCATCACGTCAGCATCGCTCTCGTTAAAATCTAACTCGGCATATCCGCCGGCGTTATTGACCAGCACGCCTATATGATTAAATGGTTCCGGCAAAATTGTTGATTCAAGCCCGTTGGGATCCGATAGGTTACACTCAATGGTGTAAACGTGCCGGGCGCCTTGCTCCTCGCATGCCTGCCGGGTATCAGCCATTCCATTTGGATCACGCGCTATCAAAACCAATGGGTGATGGCCGTGCTCCGCAAAAAAGAGTGCGATCTGCTGGCCAATTCCCCTGCTGGCTCCCGTGATAACAACAGACAGATCTTCAAAGGTCATTCAGCGAACTCCCAGAAACTTGTGCGCCTGCAGACTGATACTCCACTCCGGGTGTTCTTTCACATAATCGACAATGAGGTCCATGGATTTCGGCGTTGTCCACTCAGGTTGCAAAAGCAGACGGGCAGTATCAGGGCATTTTGCAGCATTTTCCTCTGCCCATTTAAGGTCCTTATTCGTCAGTACCACCACTTTCAGCTCATCCACATAGGCGAAAACCTCGTCCAGTGGCTTCTTGAATCGCTTGGGCGAGAGAGTAATCCAGTCGAGATGACCGCTTATGGGAGAAGATCCGCTTGTTTCGATGTGAATCTTCAATCCGGCACGGTGAAGAGTTTCGGTCAATGGTGTCAAATCATGCAACAGCGGTTCTCCGCCGGTGATAACCACCATATTCGTCCCGCTTGCCACGGCGGATCTCACGAGCTTCCCGATTGTCTCTTTCGGGTGTTTACCGGCATCCCAGCTCTCCTTGACATCACACCACCAACAACCGACATCACAGCCGGCTAATCTGATGAAATAAGCAGCCCGGCCCGTATGAACACCTTCTCCCTGAATGGTGTAAAAATGTTCCATCACCGGATAGGTCACCGATTCCGGATCCTTATCAAGCAACGCAAGGGTGGTATTTCCTTGTTCTTCAGGTTTAAACATCTTCATCCGTGTATTCTACCCAGCTATCCGATGTTTCCCAGACAGTGACTGTCAGTTCGATACCATCAGGAATACGTTTCTTGGTTTCTTTATGAATATATTCAGCCAAACGTTCAGCGGTAGTAGACACAGGCACATGTTCATTCAGCAAACAATGATCGAAGCCCCCTTTTTCAACATCCTTTGCAGCCCATTTCAGTTCGCGAAAATCGCAAACCATATCAGGTGTCCGCAGGTACTTGGAGGGATTCAGACGGTGTGATTTTGCTGTCACTCTTACCCGGTAGGTATGACCATGCACGCGACTGCATTTGCCATCATATCCCTCGATGGCATGAGCGGCATCAAATTTAAATTCCGTATTTAGTTTCCAGGTCGGCATTAAACTTTTCGATTCTAATCAGAATATTGCATTACGGAGATCCGGGTTGAATGATTTTTTGAGATCACAACGCCCTCTATGTTAACGATGGGGTAACCCTGAACGTTTTCATATCATTCATTATCTCCGTTCCGGGTCCCATGTGCTTGCTGCAGTTCTTCTTTCATCCCGAACTCAAACTTCAATAAGGTTATAAGATACGGCTTATATCAGTCATTTTCCCACATAACCGGACAACCATTTACACGCGTGATCGCTTTAGGGATTTGCCGGCCGTTACCGAGACTGGTGATCGCATCCATCACATAATGATTTTTCGCATTTCCTGCATTAGCAGGACTATCATCAATGGCTCCCCGATAGACCAGTTTCAAATTCTTATTGAATAGAAAAACCATCGGAATCTGACGAACACCGAACGCACTAGTTACTTTATCATGGCTATCTGAAACGTATGGAAAACGATAGTGATATGTATCCGATTCTTGTTTGTTATACCTGATTGACTCGGGTCCATTGATCAGTGCCGCATCTGGATCGACTGCAATCATCCCTATGTGATAGGTTTGGCAGTTCTGTGCCAGCATATTATACCTGTTTTGCCATTTATCAGCTACGCCGCATGTATTGGCTGTAAATAACACCAACAGACCATTTTTTTTTCTCATCATCGACAAGGACAACATATTGTAATCAGTGTCCTGCATTTTATAATCGGCCAGCGGCATCTTTGCACCAATCGCCAGGGGTTTCTCGTGTTCTGGTGCAGAGTACTTTGCCGGGTAAGATCCTGAAAATACAACTAGCATTAAAGGTATCAACGTGCTATAAATGCTATATTTTTTCACCATTTAAAACCTCCCGTCATATTTACTTCGTTTCAAAAAGCATTGAAATCTGATCGATATTCACAGGTCTCGAAGTCATTTCTTTAATAAGTGTAACGGTATACCTGCCAAGGCTTGTATACAAATTCTGTAATTCCGGCAACTCATTCAGACTTTCCAGGTGATCCCTGAGGGTCTGCAAATCGCCGCGGCGCAACGGTCCAGTCAATGCCTGGCCCGGACCTTTCGTTAATATTTGATCCAATGTCTGCCGCATTAACGGAGCCAACAATTCCATGTTCTGGTTTTCTTCAGGCAGAAGCTTTTCAGCCGCACTTGCGATCGTGACCATATAATTGCAGGCAAATACAGCTGCGATATGCAGTTGTTGTTTTTCTGCTGCCGTCACATGAACTGTTTTAGCACCAAGAAATCGAGCAAACCGTTCGAGCAAGTGCAGCAGACCATGATCTCCCTGCAGGCTTATCCAGATATCACGAAAAATTTCCGGATCCGGCTCCGACGGAAATGTCTGTATTGGGTGAAAAGACGCAATTTGTGCTCCTTTAGCTGCTAAAACATCCAGCTCTTCGGCTGGTCTGGCACCAGAACAATGAACAAAGAAATACCCGGTCCATTCGTTGCTTAAACCGCAAAGTTTCTCTGCCACTTGAGATATGTTGTCATCAGGCACGCAAACAAAGGCAATCTTTCCAAGATCATCTTTGTGCTCCGGAAATTTCTTGATGATTGTCTTCCCGAAATCACTTACCAGGTCTTCGGCTACAGAAACAGTGCGATTAAAAAGACTATGGATATGAAAATCTGCTTTCAAAAGTGCCAGCGTCAGACATCTTCCTACTCTGCCTGTCCCAATGACACTTATACTGCCTGACTTTGTCAAAACAGTCATGCCCCTCTTTTGTTGACAGCATAACCGGCTATCAGGCTAAAACCTTCTGTAGTGGAATACTCACCGTCAAGAAACTGAACATCCAGATCCCAGATCTGAGCCAGAAGCATGCCGGTCAGCAATGAAGACTTGCCACGCACAATGACTTCTTCCTGGTTAATAAGATATTTCAGATTGGACATGTCCCGTGCCGTATGGTAGTTCATCAAAAGATCCAGTTTTTCCTTCTGGTCGATGTGCATGTCGCAACAACAAATGGTCAGCGAGTTATAGGCAGTCAGCACATCGCTCATCACGATTGACAGCTCACGGAGTATGGAACTACGCTCCTGGTTCGACACCTGGATACTGACCACACTAAATCTTTTCGACTGTACGGTCTGCAACATTTGCAGCTGTTGAAACAGGCTCAGTCCTTCGTGATAAGACTCATTAGTGATGTAAAAATCGTCTTCTTCATCGCAGAAATCGTCAGCAAGCCGGGTATTGACGGGGACCGATCCAAACGGCGTTTTGAAGCTTTCCAGATCGGGTATACAGATGCCTTTTTTAAGTTCCCTGTCTACTCCTTCCAGTATAACAATTGTATCAAAATTATGAGGATATATCGACGAATAGACCTCGCACACCTGCTTGAAATTTTTGTCATTTATTTCATCCGGCACAAATAAAATTCGTGTATTCTGCTCCACAGCAGATTTGCCCGCTTCTTTGATAGCGTCTACAATCTGTTCTTTCGTATAGGGTAAATTATTCATCTGAGGTAAAAATGGTTTTGTTCTTCAATCAGCCCAAATTAATGCTAAGTTAATGCTTAATCGGTCGTTACTCAATGCGATTCGCCGGACTTATTTTTGATTAAATGTTAGCAGGAATTCTCTACTGATATTTGATGAATGGATATCATAAATGGTCCTTTCCCACCCCTATTTTCCCATTCTTACTACTGTCCATTCGACAGGCTGATGGCAATCCAGGCGCCATCATTCGACAAACTGTATACCTTGAAGTGCAGCTTCCGAAATTCTGCATAAAAATGATGATCATCCACCTGTCGAAGGACGACATTGGGCATTCCTGCATATAACCCCAGGCCTTGTTGCTTAAGAACGGCCTCTTTAATCGTCCACAACCGAACCAGCGGCAGGTCATTCAGCAAATCATATTCCGTGGGTGCCAGGATGCGGGAAGTCAAACGATCCGGCATACGCCTGTTAACATTTTCGATATCCAGGCCGACCGCCCCGTTGAGATATAAAGCACATAATACATGTCTGTTAGAGTGGCTGATTCCAACGGGAACTTTCCTTGTTCCGTTAACCCCCGTCGGGCGTCCCTCCTCATCTTTCTCCACATGAAACGATCCCCTGTCCATCCCGGCCATCCCGGCCAGATCCTTCAGCAGGATCCTTGATGTTATGATCTCTGCACGCCGTTGGTTGTGGCGTATCGTTTTTAACTGCTTTTGCTCTTGTGCATGCAGACGATTAGACGGTATATCGCTGACGACCTTTGCAAACGCGGTATAAAGTCCTTTTACGGGCAATGAAATAAACTGCATATATGAAAATAAGGAATGTTGGAATGACGGAATAATGAAATGATGGAATATTAGTGCGATAATAAGCCTGCCATTCTACTGATCGTGCTGTAAATTTTCCCCGACATCCGTCATAAGAACGGAAAGCAAAAAACAGGTAAATCCATAACACAGCCCCCCAAACTCGACTGTGTATCTCTCCTTTAATGATTGTATCTTACGGTCTTTGCAAAAAAGATGACTGAAAGTCGTCATTCAACATAAATTTTCGAAACTGGCCAGAAAAAAAGTCGCATTAATGTCCGATCGAACAACATCGTTAAGTGAACAGGAAGAGCTTCGGCTGGAGAAGCTTCATGAAATTCGTAACTTGGGTGTCAACCCGTATCCCTACTCTTTTAAAGTCACTCATAACAGTAAACAGATTCTCGAAACTCCGGAGTTACTGAAAGACGAGGAAAGTGAGGAAGAACCGGAGCGTGTAAGTTTAGCAGGCCGCATCATGACGCGCAGAATCATGGGTAAAGCGGCTTTTTTTAACCTCCAGGATTCGGAAGGAAGCATTCAGGTCTACATTCGTCGCGATGATGTGGGTATTGACACATACAATACCCTGTTTAAGAAACTAGTGGACATCGGCGATGTGGTTGGTGTGAAAGGTTTTGTGTTTCGTACACGTACCGGCGAGATCACGGTTCATGCCGAATCATTTGACCTGCTGACCAAGGCGGTTCGCCCGATTCCTACCCCCAAAGAGGTGGTTGAAGATGGTGAAAAGAAGATCTATGATGCATTCAGCGATAAGGAGTTGCGATATCGGCAGCGGTATGTGGATCTCATCGTAAATCCTGAGATTCGTGATGTATTCCGCAAACGGTCGCAGCTGATTCAGACCATGCGTAGCTTCATGGTGAATAAAGGCTATCTCGAAGTGGAGACGCCGATCCTCCAACCGATCTATGGCGGTGCTTCAGCACGCCCGTTCGTAACGCATCACAACGCGCTGGATATGGAACTGTTCCTGCGCATTGCAAACGAGCTGTACCTGAAGCGGTTGATCGTCGGCGGATTTGACGGTGTGTTCGAGTTTGCCAAGGATTTCCGAAACGAAGGGATGAGCCGTTTCCACAATCCGGAATTTACACAGGTTGAGCTGTATGTCGCTTACAAGGATTACAACTGGATGATGGACTTTGTGGAAGAAATCATCGAAAAAGTGGCACTGGAACTTCACGGATCAACCAAGGTGCAGGTGGGCGAAAATGTGATCGATTTCAAACGTCCCTGGCCCCGTGTGCCCATGTTTGAGGCGATTGAGAAGGAAACCGGACACAATCTGTACAAGAAATCACGCGATGAAGTTGCCGCCGTTGCCAAAGAACTGCACCTGGACATCGACGACAGCATGGGTACCGGTAAGCTGATCGATGAAATATTTGGCGAATATGTTGAACCAAAACTGATTCAGCCTACTTTCATCATTGATTATCCCGTAGAACTGAGCCCGCTTGCCAAGAAACACCGCAGTGTAGACGGACTGGTCGAACGTTTTGAGGGCATCGTCAACGGCAAGGAAATCTGCAATGCGTTCTCCGAACTTAACGACCCGGTCGATCAGCGCCAGCGCCTCGAAGAACAGGCACGGCTTAGGGCCCAGGGCGATGATGAGGCGATGACCGTCGACGAGGATTTCCTTCGGGCCATTGAATATGGCATGCCGCCCACAGCCGGACTGGGTATCGGCATCGACCGGCTGACCATGATTATGACAAACCAGGAGTCCATCCGCGATGTCCTGTTTTTCCCGCATATGCGTCCCGAGTAGGAAGGCGCATTAAGTACCGGTGATTCAAAGTACTTAGAGTTACATACATTACAAAGATTAACTTTAAGTACAACAGGTACTCCAAACTCCAAACTTTTTTCTATGGCCATGCATTTTGAATGGTATCTTGCCAGACGCTATTTCAAGGGCAAACGACACGACTCACGTTTCCTGTCGTTCATCAAGATCATGGCTATTGCCGGTGTGGCTTTGGGTTCGGGCGGCCTTCTGATCGCGCTGTCTATCGTTCATGGATTCAAGTCCACCATAGAAGGAAAGATCACCAGCTTCATGCCCAACATTACCGTGGAGACCTTCTCCGGTGACCCCATCAACCGGGCGGATACGCTAGTCACCTATCTGAATCACCACCCAGGTGTGGCTCAGGCACAGCCTGTTGATATGAGCCAGGTGATGATACAGACTCACAATCATGCCGAAGGGGTGCTATTGCGCGGGATAAGTCCGGGTTACCACCTTACCTCTATCGACAAGTATATCACATCCGGTAGTTATAATCTTTCGAAGGACTCAACAGGACTGCCAGGAATCGTACTGGGTGCTACGATGGCCAAAAATCTCCAGGCAAAAGTTGGCGAAAGACTGACGGTCTACACACTAAACGGAATCCCATCGCCGATCAATCTGCCGGATATAATGCAGTTCCGTTTGACAGGAATCTATGAAACCGGGATTGACCGTTTTGATAATGCCCTGGCCATAGTCGATCGCCGATACAGTCAGTCCCTGCTGCACCTCAATTCAGCGGAGGCCACGCAAGTCGAACTCAACGTAAAAGATCCAAGTCATATCCGTGCGGTCGCCGACACCTTGTATCAAAACATGGGGGTGCCCTATTTTGTACAATCGGTCTATGAGAGCTACAGCGGTATCTATGCGTGGGTCAACTTACAGGAACAGACGATACCTTTGGTCATCGCGGTAATGATCCTGGTTGCTGCGTTCAATCTCATCGGTACCATCCTGATGATGGTACTCGAGCGAACCCGAGACATTGGCATCCTCAAAGCAATTGGAACAACCTCAAGAAGGATACGAAGGCTTTTTTTACTTGAAGGCTTGCTTGTGGCCGTCGTTGGCCTGATCATCGGCATCGGCCTTGCGGTCGGGTTCAACTGGATTCAGGGGACCTGGCATGTGATTCCGCTCTCGGAATCCAACTACTTCATGAAATACGCGCCCGTGCAACCACGCTTCACCGATTTCATCTGGGTGAGCCTGGTCACGCTCGTCTTGTGTGTTCTCGCTTCCTGGCTCCCCGCACGTGTCGCTGCAAAGACAGATCCATTACGTACAATTGCCTTTGCCCAGTCGTAAAATATAAAGGCATAATTCATTGTGAACATCGTACCTCCTTTGCGCCCATTGTGGCTACGATAGGTTGTTTTTCAGGAAACCACAAAGCGCACAGGGAAATTTCACAATGAACACAGAGAATTTTTGTCCTCGTTATCTAAAATTTAAATAGAATCGGAAATCGATTCCTCGCAGATCAAACAATGAAGGTGTCATTTCAAGCCCCGATCATTCCAAAGGTTTCGGGATAACTTCTGCCGGAAATGACATAACGGCTGAGGTCTTCCACATGAACCTCGCAGCACGGTCTTTGACCTGCTGCGCCCGTTGTTGTCCTACCAAGGTCAGACCTTGCACCAGCCCATCCTTTTTAAAACCACGGTCATAGCAAAGCGCATGACAAGACAAGATCCGCTGTCACGAGGTCTTTGTGGAAAGATGTAAACAGGAGCCTCCAATTAGCCACGGTGGCGGATTCCCCGAAAAGATGACTATGCCAAACTCTTGCAGAGAATGACATGTTAAAAGGAAGGCAAAGAAAATCGGAATTTAAGAAAGATCAATACACCGATTAACCGATTTCTGAAGTACGCCATCCATTCAACCATCCACCATTTCGTGCCTCTCTTTACGTCTGGATAACACCGGTGCGGAAGGGTTCGATGACAGGATTATGATCGGCTACGGAGACGGCCATGGATATCTTTTCCCGGGTTTCTCTGGGATCGATGATGGCGTCCACCCAAAGACGAGCCGCAGCATATCGCACGTCGGTCTGCCGGTCGTAGTTATCCTGGATCTCTTTTAAAAACTTATTGCGTTCTTCATCGGACACTTTTTCACCCCTCTTCTCCTCAGAGCTGACTCGTATCTGCAGCAACGTATTGGCGGCCTGTTGCCCCCCCATCACGGCTATCTGCGCAGAGGGCCATGCAAACATAAAACGGGGATCATAGGCACGCCCGCACATGGCATAGTTTCCTGCTCCATAACTATTACCGACGACAATCGTGATCTTGGGTACCGTACTGTTGGCAACCGCATTGACCATCTTGGCGCCGTCTTTGATGATCCCCCCATGTTCCGCCCTCTTGCCGACCATGAATCCGGTGACATCCTGAAGAAAAAGAAGAGGGATCTTTTTTTGATTGCAGTTAAGGATAAACCGCGTCGCCTTGTCGGCGCTGTCGGAGTAAATGACGCCTCCAATCTGCATCTCCCCTCTTTTGGAGCGTTTCACCAGGCGTTGATTAGCCACGATACCGATACTCCAGCCATCAATCCTGGCATAACCGGTGATCAGTGACTGGCCATATCCTTTCTTATATTCGGTGAAACTTCCCATATCAATGATACATTCGAGCAGATCCATCATATCATACGGACGATTTCTGTCGGCAGGCAGATCATCGAGTATCTCACCAGCAGGTCTTGCCGGATCTTTCGCGTCCGTGCGATTAAATCCTGCTTTATCGAAAGGTCCGGTCTTGTCAATCAAATCGCGTATGGTTTGCAGGCAGACTTCGTCGTTCGGCATCTTGTAGTCGGTTACTCCGCTTATTTCTGTCTGTGTGGTAGCACCTCCAAGTGTCTCGTTATCGACGTCCTCACCTATGGCCGATTTTACAAGGTAGCTGCCGGCCAGGAAGACGCTTCCAGTCCCATCCACAATCAAAGCCTCATCACTCATAATCGGCAAATAAGCGCCACCGGCAACACAACTTCCCATGATCGCTGCAATTTGCGGAATGCCCTTAGCACTCAGTACGGCATTATTTCTGAATATCCGCCCGAAATGCTCCTTATCGGGAAAAATCTCATCCTGCATTGGCAGATACACTCCCGCCGAATCAACAAGATAGATGATGGGCAGATGGTTTTCGAGGGCAATTTCCTGTGCACGTATATTCTTTTTGCAGGTGATGGGAAACCATGCTCCGGCTTTGACTGTCGCATCATTGGCTACAATCACACATTCTCTTGCTGAAACAAACCCGACACCCATAATGACACCGGCAGCCGGACATCCGCCAACATCATCATACATTTCATAACCGGCCCATATTCCAAGCTCGTGAAAATGTGAGCCTTTATCCATCAATTGTTCGATGCGCTCACGGGCCGTCAGCTTCCCCCTCTTGTGCTGGCTGTCAATTCTCTTCTCTCCACCGCCCTTTTTAATCTTATATTCCTGTTCAAGAAGTTCGCTCATGAAAGTCAGATGAGCGGTCCTGTTATCCGACTTTCCATTCTTTTTTTTATTATCAGCTTTCATACCATTTATTGTAATTCGCTGTTGATGCCATTAAAGATACTAAATGGTACCTGTCGTCAAAATGAATCTGCTTGTTTGATGGCACGAAGAATCATATTCGAGCGTTATCAACTATATTTAACGATGGCTGTGATTTTTATGGCTATTTAAAACCTGTATTTTGAAGTTGTAAAATTAAGTGATAAACCTGCACCTTCGGTGTCTCCCAACAATATAAAATATGCGCCGTAGACTCATTCTCCCCATTCTGATTACACTTATCGCAGCGCCAATTACCTTTGGCCAGCGTATCTCATTCGAGGGTTTGGTTCATAACCGGCATCAGCCCAGGATGTATATCAATAATATTTTCCTGCCGCACATGGATTCGGCAAAAACGGATCTGATCGTGGGTTTTAAAATAGAGTATGACGATTTAACCTTTCTCAAACAAAACCCGCTGACCAATTCCGGTGTTGAACACAACAAGACGTTTCAGGCCAATGTTCAGGCAAATATCGAAGTCTACAAGATAAATCCGGATGCCATGGATGCTTTCCATAAATGGCAAAAAGAAGTACGGCCAATGGCTGACGAAAGACGATCGGGCGATCGTGACCGTGACCGATACCGGCGTCCCCCAAACCGGGAAAATATGAATGAGCTTGGACGGAAAATCGCTAATAATTCTACGATTGTAGCCCGCGGGAACTGGAAAGGAGGCGTTACGGCTGAAACATACCAGGAGACCCAATCTGACAAGTTATATTTACAGGGATATGTTACCATCCCCTTAGACCCGGGAACCTATCTCTACCAGTTGCAGCTTAGTCAGCCTGATATCAGTAACCAGGACTCCCGGTCATTCTGGAGGCATGTCAGGGTTCCGAACCTGGAAAAAGACTCCACGTCAAACCTGGTCTTTCTGGAATCGACCAAAAATGTTACGATACCGGGCAGTTATCCTCTTATCAACATGAGCAACGATGCCTTCTTCGGCAAAGATTTCACTCTTTTGTGCATGATTCCCGGATACAATGCACAGCATAACTACACGGTCGACATCACAAAACTGGGTGATAATCCCGGAGATACAACGGCTGCGGATCCTGTATTCCAAAAAATTATACCGTCGGATCAAATTCATACCGGTGTTAAAGTGACTCCCTCGACCGACACAACACAAGTTTATCTGAATCTCAGTAAGTATAGCGTTCCATATACATATGCCAGTTTGCGCATCCCCAACAGCACTTTTGCCAATGCGATGTTCCGGATCATAGTGAAAGATTCGACCGAAGACAGGACCATCGGCCGGATGGTTTACCAATCGCGCTGGGTTGATATGCCAACAAGCCTGTACAATCTGGACATCGCCATCGACATGCTCAAGTTCATCCTACCCAAAAATGAGATAAAAAAACAGTTCTCCGGGAATTACAGTCAGCGGGAGGCCGAATTCATGGCATTCTGGAAAAAACGTGATCCATCGCCTCATACTGCTTACAACCAGCTCATGGCGGAGTATTATCGCCGGATTGATTATGCATATACGCATTTCAGCAGTATGCAAACCCCGGGATATGAGTCAGATCAGGGAAAAATCTACATCAAGTATGGTCCTCCGGGTTCTGTACAGCGGGAATTTCCGACAAATGGTCCGTCCATTGTGATCTGGAAATACGGCAGTCATAAATTTGTCTTCCAGGCAACGACAGGGTTTGGAGATTATAAACTTATCAGTCAGGAATGACGGAACAACCAATGCGTCTGGCCATCAGTATGGGGGATTATAACGGAATTGGTCCGGAAATCATCCTGAAGACTTTTAGTAATGATGCCCTGACAGACTCTTCAAAACCGATAATATTCGGATCAGAGAAAGTATTTCGTTACTATCTTGATCAGTACGACCTGGATATCGGGCTCCAAAAAATCACGTCTCCGGAAGAGGCGGAACGCGGGATAGTAAACATCATTGATGTCATTGATCAATCGCAGGTCGTCATTGAGCCGGGCGTCATTGATGTCCGAGCCGGAAAGGCTGCTATTACGGCCATTAAAGAAGCAACGTTGGCTTGTCTGAATGATCAGGCCGATGCGATCGTCACCTCCCCCATATCCAAGGAAGCAGTTAATAAAGCCGGTTTCCAACACCCGGGACATACCGAATACCTGGCCGAACTTTGCAGGACCAGTGATTTTGTGATGCTTCTTGTCCATGATGGGTTACGAGTTGGGTTGGTCACTATACACATACCTGTTCACTCGGTGAAAGAGCAGATTTCCGAAGAATCGATCACTGAAAGGATAGCTATCATCCATCGCGGACTGATCAACGACTTTGGCCTGGAACATCCGCGGATTGCTATACTCGGTTTGAATCCACATGCCGGTGATGGAGGGGTAATCGGCCGTGAAGAGCTCGATGTCATCATACCTGCCATCAATAGCTTGAAGGAAAATGGGTTCCATGTGGATGGTCCCTTCCCGGCAGATGGTTTTTTCGGCAGCAGGCAGTACGAAAAGTTTGATGCCGTACTGGCAATGTATCACGACCAGGGTCTCATCCCTTTCAAAACCATTGCCTTTCATGCCGGAGTAAACGTAACGCTTGGCTTGCCCATCGTTCGTACTTCCCCTGACCACGGTACAGCTTTTGGCCTGGCAGGTAAGAATCAGGCTGAACCACAATCATTCCGTGAGGCCGTGGAACTGGCCGCTAAGATTGTTAATAATCGTAAGCATCAACACGCATGAATAAAGAGGAACAGTACAGGGAAACTGACATTTATGAGGGATTGGCACCGGTTTATGATGAATTGATGCGTGATATCGACTATGACTACTGGGCTGATTACATCGATGATCTGATCCAGTCGTATCATCCCTATGCGGAGTCTGTCCTTGAACTTGCTTGCGGAACCGGCTCATTCGCCTTATCCATGGCCGGATACAATATCTATGATATCACAGCCACTGATCTTTCCGGGGAGATGATACGTGTTGCCCAATCAAAAGATCATGACCACGATGTGAATTGGAAGGTCATGGACGTGAGGAATATCGATATTGAAGGACGTTTTGATGTGGTTGTGATGTTGTTCGACAGTATCAACTATCTGATGAATGATAATGATGTTGTAAACCTGTTTCTAAACATTAAAAATATTTTGACTCCGAAGGGGATTTTCATTTTTGATTTTACGACCCCGCTCAATTCAATTGAAGCCGAACCTCTTCTGAATGAAGAATATACGACCTCAACTGGCTGGCATTACGTTCGAAAAAGCCACTTCGATCCTGAAAAGGGCCTTCACTTTAACGATTTTGTAATCACCCCTCCTCCCGGTTCTGCAATCAAACGTGAAATTCGGGAATCTCATTGCCAGCGCGTATTTACGCTTCACCAGATGATATCACTAATTGCCAAATCAGGTCGTAAGATTCTGGCAAGTTATGAGGGATTTGATTTTATTGAGGCGACTGAAAACAGCGACCGTATTACGATGATTTTGCGATGAACAACGATGTTCTTATTGACTTACAAGATGTCAGTGTTACTTTTGAACACCACGAAGTGCTTCGAAATGTCTCTTTCCAGTTACGTATTGGGGAGTTTGCTTACCTGATTGGTCAAACCGGGGCTGGGAAAAGTTCCTTTCTTAAGCTCATCTACCGTGATGTTTTGCCCGACCGGGGTGACGTGCATGTTGCCAGCTATGATGTCGCCCGCATGAGCAATCGCAAAGTTCCCAAACTCCGCAGAAAACTCGGAATCGTGTTTCAGGACTTTCAATTATTGCCCGACAGGGATGTTTTTGAAAATGTTGCCTTTGCCATGCACGTGACCGGAGCATCCGGTAAAGTGATCAAGCAGCGCGTTCTGGAAGTATTAAACATGGTGGGACTGAGTCATAAACGCAAGGATATGCCCGATGATCTCTCAGGCGGAGAACAACAACGAGTGGTGATAGCCCGTGCTCTTGTAAATGAACCCCCCATCATACTGGCTGACGAACCAACCGGCAACCTGGATCCGGAGGCATCCGGGGCAATCATGGAATTGTTTGAAAAAATCAATAATCGCGGTATGGCTGTCCTGATGGTTACCCACAATTATGATATGGTACGTCATTTCCCTCATCGAACGATCAAGCTGCACGATGGCCGCCTGGAAGAGCTAAAACATTCAGTCCAGAATTTCAGCGACTTTAGATTTTAGATATAAGACTTTAGATATAAGAATATCGATCGGTCTAAAGTCTAAAATCTCCTATCTGACGTCTCATTCATTTGAACTTTTTTAAAAAGGATTGTGCGGCATTGTAACCGCACATTCCGTGGACTCCGCCACCCGGCGGGGTACTCGATGAACACAGATACAACGCGGGATTACCGGTTTGATACGGATCCCATTTTGCAAGAGGACGAAGAAAAAGCTGTTTGATATCCTGTACTCCCCCGTTGATATCTCCACCGATATAATTCGGATTGTACTCTGAATACCCTTTAGCCGTCATCACCTTGCTGCTCAGGATGGTATCTTTGAATCCCGGTGCAAATCGCTCTATTTGGTTTTCAATGGCCTCCTTGCGGTTGCTGTCTGATCCGGCCGGCACATGGCAATAGGCCCAACCGGTATGTTTTCCTTCCGGTGCCCGTGACGGATCAGCAACCGTATGTTGTGCAAGAATCACAAATGGCCGGTCAGGATCTACATGGTTCCAGACAAACTTTTCGGATTGTATGATATCCTCATGAAATCCGCCAATATGCAGGGTTCCGGCTTTCCTGCAATTTTTATTTGTAAATGGAATCGGCTCACCGAGCGCCCAATCCACCTTACAGACCCCCATACCATACCTGAAATTTCGCAGTTTATCCCTGTAGGATTCCGGTAAGTTTGTTCCTGACAGCTCAAGAAGTTGCCGGGGAGTTATATCAAAAAAAACAGCCCTGCCCGGTGGTAACTGATTCATTGAACGGATGGGCTGATCCGTCACGATTTCGACCTGCATGGACTTCAGATACGCAATAAGCGCCTCTGCCAGCTTTTCTGATCCCCCTCTTGGAAATGGCCATCCTGCCGTATGACCAAGTAATCCCAGGATCAATCCAAATGCTGCCGAACCCTTAAAGTTAAGATCCATCATCGAATGTGCCGCCAGGCCGCAAAGTAATGCCCTTGCCGGTTCACCCGTAAAGTATTTTTTAACGAAACTTGCCGCTGACCGTAACCCAAACCATCCAAATCGTGCCATCAGCAATGGATTTGATAGTATTCGTAAGGGCCCCAGCACATTATCCAATAACGGCTTCCATTGATCAACCAATGGTTTTAAAATTTTCTCATAGGCCTCCTTATCCTGTCCGACCTCCACACTTGTCTCTTTAATCGAACGATATAGTGTCACTGCTTTCCCATTGTTCAGGGGATGTGACATCGGGATATCCGGCTGCACCCATTCCAAACCATATTTACCCAGGGGAAGCGTTCTGAAAAAAGGAGAGGCATAAGCCAGGGGATGTACAGCAGAACAGATATCATGAACAAAACCCGGAAGAGTCGATTCGCAAGAGCGAAGTCCACCCCCCGCACTGCCCGCCGCTTCGAAAACCACCACTTTCCTGCCTGTACTGGCCAGTGTAATGGCAGCTGCCAGTCCGTTGGGTCCCGCCCCGACAATGACAGCATCGTATCCACTCATAATGGTTTGTTTTTATATAAAGATAATAAGTGGATAGCCCCGATCATCCCATTATCGTTTCAAATTGGCTATTTCTTAGTAAACCCGTCGTTTTGAAACAAAAAAGAATTATAAAATTGTACCCTATACTATAAATTTTTAAAAAGAGGAATAATGAAAATTAATTGATTACCAATGAATAAAAGGAAATTCCCCAGGTTTTGATGAATATATTTCTACCAATCTTTCATCCATGTGGGATTAAACTTTCTGATGAATAATCTGCTTCTGATACTCCCACCATATGCGCATGCTATTCGCCGGAACTCACCCGGCGCACGGGAGACCCAGGTACAACTGAGTATGATTCTTGCACAGTGCACCCACCGAATCCGTCGCGGCGGATTCGGTGGGTGATGGCGGAGAGGGGGGGATTCGAACCCCCGGTACCCTTTTGGGGTACACTCGCTTTCCAGGCGAGCCCGTTCGACCGCTCCGGCACCTCTCCAGTCGAACCACCTGCTTTCGCAGGGCAGGCAAATATAACAGAAATCCTGTCTCTACTCAACAATTACCGTGACTGAAGTGCCTAAAATACTTACAGTGCTTAAAGTTAATCACACTCCGAAAGTAAAAATATGTTGTGTGTACGCCCTGACTATTTTCCCTTTATTTTTAGCTGGCCTGAAACGCCATTGTGCAGCGGCCTCAAGAGTTGCATCAATTATTCCGTATCCAATCCTGGAGACGTCCTTCCATTTATCCTGGTCTTTATCGTAAACCCGGATCTTTGCGATGGATACATCCTCGGGCATGCCATTCTTACCAACCAGGAAATTAACAAATACTTCAGCTTTAACTTTGGCATCCCTGGCCTGGTTTGGGATGGCGGGTTCAACGATCTTCACTATGGAGGGTGGCATATCCGGGTTGCTTACAATAGCGTTACCTGAACCTTGTCCGGCTCCTGCACCGCTGCCGGAACCAGGCATCTTGCCAATGCCCAGTGCCCCCCCCTTAATCAGATTTTCAGTCTGAAGATGAGTCAGTGGATCAGGAATTAGTTTATCGCTGGGAACCTGAACCGGTACAACAGGGTTTGGCGGCGTTGATGAGCCCCCCTGATGGGTTACTTCCACAAGAGTCATGGTCACCGGTTGCTCACTCACCTGGGAGATCTGGAACTTGGGTTCGGAATGAGAAACGGGCCAGAATTTAAACAGCAAAATCAGAATCACCTGAACGATGGCCACACACACCAGCACAAGGTTGTGATAACCTGCAGGATATCGTTGTATGTCCCCCAGTTTGTCCATACTGATTCCGATTGAATTGATCAGATAAAATGACGATCAAACCGTCTGGTGTTGACTTTCTACCTGTCGCAGCCGATTCAGTTCATCATGCATCACCGACCAGACATGATCCCGAAGCGCCTTGATACTGGGAAAGTCATCCGGATAGACCGGATCGAGCACTGAAAGTTTAAGATTGCCCCTCAGGTTAAAACGCCAATCACCGGACGGCAGTATATCCTTTGTTCCATCAAGAACCATGGGCAAAATCATACAGTTTTTTTTCTTGGCTGTAATAAAAGCGCCACTTTTAAATAACTGAAGCTCTCCATCTTTCGATCGCGTCCCTTCTGCATAAATGTGTACAGGAACGTTATTTTCCAACATTGGTTCTATTTGTTGATCGAGTGAACGTGCCGAAAGTTTCTTACTGCGGTCAATGCTCAGGTGACCGCTCAGAGCCATAATCCATCCCATAAATGGAACTTTGAACAGGCCTTTTTTGGCGATCCACTTAACGGTCCACGGCAGCAAAGCCTCAAACGGCATATCCAGGAAGCTCTGATGATTACTGACGATTATGACTGGTTCAGTGAACTTTTTGGGGATATTTCCTATCAATTCTGTCTTCCAAAACGGATTGACCGTTATCATGAACTTACCGAAAAAGAACATGAAATAATTTGTGAACTGACGAGTCCGGTCAAACGGAAAGGATACAAGCCATGCCAAGCCAACGACCCACGTCATTACAAAAAAAATCAGGCCGTAGAAAAACCATATCCAAATACTGAATAACGTCCGCATTTTCCTTAACGCTGTCTCTTATCTAAGATAATCTCCTTAACTAATACGACGAGTCTGTTTAGCAATATAAGCTCATCGTACGGGTATTAAAACGATCAAACTCGTTCTATGGTCTTACGATAAGAACATTTTTTGTTTGGAATTACGCCTTTTATTCAGTATGTCCACCAACGAGTTACCTTCGTTTTCGCCACCATTCTGTCTCGTCGGAGGCGCCGACCGGAGTACCTTCTTGTTGCTTATGATTCGACAGTGCACCGGATTTCAGCTGATATAGTAACGCCGAAGCGACGGCTGCAGCCTGATCGCCGATCTTCAAATCATCCAACAGTTGCATATCACCGGGTCTGAATTTCTCCTTGACAAAGAAAGTATCATATTCCGCATTTACGAAATCTGGATGATTCATCACATAGTGGCAGAAAGGTATTGTGGTCTGCAATCCTGAGATCTCATACTCCCGCAACGCACGTTTCATTCGTTGAATGGCCTCCCTCCTGTCACGACCGTGCGTACACACCTTGCTCATCAGGGGATCATAGTTTATAGTCACCTGCTGCCCTTCTTCGTAGCCGGCATCGACGCGTACACCCGGACCGGCAGGGATACGGTGCCTCTGAAGCAGTCCGCTGCTGGGCAGAAACTGTTCGTAAGGGTCTTCGGCACATATTCGGCTCTCGATGGCATGACCATGAATCGATATATCTTCCTGCTCCAGCGGAAGCGGTAATCCTTCAGCAACCCGGATCTGTAACTCGACCAGATCAACACCTGTGATCAGTTCGGTAACCGGGTGTTCAACCTGCAACCGGGTATTCATCTCCATGAAATAGAAATTACGGTGTTTGTCTACCAAAAACTCCACAGTTCCCGCTCCTACATAATTACATGAGCGTGCCGCTTCACAGGCAGCCAGAGACATCTTTTCACGCATTTCAGGTGTAATGAAAGCGCAAGGTGCCTCCTCTACCACTTTCTGGTAACGTCGTTGAATAGAACATTCCCGGTCAAACAGATGCAAAACCTTACCATGCTGGTCAGCGATTATCTGAAACTCAACATGATGTGGTTCCTGCAGAAACTTTTCCACGAAGACACGATCATCTCCGAAAGCATTGCGTGCTTCCGACTGGGCTGCCCGGATGCCGGATTTGAATGCTTCCTTGTTTTCTATGATGCGCATTCCCTTACCGCCGCCGCCTGCTGCTGCTTTAATCAGAACGGGATATCCGATCTCATCGGCCACATTCTCTGCCTCTTCGATACTCCGTACCGCCTCGGTCGTACCCGGTGAGAGCGGAACACCGGCTTTCTTCATTATCTCGCGTGCCTTGGTCTTGTCACCCATTTTGGAAATAGCCTCAGCCGAAGGTCCTATGAAGATGATACCTTCATCCGCACACCTTTTACTGAAGGCTGCATTTTCGCTCAGGAATCCATAACCCGGATGAATGGCATCAGCATGAGTCTTACGAGCAGCAGCAATGATTTTATCCATATTGAGATAACTCTCGCTGGAAGCAGATTTACCCAGGTGTACCGATTCATCAGCAAGCCGGACATGAGGGGACGTAACATCAGCATCCGAATAGACAGCTACTGTTGGAATACCAAGATCACGGCATGTCCTTATCACACGAATCGCAATCTCTCCCCGATTAGCGATCAGGATCTTAGAAATGTTTTTTTTCATTGTTCAACCCGTTAATAACTGATAAAAGTGCTTTATTTGGGATTTGTGGCCCAAATTGTCGCGTCTGTCACAAATCCACGATCATTCATTTCAAGTAAATTTAAAATCACATGGGCAATATCTTCGGGGCGCAGTTTGCTTGGATTATCATCCTGACCATGACCGGCGTTAGCTGCAAAATTTGTGACGACCTCGCTGGGGTTAACTTGCATAACACGGATGTTGTGCGATCTAAGTTCGGAACGCCAGCATTCGGTTAGTCCGTTAATCGCGAATTTGGATGCGGCATAGGGTGTTCCACCGGCAAACCCTTTCTTCCCGGCAGTCGATCCGATATTTATGATATTACCATATTTCTGATTCTCGAATATCTTAGCCGATTCTCTGGCTACAAGTATTGTTCCAATAATATTGGTTGCAATCATATCATTCAGGCTTTCCAGGTCCACTTTTGTCAATGGTGAGAAATAACCATAAGCGGCGTTATTAATCAGCACATTATAGCCGCCCATTTGATGTTCCGCCTGCGAAACCAAGGCCTTTATCTCATCTTCATCTTTGACATCAGCACGAATGGGAATGGCTCCGATTTCCTTTGCAGCACTTTGCAGCCGCGCCTCCTGACGGGCACAGATTACAACTTTTGCCCCTTTCATTATCAGTTGGCGTGCTGTTTCTTTTCCAATGCCTGAACTTCCACCTGTAATTAAAACTTTTGCTTTACTTAAATCCATACCTATACTCATTTTTCAATTTCCATTTTCCGTTATCCTGCGGAGAACATGAGAAGTTCAGAGTCCGTTCGTAGCCATCCGTCAGACAATATGTTTCACAATCATATCCGTGTAACCTGTCCAGTCATAGATTGCAGCCTCGTCCCATACATCAAATACATGAGGAACAGCCTTCCGGTTCAGGATCTCGCTAAATCTCAGGTTTTGATCGAACATGGGATCATTTGCGTTTATCGCTATTCTGATATCAAGCTTACGAATAGCATCAAGATACCGGACATCGGTAAGATTCGGCATATACGCTATGGGATTGTGATAGTACATTAAATCTTCATCGTCTGCATGCAAGACGACATCCAGATCTAATATAGCACCCATCGTAATGATCTTACCGAATTCGTTCGGGTACTTCAACACCATATTCATACTGTATAAACCACCCAGTTCCACCCCGGCAACGATGATAAAATCATCCCCCGAATCTTTTACAATAAAAGGTATTACCTCATTGATTATATAGGCTTCATAACGGGCATAAAGCCCGATACGTCTTTTCGGTTCGATATCGGGATTGAAAAATGACTCCTGATCCACTGTATCCACACAGTATAATTGATTATGACCATTTTCCAGCTGGAATGATATCGCCTCTATCATTCCAAATGTCTCCCAGCTTCCGCGTGTACCGTTTCGGTTTGGAAAAACCAAAACAGGAGTTCCATCCTCCCCAAAAACTCTGATCGTCATCTCTTTCTTGAGATTGGGACTTCTCCAGCTTTTTTCCATGACATCCATAAACCGCCCTCATTTAGTAAAAAAACGCTACCAAGAACCAAATAATGAAGATTGTATCAGTATATTTCTTATTAAAAAATTTATTTCTCGTACTTCTTAAACAGAGGAGCTCATCATTTAATTCTTTATCCGTTGAGTGGCATTTACTTAGAAAAATAAAAGGAATGAAAGATAATCTTGATTCTCATTTATTTTTATGTGTTGTGCATTTATCTTACACTACACTCAAACTACAAAAATCGTTGTTGTGGTGGGTATTATGAATTACCACTGGACAATGTTCATGTAAATCTTTCAGTTCCATGGCTAAAAAAGTCACAATTTACGATGTTGCACAGAAGGCGGGGGTTGCCATTTCTACGGTATCCCGGGTGCTTAATGAGTCACCGTATGTTTCTGATGAGACAAAACGAAAAGTAAAATCAGCTATCGAGGAGCTGGAGTTTTATCCTCAGGCCAATGCCCGTAAACTGGCCAGCAAGGAACCTAACATGGTAGCCATGGCGGTTCCCACCTTCACTTCACCTTTTTTTAACGAGGTATTAAAAGGGGTTAAGGATGAAATTTTCCATACCGATCTGGATCTGCTCATATATAATACAGGATCACGCGACTCCACGAAAAATCTCAAAAAGTTCCTGGACCGCGGTACGCCCGATGCATTAATTATTTTCTCCATCGATATTGATGAAGACATCCACCGCCGTCTTATCACCCAGGAGGTTCCCGTTGTTCTTGTTGATGTGAAACATCCTGATTTTGACTACTACTGGTGGGATAACTACCGTGGGGGTGAACTGGCCGCGGAACACCTCGTAAAACAGGGCTTCACCCGTATCGGGATGGTCCAGGCACTTGATCGTTCTGAAAAATATCAGAAACGTGAACAAGGGTTCGAGGAAACGCTCAAAAAGTTGAATCATCCGCTCAAAGAGGAATATGTCACTGCCGGTATCACCCGAAAACATGGCGGATTTAGTGAAGAGGCTGGTTATGAAGCGATCCACATCCTGCACAACCGCGGTTCAATGCCCGAAGCTGTTTTCTGTTCCAACGACTCGCAAGCTTTGGGTGCCATGCATGCTCTCGAAGAATTAAACCTGAGTGTTCCGGACGATGTTGCTCTGATAGGCTACGATAACATCAAGTCTGCCAGGTACATGAACCTGACAACCATCGATCAGAAGATGCTTGATATGGGTGGAAAGGCCATCCAGCGGTTGGAAGCGCGTCTTTTCGAAAAACCGGAGGATCTCTGGCAGGTAACCGTGGAACCGGAACTGGTAATTCGTAAATCAACGCAGAAAACCAAGTGAGCACCAGCGATAAGCAGAAGCAATCGGCACTGGCAAGTTGCATTACTCAAACGTCGGTAAACTATCTGCCCGACCCATACCATGGCAAGGTGCGCGATGTCTACAACCTGTCAGGCAACCGCCTGGCTATTGTTGCCACCGACCGTATCTCGGCGTTCGACCACATCCTCAGACAGCCGATCCCTTACAAGGGACAAATACTTAATACTCTGGCTGCATTCTTTTTCGAGAAGGTGTCTGATCTGGTGGAAACACACATCCTGGATGTGCCTCATCCCAATGTTACTATTGCCAGAGCATGTAAGCCCATAGCGGTTGAGGTTGTTGTGAGAGGTTACCTGGTCGGACATGCATGGCGGGAGTATAAAGAAGGTAAAAGAGAACTCTGCGGGGTGCATCTTCCGGAAGGATTGAAGGAGAACCAGCAGTTCAACCAGCCGATACTCACACCTGCCACCAAAGCTACTGAAGGTCATGACGAGGATATTTCCGAACGGGAAATATTAAACCGGAACCTTGTTGAAGCCAAGCGCTGGGAAGAAATTCGTGAGAAAGCCTTTCTCCTGTTCAAGCGCGGACAGGAAATCGCCCATAAACGCGGACTCATTCTGGTTGATACCAAATATGAGTTTGGTATTTACAATGATCGTCTGATTCTGATCGATGAGGTTCATACCCCCGATTCCTCCCGTTATTTTTATGCAGAAGGATACGAAGAGCGATTTGAACGCGGTGAAAGGCAGATGCAACTCTCCAAAGAATTCATTCGGGAATGGCTGATGAGCCTGGGATTCCAGGGGCTGGAAGGTCAAAAACTTCCGGATATGAGTGACGAGTTTCGCTGGCAGGTCTATGAACGGTATGCTGAACTGTTCAGCACTGTTACCGGAAAGCCATTCCAACCTCAGCCCACTCCCAATTTCAACGAAGAATTACCCAGCTTACTTAAACCCTACGCGTAAGGCTGGTTTATTTTACCATTCTTGATATCAGCCATTCTGGGTATTCGTGTTGTAGGGGATACACAAGTCTAGATATTCATATTGAGTAAGGGGATACACAAGGGTCTCCCCTTACGTGTCTCTGTTCTACTTCGGCATACTATTCGCAACAATGTTGCGTTTAATCAAAAAAAATGCAACATTGTTGCAATTCCATTGTGTAATTATGTCTGACGAAGTATTCTACGAACTATTATCCACGAAAGGGTTGCGGGTGACTGACACGCGAATCAGGGTGTTGCAAAGCCTGGGCAGTGCCAGATCGGCTCTCTCGCATCAGGAAATCTCTGATTCAGTCGGTTCGATCGACAGGGTTACCCTGTACCGGATACTACATATCTTTGAGCAGAAAAAGATCATCCATCGTGTTGCCACAGTTGACCGGCAAACACGATTCGCTCTATGCCTGAGAGGCAAAAAAGCCGACAGTATCTCCATTGATCATGCTCATTTTGAGTGTAATTTGTGCCACCGGATTTTTTGTCTTCCAAGAACAAAAGTATCGATTAATACTAATCTGTCAGATAAAAACGGCTTTCAGATCACGAATAGGGAAATTCGGTTGCACGGTATCTGCCCGGATTGTGCCAAAACCGGGAGAACTGCAACATCATGAGTGAAACCCGCAGTACAGTCGTTATATCTACACGCGTCACCAATATACTCGCTACATTGGTGGTGTTACATTTTATTGTTCATCCATTTGTAATACTGATGCTTCCATTTTTATCGAACTTCTTCAGTGAAACCGTTCAGATTATCCTTCTGCTTCTGTTGATACCGGTAGGTTCACTGGGTTTTTTCCCTTTTTGGAAGAGACACAAGAATTATAATCTCCTAACTGCATTCATTTTGGGGCTCACCCTCATCTATTCCGGTGAATTTCTGGTACCCCATGCAAGCGATGCTGTCAGCCTCAGTGCCATCTTTACCGGCCAAGCCTCCGCTCCTCATTATGTTAAGATGGGAATCATGCTAAGCGGGGCTGTTCTCCTGGCTCTGGCAAACTATTTCAACTGCCGCCACGCCAATAAGTGCGACAATCCCGATCACGAAAAAAGCTGACCTGTTTCTGAGTACTCAGCAGACTACAAATCAACCCTAAGTACCACTCTGACATTATATGGCTGACAGAGATATCTGCACTCCTGAATAGATCCTCAATTCCGCCGACATACCCGGTCTGAATTTCAAAATTACGCTCTGATATCAATGTTTTTACACAGCATTTGAATAAGTATGAAGAAATTTTGATGGGATATGGGTTAATTTTAAAAAAAAGTTCACCGATTTCCTTGAAAAAGTCTTAACGGAAAAAATCATAATTCTTACCTTAGGGGTCGAGAAGGACCTTGTCTCCTTCATCGTTGAATTACAAACATAACCCGTGATGATTGCGCAAGTTTTGTCGATGATGCGACAAAGACAGGATAGTACGGCAATACATAACTATCTATTCTTCTTGTTGAATAGAATAGTATTAGCGCGCAACGTCGCATAAATATCGGTATTTCAACAACTTATGAAAGCCCTTCGATAATAGGTTAATAATCACAGATAAGGAATAGTTATGAAGCATAACAATAAAAAATATGTTTATACCTTTAGCAAAAATCACTCCGATGGGAATAAGGGGATGAAGAGTTTGCTGGGTGGCAAAGGGGCCAACCTGGCTGAAATGTCATCAATTGGACTGCCCGTACCCCCGGGTTTTACAATCAGTACTGAAACTTGTAAAATCTACAACGAACTTAAAGGCGAATGGCCAGACGGTTTAAATGAGCAGGTAAAAGAAGGCATCAAACACACCGAAAAAGAAATCGGTCTCGAGTTTGGTAATCCGGACAATCCTCTTCTGGTTTCTGTACGTTCCGGGGCTGCGATCTCCATGCCCGGTATGATGGATACTGTTCTTAATCTGGGTCTCAACGATGAGGTCGTTGAAGGCCTTGCCAAAAAGACCGGCAACGAACGTTTTGCCTATGACAGCTACCGCCGTTTCATCGACATGTTCGGCGATGTGGTCATGGGTGTCTCCCACGACTATTTTGAACAGGCTATCGACAAGCTGAAAAAGGAAAAAAACGTCGAAAACGACATCGAGTTGACGACCGAAGACCTTAAAGTGCTCGTTGACCGTTACAAAGCAATTTACCGTAAACATACCGGCTACATGTTCCCCAGCAATCCGTGGGAACAATTAAACTTCGCCATCAATGCTGTTTTCGGATCATGGAACAGCGACCGTGCTATTAAATATCGTCAGATCAACAAAATCACCGGGCTCCTGGGTACTGCCGTGAACGTAATGGCTATGGTATTTGGTAACATGGGTGATAATAGCGGAACGGGCGTTTGCTTTACGCGCAACCCGGCCACAGGGGAACATAAGCTGTATGGTGAGTTCCTGATCAATGCACAGGGTGAAGATGTTGTGGCTGGTATCCGTACCCCTCGTGATATCAACGAACTGAAGAAGGTGATGCCGAATGTGTACGATGAGCTTGTAGAAGTGACAGAGACCCTGGAACAGCACTACAACAACATGCAGGACATCGAGTTTACCATACAAGAAGACGAGCTGTACATGCTCCAGACCCGGAATGGGAAACGAACCGGTCCGGCTGCGCTTCGTATTGCTGTCGATATGGTAAAGGAAGGGCTTGTTTCAGAAGCAGACGCTGTCAAAAATCTTGTCGAACCGGGACATCTCGATCAATTGCTTCACCCGCAGTTCAAGGATACTAAGTCTTACGAAAAACATGTAATGGCTAAAGGTCTTCCTGCTTCTCCGGGTGCTGCTGTAGGTAAAGTAGTATTTAGCTCCGAAGATGCAGAAAAAGCTGCAGATAATGGTGAACAGGTTATCCTCGTTCGTATCGAGACCAGTCCGGAAGATGTCGGTGGTATGTCTGCCGCTCAGGGTATCGTAACTTCTCGAGGCGGTATGACCTCACACGCGGCCGTTGTTGCACGCGGCTGGGGTAAACCTTGTGTTGCCGGTTGTGGCGATATCATTGTTAACTATGAAAAGAAGAAGTTCACAAACGGTGATACGGATGTTAAGGAAGGTGACTGGATCTCTATCAACGGTTCTACCGGTGAAGTCATCCTTGGGAAACAGGATCTGACGAGACCAGAAATCAGTGGTCACTTCCGGAAATTCATGGAATGGGTTGATGATGGCCGGCGTCTGAATGTTCGCGCCAATGCCGATAATCCGGAAGATGCCACACAAGCCCGCGAATTTGGTGCCGAAGGTATCGGTCTCTGCCGTACCGAGCACATGTTCTTCAAAGAAGGCCGTATCGAGATCGTCCGTGAGATGATCATGGCACAGAATGAAAAAGAACGTCGTGTTGCTTTGGACAAACTACTCCCCATGCAACGCAGTGACTTTTTGGGAATATTCAAGGCTATGGAAGGTCTGCCTGTGACCATCCGCCTGCTCGATCCGCCTTTGCATGAGTTCCTGCCTAATAGCAAACAGGAGATTCACGAGATGGCCCGCCGTCTTGGTCTGCCTGACGGTGAAGTAAACAGCAAGGTTGAAAAACTTCGTGAGTTCAACCCGATGCTTGGCCATCGCGGATGCCGCCTTGGTGTTACCTATCCGGAAATCACCGAAATGCAGGCACGCGCTATTATGGAAGCCGCCGTTGAAGTCAAGAAGAAAGGCTTCAATATCGTACCAGAAATTATGATTCCTCTCGTCGGTACTATCGAAGAGTTCCGTGATCAAAAAGCAGTCATCCAGAAAACAGCCGAGGAAGTTTTGAAGGCTCATAACCTCAAAATTAAATATCTCATCGGTACCATGATTGAGATTCCACGTGCTGCCCTTATCGCGGATCAAATCGCTAAGGAAGCTGACTTTTTCTCATTTGGAACCAACGACCTGACACAGCTGACCTACGGCTACAGCCGTGACGATGCTGCTAAATTCCTCCCTACCTATCTGGAAAAGAAAATCCTTGAACACGATCCATTCCAGGTTCTGGATCAGGAAGGTGTCGGTCAGTTAGTAAGAATGGGTGCCGAGCGAGGCCGTTCGACCAACGCTAATATTAAATTGGGCATTTGCGGTGAACATGGTGGTGATCCCGCGTCTGTGGAATTTTTCCATAAGACGGGATTAGACTATGTATCCTGTTCACCATTCCGTGTACCAATTGCCCGTTTGGCGGCGGCTCAGGCGAATCTAACCGAAGTTGACGAGTCCGCCGCAGTGGCAGGCTAACTGTTGCTGCTTTGCTAAAGGACAAATACCGAAAAGCCGTCCGGGGTGAAAGCCGGGCGGCTTTTTAGGTTTCTTTAGAGACAAGAGATATGGGATGTCTGGTTTTATCTCGGGCTAACTACAGAATATCAGGAATCATTCATATCCAGATTTTCTTCAAATCTATCGCCATTTCGATGTATTAAAATGTTAGATACTTAGTCGGATTTCTTGCTTCCAAGTCATTCGACAAATGTCATCAAACCGTTCTGCCTCCCCCTTCATATACAGTGAGCAGGACTATATTTAATTTTAGTCCGCGTAAATCTGTGTCATCCGCGTTGTCCGTGTTCCATTCTTTGTGTTTTCGATTATTACCTCAAATTCATGTTAAGCCTAGTGCCTTCAATCCTTTCCACCCGGCTGGAAGCAGCATCGCGGCGAGGGAAATCTTCAACGCATCACCGATCAAAAATGGCAGCACGCCCAAATCGAGTATCATTGATGAGGGTACAAAATGAGACAGCCAAATAGCCCCTAAGGCATAATCGATCAGAACCGCAAGAGCCATCATCAGGAATGTACTTACAGCCTTGCGATCCCATCCCTGTTCTGCCAGATAACCAACGACTATAGCTGTAACCAAAAATCCAATAAGGTACCCTCCAGTGGTTCCCATCAAGATTGCCGGCCCGGCCATGCCTCCCGCAAAAAACGGTAATCCTGCAAGACCCTCTGCAAGATAGGCGGCAACAGCCAAAACACCGCGACGGCTTCCCAAAAAGGTTGGAATAATCAATACTCCGAACATTTGACCGGTTATCGGAACAGGCGTGAAGGGAAGAGGAATTGCTATTTGAGCCGTAAGGGCGATTAAGAGACTGCCACTAAGAATGAGAGCAACATCATATAACCGTGCTCTGGATTTGGTTTGTGGACGGATTATATCGGCGTAAGTCACGGTAGTACCTCGTAATTTCATCTTGAAAACCTTGGTTAACTAGAGTAACAATAGGGTAAGTAATTCTTTTTAACAAGTGAAAATTCAGGCAAGCTATAGTAACTAACAGGAATTGGATAATCATGTCTCCCATTGAACAACGAATTATTGGAATATCCTATCATTAGGAGGCTGTAACCCTCATAAAATTTAATTCGTAACACCCGATATATAATATTCAGGTAATGTTTAAATGCAATATTCAGATAACCATTTAAAACCATACTCCAATGAACCTTTTAGGTCGATACATTACAGGTATTCTGCTTTTGCTGCTTGGGGTGGTCTTCTCAGTTATTCCATTGCCGATCGGCTGGATGTTTATGATCGCTGCCGCCTTATTCCTGGCCCGCGATATGCCGGCTATTCATAAACTGATTCTCTGGGTTGAACGTCGCGACCCTTCCAGAAATAAAATGATGTATACATGGCGCAAGAAACTGATCCGCCGCTTTCCGTTTCTGAGACGGGTTAAACATCCCACTATAAGTTAGTTGCAGGAAGACACTTTACCGCATCATCACTTCGGTTTCCACTCCAAAACTTTAACCATTTGTGGCGGTACAGTAGCCGTTCCCTCCGCATTTTTCTGAACTACTTTTTCCACAAACAGGTCCAAAAACCCGGTTTCTTTCCATCTCTCAATATCGTAGGTCGGTTCCCACATGCCGACATCTTCGGTGCTTAAATCCTCGATCTGCCACATAGGCGGAGATTGCGGATCATTCTTGCTGACGGCTACAGAAACCTTGTCGCCACGTTCATCATCCCTGAATATCATCAGCAGCTTGTTATTATGGAGTAAGATCTGAGGTCTGGAAATGGGAATATGCCGGGTGCCCTGCCCAGAGAGCGAGAATGAGGAAGACCGATGGCTCACTTGCGATATTTGCCAGCCATTGCCACGATTATATACGACGTAATACTCCGGTCTATCCGTCCCTTTCCTCTTCCAATATGTGGCAATATATGGATGTCCCTGCCCGTCCACACACATGGATGTCTGGTTGATCAGATCGCTGTTTTGAGGGATATGTCTGGCATATTCTGCGGTAGCTGCAGTAATTGGCAGTTGATAGGGAGATCCATCCGATTTCTCCCAGGTCTTTCCGCCATCTTCTGATTTGGCATAACAAATATCATGGTTGGTGGCTACATTTGGCGTCTCACGCCACACCCACGATAAGTGGATATCCCCTTTGTCATCTACGGCACATTGCCAATATGCGTTACGCTTCTCCTGCCCGTCAATGAGATCATCGTGTAACTGAGACCATTGTTGAGCCTTAGTGTGGTAATAGTTCATCACCATATTACCATTACCTGAACCACCCTCGCGATACAAAAATAATAAGTCGCCGTTCGGCATTCGGTAAAACTCGGGATAGGTCACATGGTCCTCTTCATTCCCGGTCATACTCATCTCAGCCTGGAAGTTCAAAGAACCAGGTTCCGTACTCCGTGTATAACGTAGATGATTATTGTGCTGATTCCAGGCCATGTGAAGGTAACCTTCCCCGTCTGCCATGATACTGATGCTGTTGTGGGCATCTTTAATATTGCCGGCGAATCGCGTCTGCTTGATTTCCCAATGTCTTGAAGGCAGGGTTCGCTTGGCGACAATCACATGGCCGCTCGTATCGTAGAAGGCGGTGTACTGTGTATTCTTATAGGAGGTTATCGAATTATGCCTGAAGATGACTGTATTGATTGAATTCCCGGCCCAGGCTTTGGCTACGGGTGAATCAGAGACGTTCGGAGATGCATTTTTTGATCCACACGATGCCGTACCAATAATTATCGTGATCAGAAAAATTGGGAGATTGAGTTTGTTCATCATATAAATATCAGTAAATGGAACAAACAGAGATCATATCTGTCTGTTCTTAAAAATTGATGCTAACAAATTCAGCATCAGAATATAAGAAACCGGGTTAGAAACAAGGATCAACTAATCCCTAAAACTAACCCGGTTTGGTCTTTAGCTGAGGGCTAAATTATCTTAAAAAAAAGGATCAAATCTCTGATTCACCTTTTACATGTGGTAGGCCTTGTTTGCTATTCGGCCGGAAATTTCAAATTTCCCATTCAACCGGATATCCTCGGATGAACTGCCGATCATCACGTGAAAGGTACCGGGCACCACTTCCGGTTCCAGGTTTTTGTTATAGATCTGCAAGTCTTTCGGCGTCAACTCAAAAGTCACTTGTTTTGTTTGGCCGGGTTCAATTGTCACTCTCTTGAATCCCCGCAAGACTTCTACAGGCGTAACGACTGGCGTCGTTTTCTCATGCAGATAAAGCTGCACCACTTCGTCGCCTTTTACCTTGCCTGTATTTTTCACGTTTAGACTTACTTTTATCTTTCCCCCGGTATTTTGTGTATCAGGCGTAATTGTCAGATCACTATACTTAAACGTTGTGTAACTGAGTCCGTAACCAAAAGGATAAAGCGGACCAACGACCCGTGCCCGTGCCGGTCTGCTGTTCGATTTGCCCTGACTCGCCGGCATATAAGGGAAGTTTATCGGTACCTGACCTACCGTTTTTGGGAACGTGATGGGCAATTTGCCGCCGGGATTGTACTCTCCAAAGATGGCTTTAGCAATGGCGTTGCCTGCTTTTGCGCCGGGGAACCATGCCTCCAGAATCGATGGTACATTATCATTGATCCAGTTTATAGACAACGGCTGGCCATTCAGCAGCACAACAACTGTCGGTGTGCCCGTTTTATAGACAGCTTTTACCAGTGCCAATTGATGTCCCGGTAAACTAAGACTCACTCGCGACCGCCCTTCACCCACGGTTCGATTATTTTCACCTACAACGACAATCGCTACATCCGAATGTCTGGCTACCTTGACTGCTTTTTGAATCCGGCTTTTCTCCTCCTTACTAAGCGGTGTCGACATAATATCGCTCTCAGGAAAATCCTTGTCCCGCACATTCGGACCTTTGATATAGGTAACCTTTGTTCTCTTAGAAACTTCGGATTTTATTCCATCGAGTACGGTCGTGACATCCACTCCGTTAGGACCATAACCGTTGATAAGGCTACTGGATAAGGTGGCATCAGGACCGGTTACTAATATCGAACGGACCTTATTCTTATTGAGCGGAAGCAGTTTATTTGAGTTTTTAAGCAGCACCAGCGATTCCTCTGCCGCCCTGAGTGACAAAGCATTCGAGGAAGGAGTGCTGACCACTTGATTGGATTGAGTGGTATCAACATAAGGATGATCGAAAAGTCCCAGCCAGAATTTTACGCGCAACACTTCGCGAACCCGCTGGTTGATCACACTCATCGGAATTTCGCCGTCCCGAACCAACTCGCGTAGCGGCTTAAGATAGACGGAAGGTTTTTGAAAATCGGTGCGCACATCTACCCCAGCCTCAACGGCCTGTTTTACAGCCCCCTTAAAATCTGGCTGAACATGATGCTTGGAGTAAATAAACTGAAGAGCCCCGCTGTCGGTGACAATATATCCCTTGAAACCCCACTGCTGGCGAAGTATCTGGGTTAAAAAATGATAGCTGCCCGTTATTGGGATACCATCATAGTCGTTATAAGAACTCATCACCCCAAGCGCACCCGCTTTAACGGCCGATTCAAAAGGTGGCAAGAACAAGGTATACACCTCGCGCGGCGTGACATGCGGATCTGTTCTAACGCCACCATCCCTTCCCCCTTTGGGTTCACTATAAACGGCGTAATGCTTAAGCGTTGAGACTACATGTTCACTCTGCAGCCCTTTAACCATCGCAACTCCAAGATGGCTGATCAGGTATGGATCCTCCCCATACGTTGAGGGAACCCTGCCCCAGCGCGGATCGCGGGCGATATCCACTTCAGGAGTGTATACATTCGTGTATCCGAGTGCCCTGGCCTCCTCCCCTTCCACCTGTCCGATTTTATGGATGAGTTCCGGATCCCAGGTGCTTCCCTGACCAATCTCAACGGGAAAACTGGTCGCTTTATAGGCTTTCAATCCCCGTATTCCCTCATTTGTAAAATCCACAGGGACGCCCAGCCGCGTCTGCTCGATAAAAAAGCGCTGGACGTTGTTTAGAGCTTCGGCATGGTTGGAAGGCGGCCATAAATAGTGATGGTCAGGATGTCCGTGTCCCCCATTCAGCTGCTCGTCAATATTGGCAACACCGTATTTCCAGGTGGTATCTTTCCACGCCAACGTCGGCTGCTGATCCCTCAGCACGGCGCCATAACCATACAGCGTCACCATCTGTGCGGTCTTCTCGTTAATAGTCATCCGCGACAACAAATCATCGATTCTCTTTTCCACCGGCAGCGACGGATTCTCGTAGGGATCTTCTTTCCCATTTTTATTCAGGTCAATCCAACCTTTGTGATATATAGATTTCTTAACCGGAAAAGGATAGGATTGTCCATAACATCTGATACTGATTATCATAAGAAAGCTTACCAGCAGAGTGCTGCAAATTAACTTATGCACATATGAATACCGCATTTCTATAGAATTTGATTTCGATGTTGAAATATGTTTTTAAAAGATCTCTGATCTTGCTGTTATCGTGAAATCATAGTTTTCATACCTATGAATGACCTAAGCTTTTCATAGCCAAGCTCCCACGTACAATCATGGCTTTTATTTAGTACATATTAATGATAAATAAAACTATCTATATTCACGTCAAAGTTATATCACCTGTATTCACGCGGTCCGGTCAATTTCATCATACTTTTATAACTCAGTCTGGTCTTGAGGGTGATTTTCCAGGAACTACGGACTCCCAGGATATATTCCCACAGTTGCACAACCACAACTCAGATCTAAGGTAAATGTATAATACTTTTGTTCTCTGCGTACCAGCAGAATCATTGCTATCACACTGTATAATGAGCTTCTTTTCACAAAAAAGCAAAAGACAGGCAGTAAAACCACTGCCTGTCTTATCGCTAACAATGTTCATCGGCAAATTTAAACCTTCGAATGAGTCGTTCGAGATCAAAACCAACCTTTTTAATAGCCTGAATTTTGCGTTAGATTCGCATCTTTATTCAAGTCGATATCGTTTTGCGGTATCGGTAATAGTTTAGCTTTGTCTTGCGTCAAACCCTGGATAGGATAAGGTATCCTGTCTGAAGGACCAGCACCATAGTCGGCTCTCTCCGTTGGTGCAATGTGACTATCTACGCGTTCGTAAAGCAGCCCCATTCTCATCAATGTTTCCCGTCTGTTTTCTTCTGCAAGCAGTTCACGAGCCCGTTCATCCAGGATAAAATCAAGCCCCCCGTGTCCGCTGCCCGAGATCATAGAAGCCGTTACCCGGCCTTCTGCCGGATAATTGCTGCCAAAAGCTCGTTGGCGCAGCACGTTGATGCTGGCTGCAGCATTGGCATAATCATGCATATCCACGTAGGCTTCTGCCTGTAACAGATAAGTCCCACCCAGACGCATGACAATGATGTCTTTGATAGCGGCATAGCCAAATAAATCATTGGGATCGAAACAGAACCACTTGGTCGTTTCCGCGGGAATATTAATCAATGTATCCGTTTTTACGGATGTCCCGGCATCCCCCGGCTGTATCTCCTGTCCGTATTGGGCATAAGAAGGATCATTGTAATAGTAATGCCTTTTGATATTGTATTTGGAATCCCGGATGTCCCCCTTTTGATAAAGACCATACAGTACCCAGTCGTTCAGGCGCATCCGGGCAATGCCGCGGCCTCCGGTGGAGTCGGAGATTATAACTCCCGGCATCGCATGAAGCTGAGCCTGCCATACCCGGCGAAGCTGGGAATAGTCGGAAATTCCACCGTTCAGCGTGCTTGGGTTTTCCTGTTCAAGCGTCCAGATGGTTTCTGTATTACCCTGGTCTCTACGCTGGTTGCCGTAAATGAACATATCATGGTAATAATCACCGGGCAGACCAACATCAACGCCGTATCTTTGATCAATCAACTGAAAATCACCGCTATTGATGATTGCCTGGGTCTGTTGCAAGGCCTTTTGCGCATTTTGTTGTAAGGTCGATTGATTACCCGACTGTTCCCCGATACGCAGATACGCTACGGCAAGTTCCTGCTGGGCTACTGCTTTATTCACCCGTTCGTACATTTTGCCATTTGAGTTGCTCTTGACGTTATTTACGTCGGGAAGATACTGGGCCGCAAATGAGAGGTCGCTGACGATTTGGTTATTAACACTATCCATCGGGGCCCGTGTAAAATCAGTTTTGGGACCTGACACGGGAGTCGTGATAATCGGTACCTGACCATAAAAAGTGGCCAGTTCCTCGTAAGCGTACCCACGGAAGAAACGGGCTTCCGCTTCGTCTTCATTCAGACCTGCCTGGCTCATTACCTTTTTGGCAGCATCACTGTGAGTCGCCTGAACGATGGCATTGGCATCTTTGATAAGGGTATAAGCCCATTGCCACTCATGGTCTGCCGCACCGTCCGTGGCAATTAATTTATTATAGTCGGTGTACGGAATTTCATAGCCTTCCGGCTGTACCGGATAAGCGATATCGGTACCAGCCTGCCAGGTACACAGCCATCCCTGATGGCCCGAATAGGTATACCAGAGACTGAACTGGTGATACAGCCCCGTCAACTGGGCTTCCAGTCCCAGCGAATCACTTAGAGTCGACGGTGCATACGACGACTCTACATTCTCATTCAGGAAGCTATTCTTGCAAGAAAGCAACGCAAGCATGCTCACACTGATCGCAAATATATATAATGTAAATTTCTTCATGGCCTTAAAATATTTTTAGCTGATGATTAGAGGGTGATATTGACGCCCAAAACAATGGTCCTTGGCTGCGGATAATCGTTGCTCGTGAAATTAGACCCGCCCCGACCGGTATAATCCACCTCCGGGCTCCAACCAAACCATGGGGTCCAGGTAATCAGGTCATGTCCGCTTAGATATACACTTAACCCGCCTAACCCAACTCTGTCGGCAACACTCTTAGGTAAGCTATACGTCAGAGTAACATCCTGAAGCCTGGTATAACTGGCATTTCTCGGATAACCATAACCGATCGTATTCGTATAGGTCAGAGCCGGCATGCTGTTGTTATTATTATCCGGTGTCCAGTAAGTCAGATCAGCTGGAATATTTCTGCGCCCCGCCAAATCCACCCAGTTCAGCTGAGGGTTGTATTTCAAAACACCCTGAACGGTCTGTATAAAAATTCTCAGGTTGAAATTTTTATAATAGAAGGTGTTTGCAAGTCCACCGGTCCATTTTGGATTGGGCGAGCCAAGAATGGTTTTGTCATTAGCCGTTATCTTTCCATCTCCGTTGAGATCGGCAATTTTCAAATCTCCCGGCTTAGCATTGTATTTAGCAGCCTGTGCAGCCTCGCTTGTCTGCCAAACTCCCAACATCTTGTAATCGTAAATCACATTGATAGGCTGCCCGATGAACCAGCGGTTCCCTAAGTCACTCTGTTTGTCACCATACAGATCAACAATCTTGTTCCGGTTGGTGGAAAAAGTAAGATCGCTTGTCCATATAAAGCTTCCAGCCTGAACATTTGTCGTATTCAGTGTTACTTCAAGGCCTTTGTTTGTTGTTTCCCCGAGGTTAGCCCAAACGGATCCATACCCGGTGATGGCCGGCAATTGCCGTTGCAGCAGCAGGCCTTTGCTATCGGTGCTGTACAGGTCTATTGTACCACGGATTCGATTCTTGATGATCCCAAAATCGACCCCAAGATCGGCTGTCGTACTGGTCTCCCATTGCAGATTGGCGTTGCCCAAAATATTCGGATACGCTCCAACCATAGCAATGCCGTTGAACGGATAAAGGTTGGTTCCATCTGTCGTTTCCGTTTGATATGGCGCCAGAGCCTCGTTCCCGGTCTTACCATAGGAGAACCGGAGTTTGAGATTGTTTATAGCCCGTATGTTCTGCATGAATTTTTCGTTGCTGATGTTCCAACCAATGGCCGCTGATGGGAAAAATCCATATTTACTGGTATTTGCGCCAAAGGCGGAATATCCGTCACGCCGGGCTGTCAAAGTCAATAGGTAGGTATTTTTGTAGGAATAATTTATTCTGGCCATCTGGGATAAAAGATTCGTTTGATAACCTATCGACCCTGAGCCATTTAACAGATTCCCGTGACCAAAATTGAATAGTCCAATACCACTTGCACCCAATGTATTGGCCGCCCCAAGGTTGTTATAAGACAATAGATCATTGATAAAGCCGGTAGCGTTAAAGGCCGTTTCGAAGTAATTTGTCTGCTGGGCCTCATAAGATCCGGTAAAATCAATATGATTCTGTCCAAAGTCCTTTTGGTAACTAAGAATATTTTGAATAAGCCAATTGGTATCGGTTGTGTGGCTTACTGATGCATTCCCATTTTGCGTGCTACCGGCCAGCCGGCCCTGGTAGTCGGCATAGCGTGATGGATTGTATGAATAGGATGCATTCAGTTTGTATTGCAAACCTTTTAGAATACCCAATCCCTGTATAAATCCAGGTTTAAAAACTGCATATCCGTTAGCCTCCAGTCTTTTATACCTGCTGACCCGGTTCTCTAATGTTGGCAGGAACGGATTCGTATACAACAATTCCGGTGCATCCGGATGTATTGCATAGGTTCCATCGCTGTTTTTCAAGGTCCCGTACGGACTCATTTCTTCTGCAAACAGCAGCGCCGCCTGGCCACCGTCATAATTGTTGGCATTATAAAATAGATTCGTTCCGGCATCCAGGTAATCCGTAAGGTTGGCATCCAGATTCGCTCTCACATTGGTCCGCTCGAAATTATATCCTTTAATGATACCCTGCTGTTTCATGAACTCACCGGAGATATAATAAGTCACCGAGTTCGTCCCGCCTGATATCTTCAGGTTATTATCCGTACTGAGTGGCGGTTGGCTGATCTCATTCAACCAGTTGACGGTTTTCCCAGCCTTGTAATTGATATATTCGTTGCCGCCTGGTGAGTTAGGTACCGGGGTAAGCTGATCCTGAGGTACCCCGCTTTCGAGCTGATACCACTTCCATTTTTCCAGGTACTGTTGCGGACTGGCCGGTGTCAACTTATGGGCATAATTCCCGGTGCCAACGTATCCGTTATAGGTAATTTGGGGTTTACCCTCATGCCCTTTTTTCGTGGTAATAAGAATAACCCCATTGGAACCGCGGGTTCCATAGATAGCTGTTGCCGAGGGGCCTTTCAACACGCTGATATTGGAAATATCACTCTGATTTATATCATTCAAACCTCCACTGAAGGGAACCCCATCAACAATAATCAATGGACTGTTGCTGGCACTGATGGAATTTTGTCCCCGGACCAGAATGGAGGGTGAAGTTCCCGGCATCGCGCGGTTTTGTGTAATATTGAGACCAGCCACTTTTCCTTCCAGGGCCTGCCCAACATCCGTTACCGGAACCTGTTTTAATTCGTCGCTGGAAACAGATGTAATGGATCCCGTAATATCTTCCTGTTTTTGTTCACCGTAACCGACAACCACCAATTGTTGTCCTTCTACGGCTTTCGTCGACATTTTTACATTAATCACGTGCCTGCCCTCTACTGGGATAGTCTGGCTTTGATAGCCGATGTAAGAAAAAATCAACGTATCAGTCTCCGAAGATATATCGAGCTGATAATGCCCGTTTGCATCCGTTGCAGTACCGGCTGAGGTTCCTTTAACAAGCACGTTTACTCCGGGTAACGCATCCCCGCTTTTTGCATCTGTGACTTTACCTGACACACTAAACTGAATATCCTGAAAGACGTTTAAACTAAGTTTCGAATCCTTAGGATAAAGAACGTAGGTGTTTGTCCCGATTTTGGTATACCCCAGATTGAGACTGGTCAGTAGCTGGGCAAGCGCTTCTCCCGCCTTATCTTTCGAAAGCGCTTCCGGGCTGGGTCCATACTTGCCCTTTATCGATTCGTCCTTGTAAAAGAACTGGACGTTGTATTTTCCCTGCAGATATTTCAGTATTCGTTCAAGCGGAACAGTTGTTCTGACCGATCCTGACGAAACATCAGGCCTGGCGTCTATCGCAGAGCTGAACATTCGCATCGGACTGTTGTTGTTCTGCGCATTCAGGCACTGAACCAATGGTTGTCCAACCCAAAATATTAATCCGATCAGCAAGACAGATCGGATTATACTGGTAACTCTATACTTCATCATATTATGCTTCCTGTCTTTGTCGTTGTTTTTTTATCCATTACCATTTTTCCCTGACTGATCTATATAGACTATTTTCCCATGTTGGTATACTGATGCTTTCAGGGCATTACTGAGCGCCTTTTTCAGAACATTGAGATTGTCATTATCCAATGAACCTGATAGGGTCTTATTCAATAAACGAGGGTTCGCTACCACGACTTTAACCCCATATGTATTTGTTATTCTTCTTATTATTTGCTGTAAAGGAGTATGATCACATACAAGCTTATTAGTTATCCAGGATGTGTAAAGGCTGGTAGAGACATGACTAACCTGCATACCTTCTTTACCTCTATGTAGAATTGCCAAATCGTTTGGATCCAAAAGATCTCCGGATCCATTATCATTCGAACTGTCGGCGTTGCTTTTTACCCTTACGTGCCCCTCAACAAGGGCAACCAATGTCATTCCCGATCGCGAATTGACCGAAAATTCAGTTCCCAGATCCGTGATAATTCCATCCCGAGTGTGGATCCTTACCACTCTCTTTTTAAGACCTGTAAAATGAGGTATTGAGAAATATGCCTCTCCATTCAGCCAAATATCGATATTCCCATTTTGATCCGGATGTGAGGTAAACTTAAGGCTGGAGTTCGCATTTAGTATGATTCTCGATCCATCACTCAAACTAAGGGTACTCTTTTGTCCATAATCAGTCTGAAACTCCTGGACCGAGGCTACTTTGTTTTCATCCTGAGTGTTGCTGTCGGTCCTGGTAAAAGAACCGTAGAAATAGATTAAACCGATTAAAATGGCAATACTTGCAGCAATACCTATATAGACTGGCGTTCTTCGTTTTTCATATCTGTTAAAACTCCAGAGTTCTTTTTCCTCTTCATACCGGTCTATCAAATGATGAAGATGCCTGAGTTCTGTTTTCGGATTGGGATATTCTGGTTCGTCAGCCGTTAATTTTTTTATGATTACTCTTGCTTCGGAGGCTAACTCAGAGTGGGCAGGATCCAGTTTTTCCCAGTTTTCCCATCGTTGGGATTCTTCTGCCTCTGCCTTGCCAATAATCCATCGTACGAATGAATCATCGTTTAAATATTGTTCCAGAATTTCGAAATTTGCCATTGTTATCGTTATCAATAGAATACCTAGACCACACACCTTCAGGGTGATCACTTTCTTACTGAGACAATGCCAAATCGTGTCTATACCGGGTTGCTCTGAAAAAAGAATGGATTTCTCGTACGAGATCAGACAATAGTGTTATCTGGTGAGATGCGTATCGGGATGTGAACGATTAGGAAACAGTCTGACGCAATTTGATTAATGCTTCATGGGTAATATTGCACACGCGCTGATAACTCAGTCCCGTCATTTCTGAAATTTCCTTATTGCTATATCCCTCATAAAATTTCAGAAAAACGACCTCTTGCTGCCTTTCAGTCAATTCCAGCAGCGATTCATTCAGAGCATTTTGCTTCTCTTTTACTATTTCGGAGTGAATGATCGTTTCATCGATTCCCGAAATATTTTGATACAACAGGTCGGCATATTCTCTGTTTCGTTTCTCACGGGAATCATACTGTCTCAATTGATGAATCAGTATTCGGCGAAGGGATACGATTAAATACTTTTTTACATAAACGACTTCTTCCAAAATACCCCGCTTTTTCCAGAGCCTGAAAAAAAGGTCCTGAATACTGTCGCGTACTGCTTCTTCGCATGGATTGATTTTAAAACCGTAGCGATAAAGATCTCCATAATACTTCAAAAAAATATCTGAAATCGCTTCTTTATCCCCCGATAAAAAATCGTGCCAGAGCTCTTCATCCTCATGCCTGCTTTTACCAGCTAATATGCCTGTAAGAAAAAGGAATAACACAAACACGAACCCTTTAAAAGTGTACTTTTTACATTTATTAATTGTAAATAAAATCAGGATTAATACAAAATTAAAATAGTCACAATCCTCCCGCAGAAGAGATTAAAAACCGAACCTGACCTCTCGCGTCACTGACTTTTCGGTTAGCTAATATGTTATTCGGCTGAATTTATGACTTTAAATAGGTTGAAAACTCCCCCTTCATTCAAGCGTCTTTGCTTCTTTCCTGATGGTATCAAGTGTCGCTGTGTCGGTATTGAAAACCGAGTTTAATCCTTGAGGTTCCTGTGGCGGGTCACCGGTGAAGTCTGTTCCGGCCCTCCACATGTAATCGGGAGTATGTGCTCTGCCCTCACCGCCCCAGGCCCAGAAATTGGCGCCCACCAACGGAGAGCCATGCGCAGCTTTTGTTACAAGCGTATCAAATACAAGCCCGTAATATTTATCACGATAGGTCGTCGGTGAAGAGGGATCATAGTTTTCATTGTCCCGCGGTAGTCCAAACTCTTCCAGCACCAGTGGCTTGTTCAGCTTTTTGGCGATCGCGATGTGTTCATCCAAATAGCTGAACGTTTTTTGAACAGCCGGTTTAAACATTGTCGATGCGCTGTCGGCTTTATACCAGCTCCAGTTTTTGGGCCAGATATGAATAGTGATATAGTCAATGGATGCCGGTTGCTGCTCCCTCACAAAAATATCTTTTTTAAGCAATGTACCCGCCGTTCCTTCGCTCCCGGTGGTAACCAACTGGTTAGGTGCCAGGCTATGGATAAAGTCAGCCGTATTCTTTACCCAGTTGTAAAAGTAAGGCAACAGTGTTGTATCCTTGATCGAGTTGGGGTTTGGTCGGGGTTCATTCGCCAGTTCCCAGGCCATGATGGTGGGATCATCCTTATATGGCATGCCTGTTATCGAATTCGTTCGGGCAATGACATACCTGAGATATCTCCGATACATGCTGTTCGCCAGACTATCCTGGTAGAAACTGGCCGAATAGGCCATGAAGCCGTTCCAGTCCCCGGTTTTGATGGGATCGGGTATGGTTTTACCGGTGCTCCAGTTCACGTATTGCGACATCCCCCCGGACCATGTCCAAAAATCATTCATCACCATGATGGCATGCATGTTTCGTTTTCCCATCTCGGTGAGCAAGTAATCCAATCCGTTGAATAATGTGTCGTTGTATACACCCGGAGCATCCTGGAAAGACGGTGTCACAGACCGATCAATCGTCGATTTTTCCGAAGATGCCATGATCCTCAAATTGACAATACCATCCTTTTTCATCTGATCGAGTTCCCTCTTCAGACGTTCCTTACTTCCCGGAATAATACCGGCACCCAGCCAGGCGCCCTGCCAGAAATTGGCGCCAATGTAACGATAGGGTTTATTTCCGATCATGAAATGATCTCCAACAACACGAACAAATTCCTTCTTAGATCCCTGATTTTCCCTTTGACATGCGTTCATACCTGCAAGAGGCAGGGTCATTAACAGAATGAGAACCATTGGTTTGAAGAATACGTCCCTCATAATTAGATATTTTTATGGATTTTGGAGAGGAATTTTCGTTTCCGGAATAATTATTCTAATAAATTGATTTATTCCGGTTATTACAACACTAAGTTTTATACCAATTTCAACCAGGATCGAATTTGATGGGATATATCCCGAGAGATCTTACATTATATTCAGACCGGCTTCTCACACATGCTTTTTCAAGGATTCCCAGAGTTCACGATTTACCGGAACCCCATTCTTCAGGTTTTCCTCGCGTGATAACAGAGATCTTTCTCCGGGATAATAAATATTACCCCCTCCCTCAGTTTTCGATTTGTGAAAATCGGCAATAATAGGGTCAACGATCTTCGATAGCACGTTCTTGTCGCCGGCATACCCCGCTTTAAATGCAATGAAGACCTGCGAAAGACCGTATTCCGTTTCCTGTTCTCCGATTTCACGAGTGGATCGCCCTTCCGATAAAACAGATGCCAGGAGATCAAGGACCAAAGCCAGTCCGCTCCCTTTCCACAATCCGGCCGGCAGAGGTCGCTGGGATGTGATGATCTCATCCGGATCATTTGTCAGATTTCCTTCAAGGTCAAATCCGCCTGCACGAGTAAGTTTCTCTCCATTCCTTGATTTGACCTCAAGTGTACCATAGGCATACTGTGTCATTGCCATATCCAATACCACTGGACCATCTTTCTGCGGAATTGCTATGATTAACGGGTTGTTACCCAACCGTGATTCCGTGCTTCCCCACCCCGGCATATTCGGTTTGGTATTGGACCAACAGATGAACGGATGTCCTTTCTCCGCCGCATGCCAGCCGTACGTGCCTCCACGCATCCAGTGATTCGAATTTTTCAGAGCCACACAGCCAATGCCAAACTTATCCGAAAGCTCAATGGCACGATCGGTGCATATGATCGCATTAAGTGGTCCTGACCCAAGGTTTCCGTCCCATTGCTCAATGGCCTGAAAACTCTTCATCTTCTCAGGCGAGGCATCGGGTTTCACAACGCCTTGTTCGATGCTGTCCAGGAAACTCTGAAACCTGTTTATCCCGTGCGAGTCCTTCCCCATCAGGCTGTTTTCTGCAAAAATGTAAGCCAGTTGTTCCGATCTCTTCGAATCAAATCCCCGTTTCTGCAGTATGGCTCTAAGAACCGATTGCATCTCATCGAACCCGACTCGTATCGCTAATTCTGTCATTACAATATCAACTTATATTATTGGAATAGACCCCGAGTATGATTTCCGTCGCCAGACGGGCCGATTCACCCGTTACGCAGGGATCCCGATCTTCACGGACGGCAGCTACAAAATCAGAAATGATCGCCTCATGACCGGAGGTATCCTCAACCGACGCACTGCTGGCACCACTGTGAATTTTACCACCGGGCACTCTGCTTGGATTCTCCATACCTCAATAGCCCACGTAGTTATGATATCGTTCTCCATAATGACCGTACCCTTCTCACTGATGATCTCGAGCCGGGCATCAAAACCGGGTTTTGCAACCGTTGAGGCGATCATGGTTCCAATCATGCCGTCCCGATGTCGTAAGATGGCAGCGCCGTGGTCCTCCGTTTCAATATCATGGGCAAAGGTTCCGTAACAGCTTACGATACGCTCAGGCTTCCCAAAAAACCATCCGTACAGATCCACCTGGTGAGCGGCCTGCTGCATAAAAGGGCCGCCGCCGTCCATCTCCCATGTTCCACGGTAGGCACCGCTCTTGTAATAAGCATCATCGCGGTAATTTTTGACTGTTACGTCGGCAGCGTAAATACGACCAAGTTTCTGTTCTTCCAATAACCGCTTCATCACCTGGTTATCCGGACTCATCCGGCGCTGGTAGGAGACTCCCAGCTTCACATTGTTCTCTTTACAGGTTGAAATCATTTCATCGATTTCAGGAAGTGAGATGCCGATCGACTTCTCGGTCAACACATGCTTCCCCAATTTAGCGGCTTCAATAACGCCGGTGTGGTGCATTCCATTTGGTGTACAGAGTATCACTCCGTCAAATTCACTTTTTATCTCAGAGAAATTTTCATCGACATCAACAACCACATCCTCCGGCAACCACCCTGGTTTTCTGCCGCTTCTCGATATAAATCCTACAATGTCAATCCCCGACAATTTTTTGACAGCATTCCAGTAGGTTCTGCTGATATTCCCGGTGCCTGTTATAACAAATCTGAAAGTCGAACTCATTAGTACTGATTTTACTTTATTCTATTAATTACTGATCCCTGGCTTTATAATATATGAACTGATTTTTTGCAATATGATCTGATAAACCAACTACGAACCTTTCCCTTTTTAACCTTGGGGCCGACAGAGCATTCATATCAACCAGGTACTTTTCTCCGGTTAACCGTTGCGGTAACAAAACTAACGGAGAATAATCAAATAACCCAATCTTTCCGGAATATCCCGGTAACATGAGCTCTGTTCCAGGAGTCAGCATGGATGATTAGCGTGACGTCTTTTCATTTTATTATATTACAGGCGAGGATATAGACAGCATCTTTCCACACATGGTAAATAGGTGTGTATGAATAAATGGAGAAGCAAGCTTCGGAGGGGATTCTTTTTAACTTGTTTGGGGATTGTTGTATATCCGCTTATCCTCACTGCGCAAAGTCTGTCGCCTGCCAAATCCCTGACCCAGTTTGATCTTGTTCCCTATCAGACACGGGACGGTCTTCCACAAAACAGCGTCACCACCCTGCTACAGGATAAGCGTGGTTATCTCTGGGTCGGCACATACAATGGGCTGGCCCGGTTCGACGGACTGCGTTTCGAATCTTTCAGTGATCCGGCTGGCCTTCTCAACAACAGCTACATTTACTCACTCATTGAGGATCAAGACAGCACCATCTGGATAGGAACTGTAAATAAGGGGTTGTTCCGCATGAAAAATGGACGGATCAGTCGCTATACCAAATTCAGAAGCCTGATGTCAGACGACATCAAATGCCTGACCATTGGCTTATCAGGCGACCTCTGGATTGGAACTTATGGCGACGGATTGCTGCGAATACATAATGACTCACTCAAACATTACTACTCTCTGGATGGAATCCAGACTTTATATATCGATGCTTTACTGTGCGACAGCAAGGGTAACATCTGGGTAGGTTCGCGCGGAAGTGGCCTCTATAAATTCGATAGTGATCATTTTGACTATTACGGAGCACGAAACGGCTTAACCAGCAATCATATACGAGATATCAAAGAAGATCAAAAAGGGAGATTGTGGGTTGGCACTTCCGGTGATGGCCTATACGTTTTGACTGATGATCATGTACGGAAATTCACAACGGCTGATGGTCTTACGAGTAACGCTTTTAATGCACTAACCATAGATGAAGCGGGCACTGTGTGGATTGGGACACAGGGCAACGGACTGGATCGCTATTCAGACCATAAATTCAGCAGCATAACGACTCGCGACGGGCTGACAAATGACGTGATTGGCACTTTGCTTGTTGACCGCAGCGGCAACCTGTGGATCGGCACCCTTGGTGGTGGTCTGCTTGAGATGAGGAAAGGCAAATTTACAACTTACACTACCGTTGAAGGCTTATCCAACAATAACATATGGACTATTTATGAAGATTCTGATCATCGCGTATGGATTGGCACTAACGGCGGCGGTGTTGATGTCCTGAAAAATGGAAAAATCGTCAGGTACATCACTACAAGAGATGGACTTAGCAATAATTTTGTCCGGTCAATCTATGGCGACAGTAAAGGTAATATCTGGGTTAGTACCTATGGTGGGCTAAACCGTATTCATGGCAATAAAATCACAAACTACACCACCAAAGATGGTCTTTCCGACAATATTGTTCTCAGTCTTTACGAAGACAGTCGCAGTAATCTGTGGATAGGTACAAGCGGTGGTGGACTCGATCGGTTTGACCACGGATCTTTTACACACTTAACCGTAGCCGATGGTCTGACAAACAACTATATCCGGGCTATCCAGGAGGATAACGAGCACCGACTTTGGCTCGGAACAGGCGGAGGCGGAATCTGCATTGTTAGAAACGGGAAAGTCATAAAAACAATAACTAAAGAAGACGGCCTTCCCAGTGATGTCGTGGTATCATTCCATGAGGACGAAAATCATGTAATGTGGGTGGGCACACATGGCGGCGGACTTGTTCGCATTAAAAACGATTCAATAGCGGTCATACAGATGAAGGACGGCTTACCTGACAATGTGATATTCACCATTTTCGAGGATCATGAACACCGGTTTTGGATGAGTTCCAACAAGGGAATTTTCTCCATTTCACGTGATTCCCTGAATCAGTTTGCAGACGGACAAATTGGCGCCGTGCATCCCCGGCTCTATGACACGTATGACGGCCTGAAGAGTACGGAATGCAATGGATCTAATCAGCCGGCCGGATGGCAGTCTGAAGATGGATCCATATGGTTCCCTACCGTTTACGGGGCTGCTCAAATCAAGCCAGCCGATATCGGTAATATATCTGCAAAATCCCCGGTATATATTGATAGGGTTATTGCAGACCGGAATTCAGTACTGGGTAGCCATGCTGACACGTTGCAGGCTGAAATTCATGATGTTGAGTTCCATTATACCTCTCCTAACCTTTCAGCGGCTGAGAAAGTCAGATACAAATACCGCCTAGTAGGTTACGACCATGACTGGATAAATGCCGGTAATAGGCGTGTTGCGTTCTATACAAACCTGCCCTATGGCCAGTATACCTTTCAGGTCCTTGCCCGAAATCATGAGGGGATCTGGAGTGCTCTTCCTGCAAGTTACCAATTATTTATTCCCACCCCATTTTATCTGACCACATGGGCTTATGGCAGTTATATGTTCCTCCTTTTTGGAGTTTTATATGGATTTATGATTTATCAAAACAAACAGACCAGAAAAAAGGAACAGCAGAGATTCCTCAATGAACAGCTGCGGACCAGGGCACAGCAGGAACATTTGCGTCGGGTGGCGTCCGAAGCGAGAATGAGAGAAAAAGAACGGGAACTAGAGCTACAGACCAAAGAAAAAGAGATCGAGATTGAGAGGAGGCATCGCGAGATTGAGAGGGAGGTATCGCGTGCCTTTGCACAGGGGGTTGAAGGAGAAAGAAACCGCATTGCTCTCGAACTTCATGACGAGATTCTTGGTATCCTCAGCCGCATCATGCGATCGGCTCAATCACGTATACGCCATGCGAAACAAAACGGGCAATCCAATGATGAATTTATTGAACAGGTTCAGGATTTATTGCCCGAAATGGATCAGCTCGGTCAGGAAATACGCACCATAATGGATGACATGCGTCCGGCAGCCCTCGATTTTTTCAGTCTTACCGAATCTCTGGAAGACATGCTCAATAAACATTCCGGCTCAGCCGATTATCCAATGCGGTACGATATTAAATCGGAGATCGAATCGACAGGACTTGATCAGTTTGCCAGGGTAACCGTTTACAGGATAATGCAGGAAGCTATCGGCAATTCGGTAGAACATGGCAAACCATCGTTTATCAAACTTCACATTCATAAAGAAAATCAGCAACTCATCTTTGAATTACGGGATGATGGTACCGGCTTTGACATCTCGGAAGCTTTTAACCGGATAAAAAGCCGGACCGACAAAGGAGGTCACGGACTCATGAATATGATTTACCGTGCCAGTACGATATCGGCTGATATCACATGGTTACCCGCAGAACCTCACGGCACGATCATGAAGCTGACAATCCCACTCATTAGCAGCAATATTCATCACCAGACAAATATTTGATGGGACTCTCAGAGGACAAGATCAAGTGAATCAGAATCATGTAAAGGCATCTAAAAAGAAAAGGCCTGAACCGGTAACGATTCAGGCCTTTTGCAATGAACAAATCTATCCTTATTTCATTATTTCAGGAAGAGCATTTCGCGATAAGTTGGCAGTGGCCAGTAGTCATCGGCTACCAGTCGCTCCAGTTTATCAGCAACTTCACGAACGCCGTCCATGGCTGGAATAACATTCTTAGCCATATGATGAGCTTTTTCCTCAATGGTATCACCACCAAGATCTTCATTCACTTTTTCAAGCTTATCCAAAGCCTTGGTCAGTCCATTAACATTGGTATTCACCTTACTGATAATCTGCAGGGTTCCGCTCATATCCTGTCCCAGTTGTTTGCCACGGTCAGCCGCAGCATTCAACTCGTTAACATAACGAATGGCACCGGGGATGATCATCGTGCTGGCGATTGTTTGCGTTGTCTCCGCTTCGATGTTGATCGTCTTGAAGTATTGATCAAGAATGATCTCGAGACGGGAAGCAACCTCACGTGGGTTCAGCACTTTGTATTTTTCAAAGAGGGCGATGTTCTCTTTCTTGCTGAGTGCCGGTGTGGCATCAAGTGTTGACGGGAGATTCAGCAGTCCTCGTTTAGCCGCTTCTTTCTTCCATTCATCGGAGTAGTTATCACCATTGAAGATGACTTTTTCCGATTCCTTGAGTGTTTTGGTAATCACCTCGGTCAATGCGCTGTCGAAGTCATTGTTCTTCTTAATGCTGGATGCAAGGGCATCAGCCATTTTTTCAAGCGATTCAGCAAGTATTGTATTCAGCACCGTGACCGGGAAAGATACCGATTGTCCCCCCCCTACAGCACGGAATTCAAATTTATTTCCAGTGAATGCAAATGGTGAGGTACGGTTACGGTCGCCGGCATGTTTAGGTATAGTCGGAAGTACCGGGCTTCCGAGACCTAAGATACCACCCTTTTTAGATGATGTAACATCACCACTCTTGAGTTGGTCGAAGATATCCTGTAACTGATCGCCGACGAATATGGAGATTATAGCCGGCGGCGCTTCGTTGGCTCCCAGCCTGTGATCATTACCTGGTGATGCGATCGACACGCGAAGCAGATCCTGATGCTCGTAAACAGCTTTGATTACAGCTGTACAGAAGAAAAGGAAGAGTTTATTCGTATGTGGATCTTCACCGGGTTCCAATAGATTGTGCCCTGTGTCGGTAGCCATTGACCAGTTGGAGTGCTTCCCACTCCCGTTCAATCCGGCAAATGGTTTCTCATGAAGAACGCAAGCCATGCCGTATTTCCGGGCGATGCGCTTCATCATGATCATTGTCAGTTGCTGATGGTCGGCGGCGATATTGCTGTTCTCGAAAATAGGAGCAATTTCGTACTGACCCGGTGCCACTTCATTGTGACGGGTCTTGACCGGCACACCCAGGCGGTAAAGCTCACGCTCAACTTCAAGCATATAAGCAAGTACACGATCCGGGATGCTACCAAAATAGTGATCTTCCAATTCCTGCCCCCTTGGGGGCTTGGCACCAAATAACGTACGATCGGTCGTGACAAGGTCGGGACGGTGATAGAAGAATTCCTGGTCAATCAGGAAGTATTCCTGCTCGAACCCTACGGTGGAGTTCACCGATTTTACATCGTCGTCGCCGAAGAGACGCAATACCCGAAGGGCACTGTCATTCAATGCATGGGTTGAACGGAGAAGAGGTGTTTTATGGTCAAGTGCCTCACCTGTCCAGGATGCAAAAGCAGTTGGAATACAAAGAACGGCACCATTTTCATTTTCCATAATGAATGCCGGAGAAGTCGGATCCCATGCAGTATAACCGCGCGCCTCAAAAGTTGCACGTAAACCACCACTCGGGAAACTTGAGGCATCAGGCTCGCCCTGAATAAGCTCTTTACCAGAAAATTCTGCAACAGCGCCTCCACCTTTATTAGGTGTGATAAAACTGTCGTGTTTTTCAGCAGTGGAACCCGTCAAGGGTTGAAACCAGTGTGTATAGTGAGTTGCACCGCGCTCAATGGCCCATTCTTTCATCACCATAGCAACAGCATCCGCAACTTCTGCTCTAATCTGTTCGCCATCATTTAACGTCTTTTTCAGTTCCTTCCAAACGGCTTTCGGAAGACGTTCCTTCATAGTATCTAACTGAAGGGCATTTTCACCAAAGATCTTTGTGATATTCTCAGGTGATAAGCTGCCAATGCCGTTCGTACCGGCCTTATATCCTTTGACAGCCTGAAGGGTATCATAACGAGGAAATACTTTGCTCATAGTATTAATTTATTTTTTTAGGTTTCAGCCTGTTTGAGAATACTATTAATTATGCAATTAACCAAATAACGACTACAAAAATTTAGAATACATAAATCAAAACTAATTTATTTAAAATTGGTACCGCTTTCAGTTATTATTTTTAGACAAATGGCTTTTATTCATGAAATACTGAATTTCATTCCACTTAACTTAAAAAATAACCATCCTTCATGTAGTGAAGTGCTTTTATAATTCCGGCGATTGCCCATTTTCTGCGATAATGCTACCTTGTCGGATTAAAATTTTATCGCAGTTTTTGACTAGTACAACGGCGTACAAATATTGACCGGATGCTTAAAATTTGGATTGATGCGGCCCGCCCTAAAACTTTGGCTGCCGCTGTGGTTCCTGTTTTGATTGGTGTGGCATTAGCTCTGCGAGAGCACTTGTTTAATCCTGTAATGTCATTTGTGGCTTTTATCTGTGCCATCCTGATTCAGATTGGCACCAACTTTGCAAACGATTACTTTGATGCTAAGAAAGGTGCCGACAGCGATAACAGGATAGGTTTTGAACGAGCGACTGCTAGTGGATTAATCACATCGGCCCAAATGCTGAAAGCAACATATATCACTATGGGTCTCGCTTTTCTTCTTGGCCTGATACTTGTTTGGCATGCCGGATGGGTCATCCTGCTGATCGGTGTGCTATCGCTTATTTTCGGTATTGCATACACCGGGGGTCCATTCCCGCTTGGCTACAACGGGCTGGGAGATGTTTTTGTGTTCCTTTTCTTTGGTATAGTGGCCGTTATGGGCACCTATTATGTTAATGCACTGCATTGGTCATCACTGGCTTTCTGGTCATCGATTCCGGCCGGAGCCCTCTCAGTAAACATATTGGTCATAAATAATCTTCGCGATATAGAGACGGACAGGCCGGCCGGAAAAAAGACATTAGGGGTTATATTTGGCGAAAATGTGCTCCGATATGAATATTTATTGATGATATTGCTGAGTTTTGCCATACCTCCACATCTTTTTATCCGTGATAACTTTGGTCCGTTTATCTTCCTCCCCCTCTTGTCCATTCCGCTGGCAGTTCGTTTATTAAAAAAAATATGGTACGTGAAGGATAAACGAACGTTGAATAAGACATTGGCCCATACTGCTCAATTTCTGGTCATTTTTGGTGTGCTCTTTAGTTTGGGACTTGTACTCTCTTGACTGCATCAGCAAACTCTTTTTCTATGAAAATATACCGTTTCAGGCTTCCGCTGTCACAACCTGTTTCTTCCCGACAGGCTTCTCAAACGCATCGGGAAGGCCTGTTTTTAACAAGCGATTATATGCCATTCTCTGTATACGGTGAGGCATCACCATTACCCGGTTTTTCCAATGAAACGACGGATGATATTGAGGCTCATGTCAAGAATAAGTTTCAAGTTATCGATCGTTACTTCATGCAGGATAACGGGTATGACAACTGGAATGCTTTTGCTGCATCTCTGAACCTTCCCCCAAGCCTGCGATTTGGACTGGACACATTTCTGTTTGATCGGCTTTCAAAACACGAAAAACTGCCCCTTTCCCAATATTTGTCCAGGTCGAGTCTTGCTTGTGTTCGTGTCAATGCACTGATTCGGGAGACTGAACCTGACGAGATACTTAAGGAGGCTCAGAACTACTGGCTACGAGGTTTCAAGACCATTAAGCTGAAAGTTGCAGATGATTTTGGTAAAACATATAGAATCCTGACAAACTTACGGAATACGTTTCCCGAAGCTCATCTCCGCCTAGATGCCAATCAGTTATGGGGAGTTGACGAAGCCATAAATAATTTGCAATCACTCGAATCGCTGAATATTGAATACTGCGAGCAACCCATTAAAGTTGCCGATATGTTAATGCGGAATGAAATCTGCATGAAATGTTCTATTCCGGTAGCTGCTGACGAGGCGGCGCGTTCTATCGAACAGATTGAGATACTTATTGAGAACAATGCGGCCGATCTTTTGGTCATAAAGCCCATGCTCATTGGCAGTTTCGATGAGCTCTTCCGCATTGCTGAGATAGCCAAGACTCACGGGATCGAACTGGTATTTACCACTTCCTTTGAGGCTGGAATCGGCAGGGTTGCAACAGCACATCTGGCCGCTGCCATGGGGAGTACCCGATTTGCTCATGGCCTGGCCACGGGTGGGTTGTTGAGTAAAGATTTTGTCAATGAGGATAATTTCATTCGTGACGGATACTTCTATTTCAACGAAACGCCCGGACTTGGCATCGAACCCAACCTGAAAGATCTGGAACTGACACCAATCTGATGAAAGCCTCGTTTCAATTTCTGAGAAACAGATTTGATCCTGATGCTCTCTTTCTTGCTACCGATAAACGGGAATATACTTATCGGGATCTCACAGCCTACGCCCGATCACTTGAACTACTGTTGCCGGAACGCCGACCGGTTAAAGCAGTATTTCCGGCACATCGGTCCGAGAAAATCATACTGACTATCGCCTCTTGCTGGCTGCTTGAAATACCGGTCATCCCTCTCTCACCCGATATTGATGACCTGGAATGGCAACGAGTCATCCATGAACTGGAGCCTGATGTTATTTTTATTGATCCGGCGGTGCCGCATTCCTTTTCAAATTCCGACATTGCACCTGTTCAACTACCAGGTACCCATTCCCTTGAGAAACAGCCCCAGTCATTCCAACAGCTTTTAGCTGATCCCGAACAGCTTTTCGGCTTTTTCATGACCTCCGGTACTTCAGGACCATCAAAAATCGTCCCTCTTAAAAGGAGACAGTTTCTTTGGGGGGCTGAAGGATCTGCACAAAACTTCAACCCTGAAAGTGGGGAGCTGTGGCTACTTAGCCTGCCACTGCATCACGTTGGAGGAGTTTCGATCATTCTGCGCAGCATGTTTTACGGTTCCGGGATTTATCTCCTCTCAGAATTCAAATCAGACCTCATTCGCCGTCTTCTTACTAATGATAAGCGAATACGTTTCTGTTCGCTTGTTCCTACCATGCTGCGGCGAGTCCTGGCAGATCCTGACTTTCATCCTCATTCTGAATTCCATATCTGCCTTTTGGGGGGAGGTCCTATGTCCATTGAACTCGTCCGTGAGGCAAATAAACACTATATGACAGTAGCCACCAGTTTTGGAATGACTGAAACAGCTGCACAGATTGCGGCTCACGTCTTTCATTCTTCCAATATTCCGGACAAACTAACCGCAGGCAAGATATTTCCACCCAACAAAGCAGAATTACGGGACGAACAAGGTAACCGTCTTTCACCCAACAAAGAAGGAATTCTTTGGATTCAAGGTCCACAGGTTTTCGATGGATACTATAACCAGGAATTGAATGCCCGTTATATTGATTCCCAAGGTTGGTATTGTACGGGAGACCATAGCAGAATCAGTTCAAATGGAGAAATCGAAATTCTGATGCGCCGGACGGACCGGATCATTACTGGCGGTGAGAATGTGAATCCTATTGAGATCGAGCAGATATTGCTGAAACATCCGGATATAGCTGAGTCAGCCGTATTTGGACTACCAGATGATGAATGGGGGCAACGGGTGATCGCACTAGTCGTCAGAAACACCAATAACGAATTGATTCCCAACCTTTCGGACTACCTTTCCTTACGCCTGCGCCGATACCAGATTCCAAAAGAAATTATTTTCGTTTCTAACCTGCCCTACACGAGTACCGGTAAACTCGACCGGTCCCGTTTGCCAGAATGGCTTAAAAAGAGTTCGAAATAAAGTAATCGAGTAAGGCTGGACTCCCGTAGGATTGAAGAGTGAAATACCAGAAAACACCAGCCACTCTAACACGCTAACTTTAAGAAAGCTAAGAACGTTATCCCCCTTATAACGGTTATCTCACAAATCTTGACATGTTTTTACCTAAACTATAATAAGTAATGATGTTTTTTTCCCATTGAAAACGTTAATTAGATAACGAATTCAAATTTCAGAAAAAATATTCTAGAATTTTGCAAGAATTGCCGGTCGAAATACATCTAATACATTAGACTGGAAAAATATTTTACTCAAATTGTTTTGCAGGAGATGCAAGGAAAATGAAAAAAAAGACTTTTTTTGCTATTGGCACGCTCATTATCATAATTACGGGCGGTTTTTTTTACTTCACACGTTCTACCAAAACTGAGTTTAAGTGGAGAACCAGTCCTGTTGAACGTGGCAATCTGAATATAGTGGTCAACGCAACCGGTACTGTAAACCCGGACACCACGGTCAATGTAGGTACTCAGGTTTCAGGCAGAATTAACAAGATTTATGTGGATTACAACTCGCACGTAAAAAAAGGAGAGGTTCTGGCTGTCCTGGACACGACTTCACTGTACCAGGCCGAACAGCAGTCGCAGGCTGAAGTAAGAAGTGCCCAGGCACAGGTTCTTCAGGCTCGGCTGACTTTTCAACGAATGAAAAAACTGTTTGCGAGACAACTGGCCTCTGAATCTGATTTTGATACCGATTCCGTAGCTTACATCGTTGCACAAAACTCGCTTCATTCGGCTGAGACGCAGCTCCAGCGAGCCAAGATAAATCTGGATTATGCAACCATATCAGCTCCCATTGACGGAGTGATCATGTCACGTGACGTGGATGTCGGCCAAACCGTGGCAGCAAGTTTTAACACGCCGCAACTTTTCTCAATTGCCACCGATCTGCATTCGATGCGGATAAGTGCCTCTATTGATGAAGCAGATATCGGCCAGATCAAGCTGGGACAGAATGTTGTTTTTACTGTTGATGCTTTTCCTGATGAAACATTCACCGGAAAGGTCACCCAGATCTGGCTGCAACCTATTACGACAAATAATGTTGTCACTTATACGGTGATTATTGAAGTTCAAAACCCGAATCTCAAATTGATGCCGGGTATGACTGCGAATCTCACCGTCCATGTCCAGGAAGCAAAAGATATACTTAAGGTGCCGAATCTCGCATTAGTATTCACACCGCCCAGAGCGTACATACAACAGGAAATGAAAAATCACCCCGATTCAGCTCGTGGCAATCAACGGTTTGCAGGTATGAACAACGACACCAGCAGAGGCAACAGCCGACCGGCCTATCTGTCTGATAATCCGTTGCCACTGCCGGGGAGCATGAAGACCATTTGGGTCGATCGTAATGATCGCATCATGCCGGTGAGGGTGAAACTTGGTATAACTGACGGAACCAGCACTGTTATAAGTGGAGATAACATAAAGCAGGGCGATAAAGTAGTTATCGGAAGTATGACTACGGGTGGAGGTCCGGCAATAAGAAGTCCCTTTGGAAGGAGATAAAAAGTGAGCACATCACCAATCATTTCGGTTAAAGATCTCGTCAAAACCTACAAGATGGGCGAGGTAGAAGTTCCGGCACTTCAGGGAGTTTCACTGGATGTTGAGACCGGAGAATTCCTTGCCATCATGGGCGCCAGTGGAGGCGGCAAGTCTACGTTCATGAATATACTTGGCTGTCTCGATGTCCCCACCAGCGGCAAATACTACCTGGACGGTGTCGATATAAGTTCCCTCAATAAAGACGAACTGGCACGATTGCGAAATCGAAAGATAGGTTTTGTCTTCCAGTCCTTTAACCTGCTCTCGCGCACATCGGCACTGGAAAACGTGGAACTGCCCCTTCTCTATAATACTAAAGTCAATACCAGAGAAGTCAGGGAGCGGTCCATGGAAGCGTTGCAGTCGGTTGGGCTGGCGGACCGTGCCCATCACATGCCGAACCAACTGTCCGGCGGACAACAACAACGGGTAGCCATCGCAAGGTCGCTGGTAAACGAACCAAAGGTTATCATGGCTGATGAGCCAACCGGTAATCTGGACACTCATACCAGTTTTGAAGTAATGGAGATTTTCCAAAAGCTGAATGAGAATGGTATCACAGTCGTGCTGGTCACACACGAAAATGATATAGCACAGTACGCCAAGCAGAACATCGTATTTAAAGATGGGTTGATTGACGACCACTATACTGTAGAAAATCGAAAAATAACTTTTGCCTGATCTGACAAAGATGTAAGGAATCACCGTTTATGAAATTCGAAAATCTCTTAAAAATTGCTTTACGTTCGCTCAGTAAAAACAAGATGCGAACGTTCCTGACTATGCTTGGGATCATCATAGGCGTAGGCTCCGTCATTACCATGCTGGCAATTGGGGAGGGTTCACGTAAGAGCATCCAGGAACAGATCTCAAAACTGGGAACTAATGTCATTATCATCTTTGCCTCTGCGTTACGCCATGGTGGTGTGGCATCTGCAGCAGGTACTGGACAAATGCTTACCCAGGCTGATGCTGATGCCATTGCTGCTCAATGCCCTGACATTCAATATGTCACCCCACAGGTTGAAACCGGCGGACAGGTCATCTATGGCGCTCAAAACTGGCAAACTTCAATTACAGGTGTTTATCCCACCTATTTTGCCATTCGTAATCAGACCGTCGTCCAGGGATATTATTTTACCGAAGCCGATGAGCGAAGCGCCGCAAAGGTTTGTGTAGTAGGACAAACCATCGTAGACAATCTCTTCCCCGACGGTACCAATCCTATTGGGAAATATATCCGTATTAATAAAATACCTTTTAAAATTGTTGGCGTACTCCAAAAACTGGGTCAAAACAGTTGGGGACGTGACCAGGATGATACCATCATCGCCCCGTTCTCTACGGTCTACAAACGAATGGTTTCGGTAAATTATGTGCGCATCATTCTGGCTTCCTCAAAAAGCAGTGCGGATATGACCCCTGCCATTAGCGAAATCGGGGCCGTATTGAACCAGCGCCACAAGACGCCTCCAGGATCAGACCCTGTTTTTACGGTACGTACTCAGTTGGAATTTGAACAAACGGCCAATGAGACATCACGTGTATTAACCCTCTTGCTTGCCAGTATCGCCAGCATCTCACTGCTGGTTGGAGGAATTGGTATCATGAACATCATGTTGGTTTCTGTTACTGAAAGAACACGTGAGATAGGCATCCGGATGGCTATTGGAGCAAGAGGCCGTGACGTCCTGCTTCAATTCCTTATCGAAGCTGTCTTTCTGAGCCTGCTAGGCGGACTGATAGGCGTTGGAATGGGCCTGTTGGCGACCCACCTGGTGGAAAGCGGAATGCACTGGCCGGTCGCTGTTACCCCCAACTCGATAACGCTCTCCTTCCTGTTTGCTGCTGTTGTCGGTATTTTCTTTGGCTGGTACCCTGCCCGTAAAGCGGCAGATCTCAACCCGATCGACGCGTTAAGATACGAGTAACAGGGTCAGCGGTCAGCGGTCAGCGGTCAGCGGTCAGCGGTCAGCGGTCAGCGGTCAGCGGTCAGCGGTCAGCGGTCAGCGGAAAATTGTTATCAAGTGCGATAGAAACAAATTGTTTTATCGCACTCTTAACTGTTTATTGATAACTAACTTGTCAACTGTCAAGGCCGACACGATGGAAGAGTATATCCACCTGACGTGTGTGGTGACTGACATCGAAGGCGTCTTCTATCCCTTGCTCTGAAAGCCGACTGATAATTCTTTCGTCTGCTTCAACCAGTCCCCGAAACGGTTTCTGCTCATGCCAGGCCCGCATTGCCAGCGGCTGTACGATATCGTAGGCATCCTCACGCGATAATCCCGTATCAATCAATTTCAATAGCAGCCGTTGAGAGAAAATCACCCCATAGGTCTTTTGGATATTGTTGCGCATGTTGTCTTCAAAGACCACCAAATTCTCTATGATATTGGCAAAGCGGTTTAACATGTAGTCCAATAAGATGGTTGCATCAGGCAGAATGATACGTTCGGCTGATGAATGAGAGATATCACGTTCGTGCCACAACGGAATGTTTTCGTAAGCCGTTATCATATAACCACGCAGCACCCGCGAACAACCACTGATATTCTCTGAACCTACCGGATTGCGTTTGTGTGGCATTGCCGAAGATCCTTTTTGTCCTTCATGAAATTTTTCTTCGACTTCCCGGGTCTCTGTCTTTTGCAGATGGCGCACCTCAACGGCCATTTTCTCAAGTGTGGAACCGACCAACGCCAGGGTAGCCATGTAATAGGCATGCCGGTCACGCTGAAGTGTTTGTGTAGCTATCGGCGCAGGGCTTAGTCCCAGTTTCTCACATACAAAAGCTTCAATCTCTGGCGGGATATTAGCGAAAGTCCCGACAGCTCCCGACATTTTCCCGAATTCGACATCGGCCGCAGCCCGGTTGAATCGTTCCTGATCCCGTTTCATTTCTGCATACCATAGGGCGCATTTTAAACCGAACGTCGTAGGTTCAGCATGCACACCGTGGGTACGTCCCATCATCACGGTATATTTATGTTTGCGGGCTTTTTCAGCAAGTACATCAACCATCCGTTGAATATCCTTATGAAGAATGGCATTGGCCTGTTTTAAGCGATATCCCCATGCCATATCCACTACATCGGTTGAGGTCAGGCCATAGTGAACCCACTTTTTCTCGTCTCCCAGGCTTTCTGATACGGCCCGTGTAAAGGCCACAACATCATGCCGGGTCACCTGTTCAATTTCGTGAATCCGGTCTACCTCAAAACGGGCATTGGCATAGAGCTTTTTCACATCTTCATCAGGTATCATGCCCAGTTTACTCCATGCCTCACAAGCAGCCAGTTCCACATCCAGCCAGGCCTGAAACTGGTTTTGTTCCGTCCAAATGTCCGCCATCTCCTTGCGGGAATACCGTTCTATCATGGGATTACGTGTTTTGAATTATGTGCTGGTTAGTAAGCTTCGATCCCCGTTCCATTTCAAATGGTCGCTGCAAGCATCCGGGTCACACACTACAAATCAACTAGCCGGGTGTGCATGACCAAAAATGGAATCTTGAGATGATGCCGGTCAAAGGTAGGAATTTTCGTGCTTGAAATCTCAGGTGGAATGTCGATTCATATTCACCGGGCGGTCTTCCGACAGTTCTTCGGGTGTCAACACACGAACCTTCACTTTCCGGACACGGTTATTTTCAATGGTATGTACGATAAGCTCCAGATCCTTGAATCGAACCATTTCTCCGGGTTCGGGAATATGCTCCGTCAGGTGATAGACAAGTCCGCCAAGTGTCTCGTACTCATCCTCCTCGGTTGTGAGCTCCTTGTTCAGGATTTCAGCCATATCATCGAGATCGATCTTAGCATCAAAAATGTAGGTATCGGCTCGCAGACGTGTATATAGCTGTTCTGTCTCGGTATGTTCGTCGCTGATATCACCAATGATCTCCGAGAGAACATCGTCGAGCGTAATCAATCCTTCGGTCCCGCCGTATTCGTCTACCACAATGGCCATATGCGTCTTCTCACGCTGGAACTCCTCAAGCAGATCATCGAGCTTCTTGGATGTCGGCACAAAAATGGCTTTACGCGCGATAGCCTTCCAGTTGATCATGGTATTTTCCATTTCCGTACCCAGATACGGAAGCAGGTCCTTGGCATATATGATCCCTTTGATATTATCAAGATCATTTTCATAGAGCGGCAGCCGGGAAAGGCTCTTATCACGTATCCGATCGACCACATCACCCAGTGAATCCGTAGTGGAGACCGCAATAATATTTACGCGGGAAGTCATTATTTCAACGACAGTTGTATTACTGAATTCGATGACATTCTCGATGATTTCACGTTCATCTTCCTTCAAAGACCCCTGCTTCTCCCCTACTTCGGCTATATGCTTAATGTCATAAGATGAAATTCGGTTTGCCGGTTTTGGCAGATATTTTTCAAGTCGACCGGTACTGCTGGCTAAAATTCTCGATAATGGGGTTAATACGATGTAACAGAAATGGATGAAACCGTTCAGTCGTCGTGCAGTACGTACCGGATTCTTAATAGCTAAAATCTTAGGGGTGATTTCACTTAAAATCACGATCATAAATGTCAGTATCACGACTTCCACGAGGAACACAACGATACGTGGCGCCCCCAGACTACCTGCCAGCTCGCCGGTGAGTACAGCAGCGATCACAGATGTAACGATGTTTGCAAAGGTATTACCGATCAGGATAGTCGTCAACAGGCGGCGCGGATGTTCCAACATGGAATTCAACCGCTTCAATGACCGGCTTTTCTTACCAAACTCAGACTGATAATCATGATGCGCCAATGAAAAATAAGCAACTTCAGAACTTGAAAAGAGACCTGATAACAACAGACCGATAACCATAATGGTTAATTTAATCAGTACCCCCAAAAGACTGACTGCGTGAACGGGTTCAACATCCTGAATAAACAAAATCTGCAAGTAAAGTATCAACAATGTGTTACCTGAAGACGACTTTTTTTAAGTGAATGGTATACAACGTTTGGTTTTATGAATTGATCAAATTTGGCTCTTGCCTGTTTAAAAAAAGATCAACTTATCAGTCATTGGAAATAAACCATTTCTTTTTCAGAACCAATAATTATTTTCTCGGGATAATTCATCTTTCTTAAGATAATAGAAAATATCGACTTCATTTTCATATCGCTTGCTTTCCAATCCCAAAAGATTAATATGTCTTTGAATATCGACAAGGCAACTACCAAACTGTAATTGGAATCAGACGGGTTGCTGCTAACGATAATGTCTTTCAATGCCTTCTCTCTTTGCTGAATTTTGGATAAATGACACAAATTTCAGTGTTGATCTCTCCCTGCTATTAAGCCTGTTACATCAATACCTGAAAAACTGGTGACTTTGATGATATTTACGAAGTTGGTAAAAGCCAAAAGCAGTACCAGGCAGGCACTACTTTTGGCTTTGGCTAATGTTTTTGCAACGATGGCTAGTGCTAATACCAATTAATTTGTAAAGCAATTAGCCGCGGATTTACGCGAATCCAAACAGATTAAATCTAAGTTTATCTGTGCCAATCTGTGGTTAAAACGGTAACGACCAACTACTTTAACTGCCCCAATGGACTAAACTTATTTCATGATTATGACACTAGAATGGAAGATCGTCATCAAACATCTCATCATCACTGTCCTTTGCGATATTGACCGGCCGGCTGGCAGCTCCTGCAGACGATCTTTCCTGTGACATATTCGTATCAACCGTTGTCGCAGCATCATTCCTGGAATCCAGAATTTTGATGGTACGGGCTTTAATCTCAGTCATGTACCGCTTTTGTCCTTGCTGATCCTCCCAGCTGCGGGTTTGGATCGAACCTTCGATGTACACCTGGGTTCCTTTTTTGATATACTGTTGCGCGTATTCAGCCAGACGTCCCCAGGCGACCACACGATGCCATTCCGTATTTTCCTGCCACTCACCATTGTTATCCTTATAACGTTCATTCGTAGCCACACGCAGCGTTGCTACTGCCGTATTATTTTGTGTATAACGTACTTCAGGATCAATTCCAAGATGGCCAATGATCATGGCTTTATTTAATGAACTCATTTGCTGTCCTGTTTAAATTGCGATTAACTTATTTATAATGATACACTTGTCCTCATTACCTTACAGATATGAAACGAATCTAATGCCGGGAAGAAGACCTCGCTCATTTTTCCGCCGCTGAAAGCATCCTGCCATGATCCCGTGAACCTGGTCTGACGGACTGAAGCTTACTGATCAGGTTCAACTGTTTGTTCAGAACTCTGTTATAAAACGGCGATCAATCCTGAGTGCACCTGGATCATGGTGATGCCTCGTTATAGTGTATACAAAAAAATTGGATTTTAAATTACGGATTTTTTCCGTGGAACTAAGCATTTTACAGACCTGTTTAGATCACCTTATCCAATCAATATGACGAGCTATGAACATCTTTATTACAGGTACAAACCGCGGACTGGGACTTGAGTTTGTAAAGCAATATCTCGGGAAAGGTCATACGATACTTGCCACAAGCCGAAACCCAATCAAGGCAACCCATTTACAAAAGCTCAAGAATAACTATCCCGATCAGTTGCATTTGATTCCCATGGATCTGGATAAACCGGATGTTATCAAAAGATCCGGCCAGACAGCATCGAACCTCGTATCACATATCGATATACTCATCAATAACGCGGGGGCCGGAACGCGTCAAATCGATGCATCACGGAAAAAGGCACTCACTCAACTTGATTCGCTCGAATCAGGGGAGCTCAGCCAAATGATACGGGTCAACGCGATCGGTCCCCTTCTTGTGATCAAGGAACTTCGTGGTCTGCTGGAAAAAGCGAATAATCCCAAAGTTATCAATATATCATCTGTCATGGGATCGATATCGCAAAGGCAAAGCGGGAGCACCTATGGCTATTCGGGCAGTAAAACCCTGTTAAACATGTACACCCGACTGCTGGGTTTCGATTTGCAATCAACTGGTATTATTGTCGTCGCATTACACCCGGGATGGGTACAGACGGATATGGGCGGCCCCGCTGCAGAATACTCTATTTCAGAATCGGTGACCAATATGATTAATGTAATCGATGGATTTGGCAAAGCACAAACAGGTCGTTTTTTCAACCTGCTCGGGCAGGTCATACCCTGGTAAAAGATCAGACTGGCGTCATGGCTTCATGTCATTATTCCTGCGTATTTGGCGTAATTGTCCCATTCCCGATCTGATGATAAAGAAAAGAATGGTTCCAAACAGTAAGGCAAATGCCAATATCGTGCCACCCACAGAAAATGTTGCAGATGGAAAAGGACGAAAGTTATCGAGAAATACGGGATGATAATTACCAATTTTAATGCTCCATGGATCAATGTTAGAGATTTCATTGGTAAGCTGTCCGGCGTCCGAACTTATACTCTGCAGATTCGATTTTTCATCCGGACTATACATACTAACATGACCATAACGAATAACAACATTATAGGGTACAGCTTCATCGGTCATTTTGAAATCATACACATACTTGCTGCCGGTGGTTTGGAAACCATGCAACGGATATATACCCTGCATAGGTACATTACCTGTAAGCTTGCTCAGAATATAGACCCGGAAATCCGCATTGGAATTCCAGCTGTTCAGGGTACTTAACATGTAGCCGAATCCGTGGCTGTGTTCGATGTTATGTCCGTTTATCATTTGGGCATCGTGGGTATTGACCAGAGAACGCACATTCAACTCAGACGTGCCCGGAGGAAGCGTCAATCCACCGATATACCAATTTTTGATACCCTTGCACCCATCACCGGCAACAAGACTATCTGCCAGTTTCCCCTCTTCGAATGAAACTGTTTCGCCATTCAGTGTGGCAGACAGATACGAGAAGGAGGAAAATTTGACAGAATCGATCAGGTTGGTTGTAAAATAGCCGGCTCTCGGCAGTCCACACGATATGGCGATATCTTTTCCAGAATCATTCGAAAGGGTGTATCTGTCGTTAACTATGGCATAATCATCGTAAAGAGCAATCACAGTCGATCCTTTAACCAGCCTGGGCAGATCGTTCGATTGATCTTCAGGATGAAGTAAGGCAAGTCCACGCCCCATACCAACATCCCGAAACGCCTCGATATGTTCATTCTGTGCCCACACTCGCGAGCCGCACAACAGTTCAGTCACTGCCAGAAACACAAACGCAACAACAGTAGTAATTCTCTTTTTGCTCATGCTTATTGGATAAACCTGTCTTTTTGATGGGGGGAATTTACGGATGTATTTTATAACCCACCCTATCCAATATGACATCAGAATTATTTAATCCGCCAACCCATCAGGTTTACAATTCCATCTACATCCGGTGGAATCATTTCTTCAGACTGTTTTTTGTTCCATTGACTGAGGAAGAAATCGATCGCCGGCTCCATCCATGATCGATTTTCATCAGACAATTCGTCTATTAACAGCCCGATAACGTAGATTCGGATTAATTCGGAGAAAAAGGATTTTGCAAATATCTCCCGGCGTGTCTGGTCTTCATCACTCAGATATTCCTTGTCTTCCATGAGCCGGTTCAGCGACTTTTGCAGATTGACTGTATCGTATCCTTTAACCTTGGCAATTAACTTTTCTGTATCCTCGAGAAGATAGATCAAACCCTTACTTTTCCGTGCCGCTCTTAACATATCGAGAACAATCACATTCCCGGATCCCTCCCAGATAGGTAAAACCAACAGATCACGATATACACGCGGCATGACTACGTCCTCGATGTATCCGAGTCCACCCATCAATTCCATGGACTGGCGGCCGATATATATTCCCTTTTCTGCCGACCACCACTTCGACATAGGGATGAGAATGCGACAGAGATTACGCTCCCGCTCATCGCCGGCATCCGCTTTGTCCAGAGCACGAATGGTACGCCAGACAAGCAGAAAAACAGCAATGTACGTGCTACCCAATTCCCAAAGATTCTGCCTGATCAGGGCGTGTTCCAGGGCATTTTTCCCAAATGAATTCCGATAAGAAAGAAATTCGAACGCTTCCATAAGAGCACGTCTGGCACCGGCGACTGCCGCCACTGAATTATAAAGACGGCTCATGTTGATCATCTCGGTCATATAATAGAATCCTCGTCCCTCTTCCCCGATAAGCTTTCCATACGTACCCTCCAGACGGATTTCAGCCGTTGCCATCGAACGTACACCAAGCTTATCCTTCAACCTGATAAAATGCATGGGATTAAGGGATCCATCCAAAAGCTTCTTTTCGACCAGGAACAGGGATAATCCATGGGTGCCTTCCTCCGGGTCACCGGTTCGGGCAAGTACCAGCATCACATCGGCATTTGCGTTACTACAAAACCACTTTTCTCCGAATAGCTGATACCAGTTATCATGATCGTGTTTGGCATAAGTCCGGTTGGCGCCAACATCCGATCCACCGGATTTCTCGGTAAGAAACATCGCACCCGTCTTTAATTCTTGACCCGACCTGGACGACAAGACGGGAATGAGACGCTCTTTGTCGTCTCTTTCACCAAAACGATCTATCACACGCGCAGCCCCATCGGTCATACAAAGCGGACAGTACAACCCCTCCTCCGCCATTGCAAAAAGCTGCCCCGGCGCAAAACCGAGCATATGAGTCTCGCCGGCAAACTGCTTCCTCAGATGCGGCTCCCATTTTACATGGAATATCTCCGATCGGGCAGCGATATCCATCATTTCCCAGTAAGACGGGTGAAATCGTATTTCCTGGATATCCTCACCATACGGTGTTCGGTTAATCAGTTCCGGCGGGTTTTTATCTGCCTGCATTGAAAGCTGGTGCAGCCTTCCGGCACCTGATGCTCCCAGGGCATCGAGTTTTTCCTGGATATAATGCCATGCATCATGGCTCAGATACCTGGACAGGTAATTCCGAAGGATGAGATCACTCCTGAAAAAATTAGAACTCTTTTGTGCATCACCGGAAAGCACACTTTCCAATGTTTGTTCTGTTGCATCCGCATTTTGTTCCATAGCAATGTATTATATGAGATAGGAAAGATTAAAATTGTGTCCTGTTGCTCTCATTTTCCCCCTTTTCTTTTCAATACAACCTCTTTACTGATAAATCTGTTTGGGATAAAAAAGTTCATTTATCCCGGATTTTCCCTGACATCCATCGGAGATTTATCCGGACATTTTTTTCATCATTCGGTGATTTGTCAGGAATATAAAATTCCAACTTGTATACTATAGGGGGGTATGGTATATTAGTAGTGTAAAAAACAATTCATTGGCTATCAGATTCCATGATTATGATGAATAAAGAACAAAAAGAACGAGCTGTTACCCGTCTCAAACGAATTGAGGGACAGATACGCGGAATCCAAAAGATGATTGAGGAAGATCGGTACTGCATTGATATTCTTTCACAGACGGCAGCAATCGTTTCGGCACTGCGTGGTGTTGAAGACATGGTGATGGAACAACATCTGAATACCTGTGTTACCGACGCTATGCGCAGTGATGATTCCGATCTGCGCCGTGAAAAAATAGATGAAGTGATGACCGTGCTTTCCAAATTCCGCAAACACGGATAATCATACTTTATTAAGGAGATTATTTATGATTGATTCGATTAAAAGTCTGGACACGAAAACAGAAAAGCTGGATATCGACGGGATGCATTGTGCCAGTTGCGTGGCCGCCGTTGAAAAATCCCTCAAAAAGTTACCCGGCGTTCGTAATGCCACCGTGAATCTGGCCACAGAAACAGCAACTGTGGAATATGAAACGGATCATGTCCGCCATGTAGAATTAACCAGGGCTGTGGAAGATGCCGGTTATGAAGTACGGGAGAAGCTGGCGTCTAAAACAATTGTCATCGACGGAATGCACTGCGCCAGTTGTGTGGCCTCAGTGGAGAAGGCCCTCAAACGTCTTGATGGCGTAGCGGACGCATCCGTCAACCTGGCAACAGAAACGGCATCCGTGAGCTATGATCCCAACAAAGTAGATACTAACGACTTTAAAAATGCCGTAGAGGATGTCGGGTACGAAGTGCGCAATGATCAGTCCCAAAAGACATTACATATTGACGGGATGCATTGTGCCAGTTGCGTGGCTTCCGTAGAGAAGGCGTTGAAGGGAATCGACGGTGTGGAGATTGCCACTGTTAACCTGGCTACTGAAACGGCTCAGGTTTCCTATGATCCCGAAAAGGTATCATTCCAGGATTTTGTGACGGCTGTTGATAATGTCGGTTACGAGGTCGTACCAGATGAGTCACCTGCTGAAGAAGTAAACCCGGATAAAGTGGACCGGGATGAAGAGAAAGTAAATCATGCCAAACGGCTGATGAACTTCTCCTGGGCGCTGACAATCCCCATCATCCTCTGGATGTTGCCAGAGATGATATTCGGATACTATTTCCTTGGCAAGACCGGCTACGACATCGGGATGCTGATACTCTCTGGAGCCGTCTTGGCCTATCCAGGTTGGGAGACATTGAGAAGTGGCTGGAAATCGGGTGTTCACCTCGCTCCCAATATGGATGTACTCATAGCCATGGGTACCCTTGCTTCTCTGGCTACTGGTATTGTATCGCTGCTGCATCAATTTGATATCGGTCCGGCATTTCACAGCTTCGCAGGTGTGGCCGGAATGATCATGGCTTTTCACCTGACAGGCCGTTATGTGGAAACGAAAGCCAAAGGCCGGGCTTCTCAAGCGATCAAGAAACTGCTGACCCTGGAGGCCAAAGAAGCCACTGTTGAGCGAAACGGTGAACAGGTGAAGGTTCCGGTTAGCCAGCTCAAGATGGGCGACATCATGGTGGTGAAACCCGGTGAAAAAATACCGACTGACGGCGAAGTTGTTGACGGACAGAGCAGCGTGGATGAATCACTGGCTACCGGCGAATCGATGCCTGTTGGAAAAACGCAAGGAGCCAAAGTTATCGGAGCGACTATAAATAAAAATGGCATGCTGAAGATTAAGGCTACCAGGATTGGCAAGGATACTTTCCTCAGCCAGGTTATTAAAATGGTAGAGGAAGCACAGGGTTCCAAGGTGCCTATTCAAACCTTTGCCGATCGCGTAACATCGGTGTTTGTTCCGACGGTTATTGGTATCGCTCTGTTAACGCTTGGTGCATGGCTGGTTTTCCCTGGATTCTGGCACGGTATCGTTGTCTGGGCGGCTGGATTCATTCCGTGGGTCAACCCGGACATGGGTCCTGTCGCTCTTGCTCTCTACGCTACAGTAGCAGTACTTGTGATTGCCTGTCCGTGCGCGTTAGGCCTTGCCACGCCAACGGCCCTGATGGTCGGTTCCGGTATCGGTGCCGAGAACGGTGTTCTAATTCGAAAAGGAGCTGCAATCCAAACAATGAAGGATATCACAACCATCGTCTTTGACAAAACGGGAACCGTGACCGAAGGGAAACCGGGTGTGACCGACGTTATTACTTTTAACGGCCTTGATGAGAAGTCATTGCTGCACTACGCCGGTGCAGCCGAAAGTGGTTCGGAACACCCACTTGGAGAAGCGATAGCAAACTATGCAAAAAGCCTGAACGGCAGCCATGCCGATCTCTCCGGTTTTGAGGCCGTGAGTGGACGGGGCATCAAAGCTGAGGTTGATGGTAAATCCGTTCTTGTTGGTACCGCCCAACTGATTAGCGATGCGGGTATCACGTTGGATAAGAAAGCTCAAAGTCAGAAAGCAGATCTCGAAGAACAGGCCAAAACCGCCATGTACATTGCTGTTAATGGCAGACTGGCCGGGCTGATTGCTGTAGCTGATACGGTCAAAAAAGACAGCCGAAATGCCATTCAGGCTCTGAAGCGTTTTGGTGTCACTACTGTGATGATCACAGGCGATAATGAACGCACCGCAAAAGCTATTGCTAAAGAAGTGGGTATTGACAAGGTCATTGCCAATGTAATGCCTGATGACAAGGCAAATGAAGTTCGCAGACTCCAGCAAGCCGGCGAACGAGTGGCTATGGTAGGGGACGGTATCAACGACGCCCCCGCCCTCACTCAGGCTGATGTAGGCATTGCCATTGGAACCGGGACGGATGTAGCTATCGAATCCGGTGATATTGTATTGGTACAGGGAGAACTGAGTGCCGTTGTCAAGGCTGTAAAACTGAGCCGGGCTACTTTCCGGAAAATCAAACAAAACCTGTTCTGGGCATTCTTCTACAATGTGATTATGGTTCCGTTGGCCATCATCGGCGTCATGCACCCTGTACTTGCTGAAATCGCCATGGCATTCAGCTCAATCAATGTGGTCACAAATTCCAGACGGCTTCAAAAAGTGGATATTAATCCAGAGTATTGAGTATTGAGTATTGAGTATTGAGTATTGAGTATTGAGAAATAAGTTAATTCTTAAACAACAAACGACTGAATATTATGCAAAAGACTGAATTAGATGTTAAAGGCATGCACTGTGAAGGGTGTGAAAACCGAATAAAAAAAATGTTACCGCGTATCGACAGCGTCAGCGATGTAACGGCCGACAGAAATGCCGAGAAGGTAACATTCTCTTCCAACGCTGAGCCCGAAACGCTCAACGCAGTTAAAGAAAAAATAACTGAGTTGGGCTATCAGGTAGTTTAAAAAACATAAAAGGCCGGCGGATATAAATCTGCCGGCCTTTTTTCTGACCCAAGTCTGATTAGACAAAAAATCAGAGACCGACACTCAACCATGTTACCCCCCAGCACCATGATCTATGCGAGAATCGATCTCTGATTACCCCAAACAAACCCAACCCCATGGAAATATCCTATGTAAAACTATTTGTCGGGTTCACTATGTTTCACTAACTCAAACAACTAAACAAAAGGTAACACAGTTTTTTCTTATGTCAATTTAGAAGATTCTCATATAAGTATTTTATAATAAAAACGATATTTTCCATAGGAACTGATTCCTGAATATTAAATAGACCCGAATAGATTAACTCATCACGTTTAGGTAGCGCTGGAAATCAAAATCATATTTATCGATCCGGGAAAAAGACAGCCCCTCTCCGCATAATCATTACCCTATAAAAACAACATCTTAATTAATAATTATTCAACCATCACTAGGTTGAATAATTATTTTTAAAAAACTATTCCAAATATTATCCATTGTAATTGTACCGGAATATTCCATTATTTATTGTGTATTTCAATTTATTTTACGTCAACAAAAAAAAATAAATATATATTATTATATACATATGTTCTGCATCCCGATACTAAGAACTATCTAATAATAGATACTATTCCGGATTGTATACAATTGCCGTCCGATCTTAATATGAGGTAAAGGCAATCCAAAAGCATACTGCTTCATGTGCCTAAAAGTAAGGATGTCACTTTGCTCGTCATATAGTAATAGACTATCCCGATGTTTCCTTTGAATTCAGGTAGTCCAACTTGTATTTCCATGTTATTCCTCACTTACTTAACAAATCCATAATACCCTCTTAACATGTAGGTCACAACATGGGGATAGATTAGGCAACAACGGGAAACGATCAGAAACGTTCTTTTTCAACTGCCTTTTTAGAGTGCTCAATTGGTACATTTTTTGAGTACTAAAGACAGGTCAACGAGTTTACAGCGTGCAATGATCAGGACCAAAAGAAACAAACAAAAAGGAGCAATTGATGTTTAAGAAAGTTTCAATCATGATAGCTGCTGTATTCGTATCGACTACGATGCTATATGCACAGACCATCATCAACGGAGCCGGATCCACATTCATCTATCCGATGTTTTCAAAGTGGACAAGTGTGTACCACAACATGCATCCGGATATTGAATTCAATTATCAGGCTATCGGTAGCGGTGGCGGTATTCGCCAGTTACTTAATGGTACAGTGGAAATTGGTGCCAGCGATGCTCCATTAAATGATGAGCAGCTTGCTGCAGCCAAGAAAGCACATGGACCTGTGGTTCACCTTCCCGATGCCATGGGAGCCGTTGCGATTTCATATAACGTTCCCGGTGTTCATAGTACTTTGAAATTCACAGGACCTGTTATTGCCAAAATCTTCCTTGGCCAGATCAAAAAATGGGATGATCCTCAAATCAAGGCCTTGAACCCAGGAGTCAATCTACCCGACAATCAGATCGTTGTTATACACCGTTCTGACGGCAGTGGCGACACGTACATTTTCGTCGACTACCTCTGCAAGGTTTCCAAAGAATGGAACAGTAATGTTGGACGCGGAACGAGCGTTCAATGGCCCGTAGGTCTGGGAGCCAAAGGCAATCAAGGTGTGTCAGCTCAAATTCAACGTATACCCAATTCCATCGGTTATATCACCCTGATATATGCCATGCAGAACAATATCTCTTTCGGTTCCATCAAGAATAAGGCCGGTAATTTCATTCACCCGACCATCGAGAGTGTGAGTGATGCCGCCGCCAATGCAGCCAAGATTGTTCCCAAAGATCTTCGTTTCTCCATCACTAATGCTCCTGGCAAGACCTCTTATCCGGTATCCAGTGCTACCTGGCTGATCGTTTATGTGAACCAGACCAACAAAAAAATCGGTGAAGAAACCGTCAAGTTCCTCCACTGGATATTGACTGACGGTCAGAAAATGGAACCAAAACTGGATTATGCTCCAATTCCAAAAGCAATTCAGAAAATGGAGTTAAACCTTCTCAACAAGGTTAACTACCAGGGACAAAGTCTGTTGACGATGAACAACTGATAGAAATTTAAAAAATACAAGAGAGAATCCAGAGGCCTGCAGCTATATGCTGTGGGCCATTTTATTTCCTATTAGTTGGGAGGACGCTGTGTGTAGTTCCGGCGTGAACGCCAGAACCAGCTTATGATTTCATGGTGTCACTTAAACTCCTTTCCCACACACACTACATATGTCACAGTAATAAGATTATACCCCGTTTCTTTTGCCGGGCTTATGTTTTAGAACCTTGGCTTCAATGTAAAAGATGATCTCTTCGGCAATGTTTTTGATCTGATCACCTGCCCGTTCCAATTTGCGAATCATGGAGATCATATTAAAACACTGGAACAAGGAATCCGGATAGGATTTCACCAGTTCGGAGATGATATGATTGGCATCACCGTTGATTTCATTCAGCGTTTCGTCTCTCTTGAAGATCGATCGTGCGAGGCGAGAATCTTCATTTTCAAATGCCTGGGCGGCGTCCGAAAGCATTATTTTTACGGCATCAAACATGACCAATACCTGGCTGCGATCGAGCAGATCCTGCGAATAGGGTTCATTTTGATCGATCACAAGCCTGGCAATTCCATCCGCGATGTCACCAAGCCGTTCCAGGTTGGTGTTGATCTTGAGAACAGCCAGCACAAACCGGAGATCGACAGCCATTGGATTATAGAGCGCAAAAATGTCTTCGCAATCCCGATCCAGTTTTAGCTCATATGCATTCACCCTCTTTTCTTTAGCCACGACCTCATGGGCCATGTCGGGGTCAAATTTTGTCAGAGACTGTTCCGCCTTGATCATCTGTATCGAAACCATACGAAACATCTCGAGGATATCATTCTTTAACTGATGAATTTCTGTCTGCAGTTGTGCCATAACAAACCGTCCAATTAAAAAATTAGCTGAATCTTCCCGTAATATAACTCTGTGTTTTGGAATTTTGCGGATTCGTAAACACCTCTTTTGTCTGGCCATATTCGGTCAGTTCTCCAAGATAGAAAAATGCAGTTCGATCGCTTACACGTGCCGCCTGCTGCATATTATGGGTTACAATAATTATCGTATACTGTTTCTTAAGCTCAACAATAAGGTCCTCTATCTTCCCTGAAGAGATGGGGTCGAGCGCTGATGTCGGTTCATCCAGAAGCAAAACCTCGGGCCTCATGGCTATCGTCCGGGCTATACAGAGGCGCTGCTGTTGTCCACCTGAAAGAAAGGTACCCTTCTGATACAGCATATCCTTGACCTCCTCCCAGAGGCCGGCACCCTGCAAAGCCTCATGGGCGATTTCGTCACGTTCCTGCCTTGAGAGTCGTATGTTATTCAACTTATATCCGGCCAGAACATTATCGGAAATACTCATCGTCGGGAACGGGTTCGGTTTCTGGAACACCATCCCTACTTTTCTTCTCAACACAATGGCTGGCATAAGGTATATCTCCTCCCCATCCAGTTTGACGGACCCTTCGGCATGAGCTCCCGGTGTAAGTTCATGTATACGATTAAGACAACGTATGAACGTGGATTTTCCACATCCGGACGGGCCCATCACCGCTATAATCCTGTTGCGGGGAAAGGACATCGAGATATCCTTGAGTACCTGGTTATCCCCATACCAGGCTTTAAGATCTTTGGTAACTAAAATCGGACCTTCCATTTTTTTATCACCCATCTGCTTAAAAGATTCATTAACAAAACCATGGCGACGAGAACCAACGATGCCCCCCATGCAATCCTGTGCCAGTCTTTGTATGGACTCATGGCATAATTAAATATTACGAGCGGCAGGTTACCCATCGGCCTGAATATATTCAGGTTCATAAAGTCATTACCAAATGCGGTGAACAGCAAAGGAGCCGTTTCCCCTGTCACACGGGCTATGGCGAGCATGATTCCGTTGACGATACCACTGAGGCCCGATGGAATCACAACCTTGAAGATAACACGATAATAAGGTGCACCCAATGCGAGTGCGGCCTCCTTAAGCGTATCGGGTATCAGTTTCAGGGTTTCCTCGGTGGTCCGGACAACGAGCGGAAGCATCATTACCGCCAGTGCAAAACTGCCGGAAAATCCACTAAAACTTCCCGTACTCATTACAATGACCAGATATGCAAAAACACCAACTACGATTGACGGTGTGCCATTCAGGACTTCAACACACAAACGGGTAGCATTGGATAATTTGTTGTCCGGATGTTCTGCCAGGTAGACGCCGGCCATTAATCCGAATGGAATGGCCATGACAGACGCCACTACTACAATTAATATGGTACCTACCAATGCGTTGGCAATTCCGCCGCCCACTTCTCCAACCGGCTTGGGTAACGCAACGAAAAACTGCCAGTTTATGGCCGATATCCCCTGTTTCAACACATAAAAAATGATGAAAATCAAAGGAAATGCCGAGATAACCGCCAATACTGTGACGATCGTTATGAACGTGTTGTTTTTAAATTTTCGTAAACCAAGGACCGGTTCTCGCATTACACAGATATTGAGAATTTCTTGATTATATATCGACCAGCATAATTAATAATCAGTGTCACCACAAACAGTAATAACCCAATCTCGACGAGTGAGGATAAATGCAGGTTTGTTGTGGCCTCAGTGAACTCATTGGCAATGACACTGGCCATAGTATTGCCTGTGCTGAACAAGCCAGTAGGAATGGTATTGGTATTTCCGATCACCATAGTAACGGCCATTGTTTCACCCAGGGCACGCCCGAATGAGAGCAGTACTCCGGCAAATATTCCTGAAAAGCTTTGAGGAATGATTACATAGCGTACCACTTCATATCGCGTGGCCCCCAATGCAAAGGCAGCCTCCTTAAGGTTATCCGGCACGAGGCTGATTACTTCGCGGCTTATCGATGCAGAATAGGGGACGATCATTACGGCAAGAATGAGAGATGCGGCAAGGATACTGACACCGTATGGCGGTTCATTTAAAGCCAGCGCTAAGTCTCTTACTATCGGGACCATTATCATCAGTCCCCAAAAGCCGTAGATCACTGAGGGAACCCCGGCCAGCAGTTCGATCATATTGCGCAGAACACCGCCCCAGCGGCTTTCCCTTGCATATTCACCCAAAAAGACGCTGATTGCCAAAGAAAAAGGAATAGAAATGAATAGTGCTACAAAAGAAGTTAACAGTGTACCTAACAAGAAAGGCAAGGCCCCAAACTTGCTGGTAATGGGATTCCAAACGTTGTCAATAATGAATGAAAACCCATAAGCTTTTAGTGAAGGCATTGAATGAATGACCAGCATCACAAAAAGCAAGAGAATGACCACAAGTACGGTAAGAGCTGATAATGTGATCACCACACTAAACAAGCGTTCTCTGAAAACGGGGTATTTTGCCTCTTTCAGACGTCCCGATGGTTTTTGAGATGAGTTATCTATAGACAAATGTTTACCAGTTTCATCCCCTACCTGTACCCGGCTTAAGTTATCGTCATGTGTCGGATCCGAGTGATTAGATCCAATTGAAATATCTGTTTTCTCAGTATTTTTATTCACACTTTTCTGATTGACGACTTCGGATCCAAATTTATATCAGTATCGAACATTTTTAATCGACCCCTAACAAGTGTGCTGAATATACTACAGATTGCGTTTTTATGTAAAAGGTTGTTCATTAATTTTCAAGATACGGTCATTGTTATCTTTTCTAAGAATAGAAAAGTTAAGCCTACTTTAAGAAATTGTTAAGAAATTGTTAACTCACCGTAAAAAAGCCTCCCGCATTGACTTACGCAGGAGGCTTTTAACCTATTTATTCTTGAGAACTGCTCAATAAACGCAGCTTGAATTTTTTACTTAGTCTTTCAATAGTTTCTCACCTTTGTAATTAACCTTACCCAGGAGATCTAACTCCATTTTCTGGATAGCTTCAGGTATTGGAGCATAATCCATGGCAGGTTCCATCTTCTGACCATCCGTAAGTATCCAGTGGAGAAAGTCGACCGTTTTTTGCCCGATATCACGATTGGTTTGGTTTACATATACAATCAACCAGGTTGCGCTGGCGATTGGATAGGAAGTTTTGCCGGGAGGATCGGTGATAGAGAATCGCAGATCTGCGGGAACATTGGTTGCTGCATTGGCAGCTGCATCGGTCACACTCTGGATGGTGGGATGGATGAAGTTACCGGCTTTATTTTTGACGGAACCGAATGCTATGTTGTTCTGGAGAGCATAAATCAACGTGATGTAACCGATTGAATTGGGAGTACGTTGAATCTGAGCCGCAACACCTTGATTGCCCTTGGCTCCCAGACCTACGGGCCATTGAACGCTCGTGCCACGTCCAACATTGCTGTTCCATTCTTTGGAAACCTTGCACAGGTAGTCGACAAATATGTAGGTGTCGCCACTACCGTCAGAACGGTGAACTACAATAATCGGATTATCCGGAAGATTGACTCCCGGGTTCAGGGCTTTTATCGCAGGATCATTCCACTTTTTGATCTTACCCAGAAAGATATCAGCAAGAACCGGTCCCGAGAATTTAAGGACGCCTTTAACTCCGGGGACATTATAGGATACCGTAACAGCACCCATGGCATCTGGAAGGTGAATAACCGGACCGTCTGCCTTTTCGGCTGCGGCCATTTGCTCATCATTTAACGGAGCATCGCTGGCACCAATTTCCACTGTACCATTAAGTAACTGGCGAATACCGCCACCGCTACCGATTGCCTGATAATTAAATTCAATATTCGGATGCATTTTGTGATATTCGTTTGTCCACTTCGAGAACATCGGATAGATGAATGTGGATCCGGCTCCGTTGATCATCGTCGTGCTGGAGCTCGTCTCTGTTTGGCTTCCCTGGGCTTCTTCTCCCGGGGCATTTTTATTCCCGCTCTTATTACTACATGCATACAAACCCATTCCCATCACCAAAAACAGAACGAGAAATTTATATGATTGATACTTCATGATGTTAATTAGTTGCTTTAGATTTTTATTGTTAGTAGCAATTCTTTGCTTTATTGCTGTTTGTCAACTCCTGTCGCCAAGCTCTTTTTGTCAGAAAGAGTAGTAAAAAGTTACACGACCAACAACATCGGCCTTTTGACTGGGCGCACCATTCTTGGCAGAATAACCATTGATCCAGATATTTGGCATAAAATGGACATTTTTAACCGGTGTGTAATCAAGTCCAAACAGAACGAAGCTTTCATTATAGTACTGATCGTATACATTCTGATAACTGTACGATTTATCGGGATTATAAAGATCCATACGGGCAAAACCATTCAGTTTGTTCTTAACAAGCTGACCGTGAGTGAAGATTGACAATCCTGAGGGTTTCGCATCGACCAGATTTCCCGCATTATTTGTAACTGCATTTTTCTTCGTCTGCGCTACGGCTGATAAACCAACAGTAAACGTCGGGATCTGATAGCCTATAAATCCTTTAAAGGTCGTTGTTGCTAAATTGGTTCCGTTGCTATTACTGCCGCCTTCATAATCGGTGTAAGCTTCAAGAATAAGTCCGTTGTGCAGTTTTGCGTGCAACTCGAGATAGATTTTTTTGTATTTGCTGTTCTCCGGTTTTGCGCCTGTCCCGTTTCCAATCATAACGGTATAACCAAAGATCTTGTCTTTGCTGAAGTTTCCTGTCAGCGCAACACCAAGATCGTTGGACCCACCAAACTTGCGCATGTCGAGCAGGGTTTTTTCAACAGAACGGTAGCCCCAGATATGCTCGGTAAACGTAGCAAACGTTGGAGTACCGGTATGACCGACAATCAAGTTTCCATAAGGGATAATATCTTTGATATCCACTTCAGCATCTTTAAGATAGAAGCCGCGGTTTCCGTCCGGCAAAAGGTCTCCTTCATGAGCCAGTTCTACCTTTGCCGTAATTTTCGGTGCAAAGTTATAGGTGTACCCGAAATAAACTCTTCGGATGTCAAATGCATTAAAATTCTTTGGCGTTTTAGCGTATTGAGCATGGCTGAATGATGCATCACCCGTTCCGCTAAATTTGTAGTAATAATCGCCAAAGAACTGGACAAATACCTTGCCACTTGGCTTAAAACCATTCTGATCCTGCGCATGAGCTGAATAAAAAGGAGCAACAGTGGCTATTGTTATGAAGAGGAGGATTAACCTAATACTGGTATTTTTCATTTTAGAAGGATTTTTAAATGATATGTTTTTGTATTGACGACACATCGCATCATGGTTACAACTATCTCCGATGCACCCATAAGAAATCGCTGTTATATTACTAGAGTTTTACAGGTGTGTTAAGTAATTGTTAAGGGACAGGCTGTATCATTATTTAAAAATTATCATATCCCCATTATTAACAATTTAATGCATCAAAAATCACTGATTTTGAGTACGAATAAAAAAAAAGCCTGATGGAATGACATCGTTTTTACACGAAAATCCCATCAGGCCTGAAAATTAAAAGATCGATCTATAACTACTTGTCTGTAAGCGAAGTGATACCCGGTAGCTCTTTGCCTTCCAGATACTCAAGGCTGGCGCCGCCACCGGTCGATACGTGGGAAACCTTATCAGCCAGACCTGCTTTTTTGATGGCAGAGGCAGAATCACCACCGCCAATAATTGTGGTTGCACCTTTATCAGTGGCCTCAGCCATGGCTTCTGCAATCACAAATGTTCCCTTGGCGAAGTTGTCCATTTCGAAGACACCCATCGGTCCATTCCAAACCACTGTCTTTGCATTGCGGACGATATCAGCAAACAGCTTTTGGGTCTTGCTTCCGATGTCCACGGCCAGCCAGCCGTCCGGGATACCATCTTCACCAACTTCTTTGTAATTGGCGTCATTTTTGAAATCATCAGCCACCACCGAATCAACCGGGAGCTTCAGATCTACGCCTCTATCGGAGGCTTTTTTCATAAGATCGGCAGCCAGATCCACTTTATCTGCTTCCAGTAACGACTTCCCGATAGGCAGACCTTTTGCTTTATAAAACGTATAGGTCATTCCACCACCGACGATGATTGTATCCACTTTATTCAGAAGATTTTCAATCACTCCGATTTTGTCGGATACTTTCGCTCCGCCGAGTACTGCTACAAATGGCCGGACCGGGTCGTTGACGGCTCCTTCCAGATATTTGATCTCCTTTTCCAGAAGGAACCCGGCTGCCGCGGGTTGAAGGAACTGGGTAATTCCTGCCACCGAGCAGTGTGCACGGTGAGAACTACCAAAAGCATCATTGATAAACAGATCACCAAGAGCTGCAAATTGCTTCGATAAATTCTCATCATTTTTCGTCTCACCAGCATGAAAACGTACGTTTTCCAAAAGAACGATCTCCCCGGGTTTTGCAGCATCAATTGCTTTCTTTGCTTCGTCTCCGATACAGTCATTTCCAAAATGGACCTTCGTATCAACCAGTTTCTTAAGATGTTCCGCTACCGGTTTGAGACTGAACTCAGGTTTTGGTTCTCCCTTGGGTCTTCCGAGGTGGCTAAGCAGGATGCACAATCCGCCATGTTCGGTTACGTATTTAATACTGGGAAGGGCCTGAACGATGCGATTGTCATCGGTTATTACGCCGTTATCGAGGGGCACGTTGAAATCAACGCGCATCACAACTTTTTTACCTTTAACGTCGACGTCGCGTATAGTTAATTTTGCCATAATATTTTCTTTCTTTTGCGATTCAATATGTTGCGGGATAAAAATCTCATCCCGGAAAATAAGCTTTGCACTGCACAAATAGAAGGCAACCGGCAGTTATCAATAAACAGTGAACAGTATCTGTAAACAATGTGCCTTCGGCACTATCAACACGGGAACCCGATAAGCAATTCACTAGTTTTACGACAGTTCGATTTAACGTGAATTTGGCATAAGGGAATTATGGAACAAGAGTTTCAAATACACTGATGACGGCAGACGATAGACCGTAGACGGTAGCTTCCCGGATGATTCGATCTCTGTTCATAGGTTAATCAAGAGGCATTTAAAAACAGCAGCTTGGTGTATGAACTCGTTCATCGTTTCAAAACCGCCACCGTCTTCGGTCAACAGTCAACCGTCGGAAATCTTAATTGAATACTTATATCGAACTCAGGTTATTTAGTAAAGTTTTTCTGACCAGGTTGGATTTCGCATCCTGAGGTATTTGGGAAATTGCATTTGTCCATTAAACCTCACCCCAACCTCCCGAAAGCATTCGGGACAAGCTATCTCCATCTGCATGAAGTGGGGCTACCTCTAATTCTTGTCCGCGTGAATCTGCGTCATCCGTGTTGTCCATGTTCTATTCTTTTTTACCTCGAATTCACGTTAATTTAAGGAACCCGTGCCGGCAAGCTGTTCGTTTACAACATCTCCTCCTTATTCTTGTTTATTTTAGATAGATTGCAGGTTATCGAATTATCATTTATTGCGTATTTATGAACGACCACACTATTTATCTTGATCATGCTGCCACGACTCCTGTCGACCCACGGGTTGTGGAAAGCATGTTGCCTTATTTTACCAGTCATTTTGGCAACGCCTCATCCATCCACGAGCTGGGACGTGAAGCGAATGTGGCTGTGGAAGAAGCGCGGCAGAAGGTGGCGGCGGCAATCGGGGCCGAACCCAAAGAAATCGTCTTCACCAGCGGTGGAACCGAAAGTAACAACGCTGCACTTAGAGGGTCCGTCGAAGCAACCGGTAAAAGACGGGTCGTAACCTCTAACGCCGAACATCACGCAGTACTTCATACTGCTGAACATCTATCCCAAACAGGTGCCGAACTGACCATTCTTCCAGTGGGAACAGATGCGAGAATCACTCCGACCCAACTTTCTGAAGCCATTGATGAGGACACGGCCATTGTCAGTCTGATGTACGTAAATAATGAGGTCGGCGCTATCAATCCAATTTCCCAATTAGCCGATGTCTGTCATGAATATGGCGTTCTGTTCCACTCAGACACCGTACAGGCTCTCGGCAAGATTCCCGTAAATGTGGATGATCTGGGCGTCGATTTCCTGAGCATGAGCGCACACAAGTTTTATGGTCCCAAGGGAGTCGGAGCTCTTTATATCCGTAATGGAACCAACTGGAAGCCATGGATGATTGGCGGATCACAGGAGCGCAAACGACGCGGGGGTACTCTGAATGTACCGGGTATCGTGGGATTAGCCCGGGCGCTGGAATTAGCCGTTGATGAGATGGAACAGAACACGAAGCACATCCTTCATCTGCAACAACAGCTCTATCGGGGTATTGCCGAAAAATTCCCGGGCTTGATTCATCTCAATAGTGATCCGATAAACGGTATGTATAACATCGTGAATATTTCGATCGATGCAGGACCAGACAGGACCATTGACGGAGAAATGCTATTGCTGAACCTCGATATCGAGGGCATAGCATGCTCTAACGGCTCAGCCTGTTCGTCCGGTGCTGTCGAACCTTCACACGTACTGAAAGCGATTAGGCTGAATCCTAAAATTGCCGGTGCCAGCCTTCGTTTCAGCCTGGGCAAGAATAATACTGAAGATGACATCACCTACACCCTCGATCGTCTTGAGGCGATTCTGGATCGTATGCTCAAAACCACATGAATGTAGATCATCTCCTCTCATCCATTCTCAGGGACATTTCTGTTGCGGCGGGGAAGTCACAGAATCGGTCTGCACAGGAGGAGTTGACGAATCGCGGACAATCGGGTAGTTTTTTGAATAAACTTGTCCAGGAGGAGATCCGACAAAAAAACCAATCAGAGCAAAGTGCTTCCGAGCCCTCACGGCCAACGCTGCCGAGACAACCGGATCAGCCGACAGCACCTGTCCGGCCGGCGCAAATCCGACAGATCTACACGTCCCGTGGACAAATTTCCCAGATGAGCTCCTTCCCTATGGGCAAGAAACTGGATTCTGCAAGGCTCCTGAAACAGATGGAAGCCTCAAATGCCAACAACAATCCGGATCATGCAATGACACCGGGCCCCAAGGTAAACGAAGAGGTAATTGCCAGCGCCATTCAGCAGAATTTTCAGTTGATAAAAGATTCACTGAAACGGGAAAAAGAAAAGAAAAGGCGGAAGAATCGTTTCAAACTTAGCATCAATTGTGCTGCCGAAGAAAAGGCCCTCGAATTACTTGAAATACTTCTGGAACATGCCGATGACGCCGATGATCTTGAGGCCTATTGTAAATGGGCACGTGAGCGCATAAACCAGGCGGAGACACAGGTCGTCGCACGCCATAAGAATGTCCCCGAACAGACCATTCAAAGCTTCAAAATACTTCGCGATGCCATTCTCGCTCTCGAAAATGGCCTGTCTCCCGACTACATATTCAATCGCCTTAAAGATGAAATTCGACGAAAGAAAAAGCTGCTAGACGATCTCGACAGTACGAATGATTTTGGTGAACCAAGCATCTGAGGATGGTTACACACTTGGACCAGCGCAAAAACCCGATCTGTCATCCTGAGCCCTTAACCACTGTTGGCATTTTGGGAACAGCCACATAGGGCGACGGATCTCGTGACATCCGGCAACAATTGATGCAACTGATGCGATCGTTTACTGTTGCGATACGAGATCCTACTTTTTCCGGTAAGCCGGAAAAAATCAGGTTGACATACCTGCACTTGGGGTTCTGTAATCATGAAGACTTATTCTTCAAATAATTCCCGGTTTAGCAATCCTTGTAAAGGTTCACCGTTTACATATCGTCTGATATTCCCAAAGGCATTGTCCAGCCCAAATTCGAATATTTCCGGAACGATTGATGAATTATGCGGACAGGCAAGGACATTCTCCAACTCCAGCAGAGGATAATCAAGATGAAATTTGCCATGCCGGAACGGTTCAACCCACCACGATTCAATACCTGCCTTGAAGTCCGGTGTATCCTTCAATCTCCTGTATAAAGCACCCTGATCGATGATCTCCCCGCGGGCAATATTGATCAGGATGGCATCGTCCCTCATCCCGTTCAGTTCGCGTTTTCCTATTAATCCGCGGGTATATTTGTTCAGGGGGAGTGAAAGAACTACAACTGATGCATCCTTAAGCACTTTCTGCAGGTCATCGGTCGTCCCGATAAATTCAACAGGCTCGTCTGTCTTTCCACTGGTATTGATGGCATGGATTTTCATACCAATGGCCTGCAACAGCCGCGCGGTCTGTTTGCCAATGCCCCCCAACCCGAGAATAGCCGCCTTCTTGCCGTGTAATAATGTAGTGCGTCTCATCTGGTTAAACTGCCCTTTGCGCATATTGCGGTCTTCCTCACGCAGCCTCTTGGCCAGGGCCAGAATCATCCCGAGGGCATGTTCTGCCATTGGAATCGCGTAAGCACCCGAGTTGCCGGCAACAATCAGATCATCAGGTAACAGGTCAAACGGAAGATGATCCAGTCCGGCGGAGAGTAGCTGCAGGTATTCAACATTATCCAGATGCTTTATTTCTTGTTTCCGTAATTCTCTGGCCGGATTCAGTGACACAACGATATCCGCTTTCTCAAAAGCTTCGGCCCTTTTTTCATCGGGATAATCGACGAGGTAGATTACATCAACAATTCCCGAAGCCAGTTTTTCAACATAGGCACGTGTCGAATCATTTGCCTTATAGGTAATCAGAAGAATTTTACTCATTTGATATCACGTTTGATGTCTTTTTAAAAACAGTATCCAGATGAATAATCTGTCCCGGATCCACGGTTATGAATTCATTTTCGTCCAACCCACCTTCCTTGATGGCTTGCCGTAATTTTCTCGGTGGTTCATCCATATCCTCATCCGTAAGCTTGAAGGTTCCCCAGTGCATGCCGATGGAAAATTGCGAGCGCACGTCACGATGTATTTTTACAGCCTCTTCCGGGTTGACATGAACCGCCTTCATAAACCATCTCGGTTTATAGGCGCCTATGGGAATCGTTGACAGACTTATTGGGCCGAGACGATCACCAATATCTCTGAAAAACGGACAATAGCCGGAATCACCGGCAAAATAATAGGAAAAACCTTCGTTCCTGATTACCCATCCGCACCAGAGCGTGGCATTGCGATCCCCCAGTCCCCTGCCGCTAAAATGCTGACCCGGAACTGCTGTAACCTTGTAGGCTCTCCACTGGTCCTCATTCCACCAATCCAGTTCGGTTATGGAATGTGCACCCATATCTTTAAACCAGCCTTTCAATCCAAGCGGCACACAAAAATGCGGCTGGTTATCATGTTGCTGCTCCAGAAGTTGTTTGATTGTGCCCGAATCAAGATGATCATAATGATTATGTGAGATCAGGACCAGATCAATAACCGGCAGGTCTTCAACCTCGATCGCGGGTGGTGTATGTCTAACAGGGCCAACAAACGGAAATGGCGATGCTCTCTCGCCCAACATTGGATCTGTTAAAATATTCACCCCATCTATCTGAAGAAGAAATGCCGAATGTCCCAGCCAGATGATCAAGGGCTTGGTACGATTCTCATGAATAAAATCGTGATCGACGGAGCGTAGATGCAGGGATACCTTTTTACCTGGATTTCCTCGTCGCTCGCCCATCCAACGCCATATATCGGCTAATCCACGGGATTCTCTGACAAAGGGATTACGGAAACCGTTCGGGATATGATGTTCATTCATTGCTTTACATGCTTTTTAATACGCAAAGCTAACAGCAATTTCTCTCATCCCGTTCAGTAGCACATGGTCCGTCATATGGAGTTTAAGTACCGGAGAGAGAACCGATCGGTCACTAAGAATCCATATTTATTCCTGCTGACTGTCTGCTTATCTCAGCCAGGGCCGACCAGTCGTGATCACTCATTCCCTTCGCAATACCTTGCAGGTAATGATCGTGCAGCATGCTTGCCAGCGGCATCGGAACTTGCTGTTCATCACCGGCTTGCAGGGCAAGCCTCACATCCTTGAGCCCGTGCTTCATTTTAAATCCGCCCGGAAGGTATTTGCGATCGGCTATCATAGATCCATAATTATTATAAATCGGAGCGCCAAACAGGGCACTGGTCATGATCTCCAGAAACTCGTGGGAATCCATACCGGATTTCTCAACGAGGGTGAAGGATTCACCCAGCGTTTCGATCATGGAAGCGATCATGAAATTACCGGCTATCTTGATCGTATTGGCCTGTTCAGGGCGTTCACCGACCACAGAAACAGCTCTGCCAAGGGAATCCAGAATAGAGCGAGTCTCATCTATTTTCCCTTTATCACCGGCTGCGACAACCCATAATTTTGCTGCTTCGGCCATGTCAGGACGACCAAAAACCGGCGCGGAAATCAGGTACTGATTGCGTTCTCTGTGTTTTTGATTGAGATTCCGGATAAAGGACACGCTTGCGGTGCTCATCGAGATATGAATGGCCCCTTCTTTCATGCATTCCAGAACCCCCTTTTCAAAAAGTATATCCTGAACTGCCGCGTCATCACTGAGCATGGTCATGACAAGGTTTACAGCAGATGCCAGCTCGCCCGGATCTTTCTCAATGATAGCCCCCTTGTCTTTCAGCGGGTCTGCTTTGGATGCTGTTCGGTTGTATACATGCAGTTCATGATCTGTTTTCAACAAATTCGCTGCCATCGGCAAGCCCATACTACCGAGACCAATAAATCCAATCTTCATAATCTTAAGTCTTTATTATCCAAAAAGTTCTCTCATTGCCTGATTGATGACCTCCAGGTCTTTTTCACCTATCTCAATATGAAAAGTAGCCCGGATCGTCTGTGGACCAAACACTGTCATGTGAATGTCACGTTCCTTTAGCTTCTCAATAGCTGACTCGGCATCTCCATCAACTACATCAAATAGGACAATATTAGTCTGAACACGGTCGAGATCGATTTGCAACCGGGAACATTCAGCCACGTTACTCGCAAATGAGTGCGCTCTCCGGTGGTCATCAGCCAGCAGATCATAATGATGTTCAATGGCGTAATCGGCTGCCGCAGCGAGAATTCCGATTTGGCGCATGCCACCTCCGAGCATCTTGCGAAACCGGTGCGCTTTATGAATACGATCGTGATCTGAGAGCAACATGGAACCCACAGGGGCGCCGAGACCTTTGCTAAAGCAAACCGAAATGGTATCCGCAATCTCTCCGAAGAATGAAAAGGGAATACCACTCGCTACCGAAGCATTCCATATCCTTGCACCATCCAGGTGTATGAAGAAGCCATGTTTATCTGCCAGCTCCCGAACCGCCTGCAATTCTCCGCGTGTGTAGCAAACCCCACCGCCTTTGTTCGTAGTGTTTTCAAGGGCTATCACGCGGGTATGTGGGTCCCATTCGTGATAGGGACGAATGGCCGGTTCGATGACTTCCGGGGTAAGAATCCCGTTTCTACCCTTCACAGGAGACAACTGTATGGAAGACAACCAAGCCGCAGAAGTGGATTCATAATTAAAAATGTGGCCCGTTTCATCAATGATGACTTCATCGCCCTCGTTCGTAAGCACATGAAGAGCAAGCTGATTACTCATTGTACCACTTGGAACGAACAGTCCGGCTTCCATACCGAACATGGCAGCCACTTTTTCCTGCAGTGCGTTTACCGTGGGGTCATCACCAAAAACATCATCTCCAACCTCGGCGGCCGCCATGGCCTGGCGCATTGCCTGAGTCGGTTTCGTAATGGTATCACTTCGTAAATCTATCATGATAGTATTGAGTAGTGAGTAGTGAGATCTTAGACTTGAGATATTAGATATCAGATGACAAACAGACGGAAAGCTGACGGCTGAAAGCTTCTTTAGTGCTTGTAGAATCCTTCGCCGGTTTTGTCGCCCAGTTTACCGGCGTTAACCATTTTGACCAGAAAGGGGCACGGCCGGTATTTAGGATCTTTGAAACCATCGTATAAAACGTTCAAAATATCAAGACAGACGTCGAGACCGATGAAATCCGCAAGACGCAACGGTCCCATCGGATGATTCATTCCCAGCTTCATCACGGCATCGACATTTTCTGGTGTTGCTACCTGTTCATAGACACAGTAGACAGCCTCGTTGATCATGGGCATCAGTACACGGTTCGAAACAAAGCCCGGATAGTCATTCACTTCCACCGGTTCTTTTCCAAGAGACTTCGCGGTATCGTGCACTACCTGGTGGACCTCATCTGAGGTATCCAGCCCCCGAACCACTTCCACCAGCTTCATGACGGGTACGGGATTAAAGAAATGCATGCCGATGACCTGCCTGGATCTCGAGGTTACTGCGGCCAACTTTGTTATCGATATCGATGAGGTGTTTGAAGCCATAATGGCATTGGCCGGAGCAGCTTTATCTATTTTCTTAAAGATGTCTGATTTAAGGTCCAGATTCTCGTTTACTGCCTCGACCACCAGGTCGCGATCCCTGACCCCCTCTTCCAGATTCAGGCTAACCGAGATTCGGCTTAGCGTTGATTCCTTATCCGCTTCCGTAATTTTCTCCTTTGCAACCATCCTGCTCAGATTCTTATCAATCGTTGCCATGGCCTTGTCCGCAAATTCCTGCTTTACTTCAATGAGTGTAACATTATATCCGTTTTGAGCGAAGACATGCGTAATCCCATTACCCATTGTACCACCGCCAATTACGGCTACGTTCCTGATCTTCATAGTTTCTCCCAAAAATCGCTTTTCATGACGTATAACCTTTTACATGGCAATATAATAGTTACGAGACTGGCAAAGTAGATGAAACCATGAAATATGGCATACCTCTTTTATCGTCGTTCCCGGCTTTGATCTGCCATCTGTATGCTTGCTATTGTTTTATCCTGTGAAATGCTTTTCAGGGAGTAGCCAGATGGGTTGACGCGAGAAGGGAGTTCGCTGGAAAACTCAGGTATGTCAAATCCACTAATTTTATAACATTTCAGGAAGTCGGAACTCGTCTCAACGGAGATTCCTGCGTCGGCGGGAATGACGGAAATACGAATTCAATCACACGATACCCTTATTCCCTTGCCACTTTGTTTACTTTTTATACCCAGTTGCCCGCAGGAACCGGTCGATAGTTTGTTCCGGTGTGAGTCTAGTCCTGATGCTCTGTTGGGTTCCGTCGCTGTTAACCAATACTTCTGCCGGATACCGCCTTCTGTTGTACTCCGAGGCCATTGTCATTCCGTAGGCGCCGGCATCAGCAAAGGCAAGCAGGTCTCCTTCATGGGTTTCCGGAAGCATGCGGTCACGGGCCAGGATGTCGGTGCTTTCGCAGATATTACCACTTATCGAGTACTCCGTTGTTTCCGGCTCATCGATACGGCTGATGTTCAAAACGCGATGATATGCGTGGTACAGGATTGGCCGGGCCAGATGATTGAACCCGGTGTCGGTACCGATATATGTAACATTCCCCTGATCCTTGACGGATGTAACCTGCGACAACAAGACGCCCGCCGGAGCCATAATGTATCGACCGGGTTCAAAAAAATAATCAATCTTACCCTCGTATCGATCATTGAGCTGTTGAAGCAGCGGTTGCGCAATTCGCTTAAACTCATCCAGTGAAAAGGTCTCATCTTCATCCCGATAAGGAACAGGGAGTCCACCGCCAAAATTGATTCGTTCCAGATCCGGAAATAGCTTTGCCAATTCTGCCATCCGCTCCATGGCAGCCAGCAAGTTGCGGGGTTCACGGATGCCACTGCCGATATGAACATGGATACCGGTTATCTTCACCCCGTTGTCTTTGGCAATCCTGAGACAATCCTCCATCAAATCAAGACGGATGCCGAACTTACTGTCGCGATTACCCGTAGTCACTCGTTGATGCAATCCGTCACCGATATCGGGCTTTATCCGGATAGAACACGACTTCGAATCCGGATGTTCACAGAAAGATTTTAGCCGGGAATAAGAACCAATATTCAGGCGAACACCACTCTTTAGGGCGTATTCCATTTCAGCATCCGACATATTGCTTTCAGTGTAGAATATGTTACTGGCATCCTCGACAAAACCTCGTGCAAGTTCAACTTCCTCGATGCTGACCGTGTCAAAACCAAAGCCTTCCTCTTTTACGATATCCAGAAGAAATGGATTATCATTGGCCTTCATGGCATAAAGCCATTTTACAGGTAAGTCCGGGAACAAACCGGCAAGTGCACGGCAACGCTCACGAATGGTACGCTCCGAGTAGCAATACGCAGGGGTTCCGAATTTATCAGCAATATTCTTTAATTCTTTTATCTGTAATGGGATAACTAATGAGGACAAGACCTGTTCTTTTTGTTACATTTTTAGTGTTCAATGACAGCACATACACAGGGGATAATATCACAACTAACGATAATCTCCTTTCTGCGGCCTAAAGTTAGACATAATCCACGAAAATTCACCCCACAATCAGATCAATGAAAACTTTTTTCAAAATACTCCTGTTCATCCTGATCCTCCTGGTTGGATTCGTTGGAATTGCCATCTACTGGACCTTTTATAAACCATTACCCGATTATAACGCCAATCTGTCGGTACCGGGATTAAGTGATTCGGTAACGGTCTATTGGGATAATTACGGGACTCCCCATATCGATGCCAGAAATCGGCATGATTTGTATTTCACTGTGGGATATGTACATGCACAGGATCGTCTCTGGCAAATGACAGTGATACAACTTGCTGCCCAGGGACGCCTTGCCGAATTTTTTGGAAAAAGTCTGGTTCCGGTTGACAAAGAGCAACGGTTGATTGGATTCTGGAGGATGGCCAAAAAGATCGAACCCACGCTCTCCGAACAGGTTCGGTCCGATCTTCAGGCCTATTCTGACGGGGTCAACGCCTGGATCGATGCCAACAAAAATAAACTGCCCATCGAATTTTCGCTCACCGGTATCAAACCAATTCACTGGAATCCGTTGTATTCCATAGCCTTTTCGCGAATGCTGGCATGGCAGCTCAACGTTGCATGGTGGAGCAAACCGGTCTATGAATACCTCTCGACGCACGTGACCACCCAACAACTGAGCGAAATTTTCCCGGAGTGGCCTGCCAATGCCCCGACAACACTCAATTCTTCACAAAGCCAGGCTCTTTCTTCCAATCTCATGGGTTTTATGAAACAGGATCTGGCCACGCGGCAGATCCTCGGTATGAGCGGCAGTCACGTGGGTAGCAATGCCTGGGTCATTGATGGGAAAAAAAGCGGAACCGGATTCCCAATCCTTGCCGGTGATCCGCACCTTCATATCAATATCCCCGGCGACTGGTATGAAGTTCACATGGATCTCAATGGGAAAAATATTTCGGGTGCCACCCATCCGGGAGCACCCTACGTGATACTTGGTCAGAATGATTTTCTTGCCTGGAGTCTGACCAATATGATGGCTGATGACACGGATTTCTTTGTTGAACAGGTTAAAAACCAGGATCGCGGTCTCTATGTCGTCGATTCTCTTGCGGATTCTCCCCATCGAGGTAATTCAGGCACTCCTAAAGATTCCGTGCTTTACAAGCCGTTCCAAATTAAACGGGAAGTGATTAAAGTGAAAGGCGGCCACGATGTCATCTTTGACGAACGATTTACCGATCACGGACCGGTAATTTCAGATATCATGCCTGCACATAAACTTATGGGTGATAAAGTGATATCGATGCAGTGGACCGGGTATGACATCTCGCATGAGCTAAGGGCTTTCATGCAGATCAACTGGGCTAATTCATTCGAAGAGTTCCAGAAGGCCCTGCCGAATTTCGGCGTACCTGGTCAGAATTTCATGTACGCCGACCGGTCCGGAAATATAGCCATGTTCTCCGTTGCCAAGATTCCTATCAGGAATTACAACCCCGTACTTTTCCGGAACGGATGGGATCCCAAGTATGATTGGAAGGGATATATACCTTTCAATAAACTGCCTCATGTGATCAATCCTAAAGACGGATGGATCGCCAATGCCAATAACCGCATAACTACGGGCAACTATCCCTACTACATAACCTATTTCTGGGAGCCGCCGTCGCGAATCGAGACCATCGATCATTTTCTTAGTTCACATGATACCCTTGGGGTCAAAGATTTTGAAACGTTGCAAAATTCTGTCTATTCCTCCCAAGCCGCACAGGTTACACAAGAGATCCTCCCTGTGCTTGAAAGTGACGCTTCCGATACCCTCATTTCCAAGGCCCTGCCTTATCTGAAAAACTGGGACTACAAATATGAAACCAGTGAGACGGCCGCTTCTATATTCGATGTCTTCTTCTCAGATCTGACAAAGAATACGCTCTCCGATGAAATGGGCAGCAAAGCATATAATATGTTCACTAAACTCCAGCTGCTGCCTTATCGTATCGAAGACCATTTACTGGCCGCTCCTGATTCGGCTACTAACTTATTCGACGATATTAATACTCCGAAAGTCGAGACAAAAAAAGACATTATCCTGAAAAGTATGAGGCAGGCCGTACAGTTTCTCAGCGACTCTTTAGGGAATAAACCGCTGAATTGGCGCTGGGAACAACTGCACACCTTGACTTTTGAACCAATACTGTTTGGTCGTGCAGCCAAAGCACCCGGGGCTAGCACCGCGCTTAAGATGATCGTCAATAATATCCTGGCAAAAGGCCCCTTCCCGGCTAAAGGTAACGGAGTTTGCGTAGACAACGGTGAATATAGCTGGCAGGATCCATACCACATGATACTTGGGCCATCTATTAGACGCATTGTCGATTTTTCCAATCCCGGGAGTGTCCAGTCCATTCTCCCGGCGGGTCAGTCCGGGAATCCACTGTCAGATCATTATGATGATCAAATGAAAATGTGGATGACGGGTAAGTATCGCATTTTTAATCAGGACATGCATCTCGTCAGATTACAGCCTCACAAAACAATGCGTTTATCGCCTGCAGAAAATCAATAATTTATCCTTCATTAAAGACGATAAAAAATAAATAATGTGAATTGTGATGTACCAAACATGTTTTTACACCATTTTTAATTCATTATTATGATATTATAGTCTTATAACCGGCATCCTGAACCCCATTCTACAAGAGCTATGAGTCGTCGAAGTACCGCTCCGAAAAAAACCGGAGCCAAGTTGGCTGTATTTGTTTCTATTCCGCTCATTTTGGTTTTCTTTCTGTTCCTGAGCGGTTTTATTGATATCGGCACTTTCCCGTGGGGGAAATCCACGCAGGTATCATCACAAAAGGCCGACAGCCTGCAGGTCGAAACTATTCTTAACAAGATGAGCCTGAGAGAAAAAGTTGGCCAGTTATTTGTTGTCAGCGCAGATGGATATTTCGAGAACCGCCAGTCTGATGCATTCCTGCATTTACAGCATGCTATCCAGGACGAGCACATTGGTGGGATTATCCTTTTTCACGGCACGGTTTATGGTCAGGCCATGCTGATCAACAAGCTTCAACAAATGTCAACTATACCCCTTTGGGTAACTGAGGATATGGAATTCGGTTCTGCGATGCGTGTCAATGATGGGGTACGTTTCATACCGCCAATGGGTGTTGCAGCAACAGGAAATGTGAACTTTGCTTACCAGAGTGGGCGTATAACAGCACTGGAAGCAAAGGCCTTAGGAGTAAATCAGATTTTTGCGCCGGTTGTGGATGTCAATAATAATCCTGCGAATCCGGTGATTAATGTCCGTTCCTATTCCCAAAATCCCGATACTGTTGCCAAATATGCGAGCGCTTTCGTCAGGGGTGTGAGCAGTGAGGGAGTCATTGCCACGGCCAAGCATTTTCCCGGTCATGGTGATACCCATGTCGATTCACACATCGGACTTCCTGTTGTTCACTACGGGTATCAACACCTCGACAGCCTGGAACTGGTACCCTTCCGCCGGTTGATTGATCAGGGCGTACCGAGTATCATGACGGCTCATATCGCTTTCCCAAAAATAAGCGGCAACCCCGATCTCCCGGGAACGCTCGATCCTGATATCATTAAAGGTATTCTCCGCGACTCTCTTGATTACCACGGGCTCGTAATCACAGACGCCTTGAATATGGGTGGGGTGAGTGAAAACTACTCGCCGGCCAAAGATGCTGTAATGGCTATAAAAGCAGGTACGGATTTGCTTCTGATGTCACCGGATGTGCACACAGCCATCAATGCAGTTGTAGATGCTGTTCATGACGGACAGCTCACCGAACAACGCATCAATCGTTCTGTACGTAAGTTACTGATGATGAAAGTCAAGCAGGGGCTGATTTTTAATCCGTTCATAGACCTGGATCAACTGGATCAGACCATCCATGCTACGGATAATGAGATCGTCTCCAGAGAAATTGCACGGAAATCGATTACCTTACTTCGCAATCGCCACGACATCCTTCCTATTGATCCACAACGCTATCCAAGGGTTACGGTTATTGCCATGTCAGATGATAAATACGGAGAAACCGGAGACATCCTGGCCCGAAGGATTCGCAAGTATCATCCCGATGTCCGCTTTCATATTTTCGACGACCGTACCTGCGCTGCAGATCTGCACAATGTCTACCGGGATGTCCGCTGGGCGAACCTCGTCATCATTGGTTCATTCATTCATGTTCAAACGGGAAAAAACCTGGAGTTTAATGCACTGCAGCGTCATTTTTTAAGCAGATTGCCCAGGTATCACAAACGTACAGTTATGATCGCCTTTGGCAGTCCGTATGTTCTATCAAACCTCCCGGGCGCCGACGTCCAGGTTTGTGCATGGTCAAGTTCCAACGAACAGGTTGAACAAACCGTCCCCGCACTTTTCGGAGCATCAACGATTGACGGACATCTGCCTACCAGTATCCCTCCGAACTACAAGATTGGAGATGGCCTTACGCTGCCCAAAACCATCGTCAGGTTCAGTGATATCCCAGAAGAGGCCGGATTCAACAGAGATTCCCTCTACCGGGTGGATCAGATCATGAATAAAGCAATTGACGATTCCGTATTTCCCGGCGGCGTAGTTACGGTCCTCAGAAATGGTATTGTGGCCTACTGCAAAGGCTTTGGCTATCAGACTTACCAAAAAATGGTGCCGGATCGAAAGAACGATATCTTCGACATGGCCTCTCTGACCAAGGTCGTCGCTACCACTTCCTGCGTAATGAAATTATATCAAGAAGGGAAACTGAACCTCGACGATCATGTGTCTAAGTACTTCCCTGAATACAGCAAAGGTGAAAAAGCCAAAATCACTCTCAAGAACCTCCTCACACATACTTCGGGACTACCGCCAGACAACCTGCTTACCAAAAAGAATACAAAGAGTCCGCAGGCTTTCATGCAGGATGTGCTCAACACACCACTGATGAATCCGCCGAACACCAAGTATGTCTATAGCGACCTGAACTTTATCATTATGGGTGCAATCGTCCAGAAAGTCACTGGAATGCCACTCGATAAATATGCAGAGTCGAATATCTTTGCCCCCCTGGGAATGAATCATACCATGTTCAATCCTTTAAAAAAGAGACCGTGGCTGAAACATATTATTGTACCAACTGAGATCGACACGATTTACCGACATGAACTGCTGAAAGGAATCGTCAATGATGAACGATCATACTACATGGGAGGCGTAGCCGGACATGCCGGACTTTTTTCCACCGGACCGGATCTTGCAGCTTATGCTCAGATGCTTTTGAATGGCGGCACGTACAATGGTGTCCATCTGTACAAACCTTCTACGATTCATCTGTTTACAACCAAAGAATCGGATATATCAGATCGTGGATACGGATTTGACCTGAAAACACCGGAAGGATTCAGCACAGCTGGGCAATTAACAAGTGATAAAACCTTTGGTCATCTTGGATTTACAGGGACCAGCATGTGGATAGATCCTACACGAAACCTGGCAATCATTCTGCTCACGAACCGGGAATTTCCACACCGTGGAACCAGTCATGATATCAATCTTGTTCGTTCACACGTCGCCGACGCAGTTGTTTCAAGCCTGATGTCCCATTAACTTATTTACATGAATTGGGATACCCTTTATAATCGATCATACACCAGGTATTCAGGAAAACCTGATGCCGTAATCGTTGCCGACGAATCCGGTCTTCTCTACCCCGGTGTCCGCATTGAAAATATAGCCTTTCCGGACACCATATCAGCAGAACAGGCCGCAATATATTCCTGCCTTGCCAACGGTGCCAAACCAGTGCAAATGTATCTTAAGCGGAAAAACAGGATGTCTCATCCTTTGCTTCACTATTGGATATCCACGTTTGGGCTGGAACTGATCGTTGATGAGAACATACCTGACCATCCCATTTATCAACCAGTCCTATCTACTGAGGAGGATATCGACACTCTCCTCAAAGAGTTGCTGGATGATGCCATTGTACCCTATTCGCATTTCCCGGTAAGTGCGATCTTGGAAACAGAAAATGGTTATGTCAGTGGTGTCAATATTGAATGTGTCGATTGGCGTCTCGGTCTTTGTGCAGAAAGAGTGGCGATTGCGAAAGCACTCTCATCGGGTATCACCGGCTTTCGCACACTGCATGTACACACCCAGTATGGGGAATTCAGTAGTCCGTGTGGGGCATGTCGCCAGGTCATCCTTGAGCACTTGCCCGGCATACCTGTTCATCTTCATCATGCTGACGACACCCTTTCGGTTCACAAAAGTCAGGATCTCCTGCCCTATTCATTCCGGTCATCCGAACTATCAACCCGAAACAATCCCGGTAGTTAATGCTGCTTCAGGATATTATTTTTGTTCGCTTACTATAAAAATTTTCAATCTGTTTTATGGGTTATATTGCATATATCGACTACGAACATCTGGATAATTCACTTTTTTTAAAATCATTAGCCGCGGCAACAGCCAGCCAGGATTCCGGTATTGCACCAAGAATTTTTGTTCACAGTGACAGTGAGTATACCGAACGATTGATTCAAACCGGGATGATGCGGGATGATGCCCGGTCTCGTGCTATTAAGGAACTAAACCGGCGACTGGTTGCTCTTTTTGCGGATTACGGCGTTTCAGCCATTGGATTAAACGGGTATCAACGAAAAGTAGCCAGTTTCGATCCGGATTCTGACGAACTAACGATTGATCATGGATATCTGTCATCCCTTCCCTCTGTGACAATTCTAATTATTTCCAATTTGGTTCATATTGTTGGAGAGGATGGACCTCTGTTATTTCCCATTCAGCGTTATCTTACTGAATTAACAAGCTTGCCAGACGTATCACAGCTTTATGTTTTTTCATCCGGTGAAACCCCCTCGCAGAGCGATATTGATCAGCAAGAGACACATTTTGCGACAAAACCCGAAAAAAAAGGTACGAAAATCGCTCCCCCCGTGAACTTATTGGCACGACTTTAAATAGCCAGATTATCAGCATATCCGAATTTTCTCAAATACCATATTAACATCTATTTATAAATCATAGTAGTTAAGTAATCAACCCTTTTTTAATACTCGTTTTGTGTCCTCTTGTACCATTTTTTTAAAAAAAAATGGACTTTATGCCGGTTTGAGTGCGTTTTTTACTTGACTAGACGTAGGGTATTAGATAGATTCGTGCTTGCAGTGAGAGGGTATCATCCTGTTCACGATTAACCTCAGCATTTAAACATAATATAGGAGAAGCATATGAGTCGCTATAATGAACTCAAAAGCCTAGTCGACGGTATGGAAGCCGATTTCGTCAAATTTTATGACAAGGGAAATAAAACTGCGGGCACACGTGTTCGTAAAGGCTTGCAAGACCTGAAAAAGATTGCACAAGATATCCGTATCGAAGTTCAGGAAAAGAAGAACGAAGGCTGATATCTTATTTTCGATTTGGTACACAAAAGGAAAGCCACAATAATGTGGCTTTTTTTTATTTCTTTCAGATGCTATTTATCTGCACAATAGAACATAATCCTGAATATCAATTGAGTCGGTGAGCGAAATCCAAATACTCGTCTTCAATTTCATTCAGGATTACCTGTATGGCATATAATTGACCGCGCAAGCGCAGAGCCCGCTGAGGATCACTGTCTTGCAATTCCTCAATCAATTCTTCGGTTAACTCAATTTTATTCTCGATGTCGAGTGCAAGCGTGTCAGCCATTTTCATATATTTTTCTTGGTTTGAGTTTTCTTCTAAACTATCTGTTTGATAACACTATTGGCCTAAAGACCATTCCATTGAGCCTTAAACACTTAAAAGACAGTCGCTTATTCACATGTCATTTTCCGTGAATATCTACTTTCCATAGTCTAAAAATCATAAAAAAACCGTACATCCTCAAAAACCCGGAGCAAACCGATCATTGTTTAAGTATTTACCCAAAATCCATCTTACATATAGAATATAATTTAAAATCATATTAAACTATTTAGGAGAATAAATAAAAAACTAAATATGAACAAGGATATTAAGACTTCAATTACTTAATTTTTTTCGCCAATTACATTCTTTTTTCAATTTTTTACGATCCTGAAGAACGAAGCAACTTCAAATACCAAAATGACAAAAAAGAGCGTTATTTTTTTGTTAAGAGACTATATATAGCGTGGAGATATATTTTCCTTTAACCTATTATTACAAAAGAAGATCATGCACATAAAAAGTTTTTAAATGACGAAGACAGTTACTGTTAAAAAACTGGCCGTTTTATCCCTGATACCGCTTTTCATCGCATTATTTGTAACTCAGAGAGCCGATGCTATTCGCTTAGTTAATGTAGATCAAAATGGCAGGATAGAACCGAACAATAATAATCCCACTACGCAGGTATCCTCAATAAGCATTGCTGATGCACGGAAACAAAGTGTGGGATCGAGCGTCAGTGTTGCGGGACGAGTAACGGCCGCGAATCAATTTGGGAGCCCAGCTTACATTCAGGATTCAACGGGAGGAATAGCCGTTTACGATTATGGGTTTGCGGACTCGGTGTCTATTGGTGACTCAGTTCAGGTTACGGGCATTCTGGACTCGTACAATAATCTGCTCGAGATAAAAAATATCACTTATAATGTCATCTCAACTGCCCCGGATACCGTCAAACCCAAAGTAATTACGATAAGTCAAATCGGGGAAACCTACGAAGGCCAGCTGATCACCATAAAAAATGCGACTATTCAGCATTCAGGCCCTTTTTCAGCAGATGCAAATTACAACATAACAGATGCCACTGGAACGGCTCAAATGAGGATCGACAAGGATACGGACCTGCCTGGATCTATTGCACCGATGGGCAAAACAAATATCACGGGCATCCTCGGTCAGTATAATACCGATTATCAACTAATGCCCCGAGATACCACGGACGTTGGTGTTGGGAATATCACATATCCGGGCTCCGATGTCCCCATGAGCGAGACATTTGATGTAGCGACCTGGAATATGCTTTGGTTTGGCAATGCCAGCAACGGACCAACCGATGATCAACTGCAACTGGTAAATGCACTTAAGGTGATCCGTCATATCAATGCGGACCTATATGCCGTGGAAGAGGTGAGCAACACAACCATGTTTCAGCAGTTGCTCGATTCACTTCCCGATTACCATGGTTTTGAAGCTAATTACAGCCAGGTACAAAAGACGGCCTTTATCTTCAAGACCTCAACTGTTGATTCACTGGACAGTCACCTGGTTACCGATGCAGGCTCCTCATATGACTGGGCCAATGGCCGATATCCTCTGGAGTTCACTTTTAATGCAAAAGTTAACGGTAAAAACAAGCTGATCTATGCATATGTGATACATGCCAAGGCATCCACGTCTGATCCCGCTACCGATTATTCAAGGAGAGTTGCCGCTGCTGCTGCACTCAAAAATTACCTGGTTCAGAATCATTCGCAGGACAATGTAATGGTTCTGGGAGATTACAACGACGATGTGGATGAATCCATCTACAATAACCAGACATCGCCCTATGCTCCTTTTGTGTCGGATTCCGCCGATTTTGATGTGATCACCTATCCACTCAGCGAGGATAAATACAGTTCGTTTGTAGATGGTACGGAGATGATTGACCATATCACGATATCCAATGATCTGAGACCAAACTTCTTTGCCGGTACCGAGCGGATTGAAAATACGGCAGCTTACGTTACGGATTACTCAAAAACTACATCAGATCATTATCCGGTCTGGGCAAGATTCAAACTCGATACCACTACGCCAATTGAGAAGCAGATAACCGAACAAAAACCAAAGCAGATTACTCTCGAACAGAATTATCCGAATCCTTTTAATCCATCTACCAATATCACGTTCATCCTTCCTAAAAGGGAAACCGTATCGCTCGACATTTACAATATTCTGGGTCAGAACGTCGGCAAGATACTGAGTCATCAGGCGTTACCGGCCGGTTCTCATACCTATCGCTTTGATGCCACAAATCTTCCCAGCGGGATATACTTCTATCGCCTGGAATCATCAAGCGGAACCGTTGAAACACGAAAGATGACACTTCTGAAATAGCAGATAAACGAACCTGTTATTTCCATTGGTTGTTTGTTCATTCCTTATGCCTGTTTTTGAGCTTGTACATGGCATAACCCACACCGGCAGCTGCAAGTATACTCAAACCACCTCAATCGGTGCCTGTGATGGTGCTCCGGGCAAACCTGGAGCTGACTGACCAGCAACCCAGGCTGCATTCAGAAGGACAAGAATTGCCGTAGCGCTCAGTTTGATGAATTTTGTTCTCATTGTTATCTCCTCTTTTTGTGTTTTTTGGTATTCAGCCAAATCCAGTTGAAACTCATTGTAACTATGTTCAATTGGACAGAAGCATTGTTATCTGATCAGCAACATCTTATTGATGAGGACTTGTCCCGATGTCTCAAGCCTGTAGAAGTACACGCCGCTTGCCACACTACCGGCCTTCCATGTGATAGTATGCCATCCAGAGGTACCATCGCCATTCATGAGAACTGCTACCGTCCTGCCAAGGATATCATATACCGCAAGTTTCGCTCTCATTGGCCTGGGCAGATAGAATTTTATCTTCGTTTCCGGATTAAAAGGATTTGGATAATTGGGAGATAACCTAATCTTGCCCGGCTTTGGCGAGAAGTCTTCAATATCAGTCAAAGTTGGTGTAATGGTTACTTCAAATCTGGCATCCGGTATCCCATTAATTTTTGTCCCACCAATTACCGGAGGCCTGACATTCGAACCAACAGCCTTACCCTGAGTTTCACTAACTTTAAACCTGTAAAGCGAATCGGTCCTCATATCAATAACCTTTTGGGTTACCCGATCCTTTAAACTGATCTTCCATGACGCCGGGATGTTTTCCCAAACCGGCCACTCCAGGATTCTACTTCCCGGGGCCCTCGTTCCACTGATCGTCAACTCAAAGGTGTGGGGAGTCTTTAGTGGTAATGGCTGTGACTCTTCCGCTTTCAGAATTGCTTTGCCATCCCTGGTACCTTTGATCCCAAGAATGGCATATTCCGATTGAAGTGGCAACAATTTTTGCATGTCCCATCTATCCCAGTCCGAGGTGGCATTATTGCTGAAATACAGTGCTGCCGCTTTGTCCAGCACAATATCACTGTCAGCGTCTGAAACTTCGAAGCCAATGATTACCGGATCCAACGGATTAACATTTACCTTGCTGGCAAGAACTTTATCCGGCGAACTATTGGTGTTAAACGTAACTGATTCAGCATCCTGATTTTGTATAAAGAACCCCTGGAATGGCGCAATTTGGTTGCCCAGCTCTGTTGATAAGATATACGAACCGGTTTCTCCATCCCAGACTTGTGCTACGTTCGAGGCCAGGGCACCGCCATTCACATCCATACTGTTCAAATCGATATACTGTGGATATGGATTGCCAATCAGGTTAAAGCCGTCACCATTGGTATGCAGCGGTACTGATACGGGCCCATCGGGCAACCCTCCTCTAAGATCAAAATCAATTGGAAGTCTCCTGCTTCCATCCAGATCATTATTAAAGAAATAGAGGATGAATCCCTGTCCACTCATCATTGATTCGGAAAGAGTCGATGGTGGATTCCAGTTGTTCCCATCATATCCTGAGAAAAGATTTTTATCACTTCCTTCTGACGCACCCGGGAATCCCTGCAAAGATGTGCTCGCCTGGAGGTCGCTGTATTTCAAACCAGTTACGGGACTAGATAACATCCGCCATCCGGCTTCACCTCTGATGACTGTACGACTCAGAATAGTATCTGCCCTCATAAAAATACTTTCCCGATCGTTCATTTTTCCTGGGGTAGCAGTCATGGGTTTCCAAATTGACATATTGTTACCCCCTGAAAGAATTCCTGACAATCCCAATGACTTATTTGCTTCCGTACCGGAAGACTCACTGGCATCTATCCGGTAACTAACCAATCCGTTAGCAGCGCCTTCCGATGCAGTAAACGAGCCTTCATAGCTGATAAACTGCAACACTGTATCCCTGTCACTTAAGTGGTAGATCAATGCCATCCCGTCCGGACCGTTTTGAATGGATGAATATTGCTTTGAGTAAAATTTCCAGTGCCCTTCCCGTTCACCAGGGTTGAACTCAGACAACCCTGTGGTGTTGTATATTCCTCCATCACTACCGTTGTACAGTAGCAGATCCAGATTTGATATATCCACCGACGTATCCACCGCCACTTCAACAAACTCGTTGCTATCCGGACCGGCGTTATCATAATGAAACTCGTTAATCGCCGCCGTAATAGTCATGCCCGACACCGGAACACTCTCCTTGCTGGTGGCAACGCTGATTGAGGCATAATTATCCGTTTTGTAATTGATATCCGACCCGCTGTTAGTGAACGAGAACATTCTGAAATAGTATGTTTTTTCAGGCTCTAACCCGTTCCACATAACCGTTTGGGTCCCCTGATTTACACTCATAGCTCCATATCCATCTGACAAATCTGTATCGTCATCCTCCGGCGTGCCATCAACCGGCAATTTGATGGAATCCGGACTCACATCTGATATTTTTACCAGATATCCATCCGGTGGCACATCTCCTCCGGCATCTGACCAATTAAGAGTTATTGAATGAGTAGTTGAGTCTGGCTCAATGAATTGTGCCACCTCTGATGGTTCCGCTTTTGGGGCAACAGCGACAGTACCTCCAGGTGCTATTCCAAATCCGGTCAGACTATTATCTGTACTGACCATCTGATATCGTTCACTCGGATCGGTAAACCCACTACTTGAGCCTGTGGTTATTCCCTCTTTTAATTCGATATTTGAATTTTTAGTTGAAACACCATTTCCATCCCACGACGACCCCGGGTCATTTCCCGGATTCCCAAATGTATCTTCTATCGTATCGCCCAATTGTATTCGTAATGCATCATCTCCATTGAATGTAAAACTGTTTTCGATATACATTACATCACTCAATCCCTGATCGGAGAGATAAGTCCCGATATCACTTGTTCCGATAACCATCACGGCACCACCGGATAACTGACCGCTAGTCACTGTCACGTCTGCTGATAAAGCACCTCCGTTTCTGCCAAGCAATACGGTTAAGGTATCCATTGAGAAATCGACCGGCTCACTCGTTGGATTCCAAAGTTCTATACCTTTGGGTGAGCGTCCGCTGGAGGTCTCAATATATTGACTGATGATTATCCGGCTTTGACCCTCAACTTCTTTTGTTCCTAAGATAAGAATGGGACAAAAGATTAATAAACAGATATCCCTCCACCACAGGGTTCTTTCCTGGTTCATGACGTCTCCGATTTAATGAATAGTTCTGCTGCTGACGCAACTTCCACATTATTGGTACAGGGAGAGTAATTGATACAGATCTAAATATCAAAAATCTTAAATAATATTAATGATATAAAGATAACCGTATATATTTATAGATAGAACTATAATAGTAGTGAGAACCAGATCTGCTTTCTTAGGTATAAGATCTAAAGGCCAGTGTCTCTTTCTCAGTCGTCCAGATGTAAAGCTCCGAGCTGGTTTTCCATGCTGGCGACTGCGACTGATACGGCAGCATCACCGGTAATATTGATCATGGTACGCAGCATATCCAGGATACGATCAACTCCCAGTATGAGTCCTATACCTTCGATCGGCACGTTAATTGCCTTCAGAACAATTACGAGCATGATGATCCCGGCACCAGGCACGCCGGCCGCGCCAATGGAGGCAAGGGTGGCTGTAACGACGATAGTTATTTGTTGGCCAAGTCCGAGTCCGAGTCCAAGAGCCTGGGCAATGAAAACGGCTGCAACGGCCTGGTACAGACTAGTGCCATCCATATTAACCGTTGCACCCACGGGGAGGACAAAACTTGATATCTCTTCATGTACTCCCAGGTTATTCTCCACCCGGTCCATGGTCACCGGCAACGTAGCAGCGCTTGAACTGGTGCTGAAACCCAGCAGCATGGCCGGCCGGATGCCGCGCAGGAAATCCCGAAACCTCATCTTACTAAAAATCTTGAACAATGCCTGATAGGTGACAACCAGGTGTATAGTCAAACCTATGACCACAGTCAGTATGTACCAGCCCAGTGCATAGAGCAGTTCCAGTGCTTTTCCAAGATCATTACCGGCCAGATCAATGATCATTGACCCGATTAATGCAAACACGCCATAAGGGGCAAGCAGCATGATAAAATCGACGATTCTGAGGATGACATCATTCAGACCGTCAATAACATCGACCACTTTCCTCGTCTTATCACTATTCACTTCAATCAATCCTACACCAAGCAAAACGGCGACGAACACCACCTGGAGCATATCTCCATTATGGGCCATCGCTTCAAAAACATTTCGGGGGACAATTTCGACAATGGGCTCGAGAGGCTTGCGTTGCAACACTTTCTGCGCGGACTGATCACTCTGGCTCACATTTTCCTGGTAACTCGCCATTAGCTGCTTACGGGTTGCTTCGGGCAATGCTTTTCCCGGTTTTATAAGGTTGACCATCAACAGACCAATTGTTATCGCAATGATGGTCGTCACAAGATAAATGGCAATGGTCCTGGTGCCCATTCGCGACAGTTTTCTGATATCGCTAAGATTGGTGATCCCTATGATCAATGAGGTCAGTACAAGCGGAACGGCAATGAGTTCCAGCAGATGCACGAAAATCGTTCCGACTGGCTTTATATAATCTTCTGTAAACGTGTTTAATCCAACCTGGCTGGCTAACAGCCCATAAACCAATCCCAGAACCAGACCGATGATGATCTGCCAGTGCAGTTTCTTATACCACTTCATAAATGTAATACTCTAGAGAGTTTGGAGAGCTGAATAAATCAGAAAGGCGACTACGGCCCCAACTCCTGTTGCCATCCAATTGACGGCATTGTTTCCAATTACCATTTTTTCATATGTAAAGCCCGGGATGAATACGTCAAGCTCATCAGTCTGTATTAAAGCGCCGAAATATGAATCGGCAATGCACCCAAGCACTCCAGATATACTGATGATAAGAAAATCCAGGGTATCAACCCGGCCGGCGATGCCTCCATAAACCGCAGCGATCAGTATGCTTCCCAAAATGGACGCCAGGGTCCCATTCACACTAACACCTCCATTAACCCCGGCCGGTACCGGTTTGAAATTTGTAATAAGGAGGGTTCGGAACCGGTCAGTCAGCGTGCCGATTTCTGTAGCCCAGGTATCCGCATTGGCTACGGCCAGCGACGCGACACCAATCACATACCACATCTGTTGCCTTGTTGAGAACCAGATGACCAGGAACACACAAAACCAGAATGCGTTGGCCCATACCTGGAGCCCGCTTCGACGTGTGTCTTCCCAGGGATGCTTATGTTTTTCAAGCCAGAGATGATTGAGTTTTGAAAGCCAGCTGCCCGTCAGAAAAAAAATCACCAGTATGATCGCCGCTGTTTCTCCTCCCAAACCAAACGTTATCATTCCGACAACAACCGCAGCGTGAGCTCCATCCAGGGTTAGTAAATTCAAAAGAAAAGCCAGAAGACCGATCACACCTGCCAGCAACAGAGCTATAAGCAGTTGCATCTGTTCCGCATGATTGGCAACAACTACAGCCAGAATCATAAAAATCAGGATGAAGATAAAATTAAGTATACGGTCCACTGTCTATGAAGTAACGCTTGGATTTGTTGTGAATTGGAACCTCTGAAATTGTGCCGGATTCTATTTTAACTGATTTAAATGAAATTCGCAGACTGTAAGATAACTTCACCCAAAGCAATAAGTACTCAAAGATTAAACTACCCTCTGTTTGTTAGTCTGAAAATGGGAACCGCTTTGTTAGATAATACATATGCATTAAACTTATACGATCCAAACTACCGGTATATCAAACTATCCCTGAAGTTTCAGGATAAAAATTAGTTGGTCATGATCTCAGGTGCCGTGAGTCACGGCATTATTGGAATCCTGTTCCTCATCGCGGGGTTTCATGATAGCAAAGACGATAATGGCAAAACCGGCCAGTATGAGAAACGGTGAGATATAAAGTGAAACAAACCCTTTGACCTTGTTCTCAATATCCATTGCCAGAAATCCAACAAATATCAATATCAACCCGGAAATAAGTAATTTGTAATTCGACGGGCCAAACAACATCTTTTCGTCTTTCTTAATTCTGCTTTTACGTCCAGTTTGTCTTTTTGCCATGGGTATATTTTCTTTTTTCAGACGTTTAGTTCTTAACCAGCGCGAACTTATCGTTTTTTTCGTAAGGTACGCAACAAAATGATAATAAAATGTTCTGAACGATCATGCAACGTTTGACTTGTAACCGAAATTTTATCTACATATACCCGTTGGCCTGTTATATTTAAGAATCACCAAATTATTCCTTTAAATCATGAATTCAGCACATATTGTACTGGCATCCGCCTCGCCACGCAGGAAAGTTTTACTAGAACAAATCAATCTCTCTTTTACTATACAGCCCAGTACCGTGGAAGAAGTCATGCATCCCGGGCAGCCACCGGAAGAAGTAGCAATGCAACTGGCCGATCAAAAGGCTACCGACGTCAGTGACGACCACGCCAATGCCGTTATCATCGGAGCCGACACCGTTGTTGTCCTTGAAGGCCGGATGTTGGGAAAACCGGAAGATGCTGAAGAAGCGTTCGCCATGCTCAAGAGCCTCAGTGGCCAGACACATGAGGTGTATACCGGCGTCGCATTGCTGAAAACAGATGCAGACGCAAAAATAACCGACAGATCGCTTTTTTATGCACGAACTTTGGTGACTTTTGATGAATTGGGTGATCAGGAGATCATCGATTATATACAAACAGGAAGCCCAAATGATAAAGCCGGCTCGTACGGTATTCAAGATGATTGGGGTTCGGTCTTTGTAAAGGAAATTCAGGGTGATTTTTACAATGTGGTTGGTTTCCCCTTAAATCTTTTCTATCGTAACATGAAGAAATTTGCGCCCGAACTTTTGCCAACTCCGATTCCGTCAAATGCCTGATCGTAAGCAATCGAAATATATCCGCTTCCGGATATTTTTATTTGGATTCGTGCTGGCTATGGGTATCAGTACCAGTGGATTCGCACAGAATAATTCGAACAGCCGTTTTCTGCTTGCCAATCAGCTTATGCAGCAGGGAGAATATCAACAGGCCTATAGCATTCTTTCCCGGTTGTATCAACAAAATCCCCAATCCTATCCGGTTTATGATAAAACAGTGGAATGCCTTGTTCAACTAAAACGCTATGATCAGGCCATTGATATAACAAAAGAGAGGCTTGGCAATCATTATCAGGATGTTATTGCGGGCGTGCGTCTGGGTGAGTTATATCAACTAAAAGGTGACACAACCAAGAGCAATGAGACCTGGCAAAGGGTCCTGGAAGCGAACAAAAAAAACAGTCAGGTTTATCGCTACCTTGCCCAGACGGAGCAAAAATATCACAACTACGACAGAGCGGCTGAAATCTACAACCTGGCCCGGAAGCAACTGCATAATCCCAACCTTTTTCTGTTTGAATCCGCCAACAACTTTGTAATGGCGGCTAATTACGAGAAAGCATCCAGGCTCTATGTGCAGATCCTCAAGTCGAATCCCGACCAAATAGGTGCTGTTGAACAAGAGGTTTTAAAGGCGGATGATCCCCAGTTATACGATTCTATTATCCTTGATTTGAAAGATTTGGGTAATTCAACCGCCGTTCGGAGCCATCAGATGCAGATACAGGAATTTCTTATCTGGCTGTATACTGAACGGCAATCTTACAAAGAGGCTTTGACGAGGGCGGAAAGACTTGAGACGGGCCTGAATGGGAAAGGATTTCCCGTCTACAACCTCGGAAGGCATCTGATGTCACTGGATAAATTTGAACTCGCAAATGAAGCTTTCAAATGGTATAACCACCAGCAAGGCAATCCGCTGGCCGGAGATGCCCTTGAACAAAGAGCCCATCTGTATGTACGCTGGGCCCGCTACCTGGAACAGTATCATCTGGCTCTCGAAAACCGAATCGATTCGCTATATCATACATCGTACCTGTTATTTGAAGAGTTATCTCAAAAATATCCCGCAAAAGCCAGCAAAACGGATCTTCTGGCTTTTGCAAGTGAGCTTGCGTTAAACCATATTCACAGCGTCACGGCCGCAGAAAACAATCTCGGTGCGATGGAGCAATCTGTCAGAAACAATCGTGACAGGGCACAACTTGAGTATATCAAAGGGCGCATCCAGCTTTTCAAAGGTGACTTCAGCCAGGCCCGTATTTTTTTAACCCGAAGCAACAAACTTGCAGGTAACGGGGAACTGGCCCCCAAAACACGATATTATCTCAGTCTGGCTGACTTTTATGCCGGAGACTTCGAGTTTTCGAAAATACAGATGCATGCCCTGGAACGTGATTACACGTCTCTGTACTCAAACGATGCACTCAAAATCCGGATGTATATCCAGGATGGGATGGTTGGAGACTCGGTAACCGCTCCATTACGACAGTTTTCACATGCTTTGTTCCTGTATGATACAGGGAAAAATGCAACTGCGGTCGACAGTCTTCTGCCCTATATTGTTAATTATGAACGATTTGGTCTCAAAGACGACATGGTACTATTGATCGTGAAGGCATGGCGCGATTCACATCCGCAGCTCGCCTATTTACTTGTCGATCAGTTTTTACAGGACAACCCGACCGGACCGCTTGCCGAACGGTTATACTGGGAACGCGCCCGCCTGGCCAATGTGCTTTACCAGGATCAAAAGAGTATTGAAAAATTTAATATTGAAAACTTCAGCAAGCGTCATCAACATTTAGCGGATTCGCCGGAAATTATCGCTTATCTTACCAACAACTACAAAAGCAGGTTGCAAAAGGCCAGTACGAAGATAGGTGTGGTGAAAGCATATGAAGATCTGCTCATGCACTATCCCAAAGCTTTCTACGCAACTTACGCGCGTAATAAGATTCAGCAACTGCAAGCCCGGGCGGTCACGTCATGAGACTATTTCGTACCATATTCGTCACTCTTCTGTTTTGCGCAGTAACAGCATCGGCATTGTTTGCCCAGAAAGTGCTTATCCCCATGGATGGCACGCAAACCAACTGTCTCAAGGCTTACGGTATCATCTATAATCACTTACGGGACGGATACCGGGCACAATGGTTGTTGAATTACAGGGGCGGCAGCTTCATGGTGGATGATGTGGACAGTGTGGAACAAAAATGCCTCGTGCGCAATATTGAATACAAGCAGTTATCCGAGAGCCAGGCAGAGGACATCATCAAGCAGATTCAGCAACCCGACGTCAACATGTCGGTTATGCCGTTGATCAAGGCGCCCAAAATTGCCGTTTACACTCCGCCTTTTTCAAGGCCATGGGATGATGCCGTCACACTGGCATTGACGTATGCTGAAGTCCCCTATACAAAAATTTATGATGAGCAGGTGCTGAACGGAGATCTGTCGAAATATGACTGGCTTCACCTGCATCATGAGGACTTCACCGGGCAGTACAGCAAGTTCTGGGCCTACTATCGCAATCAGCCATGGTATACTAAGGAAGTCCGCGATATGGAAGCTCTGGCACACAAACTGGGTTTCAAAAAAGTATCCGATGAAAAGAAAGCGGTGGCTGAGGCAATCAAACAATACGTTGGGAAAGGCGGCTATCTGTTTGCCATGTGCCTGGGGACGGAAACGTTCGACATCGCCCTGGCAGCCCAGGGCGTGGACATTGTTTCCACACCATTCGATGGCGATCCACCGGATCCGGATGCACAACAAAAGCTTAACTTTAACAACACTCTGGCCTTCACAAACTTCAAGCTGGTGTTCGATCCATATAACCATGCTTTTTCCAATATCAATGTTGCCCCTAAAAATGTAGAGGACCAGAATCAGGCGCTCGATTACTTCACCCTCTTCCAGTTTTCTGCCAAGTTCGATCCGGTACCTACCATGCTCACACAGGACCAGGTCAGCAGCATAAAAGGGTTTATGGGTGAGACCACAGCCTTCCGGAAGAGTTTAATTAAGAGTGATGTGGTCATTCTTGCACAGGTCCCCGGCAAAAATGAAGTAAAGTATTTGCATGGCAACTACGGAAAAGGGACCTTCACTTTTTATGGCGGACACGATCCGGAAGATTATATCCACCGAGTGGGTGATCCCCCGACCGATCTCAGTCTTCACCCGAATAGTCCCGGTTACCGCCTGATTCTGAATAACATCCTGTTCCCGGCGGCAAAGAAAAAGAAACTGAAAACCTGATTCAGACCGGTGATTTAGATATTAGAGAATTAGAGGGACGAGATCAGGTTTACGTTTAACCATTTTACGCATAATAGATCTGCAGCATGATAGTTTCATTTATCTGGAGCTCACAAATTCCTAATTTCCAATTTTTATTGTCTAATTTCTCTCACAATCATGGATCAACATAAATTGTGAACCCACAATACATGAACAATACAATAAAACCAACGCGCTCTTTCGACGACCTGGTCAAGATAATGGATATCCTGCGTGTCGAATGTCCGTGGGACCGTAAACAGACACCGGAATCACTAAAAGACCTGATGGTAGAAGAGGTTTATGAGGCCATCGATGCGATCGATCAGAAGGATTTTGATGAGCTTCGTAAGGAACTGGGTGATATCCTTATGCATGTGGTTTTTCATAGCAGGATGGCCGATGAGAAAGAAAAATTTGATATCGGCGATGTGATCTTTGGTGTTCAGGAGAAACTCATCCGCCGCCATCCACATGTCTTTGGGGATACGAAAGTTAACGGCAGTGCCGAGGTTACGAGGAACTGGGAAAGCATAAAGATGCAGGAAAAGGGACGCAATTCCGTGCTTGGTGGTGTCCCGCGCACGCTGCCTGCCCTGCTGCGGGCCCAGCGTATGCAGGAGAAAGCTGCGGCTGTTGGATTCGACTGGCCTGATCACGACGATGTGTGGGCCAAACTTGAAGAAGAACTTGGTGAATTCCGGGAGACTATTGAAGCAAACAATCGGGAAGAAAGCGAAAAGGAGTTTGGTGACATTCTCTTCTCATTGGTTAATGTCGGACGTTTTTGGTCGCTTAACTCCGAAGATTGTCTGCGATTGACCAATAATAAATTCCAGTACCGTTTTCAATACATCGAGCAGAAACTCGGCGAAGAAGGAAAGACACCGAATGACGTTGATCTGGCTGAAATGGACCGTTACTGGGAAGAAGCAAAAACAGTAAACAGTAAACAATTGTAAGTCTTTGGGTGGGTTAAACAAAAATTATTTCTGCTTTTTATCTTTAGGTTTTTAGCTCAATTAATTGGTAGTAAGATTATGAAATTCTTTGCAGGCTGCTTGTTGTCGGCTATCTTGATGGCGCCACTGCTTACTTACGCGCAGGAATCCTTCCCGAATAAAGTTGTAGAAATCACGCGAACTGACGCCGATCAGCCCAACGAGGTTTCGATAGCCATTAATCCCAAAAACCCGAAGCAGATAACGGCTGTTTCCATGCAACGCGATTATCCCGACGGACTGCGCGGTATTACCGACTATGCCTATGTCTCCTTTGATGATGGGGAGACATGGACCACGCGCGTCATGCCCAATCCTGAACATCGTACTCAGGGGGATGATGCTCTTACCTACAGTAATACCGGAAAAGGCATCGTTTATCATAGTTATATCTCGTTCAATCAGCTTCGCACTCCCCATCCACTGCATGCCAGCAACGGCATTTTTATCAGCAGTTCCACGGATAATGGGATGAATTGGTCTACTCCCGTACCGGTCATTGATCATATCAATACCGTTGCCCCATTCGAGGACAAGCCATACCTGATCACGGATAACAATCCCGACTCCCCGTACTACGACAACCTGTATCTTACGTGGACTCAGTTCGATGTCTATGGCAGCCATAACCCGGCTGATTCCACTCAGATTTACTTCTCAAGATCGACCGATGGAGGTCGGAACTTCCTTATGCCGCAACGGATATCCGATACAGGAGGTGATGCGATTGACAGCAGCAACACGGTGGAAGGAGCCGTTCCGTGTGTGGCAAAAAACGGCAACATTTACGTCGTCTGGGCCGGCCCCAAAGGCCTTGTATTTGATAAATCCACCGATGGAGGCCGGCATTTTGGAAAGGATAAAGTGATAGGCCAAGTCGTCGGAGGCTGGGATTTCCCAATTAAAGGTATCGATCGTGCCAACGGGATGCCCGTGACGGCTGTGGATAACAGTAACGGACACTACCACGGTTCAATATATGTGAACTGGATCGACCAAAGAAACGGAGATCCCGATGTCTTCATTAAGTATTCCCGCGATGAAGGGAAAACCTGGTCAAATGCCACACGGGTCAACGATGATAAAGTCGGCAACGGGAAAGACCAATTCTTTACCTGGATGGCTGTTGATCCGGTTGATGGGTCGATCAACATTATCTTTTATGACCGCAGGAATTCGAACGACAATACCACTGCGTTAACACTCGCAAGAAGCACCGACGGAGGGAAGACATTCCGAAACTTCAAAGTCAATCTAAAACCTTTTAACACCTCTGCGGATGTCTTTTTTGGGGATTATAGTGGCATCGCCGCTTATGACGGACATGTTGTTCCCGTCTTCATGCATTTTACCAATAAGACCGACCTTGCTGTCTCCGTGGCACTTTTCCATTTTCAGCCGGGGACAATGAAACCGATGAAATGACCCATATCCGGCAAGTTCAGGAACGTGTTCTGCTCTCGTTACTCAGAAAGGCAGAACATACATCCTGGGGACATCGTCATCATTTCAATAATATCAGGGATTACAACGGCTTCCGGCATCAGGTACCGGTCAGTAACTACGAAACACTGAAACCCGCCATTGAAGAGATTAAGAATGGCGGAGCCGATATATTGTGGCCAGGTAAAGTAACTGATTTCGCTGTCTCATCCGGCACCACAGGCACTGGTAAGCACCTGCCTTTAAGCCGAGAACGACTGAACTCAGATCGAAGCTTTATGCGGAAGCTCATACTTCATTTCATCGCTCAGTGGCCTGAGCCTCAAATCTGGTTAGGCAAACAGGCCAGCCTTCCGGGATCAGTTGAAGAAGTACTGGTCAACCGAAGAAATCTCACGATGGGTGAAATCAGCGGTTTCACGGCAAGGGAGGCACCGGGGTGGCTGACCCGATTCCAGGTTAAATCACCGCGTGAACTCTGCCGGATGAACTGGAAAGAGAAGTTTTCAGTCTGTCTGCATGGATCTATTAAAGAAGATGTGCGTGTTATCACGGCAGTGCCCTCATGGACGCTCATATTCCTTCAGGAAGTTATACGTTTGTCTCCCGGCAAATCTATTGCGGAGATTTGGCCCAACCTGAAATTGATCGTTTCCGGCGGCGTTGCCCTTGGCAATTATCAAAAAGCCATAGAAGAGCTCTGTGCCCCACTGCCCATTCGCTTTATTGAGTCGTACGGTGCTTCTGAGGGGTATTTCGCATTTTCACGTCAGATCAATAAACCGGAACTGCTGCTGGTTGCAGACAACGGCATTTTTTATGAGTGGGTCCCCTACAAACCCGGCTTAGATTTGGCCCATCTTGCCAAACAATCCGTTCCGTCATGGGAAACAAAAACGGGACAGGATTACATCATGCTCGTCACAACCAATTCCGGTTTGTGGCGATATCCGGTCAATGACATCATCCGGTTTACGAACAATAATCCCATGTGCCTGGAAGTACGCGGCAGGGTCAGTGAAATATTTGATGATTACGGTGAAGCAGTGCACTACTCCGAATTGAGTGAAATTCTAAATGAACTGGCATCTGCGGCTGAAGGAAATTACATCCAGCTTATAGCATCGGTAAAACCACCTGATACCAGGAAACCGCCACATCACCTATGGCTGATTATCTGGACCCAAAGGCCTGGTATTGACGAACCGGCGTTTGCCAAGCTCATGGATGAAAAGTTGTCGGCTTTAAACCGGCATTACGCTATCCGACGCCAGAGCGGTGCCCTTGGAAGTCCGGAAGTTGTATTTTTGAATCCTGATGAGCAGTATAAGTTTTTAAAAGGACGGGAAAACAGACGAGCCCAAAGTAAACCTGTTCTCACACTGCCCTACAATAAGTTGAAAAGCGTACTCGGAAATCACGTTGGATAAAAAGGAAAGTGGGTACAAACTCACATCTGTACCCACTCACTCTCTCGTAAAAATCGAGAAGTTACAACAAATAGTCCTTCTTATTTACTATCCCACCATACCCGGTAAGTCATCGAGCTATATCCAACAGGAATACCTGTTTTCGTTACATTAGCTGCGTTGTATTGCAGTTCCGATGCAGGATAAGGGAATCTTCTTGGGATGGTGGCTATCTTGGCCCCCACTGCGGGAGTCAACGCCGGATAGCCCGTCCTTCTCCAGTCGTTAAAAACCTCGAAATGAAGGAAATTAGCTATGTATTTTTGATTAATTATTTGCTCGATGGCGTTTGCACTTGTCAGCGTCGGCAGCGACTGAATGTAGGTCTGTGCATGACTGGCAGGGACACCTAACTGATCCATGGACGCACTGACGGCATCCCGATAGATAGGATCGGCCGCGGCTGCACCTGATGTTATAAAGGTTGCTTCAGCTTCCAGGAACTTGGCCTCGGCATAGTTCATCCAGTTTAACGGGGCGTCAGGGTTACTATAGAACCGGCCAATAGAGGAAACCGTATTGGTCCCTGTTCCCTGAGAACCGTTGGGATGCCCAACATAGGTTGAATCCTGAATAACACCGGGCACCAAACCACTGTTGTTAACCTCGCCAACGGGCCGCGCCTGAATGATGAGCCTGGGATCATTGAGATTTTTGAGCATATTTACGTATTGATAGCTCAATTGATCACGGGTATCCCATTTACCGTCTATGGCAAACTGGTACCATGGGTTCTCAGCACCCTTCCTGTCGAAATATTGAAAGTTTGCATTGTCGTCATTGCTCTGGAACCCATTCTGCAAATCGGCAAGAGCTTTCTGGGCTTGTGCAGATGCCGTCATACCCGGCGCCTTGGTCAGATGCATTTCCAGACGTGCTTTCAAAGTATACGCCAACCGAATCCATTTGGTCATATCACCACCGTACAAGAGATCATCACCACCCGGTGTCGTACGGCTGTTTTTCTTCATATCTGCTATGGCAGCATCAATAACATTAAACAGATCATTATAAATGGATTGCTGGGGATCATATGCCGGTGTGATATCCGCAGGATTAAACGCCTGGGAATACGGCACCTCATTCCAGAGGTCTGTTACGACAGACATATTCCAGGCAAAAATCAGTTTTGCTATGCCGGCATATGCAAAACTGGAATCCTGCGTTGCCTGTTGGTCCATGATTTTGGCATTTTTCATCACATTGATATAAGAGAATGGATCCCAGAGATTATCCACATCTGATTCTTTCGTGTCATAATTATCATCTGATGGCGGGACTCCATTCCAAGCAATTTGCTGCATCCATTCATCACAAATCCTTGCCGGGATATTTCCAATCACCTCATAGCTGAAATTCCCAAGCAGTGCAGTAAGCTGAAGAGGTGGAGATACCGATTCCGGGTTATTCGGATTTTTATTCACATCAATAAAATGGCTGCATGAAAGTGGCATTATCACAGCCACTAGCAAAACAACGAATAGAATTTTTTTCAAATTTTTCATAAACATCACCCTTATCTTTTAAATGTTAGAGGCTTAAACGGACTGTCAACGAATAGCTGCGCGTGTTCGGCGTAACATCGTGATAGAACCCTTGTCCGTTACCACTCCCAAGCAAGTTTCCTTCAGGGTCACCATAGGTAAACTTGGTGCTTATCCAGATGTTTCTGGCACTGGCCATAAGAGTGATGCCGCTTAAAGGTGTCTTACTTAACAATCTTTGCGGAAGAGAATAGGAAAGACTCAGTTCCTTCAGTTTGACATAGCTGCCGTCTTCAACAAAATTTTCGTCCCAGGCGCTATACCAGTTACGGAAATAATCTTCGTTCTGTACGATCGATTTTGTGTTCGTTTCACCCGTATTTACGTTGATGCCTTTCCATATTTTGTTAGTACCTCTTTTAGCTGTAATGGATGACGTTCCATAGTACGTGGTGTAGTAGAGGTCCATGTTCATCACCTGTCCGCCATAATTGGCAGAGAACAGGGCGGTCAGCGACAGATTCTTGTAATTGAACGTCGTCCTGAAATTACCCGTCCATTTCGGTTGAACATTTCCAATGGCGCCGAGATCGTTTGCAATGACCGGTAAACCATCATCGCCAATCAGAATTGTCCCGATTGCGGCATTCTTATACTGGCTCTGGTTGTCTTTGGTCACTCTGGCGTAGCGGGTACCCCAGATGATTCCATATCCACGTTTACCGGGCATGATGCGAACCTGGGGATCCGTGAAACCGGCCAGGTAGATACTGGTGACACCAGGTGCCAGTTTTACAACGTCGGTCGTGTTTTTAGCCCAGTTCACCGTCAGGTCCCATCTGAAGTTGTTGGTCTGAATAGGGGTACCATTCAATGTTAATTCAATACCATAGTTCTTCAATTCACCGGCATTGGAAAGGTAAGAATCGTAGCCGGTACCGGCGGAAATCGGCACCGAGAAAATTTGATTCTTTGTCGTTCTTGTATAATAGGAAGCGTCAATGCTGGCCCTGCCATTAAAGAAACGCAAGTCGAGTCCGGCTTCATAACCGGTGCTGATTTCAGGTTTCAGGTTGGGATTTCCAAGTGTTCCGGACTGTTCATATCCGTTATAACCATTATAGGGATAAATGATATCACCACGGACCCCATCACTTGGATTCGCCTGTATGTAATTGGTTGACAAAGAATAAACCGGCGCGTCATTACCAATCTGAGCTATAGATAATCTGAGTTTACCGTAGTTGAAGATAGAATTCTTAAGACCAAAGGCGTCCGAAAATATAAATCCAAGACTTGCGGACGGATAGAAATAGGAATTGTTCTTTTTGGGTAACGTTGAACTCCAGTCGTTGCGCCCGGTCAACGTCAGATAAACATAGTCTTTAAACCCAAGGGTAGCTTCCCCGTAAAAACTATATAAACGGATCCGATCTATTGTTTGTGTAGCTGAGACCACACTCGCATTCGAGATATTGAAAAAGTCAGGAATGCTTAATCCGGTGCCATCTTCATATTGGCTGTTATAGTAGCGCGTATTGATGTTATTACCGGCCAGTGCGTTCAGGCTAAAGTTGTCGTTTATGTCCTTGTTATACTGGAGAACCAGGTTTGAATTGATTTCGGTACGGTTGATTTTTTGGTCAAACATACTTCCATCTGGTGTTCCGCTGGTTCCGACATTGACCATACCCTTTCGGATATCATTATACGTATCTATACCCAACAGTTCGGAAATAGTCAGATTTGGCATGAGGGTATATTCCGCTTTAACACTACCGATCAAACGGCCAACCTTGCTGGTATACCCATTATTATTAGTCAGCCAAAACGGGTTGTTGAACACGGGGTAGTAATTACGCTGAGAACCATCAGGGTACTGGTAATCCTTGATGTTGAAATTAATCGGGGTAAAGTTCAAACCGAACAGGTACGACAGCATTCCGTTACCTTCTGCCTGCCAGTCATTTTTTGTATCGATGTAACTGGCAGAGGTCACGAAATGGAGCTTTTTATTCAGTTTGGTATCGAACTTAGCCATCAGGTTCGTACGATTGAGATTTGTACTGGGCACGATCCCCTGTTGGTATAGATTTGATACTGACAAGAAGTAATTACCGGAAGGAACCCCACCGGTTATGCTCAGGTTATTGTCGCTAACCGTACCCCTGCGGTAGAAATCCTTGCGAGGATCATAAGTCGGGATACTGCTAACGTTCAGATCCTTCAGAACCTGGGGATCGACATTCTTTTTATCGGGTCCCCAGCTAAGACTCGTCTGAGTGGCCGTAATGGGATCTCCATAGATACTTACGGCATTTGGCTGAACGTAACCTCCATTTCCTGCGGGTAGTCCGTTCTCATAAAACCCATTTTGCCCCTGAAGGTATTCGTTCTGAAAACCTTTGATGATGGCATCATCAAAACCGACACGGGAAGTAACCGTGACCTTTGTTTTTTGGGGTTCGGTTCCACCACCTTTGGTAGTTATAAGGATAGCCCCGTTGGCGGCTCTTGATCCGTACAGGGCCGTTGCCGCAGCCCCTTTGAGCACTGAGATGCTCTCAATCATATTCGGATCCAGATCCAGGGCACGATTTGATGTTCCACCAACGAATAAGGCGTCATTCGATGGATTGCTGTCTTCAGCATTGCTGATAGGAACCCCATCAATAACAAACAACGGCTGGTTATTGCCGAGAAACGAGGTGTTTCCACGGATAACAATTCTTGAAGCCTTGCCAGGCTGGCCACTGGAACTGTTGATCATGACACCGGCCACCTGTCCTTGTAAGGCGTTCACAATATTCGACTCATTGGTCTTCTGGACCGATGACCCAGCCACATCCTGGACAGAATAACCAAGACTCTTCTTTGCTCTTTTCAAGCCAAACGCAGTGACAACAAGTTGATTCAATCCCAATACATCGGGACTCAATTTGATATTCAGCGTGTTATCACCCGGTTCTAAGGTAACTGTGGTTTTATAAGCATTATAACCGACATAACTGGCTGTCAGTTTGTAAGTACCGACCGGCACATTTTCTATGGTATATTCACCATTGACTCCTGTTGCGGCACCTTTTTCAATCTCAACCAGAAAAACGTTGGCACCAGGCAGGCTTACATTTGTTTTAGCATCGGTTATCGTACCTGACAATTTTGCCATTTGTTGGGCATTTGCCTGAGAATAACCGACTACTGCCAAAAATAAGCCCATTAAAAGTAGTTGTAACTTCTCTTTCATTTGGACCTCCTATAGAAGTAATTGTACAATGCATCGCAGAAATAACGGGCATTTAGAAACAGTTTTTCCTTTTAAACTGTGCTGCTATATCTCCACTGTATTCGCCCCCACTCTCAAAAGGGGTCTAACGATTTAAGGGAATACTTTACTGAAAGGTTAATTCAAATTCAAGACCATATTAGCTTTAATATAAATAAAACTAGCTCTACTTTCTTCATTTTGAGGGTACCATCAGATACAAAAGTAAATGCATTAACGCTTTTAAAACAACTATTTATTCCAACAAATTCCGCATTATTATAATAATATTAGATCATTCTATAATTCATGATAAGAAAATAGATAATTAAAGATCTTAATAACTTTTAACTTAATTTTAATTTGAAATTACTGTAACTTGTTTGATTTTTTATTTACCGCCATTTATCGACTGTAGCACATTTATTAGGCGGATACGAAGATTTTCAAAGTCTTTTCGGGGCGTACTTATGTCCCTTTTGAATCAAAAAGAACGTTATTTTAATAACGGTCCAAAGTCATTTCCCGGCGGTTATTGACACTCAAAAAAAAAAATCAAAAAAAATGCTCTAAAATCAACAGAAACGATCGAAATTATAGCTACAAACAGCTTATAATCGATTCCAATTAGAAGGAAGAGATTGTCACCGTTTTAAAACTTATTCGTCTTCCCGGCAATCCTTCTCAAATAATTTAGCTGTCCGAGATGGTATGACAAATGTCCATACAAATGGATCAGAAACTGCTGAGTTGAGCAGGGGAAGGAAATTTTCGCGGGGTATGGAGAGGTAAGCTGACCACTGGTTAATCCGCGAATAATATCTGGTATGGTCTGCCTTGCACGACCTAATTCATTCAAAAGTTCGTCTGCAGAGACCCCCGTATTGCTGAATTCCCGGTTTCTGTCTCGTTGATACTCCACTCCTCCCAAAACTGCACCAACGTAGAACATTAGATTACCGGTTATATGTTGCGTCAGAATGCCCGCACTGTTTGTTACCCCCTCCGGCGCAAACCATAGCAGATTCTCGGGTACTTTACTGAGATTTTCCTCGAAGGATCTTAAATCCCGTTCAAATAAATCAGCCAATATATCTTGCATTATGAGTATCGTTATGATCGTTATCGAATAAAACGCGGGATTTCTTCGGGCAGTCTGGTTAACAACTCGTAATTTAAATAATTACTCATCTCGGAAAAGGACGAAAGAGTCACTTCATCATTCCCCTGTTTGCCAATCATCACAACCTCATCACCCGGCTTCACATCGGGGATATCGGTTATGTCGACCATCATGGCATTCATATTCACATATCCGACAACCCGGGCCCGGTGTCCCTTTATCAATACCTGGCCGATATTACTCAGGTTCCGGCTGAATCCGTGCGCGTAACCAACCGGAATCCCAGCAAACTTCTCAGGACGGGAGGTGAGATAAGCCGTTCCGTATCCGACAAACTCACCGGCAGCAACCTGCTTGATATTCATCACCTTACTCTTCCAACTGATAACTCGTTTCAGAGGATCCTCTATATCCTTCACCCCCCCGCCATTCCCATTGAGTTGATTTTTCAGGATCCTCATCCGGGTCTCCCGGCTCGGCCACAAACCATATTGGGCAATTCCCACCCTTACCATATCCATAATGGTTTCCGGATAATTGAAAACCGCCGCCGAACAGGCGGTATGCCTGAGTTTTGGCTCCAGACCTTTATCTTTCAATCGCATCAACTGTTCACTGAAATCGACAATTTGCCGCTTTACGCGTACGTGGTTACTAATGCTTTCTGCCCCGGCATAGTGTGTGCAAATTCCTTCTACCACAAATTTCTTTTGGGTCTTTATCAGAAAATCCACGACTTCATCCAACTGTTCCGATTCAAACCCGAAACGATGAAATCCCGTCTCCAGATGGATGTGTATGCGGGCCTTTTTTCCAAGTTTCTCTGCCGCCTTTGCTGCCGACTGCAATCGATCCATTTGAAATACAAAGAAGGAAACATCATGCTCTACGGCCCACTCAACCTCTTCATGATCGATACTGCCCATGATCATTACGTGTGAATCAGGACTCTTACACTTTTCTGCCCGGCGTGCTTCGTCGGCATCGAACACAGAAAAATGGGAAACTCCACACTTCTCGACCAGCGGCAGGAATTGTTCTATTCCGTGACCATAGGCGTTTCCTTTAATAACCGATGAAAAGATGGTCTTTTCACCAATCCTTTCCCTTAAATACCTGATGTTGTGTTCCAGAGCCGACTTGCTGATTTCAATGTATGATGTTGAAAACATGATGATGTAAGGTAATACCAGTTCGGTTCCCAATACCTGGGAAACGTTACATTATGTGTGATTCAGACTACCAGCCAATCCCGATAAGTAGTCTTGTCTTGCGCGAAAATTCCTAAAATAGATAAAAAAATGTGGGGCGTTAAAAACAGAACCATCGTAATTTTTTCTTCTCTTTATAAAATTTTCCATTTCATTTATACCGCAAATTACAAAGTAAGCTGACCTGGATTACTTTTGCGGATTCTTACTCAGTGATTCTTTGTGTTAACACTGTGTCCTCTGTGTTATAATTCAAGGGTCACAGAGAACAAAAAGTGCCTCTGAGAACAGCGGAGAATTAACAAAAAAGATACATAACCTTTCAAAAATGCTGAAAAATAACCGCAAAAATTGGGTGTCTTGAATCAGCCATTTCCATCTAACACACTCTTCACTATAGCATAAAATAGCAAACTTCCGTAGCCAATCAACGAATCCGGAAAATCGAAGTCGGGGTGGTGGAGCTGGGGTTGTTTTTTACCTGATCCCAGACCAAACTGGGCACCGCGGTACTTGTTTGTGAAACGTCCAAAATCTTCGGACCATGAAAAGGGATGGGAAAGCTCGTTGGTCTGATAACCCAGTTTCTCAGCCACCGAACGGATAATCTGGTTGCAGTCCGGATCATTGACTGTGGCTTCGAATCGCTGCGTTCTTTCTATATCAACATCCAGATTGTGCATGCCGGCGAGTGACTGTGCCCGTTCCCCAGCAGCCTGGCTCAGCTTATGCAACACGTCATTATCGAGTGCCCGAATTGTAGCCATCACCTCGGCTTCACCCGGTGATGTCCCAAAGGCTACCTCCCCGATGCGCGCATGAATCACCGTCAGCAATCTGGGTGTCTCGAATGAAAACAATCGTTGCGACAGGCTCATCCATTCCTGGATAATTTGCGCCGTTGCTATAGCCGGACTGCGTCCATTTTCGGGATGCGCAGCATGTGATGTGGCACCATGCATCCGGGTTATAAGTCCCTCTGAGGCGGCAGCAAACACGCCGTCCTTTATCATAATCTGCCCAAGAGGCACACCCGGTATGTTGTGGAGTGCAAAAATATAATCCGGTTCCATTTTTTTAAAAACCGGATCATCAATGATTCTCTGCGATCCCTCTCCCGTTTCTTCGGATGGCTGGTAGAGCAGTACAACCCTGCCCTTCTCCGGTCGATTGCCGGAGAGCAACCAGCCGACTCCGGCAACCATCGCCATGTGTCCGTCGTGACCACACTTATGAGAAACGTTGTCCTTCGACGAGCAGTAAGAGATATTCAAATCTTCCGGTATCGGCAGGGCATCCAGTTCAGACCGCACCATAACCGTTGGCCCTTTTTTACCGCTGTCGTACACAAAGGCCACACCGGCGCCGCCAATCTCTTCAATAATCTTATCCGGTTGCGTCTGCTTCAGATAGTCTCGTACACGATGGGCAGTACCGGCTTCCTCACCTGACAAATCGGGGTGGCTGTGGATGTGATGCCGGAACTTTATGAGATCATCTAGTTTTTCGGATAGAGTTTGGGCGGCATCATGAAACATCGAACCCTGTCCGGGCATAAATTCTTTTCGGCTGCTCATTCTACCCGTTTCTCAATATACGATGAATTCATAAGTCCCAGTGCTCCCATGTATTTAAGCCGGAATCGGATGATGTCGCCCACCTTGTAATCCGGTTTGTTGTCACCGACATCCAGGACCAGCATATCGGAGCTCGCATCAATAATCTTGACGTCAGGATTAACGGGGATCAGATAATCCGGGTCGATGTCAAGGATACCGATATCCACGATGGCCCGGTGATGCATCTCGCCGTACAGTTCCTCGTCTATCTCCATAGTTTCGCCGGATGGATTGGCGCCAAGTTGTCCGCTGGGTACCATAGGCTTCTTATAGATCTCGATAACCTGCGTATAAAGCTCCATCACGCCCGGTTCCATACCCTCGAGCGGTTCATGGGTAAACAGGTTTATCCCAAAAAACAAGGCCTCGCCGACGCGGAAGTGATTAACACCCTTTGGCAACTCACCCTGCAACAGCAACGGGATGGTAACCGTAGTACCCCCGGAGACATAGGGAATATCTTTGTGAAATTTCAGCTCGATCAGCTGCTTATACAGCGTAAGTTGGATAAGCTTGTCTGAACTCGGCATCACCCCGTGCAGACAATTAAGATTGGTACCCAAACCAACCACAGTGATATTGGGCAGTTCAAAGATCTGACTGTAAAAATCGATCAGATCCTCTCTCATCACTCCCTCACGGAGATCACCCATCTCAACCATGATCAGGATACGGTGTTTCTTGTTGTGTTTCACCGCTTCTTTTGAAAGTGCCTTAATTGTCTCCAGTTCGGTATTGAAGCTCACATCTGCATACTCCACGATGTCACTGATGGCTTCTTTAGGAGGCGGTTTTATGTAGACCGTATTAATATCCGGATTGATCTCTTTAATCTTCTTCAGATTGCTGACCCTGGAGTCAAGGACCTCGGCGGGACCAAGGTTGATGACTTCGTTCAGATAATCCACGTTACCACATAATAACTTCGTAGTAACCCCCCAGTTGATGCCGTTTCGTCTGAAAAGATTATCAAGAAAACGGTAGTTATGCTGTAATTTTTCGCTATAAAGTTTTAAATAAGCCATTTCCGAAGGAATTCTCCGTGGGAATTAATACATATTAAAAGATTACTTTTGTAACCTCATCTCCAGGTATTTATTGGTAAACCCGTACTTCTCATACAGAAATTTTGCAGGATTATCCGGCTCCACGTGCAAGGCTACTGCCCCTTTGGTATGTGCTATGGTTTGTTCCATCAGTTTTTTTCCGATGCCATGTCCTCTGTATTCCTTATTTACTGCAATATAAACCAAAATGTTCTCCGGAATGTACCCGGCCATACCTGTGTAATTAATTACGACAGCACCAACAATCTTGTTGCCGTCGTGTGCCAGCTCCACGAAGCCACCCCTACCCGGTTCTGTGCTCAGTGCATAATCCAGGCATTTCATGATGTGTTTTCGTTCATCTCCATACTGATCCAGGTGTTTAAAAAGGAAATCAGCAATGTCATCTTTGCTAAACGAACTTTTTTGAAGTCCCTCCGCATCGAATGTCTTATACGATATGTTCTTTTTCTCTTTAAGATCTGTCATATTCATTGGTCAATTATATTCTGTTACAGTTTTTCTTTGAAAACGCCGGGAATATTCTTCCCCAGGTTGAGTCGTCAACGAGATAATCACGAAGACAATAAACGACAATGATATCCCAAAGAAGTTGGCGTCGAGTCCCAGGGGCAGCTTGAAAAATGATTGGATCATCAGGATCAACGTCGTAGCACCGCCGACCAACATGGCCCAGAATGCTCCCTGAGCCGTACTCTTCTCCAGAAAAGGGCACCTATTATTGGAATCAGCAATCCGGAAACCATGAACGCGTAAGAATAAAGCATAAGGTTCAGGACATTCTGCATGAACGAGGCCAGCAGAAGCGACAGGAGTCCAAGTACAAGTGTCACAATCTGTGAGATCTTCATTGCCTTATTATCGTTTGTTGTAAATCCCATGATCTTGGCAAGTATATCGCTCGTCATGTTGCCGGCGGCTGCCATAAGACAACTGTCGGCAGTCGACATGATGGCCGAGAAATAGGCCGACATCATAATACCCATGAGTCCGACAGGCAGCACGGTACGCAATAGCAACGGGAGTCCTTTTTCCGGGTCCAGGCTTGCGACACCGGCATGTCCAAGGTAGTTAAACATGCCCTGCATGGCGGCCACCTTCGCAAACAGACCAAGCAACACTCCCATAAATGCCATGATCGGCCATTCAAACAGGCCGGCAAGGTACCAGGCTTTTTTTGCCTGCTTCTCATCGCGGGAGGCATATATGCGTTGATACAACGTCATACCTACAAACCAAATAGGGATGATGGTAATTCCCCAGTTTACCAACTGCTGCCAGCTGATATTGCTGAGGGTAAGCATCTTGTGGGGTAGTGCCTGACTGATCGCTGTCCATCCGCCAAGAGCATGGTACGATACCGGGATCCCAACCAGGATGAGTCCGCCCATCAGGATGATCCATTGTACGGTGTCTGTATAAATAACCGCCTTCATCCCTCCCATAAAAGTATATCCAACGATGATACCTCCCATTATCAGGAGTGCCGTCTCCATATTCAGCCCGATGAAAGAGGCGGAAGCCAGCTTGGCGCCCGCCAGGATCTGGGAGCTGGTAAACCCGATGTAACCAATGGCCGAGATAATCCCTGCAATAAAAGCCGTCTTACCATCGTAAAAATGTCCGAATATCTCAGGGAAGGTGAAAAAATTCATGTCATTTCCCAGTTTTTTCACCTTCGGTATCAGAATCACGGCACTGACCCACGCCCCGATAAGGCCCGTAAACAACATCCAGGAACCGGAGAGTCCCATGACAAACCCTAACCCGCCGAGACCAATGGAAAAACCACCTCCCACATCAGTAGCCACAACGGAAAGGCCGATATGAACGCTTCCCATCGATCGTCCGGCCAGGAAATAGTCATCGGCATCTTCATTTTTTTTCATGAAATATATACCGATGCCCAGCATAGATAACATGTATACAATAAATTCTATCAGATCAATAGCATGCATAGATCAGTTGTTCATTACAATTCAAAAAGTATCTGGAGAACCGGAAGAATAGTTTGGCCTGTCTTTGAATTGAAGTTTTATGATGGCGATGTACTATATCCTCATTATGCGATTGCAGCATGAACCATTAAGCATTCCGAAATGTATCCTCAAATTTAATATTATCAATTTTTTATTCGCTTTTTTTATCGCCTTTTAAAAGTACGGTTTTAGATACGGATTTATTGTTAAATTTTCAACCTTAAGGTCTATTATTAACAATACGAACACATTTATAATTGATTTGAAAAATATATGTATAATCTCATGTATAAATTCATAGTGAATAACAAGTCAATCATTAGGATGGACTAAAATCAAGTCGTGCGATATTCAGAATGGATTTCATTTTATTCATCAGAGGTAATTGCTCAACTCTTGCTAAAAGCAATTGAACCTGATTTGCCGGAAAGGTATATTTGCCGTGAAGGGCGATTAGCTCAGCGGAAGAGCACTGCGTTCACATCGCAGGGGTCGCTGGTTCGAACCCAGCATCGCCCACTTTTCAGTTATCAGGGTTGCAGTTAGCAGTAAACAGTTCCCTCCTATCCTTTATACTGGATTATATTTAAACGCTGTCTATCCTTTCTTTTTAGCGTTACTTTGACCAATCACCAGTTAGTTCCTTTGCGTGGTGGCAATGTGATAAATCATTTGGCGATGGAAGCAGGCCCATGACGATGAACAAGGTGCCACCTTTATCTCCCCCTACTTCATAACACATCATTTTTTAACTATCCGGTACATGAAATATCTGCTGTTATTACTCGTCTTCTTCTCATTCATCAGTGCAGTTGGAGTCCAACCCGGCTATTCCCAATCCGCGTCAAACACGCAGAGCCGTTACACGAAACCATGGTCACACGGGCAGCTGGAGGTATCGGCTAACGGGCGTTATCTACAGCATACCGACGGAACGCCGTTCTTCTGGCTGGGCGATACGGCCTGGCTCATGTTCCAGCACTTGAATCGTAAACAGGTACGCGAATATCTTGACGACCGAGCCGCCAAAGGGTTCAATGTGATCCAGTGCATGATCCTTCATGAACTGCCTGAACACGATGCCTATGGGAGTAACGCCACCATAAACGACGACCCGGCTCGTCCCCTTACAACGCCGGGTAATAATCCCGGTGATCCCAAGCAATACGATTACTGGGATAATATCGACTACTGTATCCATGAGGCCGCCAAACGTGGTATCTACGTGGCGCTTGTCCCGGTTTGGGGATCCATCGTCAAGTCCGGTAAGCTCGACAACGCAACTGCTGAGAAATATGCACGCTTTCTCGCCAATCGTTTTAAGAATGATCCCAACATTATCTGGATCAATGGTGGCGATACGAAAGGATCGGTTAAGACCGAAATCTGGAATACACTCAGCAAAACGATTAAAAGCATCGACCGTCATCACCTGATGACGTATCACCCCTACGGCCGTACCTGTTCCGGACAGTGGTATCATAACGTCTCCTGGCTCGATTTCGACATGTTTCAATCCGGGCACCGCGACTATTCCCAAATCGGCAACGACAACCCTGCCACCTGGAAGGGTGAGGACAACTGGCGCTATGTTCGCGAGGACCGTAACCGCAAACCATTAAAACCGGTTCTGGACGGCGAGCCATCTTATGAAGGTATCCCTCATGGGCTGCATAATCCATCCGAGCCCAGATGGAAAGCCTATGACGCAAGACGATATGCGTGGTGGTCGGTAATGGCCGGCGCCTGCGGACATACCTACGGCGACAATTCCGTCATGCAGTTTTATGAGCCGCCCTATAAACCTGCCTACGGTGCCTATGAGTTCTGGTGGTTTGCCATTCATGATCACGGCTCATCACAAATCCGGTATGTAAAAAAGCTGGTACTCTCCCGCCCGTACTTTCAGCGGCGATACGATGAATCAGCGATTGTCGGTGACCCTGGTTCCCGACACAATCGCGTCATCGCTGCCCGAGGCGAGCGGTATGAGTTCGCTTACATTGCCACCGGGCACCCGTTCTCGATCAAGCTTGGACGAATTGCCGGTAAGAATGTAAAAGCCTGGTGGTACAATCCCCGGACCGGTGAGGCAACCGTGATCGGCACCTTTGCCAATCACGGCACTCATCACTTCAACCCGCCGGGCGCCCGGGCCGAGGGTAACGACTGGACTCTCGTCCTTGATGACGCGTCTGCCGGTTTCACTCCTCCCGGAACCGTTAAGCAATAAATATCCCCCCTCCGAAGACTATTGCCTTGTTGTCAACAAAATCTTTTTATGTGTTAAATGACTATCCGGCATCACTCCAATTGGTGTCTGGGAATTGCACACAGGTAATGTACTCATTGGGCAGTGGACTTTTATAGACTATGTGACAATACGAACCCGGCCAGTGCCAGTAAGGTTAAGTAGTACGGTAGCATGAATAAGTTAACTCATCGGGTGACTTCCGGAAAAGGTATTAAAATTGCGATAGTAGGGTTGCGGACTAAAAAGTGGGAATCATCTCCCTGTCAAATCTTAAAGATGCTTTGTTGCTTCAACAAACAAGGTTTTTGATATGTGAACCGGGATTTACAGATGAGCAATAAACTCTATTCAAAGGAACTGAAGCAAAAAGGAATGCACAACCTGGGAGACCTGCGATATATGTAATTCTTTTTAAGTAGAGTGTAACGCTTACCCCCTCAGAAGTGACGACCTTTTGTTTGTGGAAATATCCTCACATCTAAAAGGAGCGCAACAATGAGAAAAAGCAGTTCTTTTGCAACATTGGTATTCATCATCATTTTTGGTATTGGGTTGGTAACAGCATACATAAGCAGCCCTGCAGCTAGTGTGGAAAGTCTTTGGATTGGAGTAATAGCCTTTTTCATCGCCACCTTCGTTTCTCTTTCCATAAAGGTTGCGAATCAGTGGGAACGGGTGGTAATATTGCGTTTGGGGAAATTTCGTTCCATTAATGGGCCGGGACTATTTTTTATTATTCCGATCATCGACGCCATACCCTACTGGATTGATACGCGTGTAATCACAGCCTCCTTCAAGGCCGAAAAAACATTGACCAAAGATACGGTGCCGGTGGATGTAGAAGCCGTGTTGTTCTGGAAAGTTCTGGATCCCAAAAAGGCAGCTCTCGATGTGGCCGACTATCAAAGCGCCATAAACTGGGCCTCTCAAACGGCGCTGCGTGATATCATCGGAAAGACTATACTTTCGGACATGCTGGAAGGCAGAGATAAAATTAGTAATGAGCTTCAGAAGATCATCGATGAGCGCACCGAACCCTGGGGTATTAATGTTATTTCCGTGGAAGTGAAAGATGTGCTGATTCCCGCGGCCCTGGAGGATGCGATGTCGATGCAGGCACAAGCGGAAAGAGAACGCCAGGCCCGTGTGATCCTGGGCGATTCGGAACGTCAGGTGGCAGAGAAGTTCGAAGAAGCGGCCAGGACCTATGTAAACAACCCTGTGGCCTTGCACTTACGGGCGATGAATATGCTGTATGAGGGGTTGAAAGAAAACGCCACTCTTGTCATCGTACCAAGCACGGCCGTGGACACCATGCAACTGGGTGGTATGGCCGGGGTGACCGCACTGACCATGGGATTTGGCCAGGAAAATGCAAGTAAGGAGAAGGAAAATGCAAATGAGTCGTAACAACATCCCGTTAGGTAGAATTTTAGGGATTCCAATAGGCGTCGATTACTCTTGGTTTTTGATCTTTGCGTTACTCTCATGGATGCTTGCAGTCGGCTATTACCCAGCCGAGTTTAAGGACTGGCCGCCGCTATTGTATTGGCTCACGGGTTTGGTGACGGCCATAATGCTATTTGTAAGTGTGCTACTTCATGAATTAGGACATTCTGTGATAGCAATGCGGTATAATATTCCTGTGCGAAGCATCCGGCTATTCATCTTTGGGGGAGTCGCTCAGATTGGTGCTGAACCACCCAGCCCCAGAGCCGAGTTTCTGATCGCAATCGCCGGACCGTTTGTAAGCCTGATACTGGCCGCCTTTTTCTATTTGGCGCAACCGCTGATAGCCGGCTTCGAACCCCTTTTGGGCCTGGCCAAATACCTGGCATATATCAATCTGGCACTGGTTCTTTTTAATCTGATTCCCGGCTTCCCGCTCGATGGCGGTCGTGTGTTCCGGGCCATTGTATGGGCTTTAACAGGTAATCTTCACCGTTCAACAATCATCGCAGCAAACGTCGGCCGGTTCTTTGCATTTATGTTTATTTTCGTCGGCATCTGGCAGATGTTCTACGGAAATATTGTGGGAGGAATTTGGATTGCGTTCATTGGCTGGTTCCTTGATAATGCGGCAGCCACACAGTTACATCAAATAAACTTCCAGGATATGCTTGTTGGTCATTATGTCTCGCAAGCTATGGCTACTCATTACACTATCATTCCCGAGAATCTAACCTTAGAGCAGTTAGTAGCCGAACATATTCCCGGCAGTGGACAACGCTATTTTCTCGTCAACCATGGTGATACCACGGTTGGAGTGATGACCTTGCACCGAATGGAAAATATACCCAGTAACAAATGGGCAAGGACGAGTATTTCTCAGGTAATGATACCCATCGATCAGTTGACAGGCATCAATCCCGATACGGAGCTGTGGACCGCCCTTGAGGAGATGGATCATGATGGCGTCAGCGAATTACCTGTATGCCGGGATCATCATGTTGTTGGAATACTGAGTCGGGAAGATGTTACCTCTTTCCTGCGATCGCTGCAAAAATTGGGGAAACTGACGAAACTAACTACGGAACCCAGATGAGCATTTCGAAACACTCAGCAGATATATCAACATTATTTGTTGATATCGGTGGTGTTTTACTCACCGACGGATGGACTAGCGTAGCCCGCAAACTGGCAGCTGAGAAGTTCGTTCTGAATTACGAAGAAATGGAAAAGCGGCATAATCAGGCCTTTGACACCTATGAGTTAGGTAAGATTAGCTGTGAGGAATACCTTGGCCGTGTTATATTTCATGAGGAACGGTCGTTTACTCCTGCTCAGTTTCAGGAATTCATGTTCGCCCAGTCAAAGCCCTATCCCAAAATGATCGACCTGATACGCCGGCTTAAAAAAAAGTACGGATTGAAAATTATAGTCGTCAGTAATGAAGCGAGAGAGATGAATGCATACCGGATAAATACCTTTAAACTGGACGAGTTTGTGGATTCTTTTGTAACCTCCTGCTATGTCCATTTTAGGAAACCCGATGCGGACATCTTTCGGCTTGCGCTGGATACCTCGCATTCCCCTTCTGATCAGGTATTGTATATAGAAAATACGCCGATGTTTGTCCAAATTGCAGAAAATATGGGTATTCAAAGCATTCTTCACACAGATTACGAGTCTACTTGTACAAAACTGACTTCCAGTGGATTGGAGATTCCAAAATGACAAACAGACCATTCTCAAAATCAATTCATCCTAACGTACTTACATACCGACGAGGAATTGATGATGGCAAAAACAATCAACTAGTAGCCGACCATAACGAGGAAGAACAATAAATTATGAAAACAAAAAAAGAATCTGAAGCCCCAAAAAATGAATCAGAAGCATTAGTAAGCGTTGTGAAGGATAATCCTGCATCGAATAGTAAGCCTCGTAACAAGAAAAATAAAGAAGACATGGTGCGCCTTAATGCCCCTGGCGGACCCGGAATACCTGCACGCTGGACCTCCAGTGCGAAAACCGGTGTGGGAACCGCACTCAGTAATAAGAGCCGGGTTTGGTTCACATTGAGTCACGGTATCCTCAACGAGATATATTATCCCCGTATTGACCAGGCCTGCATCCGAGACATGGGATTCATCGTCACAGATGTTACAGGTTTATTCTCGGAGGAGAAACGTGATGCCGGACACAAAGTGAAATGGCTGACCGATGGTGTGCCGGCATTCGGTTTGGTCAATAACTGCCATGAAGATCGCTTCCGCATAGAAAAGGAAATTGTAACCGATCCACATCGGGATACATTGTTACAATATGTCCGGTTTGTTGCTAACCGGGGTACCCTTTCCGGTTATCATCTTTATGTTTTGCTTGCACCACATCTTGGAAACCAGGGCAGTGGCAACACGGCCTGGGTGGATGAATTCGAGGGGACACCGCTGCTGTTTGCCCAACGAAACGGCAATGCATTGGCACTGGCATGTTCCGGACCGTGGGTGAAGCGATCGGCAGGATTTGTCGGTTCATCTGATGGCTGGCAGGACCTGAAAACCCATAAACAGATGACCTGGGAATATACCCGGGCCGAGAATGGCAATGTGGCACTGACTGCTGAGATTGATCTTGTCAAGACGGATGGAGAATTCGTGCTGGCGCTTGGTTTTGGAAAAGATCCGGAAACAGCGGCCCGGAATGCCATAGACAGCCTTCACGACGGTTTTGACAAGGTAAAGCAGGATTACATCGCCGGCTGGCAGGAATGGATGAAGAAGCAACCCTCACTGAAAAAGAACGAAAAGCATTCAGGTACTCTTTCCCAAAACAGTCTCGCCCTCCTCCTTACGCATGAATCCAAAACAGCACCCGGCGCATACATCGCCAGCCTTTCGATCCCCTGGGGATTCAGCAAGGGCGACAATGATCTGGGAGGTTACCATCTTGTCTGGTCACGCGACATGGTAGAAACGGCAGGCGGCTTGCTTGCTGCCGGTGCGCATGAGGAGGTCCGGCGCGTTCTTACATATTTGCAAACCACACAACAACCCGATGGTCACTGGTCACAGAACATGTGGCTGGACGGCTCACCCTATTGGGATGGAATCCAAATGGATGAAACGGCGTTACCCATACTTCTGGTTGATCTGGCTCGTCGGAATAAGGCGTTAGCCAAAGGCGATGTGGCCAAATTCTGGCCAATGGTAAAATTAGCTGCGGGATATTTAGCCCGTAACGGTCCGGTGAGCCCTCAGGATCGCTGGGAGGAAGATCCCGGCTATACCCCGTTCACGGTCGCGGCGGAAATCGCGGCGCTGCTGGCGGCGGCAGAACTGGCCGAATTGAACCACGAAGCCTCCCTCGCAAACCACCTCCGCGAAATTGCCGATGTCTGGAATGATTCCATTGAGCACTGGATGTATATGTCCGCCACGGATTGGTGCCAGAAATTCAAGGTTGATGGTTATTATGTGCGCATCGCGCCGAAGACAACCGGAGTCGATGGGGCAAGCCGTCAGAAAAATATCAAAGTTAAAAACGTGACAGCCTCCGAGGATACCCGCCGGGCCAGTCATCTGATCAGCCCCGACGCCCTGGCGCTGGTGCGTTTTGGTTTGCGCACGGCCGACGACCAGCGCATTCGCGACACAGCAAAAGTCATCGACGCATTGCTCAGGGTGGAGACACCGAAGGGCCCTGTCTGGCATCGCTACAACGACGACGGCTACGGCGAGCATGAGGATGGTTCGCCGTTTGACGGAACGGGAATCGGTCGTGGCTGGCCGCTGCTCACCGGCGAGCGGGCGCACTACGAACTGGCGGCAGGCAGCGTGGCAATCGCCAAAAAACTTTTGTCCGCCATGGAATCTTTTGCCAACGAAAGCGGTTTGATTTCCGAGCAAATCTGGGATTCACCCGACCTTGCGGAGCGCGAACTTCTTTTTGGCCGGCCTTCCGGTTCGGCCATGCCACTCGTTTGGGCACATGCCGAGTACCTCAAGCTGCAGCGTTCGCTCAGCGACGGACAGATCTTTGACCTGCCGCCACAAACCGTGCAGCGCTATATCAAGAGCAAGACCGTTTCCCCACGCCTGACGTGGCGGTTCAACCACAAGCTGCGTTCGCTGCCGCCCGGCAAAATCCTGCGCATCGAGTTGATGGCTCCGGCGGTCATTCACTGGACCGCTGACGATTGGAAAACGTCCCAAGACCTGAAGACTCACGATGCCGGACTGGGAATCCACATGGCCGATCTTCCAACCAAGTCGCTGCCCGAAGGCAAGCAGATCAAATTCACATTCTACTGGCCGGAGGCCGATCACTGGGAAGGTGAGGATTTCATAGTCCGCATCGCCGCTTGGCGCAGAGAAGACATTGGCCCGTCGGAAGGGAGTGGGAAAAATGGGAAATAAGGCTCAATCAGATATAAAACCTTTTGTTTATGTCGCGGTGGGAATAGCGGCCGTTGGCGGCCTTCTCTTCGGCTATGATACGGGCGTTATTTCCGGGGCCATATTGTTCATAAAAAAACAGTTTTCCCTGTCGGCCACTATGGAGGAGATAGTCGTCAGTTCCGTCTTAGTCGGTGCCGTTGCTGGCGCGACAATAGGAGGCGCTCTGACTGGCCGCTTTGGGCGTCGAAAAATGATCCTATTGGCCGCCATCATCTTTACGGCAAGTGCCTTCGGTACGGCTCTGGCACCGGCAATTTCCTGGTTAATTGTTGCCATGATAATCAGTGGAATCGCCATCGGTATCGCTTCCTTTATCTCCCCGATGTACATCGCCGAATTAGTACCGGCAAAAGTCCGTGGTTCATTGGTGGCAGTCAACATGCTGGCAATTACCAGTGGCATCGTAATGGCTTACCTGGTGGACTATGCCTTTTCTTCCAGCGGGTCATGGCGCTACATGTTTGGTGTAGCATCCATACCATCTATCGCCTTGCTTATTGGAATGTGGCAGCTACCAGACAGCCCGCGCTGGTTGATCAGCAAATCAAAGATGGAACAGGCGAAGAAGGTTTTACAGCGCGTACGGACCGCTTCGGACGTGAGCCCGGAAATCACTGATATCCAAAAAAGTATGAAAAAACAAGGGACTGTTGGCATGAAAGGATTGTTCCAGCCTTCTCTCAGGATGCCCATGATTGTCGGCTTAGGGCTGGCCGTATTTCAGCAGATAACCGGCATTAACACGGTCATCTATTATGCCCCGACCATTTTTAAGTTTGCCGGAATTAGCGCCACCGGACCCGCGATCCTGGCTGGAGCGGGATTGGCAATGGTGATGTGGCTTTTTCATGTGCTGGCCATCTTCCTTCTGGACCGTGTCGGCCGGAGACCCTTGTTATTAATCGGAGTGGCCGGTCAGATTATTGGCCTGGCTATCCTGGGTGCCGCTTTCCAGTTTCAGCAGTTGGCGAGTTTCAAAAGTTATGTTGCTATAGGCGGACTGGTAATCTATGTAGCCTGTTTCGCTTTTGGACTCGGGCCGATTTTCTGGTTGCTGATTTCCGAGATTTATCCCTTAAAAAACAGGGGTGCTGCTATGAGCGCTGTGACTGTTACTAACTGGGGAATGAACCTGATGGTGGCGGTGACATTCCTTACCCTGGTCTCGATTCTGGGGCATGCAAACACTTTCTGGTTATATGGGTTAATAGCTGTGGCAGCCTGGATCTTCTTTTATCTGCTGGTGCCGGAAACCAAGGGTAAAACACTCGAACAGATTGAAGAACACTGGCGGAGCGGGAAAGCATCCACGAGCATTATAAAGGGACAGCATATGTAAGTACCTGACCGTCTTTAGAAGTAAAATTAAAATAGAGTCTTAATTGAAACTGACGAACACAAATATCCTGACAATCAACGGTGGCTCATCGAGTATTAAATTCGCATGGTATCGGACCGGAAAATCACTGGAGAAAAGGCTTCAGGGCAGCGTAAATCGTATCGGTCTGGATGGTACTACTTTAACGTTCAGCGAACCGAAAGGAAACCGGAAAGGAAGTCTCGATCTGAAATCCTCCGATACAAGATCGGCGGCAAATTTCCTGATTGACTGGCTCGGGGAAAAGATCGATTTCAGGATGATTACCGGAATAGGACACCGGGTTGTTTTCGGAATGCAACACACCGAACCCGAACACATCACTCAAAAATTGCTGAATGAACTGCACCGGATTATCCCTTATGACCGGGATCATCTGCCTGCCGAGATAGCATTGATCGAGGTACTATTGCAGCGTTATCCTGACATACCGCAAGTCGCCTGCTATGATACGTTGTTTCACCAAACCATGCCGCGTGTTGCCCGAATACTGCCAGTCCCCACCGATTCGAGGCTAGCAGGCATTCAACGATACGGGTTTCCATGGATTGTCCTATGCGTTTCTCATCGAAGAACTCGCCCGTATCGCCGGTAAAAAGGAAGCACACGGTCGTGTGATACTGGCTCACCTGGGCAGTGGTGCCAGTTTAGCTGCTGTCAGAGATGGTAAAAGTATAGATACCAGCATGGGTTTCACCCCTGCTGCCGGATTGATGATGGGCACCCGACCCGGCGATCTGGATCCGGGTGTGGCGTGGTACTTGATGAAGTCGGAAAATCTCACACCTAAACAATTCAATAATCTAATAAATCACGATTCCGGCCTGCTCGGGGTTTCTGAAACCAGTTCCGACATACGGGATCTTCTGGCGAAGGAATCTGATGACGTTCGGGCAGCAGAAGCCGTGTCGTTGTTTTGTTATCAGGCAAAGAAATGGATCGGTGCTTTTGCTGCAGCTATAGGAGGACTGGACACACTTGTTTTTTCCGGTGGTATTGGTGAAAACAGTCCGGTTATTCGCTCTCGCATCTGTGAAGGATTGGAATTTCTTGGAATTTCGATTGATGAAAAAAGGAACCACGAAAATGCCGCTGTTATATCAACAGATAATGGACGGGTCTCTGTCCGTGTTATTCGCACAGATGAGGAATGGATGATAGCCAAAACAGTAATACGAATTTTAAAGCTTGATTCCGAAATGGATTACAACTTATGAAAATTAATTCCATGTCGAACGGAAAACGTTTTGGTTATACGGAGGTATTAGTATCGGAACATGGATCTTTTCATTTTTCCTGGTACCGGAAACTAAGGGCAAAAGCCTCGAACAGATTGAAGCTCACTGGCGGGCCGGAAAGCCTGCACGGATCTTATGAAATCACTGAAATGGTTACTGGAAGAACCGCCCGGAAATAAAAAATGTTTAATGAGATAAGGATTATTTATGCAACGTAATATAAATAATTTAATAGGCTTCACCATTAGTGCAAAGGATGGTAAGTTAGGAAAAGTTAGTGGATTTTACTTTGATGATCTAACCTGGTCAATCCGTTACTTAGTCGTGAAAACAGGCAACTGGATGTCTGAACGGAAGGTACTTATTCCGCATGCGGCACTTGGCGGGACAGATTGGAAGAAGAAAACATTTCAAGTAAACCTCACTATGGAACAGGTAAGCAAAAGCCCCGATATTGACACTGAAAAAACCGTATTCCGCCAGCACGAGATAGAATTGTTTAACCATTACGCATTACCGGCTTATTGGGGCAATGGATTTTATGCAGGTCCAATCGGGATGGTTCCTTTAACTCCTGGTATCGAAATGAAAAAGGAAGGCGACAATTCCGACCAAAAGGGCGAAGGTGATACGCACTTACGCAGTGCGAAGAAAGTTTCAGGCTATCATATTCATGCCACAGACGGTGAAATTGGTCATGTCGAGGATTTTATCATTGATGACAAGACATGGGCGATTCGTTATTTAATCATCGATACAAAAAACTGGTGGCCGGGAAAAAAGGTGCTGGTCTCACCGAAATGGATCGACCGTATTAGCTGGAGCGAAAGGAAAGCCTTTATCAAACTTTCCCGCGAGGCTATTAAACAATCTCCGGAATTCAGTGAGGAGTCTCTGCTAACCCGGGACTATGAATCGGCGCTGCATAGACATTATAATCGCAAAGCATACTGGGTAGATGAACCGGATGTTAAGGAACATTCAAGTTGAAACAATAACGAAAAAGAACATTCATAGCGCGGCATTGTCCCCAAGGGACAAGCAGTCAGCGAAAATGAAAGCATGCAGGTTCACGCTGCCATGCTTCAAGAATATTTTGATAAAAAATGAAAATATCATAAAGGATACTTTACATGGGTAACATGGCACCCTTATGGAATAAAAGTAAGTATGGTCATGGTATCGGACGGGTTTGGAAGATTCTGTTTCTTGCATCCAAAAAGTTCCTTCGTATTGATGGAGTGCAATGGGCAGGAGCGTTTTCCTTCAACATGTTTTTCTCCCTGTTTCCTATAATCGTCCTCTTTGTCACCATTGCTTCGACTTTTATTGACAGAGACCGGGCCGGGAAAGTGATTATTACATACATAGAAAAATACGTCCCGATTAGTGGAGAAATGCATCACTACATTTTCAATACCATCGCTGGCGTTGTCAATGCGCGTGATCAGGCAGGTGTTGCTGCGTTTGTAATCCTTGTCTGGACCGCCCTTCAATGTTTCATTACCCTTATCGTTGCGACTAACCGCGCCTGGGGGACTACGTTAGAAAAAAAGTTGGTGGCGTCTGCCGTTCAGAAGCTTGATACTGTCCAGCACCACGGCAAGTATGGTTCTGCTGGGTATGGTATTTCCGGTAATGATGGGAATAGCTAAGAATTGGTTCTTTGCAACAAACCATTTCAGTTCCGTGCTGTATGACATAGGAAGCTTTTTTATCCCGTTACTTCTGGCTTTTTTTAGTCTGAGCGTTTTTTATATGCTCGCACCACTCCGGCCTGTTCGGTTTGCTGAAGTCTGGGGCGCCGCTCTGTTCTCTACAATTCTTTTGAAGGTAAGCGAAATTCTGTTCGAGATCTATCTGAGAAACTTCGCCACGTTGAACGCCGTCTACGGGACGTTCGGCGGAATCATGGCATTGTTGCTCTGGATTTATCTTTGCGGGTGTATTTTCATCTTCGGAGCCTGCTTGTGCGCCATTAAAGTGGAAACAAGATCACTGCAGGTGAAGAACCGCTGAAGTGTTAATCACTTTAAAAACTAATTATTGAGGAGGTTAATGATTATGAAGACAAAAAAAATGTCTGAAAAGAAATTAGTTAGGGAAGTTAAAGAAGGATTTGAAGAGAATATTGTCGCGAAAACGAAAAAGACAGAGTCGAAAGATAATCCTTTATCTTCTGAACTTTTACGAAAAATGAATGCCTATTGGCGAGCTGCAAACTATCTGTCGGTCGGGCAGATTTATTTGTTTGACAATCCAATGTTAAAGGAACCATTGAAATTGAAGCATGTGAAACCACGGTTACTGGGGCATTTTGGAACGACACCCGGACTTAATTTTATTTATGTTCATCTCAATCGTATCATAAAGAAATACGACCTGAATATGATATATGTGATCGGACCGGGTCACGGCGCTCCCGGGATAGTAGCTAACACCTATCTGGAAGGAACATACAGCGAGGTTTATCCGAATATCACCCAGGACGAAGAAGGTATGAAAAAACTGTTCACACAATTTTCTTTCCCGGGCGGAATTCCAAGCCATGTTGCGCCGGAAACACCGGGTTCTATTCATGAAGGAGGAGAACTCGGTTACTCTCTTTCGCATGCTTATGGTGCAGCGTTTGATAATCCCAATCTGATTGTCACATGTGTTGTAGGCGACGGCGAATCGGAAACCGGGCCGTTAGCCACCAGCTGGCACTCCAACAAATTTCTCAATCCGGTTTGTGACGGAGCGGTACTTCCCATACTGCATTTGAATGGTTACAAGATAGCCGGACCAACAGTTTTAGCGCGCATCAGTCACGAAGAATTAGATCAACTTTTCCGGGGTTACGGATACAATCCATATTTTGTTGAGGGAGACGATCCTGATAAACTTCATCAACTTCTGGCCTCCACTCTTGATACGATTGTAGCAGAAATTAATCAGATACAAACCGACGCTCGAAAAAAAGGATTTAAGAAACGCCCAAAGTGGCCTATGATTATTTTCCGTACTCCTAAAGGATGGACTTGTCCGAAAGTAGTTGATGATCTTCCAATCGAAGGTACATTCCGTGCGCACCAGGTACCGATTACAGACTTTGTGAACAAGCCCGAACATTTGAAAATTCTTGAACAGTGGATGAAGAGTTATAAAGCAGAAAAGTTATTTGATAAAAACGGTAAGCTCATTCCCGAACTTGCCGAGTTGGCACCTGATGGCGAACGGCGAATGGGAGCGAACCCGCATGCTAATGGAGGGCTTCTGCTTAAAGAATTGAAAATGCCGGATTTTCATAAATACGCTTTAAAGGTAACGAAACCGGGCAATGTTGAAGGAGAAGCTACACGCGTTCAAGGCAAATTCATCCGCGATGTATTGAAACTTAACCAGACCAACTTCCGTGTCTTCAGTCCGGACGAGACCGCGTCGAATCGTTGGGGAGATGTATTCGATGTGACAAACCGCTGTTCTACTGCAGAACTAATTCCTATTGACGATCATGTTGAGCCTGATGGCCGCGTAATGGAAATGTTGAGTGAACACCAGTGTGAGGGCTGGCTGGAAGGTTATTTACTTACAGGCAGGCACGGCTTTTTCTCATGTTACGAAGCGTTCATCCATATCATCGACTCGATGTTTAACCAACATGCAAAATGGCTCAAAGTAGCTCACGATATTCCCTGGAGAAGTCGTGTTGCTTCATTGAACATTTTACTTTCTTCACACGTTTGGAGACAAGACCATAATGGGTTTAGCCATCAGGATCCTGGTTTCATTGACCACGTAGTTAATAAAAAAGCAGAGACCATCCGGGTTTATCTGCCGCCGGACGCTAACACCCTGCTATCGGTAACGGACCATTGCTTACGCAGCCGGGATTATGTTAACGTAATTGTCGCTGGTAAACAGCCGGCGCTGCAATGGATGGATATCGATTCTGCAGTCAAACACTGTACTGCCGGACTCGGTATATGGGAATGGGCAAGTAACGATAACGGTGAAGAACCTGATGTTGTCCTGGCATGCTGCGGTGACGTTCCTACCCTGGAGACACTGGCTGCCGTTAAGATACTGCGAGAGCACTTCCCGGAACTTAAAGTCAGGGTGATTAATGTAGTTGATTTGATGACACTTCAACCGAAGAGCGAGCATCCCCACGGACTCAGTGATAAGGATTTTGATACTCTCTTTACGAAAGACAAGCATGTTATCTTCGCCTTCCATGGTTATCCCCTGTTGATCCATCGTTTAACATATCGAAGATCAAACCAGGATCGGTTTCACGTGCGCGGTTATAAGGAAGAAGGAACGACAACTACACCATTCGATATGGTTGTGCTGAATGAATTGGACCGTTTCCATTTGGTCGGTGATGTGATTGATCGTGTACCGGGTTTAGGTTCCCGGGCAGCATACGTCAAACAGATCCTCCGCGACAAACTGATAGATCACAAAAAGTATATCGACAAACACGGACAGGATATGCCTGAAATCCGTAATTGGAAGTGGGGTGATTCATGAATAGAATCAGACAACTCTGGAACACTCTGCAATCGAGTTTTTGGTTTGTACCTTCATTGATTGTCTTGGTCAGTATTGTCTTAGCGGTAGTTTTGATAGATATGGACTCCGTTGGGATTGACCAATGGCTGGCTCAGTGGCCGCGCCTCTTTGGAGCCGGTGCGGAAGGTGCACGTGAGATGATGTCCACTATTGCCGGTTCGATGATGACGGTAGTAGGCGTCACATTCTCCATGATTCTGGTGGTACTGACACTGGCATCGAGCCAATATACCTCGCGTATCCTGCGGAACTTCATGCGCAGCCGCGTCAGCCAGGTTGTGCTCGGGATCTTCGCCGGCATTTTCACTTATTCACTAATCGTACTACGCACCATTCACGGTAACGGTGAGGCCACATTTGTTCCAAGCCTGGCAGTCTTCTTTGGCTTCGTACTGGCGCTTGGCGGAGTAGGTGCCCTTATGTTCTTCATTCATCATATAGCCTCTTCAATCCAGGCTTCAAGTATTGTCGCCTCTGTCGCTGACGAAACCATCGAGGTTATTGACCACCTGTTTCCTGAAACACCAGCACAAGAACCGGACGACGAAGATAATAGCCAAAAGGTATCCCTACCGGCTGCACGGCGGTGGTTTGGGGTCCCGGCCAAAAAAAATGGCTATATCCTGAGTGTGGATAACGCAGGGCTTCTCTATTTGGCCCGGGACAAGAAAACCATTGTGCGGATGGAGCAAGGCATCGGTGATTTTGTTGTCCGGAATACGATACTGGCTTCACTCTCGCTTGAAGTAAAACCGGACCAGGAAACCATTAATGCCCTGCAGGGGACTTTTAGCATCAGCCGTTACCGTACAGTGGAGCAAGATGTTGCTTTTGGTATCAGACAGATTGTGGATGTAGCGATGAAAGCCCTTTCACCCGGTATCAACGACACAACAACAGCCATAATGTGTGTGGATTATCTGACAGCGATACTGGCGAGGTTGGCACCCAGGCACATTTCATCACCATACCGTTACGAGGATGGAGAACTGAGAGTGATCGCAAAAGAGCCCGGTTTTGAAAGTTTACTGGCGGATTCGTTCGACCAAATTCGAAGCAATGCTAAAGGCAATGTCACCATCATGTTGCAGATACTCGGAGCCATTCAAACCATTGCCGGTTTTACGAACAGCCCCCAACGCCGGAAGGCACTCCACGAACAAGTGCAATGGATTACGGAACTCGCCGGACAAACTCTCAATTCCACACATGACCGTGCGAGAATCGACACGTGTCTGGCGTTCGTCCGGGAAAGGCTCGATACCGATCCTGCACTATACCCAGGCGGGGATATGCCGGAAATCCGGAACCATAAGCTGGAGGATTCAAAATGATTTCACAAGAGCTTGCAGACACTGCAGAAAAAATGGCCGCCGGCAACAAAGGGTTATTGTCGATGACAACCTGCAACAAACGATTTGCCAGCTTCAGACAAGGAACAGTGGATGAAACAGACGGGACCACGGTGAAATGTCTCTTGCGAGCTGTTCCCGCTGCCGTCCCGGTGATTGCTTTTCTGTCGGGAGGCCAATCCGCGGAACTGACATCTGCCCGTTTGAACGCTATGAATGTCAGATTCAAGTCGCTATTGCCCTGGGCATTATCTTTTTCGTTTGCCCGTGCCATCCAGCAACCGGCTTTGGAAATTTGGAAGGGTGAAGATTCCCATGTAACAGAAGCACAACAAGCTCTGATTCATCGAGCCAGGTGTAACCGGGCGGCACGCCATGGCGAATACATCCCGGTAATGGAAGGGATGGCAATATGAAAACAAACAGGTATATGACGAACCAAATAGCCTTGTATCCTATGCAATTCGAGACTATCCATCAATGCCATTTCCGACGTTTGGTTAACCTGATATATAACTACAATTGCTGAGGGTATAATCCAATGAAAAAACTTATTGTTTTCGACCTGGACGGAACACTTGCCGAAAGCAAGTCGTCTATCGATACGGAGATGACCAAACTGCTCAGTGCTCTTCTGTCTATAGTGAAAGTAGCCGTTATATCCGGTGGAAACTGGCCACAATTTAAAAAACAACTGCTTTCCAATCTTCCCCATGCTGCGAATCTCAAGAATCTTTCACTCCTTCCTACCTGTGGAACAAAGTTCTACCGGTATGCGGGTGATTGGGAAAAGATCTATTCGGAAGATTTCACTGCTGCTGAAAAAGAGAAAATCACCAATTCCCTAAAGAAAGTGCTCGGATCGGCGGGCTTAAAGATCGAAAGGGTCTGGGGAGAGGTCATTGAAGACCGTGGAAGTCAGATAACCTTTTCCGCATTAGGGCAACAGGCTCCCATCGAAGAAAAGAAAAAATGGGACCCTGACTTCACCAAGCGAAAGAAGATAAAAGCACTTCTCGATAATGTCATCCCGGAGTTTTCCGTGCTCCTGGGTGGCACGACATCCGTAGATGTCACCCATCCGGGTATTGACAAAGCTTACGGGGTTCGAAAACTGAAGGGTGTTCTTGGCATTACCATTGATGAGATGATTTTTATCGGTGATGCATTGTTTCCGGGCGGGAACGACTATCCGGCCGAAAAAGCCGGTGTTGTGTCTATTCGTGTCAGAGATCCCAATGAGTCGAAACGGGTCATAGAAACGATCATCGCTTGTATGGACGGCGTTCCTCCCGATAAAAAACTTCTTGAGGAGCAGAGGCTATGAATGTCTTTCAATTGCATATCCTGGAGCTTGCAATCTTTGCTCCGTTTAATGGCATTGCGTTCATCAATGTAAATAACAAGGATGCCAGCCTTTTCCCCATCACCGTCCTCGGGTACGCCGGAAAAATGTAAGGGTCCATCCTGATCTGCTCCGGTTGCTTGATCCTACACCACGGGATGAGAAAAATAGCGAAATCGTGCAACGGCGGACGATTTGTGAGATTAAAGAAAAGTATGGCTGCTAAAAACAAGAACAAATAGTTACGATTAACACAAAAAACGTGAATACCTGAAATAAAACAGTAACAATAACAACCATGATGGAGACAATACGATGAATAATGGTAGTAATTGGATGAATGGTATGATGGGCGGAGGAATGTGGCTTTGGACAGTGATCGGAATACTGGTAGTGGTTCTGCTGGTTGTGATGATCATGAAAATGTCCAGGAAATAAGCGTTTTTCGCGAACTGCACGGTATCCTGAAAGGATAACTGAGTTGTTCGATTAATCCTCTGAAAAATTGTAAGCGAGATTAAGGCTGCCAATCCGGATAATCTCTATGGCTTCTTGCAGATTTATAATCTCAAAGAGTCCGTGGCGAAGATATGCCGGGATGAATGTGTAATCTTATGGCAACAAGCATCCTAATTCACAAATTTCCTTTTACGAAGCGCAGACATGATAATATCTTTTATGAAATTAAATAAGGAAATTGAATTCCCATTATGAAATTTAAGAGCATTATCCCTCCGAAGATGTGCCTGGTAAATTTATTGAAAGGGTAAGATATGCATGCAGAGACGGTTTTGATTTTGTTGTTTTCGGTAGCGGCCGCCGTGGCAATTGCGGTGCGGCAGTTACGCGTGCCGTACACGGTTGCATTGGTGTTAACCGGGTTAATGCTGGGTATCCTGAAACTGTTCACTCCACCGAATCTAACTAAGGAACTGCTCTATACGATCTTCCTGCCCGGCTTGCTGTTTGAAGCCGCGTTTCACATCGAGTTCCGGGAATTCTGGCGCAACCGCCTGACCATTGCTTCCCTGGCCGTTCCAGGCGTGGCTGCAGCCGTGGCGTTGACAGCACTGATCTTAACGCCCGTTGTGAACACCCTGCATCTGGAGCAGAATTTTACATGGAAGTATGCGATGGTATTTGGAGCATTGATCGCAGCGACCGACCCCATTGCGGTGGTTGCCATTTTTAAGAGTCTCGGGGTGCCGCGGCGGTTATCTATCTTGCTGGATGGGGAGAGCCTGCTTAACGATGGCACGGCCATCGTGTTTTTCATATTAAGTTTGTCGTTGGTCACCGGTGCCAGCGTTACGATAGGACAATTGTCTTTCGACTTCCTGAAGATTGTTGGTTTCGGCGGACTAATCGGGGCTGCGGTTGGCCTGGCTGCCTCGCAGGTGATCAAGCAGATTGATGATGCAATGATCGAGATCACCCTGACAACCATCGCGGCATACAGCTCGTTTGCAGCTGCCGAGTACTTCCATTATTCGGGTGTAATTGCGGTTGTGGTGGCCGGTGTGCTTTGCGGTAATTACGGCGCACGGGTGGGTATGACCCCAACCACAAAAGTCGCCGTGGAAACATTCTGGGAGTACGTGGCCTTTGCACTGAACTCCATCATTTTCCTACTCATCGGCCTGGAAGTGCATCTCGATGCTTTGTTCCATTCGTGGAGAGTGATACTTGTCGCTTACCTGGTTGTGACCGTGGGCCGCGGGTTGTTGATCTTTGTTGTCTCGGGGTTACTGCGGAAGACCCGCGAGAAAATTCCCTGGAAATGGAGTGTTATGCTGACCTGGGGAGGATTGCGCGGCGCCTTGCCTATGGTGCTTGTGTTAAGCCTTGCAAAGGATTTCCCCCATCGAGATCTGTTGGTGACGATGACATTCGGGGTAGTGATGATCTCAATTCTGGTACACGGTATGACCGTCTCGCCTTTGCTGCGCTGGCTGGGCATCGTCAAAGGACGTGAGCACCGGGAAGCGTACGAGTTGGCGCGCGGCAAATTGCAGGCGGCCGGTGCGGCGCTCGAAGAGCTGGGGCATATGTCGTATGTTCGATTTTCCCGGGATGCGGTACACGATCAACTCAAAGAGGAATATGAAAAGCGAATCGTGGAAGAACAAGAACAGATCGGCAAACTTGAACTCGACCGAACCGCGATCGCTGCTGAGGAGTCGCAGTGGGCGCGCCGACACCTGCTGCTGACGGAAAAAAACCATGTTTTGGACTCCTTCCGCCAGGGCGTTCTCAGCCAGGAAGTCTATGAGAAGTTGCTGGCCGATATCGATGCACGGCTGCTGAGTCTGGAATCCGGCGAGACGGATCAGACAACCACTGAATCAGAATCTGACAGTAACCAGGATTCAATCAAATGAACATTCCCGATAAATCCGGGCCATGAAGTACGCATCAAGCGCCACAATCTGGCAAGTACATTTTTGAAATGTGATAAATGAGAGGATACCCATTATGAAACCCGATGCCGGTCAACCCAAAAATCCCGATACGAAATCTGGGCCGAAGTCCCATGCAACGGACGATCTGAAATCCATTCCCATGCCGGAACTGGAAAAAAAATTAGGTTCATCACCAGACGGCCTCACGCAGTCCGAGGCGCAGAAACGGCTGGCACAATATGGCCCTAACGAGATTGAAGAAAAGAAAAGAAATCCGATTCTGAAATTCCTCTCCTATTTCTGGGGTCCGATCCCATGGATGATTGAGGTGGCTGTGATTCTATCGGGTGTTGTCCGGCACTGGCCGGACTTCTTCATCATCCTGCTGTTGCTTCTTGCCAATGCCGTGGTTGGCTTTTGGGAAGAACATCAGGCGGGCAACGCTATTGCAGCCCTCAGGGCCAAGCTGGCCGTCAAAGCCAGGGTCAAGCGGGATGGAAAATGGGTGACTCCACCGGCAAGCGAGCTGGTGCCAGGTGATATTATCAGGCTGCGTCTGGGTGACATTGTGCCTGCGGATGCACGTTTATTGGAGGGAGACACGATAGAAGTGGATCAGTCTGCGTTAACAGGCGAGTCGCTGCCCGCTGAATGCAAATCCGGTGAGGCTGTTTTTTCCGGTTCGATCATTCGGCGGGGTGAAATCGGCGCATTGGTCTATGCAACGGGTACCAACACCTATTTCGGCAAGACGGCACAGCTGGTATCGGAAGCTCAAACCGTCAGCCATTTTCAAAAAGCAGTACTGAAGATTGGCGATTATCTTATCATTCTTGCCGTGGTTTTAGTGGTGGTGATCATTGGCGTCGCAATCTTTCGCGGCGACCCTATCCTCACTACCTTGCAATTTGCCCTGGTATTGACCGTAGCTGCAATTCCGGTTGCCATGCCAACGGTGCTTTCGGTAACGATGGCCGTAGGCGCACGTCTGCTTGCCCGGAAAAAGGCGATTGTCAGCAAGCTGGTGGCCATCGAGGAATTGGCCGGTGTTGATGTTTTATGCGCGGACAAGACCGGTACACTGACCCAGAATAAACTGACATTGGGTGACCCATTCAGTTTAAACAATATTCCCCCCGATCAGGTGATCCTTGATGCCGCGCTGGCATCGCGTTCGGAAAATAACGATACCATCGATCTGGCTGTGTTGGGTGGACTCAAAGACAAGGATGTGTTGAAAGCGTATGAGGTCGTTCATTTCCAGCCGTTCGACCCGGTGCATAAACGCACCGAAGCCACCGTCAAAACCAAAGACGGGAAAACGTTTAAGGTTACCAAGGGGGCGCCACAGGTAATCCTGGAATTGGCAGCCGATACCGGGCAGGTTAAAAAAAGCGTCAATAAAGCGGTGAATGAATTTGCGGCACGCGGATTTCGTTCATTGGGTGTCGCCCGGGCCGATGGTGATGGCCAGTGGCAGTTTGTTGGAGTTTTGCCCCTGTTCGATCCCCCGCGGGACGATGCCAGGGAAACCATCGCAAATGCCCGTGATATGGGCGTGAAGATTAAGATGGTTACCGGCGATGCGCTGGCTATCGCAAAAGAAACCGCCCAAAAACTGGATATGGGAACAAATATTCTCGACGCCTCCAGTCTTGGCGATTCTAAGAAGAAAGAGACGACAGAGGTTTCGGAATCCATCGAAAAGGCCGATGGTTTTGCTCAGGTGTTCCCCGAACACAAATATCACATTGTGGATGTCCTTCAGCAACGCGGGCACATGGTCGGCATGACGGGTGACGGAGTGAATGACGCTCCGGCATTGAAAAAAGCCGACTGCGGCATTGCCGTTTCTGACGCGACGGATGCCGCACGTGCCGCAGCCTCTATCGTATTGCTGTCGCCCGGTTTGTCCGTGATCATCGATGCCGTAAAAGAAAGCCGGAAAATTTTCCAGCGGATGAACAGTTACGCTATCTACCGCATCGCCGAGACATTGCGCGTCTTGCTCTTCATGACCCTGTCTATCCTGATCTTTAACTTTTATCCGTTGACCGCGGTCATGATTGTGATGCTGGCGCTGCTCAACGACGGCGCCATCCTGTCCATTGCCTACGATAACGTTCATTACAAGGACAAGCCCGAGACCTGGAATATGCATATGGTTCTGGGAATTGCCACGGTTCTGGGGATTATCGGGCCCATAGCCGCATTTGGCTTATTCTATCTTGGCGACCGCGTTTTTCACCTCGACCATGCACAACTCCAGCCGATGATGTACCTGATGCTGTCCGTGGCCGGTCACCTGACGATTTTTCTGACACGTACACGCGGCCCGTTCTGGTCCATTCGTCCGGCACGTATCTTATGGATAGCAGTGCTTGGTACACAAATCGTAGCGACCCTGATCGCTGTTTACGGATTCCTGATGCCTCCGCTGGGCTGGAGTTGGGCCGGGTTCGTATGGGCTTATGCTATCATATGGGCGCTTGTGAGCGATCGTGTGAAGCTGGTGGCCTACCGGATCTTCGATCCAACGGCTGCACCTTTGTTGATCAGGAATCCTGCCGATTTGAATCCGGAAATTCGAAAACGCGCCTACGAACTCTACCAGCAGGGAGACCGCCGTGCTGGCCATGCGGAGCAGGACTGGCTGCAGGCAGAACGCGAGATTCGCAAAGATAATCTGAGCAAATGATCACACCTGATAAACGGACGACAGATGAAGGAAGCTATAAGGTTACAGATCCAAATGTTGGACAGGACCTTTAACATCTTTCTGGGTTTGGGAAGACACGTGCGTATAAATTTGTGTAGTTGAATGCTCCAATAATCCCACAAAATGTCACAAGTCTGCGACTTGTGACCATCTCAGGCCCAGCCCGGAAGTATCCTTTTTAAACCATTAATGAACGAAGGCAAGTTAAGCCTTCCTTCATAAGTCTTAACTTATTAATGATTCATCAGCAGTCATCCGTGACTGAGACAGTTTTCGCAACACATTACGGACATACAACTAAATAAGGACAACAATTTTGGTATGATTGTTGGATGCTTTACCAAACCCACCTTTCCCATAGCGAACCCCTTGGGAATAAGCATCTCCTGTAAATCAGGAGAGGTTTGGTGAGGTAAAATAAAAATTTTACAAAGCCTCCTAGTACAGGACGGGAACACGTTCGGGTGACGTTACCAAATACCTATCACTTTGATGAGCAAGTGATAAACAAGAGGTATTTTTATGACCTAACAATGGATAAGCCTAAAGATCAGGAAAATTAAAACTTTAAAAACGGGTTAGCCGAAAACCGATTAGAGTAGGAATGAACAACATAAAGGATAAAGAAATGGTGACAGTAATTCTCCAACATGAAGTTAAAGACTTCGCAGATTGGGAAAAAGTATTTGATGAAGATGAACCCGGTCATGCGTCTGCGGGCGTTAATCTTACGGGGCTCTATACCTCGTTCAAAAATCCGAATGATGTAACAATGATTTTTGAAGCCCCTGATGCGGGAGTATTCGACGTAGTAATGAGTGACCCGGAAAGACGAAAAAATATTCAGAAAGCCGGGGTAATCAGTGAGCCTGCCGTTAGTATTTTAAATAAAGTCTGATAAGGTTACTTCATGTTGGTAAAATTTCAATAAAACGCACCTATAACTTTGCATAAGCGTAATGCGAGCTGAAAGGGTGAAGTGTCTGGTGGACAAGCTGTTCGGCCTGGCGTGAACGTATTGTACCTGAGCTGCTGCCAGCATTCATGTGCAAACCGGAAATTCTCCGCCTCTCGCCAGTCGATCGCTGAAATCATGGCTAAGTTTAAATGGATATTGCAGGCACCGTCCCACCCGCCGTTTGTCAGAAAGTCAATGGAATAGAGGTCATAGCACAGCCTAACACCTTTAAAAAGGAAAATGTCAAGCAGGAGGTCCTCACCCACCAGCCTTTTCCACTTTCTCAAATACCATACGATAGTGATCGAAAATTTCACGTTCAAAGCAGATCATGTTCGGATTGGTGGTCACAAGTGCCCTGAAGCTGCTATCGATAAGAAATTGGGGAAGCCACGACAGGAAAATAAGATACTTTCTCAGATTAAACGACCGATATCTTTTTCCCCACTGTCTAAGGGTTTCTATATAGTCGAGACGTCCGCTGCTCATGCCGATCAGTTTAAAGGAAGGAGTGGCATTTTTTATGACCATCTCTGATCCGTAAGGGAGCCATGATCCGGGGAACTGCTTTTCCATTAAAGCCAGGATGTAGGCAGTGGAATCTTTGTCGGCATGAATATCTATATCATCATAGTCTATCATATTTTTGCCGAAAGTCATCGTTTGGAGGAACATTCGTCCGCCGGGGCGCAGCAAATCAGACACTTTCTTGAAAAAACGCCGGTAGACCTCATCCTGTTTACCAGCTTTATATGCCTCGACCGAACAGAAATGTTCAAAAGCGCCCAGGGAAACCACAGCATCAAAAATACCGTAATCATCAGGCTTCACTTCCAGGCAATTCTTCAGATAGACTTTCAAATCGTTTTCCCGGCATGCTTTTGCCTGCCCGTCGGAGAGGGTAAGACCGATGCACTCTGCTCCGACATGCCGGGATATGTAGGAAACCATGGGACCCCAGCCGCAACCCATGTCCAACACCCGGCTGTCCGGATTAATATTCAGATTTTTCACGATAAACCGATGCTTTTCTTCCTGGGCTTCTTCAAGGGTCATTGAGAAATCTCCATTATACATAGCCCCGCTAAAATCTCCCATTTCGCCCATGCTAACCCGGAAAACCCGGTCAATAGTGGTGTACGTGTAGTCCAGGTCTTTTTTATCAGCCATAATGTAATCCCTTAGTTAAAAACAAAGTGCGGTTTTTTAAAAACTACAATATGGTCACTGTCTGATTTCTAAATCGCAAGTATCACATATCAGAACATCTTTACAAATTAAATTATAACCGTTTATAGCTTCTCAGGCATCTAAATTTTCAAGCTGATACCGGAAGTCACCTGAATGTCTGATTTTTTTAAAACCTGTGGGGGATCACTATCATGGCGCCAGATAAAAGAAAGAGTCAGTCCCAGGTAATGGGTGATGGCAACTTCAAGACTCAGATCATTTAACAAGCGGAAATTGCCCGGATTTGTAACTGAGGGTTGAAAGTAGACAGCATCCATAAGGGTGCTGTTAGAGTTTATTTCATAGCTCAAAAAACCCAGAATATCGAACCGGAAGGTATTTTCCGTTGCAGATTCAAAGGGTTGCAATTGTGCAGCATCCAGTTTTTCATTTTCGTACATCAATCCCAATCCCAAATCAAAGATTGTTTTGCCACCAGTACCGAAACTTCTTCGAAGTCCGGCCCCAACCAACTGTCTGCTGTTAAGAATCAAATTTTTATTATGCTGGTACTGATAAAATGTAAATGTTCGGTATCTACTGTTGAAGATGTAATTAAAACGCAATTGTGCATACCTTCTGGAAGTAACGGTATTTTTATTTTCCCGAAGGAACTTTAGTCCGGAAAAAAGTTTGATTGCATATCGTTTCTGTTCATACCCAATAATACTGTTCCCGGTAATCTCCAGCAGGTTCGAATTTCCTCGTTCAAGATCAACGTTGGCGTTCAGGCCCCCAAACCAGCCCATTTTTGCGTTTTTTTGTAACTTCTCGGTATTTATGATGGTCTGTGCCCGGGCAGTCTGTAATATCAGTAGCAGAAAGAACGTAAGAAGTACCAAAGGTATGTGTCGAAAATTCATATCAGGTAGAGTAATGTTCAGAATAAGAATTCATTAGCTGTGCTCACATGATTGATGCAAAACAGTGGTGTTTTGGGGTTTGAAGAATGGCATCCAGGATAATCGAATTTACGAATAAGTCGAACGATCAGATATTGACCGACGATTATGATATGCTCCCTGGATAGCTTTCGGAGGCCTGTCCCTTTTGGGGCTGTGAAAAAAACAATGTCAAATAAGTGGGTGCCTGAAAATTAAGGTTTGTGAGTTATGAAACGCTGGGGTCATCCCCCTCGCCCCCTTCAAAGGTAATGTCGCTAACTTAAGATGCATAACTTCTTAAATCTAAAATCGATGATCGTCAATCGTTAATCGTTAATCTAACCAAAGATTTAGGATTTATATGATTTCTGACTAATGTTAGTGCCGTTGCTTCAAAAGGGGATACTTGTCCGCTTTTTTATATTTAACGCTTACGTTATTTACGTCTATGGCAGTTCAAAAATAATATTTTCACAGTCCCTTTTGGTAAAGACTGACATACTATTCCAATACGGTTTTAACTGTTCCTTTAACCTGAGAGGTAAGAAGACGGGGAAAGCAGGTGTAGGACTGCATCTGTCAAGGCTTTGCTCAGGTGATGATTTGGGAGGATGATATGGCGTAGTGTTATTATGGCCGAATTAGTATGCGAATACAGTTAATGTTAACTCGGATTATCGTTTGCCGTTATGTCTCGCTCAACGCCCGTCGAGACCAGGAAGAAGCCAATAATTGCTTCATCATCGAATAGCTGTATCCCTTGTCTTTTTTACAGCAACAGAAATACAAAGTGAGCTATGAACAATTGAAAGAATATGAAGGAGTGTATGAATTTACTAATCCATCTACACTCAAAATAGCTGCATCACCCAAAGATACGTTACTGTATGCGATTATTAGCAAAAGTAAATATTCGTTGAGGCCTATAGAGAAAGACCTTTTTTTGAATTCATCAAATGAGGAGATTCGGTTTTTTAGAAATAATCCCAATGCTGTTGCAGGCTATATTGTCGATAAACATACCTACAGATTATTAAACCTTCAAGTATCTTTCCTCAAAACTCTATGGTACACAAGGTTAAATGCATCTAAACACTTTCACTATGTTGATCATCAACCGGAGAATTTGAATGACGGTTTACAATTACAAGTCGGTAATATTACACACTCTGGTCTTGACACGGTATCATTGGGCGAAAAGATGCAAAAAATAGTTGACGGTACCTATCCGGATATTCATAGTGTTTCAATCATCAAAGACGGCAGACTTATATTTGAAGAATATTTTTATCAGTTCAACAGAGACAGTCTCCATCAACTTCGTTCCACATCAAAAAGCTTAGTGTCTGCACTAACCGGAACTGCCATTGACAAAGGATACATTAAAAGCATAAATGAAAAGGTACTTCCGTTGTTTCCTGAATACAAAATTCGCAATATGTCTGCTGTCAAAGAAAGAATAACCATTGGGAACCTGCTGACCCAGCAAACCGGTCTTGATTATGATATAAGCAATCCCCTACTGACGAATTAATTAGAAAATCAGTAGTGTCCGGTTAAAATTTAGCGATACCTGTCTATCGATGCCAGCAGCTATTTAAGGGATGCTTTTTAGCGGTAAGCCAGAGAGAACCCCTGGGGTTAGCCAAACAGGGTAAGTTGATCAGGAGGTTTGGTGGTTAGCTGCCTCCAGGATTGATCGGGGTCTTTCAGGAAGCGAAACAAGTCAATGTAACTGGTCAGGTGATACCGGATAACCCCGACCATATTGGAAAAGGCCCACCTGCGCTGTGCTTTACGCTGCACCACCAACATCAAAAGCTGGGCAATTAGGCTTACCCATATTTGAATCTCAATGGCATTTTGGGAGTCGCCAAGGAAATATTTTAAGGCATTGTTGTCCGGTTAAAATGTAGCAAAGCCTATCAATCTCTGGTAATGCGACTCTGCTGGTTGGTTTTTTGCTCTATGAGAAAGAGAACCCCTATCGTTAACCGAACAGGCTAAGTTGATCAGGTGGCTTGGTGGTTAGCTGTCTCCAGGATTGATCGGGATCTTTTAAAAAGCTAAACAAATCGATGTAACTGGTCAGGTGATACCGGATAACCCCCACCATATTGGAAAAGGCCCACCTGCGCTGTGCTTTTCGCTGCACTACCAACATTAAAAGCTGAGCGATTAAACTCACCCAGATTTGAATCTGAATGGCATTTTGGGAATCCCCCAGAAAATACTTGAGTGGAAAGTTCTGTTTGAGCCGTTTAAACATGGATTCGATTTGCCATCGATTCTTATAAATATCGGCGATCCGATCGGCTTGCAACTCGTAATTGTTCGTCAAAAAAATGTAGGTGCGGTTCTGGCCGGGGTGATAATAGGCAATACGGCGCAGGATCACCTGTTGGTCCCCTTTATCGAGAGCAATTTGTTCATCTTTGATGACTTCCGGGTCTACAGATTCGCCAATATCATACTCCTGCAGGCACCGATAGCTGGCATTCTCTTTCTGGCGGGTGACGAAAAACACGTCTTCTTGAGTCCACTGGTGATACTGACTGTAATCGGTATAGCCTTTGTCAAAGACCACAAACGACCCTTCTGGTAGCTCTAAATCGGCCAGGAAGGTGTGATCATGGCGGGCCGCCGAACTAAAACGAACCAGTTGGGGAACATCCTGGAGCACATTGATCATGGTATGCATTTTAATGCCCCCCTTTTTCTTCCCGGTCAGCGGGGGGCGGCCCGGACCCTTTAGAATATCGGTGAACAAGCTGATGGTGGTCGAATCAATAATCCGTAAATCCTTTACCACCGGGGTGCGGGGGCTGCTGTCCGATAAAAACCTGCGGTACCTGTTCAACAACCGGTGATAAATCTCCCCAAACACCTCGCTGGCACGCTTGGCATTCGCATCACTAATGGTACTACGACGGGGAAAGTGCTTCATGTTTAAATGATTGATTTTGCCCTCACAGGCCAGCATCACGCTCGAGAGCTCCCGCAGAGAGCTTACCCCGCTGAGGGCGACAAAGAGCATCGTAACCAGATGATCATAGGTCTTAAAGCGTTTGTAGTAGCGGTCAGCCTGCCAGGCTTGTGCTGTCCGGTTAATCAGCCCGGGATCTATAAATTGTAGCAGTTGTTTTATAATGGGATGACCTGAGAAATGTGTACTTTTCTTCATAGAGGTAAGTTGGGTTTGTAGGAAAACACAACTTAACCAAAAGAGGGAAACTCCAACGGGTTTCCCTCTTCTTTTTTATCTTTTACCGGACACTACTGTTAGAAAATATATCCTGCCGGCATTTAATAGGAAATGAAAAAAAACCCTAAAGGATTGATAGGATATCGCTTAATAATCCCGCACAACACCATGCCATAAACCGTTAGGCAATTGCCAGATGCACAAGATAAACTGAAATCAACATGAACGAAAAAAAAACCATGGTTGTCGTGATTTACATTGTGGTGCTTATCGCCGTTATCGTTAGTGTAGATTTACTGTTCTTTAGGCATCAATTCTGGGAACGGCTGCTCGTAAACATCGGCATTGTCTTGGTGTTTACAGCCTTCTATTTGAGATTCCTGAAGAACCCGTAAGCTATTTTGAAACGAGGTTACAGGTCGTTGCCGAAGCATGATTACTCCGATGGATACCGTTGTTTTCCTATGATAAAAAATTCTTAACCTATGTATCGCACAGAATTATTGAGGTAACCCCAACTTATGAGACTCCCAAAGAAGAAATTGAAAAGACTGACGGATAACTGAACGAATTGTCAGAAAAAATAAAAACGCTGCACAACATCAGCTGTAGCAAATACGGGATGAGTGAAAAAAAATTAATATTTTACGACTAAATATATTTACAGTAGGCGGACAAAGATGCGGCTTCGAGATCCCGCACTTGCCATAGCCAGAGCCGTTAGCTGGAAATGTTTCTGGTAAACGAGGTGTCTTATTTTGGTTAAAGAAATTTACCGACTTTTTCCAAGAGGTATCGCATTGTTCTAATAATTGCTTTCAATCATAAGTTTGCCTAATAAGGCTCTTCTATTTAAATGATGAAATCAACATATAAGATGCGTATATTAAATTATAAATGGTTATACCCATATCAAATGAAATAAACACTATAGGTCAATTAAAATAATAAAAAAGAGGGAGTAAAAATATGTCTGATTACTTTTGGATATTCTTAAGTGTAGCTGTATTTATGGGAACATTATTGCCCATAGTTACTATTGTAACAAAGCATAAACATACAATGAAGCAGTTAGAAATAGAAGCTTTGAAGCTTAAAAAAGCTAATTCGCAATATGAAGTTGAAGAGACTGCAAAATAAAAAGCTTGGTAATTAAGTGAGTTAATAGATCATTTGAGCCTATTTAACAAACAATAACTATACGTCAATCTTTCGCTTGAGATCTTTCAGTAAGCTGAATCAAAAGATATTTTGATGAACTTGAGTACGTCTTCGATATTAACGCCATAGACACAGTCTTTAACATCGTCTTTTATATATATAGTGTTGGGGAAAAACTACATAGATAAAATCGGAAAGGTGAATATATCAAATGCCAGCTAACACCTTTTATAGCGACTTTGGCAAATATAAAATACTTTCTCAGTAACCATCTGAACATGATCATTTGACAGCCCTGATCTATGCGTTTATCCTGATCAATTTTTGTCATGTATCTGGATACTTCCGGGCGTACAGATATAATCCGTAAGTTATTAATTAAATACTATTTATCCCTTTTCTTTTTAAATATGACCAACAGCCTCTAATTTATCCAATCCTCCGTTTGCACCAGTTTACTCTCATGACCATCAGCTGTATTTCTTTTTTGTATCCCCCTAAATAGCCAACTATTTACATCGCAGGAATAATTAATATTGTATTATTCAACTTAACTGTGTATACTGTGTATATATAATTTATGGCTTACAATTTTATACTCTCACAAACTGATAAGCGCCCCATGTATCAACAGATCATGGAGCAGATTAAGCAACGGATAGCGGTTGGCGACTGGCCGCCCAATACTCTGTTACCCTCAATTCGAGAGTTGGCAACAGAGATAAAGGTCAGCGTTATCACCGTTAAACGTGCTTACCAGGAACTGGAGCGCGAAGGCGTAATATCCACTCAACAAGGCAAAGGAAGTTGGGTGAATGAATCGCAGGATTTACATGTGCTTCAACGCGAAGAATTACGGCAGCATGTGCAACAAGCCGCTAATTTGGCAAAATCCCTGAATCTATTAGAGGACGAACTCTTAGAATTGATAAAAAAGTATACCTAAGAACAATGAACACATCTTTGGCCGTAAACTGTAAAGACATCACCAAACAGTATCCGCATTTTCGGTTGCAAAATGTGGACCTGTCTTTCGAACAGGGCACTGTCATGGGTTTGGTGGGGCCCAACGGTGCGGGGAAATCAACCATTCTACGAATTATTATGGGTCTTGTGACACCGAATAGCGGCTCCGTGGAAGTCCTGGGATATTCTATGCCGTACGAGCAGATTGCGGCGAAACGCAATATTGGTTTTATCGCCGAAGATATGCGTCTTTACGAGAGTGAAACAATTGTTTTCCATATGGAGTTTATTAAATCAATTTTTGACTCATGGGATGATGAATACGCCGCCGCTCTGTTGCGCCGCTTCGATCTTACAAAGGAACAAAAGGTAAAAGGCTTGTCACATGGGCAGCGGGTTAAAGCTACTTTGTTGTTAGCGTTGGCGCGTCGCCCTCATTTATTGGTATTCGACGAACCAACGACAGGATTAGACCCGGCAGCGAGGAAAGAGGTTCTGGACGAAATGATGAATGCCATGGAAGATGAAACCCGGTCCATTCTTTTTTCTTCTCACAATACCTTAGATGTTGAACAAATCTCTGATTATATCACCTTCATTTACGATGGGCGGATTATCGAATCCCGGGACAAGGAGAAGTTCCTGGACGGTTGGAGAAGATTGCGTCTCATAAATAGACACAATCTTCACTTACCCGATTTATCCAACATAAGAGACGTACAAACGAGCGGTAAACTGTGTACTGTTACTGTAAACAGCTACAACGACACAATTCGTGAACAATTCACGAGTGCCGGCTTGTCCGTGGATACTATTGAAAGGTTAACTTTGGAAGAAATCTTCCTGAGTAATGTGAAATACGCAAAGGGAGGTTCGGCATGACCAACCCGATCGTTTACAAACTCATCAGTAATGATTTGAAAATCAATCGGACACCCATCCTGATGTGGTCGCTTGCTGCTGTTGTTGGCATAGCGGTAGCATATTTTATTCCGGGCCTGGTGGCAGCGAACATCGGTTTTTGCTTGTTAGCAAGCGCAATAATCGGAGTGGGAATTCATATGATAGCACACACCGTGTTATTCGAAAATGTAAAGGGAACACACATTTTTATTATGAGTTTGCCCATAAACTTTAAGCAATATACCACAGCTAAGCTTTCTGTTAATATACTGGTGTTTTTTAGTATGTGGGCATTGCTTTCGGCTGCCTGTATCTATGTAACATTTTCGCGCGGCATATTACCGTTGGGTGGTTTGCCAATGATGGTGATGGTTTTGTTGGCAATTTTACCGGTCTATTCTTTGATGCTGTCAATGTGCATTATCACGCAATCCATAGGATACACCGTTATTACAGCCGTAACATTAAGCTTCGCTACACCCGCTTATCTCTGGAAAATTGTTTATTTAGATTCTGTTGGCGCATACGTATGGGGAAACCAGGCTGTCTGGAATAGCACTGTTTTCAGCGTCATGATTACACAGGTACTGATCACCATTATTATTCCGCTGTTAACAGTCATTGTTCAATTTAGAAAGAAAGATGTCATTTAGTTTTTAACCAACTTGTTTAGCGGTAGAGAAAAAAGTGACCTTTAAAGTCCTCAACCACTAAATACATTATAACACTCAAATAAGGAGAGAGCATACCATGTACACACTTAAACAATATCTTGCTATAACTTTGTTCTTGGCTGCAACATTTGGATTTGCAGTTACATCGGTTAGTCAGTCTATCGAAGAATCAGCTGCCGGTGATTTACCGCTCCCGAGTGTTTTGTTTAAAAAACACATCGATGCCGTTGGAGGCGAGCAATCTATCCGGGCTCACACCTCACAAACCATTCATGGCAAATTGCTTATCAAGGCCATGGGTATTGAAGGGAATTTAGAAGTGCTTGCAGCGGCGCCGAACAAAATTAGAACTACGATCGAGCTGGGACAGTACGGAAAAAGCCGCTCGGGTTACAACGGCACGGTTGGCTGGAGTATGGATCCTATGTCAGGCAACAGGATTCTGGAGGGAGAGGCCTTGCAACAAATGATCGCACGCGCCGATTTTTACGGTAATAGTTTGAACTTAGGCAAAGATGCTGTTAAACAGGAAACAGTCCAAACGGTACCCTTTGAAGACGGTGAACAGTATAAAGTATTACTGGTAGATGCCAACGGAGAAGAGAGCTACCTGTACTTTTCCAAAGCAACCGGCTTGCTGAGCGGTATGGACAGGATGGAAACAGGCCCGATGGGCAAAATGCCTACGCAAATTCGCCTGGGCAACTACGTTGAATCCGACGGTGTAAAAACGGCACGCAAGATTACAAGTTCACAAAACGGAGGCGAAACAATTATAGAAATAGATTCCGTTTCTTATAACGCCCTTGCCGAAAATGCATTTGAATTGCCGGCGGAAATTCAAAGCAAGGTAAGCCAGTAACTTTTATAATTGGGGGGAATTTGAAAGTAACAATGGTTCAAAAAATAGTGCTTTGCATATTCGCTATGATCTCCTGGCTCGGTGTTGCAGGTGTAAAAGGGCAGGACCAGGTTTCATTGCGGAGCACCGCTACTCATGTATTGTATTCGGAGCAGCTCCAGCAACATTATTTAGTTGATGTTTTTTTGCCTAAAGGATACCAGGCTAAAAAATCTGAATTCCAGTTTCCAAAATATCCGGTTATTTATGTTCTGAATAGCCGGCCGAATGCGGTGATGGCTGCGATGCTGCGGCACGTTTCTGAAATGTCGAGAGAGATCATTGTCGGGATCGGTTTTGCAGACAAGGACGGCAACCCCGTTGATTCATTTGCAGCCTATACCCGTGATCTCACTCCCACTCCTGATGACGATTGGGCGCAGGCAGCAACTGCCGGACGAGGAGGACGCGCAGAGGACTTTATTCACTTTATCAACGATGAGGTGAAGCCGCTCATCAATAAGACTTACAATGTAAATAAATACAACCAGACATTAGTAGGACACTCTTTTGGCGGGTTATTTGGCCTGTACGTTTTGTTCAATCACAGTGATTCTTTTAACAGGTATGTCATTGCCAGTCCGTCTTTGTGGTGGGATGACGCAGTCATTTTTAAAATGGAGGAAAAATACGCAAGCACTCATGCAAACCTGGCTAAGAAGGTATTCCTCTCTGTTGGCTCAAAGGAATTTGCAAGCGGTCCCCAAGGTATGATTGATAATGCCAGAAAAATGGCTGAGAAGCTTAAGAGCAGAAACTACCCGGATTTGAAGCTGTCGTTTAAGATTTTCGAAGATGAAACGCATCTGTCTGTCGTTGGCATTTCTATCCAAAAAGGAATTGAAGCAGTGTTTCAATAAACGAGTGCTGCTTAAAGTGAAAGACAGACGTTTAAGTGAAATTACAATACGATTCACTTGGCAACTGCTAACGAGTGTTTCAAGTCAGACTTACCGAATACTTGGGGCAGATGGACGCGGTTTGGGTCTTCCATTTTCAAAATCTCAGGCTCGCCGCTTTAACTCCTGGTCGTTAGGGAATAAAAAATTAAGAAAGACAATTTTACCAGGAACTATTGGTCAACCAGCAAATCAAACCGTCCGCATAAATATTCGGTCAACGTTTGCTGTGAGCCATAATAATTCTCAATAAACAACGTACCATCAAGTTTCTGGAATAGCATTATAATGCTAACTAAGAGTCCTTCATGTTATCTTACCTATCAACCATCTCAACTTGAGCATGCAGAGAGGATTACATGAACAGAGTTGATGGCATGTCATTGCAATAAGCCATTTAATGGGGGGTACCGCCCTGATATAATGTGAAATTATGACGAAGAAACAAACCAAACGAATACTCAGAATAGTACTGCTTATTGGAACCATAACCTCCATGTTTTTCGTACCATGGATTTTGGTAAGGGCCTGGTTGGCGCCACTGCCTGACACGGTTCAGGAACAAGTAAAGGATGCCATTGATCTTGGGTTTGATGGGATTATTGTGTATGTGGATGAGGCGGGCAAACCACCGGCATTTTATGCAGCCGGCTGGAAAAACAGGGAGAACCGGATACCGGCCGACCCGCATGCCTTATTCAAGATTGCCAGTATCGGCAAATTATATGATGCTGTTGCCATCACCAAATTGGTACATGCCGGGCGTTTGTCTCTGGATAGTACACTTGCCTGGTACATGCCGGAACTGGTGGGAAGAATTGAATATGCACATAAAATAACCCTGAGAATGATGGTGGAGCATCGGAGTGGCATTCCCAGTGTAACGAACACCCCAAATTTTTGGACAAATCCACCCAAAAGCAGTAAAGAAGCACTGGGACGAGTACTTGATATGCCGGCTGACTTTAAACCAGGGGAAGACTATGAATATTCCAATACCAATTATTTGTTGATATCTGAAATCATTAAAAAGGTGACGGGAGAGAGCAATTTCCAATATATCAGGGAGGCAATTTTAAACCCTCTCGGACTTAAACATACCTTCGGTTCGATTCATGATGTGAATATGGACGATGTGATGAGCGGCTATTACGTTGGCGTAGACCACGATATTAAGACGGTCGATTATGGCTCCATGGTGGCTACAGCACAGGATGTGGGGATATTCTTGCGGGCATTAAACGATGGCTCACTTGTTTGATAAAGGGGAACAGGAAATCTATTCCTCCATTTACGTGTACAATCATGCGGGTCTGGTTCCCGGCTACCAGAGTTTTGCAAAATACTACAAAGACATCGACACAGTTGTCATTCAATTTGTGAATACAACGAATTTTGATGGATATACCTGGAATTTATCGCAAATCGTATATAATCGTATTGTAAAAATTCTGAGAAGGGAAAAAGCTCATAGCATTTTGCATAAGTAATGGCAGGGAAAGCGCTAAACATCAAGGTTTGTAGCCCGCTCAAACTGCGCAGCGGTTTGACAGGAGAGCACCACGCAATTTGCCACTGTTCATACAATTTATCGTTCTAATCCGGAATAGAGTAATTTAACGTGAGTTCGAGATAAGAAAATGAAGAATTGGAATAGAAACGATGGCAAAACGGTTCATACAACACCCCACTCACTCCCCTTGCCCGCAGATTCCCGATCTCACAGACTGTGTCATAATCTGGCAAAGAATTTTATCTTTGAAGAAACTATAAATACCAGTTATGGCCTATAAATACGGAAATCGCGAGCAAATTACTTTTTTACCTGATTGCATAGAAAATTATGTTACCGAAGCGGATCCTGTACGGGCCTATGATGCGTTTATAGATGCCTTAGATCTGGGGGAATTAGGCTTAAATCTTGACGATAGTCAGCTTGGTCCTTCCAGTTACAATCCGGTTACGATGTTAAAAATATTAGTCTATGGGTATTCCTACGGATGGCGGAGTTCAAGAAAGCTGGAGCGGGCGCTTTATCATAATTTATCGTTTATGTGGTAGGCCGGTGGGTTAAAACCGGATCATAAGACCCTTGCTAATTTTCGCAAAGATAATAAAGGGGTTCTCTCAAAGGTACTCAAAGGGTGTGTCCGGATGTGTATGAGCCTGGATTTAATAGTCGGAAATGTCTTGTTTGTGGATGGCAGTAAAATACGGGCCAATGCCGGCAAGAGTCAGACCAAGGGCAAAGCCGGCTTACAAAACCAATTGACCAGGATAGAGGAACGGATCGAGGAGCTTTTGACCCGGTGCGAGCAAGTAGACGAGCAGGAATCGGGCAGTCTGGTTAAAATGAAACGAGAGCTGAAGAATAAGAGCAAACTCAAACAGAAAATTATATCCCTGGCCAAAGAGCTGAAAGGGGAGGAACAGGTCAATGTGACCGATCCGGAGTGTAAAATCATGAAAGCTCGTCAAGGCTCTCACGCCTCGTATAACAGTCAACTTGTGGTAGATGATGCGCAAGGGCTTATTGTATCTACCCAGGCGATTAGTGAGGGAACCGATCACAATCAGTTGGCCCAACAGATTGCCAATGCCGAGGAAGCGATGGGACACCCCAGCCGGGTAAGCTGTGCCGATGCCGGTTACTCCAGTGTCGATGCCTTAAAGCCGTTAGTCGATCAAGCGGATCGCAAGGTTATTGTTCCCAATGAGCGGCAGGCGCAAAAGCGACCAAAACCGCCCTCTCGGTTTAATAAAACCCACTTTACCTACCATAGCGAAACCGATACCTATACCTGTCCGGCGGGAAAGGAATTATACTTTTCCTATCAGGCGAAGGGCTCCAATAAACTCACGTATCGGATGAGGAACTATAAAGAGTGTCTGAAGTGTGCTCATTACGGGCAATGCACCACGGCCAAAAAGGGGCGGACCCTCTATCGTCTTGTGAACGAAGAAACCTATCAGAAATTAAAAAACACCTACCAGAGCGAGGAAGCCCAGCGGGTGTACCGCCGCCGGAAAATGCGGGTGGAACATCCCTTTGGTCACATCAAAAGGAATTTAGGGGTATCGGCCTTTTTGCTTCGGGGGCTCGGGGGAGTTAATGCTGAATTAAGTCTGTTGGCCAGTTGTTTTAATATATCGCGGGTAATTACTCTGCTGGGCGGAGTTCAACCGATGATAAAAGCCCTTAAACAGGCCACTTAGTCGGGAAAGGATCACGTGCGGGTGAAAGTTAGACGATTTTTATAGGTTTTATGTTCTCGTGCGAAAAAACATCCCCCGGATTACTCAACACCGTCAAAATAAATAACTCGGACCCTCTCTCTAAAAATTATTATGACACAGTCTGTCAGATCGGGAATCTCCGTGAGTTGCAAGCGTCTACACCCGGAGAGATTCTCCCATCCGCGGGAATAGTGGTAGGTGAGTGGGTACTTATATCGAACTCATGTTAATTATGTATTTATCCAATCGATTCGATTAGGGTAACCGGCCTCTCTTCCCTTCTTATTCCAGGAAAAGAGCGTATAAATGATTGAATTATTTGGAATAACCTGTGATATATATAAGGTTTGTCCATTAGAATGTAACGCTTGTACGGTTAGAGATTCCCATCTTGTGTACGTAAAAGAACTTCAATCAACCCAAAAGGTGAACAATATGAAACGATCAACGCAAACGATTGTTTCCAGCTTTACGATTCTAATCGTAGCCATTAGCCTGGCAGGCTGCGCTTCGACCGGAATGCAGCGGTCAAAAGATACACGAACTTCCATGAAGGCAATGGACAACGATATACAATCCGTTGCCACTCAGTTAGATGCCACCAATGCATCGCTGGATGCTCTAATGATGCCTAATCAGGCTGACGTTAAGAAGGCCTTTAATTCATTTACTGACAATGCATCAAAAATGGAGGGCATGCAGAAAGATTTTGCCAAAAACGCCGAAGAGATGAAGGCGCGCGGCAAAGACTATTTCGCAGAATGGCAAAAGGATGGCTCTGCATATAAAAACCCGCAGATACAGCAACTGAGTGAACAACGCCGGGCAAAACTCGGTGATATATATGGACAAATAGCTGAAAATAGTGTGGGCGTAAATGCTGCATTTACCTCTTATGTGTCCGACATCAAGGAAATCCAGATGTACCTTTCGAACGATTTAACTCCAAAAGGAATCGAAGCCATTTCTCCGACATCCAGAAAGGTCGTCGATGACGGAAACAATCTTAAAGATGCTATAAAGAATGTTCAAACAGCCATTCAAAAGGCAAGAGAATCTATGTCACAGACTGGTTCGTAGACAGAAAATGCACTACACCATTTTAACCAACTTAATAGAAAAGACTTTGCAAAACCGTTCTTTTGCAAGGCCTTTTCATGTAAATAAATCTATGAAAAACGAAATTGGATTTAATGCTGATTGGAACAAAAAAATGAGCAAACTGAAACAAAAATTTGCCGTTCTAACCGATGATGACCTCTCTTTAGAAGAAGGTAAAGAGGATAAAATGGTAACCCATCTCCAGATTAAACTCGAAGAATCACAAGAAATGGTATATAAAATAATTTCGAACTTATAAAATCCGGGATAAGTCAATTGGACTGATTATTTATAATGAAACTAAACTTAAATAAAACAAGATAATATCATGGGCAATCTACTCTACGTAATAGTAGTCCTGTGGTTAAAATCAAAGCCTGAACAAAAACGGAATCGATTATTCTGCAATTGAATTCACTTGCCCAAAATCCAGCAAACTCCTTTACCGGTGAGCTTTGCCAGTTTTACCTGAATATCCAGGACTATGAACATGCCTGTCAAATTGCAACAACTTTCATATTAAATGACGAGCCTATGGATACCACAGCGTTATTGGTCAAAGGCATCATCAATGAAGCAGATGGTAATCTGCCATTGGCCATATCTTTTTACGAAGAGATTATCCGTTTGCATCCAAAGCATACAGACGCCATAAAGCGCAAAGCGGCTGCCGAAATGGACCTTCATATGGACGCGCAGGCGCTCTCTGATATCAATCAATCTATTGCTCTGGATCGATTCGATTCTGAGTCTTTTGTCATTCGGGGAATGCTCCATTTTTATACGTTTAATAAAAAAATGGAAGCTATTATCGACTATAACCGGGCCCTTTGCTTAGATCCGGGAAATGTCAGGGCTTTGTTTCATCGTGGTTATGCATACTTAAAATATGGAAACAAGGACTACGCCAGAGACGATTTCTCCAAAGCTGACAGACTCGGGTGTAAAGAAGCCGGGGACATGCTGGAGCAATATTTCCCGTAATTTTTTTTAAAACATGAGCAAATTTGCAAACCTTGAATACTCTTCTGGAATCGAAGGCCCAAAATGAGTAGTTCTTATGCCTTTAATCCATCCCTTTTTCAATTGAGACGTTACAACCAAATCGCACAAGCATCTACAGTATCACACACACAACATCCACACCTCATTTCATTAGGGGGGGCTATGGCAGGCCCTCCTTTTTTCTAATTATCTGGCATTATGGATCACTCACACATGATAACCTGAAATGCCTCAGCCCGGGCATACCCCCAAAAAGGGTTCATGATGGATTTCCCTTTCTGATTTATATAAAGCATTTTCAACGAGCATTTTAATACTTCGTAAACAGGATCAGTCTGATTCGTATTAATTCCCGGGTAACTGGCATAAAAAAAGGAATACCTAAGAACCTGTGAATTATGTAAGAATCATTCATAAATATATAATGCACTACTGGAGGAATATCATCACCTTATTATAAAGTAAAGAATTTATAAATAAATCATTAACAAATAATAAATAGGGTAAAGACAACCTGAATCGGTTATGTTGCCCTGATACCATATTAAGTTAGCACACCAACCAATAACTACTATCTCATCAGAGGGTTACATCCAAAAGGACAGGAATCAAAAACCTGTCCTTTTTTTATTTGAATAAATACTGCCTCTTTCACTGTTGAAAATACATTACAGCATTCTGGCGAATTTATCCAATCAGTAGAAGAAAGTGGCTGGCCCATTCTTTTTCATTTTCTTATAATTAAAGAAAAAACAAATGATTAAAGTGAAAAACATGTAAAATATGTAAGATTTATTATTCAGAGTGTAACGTTTATATAAATAAAGGTGCTGATCTTTCATATGTGAATAGGAACCTAAAAAAGGTGAACAATATGAAACGATCAACACAAACGGTTGTTTCCAGCTTTACGATTCTAATCGTAGCCATTAGTCTGGCAGGCTGCGCTTCGACCGGAATGCAGCGGTCAAAAGATACACGAACATCGATGCAGACAATGGATAATGATATTCAATCCATTGCCGTACAGTTAGATGCCACCGGATCGTCGCTCGATGCCCTGATGATGCCTAATCAAGCTGACGTGAAAAAGACCTTTGATTCTT
>CAWBCD010000002.1:0-4593 GCA_963787205.1 uncultured bacterium
TAACATTGGCATAACACCAACGCTATTCATGTTATAATCACCATAACGAGGATAAAATGAGGAAAGCGGACTTAATATCAAAATGCGAACATAAGCTTACGATGAAATATTATAGCGACTTTACATAGCGTGCCTGTCTCAATGGTTGCATCGACAGGATTTGCAGTATTGATTCATTTTAAAATTTTTGCCGGATTTGGCTTTCATTTAAATGCCTCTCCTATCCAGGCGTTGATTTCAGATCTTACCGGGTCGGTACTTACTTGTGAATTGATTTTTTCAACAATTTCTGCCTTGATGGTATCCAGCAAATCCATGCCATCTTTTAAAATTTCAAATACGATAGAATTGCCTTCTACAAATCCAATGGCTGCATCCATTGCAGTCGGACATTCTCCATATAATGTGACTCTTTCAACTTTTGCGTTTGAAAAACCAGCAACCGTTACATGCTCTCGTAGTTCAACCGGGTCGTGCATAGCGTATGGCCTTGCATAATATGGCGGCGGGGCTTCCATTAAATAATGGATAACGGTTTGTTGACTGATGTAATGAGTAATATTGTTTTCCGACTTGTCCCAGGTAAAAAAAATGAATTGGCCGCCGGGTTTTAAAACTCTCCAGGCTTCATTAAATCCTTTTTGCTTGTCTGGCAAAAACATAAATCCGAACTGGCAAATAACACAATCAAAACTATTATCCGGAAATGGGAGATTCTGCGAATCCGCAACCACGAATTCAATATTGCCGGCATCCACTTGTTTCCTGGCAATGTCAAGCATATTTGGATTGATGTCGGCAGCAATAAGTTTCGCCTCATTACCAATCTTTTCAGCAATATGCCTTGTTACCCTTCCGGTACCGGCAGCCATCTCCAAAACAATTTTTGGCGAGCCTTTTATCCTGCCTTTCGTATAGATAGCATATGGCTCATAAAGGTAAGGTCCAAGGTAATGTTCATATTTACCGGGAATAGCCTCTTTATAGGAAATATTAATTTCTGTCATTTCGATTCATGTTATCCTCGCTTCGTACGTTAGTTTCGTTCATGTTATTATCCCGGAACGGAACACCGGGACGAGGATAAAGTGAGGAAATCGGGGTTAATTTCAAAGTACGAACATCACCTTATCCTTATCCTAAATAATTATAACACTAATACCCTGAAAGCATATCTAAATGGGTTGAACATTTTTCTGGAATATCTGAGTGTGAACCAGACTCGAGAAGTTTCTTCTAAGTAATTAGAAGCCTTTTTCCCATCACTGTAAAGAAGAAATAGGTTACAGCTATTCCATGAGAATCCTTTGTAAAACCCAAGTTAAAGATAGCAAAAGGAGTTGAAAATCGTATCTTTATACATTTTAACATATTGAATAACAGACGGATAGGATGGATGAGAATCAGCTTTGCCTTGCCGGTCAACTCTTAAGTCGCCGCCGCAAGACAGATTTGATTCTATCGGGGCAATGTTCATGCTTGTTCTAATTTTTTTAAGTGTCGCATAACCTTTCTCTCGACTTGCTCAAAGCCCGGTAAATCCTGTATTTGATCGGCCATAGAAGATTGCCAACGTCCTTTATATTGTGGCAATCGTTGTTTAAGCTTGTTTTGAAAGTTTGCCGGGTCAATTTCTTTGCTTTTACATTTTGCCCTGAACTCATTTAAGTAGAAAGAGACATCCATTTCATGGATTTCTAATAGATACCAGATATCGTAAAAATCTCGTGCCTGCATGCGTTGCATGACTGATCGCAATTTTTCCACCAAGACTTCTTCAAGAGGGTAACAGAGCAGTTGATGTTCTTTCTGATCTGAGTATCCCAAGAAAGTGTTTTTCATGACCGGTTCAAATACGAGTTGTTCGCTTCTCGAAATATCCACTTTCACTTTCTTGTTGGCACCCAAACCACCTAGGGGACCTGCAAAACTAATGTAGAAATTGATTCCGCCATCTTCATGTTCATTATCGTTGATTATTTCAAGCGGTATATTGGACTCTTCACTTACGTATTCAAATACTTCGGCAAACCATTCAAAAATTTGTTCATTAGAAATGCCATTATCGACCAAAGTAAAATCAAGGTCTTCGGAAAAGCGGTAATCTTCGAAATAGATCTTTTTCAAAACAGTTCCACCTTTAAAAACGATAGACTTTGAAAGTTGTGCATGTTGTGCAATTCCCTGCAGTATCCAAGAGAGGATATAGTCCTTTTCAATCTGCTGGTCTCTTACACCAACTTCACGGGCTATATTTTGTATTTCGCCTGGTCTGATCATGTGTAGATGGCAGATTTAATGGTTTCAGTTTCCAGATTTTGCTGTACGCTCCAACGACTAATCATTTTCCCGGATTTTGGAAGTTCAGTGTCTAACAGGACGTAGGAAGCTGTTTTAGCTTTGTGTAGTTGTTTTATTATTCCTGTTTTTATGTCAAGTGTCTCGAGAAGGAATCCCAATCGTTTGATCACTGCTTGTGATTTGAAGCGATGCGTATATTCAAGGAGCTTGTCGTATTTGATTTTATCTTTTGACGTATAAATTGCTCTGGCAATTTCTACAATGCCACCGGCATACTCAGGTTTGAATAAACAGTCTATAAAGGTTTTTTCAAGATCCGAACAAAGAACCTTATTGAAACTATCGATCCATATTTTCTTCGAACCGAAAAAGTGTTTCTTATTGTGATAAATGAATTGGAATGTTACGTTTTTGATTTTCAATGTTGAAGGGCGCATCTGCTTTTCAACAACTATTTGCTCTTTAAGCGATGGTTGAGTTATCAGGTTATGTATTTGTAAAGCAGAGTAGTAGCCTATATAGTGATCAGTTCTTTTTGTCAAATGTTCTGCCACTAAATGCCAGTCGGGCATGAAAGCATCTGCTTCTTGCTCATAAGGTATGATATAGTACAAGCCTTTCTTCAAGCGCATCAAAAGGCCTCTCTTTACCATATCGCTAAGCAGTTCTTTTAAAGCGCTCTCACTTGAATTAGGCAATGCAGCACCAGCTTCTGAATAGTCAAAACAATCCCTATTTATCTGATTGAAGTAGGTCAGAATCTCACTGGATTGTGTTGATATATACTTATTTTTCATAGCAGTAAAGTCAGCTTTAACCTGACATCAATGATACGAATAATAATTAAGATATTTATCTATTGTAGTAAAAAAGTCAGTTTCAACCTGACCAAAATGATACAAAACATGATAATCATGCAGGATAATAAATTTAACTCTTTTGCAAGGCTTGGCTTGTGGGTTGGCTTGTGTGGCTTTACAAATGTGCTAAATGCGGACTGGCAGGGTCCCGAAAGCATTCCGAAATATAAAATGCGAAGCGGGGGCAATAGCATTTCCTTCATTCTTTGTCAAATGATTAAAACGCAGATCAGTCGGTTCCTCTTCATTTTTGTCCCTGTATAAAACAGGTTTCTTTTCCATGTTTTTACCAGAATTATATATGACTTTCAATATGTCATCATACATCTGACTGTTCATGGTAGGTTCTGATGAAAACTCACTTTTGGCAGGAAGTTTCGGTAGCGGGATTACTTTCTTTTTAATAGTTGGAGGAGTAAAAACCGACTTGGTGTTTTCATTAACTTTTACATTTAAAGCAGCGAAAAAATCATTTTCTTTCAGCAGATCATTTTTGACTTTGTTGGTTCATCAATAGAGACCTGATCATATATCGGCCTCTCACCTCGAGCGGTGCAGTTCCTCAACCATACGATTCGTAACAGACGATGGCGAAAACCGGCTGCCCACAACTCCGATCCTATTTAGAAGTCCGGGTATAATGACCGTCTTTCCTTTCATCAAACCGTTGAACCCAGCTTGAGCGACCTCCCTGGCCGTACTGACGGGCATACGTTTGCCGCTGAACAGTGCGGAATTTTGTACTCCGGCACGATCCTGAAATTCTGTTTTTGTCGGTCCGGGACAAAGCACCGATACGGTTACATTGGTATCCTTCAACTCATAGGCAAGAGCCTTGCTGAACGACAGTACATACGCCTTACTGGCGTAGTAGACCGACATAAATGGTCCCGGAAGAAATGCTGCGGTCGAGGCCACATTGAGAATTTTACCTTTTCCCTGTTCGACCATGTGGTGCATGAAATACTTGGTCAACCCGGTGAGTGTAAGGATGTTCAGACAAATCATCTCGTCCTCTTTTTCCCAATCTGTTTCCAGGAAAGATCCCTCCAGTCCAAATCCGGCATTATTTACCAGGATATCGACGGGTAGCCCTCTTTTTTGAGTCTCATCGAATAGCTTTTGTGAAGCATCGACTTCTGAGAGATCGGACGGTATAATGTGTACTTGAACATCCTGAGAGGTCAGTTCCTGTGCGATCTCCCGGAGGCGTTCCTCTCGCCGTGCTACTAAAATGAGATTGTAGTTATGGGCAGCAAAGATCTTCGCCAGTTCCAGGCCGATTCCGGAAGATGCGCCGGTTATAAGTGCAGTTTCCATCGTTATGCAGTATTTGAGGCAGAATCAATAAGTGGATTTGGTACAGATACATAAATAAGAATAATATCGTCCTGATAAAATGTCGATCGCCAGATAAACTATTCAGTCTTTC
>CAWBCD010000003.1:0-578110 GCA_963787205.1 uncultured bacterium
TCTTTTTGATCTCCTCGGATGAGCAGGTGAAACGGATCCTTTGAGATGAGCTGCTCAGGATTCTTGTGAAAATGATCGTAGGATAGCTCCTCATCAATCATTATCAGGTGGATTCAAAGCAATGCTAATGTAAATTTCGTTTTAAAAAGATGAGTTAGCTGCATACATTACTTTCTAAAAGTGGAGTAGTACATTATTTACGACGTATCCAAGCATTGATGCTATTTACTAATGGGGACTGATGTCCCGGTAACGCTTTTCTAAAAAATCATCGATTATGTTACATAGAATGAGTTCAAGAATAGGCATTGGCTTCTTCCTCTTATCCGGAATCCTTTTTCTGTTTATGTTCGGGGGATGTGAGAAGCAACAAGGGAGTGAAGGACTGAATCAGGCAGAGAATATCGAGCAAAAAGTGGATCAGCTCCTGTCAAAAATGAGTCTGGCTGAAAAGATCGGACAGATGACGAATGTTGATCATTCATTTTTAAAGGACCCTGAAGACATCACGAAATATTACATCGGTTCGTTGCAGAGCAGCGGCGACTCTAAGCTGGATCCGACCCACCCCAAAGATTGGGCACATATGTTGGATAGTTTGCAGGCGTATGCGCTTAACACCCCTTTAAAAATCCCATTGATCTATGGGATTGATGCCGTTCACGGAAACAGCAATATCTACGGGGCCACGATATTTCCCCACAATGTAGGCCTCGGAGCTACGCGTGATACAGCATTGATACGCAAGATTGGTCATGCTACGGCTGTTGAGGTTGCTGGAACCGGGATCAATTGGGCTTTTGCACCTTGTATTACTGTCCCGCAGAATATTCGATGGGGACGCACTTATGAAGGATTTGGCGAGCCCGGCTTAGTGAGTGAGATGGGGTATGCCGAGATTGAAGGATTGCAGGGTAAGACCCGTGGCGAGGACAACACTCCAATCGTCGCCTGTGCGAAACACTTTGTAGGTGACGGTGGAACCACGGACGGGTTCACCGAGGGCAATACCCAGGTCAGTGAGAAAGTACTGCGGGATATACATTTGAAACCCTACTACGATGCTCTTAAAGCAGGCGTAGGCTCCATTATGGTTTCGTACAGCAGTTGGAACGGGACCAAGATGCACGAGAATAAATACCTGCTTACAACGGTGTTGAAGGGGCAAATGGGATTCAAAGGATTTTTGGTTTCTGATTATGCAGCCGTTGATCAATTGGGTCCCGATTATAAGGAAGACATCAAGAAGGCCATCAATGCCGGACTTGATATGGTCATTGTGCCGGATAAGTATGTGACATTCATCAACGATTTGACCCAACTGGTGAACGATAAGGAAGTCCCCATGTCGCGTATCGACGATGCCGTTCGCCGTATTCTGCGGGTTAAATTTCAGGCGAAACTGTTTCAACACCCGTACACCGATAAAGCGCTGACCGCACAGGTTGGCTCGAAGGCTCATCGCGAATTGGCTCGTCAGGCAGTTCGGGAATCGATGGTATTATTGAAGAATAAAAATAATGCCCTTCCGATTTCGAAGGATATCAAGCATCTGTATGTCACTGGTTCCGATGCCGATAATATCGGATATCAATGCGGCGGATGGACGATTACCTGGCAGGGCGGTTCCGGAAATACGACGATAGGCACAACCATCTTACAAGGAATCAAAGATGCCGTTTCTCCGAGTACCAACGTGACATATTCAGCAGACGGCAAAAAAGCGAAAGGATCTGATTTCGCCATTGTCGTAGTTGGTGAAAAACCGTATGCAGAAGGCCATGGGGATAGTAAAGATCTGCACTTGTCGCAAGAAGATCTCAATACCATCGCAAACGTTCGCAAATCCGGAGTTCCCTATGTAGTCGTGTTGATTTCCGGCCGGCCCATGATCGTTACGAATGTGATCGAACAGGCCCCGGCATTTATCGCTGCATGGCTGCCAGGTTCGGAAGGCGAAGGAGTCGCAGACGTGTTATTTGGCGATTACGCTCCAACAGGGAAATTGCCCTATACCTGGCCTAAATCGATGGACCAAATTCCAATCAACAGGAATGATACTACGAACTATGACCCTCTGTTCCCTTATGGATACGGGTTAACGTATTAGTAGTACTGTTGGTGAAACCGTCTTCCAAAAGAGCCTTAGGAAATGATCTTTCTAAGGCTCTTTTTGTATAGCCAAACGTCTTCATAACCGATCCCAGATACTTTTCTTTAATCCGGTTTGAGATGATAGTCTTCAGCATCTCTTTATCCACAGAATTAGACGGACTGCCGGTTTTGTTTTTCTTGATCTCTTCGGTCAACAGGTGAAACGGATCCTTTGAGATGATCTGCTCGGGATTCTTGTGGAAATGATAGTAGGATAGCTCCTCGGCCAAATCATCCACTCGTTATGCTAAGCCCTCTACTGAATCTTATACTTGATAAAATTCAAATCCTTTATAAATCGAAAATCCTTCCGGTTTTTAGAAAGTAATGGAATTTCGAAAGTTAAAGCAGTGGAAGCGATCAACATGTCAGGAATCAACACTCCATGACTTAATCGATATTCTTCAAACAATTCACCGCTTTCTCTGAAATAGCATTATTCAGTTGGACTATTTCAAAATCAGCTAAGAATTCCTGAAGTGATTTAAACTCCCGTTTGTTTTCACATCCGACCATAAGCTCAAGTTGAGTAATCACACTGATTGCTAAGATATGATCGGCTTCCAGTTCCCGAAGTTGCTTTCTTGATTGTTCAACACCTCGACTAAAATCAATTAAAACGTCTGTGTCAATAAGCAACAAAGTCTTAGCCATCTCGTATTAGTTAGGCCATTGGGATTTGCGGATGTCTCTGACCCATTTTACACTGTCACTCATCTCTTCACGATCTTTCCAGATTCCAAAAAAGGAACTATCAGAAATTTTGTCAGATTCGGATTTAGACTGTTGGCCTTTGTTTTGAACGTAACGCCGATACAGGAAGTCCACGAAGTCCTGGGCTTGTTTCCTGGCATCGGGCGGTAACTTTTCGATTTTTTTTGAAACGGTTAGCTTACTCATAATTTTAAAAATAGATTCCGTTTATAATATATGAATGCTTAAGGTTAGAAGAAATCGAGCATGATCAACAGTCCGAGTTATGATAATTGGCATAATGATGTCTGGCATAAGCGAAAAAAACTATTGCACACTACTGAACCTTAGCCGCTAAGCATACCCAAATGTCCTCATCACCGATCCCAGATACTTTTCTTTAATCCGGTTTGAGATGATAGTCTTCAGTATCTCTTTATCCACAGAATTAGACGGACTGCCGGTCTTGTTTTTTTTGATCTCTTCGGTCAGCAGGTGAAACGGATCCTTTGAGATGATCTGCTCGGGATTCTTGTGGAAATGATAGTAGGATAGCTCCTCGGCCAAATCATCGAGGGTTAGGTTGCCTTTGCCATATTCCACACTGATGCCATCTGTGGAGGCATTGATCTGGAAACGAATATCGGTTTCAAATCCAGGATCGAGCGTATTTGTTATCAGTAAAATCAAAGCGACATATTCAAAAAAGGAAAGCAATAGGTGAGCGGTGTAGGAGACGGGCCAGTCGGTTACGTGTTCCTTGCTGAAGAGATACTTGCCATACCAGAGTTTTTTACATCGCTGCTCATCGAGTTGGATAGGACCTTCATAGTCCTGCCGGGCATACGTGTAATTTCTGAATGAACGGGCCGTATCGTGCTTATGCAGAAACGTGTAGTCCGGATAGAAAAAGGTCTGCTCTGTATTGGTCCTGGCCAGGTATGAATAGAGGGTAGTCAAACTTTCCAGCTGTTCACGAAACGATTCCTGTTCCAAAAGGGTCTCGAAATGATTCATTATGTGATTCACTTCTTCCCGAAACGGAAATTCTGAGCTCAGCATTACAGCCCACACTTGTGGACCTGAATCTATGCATACTTCAAGTAGCTTCGATATGCTGCCGGCATAGAATGCTGTAAACTGAGGATAGATCCGATGGAGATCCGCCGCTTCTACCGTATCTCCCCGCAGCATGGCCTTATGTATCGGTGCCAGTTCATCCCGGGGATACGTAGTGTTGACATCATGGATGATATTGACCCGCCGGTAGAAGGCCTTCCGTTTACGCGTGGAGATATTGTCGGCCTGCAGGTTTTGCCGGAAATACTCACTGACTACCGTCTCGTTCTCATCCAGGGCCTGGCAGACCAGGGATTTGATCAGGGGACCGTTTTTCCTGAACGTGTAGGTCATCCGGTCTCCGCCAGGGGAGTGGACCGTTATCTCAGCCTGGTGTTCTTTGAGGTAATGAAGGAAGTCTGCAAATCGCTTGTGATGAATGTTGACCTGTTTGGACATGCGCTCTTGTGTGAAGACGAAATGTTAAAGCATCTAAATAAAGAGCCTAATATAATTGTCATCAAAGTGAAAAGTAAGCCGGAAAGGTCTGATTCCGCGAAAAACTGGACGTTTCAAAGTAATGTTGGTTTGGCAAGGATCAGACCCTCATCAACTTACAGCGAATCGAGGCTTATCATATGGTTGAACAAACCGTTGAAACAACCAGGCAATCCAAGGGATCCCTCTTTCCCCCTTAATAAAGGGGGCGAAGGGGGTTGTCACCCAGCGTTTCATGATCCATAAGTCATTCAGAAAGGCGGGAGGGGCAAGTCAATGACTTGTTGGATTGGATCCGTTAAAGGACAATGTCAATCCGGGTACATGATATCAGTTACTTAATCAGCATCATCTTCTTAGTCTGGTTGAAGTTTCCGGCCTTCAGCCGGTAGATGTACAACCCGCTGGGCAGATCGTGGGCATCAAAACGTACCGAGTACGCTCCGGCGGCCTGGGTTCGATCTACCAGCCTGGCGACCATCTGTCCCAGCACATTGTATACGGTCAGGCTCACATGCCTGCTGCCGGAGAGGGTGTAGCGGATCGTGGTCGTCGGGTTGAAGGGGTTGGGATAGTTCTGTCCCAGGTGATACCCGTTGGGCCGGGTTTGGATATTGCCCTGAATGCCTGTGGCAGCCAGTCCGGTGTTCTCTACAAAATAGGTGTCCGTGGTGGGCAGCACCTTGGCATTGTCCGAGCTCAGGTCGATGGTGTAACTGCCCATAGACGTGGTATCGGTGCGGGTCAGGGTCCAGCTAATGACTTTCTTTGCGCCCACGCCCAGACTGGGGATCGTAACTTGTTTCTGAGAGCCGGTCGTGGTGGCCGAATCGGTCTGCAGAGTTACCTTTACATTCATGGCTGGGGAAGTGCCCAGGTTGGTCACTACCGCCGAGAGGGTAAAGGGCTGGCTGCTTTTGGGTTGGCTTGTGGAGAGCGAATCCCGGCTGATGATCACATAGGGGGGAGCGGCTACCGAGGAGACCTCACCGGTCACGGTAGTGGTCTGGTTCTCCAGATCGCCCAGGTGCTTGCTTACCGAATCAGCCGAGGCGGTTAAATCCTGCAGGCTCACCGACTGTCCCAGGGCATACCCAAGCAGGTTGGCATACAGCCCGGCCCGTGCCGCCGCCCCGCCCACGTTTGCCTGGGCCAGGGACAGGTAGTGGGCCAGGAAGGTCGAATCGGAGGGAGCCAGCTGATCGGCCACCGCATCGACCGGGGCCTGGCTGAGCTGCAGCTGCTGGTCCAGGGACTGGTCCGCCTGCATCAGATCGCTGAGCTTTCCCAGGGCCTGGGATTTTTGATTGTTCCCGATCAGGCTCAGGATCTGCTGGACCAGCTGGTTGTACTGGTCGACCGAGGTAGTCAGATCCTTCTGACTTGTTTGCAGGGTCTGAGCGGTATAGCGGATATACCGTCTGCCGGACTGTTCGGGGACGATCTTCTGGAAGGTGCTCTGCTGGTCGGGGTGATAGGCGACATCGACCCCGTGGTTGGTCTCACCTGCAATCTGAACCAGGCGCAGCCCGGGGGCGATCGCAGAGGTCAGGTAGGAGGCCAGGGCTGTGCCTTTTAAAACGCCGGTCAGGGATTCCGCCACTCCGGCGACAACCGCTCCCACCCCGGTCTCGGAGGTCGGTGCGGCAACCTCGGCGATGAGCTGGGTGATGGTCGCGCTCTTTTTGGTAAAGTCTCCGGCCGCCGTCGCCTTATCGGCGATAATCTTGACCAGTTTGGTGGCCACATCGGACTGCTCCAGCACCGAGGAGGTGGTCGTGTCAACCAGGTCGTGGAAGGCCTGTCCGGTGCTGCCGGAGTAGTCAAAGGCATGAGCCAGCTTCACCGAGCGATTCAGCCCGGTCTGGGTCGCCGGCACATACCCGTAGGAGAGCAGGATTTCGTCGGAGACGGTGCTGGCCAGCGCCTGGGTCTGGTCCTTGAGGATATCGCTCAGATAGTCCTTCTTCGAATCGCTCTGGAAGAACGCCAGGGTCTTACCCACGGCCAGGGGCACATACTTGTTGTAGGGGGCAGGCAGGGCATTGGCCACTTTGTTGATGACCGGGGTCAGAAAGGCGCTGCGGACCTGACCCCGGATGCCAGTGACCAGACTGTTCACCTCATTGGCCAGTTGCTCATCGGATACTTCTTTGGAGGTCTCCTCCTCGGTTTTGTTCGCCAGTTTGCCGGCCAGGACATAATTGGTGACCAGCTGGGTGGTGGCTGTGCTCAGGCTGTGGCTCATCGTCGCCGCGTTGGTAAACTCGCCCTGGTAGAGGGACTGGACCATCAGGTGGCGGGCCAGTGCCTTGATGCGCTGGTGGTACACGCTGTTGGTGTCCGAGGCGCTCACTCCCGTGGCTCCCGTGCGCCAGTCCTGCAGCAGGGCGCCGGTGGCGGTGGGATCATAACTGTTGACCAGGGGCTGGGGCGGGAGCAGGCCGAAGAGCACGTCCGAGGAGATGGTCAGATGGTCCAGGCCGTAGGCCCCGGTATAGGTCTGGTTGAACAGGCCCACCGGCAGTTGGATGGAATAGTAGGTGGGCTTGACCGTATAGTCCCAGGACAGGTTGGTGGCCTGGTTGGTCAGCTCATTGATCGCGTTGGCCGAGACCCGCAGGGTGTAGGAGGAGTCGGTCTGGTTGGGAAACTGGAAGGACCCGTCCGAGCCGGTCGTTGCCTGGGCAGCCTGGGTGGACCCGGAGTACAGGGATACTACGGCCCCGGAGAGCGGGGAAGCCGGCAGGTTGCCCTTGTTCAGGGTCACATTCTCGATCGTACCTGATAGTTCGTTGGATAACGCAGCCTTCAGTATGTAGAGTCCATTACGCGAATCAAGCATGTAGATATACCCGCCGTTTTCGTAAACTTCCGAAGGAGATGGGTATTGTGCATCATCCACGTACGACCCGACTACCTGTGGATTAGCCGGGTCGCTTATATCGAGGATTTGAAGGCCATCCGAGCCTATTATGTAGGCGTATCCTCCTCTGACAAACACTCCGTCTGGGTAAGCGTTGGGGTCCGAAAACTTTGTTATATATGAGACCACCTGGTGTGGATGGGCCGGATCGCTTACATCGATAATAGCAAGGGTACTATCTCTGGTTACATAGGCATAGTTCCCTGAAACCGACATAGAATTTAAATTAAGATTTTGAGAAGCATTACATGAGCCTATTTGCTTCGGATTACCAGGATCGCTCACATCAATAATATTAAGTGTATAATTTTGTAAGTAATCATTTTCGACAATCACATAGTCATATCCATTTGTCATATATTCGTCCATTATGGTACTACCACTCCCGAATCCTATCGAACTCACCTGATGCGGATGGGCTGGATCACTTACATCGATCACATCCATCACATCAAGGGAATCAAAGCCTGATACATAGGCATAATTGCCTGAAACCGATATAGTATTTAGGGAATTTTTACTATACGAGCTAACCAGTTTCAGGTTCGTGGGGTCGTTCACATCCAGTATCTTAAGCCCACTTTCGGTTGCTAGATACGCATAATGACCTACAACATCCATCGCAGTTACCGAGATACCAGGATAACGACCAACTTCCCTAGGGGTTGCCGGATCACTCACGTCGATCACAGCAAAAGAGGAGCCACCATTACCACTGAAAACATAGGCATAATTGCCTGAAACCGATAAATCATAATAGTACTCATATTTACTGCCATTCCAGTGCCCGACCAAGTATAAGCCCAGACTGTCCTGAACGGACTGTAGAGAATTTCCTGATGGAGCCATACCCATATTCACCGGTTGGAATCCGTGATTCTGGCGTCTGCGCCGATGCAGCAGGAGGGGCATGTACGGTACTGCCTTACGTGTCCGTGTCTGGGCCTGAACCTGCACGCTCAGGCCTGTGATCCATAGGACGGCGATCAATAAGCCAAGGATATGTGCCTTGTTTTTAATAACGTTTATTAAAGAAGTATCCAGATAGGTCGTACCTTTACTTTCTATAGCAGTTTGCTTTTTCATTTTCCCATTTCCCGTTAGTTAAATCATGGATATAAGCTCATTTAATCAGCATCATCTTCTTAGTCTGGTTGAAGTTTCCGGCCTTCAGCCGGTAGATGTACAACCCGCTGGGCAGATCGTGGGCATCAAAACGGACCGAGTACGCTCCGGCGGCCTGGGTTCGATCTACCAGTCTGGCCACCATCTGTCCCAGCACATTGTATACGGTCAGACGCACGTACTCGCTGCCCGAGAGGGTGTAGCGAATCGTGGTTGTCGGGTTGAAGGGATTGGGATAGTTCTGTCCCAGGTGATACCCGTTCGGACGGGTTGGGATATTGCCCTGAATGCCCGTGGCAGCCAGTCCGGTGTTCTCTACAAAATAGGTGTCCGTGGTGGGCAGCACCTTGGCATTGTCCGAACTCAGGTCGATGGTGTAACTGCCCATGGACGTGGTATCGGTTCGGGTCAGGGTCCAGCTTATCACTTTCTTCGCTCCGACGCCCAGACTGGGGATCGTAACTTGTTTCTGAGAGCCGGTCGTGGTGGCCGAATCGGTCTGCAGAGTTACCTTTACATTCGTGGCCGGGGAAGTGCCCAGGTTGGTCACTACCGCCGAGAGGGTAAAGGGCTGGCTGCTCTTCGGAGTGTTCGTGGAGAGCGAATCCCGGCTGATGATCACATAGGGGGGAGCGGCTACCGAGGAGACCTCACCGGTCACGGTAGTGGTCTGGTTCTCCAGATCGCCCAGGTGCTTGCTTACCGAATCAGCCGAGGCGGTTAGATCCTGCAGGCTCACCGACTGGTTCAGGGCATAGCCGAGCAGGTTGGCATAGAGCCCGGCCCGTGCCGCCGCCCCGCCCACATTGGTCTGGGCCAGGGAGAGGTAGTGGGCCAGGAAGGTCGAATCGGAGGGAGCCAGCTGATCGGCCACCGCATCGACCGGGGCCTGGCTGAGCTGCAACTGCTGGTCCAGGGACTGGTCCGCCTGCATCAGATCGCTGAGCTTTCCCAGGGCCTGGGATTTTTGATTGTTCCCGATCAGGCTCAGGATTTGCTGGACCAGCTGGTTGTACTGGTCGACAGAGGCCGTCAGATCCTGCTGGCCGGTCTGTAAGACCTGGTCGGTGTAACGAATATACCGTCTGCCGGACTGTTCGGGGACGATCTTCTGGAAGGTGCTCTGCTGGTCGGGGTGATAGGCGACATCGACCCCGTGGTTGGTCTCACCTGCAATCTGAACCAGGCGCAGCCCAGGGGCGATCGCAGAGGTCAGGTAGGAGGCCAGGGCTGTGCCTTTTAAAACGCCGGTCAGGGATTCCGCCACTCCGGCGACAACCGCTCCCACCCCGGTCTCGGAGGTCGGTGCGGCAACCTCGGCGATGAGCTGGGTGATGGTCGCGCTCTTTTTGGTAAAGTCTCCGGCCGCCGTCGCCTTATCGGCGATAATCTTGACCAGTTTGGTGGTTGCATTGGACTGCTCCAGCACCGAGGAGGTGGTCGTGTCAACCAGGTCGTGGAAGGCCTGTCCGGTGCTGCCGGAGTAGTCAAAGGCATGAGCCAGCTTCACCGAGCGATTCAGCCCGGTCTGGGTCGCCGGCACATACCCGTAGGAGAGCAGGATTTCGTCGGAGACGGTGCTGGCCAGCGCCTGGGTCTGGTCCTTGAGGATGTCGCTCAGATAGTCCTTCTTCGAATCGCTCTGGAAGAACGCCAGGGTCTTGCCCACGGCCAGGGGTACATACTTGTTGTAGGGGGCGGGCAGGGCATTGGCCACTTTGTTGATGACCGGGCTCAGGAAGGCGCTGCGGACCTGACCCCGGAGGCCAGTGACCAGACTGTTCACCTCATTGGCCAGTTTTACCTCGGATACTTCTTTGGAGGTCTTCTCCTCGGTTTTGTTCGCCAGTTTGCCGGCCAGGACATAATTGGTGACCAGCTGGGTGGTGGCTGTGCTCAGGCTGTGGCTCATCGTCGCCGCGTTGGTAAACTCGCCCTGGTAGAGGGACTGGACCATCAGGTGGCGGGCCAGAGCCTTAATGCGCTGGTGGTACACGCTGTTAGTATCCGAGGCGCTCACCCCGGTAGCACCCGTGCGCCAGTCCTGCAGCAGGGCGCCGGTGGCGGTGGGATCATAACTGTTGACCAGGGGCTGGGGCGGGAGCAGCCCGAAGAGCACGTCCGAGGAGATGGTCAGATGGTGCAGGCCGTAGGCCCCGGTATAGGTCTGGTTGAACAGGCCCACCGGCAGTTGGATGGAATAGTAGGTGGGCTTGACCGTGTAGTCCCAGGACAGGTTGGTGGCCTGGTTGGTCAGCTCATTGATCGCGTTGGCCGAGACCCGCAGGGTGTAGGAGGAGTCGGTCTGGTTGGGAAACTGGAAGGACCCGTCCGAACCGGTCGTTGCCTGGGCAGCCTGGGTGGACCCGGAGTACAGGGATACTACGGCCCCGGAGAGCGGGGAAGCCGGCAGGTTGCCCTTGTTCAGGATTACATTCTCTATGACTCCGGTGACTTCGTTGGATAATGCAGATTTCAGAATGTAGAGTCCTTCACTCTTATTATGAGTGCTCGCATTAGGATCTAAATTGGACACATAAACATACGCATTACTTGCCCACACTCCTGTAGGATATAAACGGTTACTGCTATAGACGCCAATTACCTGCATATGGGTTGGATCACTCACGTCTATCACCCTGATATCGTTATTATCAGTAATCACATACGCAAATTTACCCGTTGAAAATATATCATTAGCACCAATTTCATAACCGGCATTCATTCCGAAATTTGAGAGTGAACCTATTTCTTGAGGATGAGTTGGATCACTTACATCAATCACCCGAAGGCTTTTGCCATCCAAATATTGTACCGTTGCTCACTATGTAGGCATATTTCCCTTTAACAATAATTTTTTGAGGAGCGGAACTTGGATCATCATATTGGTAAGATCCCACATGGAGGGGATTAGCTGGATTTCTTACATCAATCACTTCAAATTCCCAACTACTCGTGTAATCGCCATATTTTGGAATATTTCGAAGTAGATAAACGTACCCATTCGATGCAAATACATAACCTTTTACAGGGTTATAAATAGTCGCCCAGGCAAACTTGTATGAACCTACCTGCTGAGGATTAGCCGGATTACTCATATCAATTACACGAATATCCTGGCTCAAAGATTGACCGGCGGGCTGATATTCCACAGTCTCATATGCATAACTTCCAGCTACAGACACTCCGTAATCATAAATGTTATTACCAGGATCATCTAAATTGTACGAACCCACCTGGTGAGGATTAGCCGGATTGCTCACATCGATAATCAAAAGTTGCCAATTAGATGATTTTCCCTCTATTGCCAAGTAGACAAACCCACCGGATACGCCGAGTAAACTACTGCTCGCATCGTAGGAACTAAATGGTTCTCCGGGATTGTAGGAACCAACCTGTGTTGGATTGGAAGGATCACTAATATCAATAATCCGAAGAAGGCTGTCACTATTATCTATTACATAGGCATAGTTTCCTGAAACCGATATCCCATCACCAGAAGAGCCAGTCCAATGTCCAACCAAATGGATGCCCATACTATCCTGAACGGACCGGTCAGGGCTTGCAAATGATGATACACCTATTCTAACCGGTTGCGATTCCTGCTTTTGTCGTTTTCGGCGGTGCATCAGAGGCAACATGTACGGTGCTGCTTTACGGGTCTGAGCCTGTGCCTGAACCTGTATGCTCAGACCTGTAATACATACCGCAGAGATCAGAAAACCGAGGATAAGCCATTTGTTTTTACAAACGTTTTTTAAAATAGTGCCAAAACAAAATATTCCCGTATACACCGTATCTTCCTGTTCCATAAATTTCAATTTTACTTTGATTCAATGGAGTATGAATCTATCTGATCAACTTTATATGGTTCCCGATTGCCAGTTTTAAGATTAGGGTCACACTTCTTTGGAGAGGTCATACTAAAATGAGGGTTCATCGAGAGGGGAAGCGGAATAAGGCTGGGCCTAACAGAAGATCTAACACCTTTTTGCCGGATAGCGAATTTTGGATATATGTTTTCCCCGATAAGACATAAAAAAGCTACATCGATAGCCAATCGACTGTTTCGATTCATACGACAACCCCTACCTGTGCCAATAGATACAAATTAATATAGCTAACACCTCAAATACTGAGGATCAAATTACACCCTCGAAATTTATATACAAATTAAATGTATATAACGGTTGGAAGTACGTATTCCTATGGACGCCATTGTGTTATTGAAAAGTTATGGAGATTTTTGTTTTTATTATGCTTATTCCTAAAAGTCCATTTGGCTGATCAATGTTATGATAGCTTTTGGGTGTATTTTTGCCACTTATTTGAAACCTATATTACCATTAAATACGCCCAGGTATACCAGATCCATGGTCATCAGTAATACTCTTTCTCCTTTTTTTAAAGCAAGATGTACTCTTGTAAAGGAGATGAAAAGTGTTTAGTACCAAAAAACAGCGCCTGGTATAATCGGCATAAAATCGAAAAGTAAGTTGACGAAGTAATCCATTGTCCCCTACACTTAAGGTCTTTGAAACAGTAGTAATCTTCGTTTTAAGTGATTTTGCCGGTGTGGCGGAACCGGCAGACGCGCACGACTCAAAACGGTAATTAAATAAGGGTTTATAGTCGATTTTTCTCCAATAAGTTAGAAACCCATACCTAACTTGTACCTAAAGCGATCTGCTTTGGACGTACTTCTTGGGTGACTTTCCTTTTTAGTCATCCAAACTGGTGGCCGATATTGACGCGAACTTGACTCCATCACCTAACCAAAACGGAGTAAGTTATGGATGTTAAATTTGCCATCTATCCTTTCAAACGAGAAAAGAATTATCGCCTGCATGTGCGATTTCACGATCAGTATAATAATCGTGTGACCCGGTCAACCAGAGTGACCTACCGGCTCAAGGCTACAAAGAAAGAACGACAAGCCGCATTCAAGGAGGCTGAGAAAGTAGCCAAGGGTATAGTAGATGAGTATTTCCAGAAAAATACGGACCCGAGACAATCCATTTGCCGGAGCCGGCTATCCCGCTTCCTGGAGGAGACCTATTTTCCCTATGTAAAACTGAACCGCCGGCCTAAAACGCTGGAGCAATACAAAGTCGCACTGAAGCATTTTCTTCGAATTTGCAAGGACCGTTCTCTGGATGGTTATCACGCCATGGACCTGGAACGCTACAAAATCGTCCGGGTAGAGAAAGACGGATGCCGGAAAACGACCATCAATATTGAAATGCGGGCCATCAAGACCGTCTTCTCCAGAGCTTACAAGTGGGAGTTAATTGAAAGGAATCCGTTTTTAGGAACTGATTTCTTTTTCAAGACACAATCAACCGGCGTGCATTTACGCGGGAAGAAATTGCCGCTCTCTTTGATCTGACCAAAGATGATGTCTTCGGACATGTGATCCGGCTTACATATTACACCGGAATGCGGCAAGGGGAGGTCACAACGCTAAAATGGAAACACGTCAACCGTGAGGAGCGATATATTAGCCTTGACGCAGAAAATACAAAGACTGGCAAGGCTCGTCTGATCCCGCTAAACAAGCAAGCCATGGAAACGGTCGATGCCTTATGGGAACTTCACCAGGAAAAACGAAAACGGTTTCCCTCGGCGTTTATCGATCGTGGCCCTGAAGAATGCTATATCCTGGCCAAGAAAAGGGGATGGGGATACTATGCGCCACGTTCCATCCAGCAATATTTCCGTCGTTCCTTAGACAAATTAGGTTTACCCAAAGAGCTGACCTTTCACAGCCTGCGGCATTCCTTTGCCACCCATTTGCTGCAAAATGGGGCGCCCTTACATGCAGTCAGTAAGGTCATGGGGCACTCGTCTACCAGTGTTACGACGCAGTTTTATGACCATACGGTGAGTTTGAATTACCGGTCGGTGGTGGATATGATGGAGTAGATATAAAGATGACTTAGTAATGCAGGTTCCCGTGAAAGTTGACCGCCAGAAAGTAGAGGTCTATTTTTAATCATTACAGTTGTGACTGAAGTAGTATCAGCAAGTAAGATGTGCACATTAGGAAGATGTAAAAAACGCACATGACAAGCAGTGTAAAAAAGTTAAAATGTGCAGCACCAAGGGGAATTTTCTAAACCCTATGTGCAGTATTGGTTTGGAAGACGGAGAGGGGACCCAAAGATCACGACACACTGGTATTCCTGAAAACTTAAAAGTCACCAGTGTTTCACCACTGGCGACTACATATCAGCACCTACGTTACCGTAGATAGCATATGGAAATATATGCATTAAGTTGGTGTATGGGTCCCGCAATGTGGCTAATTGTATTGAACAGTGGCCTGGTATTATATACTGCAAACCAAAGGTAGCATGCACAGTAAGCAATTGACCAACAATCCACTATGAGCACGAAAATGAAACGTACAAATCAAGAGATCGATGTTATCTGGTTTCCGAACATTCCACTTTGTACTGATTGGTTCCAGGTGAGGTTATACGTTCATTTGCCCTAACTTTGTGACATATTTGAGCGGACAATCATCAAAGAACTCGAAAAATGGGACCCAGTAGCCTTTGAGTAGTTGACAAATATCGAAACTCTGGTCCAGACAATTTTCTTCCTGAAAAATACCGTCTATACCAAAAATCAAAGGACACTTATCTTCATAAAATTATATTGATATTCTAATCAAGTGCATTAAAGGGAGACGAATCCGGCATCTGGCTTGTGCGTAAGGTTTTAATTAAATTGTAAGTACGTTACTTGAATCTTAGCCTCTCCGATAGGGATCCCGTAGGGATTATACGAAAGTCCGTAAGGCTCCTGAAAATGCCACTTTTTTCTTAAATGGAGGATCAGAATGTGGTATCAGAACATGATCATTCGACAGTTAGTCTTTGTTGTGCTGATGTTTGCGGCAGCACCGTCTGTTTTGGCACAAAACGTTTCAGGATTCGTGATTGATCTTGAGGCAGGACCGGTATGGCAGACCCGTAATGATGTACAGATTCCCAACACCGATGCAGGTACCCGGTTTTCGCTGGTCGATCTTGCCGGGAAGGGCCCCTGGCCAGCCGTGCGGCTTTATCTTACCTGGAATATAAACAACCGGCACAGCTTCCGCGCCCTGCTCGCTCCGCTTACCTACACCGAAACAGGTTCATTTACAAGTTTGGTGGACTTCGCAGGTAAATCCTATGTGCCCGGCACTCCCGTCGATGGCACCTACAAATTCAATTCCTGGCGGCTTGGTTACCGATATCGCTTTTTGAATCATGAGCGATTGAAATTGTCGGTAGGATTTACAGCAAAAATCCGTGACGCAAAGATTGAGCTTAAGCAGGGAAGTACAACCAGCAAAAAGACGGATGTTGGTTTTGTGCCTCTTCTTTATTTAGGAATGGACTGGCAGTTCGCCGGGAAATGGTATTTATTGTTCGACTTTGAGGGTCTGGCCGGTGGACCTGGGCGCGCATTCGACATCGCTCTCAAGCCGTACTTCGCAATCAGTGATCACTGGGGCATTGGTGCCGGTTACCGCACTCTTGAGGGCGGCGCTGACGTCGAATCGGTTTATAACTTCGCCTGGCTGCACTACGCCGTGGTATCCTTGACCTATCGATTCTGAAATATAGTACCCTTTCAAGCCATGGAGAGTTGCTTCCCGGAAATGACGAAAATAAATGAGGGGTATACAGATGAAAGCATTCAGCAGATTAATCCGCATTTTATATTTGTTGTATCTGCTTCCAGCATTTGTTTCGGCGCAGGTACCTAACATTGAACTTCATAAACTGCCTTACAATATTTATCCGGATTTAAATAACACCCGGCCGGATTTACCATCACCTTTTGTAACAACAGATAATCAGGAGTTTGTAATTGCTTTCACAAAAGAAAAGAAATTCGCAATTATACCTGTTACTCTAAGCAATGATCGTAGAATGGGTAAACAATTAGTTATTGATACCGTCGATTTTCCATATTTAGCAAAAACAGGCCTCCATTCAGAAGAAAACCTCAATCAAAAAAGCACAATAACGAACCGTTCATTAGACGAAATCACCAGTCTTGGGAGGCCGAATGGATTATCTCAGGATGGTTTTCTGGCACAGGATGAAAATATAATGGCGGTTATCAAAGGGGATAATCGCATCGTAAGTAAATTGAGACTTACACATCCACAACTTGCGAAACCATTATTCCATGTATTAAATATGATGGATACAGACCTGTCACTCAACCGATGGAACATGGCAAAACATCGATGGGAGAATATTCAATATTTTTTTTACAATAATCGAAAGGTATTTGTGGAAGCCGAGGATACAAAAGGTGGTCAGAAATCCATTTTTGATGACGGGATAGAAGGCGCATTTTACATAAAATTATGGCGCGATTTAGAGAGGGAAGAAGTGCAACTCCTGAAGGATAAATACGGACAACTGTCTGCGTCTAAATTTGATTCACTGAAAACCTTATTAAGCTCTTTAAATACCGGGGAGATGGAACCACAGTACATTATGCGATATGGATTTTATGAGGGGCATACCTATTGGCGGGCTGATCCGATATCAATCTCCTTCATCTTTGGTATAAGGACTCTTCCTGAGATAGAAGAAACTTTTAAGGGGGATTTATACGAGGCACTGACAAATCACTTTATTGAATAAGATGGGTAGCGTACATTGGCTTTAATCCGACACAGGAATACTTTTTATAGAAATAATGAAAAACCCATATGACAGGCATCGGCCACATTTAAAGAATAGGGTACACCGCAGCGTCAGATCGCTTGTGATTCGGATTTTTCCATAATTAACACTCGTTGCTCGTCGCAGAGTCGTTAGGAAACAAAAAGAAATCAGAATGTCATCATTTTCAATACGGAAGCAGATCCTGGGACTAATTGGATGGCTTGTGGTGAGCTTTGCTGCCTCTGCCGTTGGAGCGGCGGCTTCCATACAGGCCAGGTCTTTCTACGGCCAACTCATCCAGCCTAATTGGGCGCCTCCTTCATGGATATTTGGTCCGGTATGGACGGTTCTATTCACTTTGATGGGTATTGCTGCCTGGTTGGTCTGGCGTTCCGGCGGATTCCGCCCCAATCGACAAGCTCTATCACTATTTCTGCTGCAGCTTGTGTTCAATGCGTTGTGGAGTTGGCTTTTCTTTGCGTGGAATTTAGGCGCTTTGGCACTCGCCGATATTGTGGTTTTGTGGATCCTAATCGTGGCCACCCTTGTCTCTTTCTGGCGCGTGCGCCCGCTTGCCGGCGGGCTTCTCATCCCCTACATGCTATGGGTCAGTTTCGCAGCCGTGCTAAATTACTCTCTTTGGCAACTCAACCCGCAGATTCTTGGTTAGGGGAATTGTTTTCTGGCAAATCATCCAACATTTGCGGTGCAAAAGCCCGTGCAAAATCATACTGGAAAGATATAGACTAAATATAACAACGTGTATGTAATACCCCTTGACTAATAAGAAATCGTTAGATATAGTGTAACAGAAAACTAGCGTATAGCTTTGTAGGTGTGAGTAAAGAATTCAAAAAAGGTTAGTAAATAAAGTATTCAGGTTCTGAAGAAACTAGTGCTCTAGGAATAATCCTTCAAAACCTATACAGATCTCACTCAAGAGTTGAAAACATAAAATTACCAAATAACTAATGATAGCTGGAATCCCCATTAATGAGAGATTAATAAAGAAACTAGAGGCCAAGCTTAACAGCGGGACTCTCAGAACTATTCAACTTAATTGCTTGCCGGGTCGAAGCTTGTCAAGGTTAGACTTAAGCGATTTATCTTTGACGGGCGAATTAGTGCCTGCTGAATTTTTAGGTAAGTTATTTAATCACCAACGTAAGTATAGCTTCGATATCAGTTTTGATTCACTTGATTTGAATCTTATAGACGATGATGAACAGAAAGCTTTAGGTGTCCTCTCTAAAAGACTAAATCACCTGGCGATTCAGAATAAAGAAGACCTGCAGGAGTATGGCTACGAATCGTTTGGTTTTGGATTCCCCATTGTGGTATTTCGTCCAGAAAAAGCTCCGAGCAAGACAGTCCGGGCACCTTTATTCATATGGCGTCTATCAATACAGAAAAATTTAAGAAGCTCGAATAGCTGGAAAATAACACGTAGCCTTGATCAGGAAATACAATTCAATGAAGTGTTACGATCATTCCTTTCTGATGTAAATGATTTGGCTGTTTCCGATTTCTATGAGGATGAGCTGGATGATGGTATACTTGACGAAGACGAGATCATTTCAAATACAATTCGCTTTATTCAATCATTTTCAAAGAAATCATCTGAAAGTGAACTGGGACTGAATTTTAAAAATCGACTGAGCGAGGGACCAGAGAAATTGCCTGCCAGAGAAAAGCTCGATTCGATTGCCGAAACCATACCTAAGGTTTATTGGTCCGGCGTTTTTGGTCGTTTCATACAGCGTAATGAGGCGATAAAAAGAGAATTAAAGGAACATTTAGGTGATCTGATTATCAATGAGGACGATGATGGTTTAAAACAAGAACACGTTGTTGAGTCATTTTCTCATTCTGAAACTGGGGTGGAAGCAGATCCGAGTCAGTTAGGAATCCTGAATTATCTGCAAAAAAATGATCATCTTATTATTCAGGGACCTCCGGGGACAGGTAAAAGCCAAACTATTACGGGCATTTTATTAAACGCCATGGAACAAGGGAAGAAAACATTAGTCGTTTGTGAAAAGAAAACGGCAATGGAAGTTCTGAAAAACAATCTGAATGAAATTAGTCCTGCGATTGGTGAACTGATTGGTGTTATTGATGATATATCTCGTGACAGGAAAGAAATTGTTAATTCTGTAAGAGATCGTTATGAACGTGGTATACCCCTTGAATATTTGAGAGGAGGCTCATTACCAACGGTTAGCAATAGGCTGGAAATTATTCAGGAAAGAATAGAAGAAATTCACAATAAAAAGATATTCCTTCATAAAGAATCTATTTGTGAGGATGGGGACACCAAACTAACCTGGAGCCAGACCGTCGGTCGATTTCTAAAGGCCAAAATGCATAACGATGGAAATAAAATCGTCGATGAGCTTGAAAGATCCAACTATCCGATCAATGAGATTTCGCTTGACGAGGCAGATAAGTCACTAAAAATACTTGAGGATAAATCAACCCGCGTTAGTCATGAAGACTATCTGTCATTCTTAACGGATGAGGCTGTTGTAAATCATAATCCGATAGCTCTGAAAAAAGAACTTGAAACGTTACTGGAAAGAAATGTTGATGAGTTATCTCAATTTATAGCAAACTATGAGCAACATATCGAGGATACCCGGTCAAGACTGTATAACCGAATTGATGAGCAGATTAAGGCGATAGATCAAACAACTGAGGAATTAGGAAAGCTTTTAAAGCTCCTCGGATCGCAGCACTTATTCAAAAAAGACAATTGGCGATATTCAATTGCTAACTTGTTGTCTCATGTTTCGAGTAAAGTCAAAAAGAATGTTGAGGCGTTTGATAAAATTCCAGAATTACTCGACGAACTGAAAGAAAAATCAATTTCTTTGGACTTATCTGTTTTTAAAGAATCAGTGCCACAATCGATTCCTGAATTACGACTGTGGAAAGATAGAAATGAACAAAAGTTACGAGAGCAGATCGCATCACTGGATGAGGTTAAGCGTCGGCTATTAAATAAGCTGTCTGAAGAGTCGGTTTTAAAAGTTAAAATGGACGATGAAGTTCTCAGCTTGTTTAAGGAAAGGGTTAAACAATTTAGAAGATTTGCAGAAACTCATGATGTCAAAAATGAGCTTCGTTCACAATATATTGCAGATTTATTAGAGGCAAAAAAAGCTCTTACTTGTTTCTTACAGGTATCAGAAGCTTTTTCGAAAGCTGAAAGAGATGGATTCCTCGAGCATTTTTCATGGCAGCAATTATACCGTCAGCAAGCTTCGCATCTTCAGAAATTGACAAAACTGTTTCAAGAGCATAAGGTAAGTGATTGGCATATTCTCTTTGATCAATACTATTACAATGAGTTACTTGGCGAAAAGATTGATGTCAGCCGATCCGGTGGGTATGATGCGGAGCTCAAATCATTGGAGGAAGAACGCAAGAAATTGCGGAAAGAAATAGCACAGAGAATACCACGACACTGGACAGTTCTTCAGGCAAATTTGCAGCCCAGAATTCCCATAAGAACGCTGTACAACAAGAGGGGATCCAAAGGAAAAAGGCGCAATAGTCTGCGTAAAATAATCCATTGGGATTTCGATACATTTACTACCTTTTTCCCAGTAGTGATGGTCAATCCTTCCGTTTGCGCTTCTATCATTCCCTTAAAGCCGGAATTGTTTGATTTGGTAGTGTTTGACGAGGCAAGCCAGCTTAAAGTGGAGGAATCAATCAGTACACTCATACGAGGCAAACGTAAAGTGGTGTCGGGGGATAAACACCAAATGCCACCATCTTACTATTTTGTATCAAACTCATCAGATAATTTGAATGTCGAAGATGAAATTGAAGAGGAGGAATCTGAGGAACTATTTATAGAGAAAGAGACGACTAATGAGCTGGCGGACAGTGAATCATTATTGGAATTTGCCGAACTATGCGAGTTCAAACAGGCTAAGCTGGATTTTCATTACCGTTCCAGGCACCCGTTATTGATTCAATTTTCAAATGCGGCTTTTTACAAAGGCCGATTATATCCGCTTCCCGAGCGTATTTCTAATCCACCCATTCAGTTTTTCAGGATAGATGGCGATTACGCTCATAATCAGAATAAGCAGGAGGCTGAAGCGGTTATAGCAGCGTTAAAAGAGATACAAACTAATAAAGATGGTTCGCTGCCATCTATTGGTATTGCCACATTCAATATCCAGCAACGCAATCTTATCTGGGATCTGATCAAACGTGAGGTGCAACTTGATGAAGATTTTCAGAAACGTTATGAAGAGTTAGAACAAAATGGTCTTTTCATAAAGAATCTGGAAAATATTCAGGGTGATGAACGTGATATAATACTCATCTCGACTACTTTTGGACGAAGAGATGACGGCCGTTTTACCGCGAATTATGGGCCGTTGACGCGTAGAGGAATCGGACGCAGATTACTAAATGTCATTATCACGAGAGCAAAGAAGAAACTTTTTGTATTTACATCGATTCCGGAAGATCGCTGCCTGAATTATAAGGTAGAATTAAACGGTGAGGCAAAGAGTGAACGTGGATATCTCCATGCGTACTTGTGTTATGCCAAGGCAGTCTCCGAAGGTGATGCCGAATCAATTAAATCCATACTCGATTTTCTTGGTGATTCTCAGGGTCGTGATTTTAGCTTGAATTTTACTACAGAGTCTCCATTTGAGGAGTCGAGTCTTGCAAGCTCTTTTAACACGTTTCCCTGAAGAAAGAGTGTTGACGCAATATCATGCTGGTGGATTCAGAATTGATATAGCCATAGTCTCAAAGAAGACGAATAAGCCGTTTATCGCTATTGAATGTGATGGAGCAACGTATCATGAAAGCCTGGAAGCCTATGCATGGGATATGTATCGGCAAAGACGATTAGAAGAACACGGATTCGTATTTCACAGAATATGGTCCAGAGATTGGTGGCAGGATGATAAACAGGAGTTGGAAAAACTATTACTATTCATCGAAGAAGCTGACAGGTACGATCCTGGAAATACGGCGAAAGATGATCCTACCACAGTGCATCTGGATTTGGATGGATTTGTCTCAACATATAGCCGATCTGGTGTACAAGGTTCTTTTGCATACGAGTCAAATTCGGGTACCACAGATCAATTGACAGAATCGACAACAGTCCGTGATGAGGAACGTGCATTTTCGGAGCTGGATAGCACAGAACCCGGAATTCGTATACAAATTGGATCAAAAGTCAAAATTAAGTATCTCGATACCAATAAAGTAGCCACGATTAAACTCGTTCGGGGAGATAAGTTTAGTCAAAAAGATGGAATGGCCGTGATTGGAGAGCATTCACCGCTTGGTACTGCTGCGATGGGTCGGAAAGTTGGGGATAAATTTGAGATCGGCGGGCTTGAGCGTTATTGTGAGGTTCTTGAAGTGGATGAGCATGAATAGTATGGATAACTATTTAATAAATATGAAGCAATGGGAATAACATTTAAAAATGGGTAAGGCTATGAATTACAAAATGCGGGGGAGTGATCTTTACAATAGTAATGGTCACAAAATTGCTACCTTAAGGGGGAACAATATTTACAACGAGCGAAATCACAAGGTTGCGGTTGTTAAAGGGGATGATATTTACAATGAAAGAATGCATAAAGTTGCGACTTTAAAGGGGAATGATTTACATGATGAGCATAACAGAAAAATTGCTACGCTGCATGACATCAAGAAAACAATTGATGGCGCAATGGGTGGGGTAAGTGTAGCAGCTCTTTGGTTATTTTTTATCAGATAAAATCAGTAGCAGACCATGTCATTAGGCCTTGCTGTCAGTGATGGTAAAAAAATATACCTTGCAATCGAAAGTAAGGGATTAGATTCTATGCTCATTCCATCGAAATTGCATGAACTCCAATTGGAGCCTGATTTAGTTATCCTTGTGACAGGTGGCATTGAGCACTGGCGATATGTATTTAATCATTATAAGTTCTCTTCCTCTATTGAAGATGCACAACTTCAAATCAAACAACTATTGAGTGATTGCACGAGCATTGTGAATGATGCTCATTGCCTGCTCTGTGGGTTTGCAAACAAAAAACCCGTCTGTTACCGAATTGACAAAACCCAAAATGATGAGGACGTCAGTTCGAAGACTGAATCTTTGGAAGATGTACAACCAGTAGGCTTTGTGAGCCTGGCAGTAAAAGCAACTCTACAAGCTAATATGTATCTGGATAATGGTATTGAATTTGAAGTAGCGCTAAAAAAAGCTATAAATGATCTCATGCCTCACTCAGAGCTTGTTCCGCCCATTGAAACAAAAGTGATGCATTCGAAATAACCCAAACTTTCCCCTTGCTTCTCTCCCCCCATCCCTGCAAATTGGGTTCACTTATAAATGATGTGATTGGTGAACCTGAACGAATTTTTGCATGCCTGCTAACACTACTGATCTTGAAAAACGTCTTTGGGAGGCGGCCGATAAGCTGAGGGCCAATTCCAATTTCAGCTCTTTTGAATATTCCACGCCCGTTTTGGGAATCATCTTCCTTCGCTTTGCCTGGCAGCGGTTTCTGTGGGTGCATGAACGCCTGGAAAAAGAATCGACGGGCCGCAGGCAAGTGGGACCTGCGGATTACAAGGCCGAAGGCGTCATCTATCTGCCGGAAGAAGCGCGGTATGAGTTATTGCTGAAATTGCCGGAGAGTGAACCGATCGGGCAGAGGGTGAATGAGGCCATGGAGGCCATCGAACGGACGAACGAAGAGCTGAAGGATGTGCTTCCGAAGAACTACGATCGTTTTGATGCTTCGCTGCTCAAGGATCTGTTCAAGACCTTTTCCTCCATCCCGATGGATGTGCAGGGCGATGTGTTCGGCAGGATCTATGAGTATTTCCTGGGCAACTTTGCCATGAGTGAAGGGCAGAAGGGCGGCGAGTTCTTCACGCCCACGTCCATCGTTAAACTCATCGTGGAGATTATCGAGCCGTATTCGGGGATGATCCTGGACCCGGCCTGTGGTTCGGGCGGTATGTTCATCCAGTCGGATAAGTTCCGGCAGCGGCACCGCGGGGGATCGGCCGATGTGTTGTCTATCTATGGACAGGAGAAGGTGGATAATACCGTGCGGCTGTGTAAGATGAACCTGGCGGTACACGGACTGGAGGGCGATATCCGCTCGGGTAATACCTATTATGAGAACCGGCACAACTGTGTGGGGCGTTTCGATTATGTGATGGCCAATCCGCCGTTTAATGTGAACGGGGTGGATAAGGAAGCCATCGAAGGGGATCCCCGCTATCCCTTCGGCATTCCCAACACGGACAATGCCAATTACCTGTGGATCCAGGAGTTTTACAGTGCGCTGAATGAGCAGGGACGGGCCGGTTTTGTGATGGCCAACTCGGCGGCCGATGCCCGGCATTCGGAGCTGGAGATCCGCCGCAAGCTGATTGAAAGCGGAGCGGTGGATGTGATGGTGGCCGTCAGTTCCAATTTCTTTTACACGGTGACCCTGCCGTGTACCCTCTGGTTTTTTGACAAGGGAAAGAAAGGAACCGACCGGGAGAACAAGGTCCTGTTTATCGATGCCCGCAATATCTACCGGCAGATCGACCGGGCTCACCGCGAATATACGGAGGAACAACTGGCGTTTATTTCCAACATCGTGCGATTATACCGTGGCGAGGAACTTGGCGCTGGGACCTCCCATGAGATACTCCCAACCCGCGGGAAATGGAATGGCAAAGGCTGCCGAGCAGGAAGCATCCTATGAAACCAACAGCAACGGCATCCATCAGCCGGACAATATAGATGAGCTGTTTGCCGACGGGACCTACCAGGATGTCCCCGGACTCTGCAAGGTGGCAACGATCGAGGAAATTGAAGAACAAGGGTGGAGCCTGAATCCAGGACGTTATGTTGGTGTGGCTGAGCGGGAAGAGGATGATGTGGATTTTAAAGTGCGATTAGAGGAATTATATGAGGAATTGGAAACACTAAATGGCGAGTCATCTCAATTAGAGAAACAAATATCAGATAATATGACATCAATACTGAATCAGTTAAGAAATGAATAATAATCTGAGAAAAGTCAGACTAGATGAAGTAACGACTATAAATTGGTAGTGAGATGCTACACCTCGTGGTGGTAAAAATTCATACAAGGAGTCGGGTATAAGTTTAATAAGAAGTTTGAATGTTTATGACTTAGAATTTGATAAAAATGGGCTCGCGTATATAGATAACGACCAAGCAGATTTCTTGTCAAATGTTGAGGTTAAAACCGATGATGTACTTCTAAATATTACTGGTGCTTCTGTGGCGAGGTGTTGTAAGGTACCACTCGAAATCTTGCCTGCCAGAGTTAACCAACACGTTTCGATCCTCAGGTCAGACAGAAGTAAGTTAGATCCGGATTTTTTGCAATATCTGTTGGTCAGTCCATTGTACAAGGATAAACTTTTAAGTATTGCATCAGGTGGTGCAACCAGGAAGCATTGACCAAATCTAGTTTAGAAGGATGTTGAAGTTGAAATACACCAGACTTATCGAATACAGAAAAAATTGCCTCAATCCTCTCTGCCTTTGATGATCTGATCGAAAACAACACCCGCCGCATACAGATCCTGGAGGAGATGGCCCGGCTGATTTATAAGGAATGGTTTGTGCATTTCCGCTATCCCGGTCATGAGAGCGTGCCGCTTGTCGATTCTCCGTTGGGTAACATTCCGGAAGGGTGGGAGGTGAAAAAAGTAATAGATTTGTACAATACCAGTGCTGGTGGTACCCCCAGCAGGAAGAGAACTGATTATTATGACGGGGGTATTCCTTGGATAAAGACCAAAGAATTAAATGATTCTTTTATTCAATCGTCAGAAGAAACTATTACTGAATCAGGTTTGAAAAATTCTTCTGCAAAACTTTTCCCGAAAAATACAGTATTAGTTGCTATGTATGGTGCCACAGTGGGCCAACTTGGAATACTTGATATGGATGCAACGACTAATCAAGCTTGTTGTGCAGTATTAGAAAAGACCCCACCTTTTGATTATAGCTATATTTTTTTGACTCTTTTGGAAAATAAAGATGAATTAATTGGTTTAAGTCAGGGTGCAGCACAACAAAATATAAATCAGGGTCATGTGAAGGATTTTAATATCCTTAAACCCGAAGCAAAAATACTTGCAGCTTTTCAAAAAATAGTACACCCCATTTTTGATCAACTTAGGATACTTATAAAACGCAATGACATTTTGAAGGATACTCGGGACCTGCTCTTACCTAAACTCGTATCGGGAGGTATTAAAGTTTAATGGAAGAAGTCGTTTACATAATTGGAGCCGGATTTTCCGCGGTAGCTGGTCTACCGGTAATGAGTAATTTCCTGGAAAAAGCAAAAGATATTTATTTGAGGGAGCCAGAAAAGTACGAGCATTTCAAGCCGGTCATCGATTACATAAATGATCTTTCCTATATAAAAAACTTCTACTCTGCAGACCTGTTTAACATTGAGGAGATTTTATCCATAATCGAAATGGGTGAGAGTGTTGGTGGTAAAGATGAAGTCGATTTTCGTAGGTTTATTAGAGATACGATTGAATATTATACCCCCAAAAATAATAAGGTTGATATTCTCAAAGTTGATCAGATGAATTTTATTGGGGAGAATAACATATATCAAGAAATTGGATCCTTCGTGCTCTCCTTAACAAATGTTAGTTATCGACCCAAAATTAAAAAGATAGACATAGTCGGTATATCTAGTGATAAATGTAACAGCATTGAATTTGTAGCTAATCAAAATGCCAACTATACGTATTCAATTATAACCCTGAACTACGATCGATTAATCGAAAGTATTTTTTCTTATATAGATGGGCACGAATCTCTTGAAGAGGGCTCTGAAAATTTGTTTCTACGCGATAATAATGGACTTAAATTATACAAGTTGCATGGTTCAATCGACAGAGAAATTATCCCACCCACTTGGAATAAAATTCTGAATGACCATGTAAGACAGGCATGGCAAGGGGCATATCAAGTCCTAAAAAAGGCCAAACATATTAGAATATTGGGTTATTCTATGCCAAATACTGATTCATACATCAAGTATTTGTTGAAATCAGCAATTACTGAAGACAAATATTTAAAATCGATTGATATAATTTGTCTCGATAATGAAAAAAAGGATGTAGAAAAACAGTATAGAGAATTTATTACTTACAATAGACTACGTTTCAAAAATGCCGATCTCAAAGATTATCTAAGATCCTTCCAGGCAAAATTACGAACGCCACATATAGGGGAGATGATTAGGCAGCATCAGACCAAACAATTGGCATTTTGTGAGGAGATACACAAACATTTTATGGAAAGTTAAACATCAAAATTATTATGTGTAATTAAATAAAAGGAGAAAAAATGAGTTGGTTTGATGGTTTAGAGGGAAATGCACTTGAGATTGCCAGAACAAATGAGAATCCTCTTAGGGTTATGGCTGGTCCGGGAACTGGGAAAAGCTTCGCGATGAAAAGGAGGGTTGCAAGAATTTTAGAAGAAGACAGTGTGGATCCACGAGGTATACTGGCATTAACATTTACCAGAACTGCTGCTCGTGACTTAAAAGATGAACTTCATCAGCTTAATATTGAGGGATGTGAACATATTGACGCAGGTACATTGCACTCATTTTGTTTCAAACTATTGAGTAAAAATCATGTTTTGGAATATTTGGGTAGGGAACCACAACCTTTATTGACCATATCCAATTCAGGCATTTTGAAATTTCAAGCTGAGCCTATGCTGCATGATCTGAGAGGTGAGAACGACTTTGGGACTTTACGAGAAATGACTGCAAGAATTAGAGCATATGAAGCAGCATGGGCAAGATTGCAAATTGATGAGCCGGGGAGAATCCAGAATGAAATTGATGCTGAATTTGAGCGAGCATTAATTAGTTGGCTAACTTTTCATAAAGGAATGTTAATCGGAGAATTAGTTCCTTATGCCCTAAGATATCTTTTAGAAAATCCAACCTGTGAAGAGCGTAATTTCTATGATTATGTAATCGTTGATGAATATCAAGATTTAAATAAGGCAGAACAGGTACTAATAGATCAAATTTCTGAGAATACCGGCACATCAATTGTTGGAGATATTGATCAATCGATATATAGTTTCAAATATGCCCACCCAGAAGGAATACTGGAATATTCCCAAACGCATGAAACAACGCACGATGAAAATTTGACCGAATGCAGAAGGTGTCCTACCTCAGTAGTTAGTGTAGCGGATAGTTTAATTAGAAATAATCATCCGGGTGGACAAGGTGCAAGATTAGTATCGCATGCAGCGAATCCAGTTGGTAGTGTAGATATTGTACAATTTCGTTCAATAGACGAAGAATCAGCCGGATTGGCAGAGTACGTTAACCATCTTATTGAGAATGAGGATTACAATCCGGGTGACATACTAATATTGACACCAAGGAGAGTCATCGCTTACCAGATCAGAGATAACCTAGTTCAATTAGGCAATCGGGTTCATAGTTATTATCAGGAAGAAGCACTAGAAGATAATCAAGCGCAGTTGGCTTTTACCAAATTATCCCTACTTGTTAACAGAGATGACAGATTGGCGCTGAGATATTGGCTGGGATATGGATCTGGTACATGGAATAGAAGGGGCTATAGTTATTTAAGATCATATTGTCACGAACATGGCATTTCACCTTTTCATGCATTAACCCAACTGAATAATAATGAAATCGAATTCCAGTATTCCGGTGGGCTTAAAACAAGATTTCAACTAATTAATGAGGAATTGAACAGGCTAGAATCCTTAAATGTTCAGGAAACTATCGATGCACTTTTCCCACAAAGTGAGGAATGGGCTGAACAGTTAAGATCTTTAGCTGATGAGGTTTTTAACAATGAAATAAGCTTAGGTGGTTTTTTAAATGCCCTAACGACAAAAATAACTCAACCTATTATGCCAGAAGAGGGGAATTATGTAAGGATAATGAGCTTACATAAATCAAAAGGCTTAAGTAGCCCAGTTGTTATCATTGCAGGATGCGTTGAAGGCTTAATTCCTATGGTAGATAATGAGTTAGTTGGTTGGGAAAGAGAAAAAGCTCTGCAGGAACAAAGGCGATTATTCTATGTTGCTATGACCAGAACCAGAGAAAAATTGGTGATTAGCAGTTTTAGAAACATAGACAAAGCTCTTTCATATCGCATTGGAGCATCAGTACGTGGTAATTCAACCATTACATCGAGATTCATCCGAGAATTGGGAACAAGTAGTCCAAGAGTAATGGATGGTCGTCAATGGATTCAAAACGGGTATAGTTAATTCAAACGAATAAGCCTATAGATGATTAGATAAAAAACAGTGATAAATCTATTGTGAAAAGAAATCATTACGATAATCATAATGTGATTGGTGATGGCTGAATATTCAGAAGATTCTCAGGTCGAACAACCGGCTATCGAACTATTTGCCGATTTAGGCTGGCAAACCATCAATGCCTACGAGGAGATATTGGGGACAAACGGTACCCTGGGCCGGGAGACGCAGCAGGAGGTTGTTTTAACATCCCGCCTGAAAAAGGCGATGCAGTCGCTCAATCCGGAGGTGGGAGAATCGCAGATTGATGAAGCCATCAATGAGGTCACTCGGGACCGGTCATCGATGCATCCGGTCCGGGCGGCGAATGAGGTTTACAAACTGTTTCGCGATGGGGTACCGGTCGAGTTTCGGGATGAGGAGGGGAAGCTGGAGCAAGTCAACATCCGGATCATCGACTGGAGACAAAAAGAGAACAACGACTGGCTGCTGGTATCGCAATTCTGGGTATCCGGCGACTATGGCCGCAAGCGTCCCGACCTGGTCGCCTTCGTCAACGGCATCCCCCTGATCGTATTCGAGCTGAAAAAAGCATCCCGGCATGTCAAAGAAGCCTACACCGACAACATCAGCGATTACAAAGATACCATCCCGCAACTATTCTGGTATGCGTTTGTGCTCATCCTGTCCAACGGGGCCGAAACGAAGATCGGAACGCTGACCGCTCCCTGGGAACACTACGGCGAGTGGAAAAAGATCAACGATGAGGGAGAAGTCGGCGTGGTCTCCCTGGAAACGGCCATTCGCGGGGTCTGCGAGAAAGACCGGCTGCTGGATCTGCTCGAACACTTCATCCTGTTCAAGGAATCGCGCGGCACACCAGAGGTCCTGCTGGCACGCAACCATCAATACCTGGGAGTGAACAATGCCATCCGGGCCGTCCGCAACCTCCGGGAAAACCGGGGCAAGCTGGGCGTGTTCTGGCACACGCAAGGCAGCGGGAAGAGCTATTCGATGGTCTTCTTTACCCGGAAGATCCTGCGCGCCCTTACCGGAGACTGGAAATTCCTGATCGTCACCGACCGGACCGACCTCGATGATCAGATCTACAAGAATTTTGCCTCGACCGGGGCCGTCACCGAACCGGAAGAGACGATCCGGGCCGACAGCCGCGAGGAGTTGAAACAACTGCTCAGCGAAAATCACCGCTACGTCTTTACGCTCATCCAGAAATTCCACACCCGAGACGGCGAACCGTTTCCGGTGGTATCCGAAGATCCGGACATCATCGTCATCACCGATGAGGCCCACCGCACCCAGTACGATGTGCTGGCGATGAACATGCGCAAGGCCCTGCCCAACGCCGCGTTCATCGGGTTCACCGGCACCCCGCTGATCAGAGGAGAGGACCAGAAGACGCGCGAGGTCTTCGGCGACTACGTGAGTATTTACGACTTCAAGGAATCGATCGACGACGGGGCAACCGTTCCGCTGTACTACGAAAACCGGATCCCCGAACTGCAACTGGTCAACGAGAAGCTGAACGAAGACCTGGGCGAGGTCCTCGACGAGGCGATGCTCAATGAGCACGATGAGGAGAAGCTGGAACGGGAATTCCGGAACGAATACCAGCTCATCACCCGCGATGAACGCCTCGATGTCATTGCCGGAGACATCGTCACGCATTTCCTGAACCGGGGATACCAGGGCAAGGCGATGGTCATCTCCATCGACCGGTACACAGCCGTGCGCATGTACGATAAAGTGCAGCACTTCTGGCAGGAAGAGATCCGCAGGATCAACAAAGAGCTGCGAACCGCCGAAGGATCAGAGCGCGATGTGCTGCTGGAACAGCTCAACTACATGCATGAGACCGACATGGCCGTGGTGGTCTCTCAATCGCAAAACGAAATCCGGGACTTCGACGCCAAAGGTCTGGATATCCGCCGCCACCGCGAGCGTATCGTCAAAGAACCGCTGGACGAGAAATTCAAAGATCCCAACGACCCGCTGCGGATGGTCTTTGTCTGCGCTATGTGGATTACCGGGTTCGACGTACCCAGCCTGTCCACGCTCTACCTCGATAAGCCGATGAAGAGTCACACCCTCATGCAGACCATCGCACGGGCCAACCGGGTGTTCGAAGGCAAGAACAACGGGCTGATCGTCGACTACATCGGTGTGTTTCGCAATCTGCAAAAAGCCCTGGCCGTCTATGCCACCGGACGCAAAGACGAGGATGAAGGCACGATGCCAGTCAGGAATAAAGAAGAGCTGGTCGACCGCCTGAACGAAGCCGTCGAAGCCGCCAAAGCGTTTTGCCAAAAACGAGGTGTGGACCTGGATGCCATCATCCAGAGCTCAGGCTTCGAACAGATCAAATATCAGGAAGCCTTTGCCAAAGCCATCGTCGATTATCACAACCTGGAAGAAGAAGTTGGTGAGGCCGCCGAACAGGTGCTGATCAATGACTCCTACAAAAAAGAATTCCAGGGCCATGTCAACCTGGTGGACCGACTGTACAAAGCCATCCTGCCCGATCCGGCCGCCGAAGCATTCCTGCCGGTCCGTTCGGCACTGAAGGCGATCTCCGACATGATCAAAGTCCTGAGACCACCGGCAGAAGACGATCTGGATGATATCCGCAGAAAAATAGAACAGGTGCTCGACTTCTCCATATCGAGCGAAGGCTACGTGATGGACCCCGGATCAGACGGTCAGATGATCGACCTGAGCCGCATCGATTTCGACAAACTCCGGGAACGCTTCGATCAAAGCAAGCGAAAACACTCGATGGTAGAGCTGCTAAAAGGAACCATCGAAGAGAAGCTCGAAGCCATGATCGAACAAAACCGCACCCGCATGGACTTCCGCGAGCGCTACGAAGAGATGATCGAGCAATACAACAACTACAGCATCAACGTCAATGTGCTGTTCGACGAACTCGTCAAACTGGTCGGCGATCTGGACCAGGAAGAACAACGCCACGTCAAAGAAAACCTCAGCGAAGAAGAACTGGCATTGTTTGATCTGTTAGTCACCAAAGATCATATTGAACTCACGGATAAAGAACGGGCCACTGTTAAACAGGCCGTCCGTGAACTTCTGGATACTCTCAAGAGTGAAAAGCTGGTTCTTGATTGGCGCAAGAGGCAACGAACACGTGCACAGGTTCGCGTAACCATCGAACGTATGTTAGACAAAGAACTACCACGGGCTTATACCCCCGAGCTGTATAACCAGGTGTGTGCGGAGGTGTATAACCATGTGTATGAGCGGTATGGGAGTGGAGTTTATGGGTGAGCTCAGGATAGAAAAATCGTATTCATTGATAGATGAATTGATTGCTTCTAAGGAAACTATTTTTGTAGAAAATTAACGTATTGCTTAATTTTGTCGAGAAAGAGAAAAGCACAGATAATCAAAAAATCGAATGATGGAAAATGTTGTATTGCCATCGATGTAGAAAGTGCCAAAGAGATTCTGAGTTATATCAATCAGGATAAGAGGCACAAGAAGAAGTTTAATTTCATATGTGACATCATTCTCGGAGGCTTGCGAAATACCGAGCTTTATGACAAAGAGGAACCTGATGATGAGAGTAAAGGTGTCCGTGCCATGAAGTTCTTTAAAGGTCAGGAAAATGACAGAATCTATTGCAAAGAAATAACGTTAAAGGACAGGACATTTGTTGTTATTGCTTCCGAACTACATGAGAAGAAGAAGAGTCAGAAGCTTACGCATAAAGAACTTAATATAATACACCGGGTAGCAGGTTATGAATACGAAGAAATCTATGACTCCTGAAGAGGTCAAAGCGTCTTTTGATCAATTCTTTGACAGTTTCTCAGAGGAAGAACTGCTGGAACAACGTGCTCATTTGTTGGCGTTTAGGTTTCTTAGCGAAGTGGAAAAGGCCATGGAAAAAGAGGGGATAACCCGTAAAGAACTGGCACGACGTATCGGCACCTCAGCAAGCTACGTAACCCAACTTTTCCGTGGCGACCGCTTGCTTAATTTTAATACAGTTGCCAAGATGGAAAAGGCGCTCGGACTTGATTTTGAAATAAAGGATAAGGCGAATAGAGAATCATCAAAGAATGAAATTCCGAATCCATTCGATAAAAAAATCGATCCTCAGGTAGGTTTTTGGGCTTTCCATGCCCATCCGGATTATTCAGCACCCTATGAACCTATACAAGAGGAAGACGAATACTCAAATCCTAACCTTGCGGCAGCATAATGATAGCACAACGTTCGCCACTTGTTTGGCAGCATTTTGCTGTTCTAAGATGGGATTATGAATTTATTGAGCCAAAGACTCAAAAGAAAAAGATTAACCCTGCGGATTTATTTAATCAGTATAAAATAAATGCTGATTTCGCCCATCAACATAAAAGTGAGGAAGATCACCAGTTACGCGTATTCGTTAAGTTGGATGTAAACAACGGTGAAGATCAACTGGCAGGATACCGAATATCAATCGAGACAGTTGGATTCTTTAAGGTAGATAGTGAGGTCAAATTAGATGATGCAACAGGTCAGAATTTGGCCGCATTTGCGCCGGTAAATATGCTTATTGGCCGAATCAGATCAATTATCGCACAATTTACCGGTCTTGCACCATTTGGGACCTATGAATTGCCTGTTTTAGACTTAAATGATCTGTTTAAGAAGAAATCGCAGGCTGGAGAAATAGAGGGGAAAAAAGCAGAATAGTACAGGCAAAAAATCTATTTTTACGCTTACCTCCAGAAAGCGTTATGACACCATACTAAAACCACACAATGCGAGATTCTTTTGGTCGTAACGGAAGACAATTGGTCTCACGACCTGGCTCATAACAGATAGATGAGATCAATTTCTGGAGACCTAAGGGTATAGCTATGTTTTGTACCATCAAACTCGGTGACATTTTTCTGTTTACGATACACAGTCTTGGTACTGACATTGAAATGTATAGCCTTCGTCTCTATATTTGTGATCAACATAATTTTAGTATTATGAGCAGCGAAAGAAAAAATACCGAAGCAGCTAAGAAGAAAAAACGTCGGTCTCTTAAACGGGATCCACGGACAGGTATGTTTGTGCTTTCCGGGCCTCCCATGACCAAAAAACAAGTGGCAAAGGATTTTCCCGAAGATTCTGATAGGGATGCTATTATTATACGCAGATCTGTAGGATTGTGAGTGCACTTTATGATTCAAGTGCCCTGGTAGCATTATATGTCGAGGCTCATCCACGCCATCAAATAATGGTTGACACCCATTTGGATTTGCTCAACGACGTAGGCGAATTCTATGTATGTGCTCACAGTTTAGCCGAATTATACAGTACCATTACAAAAGGGGTTTCTTATATGAATTTCTCTCCAGTAATGGCAGAAACGCTTATTGAGGAGGCCATTATGCCTCTCTTCAAGATTGTAGAGCTTGACAAGGTCGATTATCTGGCGGTAATAAACTTTTTAAAAAAGCATAGTCTGCGTGGTGGAATTATTTATGATGCTTTAATAGCCCGTGCCTCAGCCAATGTCGAAGCCGATAGTCTGGTAACATTCAATGTTAAGGATTTCAAGCGTGTCCGGGCATTGACCACTGCAAGTATATTGGAACCGTAGCTCCTTCACTTTCTCAAACGTCTTACAAAAAAAGAAAGATCTTTAAGTCATGAAAGAAGACGAAAATGAATTAACTATTGCTCGGGCCGCGGTCTTTCTAAACATGTCTCAAACATATATCAGTAAGTTACTCGAGGGTGGGGAGATAGCTTATCATAAAGTAGGGACGCATCGTCGCATTAAACTCAAAGATCTTGAGCGATACAAACAGAAAATGGAGAAGGATCGTCGCAAGCATCTGGAAGAATTGGCAAAACAGGCGCAAGAATTAGATATGGGGTACTAAGTTGCTGCATTCAGGGCGTTTTACCGTATTTCTGGATACAGAGTTCCACAAGATGATTATTACCAATAAATCAGAATAATGGCCATTTTTTGCCCATTTTTCCCAATTCGAGCGAATTTTAAACAGTTACCCCAACTTTCTGATACTTTCTGCGACTTTTTGAAACTGCATAAACCTTAGAAAACCATTTGCGACAAAATGTGCACGTTTCAGACCTTTGTAAACCTCCTGAAACAGGCCTTCAAATTCGTTATTTGGGTGCTTTATTCCAGCAAATTATCGGAATACGGGATGCAGGGAGCCGGGGATTTTTAAGAAATTTGTGGTGGCAAATGAGTAATGTGACAGGTAAGGATTTACAACCTGTCACTGCACCCTTTATGCGCAAGATCGTTAGGGCAATTGCTCAAAATTGTCCCTGAAATTTCTTAATAAGATATTCGTTAACTATCTTACAAACGTAAGTCCTGCAAAACTAAACGGAAATGAATCCTTCTAAAAAATTCATAGAACAACGAAAAGATATTTTGGGCGGTACTCCGGTCTTTAAGGGAACTCGCGTGCCTGTTCAGACTTTTTTCGAATATTTAGAAGCCGACCACTCTATTCAGGAATTTTTAGAAGATTTTCCTACCGTTTCTCGCCAGCAAGCTATTGAAGTACTCGAATTATTTAAAAATCAGCTTTTCCAGCCGCAATGAGTGTTAACATCTTGCTGGATGAATGCCTTCCCAAAAAGTTGAAGTATAGAATTGAGGAATTAGATCCAGAATTTGAGGTAGCCACTGTCCCAGAAATGAATTGGGATAGTTATCCCGATGGAAAACTATTATCTAAAGCGGAAAAGGAATTTGATGTTTTCGTTACGAGTGATCGCAACCTAAGCTTTCAGCAGTCAATTCAGAATAGAGATATTCAGGTTTTGTTGCTGATAGCCGCCACTAATATTTATGAAGATCTGTTACCGCTGGTGAAAAAGTTAACGGCACTCATCAAAGCTCATAAACCCGGGCAGTTTGGGAGAGTCGAGTAAGGATGTTGTCCTCAGCTTCAAGTTTGAAGTGCAACAGGTACTCATTTTCTTCATAGAAATCCTTTGGTGTAAAATACCCCAATCGCTTACGGGGTTGAGTGTTGGGTTTGCGGGCAATTCGGCTACATTCCCATTGAATAAACTCAAAAAGGAATTATACGAACTCCTATCTACTAAGACGAACTCCGGCATACCGCTGCGAACTCAAGCGGAACGTAGCGAAATGTTAGAATTAGCGCGACAGGATCCATTTATAGAGTTTGGATCACCATTCGAAAGGCAATGGGTATAAAGCCTCCGGAAAGAATACTAATGTAGAAAAGGGCTGCTGGTACTGCTAAGACTGCTTAACACCCATTTGTATATCATATAGGCCGTTATTTAGGAATTCAGAGCTGCTAGAAAGGTGCTATCACTGCTATGAAATCAATCTTTATAGCAGGTAATAGCACCTCTTAGCAAACGTTAGCAGTACCTATTTCCCTCAATATCGAACTGTATCACTCATATACCACGGATTTAGAACACTTCTTAGCAGATAGCACTGAAAAGGAAGACTGACGAAAAATTCTTAGTTCAAATTTCGCCTGTGAGGGCTTATAACTTCATCTCTTCATACTCTTCTGCGTATTCTATGACCTGGCTTAGTTGTCCGGTTTCTTTCAGTTTGGTCAGATCCATGTAAATGCACCGGTAGTTGCCTTTTACTTGGCTGCCGATCTCTCGGGTTAGGAGTGTTTGCTGGCTCTTGGCGACAAAGAACCGGCTGTTTTGCAGGGTGGATTCCAGGACGGGGTACTTGATTTCACGAGTGACCTCTGCTTGTTTGGACTGCAGCGTCTTCCAGATTCTGTTCAAATGGATCGCCAGAACATCTTTTGGCATAAGAGATCCATTACCGTCGTTTTGGTTTAAAAGTACATCGCGCTTGATCGTAAAGTGTCGATGATCCAGAACGTGAACTTTCTCATCGTTTGCACCTCGTGTGACTTCGGCGGCATAGAAGTCCATCGCCGAGAAGAAGGTGAGCAGGGGAGCGTTGCCGTTTTGTAAGGCTTGTTCTTTGCGAATGGATCGCACGACTGCATAATAGAATTCTTCCTGCGTTTCGATCCACCGGTCCAGTTGTGGGAAGAAGTAGGCAAACGTGTCGTGTGCCGCCAGAATGAGGGACCACTTGAAACAGGTCCGTGCCTTGAATCCTTCTTCGCCCAGGCGATTGAAGAAGTGTTTGATACTCCCGAAGAGAGCTTCGCGGACCGGATCATAATTATCCAGCAGGATGGAAAGAAACTCGGGAAAGCGTTGCACATTATCAGCAACCAGGTTGATCTGAGCCTGTTCTTCTTTGTTCAGGTATTTGGTGTAGTTGAGGATGAGCAGACGGTCGAGCGTGGCCGGATCGGTGGGCTTGTCGTTGCCCGTCATCACGACACAGGCATTCATAGGAGTGTCGATAGTCCGGTTGTCCTGGCTCTTCTTGGCCATGCCGGTGCCAATGCGGTGAAACCAGTTCAGGATAGGGGAGGTCAAGTCCGGTGCTTCCCGGTTGGATTCATGGTGGCGATAATCATCCAGGAAAAATGGAAATGACTTGGGAATGGACATGCGCCGGATCACCGACTTTAGTGTGTTGCTTTTGGAAACCGATTGCCGGTTGCCGTTCTGATATCCAAACAAAGCCATAAACCAATCCATGCTGGTACTCTTGCCGGTTCCCCGCTCTCCAAACATGAAGAGCAGGGGAAAACCATCATATTTCTTTTTGATGTGGCTGCTGAACACACAGCAGATCGCATAACAAACGGCCGTTCGGATATTGACCATGCCATTGAACCGTTCCCATAGATAAAAGAGCCGGGCCAGGTCTTCTTTGGTGGTCTCATTGGCAGGGCGATACACCGGCGGTTTCACCTGCTCGCTGCCGCTGGGACAGACGAACATCTTACCCTTATACTCAATTCGATACTCCTGATCAGCAGCATAGAATTTTTGTTGCTTCGTATCATATATCCCATTCTCGAACAAGAAGATACCTGATCTGATCTCACCCCAACAGGAGAGCGTCCGGACAATCGGATAATCCTGTTCCTTGATCAGGAAATTCTGGACCATCTCGAAATACTTTCGGTTTCCGGTAAAGGGCGGATATCCCTTGGATACCAGGAAACGGGAGAAGTTGGTAAGCTTAGTCAGTTCATCGGCGCCGACTTCGGTTACAACAACCCGCGATGGAGATTTTAGCTTGACCTTATATCGAAATTCGAGTTCGTTCGTCTCGCGTCCGGGCCGTTCGGTCACGAATTCAATCCCCTCCAGGGCGTGGATCTCACAATCAGCGATTTTTTCAAGGTCCTTTTTCAGCTCTTCCGGATTGTCGGGTATATCTTCTTTCAGAATATAATCCCTGAAATACAAGGCTCCATCCAAGTTAATAATTGCCCGGTCCAGGTAGGATTTCTCGTCTTCTGAAAGATCCTTTTCACGATTTTTGTGCAAAGACTCTTCCAACGCTACCCGGCTTTTCTCTTCCTTATCACGTTGTCTTTTGGTCTTTTTCGTGGACAGGTCAGGATCCTTCTTAACTCCTTTGGGAGTATATCCCAGGGTTTCTGCTTCCTGGTACAGGGTGTCCAGGTAGTGATTGAAGAGCTTCTCATGATGCGGTGGAAACGGTTCGGATTGCGTAAAGAATTCATCCAGGTCTTCGTTAATACTGACTCCGGGTCTCTTGAATCGTTCAAAAGCCAGTTTTCTTGCGTTGTCTTCATCATAAATAGTCCGTAGCAACCTACACAGAATCCGGGAATCATAGGTACTTGGAAGAAACTTGAGTGCTCGTTTCAGTTCGGTTTTATGGTATTCGAGTGTGTCGTCTACGATCTGGTTGTTTGTTTGGCTCATTCTCACAGGAGGTTGGATTAATCGTTGTCGGAATTGTTCAGAAGGGAGCGTTTGTCTGTTAACACCGGTCGTTTCGCGCGGCGTATGCGCAGGGCATGAGCCGCTTCCTTCAGGTTATCCGGTCCCCATAATCTCCGGCCACCGATCAGACGTGGCGGTTTGATGGCTTCGGCACGCAGCAGATTATCCAGGTCGTAATAGCGTACTTTTTGTTTGAGCTGCTGGCTTAAATACTCGGCTGCTTCGCCGGATGTGAGGAAATATTCGATTTGCATAGTGACTGAGTTTTTGCGTTTCAATTACGATTGACGCTGTAAAACTCGTGCACTTTAGAAGGGCTTGTTTGGGGGACTTGAGATGAGAGTGATCCAAGGAGGAGAGATAGGGAGCTATAATTCCTTTTAAACATAAAAGATTAGAAAAAACTAACCCAAGTTTTCGATTATGTGATTCATATCATTCAGCAGAGCTGTCTAATTGTGAGGAGCCTTTCTAAAAAAAGATATTGAGGTACAGTTATGTTTATTAGAATGACTTTCACTGATGAATTCATCAAAAAAACACAGATCAAGATATGGACTTTTGTTGTCGTAATAATTCTTGGATTAAATTTATCAGCCTTTGCTCAAAACGACAGTTTTGTTAAAAGTTATATGCCGAATGCGAAAATTATTCTTTATTCCAATACAGGGTCGACTATTAATGTGAATAATGTTGCATCTCTTTATAATGGTTCCGTGAATAATGGAGTAGCTGTTTGGTCCAAGTCATTAAATACATTTCAATCTGGAGGATATTGGTCATCATTTCCAAACGTTACGATCAGGTTTGCTCTCACCTCAACCGGAGAATTTTATATCGGAGTGGAAGGTTCGGATAGTGATGTATTGTCCGTGTTTACAGAAGGAGGAATTAACGACGGAATGTCAGCGACGTGGGGATATCCGATGACCGACCAGTCGGAAATCTTACATGGTCTATTAGACAAAGATATTCGTTCCAGTCTGTTAACGAATATTATGTATGATGAATTAATGAGTATTGACCAGAAAGGTTATGCAACTGGTGGACCAAAATTAGTTTATGCGAAGCCATATGGCGAATCGACAGGTAAAACGCTTTTAGGATTTACTGATCTTTCTTTTTCGCTTGATAATCGTTTGGGAAATACAATTACAGTTTTAACAAGCGCACTATTTGAAAGTCAATCAACAACGCAGTGGGCGTGCGGTTGTGCTGTTGACGGGATTGCTTTTAAAGACGGTCCCATCTGGCCGATGTATAACGCATTAAATCATAAGTGGAATCCCAAAAAGGCGGATACAGACGTTGGGGGGACAGAAAGAAGTTTTGATTTATCAATAAGTAATCAGAATGCGATTTTCTTTACAGCCCGGGCTAATGGTGATAATGGCAATAGTGGATCGGTTGATTTAGACGGAAAACAAGTATCTTCTTTTAGTAATTGTTGTACCAATTCTGCATATAGAAAGGGAGGGGAAACTTTTGGAACCGTTGATCTCAAATTGGAAAATGACTGGTCACAAAGTTATTCATATTTACGCCTTGCAATATTAGGTGGTTCACTTAGCTATTCAAATCTAAAAGAGAGTCCAACAGGTGGGATGTCAGGTAATCCTGATCCAATAGTTTACAAGGTTGATAAAGGGTGGACAACTGTTAGCGGAACCAGCAATAGTCAAGGTGGGAGTACGACTAATACTTGGCCCGAAATTAGTAAACCAGCAATTCGTTTTAAAATTATATCTAATAAATCGTTAGCAATAGCTTCAGTTACAGTTAAAATCAATCCAATACTCGATATAGGAGGAACACCAAATGAAATGCATTTGAAAGAAAATAATGATGGGTCCTACTTTGCATATTTTGATTCTTCAGATTTAAATACTATTAGCAAAGGTGTAGTAGGTGGTGATATTATTAATGGAATATTTATTAAGGACAATAATTCTAATTTAGTCGGTCATATACCATTTCACTACACATATAAAGATCATGAAATTGGTAAAAATATCGATGCTGTTTTGTATATACAAAGCGATTTAAACAATGATAAAGCTAACTATCCTCATTGGAAATATTATTCATCTGATAGTGAAAAACCTGTTTCCATGTTGATACCTCCTAAAGGTAGCATTGATAGTATTACCTCAAGTAAACCCCCAATATTATTAGTACATGGTGTAAGTGGAGAATACCCATATTGGGGGCAAGATCTGCTAGATCAGTTAAATACAAAATATAATGTATGGCAATTCTATTATCCGTATGACCAAGAAATCGAATTAAGTGCCAAGCTATTAGCAAGGGCTATTCCAAAGATTTTGAAACCAACTGATTTTGTCGGTAGTGATCCATACAAAAATGTGAATAGTATACCTGTGATAACACACAGTATGGGGGGGCTAGTTGCGAGATATTATATCGAAAACTTTTATAATAATAATATTAGTAGACTATTAATGCTAGCACCACCGAATCATGGGTCATATTCTACATTTAATCTTAGATTTGGTTTTTTTGATAATCAATTACGGACCGCTCTGACATCTATTTTTGGTGGTTTTGACCCGAACGCCCCTGCATACCAAGAAATGATGATTGGTAGTACATTTCTTGACAAATTGAATTATAACAATAATATAATTCCATTAGAATACAGCAACGATCTAAGTAAGGATTACTTAGTCATAAGCGGTGTAAAAGACTTATATAAAGGCCCGTTACTGATAAATGACGAGGTCAACAACCAAGATGATGGTGTGGTTTCGGTCTCCAGTGCCAGCATGATGAACAGTGGCATACCCCTAGCTGTCATTAATATGACGCACATTGAATTTCCTAATCAATCGGGGAGCTATATTGAAGATTTCTTAGAGAATTTATATAAAAACTTTGGTTCAAGTGATTTTAAAAATAATCATATAATAGCCTATTATGATCTTAATAATGCGCAAAAATATGATAATCGTAGCTTTAATGACCAAGCCGGAATATTGAGAGTTGTTATACCGAACGTGAACTTAAATAGATGTAAGGTTGAAGTCGATGGAGATAGAGGGAAAATTAAACTTTTTTATGATGATACATTTTCAAAAGATTTTATTAGATCTTTAGTTACTCATTTGTTCAATCCACTATATGCCCCCAAAGAATCATCTAGTTTTAGTAAGAATTTTAACAATGAGTATTCATATTATTTTACAACGGGTGTTTCAGGACATAGAGCTGAACTCTATAATCGTGATTTGACTTTCGATTACCCCGATAAGAAATACACAATAAAGCCCGTATACAATAAAATTCCATCTGGTTCGGGTACAAATAATATTACTACTTATATACCTGGTAATCCCGAGACGATAGAATTAAAACCAATAGGATCTTTCGATTTCAAAAGTATGCAAATGAATAAAGCGATGACAAATTTTGATAATTCGGAATATAAACTTTGGATAACAGGTGGTTCTAATTCAGTACCAGCAAGGAAGGTTCTAGCAAAAACAAATGTAACTCAAACAAATGTGGAAACGTACAGCATAAACGTAGATAAATTTGTCAATCCACTTGTGATTTTTGTTTCGACTAATCAAAAGCCATCCCAATTAGATCCCGTACTCAAAACGCCATCAGGAATTATAGTGGATTCAACCTACACTTCAAATAACAACGGTTATTATTATGGCTCCTATTCCCAAGGCGGATATGCATACTATTATATTGAAAATCCTCCGTCAGGGCAATGGCAAATTTCTTATACGCCAGTAGATAAAACTGAATCTGTATTTGTGCCAATTAAAAGTAGTTTTGACTTATACACAATTATAACGGACACAACTTACAGTTTAAATAATCCGATTCATTTTGGGCTAAATATAAGTGATTTTCAAAATTGTAGTAATGTGGCTATAAATACGTCATATTATTTTGCGCCAACAGATTCAACTTCTAGCAGTTTGCTTGGAACAATTGGATTATACAATAGCCAAATAGATACTTTAGCTTATAAAGGTAAATTTACACCTTCTAACGCAGGAATCTACTATTTGGTTACTAACTTCTCATGTGATTACGAAGGATCTCATATTGAAAGACAGAGTTTGGCAACTATTCACGTGAAAAATATTGATACAGGGATATCACAAAGAGAGTCAAATAAAGCCATTCCAAACAAATACCTACTGCATCAAAATTACCCCAATCCATTTAATCCGACTACGCAAATAAGCTTCGACCTACCTAAAGCATCTTTTGTAAAACTAGCAGTGTATGATATTCTTGGAAGACAAGTGGCTGTTTTGGTTGATCGACATATGTCAGAGGGGGCGCATAATGTTACATTTAATGCATATAACCTTTCAAGTGGTTTGTATATTTACCGTTTGAAAGTTGGTAACTACACAGAAACCAAAAAAATGATGCTGATTAAATAGAGGTTTGGTTAAAAGATTGAGAGATGGTGTGATATTATCCGTCATCTCTCAATCTTTTTTTATACCCAAACTGTAGGCTCCCCTGAAAGTGTAGGCTCCCCCGAAAGTTGGCCACCAGAAAGTAGAGAAAAATCTTTACTTTTAGCCTATGAAAAAGTCACGATTTAGCGAATCACAAATCATAAGCATCCTGAATAAACAGGAACAAGGGCTCAAGGTCCGGGACATTTGTCGCGAATACGGTATCAGTGATGCGACCTTCTACAACTGGAAAGCCAGGTATGGTGGACTGAGTGTGAGTGAGCTGGCACGGATCAAAGAGTTGGAGGCAGAGAATGCCCGGCTCAAACGGATGTATGCGGATCTGAGTCTGGTCCATCATGCCCTAAAAGATGCCGTTGAAAAAAAGCTCTAAGCCCTGAGGTCAAACGGGAGATGGTTACTCTGATGAGACAGGAACATCAGGTAAGTATTCGTCAGGGCTGTGGTGCGGTAGGACTCCCACGCAGCAGCTATAGTTACCAGCGCAAACCCAAAGAGGATCAGCCGATCATTGATGAGTTACTAGCCCTGGTAGGGAACCATCCAGCCATTGGATTCTGGCAGTGTTATCACCGGCTTCGGTCCAAGGGATATCCGTGGAATCACAAGCGGGTATACCGGGTCTATACGGGCTTAAAGCTCAATATCCCTCGTCGGTCAAAGAGACGTCTGCCGGCCCGTGCCAAGGGGCAGTTATTCCAGCCGGATCAGATCAATCAGGTCTGGAGTCTGGACTTTATGCACGACAGTCTCTGGAATGGTCGCTGCTATCGCATGCTCAATGTCCTGGATGATTACAACCGGCAGGTGCTCTGGATCGAGACCGATACCAGCCTGCCGGCCCTGCGGGTAATCCGGGTTCTGGAACACCTGAAGGAAAGCCGGGGCCTGCCCGAGATGATCCGGGTGGATAATGGTCCGGAATTCATCTCCAGGAAGCTCGACCAGTGGTGCAAGGACAACAAGGTAACCCTGGCTTTTATTCAGCCGGGTAAGCCCACACAGAACGCTTTTATTGAACGACTAAACGGGAGTATACGCTCGGAACTGTTAAACGCTTATGTGTTTAAAACCCTGGACGAAGTCCGGGAGAAAGCCGAAGAATGGCGACACGATTACAACCACAAACGACCACATAAATCTCTGGGTTACAAAACACCCATGGATCTCTTACTTTAACCCAAACTCTCTACTTTTAAATGGTCCAGTTTTTCGGGGGGAGGTCACTTTGCCATATTAGACTCTCATATATTCCTTCTTGCTTGATGTTGAGCCGAATGTCCTACTCAAAGTCTCCGGCCACCGATCAGGCGAGGCGGTTTGATGGCTTCGGCACGCAGCAGATTATCAAGGTCGTAATAGCGTACTTTTTGTTTGAGCTGCTGGCTTAAATACTCGGCTGCTTCGCCGGATGTGAGGAAATATTCGATTTGCATAGTGACTGAGTTTTTGCGTTTCAATTACGATTGACGCTGTAAAACTCGGGCACTTTTAAGGGGCTTGTTTGGGGGACTTGAGATGAGAGTGATCCAAGGAGGAGAGATAGGGAGCTATAATTCCTTTTAAACATATAGGATAGAATAAACTAACCCAATTTTCGGATTATGAACTAATATTATTCAGCAGGTATGTTTGTGCTTTCCGGGCCTTTCATGACCGAAAAACAAGTGGCAAAGGATTTTCCCGAAGATTCTGATCGGGATGCTATTATCATACGCAGATCTGTAGGATTGTGAGTGCGCGTTAATTTTTGAAAAAGCATAATCTGCGCGGCGTAATTATTTATGATGCCTTAATTGCCCGTGCCTCCGCCAATGTCGAAGCCGAGAATCTGTTAACATTCAATAGTAAGGATTTCAAGCGTGTCCGTGCATTGACCACGGCAAGTCTGTTGGAACCGTAGCTCTTTCACTTTCTGCAAGACCCACGGCATCGCGCATGCATTCGACAATTGGGCTTAGCGTCCCAGCGGGATTGTGGGATGTGATTATACATAGACCTGTTTGCATTAAACGTAGCCACCGGCTCCCATTTGATTACTGAATAATTTTACTAAATTTATCTGGTGTTTGATAAGGATCGGCTTGTTGTAGAATTAAATCTTAGCCAAACCTCCTCTACTTTGTCTATCGAGCTATTTTTCGGTACATTTATGGTATATTAAAAGACTATAAAAATATCATGATGAACAGCATTTCCATTTCAAAAGATATTGAACCACTCTCCGAATTCAGGAAGCGTTCGGCAGATTTTATTAAACGTCTCAAAAAGGAAAAACAACCCATTGTCTTGACACAGCACGGAAAAAGCGCCGCCGTTTTAATGGATGTTTCCGAGTATGAACGTTTCGCCCACAAACTGGAATTACTCGAAGATCTGCTTGAGGCCAAGCAACAAGTGGAACGGGGACAAACTTACACGATCGAAGAAGCCAGGGAGCGTATAGAAAAGCATTTATCCAAATGGAAGTAATTTTAACCGATCGCTTCCTTCAGCGTGTGGAAGAATGCTCCGATTATATCGCCTTTGATGATATCCCAACAGCGGTAGAGTGGGCAAGGGATGTATTCAAAAGTTGTGAACAACTCAGATCTCATCCCAAAAGTGGCCGCATGGTTCCGGAATTTAGCAGACCTGAGATCAGAGAACTCCTTCATGGACATTACTGGCTGGTCTATGAAATCAAAACCAATCGAATTGATATGCTTACTATATGGCACACCAGCCAACAACCACCGGCTCACCTGGAATAGGGTTTGGCTATCAAGCGCATTAATGGGACCAGCCCCGTCCCGGAAAGCCGGGATCGGGGATGAATTTGTTTTCGTTTGTACGTAAGGTTATAGCTACAATAAGAATCGGTGCTTGTATCTTGGCCCTTTAAACGCAAGGCCATTAGTCAAGGCCTGTATCACTAATCGCAAAATTCTTAGAGAAAGAAGATCATGGCAAAGTATCTGATTTCATTTCCCGGTGCGGCAATGAATGTACCCGACAGCGAGTGGGAGGCGGTGGGTCGAGATGCTCATGCCGTGATACAAGAGGCGAAGGAATCGGGCGTCTACGTTTTCGGCGGTGGTATTGATGAAACAGTACCGCCTGTCTTGGTTTCGGCCAATGGCTCGGTCGCTGAGGGAGGCTACCCGTGGGCGCCTCCGCTCAATGGTGGATTCACTGTACTTGAGTTGCCTTCAAGTAAGGAGGCCATCGCATGGGCTGCACGATTTGCGAAAGCGTGTCGCTGCGACCAGGAGCTTCGGGTATTCGGGTTTGATCCGGAGTCGTGAGGCCATGGCCGAACCTATTCACAACCTTAAGGAAATTTTCCACAATGGGCATTCCACGGATCTTTACCGTCTCCGAAAGTGCTCACCGCATCCATAACCCGTTCACACCCGAAAAGCTCGCCACGCTCGGCACGACGCTACGTCTGGAATCGGGGGGGCCGGGTGCTTGACCTCGGCAGCGGTTCGGGGGAGATTTGGACTGTCATCCAATAGATGATCGGGAGCCTAAATAAAGAATCCTGTTCGATTTTCCCCCTTAATAAAGGGGGTGCAGGGGGTTGTGTCCCCACGTTATTATTGAAAATTCAAACTTCTTCATAACCAATCCCAGATACTCCCCTTCAATCCGGTTTTTAATAATCTTCTTCAACAACTCCTTGTCGGCATCATTCGAGTGACTGCCGGTCTTGTTCTTTTTGATCTCCTCGATGAGCAAATAAAACGGATCCTTTGAGATGAGCTGCTCAGGATTCTTGTGATAATGATCGTAGGATAGCTCCTCATCAATCATTATCAGTAGAATTCAGGGCAATGCTTGGGTAAATTTCGTTTTAAAAAGATGAGTTAGCTGCATACATTACTTTCTAAAAGTGGAGTAGTACATTATTTACGACGTATCCAAGCATTGGTGCTATTTACTAATGGGGACTGATGTCCCGGTAACGCTTATCTAAAAAAACATCGATTATGTTACATAGAATGAGTTCAAGAACAGGCATTGGCTTCTTCCTCTTATCCGGAATACTTTTTCTGTTTGTGTTCGGGGGATGTAAGAAACAACAAGGGAGTGAAGGACAGAATCAGGCAGATAATATCGAGCAAAAGGTCGATCAGCTCTTGTCAAAAATGAGTCTGGCTGAAAAGATCGGACAGATGACGAATGTTGATCATTCATTTTTAAAGGATCCTAAAGACATCACGAAATATTACATAGGTTCGTTGCAGAGCAGCGGCGACTCTAAGCTGGATCCGACCCAACCCAAGGATTGGGCACATATGTTGGATAGCTTGCAGGCGTATGCGCTTAACACTCCTTTAAAAATTCCATTGATCTATGGGATTGATGCCGTTCACGGAAACAGCAATATCTACGGGGCCACGATATTTCCCCACAATGTAGGCCTCGGAGCTACGCGTGATACAGCATTGATACGCAAGATTGGTCATGCTACGGCTGTTGAGGTAGCCGGAACCGGGATCAACTGGGCTTTTGCACCTTGTATTACCGTTCCGCAGGATATTCGATGGGGCCGCACGTACGAAGGGTTTGGTGAAATGCCCGGCTTAGTAAGTGAGATGGGATATGCCGAGATTGAAGGATTACAGGGCAAGGTCCTTGGCCAGGACAACACTTCAATCGTCGCCTGCGCGAAACACTTTGTGGGTGACGGCGGAACCACGGGCGGTCTCAACGAGGGCAATACCCAGGTCAGTGAGAAAGTACTGCGGGATATACATTTGAAACCCTACTATGATGCTCTTAAAGCAGGCGTAGGTTCCATTATGGTCTCATACAGCAGTTGGAACGGGACTAAGATGCACGAGAATAAATATCTGCTTACAACGGTGTTGAAGGGGCAAATGGGATTCAAAGGATTTTTGGTTTCTGATTATGCAGCCGTTGATCAATTGGGTCCGGACTACAAGGAAGACATCAAGAAGGCCATCAATGCCGGACTTGATATGGTCATTGTGCCGGATAAGTATGTGATATTCATCAACGATTTGACCCAACTGGTGAACGATAAGGAAGTCCCCATGTCGCGTATTGACGATGCCGTTCGCCGTATTCTGCGGGTTAAATTTCAGGCGAAGCTGTTTCAACACCCGTACACCGATAAAGCGCTGACCGCACAGGTTGGCTCGAAGGCTCATCGCGAATTGGCTCGCCAAGCAGTTCGGGAATCGATGGTATTATTGAAGAATAAAAATAATGTCCTTCCGATTTCGAAGGATATCAAGCATCTGTATGTCACTGGTTCCGATGCCGATAATATCGGATATCAATGCGGCGGATGGACGATTACCTGGCAGGGCGGTTCCGGAAATACGACGATAGGCACAACCATCTTACAAGGAATCAAAGATGCCGTTTCTCCGAGTACCAACGTGACATATTCAGCAGACGGCAAAAAAGCGAAAGGATCTGATTTCGCCATTGTCGTAGTTGGTGAAAAACCGTATGCAGAAGGCCATGGGGATAGTAAAGATCTGCACTTGTCGCAAGAAGATCTCAATACCATCGCAAACGTTCGCAAATCCGGAGTTCCCTATGTAGTCGTGTTGATTTCCGGCCGGCCCATGATCGTTACGAATGTGATCGAACAGGCCCCGGCATTTATCGCTGCATGGCTGCCAGGTTCGGAAGGCGAAGGAGTCGCAGACGTGTTATTTGGCGATTACGCTCCAACAGGGAAATTGCCCTATACCTGGCCTAAATCGATGGACCAAATTCCAATCAACAGGAATGATACTACGAACTATGACCCTCTGTTCCCTTATGGATACGGGTTAACGTATTAGTAGTACTGTTGGTGAAACCGTCTTCCAAAAGAGCCTTAGGAAATGATCTTTCTAAGGCTCATTTTGTATAGCCAAACGTCTTCATAACCGATCCCAAATACTTCTCTTTAATCCGGTTTGAGATGATAGTCTTCAGCATCTCTTTATCCACAGAATTAGACGGACTGCCGGTTTTGTTTTTCTTGATCTCTTCGGTCAACAGGTGAAACGGATCCTTTGAGATGATCTGCCCGGGATTCTTGTGGAAATGATAGTAGGATAGCTCCTCAGCTAAATCATCCACTCGTTATGCTAAGCCCTCTACTGAATCTTATACTTGATAAAATTCAAATCCTTTATAAATCGAAAATCCTTCCGGTTTTTAGAAAGTAATGGAATTTCGAAAGTTAAAGCAGTGGAAGCGATCAACATGTCAGGAATCAACACTCCATGACTTAAACGCTATCTACAAACCGCTTTGAGTGAGGGGGAAAGGAGATATAATCGGCTTCCAGTTCCCGAAGTTGCTTTTCGAGAAGTGATCGGCTATTCTTGATTGTTCAACACCTCGACTAAAATCAATTAAAACGTCTGTGTCAATAAGCAACAAAGTCTTAGCCATCTCGTATTAGTTAGGCCATTGGGATTTGCGGGTGTCTCTGACCCATTTTACACTGTCACTCATCTCTTCACGATCTTTCCAGATTCCAAAAAAGGAACTATCAGAAATTTTGTCAGATTCGGATTTAGATTGTTGGCCTTTGTTTTGAACGTAATGCCGATACAGGAAGTCCACGAAGTCCTGGGCTTGTTTCCTGGCATCGGGCGGTAACTTTTCGATTTTTTTTGAAACGGTTAGCTTACTCATAATTTTAAAAATAGATTCCGTTTATAATATATGAATGCTTAAGGTTAGAAGAAATCGAGCATGATCAACAGTCCGAGTTATGATAATTGGCATAATGATGTCTGGCATAAGCGAAAAAAACTATTGCACACTACTGAACCTTAGCCGCTAAGCATACCCAAACGTCTTCATAACCGATCCCAGATACTTTTCTTTAATCCGGTTTGAGATAATACTTTTCAGCATCTCTTTATCCACAGAATGAGAAGGACTACCGGTCTTGTTCTTTTTGATCTCTTCGGTCAGCAGATGAAACGGGTCCTTTGAGATGAGTTGTTCGGGATTCTTGTGGAAATGATAGTAGGATAGCTCCTCGGCCAAATCATCGAGGGTTAGGTTGGCTTTGCCATATTCCACACTGATGCCATCTGTGGAGGCATTGATCTGGAAACGAATATCGGTTTCAAATCCAGGATCGAGCGTATTTGTTATCATTAAAATCAAAGCGACATATTCAAAAAAGGAAAGCAATAGGTGAGCGGTGTAGGAGACGGGCCAGTCGGTTACGTGTTCCTTGCTGAAGAGATACTTGCCATACCAGAGTTTTTTACATCGCTGCTCATCGAGTTGAATAGGACCTTCATAGTCCTGCCGGGCATACGTGTAATTTCTGAATGAACGGGCCGTATCGTGTTTATGCAGAAACGTGTAGTCCGGATAGAAAAAGGTCTGCTCTGTATTGGTCCTGGCCAGGTATGAATAGAGGGTAGTCAAACTATCCAGCTGTTCACGAAACGATTCCTGTTCCAGAAGGGTCTCGAAATGATTCATTATGTGATTCACTTCTTCCCGAAACGGAAATTCTGAGCTCAGCATTACAGCCCACACTTGTGGACCTGCATCTAAGCATATTTCAAGTAGCTTCGATATGCTGCCGGCATAGATTGTTGTAAACTGAGGATAGATCCGGTGGAGATCCGCCGCTTCTACCGTATCTCCCCGCAGCATGGCCTTGTGTATCGGTGCCAGTTCATCCCGGGGATACGTAGAGTTGATATCATGGATGATATTGACACGCCGGTAGAAGGCCTTCCGTTTACGCGTGGAGATGTTGTCGGCCTGCAGGTTTTGCCGGAAATACTCACTGACTACCGTCTCGTTCTCATCCAGGGCCTGGCAGACCAGGGATTTGATCAGTGGTCCGTTTTTCCGGAACGTGTAGGTCATCCGGTCTCCGCCAGGGGAGTGGACCGTTATCTCAGCCTGGTGTTCTTTGAGGTAATGAAGGAAGTCTGCAAATCGCTTGTGATGAATGTTGACCTGTTTGGACATGCGCTCTTGTAATGTTAAAGCATCTAAATAAAGAGCCTAATATAATTGTCATCAGAGGGAAAAGTAAGCCGGAAAGGTCTGGTTCCGCGAAAAACTGGACGTTTCAAAGTAATGTTGGTTTGGCAAGAATCAGACCCTCATCAACTTACAGCGAATCGAGGCTTATCATATGGTTGAACAAACCGTTGAAACAACCGGGCAATCCAAGGGATCCCTCTTTCCCCCTTAATAAAGGGGGCGAAGGGGGTTGTCACCCAGCGTTTCATGATCCACAAACCATTCAGAAAATGGGCGATTTAATGACTTGTTGGATTGGATCCGTTAAAGGACAATGTCAATCCGGGTACATGACATCAGTTACTTAATCAGCATCATCTTCTTAGTCTGGTTGAAGTTTCCGGCCTTCAGCCGGTAGATGTACAACCCGCTGGGCAAGTCGTGGGCATCAAAACGGACCGAGTACGCTCCGGCGGCCTGGGTTCGGTCTACCAGTCTGGCGACCATCTGTCCCAGCACATTGTATACGGTCAGACGCACGTGCTCGCTGCCGGAGAGGGTGTAGCGAATCGTGGTTGTCGGGTTGAAGGGATTGGGATAGTTCTGTCCCAGGTGATACCCGTTGGGCCGGGTTTGGATATTGCCTTGTATGCCTGTGGCAGCCAGTCCGGTGTTCTCTACAAAATAGGTGTCCGTGGTGGGCAGCACCTTGGCATTGTCCGAACTCAGGTCGATGGTGTAACTGCCCATAGACGTGGTATCGGTGCGGGTCAGGGTCCAGCTAATGACTTTCTTTGCGCCCACGCCCAGACTGGGGATCGTAACCTGTTTCTGAGAGCCGGTCGTGGTGGCCGAATCGGTCTGCAGGGTTACCTTTACATTCGTGGCTGGGGAAGTGCCCAGGTTGGTCACTACCGCCGAGAGGGTAAAGGGCTGGCTGCTCTTCGGCGTGTTCGTGGAGAGCGAATCCCGGCTGATGATCACATAGGGGGGAGCGGCTACCGAGGAGACCTCACCGGTCACGGTAGTGGTCTGGTTCTCAAGATCGCCCAGGTGCTTGCTTACCGAATCAGCCGAGGCGGTTAAATCCTGCAGCGTCACCGACTGGCTCAGGGCATACCCAAGCAGGTTGGCATAGAGCCCGGCCCGTGCTGCCGCCCCGCCCACGTTCGCCTGGGCCAGGGAGAGGTAGTGGGCCAGGAAGGTCGAATCGGAGGGAGCCAGCTGATCGGCCACCGCATCGACCGGGGCCTGGCTGAGCTGCAACTGCTGGTCCAGGGACTGGTCCGCCTGCATCAGATCGCTGAGCTTTCCCAGGGCCTGGGATTTTTGATTGTTCCCGATCAGGCTCAGGATTTGCTGGACCAGCTGGTTGTACTGGTCGACAGAGGCCGTCAGATCCTGCTGGCCGGTCTGTAAGACCTGGTCGGTGTATCGAATATACCGTCTGCCGGACTGTTCGGGGACGATCTTCTGGAAGGTGCTCTGCTGGTCGGGGTGATAGGCGACATCGACCCCGTGGTTGGTCTCACCTGCAATCTGGGCCAGGCGCAGCCCGGGGGCAATCGCAGAGGTCAGGTAGGAGGCCAGGGCTGTGCCTTTTAAAACGCCGGTCAGGGATTCCGCCACTCCGGCGACAACCGCTCCCACCCCGGTCTCGGAGGTCGGTGCGGCAACCTCGGCGATGAGCTGGGTGATGGTCGCGCTCTTTTTGGTAAAGTCTCCGGCCGCCGTCGCCTTATCGGCGATAATCTTGACCAGTTTGGTGGCCACATCGGACTGCTCCAGCACCGAGGAGGTGGTCGTGTCAACCAGGTCGTGGAAGGCCTGTCCGGTGCTGCCGGAGTAGTCAAAGGCATGAGCCAGCTTCACCGAGCGATTCAGCCCGGTCTGGGTCGCCGGCACATACCCGTAGGAGAGCAGGATTTCGTCGGAGACGGTGCTGGCCAGCGCCTGGGTCTGGTCCTTGAGGATGTCGCTCAGATAGTCCTTCTTCGAATCGCTCTGGAAGAACGCCAGGGTCTTACCCACGGCCAGGGGCACATACTTGTTGTAGGGGGCAGGCAGGGCATTGGCCACTTTGTTGATGACCGGGGTCAGAAAGGCGCTGCGGACCTGACCCCGGATGCCAGTGACCAGACTGTTCACCTCATTGGCCAGTTGCTCATCGGATAGTTCTTTGGAGGTCTTCTCCTCGGTTTTGTTCGCCAGTTTGCCGGCCAGGACATAATTGGTGACCAGCTGGGTGGTGGCCGTGCTCAGGCTGTGGCTCATCGTCGCTGCGTTGGTAAACTCGCCCTGGTAGAGGGACTGGACCATCAGGTGGCGGGCCAGAGCCTTGATGCGCTGGTGATACACGCTGTTGGTATCCGAGGCGCTCACCCCGGTAGCACCCGTGCGCCAGTCCTGCAGCAGGGCCCCGGTGGCGGCGGGATCGTAGCTGTTGACCAGGGGCTGGGGCGGGAGCAGGCCGAAGAGCACGTCCGAGGAGATGGTCAGATGGTCCAGGCCGTAGGCCCCGGTATAGGTCTGGTTGAACAGGCCCACCGGCAGTTGGATGGAGTAGTAGGTGGGCCTGACCGTGTAGTCCCAGGACAGGTTGGTGGCCTGGTTGGTCAGCTCATTGATCGCGTTGGCCGAGACCCGCAGGGTGTAGGAGGAGTCGGTCTGGTTGGGAAACTGGAAGGACCCGTCCGAGCCGGTCGTTGCCTGGGTGTCCACGGCGGACCCGGAATACACCGACACCTGGGCCCCGGAGAGGGCAGAGGTCGACAGGTTATCCTTATCAAGGGTTACATTATCAATCGTTCCTGAAAGCCCGTCAGACAACTCATTTTTCAATATGAGCAGCCCGTGAGAGGGGTCCATTGTGTAGATGAGTTTGCCCGTTGAATAAATTTCTTCTGATGGATTGTATTTATCATAATAATACGAACCTACCAGCAGCGGATTGGCCGGGTCGCTTACATCGAGTATTTGAAGCGCAGACTCGCTTGCCGACTGATTATATGGAACATCGACGTTCATGTAAGCGTATTTTCCTGACACATGAACTCCGTAAACCCCATTATTTTTGAAGTCTCCAACCTCATGTGGATTGGTTGGACTACTCACATCGAATATATGAAGTCCATTAACAGCAGCCACATAGGCAAATCCGTCAGACACATATACGTTTTTATAGGTAAAATCCTGTCCCTGAATAGTACGGTCGCCACTGGTCTTGTACGAACCCACTTCATGCGGACTGCCAGGATTACTTACGTCAATGATATGAAGAACACGTTCAATGTTGTTATTGGAACCACCGATATATTCAGTAGTAGTCACGTATGCATAACCCTTTGTCACATATACACCCTGTATTTCCGTTGGGTTATTGGTACTCCCGTATTCTATTAGACTCACTTCATGTGGATTGGTTGGGTCGGTTACATCGATTACATGAAGACTAGGGAAGTTGCCACCATCACCACAGACTACATAAGCATAATTACCGGAAACTGATAAAAAATAAGAATAAACACTTGAACCGTCATAACACGAACCCACCTCATGGGGATTTCCGGGATTGCTCACGTCCAGTACTCTAAAACCAGAGTAATATGTAGTCATATATACATAATGACCATCAGCGACCACACCATCAATATTATCCATAGTCGATCCACCGATATTATAATGACCAACTTCCGCGGGAGCAGCTGAGTCGCTTACATCGATTACATAAAGATCGCGAGTAGTTCCATAAGGATATTGATTAGAAGTGCCGGTTATTGTAGCAAAAGCATAATTGCCGGAAACTGACAAATTTTCTATAGTTTCATTATTCAAAGAGGAGACATTACCCATCCAATGTCCAAGAAGACTTATGTTTTGATTATTCTGAAGAAACTGATCAGGGCCACCTGATGGTGCTATACCATTATTCACAGGTTGCAATCCATGGTTTTGCTCCCTGCGTCGATGCAGCAAGGGTAACACATACGGTACCGCTTTACGGGTCTGTGCCTGAACCTGCCCGCTAAGGCCTGCAATACATATCACTGAGATCCAAAAAACAATGATATACGCTTTGTTTTTGCAAACGTTTTTTAAAATAGTAATGAACTGAAACTTCATCCTGTTCACGGTATCAAACTGATTCATAGAATGTCACTTTTACATTGATTTAATGGAGTGTATGTCTATTTATACACCTTCATTTTGTTCCTGGCTGTCCGCTTTAGCCAGAGGGGCACTCCTTTGGAAAGATCATAAGTACCAAGGGGAGTGGTCATCGGGAGGAGGAATCGGAATTAGGTGGGGCTTTCAAAGACGAGCTAAAATCTTTTTTGGGGGCACTGACCCGTAGACATATGCCATCCTCGATAAGACATGAGAATGCTATATCGATAGCCCATCGACTGTTCGGATTCATACGACAACCCCTACCTGTATCAATAATTACCAATTAATATAGCTAACACCTCAACTGCTGATGACAAAGTTACTCCCTCCAAATTTATATACAAATTAAATGTATGTAACGGTTATAAAACACATATACCTGTTGCCGGGCATCATCTTATGGTATTATGGAAGGGGGCGGTATTTTGTAATTGTTTTAACAGAAAACAGAGTTTTGACTACTCATCTTTTTTTAAGGCTTCCTGATTCCTGTGGAAAACTAACATTGCTATAAAACATCCTGGTATCCCGAACCTGGGGACATCACTTGCATTTATTCTCTTCATCCCGGGTCATGCGCCTTGTTCGGAAGAGAAAATGTGCTTAGTATCAAAAAGTAGGGCCTGATATAATTGTCATAAAATCGAAAAGTAAGTTGACGAAGTAATTCATGAAGCCCTATATTAGGAGCCTGTTTTGTTAACGATTTCTTTGAAGTGTTGAATGGAGTCATTTCGGGTCAATTTTGAACACCAAATGAACACCTATTTTGTCCAAAAATGAACACTAAAATGGACACTAGAAGTACGATTTGGCACACTTTTTGACATAAAATTGACGAACTCCAACTCATTGCCAGGCAATGAGTTAAAAATTTTGCCGGTGTGGCGGAACTGGTAGACGCGCACGACTCAAAATCGTGTTCCTTCGGGAGTGTCGGTTCGACTCCGACCACCGGTACAAACACAAAAAGCGCTGTTAAAATCAATTTAACAGCGCTTTTTTTATGTATTGACCTCAATATTCGTTTCTGTCGTGGGCTGAATTAGCCCATATTTAGCCTATAAATTCCCAACCCGGGCTACCAAATGGGCTACCAAAAAATTATATTGGTATTGAACGAAAAGAGAGGTCAATTATGCCATATATCAACAAGCGCGGTAAAACCTATTATGTCTGGTTTGGGAAACGGATAAACGGTCGTAAGAAATCCATCCGATTTTCTCTAAAGACCAACAAGAAATTTGTTGCTGACCAGCATTTAAAAAAATTGGAAACATTATTAGAGTTGGGACAAATAGATCCGTTCGGTCCTGATTTTGATGTTCAGAGTGTATTACAGACCGGAACATCTACCGGTGGACCCGAAGTCACTTCGAGAGACTCTTGATCTATTCAAAGAATCCAAACCTCATCGTAAAGCCCGAACCCTTCAAGCTTATGAAGATAATGTCGGATACTTCCTGAGTTTTAGTGGAATCGAGTTTCAACCGCTCCGTGCGATAAAGAAAAAGCATGTGATCACATTTCTCATGCGATCCGGCGTGAGTACCAATACACGGCACACCAATAAACGGCATATGATCGCTTGGTGGCGTTTTGTAATGAAGAAGGGGTGGACCGATGTAAATATCATGGAAGACATTCCACTCCCCGAAAAAGAAGAGAATGTGCTTAAAAAGATGCTCTCAAAGGCTGAGTTAAAAAAGCTCTTTGAAACATTTGACAAACACCATGAGGAACTCAGAAAAAAGAAAACCTACCAAAAGACTCAGGAGCAAGCGTGGTTTAAACCTATGATTGCTCTGTACTATTACGCGGGTTTGCGTTTGAATGATGTGGCCTATAATCCGGACCAGGCTAAAGATCCTGCTGAAAATACGACTGGATTAAAGGGAAAGAATATTAAGGGCAACTTTCGATTTATTCAGATTGAAAAAGGGAAGAGGAACAGAGAGCGTCTCATTCCCATATCCGAAAAATTCCTGCGCCCGTACCTGGTAGAATATTTCGAGAATCGTTCCAAACCGGGACCAGAGGACTATTTATTTGTGAGTCATAAAGGGCAGCCGATACGTGGAAAACATGTCAGAAAGGTTTTTAATTTTTATCTAAAGAAGGCTGGTATACCTAAAGATCGAACAATTCATGGTATGCGTCATAAACGTGTTACCACATGGCTTGAATTAGGATATTCACTAACGGAAGCAAAGTATCTGGCTGGACACTCTTCGTCCAAAGTAACTGATGAAGTGTACTCTCATTTGGCCGGGCAACGGATGTATAAAAAGATGCAACGCATCGAAGAGGTGATCGACAATGATGAATCAGTCGATTTAGATAGTGAGGTCGATGTATTTCGTGGAAGGGTAGAGGAGTGAAATTATTCGTTAGTTATTGACCGAATTCATGTATTCATGCTATGGTTGTATCCATCAACTATTAAAGAAAAACTCCCCGTCAAGCTCAACCACCATATACCAATACATGGTTAATGGTTCATAAAGGATCTCATAAAACTTCTCCTGTGTTACCTGGTCGGTTAACGGAGGTGTAATAGATGCAATGTATCAGAAAAGAGATCGGCTATTATGAAACAATTGAAGTAAAGGCAGTCACACACTATTTGTATGTGACTGCCTTTGGTATTTTGTTACTTAATCAGTGTCACTCTTGTTGTAAAGAGTTTTTCTCCCAGCCTTGCGCGAATGAAGTACACGCCGCTGGCTAGTTGATCAGCGTTAAACCGGAGTTGGTATGTACCCGCCTGGAACGCACGGTTGGCGAGTGTAGCAACTTGTTGACCAACAACATTATAAACTACTACCCGCACATGGGCCGCCTTTGGCAAACTGATCGGAATGATCGTGGTAGGGTTGAACGGATTGGGATAACTGTCCCCAACCGAAAACTTCTTAGGTAATTCCTGATTCCCTTTCATGGCGGACTCGGATTGTCCTGCTTCCTGTGAGGCTACTGGTGACTGGCCGTAGACCTTCACCGAATCCTTAAGTTCTGCTTCAATGAAGCTGTAATCCGGGGCCACATATCCGGCTGGTGGAGATTTTGGTTGCAGGTTGTCGATCTGTTGATAAGCGGCCAGGGCTTCGGCAAACTGTTTTTGATGTTCCCAGGCAACCGCACGACTGGCCAGGAAAGAAGATTCGTTTTTACTATTCTGGAAATACTGCGCAAATTGATCAGCCAGGTTTTGCGCCTGTCCCCATTTTTCCTTATGTAACAGATAGTCCATCTTCAAGAGCACTGCTGTTGAGCCCATCCGCAACGTAGTCTGTGAGAGGATAGGGGAAATTATGGTATTAGATGCCGGAGGTTTAGAGCCTGTGGAAATGACACCTGAAGCCTGATTTATAGCCGTGTTGAACTGACCGGTGTACGAGTCAAGCTCTCTTAATAGGCTTGTTGTATCAGCCGGATCGTCCATCTGTACCAACTGGTAGGCTTCCTGAAGGAGTCGGTAATTATCGGATGCGCCGGGATTTTTGGCTAATTGGCCATAAATACTCGTCAGGCGCCCTGAAACCCCGCCCTGCGTAGTGGTAGAGGTAGAGGTTAAAGAGACTACTGGACTTTGAGTAGAAGAAGAGTCTGTCCCCTGGGTTCCTGCGTTCATGGCCTGCACCTTGGTTGCTACCGCTTGAGCTATCGTACAAGTTGGAGGACAACCACCACCGCTCCCGCAACTCCCGGTTTGTGGCCCTCCGTTGATGGTTGGGTCATAGTTTAGGTAATCTGCATAGTTGACACTGCCATATAAATTGGAGGTACTGGGTCCGCTCACACTACCCCACCAGTTATCATTGGCATAGTCTGTCTGACTGCTGCCGTTATAAATGGCATAACTGCTATTCAAGCTAAATCGGTTCCAGCCATATCCCACATAAGCCGGGCACCCGCCACTATCGCTATGATTCCCTGTCTGCAACATCGTAGAACCATAATTGATTGCTCCGTAAGTATTATTATCAACCTGAGTGTTTTTCAGAACCGCCCACGCATTGTCATAGATATTTACCCCATAGTAACTATTGGAGATTGTATTAGGGATAAATGTGGAACCATACTGATAGCCATAGAGTTGCGCATAGCCAGTGCCACCTTCATATATCCCATAGTCGGGGTTGTTATTGAAGGTGGATCCATCTATATAAACAGATCCGGTCCAGGCGTATAGCCCGCAACTGTTATACTGAAAGGTACAACGATCAACGGTATTACCTTGGGAGTCCACATAGATCGCCTGGCTGGCTCCGTTGAAGGTGCACTGGGTAAAGGTACTGCCACCGTTCCCCTCTAATATGATATGCAACCACCTCTGGGAGGCAGAAGTGGAGCCAGTTAGGGTCTTAAATACCGTACTTGTTGCTTGAATATTGCCACTACCGGTGGTCTGGATGACCGAACCCACTCCTAAATGTACGGTCGTGCCAGGCTGCAGGCTCATCGTTCCGGTAACGGTCAGAGTAACATTGTTGCCAATCCATATGTCGGCGTTACTGGGGTAGGTTTTGGTACTAATTGATGTGTTGGAGGGATATACAAAATCTATTCGTGTAAGGTTGATTTGATAGTTCGGATCAATAACCCACACTCCATTTTCTTGGGTTAACCGGGCAAAGCCATAATCATCACCACCGGGCAGAGATAATTCCGCATCTCCTGCATCTGGAACGGTAACAGATATATCGCTATTATAAAATGAATCTGTTGATCCAATGCCTTGAGGCTTTAGACGTTTGATTATTACATCTACGGTATTTGTATTTTCTTTTAAAGAAAATGCACCATAATAGTCCCTATTAACGGAATTGAGGATAGAGGGGGTAGCTGGTTTGCTGTTTCCGATTTTGAGGATAGAAATATATGCTTTGTCCTTTGATAAGATCGTTCCACCATCCCGGATATAGGAAGCAGCATAATTATTACCGGGCAATTCCCTTAGTTCATAATTATTACCGTCTTGAAAGTATCTGTTTAGAATGGAGCTCCCTAAAAATGTTTTGTAGATATACAAATTGTTATTATCCGGATATGCGAATTCTGACCAACCATAGGGATCAGCCTGTTCGTTTATGGTATCTGAAAAGTATTGGAGTGTGCATACTCCAGCTTCTTCTCCAGAACCTGAATCCTGTACATTTAGTACATGCGCATTAATATCAATTAAATAAGGAGCAACATTATTAGTAGCGTCATTTTTCAAATAAAGAATATTCCTTTCATAATCGGCATAATAGACACTACCATCTAACGCTGTGCCCTGGATTGGCACAGCTCCCTGCATTGTAACAATATCTCCCATATCCTGGGCATAGTTGTACTCGACAGAAGCAAAATCGGAGACTTTGCGTTTTTTTATTGGATCTACATAGGGTGGTTGCAAAGCAGTTCCATTAGGATATAGCACATTATGATCATCAAATTTATTCCATGTGCTATTCGTTAATGGATGGGATTCGTCGTAGCCGGTATCCATCAGATAGGACCTTCCATCCACATAAAAAAGTAACTGTAATTGATCGGGTTGTTCATGTCCTTCACCTCGTGTTATGGCGTCTCCATGCTCGCCATTTAGGAATATATAGTACTTTTTCCCCTGATAGGTGTCTCTGGCAATGACCTGTTGTGATACCAATGAACTTTTACTCAGATTTCCCTGTATGCCAGTTGAGGGTATAGGAGTCCCTCCTCCTTGTTCTACTAAAGGGATAGCAATCTCTACCAGTCTGTAATCCCGGTCTGCACCGATACGGCTTGCAGAAGTTGCGTCTCTTATATATGCAAACTTTTTACCTAAAGTGGGATCACCATAAGGCTCTTTCCAGCTTAGCAAATTGGCATTTATGGGTGCCTTGTTCCCATCATCAATAGGTGGTGTTCTGCCATCAGGTGTGGCAATGTCTGCCAGCCACTCTATTGGTGTCAGGAAGTCACTATCATGAAAAGGATCAACACCATTTCCAAATCCATAAGACAACATATTATTAGCCCTCATGACATGCCAATAAGATAACACACGAGGTAAGGCGACATTGAAGTAATAGGCCCCTCAGCCCAAAACGGTTTCCCAGCACTGGTTTGATACCACCAATAATTGCGCCTTTGGCTACTATCAGTATAATAGAGTGCAGTGGCCTGTGACGCTTTATCGAGCACATTGCTAAGATATTGAGACGTAGTAACATGCTCGTCATCATGTAAAGGAGTAAAAGGACCATTAAAACCCAAGGCAACATAACCTAAGGTGGCAAAACTCATGAGTGGCCAGTTACCCGCTTGCATTTCGTCCGCATTAACCGAAAATCCAAATATACCGGATTCATCTTTTTGTGTATCGGCCCATATACCCTGCATTTCCCCGTTAATGGCTCCATCCCACCACTGTTTGTCTGATTGGCTAAGCAGTTTGGTGGTATCTCCTGCCAAGTCCTGATAGGCATTTTCCAAGGCCAAGTACAAATCCCAAGCACGGGCTACTTTCATTAGTGCCGTGGATCGTTTCCATGCATTGCCAGAATCATATTGAGTAAAATAATCCTGTTTTCGTTGTAGTGCCGCCATCAGGCTGTCCATGGCCTCTGCGTGGGTAGGCATATTTGGAATTTCACTTTGAATTGAAGAAGTAAAAATATTAGGATTTTTTTCAATGATAAAACTCATCAAGGCCAGGAAGGCTCGGGACTCGAGAACTGAACTGTTGAATTCTTTATGATCATTGGTAGTAAATGTCTCTAAACTTTTAGAATTTTGCCTATACTGGTTGATAATTTGTATATATATTTGTCTTACACTCTGAGCAACTGATATCCCATCTAGTCCATAAACCCGTTCCAACACCTGTTTTACTCCATAGGTCGTATTGCTATAAGTATTGTAATAGGAGTCGTTTTTCAAATTGTCAAAACCGCGCATAGATAATGCGGGTCTAGGAATATTGAAATCATCCGTGAAAAATCGTGTATTCTTACGGTTAGCCGGCAGATTCCATGTCTGCGCAAACACGCTCGATATCCCCGTCATCAATATGATGACAAGCACAATCACTTGCTTTTTCATTATACCTCTCCGCCTTAACTTGATGTTTTATCTATTTTACTAACACCGGAATGTTTATAACTCCACCTACTTCTAGGGAGTCAACCGAGCCATTATCTATATTTATACCACCTGAGATTATAATCACAGTCCCTTTAGGTTGACTGCCTAAAGAAGGTGCTATATATTTTATATAAGGTCCGTTAACAGTTCCGTTCACAGCCAATGTATCTTTTCCCAAGCCCCAAGAGTATTTAAATTGAGTATCTGTGCTATCCTCAATTACGCAATGAATTAGTACGGTATCTTTGGTAGCAACGGTATCCGGGGTCAGGTCGATGCGCACAATCCGGGTTTGAGGGGGATAGTATGTTTCTGGGGACTCACCTCCAAAGTTGCACGCTTCCAAAAGTGCTATCATTACGATACCTAACCAGAAGATGCGTTTCATAGTATTGCTCCAAACGGTGTAGTGTTTATACTTAAATACATCTTTGTTTTATGAAACGCAACCGCTATGTATCGTAATATTGAACTTATTTACAAATTGATAACATTAGTCAAAGACATTCTAGCTAGCTGTCAATTATGCCATCGTTGCCTTAGCATATGACATGGATCCAGTAGATTATTCTTTGCCCAATAATTTATAGTGAATACTAAGCATAGTAGCTGGTACTAGATCCGATCCCAAATATGTACCCGCACCAATATTAAATTGCTTGTAACCAATTGTACCACTCACTCCAATCATCGTCAGCGCCTGAAAAGGAAAAATAATTGTACCTGCAGAAATACCATAGTGCCACCGGCTCGGATGATATCGGTATTGTCTTACTTCATATGTATGATTGCCAGGATTCCATGTAGTCCAATCGATTTTAGTCCCTTGTGTCTTAATTGCGTTTTTGGGATCTGATAACACATAATGAAACATTGACTTAGGTACATATATGGTATCCCGTCTAAGTTTAGTGACCTGCACTGTATCGGTCACAAAAACGAGTTCTGGTGTAATGGCTCCTTGAAAGGGTGGCAACTTCAAATTAGGAATATGCATGTACTTAAAATCCCGCAGGGATGGAATCGGCATAACGCTATTATCTGAATGGGCCGTCCAGCCAATGACTATTCCGATCAGTAGTACTGCCAGGGTAGTCGTTATAACTGTTTTTTTATCTGCTTAATTTAGCCTGTCGGTATTTAATTAAGGTTAGTCGCCGGATACGGAAGTAATCCGATGGAATGATACGATACCGAACCCAAACTCCTTGCGGCTTCTCGTGGCCATTTGTCTTATCGCAAGAGATGACAATTCCAATGTATCCGTGAATGGTTGAACCATGTTCCCATATTTCCAGGGTACCTGAAGGACCATGAATCCAGTATGAGATTCGAAGCAAAATACCTTAAATCGGGCTACCAAATGGGCTACCAACGATGGGGGGAAGCCCCCGTTTTGAGCCCGTTAGAGGTGGTTGCGTCCAGACTCAAAATCGTGTTCCTTCGGGAGTGTCGGTTCGACTCCGACCACCGGTACAAATCCTCAAAAAGCGCTGTTTAATTTATTTAAGCAGCGCTTTTTTAAATTATTTTGTAAGACAATAACGTCCACGTCGAAGTATACAAGGCAACAGGTCCTGTAGGTGTTGTACCAAAAATCTCGTCAAAATGTGCCTTGACAATGCCAACATTAGGTTCGATCCAATAAGTAATAGTCCCCCCGCTCAAATTGATACTGAATTTCTGAACCATTCGATAACTTTCATTGAAAGTACCTCCACTCCAGGAAATAGTATCCCTGGAAACGACCGAGTACCTGCTGTTATCATCTGTCCATTCTTTACCTGCTTCCAGAGGAAAGACAATTTTTGTAAATACAAAGCTTTGTGGGTTTACATAAAAACCTTGTGGAAAATCAAAGTGGAGTGTTCCCCCAGAGGAGACGACAGTTATAGAATCGGTATGATCCGTAAATTTAAATTTCCATAGGGATCGTATTTGCCCTGATGTGGTATCTGTTTGCAGGATACTCACCCGGAGCGTATCCAATTTGGGAGGGGAGGTTGAATCATACACAGCATAGGTCCAGGTACTTCCGGGAGTTAAAGGGAGAGTGTAGGACAGGTTTGATTGTTTTGAGCCGAGTAAATTACAACCTGCAACAAGACCCGATACGATAATCAGAGTGATATAAATTAGTGCGTTTTTCATTAGAAACTCCAGTTCATAATCAAGAGCTCATTATTTAATTTATTTCCCCTTACTTATTCAATTTAGAAAGTAAATACCGTTTAATACCTGTAGCTGTCCCTACAAACAAATAGGTATTATTGGCAGCGAATGAGGTGGCGCTTACACTATCAACCAGAGCCCAACTCTTGCCTTTATCCAAAGAAAAATAAGCACCATTATTTGTCCCCGTAAAAAGATCCGAACCATTTGCATAAAGTGCGTTAACAGTATGATCCGTTAGTCCATCATTCGCTTCTTTCCAACTTGCCCCGTTGTCTGTGGTAACGAAGATTCCACCCGTCGTATCTCCGGGGAATTGAAATGCTGGTGCAAAGATATCGCCACCTAAAGCGGCCAATCCACGAAAGTCGTAATTGGTTGAGAAAACTTCTTTCCAACTTGCCCCATTATCTGAGGAACGATAGATTCCCTCTCCGGACGTGGCTGCAAAGAGATATCCCGGGAGGGGAACCAACCCTACTACCGGATACGAAAGCCCGGCAGTATCTGCTGCTGACCAATTATGGCCATTATTCTTAGTCATAAAGACCCCGTGGTTCGTTCCGGCATAGAGCGTTCCATTTATCATGGCAAAACAGTTGGTATTCTCAGAAAAACTAGGATCGGGTTCGGTCCAAATCTTCCCATTGTCTATAGATATTAGAACTTTACCTTTGTATCCACCTCCAATGCCAGCAAATATGGTTTTACTGTTTCCAAAGAATGAAGTATGTGTATAGGTACCATGGAAGTTAGAGGGATTGGTATTATCCACATGGATGCTATCAACCTGCTGCCAGTTTGTTCCATTATCGACAGAGAGGAAAATGTAGCTGGTTGAACCCATCGATGAGGTACCTGCAATGATGTAATCCCCATTTGCATGGATACCCGACACCGGCAAATTCTTAAATGGTCGGTTATAGGTTACTATTTTATTCTTGGAACTAATTAGTTGACAACCTGTTAGTAGACTGCTAATAGTAAAAAGAATGATATAAACCGGTAACCGTTTCATAGCATCTCCCATTTCTAACCGATACTTATTACTTCATCCCTGTTCGGTAAAGCTAACCATATCTATATAATGATTGTTGGGGGTAGATGCAAGCAATAAAAGTCCTTATGAATGCATCTATTATCGGGATTTGTCCCGGGAGCCGGGCTACCAAATGGGCTACCAAAGATGGGGGAAGCCCCTGTTTCGTGGGCTGGAATAGCCCATATTCAGCCTGTTAATTTCCAAGCCGGGGGGTCAAATCAGGAGCCAGCCTGAAATTGGAGATTCATCGTCATCATAGCGAAAACCAGTAATTGATCTTAAAGAGGAAAATATTATTGGGCACTATTTTGAAAAGCCGCCCCAGTGAATGACCCAGGTCTGCATTATAGTTATTGATAAAGGCCGTTTGTTCACTCGACCATACCAGGTAGATGTCGGAGCCCGGCCGGTATCGCCACCTGAAGACCAGGTTGGAACGAAACTGGCGGAAATTGAAATCCGGGTTCGCAATCGAATAATCGGGAATATTATTGCCATTTTCGTGTAAATAGTAGCGATTATTCGAGAATCCGGGATTGTTGTAAATCACAAAACGGTCGTTGTAATTATTGGCTTCAGGCTGACTTACATATTTGAAATCCGAGTATCTCCCCCTTGATACAAACGGGCTTCCGTAGTACTGGATGGTTATATCCGGGGTGATGATGTAGTCAAACCTCAGGGTCAGGTTAAATGTCTGTTGGCTGATGGTGCCGAGGATATAGCGGTTGCCGGCACTCCGGTCGACGGTCGTCACGTATTGAAGGCGATTGTGGTTGCCCGTATAACTGGCTGTCGCTTCAACCCGGAAATTATCGGTCACCCTTGCCGTAATACCCGGTCCGAACTGGTAACTATCAGCCGAATGATGGGAGGCTTGCATGATATTGTACATCAGTTGCACGGATACCTTTTTTGAATCATCCGTTGAAAACTGCCCGTAAAAATTCAGGCTGGCAGGTATTTTTATGGCGTAACCCCCCCGCAGAATACGGGTATCCAGGGTCTGAGAATTGAAATCCCAATTGGTATTCAGACTCCATTTATTCAAAAACGTCGGTGAAAAAGCTAAATTAACCCCGGAACCAAGATATTGCCCGTTGTAATTCCATTGGTTGAACTGTTTCAGGCCGATGTTAAAGGTCCGGAAGATGGAGGTAGGCTTTGTGACGAAATAAGAAATATTATTATCCTGGTTGAGGATATCCGCTATTTTCATATATCCAATGTCATTCAGTTCAAGTCCGGGCGAATACCAGCTAACCCCTGTGGAATAGTGCCAGAGTCCCGTTCCCTTTCCGATGACAAGCTTTCCTCCGTTTCCACTCAAGGTTGTCCGCGTTGTATCAAAATGCAGGTAAGCGGCCCCGGGACGCTGGTAATAGCGCGCCGATGATTCCTGCAAGAACGTGATGGCCCGCTGACTCCCTTTGATGTAACTGCCGATTAGTTTTGCATTGATATAGAATTCCTTGTTATGCCACTGGTGCAGTAAGTCGAAACCACCCGTATAGGCATCATGACTTAGGAAATTCAAACTATCATTGCGAATAAAACGGTTTGTCGATGTCAAAATACCACCTATTATCGTATTCCCGTGATGATAGTTTTTTTGAATACGGGCTACCATGTAATTGGTCAGTGGCTCTACAGGTTGTTTGTAGATCGTTCCGTTTGGACTGCTTAATCTGGCGTTTTCACGGGCCGTCAGGCTTTGAAGGACTCCGACTGAAAGGTTCTTTGACGTTTTGCCGCTGAGCTTAATGGCGCTCAGGATTGTCGTTTGTTGCGGTTCTTTCACAAACAGGTTATCAGTAGGATTTATCACATATGAGGGGGCATGACCGATGCGTCGCGTATAAAAAAGGCTGTTGTCGTCAATACTGTAATCGAAGATATTCTTGCCTTCAACGAAAAAGGGGCGTTTCTCCTGGTAAAAGGTTTCAAAGTTCGTCAGGTTCATTACCGACGGGTCGGCTTCGACCTGGCCAAAATCAGGATTCAATGCCATATTGAGCGTGAAATTGCTGGTCACTCCAATCTTTGCATTCAAGCCTATGTTGTCGCTCCACGACCGCCCCTTGTCGGCGAACGGATTGGCAGGGTTTGTCTTGAACGTATTCAATTTGCCAAGTGTATAAGGCATGAATTCAATTCGGGGTTGTTTTTTCAAATCCTTGATCCCCTTCAATATGCCGAAATTGTAAATCATGCCCGGACCGGTCATTGTCTGCACTTCCCAATCGTCTTCTTCTTTGAGCCTGTTTATCCATCGCCAGACGTGTAAACCCCAGGTCTGGACCGAATCACTGCTGTAGTGAAGCTGACTAAAAGGGATCTTCATCTCCGCTACCCACGAAGAATCGTTAATTCCCACTTTCCCTTCCCATACGGGATTCCAGTTGACATCCCAGTTACCCGGGTTGGTCAGGACGAGATCAATTTTCTGTCCGTAGGCGGTCAGGTCGAATTCATAACCAGTTTCATCGTCGTTATAACTGTCAAAATTGACTCCGACCTGGTCGCCGATGATTTCATCACGAACCCCCGCAATTCGTTGAATTTTTTTGGGATTGTCAAAGGCGCGGATAGCGACATAAAGATTATGGTCGTCGTAGAGGATCTTGACCTCGGTACGCTTAGAGGGCTTGCCATGTTCAACGGGTACAAACTGAGTGAAATATCTGCCCCAATGGCCGGTTTTCCAGGCCGGATCATTTAATTTACCATCGATCACCGGGGGAGGAGTCGTCAAACGCTGGGTGACGTAGACCCGGTGCATCGGAATGACCGTATCAGCGGCGGCTGTTATGCCTGCCGGGTGAACATAAGGTTTGGCCGATACGTGGGCAACGGACAGAAGGATAGTTAATAACGTAATGAGTAAATATGAATAATAGCCGTTTCGGAACATTTCAGATAATTAGATTCGCAAAAAGTTATGTTTAAATATTGAAATTTTAAGAATAAACCTATTGGTAGTATGATTCAATAAAATATTTTTTGCTACGCTCTTTTTAATTGCAGATTATCGCCGGTTTGTGCTGTTACCTGAACAGTGAACTTCCCGGAACGAAGCATCTTATCGATGGAAAGCACGGCATGTTGTTGATTCCCGGGAAAATCATAGTGGTGGGATTAGATCTAAGGGAAACAATTCTTTGCGGGGAACCTTTCGGAACACTGTACTGCCAATTCCTTGTACGTAGTTTGTTCCAGGAATAGGACTCCCAAACAGGGGAAGAGCCTCTTTGAGAGCTATGATTAGGCGACCAGATTCAAAATCGTGCGGAAAGGATTAAGTGTGGGTTCGAGTCCTGCCACAGGTATTTCCTAAAAACAGTTTAATTCTGTTAGACGTCTTTTTGATATGTAAAGGGTTTATGGTTTGAAACTCAGTCCGGCCTGCCAGATGAGTCCCGAGGTTTGATTGGTTGCATCGTAACTATACCGGTGGTCCAGCGGGAGGGCGGTAAGACGCAGCGTTAGTCTGCTGGTAACATCAAAATTGATACCGGAAAGAAGGGTAAAGCGATAGCGTGTGGTATGTGAGTTGTCGGTAAAATTCGGATAAGGTTGATAGATATTAATCGATGTGTATAAGAGCGGGTAAATGGGTGGAGGAGGATTATCTGAATTTTGACTCTTTATTCTGAAGCTTTCAACCTGTTCATCGAATCCGCCCCAGACCTCCAGTCTGTTAAGCAAATGAATCCTGGCAACAAATGGAATCTGGAAGGCGTGTTCATGTATGCGATTGCTCCAGTTGTCTTCCTCATGTTGAGTATTGGACTGACGTGTAGTTGTGGTCTGACCTGTTGTATCGGTAGTTTGTGTCAAAGTGAAACCGGTGATATCGGTTGCCTCCAGCGTATGGATGTTGCGAAGGTTGTGATCATACTGAATACCGAAGTTGAGCGTGAGAATTCGGGTCGGTGACCAGTTATAGAAGAGTGCAATCTGATGGGACCAGGCGTTCTCACTTCCATTCCCGGAATGAAGTTCGTTCGATTGGGTAGTTTTAATTAATTTCGCTGGAACGCCGCCGGGATTTTGGATTTCTGTGTAATCAGACGTCTGAATACGGGCACTTGGAGTAAGTCCCTCGTGACTGGCGTATCCTTCATAAAAGAGACTGAGTACACCATCAGTCGTGAGATCATACTGAAGAGAGAGACCGGCATCAAACGCGTGACCGCTGTTGCTCCAGTTATCATTGGCGGATGTAATATTTTGGCTCAAATAATAGTAGACGCCGGGATTTTCTCTTCCAATCAGGTTCTGATAAGGAGTTGTGTTATATAGTTGTTCATTTCCGCTTCCAATAAGATATCCCAAATGAGCCATGCCTGTCAGTTTATGACTGATTGCATAACGTCCTCCAAGGTCAAAACTCAAATGCCGGTAGTTTTGGGAGCGCTGTTCGGTAAGCAGATCGAAAGGTGATGCGGTCGAAACGGGAGCATCTATTCCTAAATAAGAAAAAGGATGGTAGGTCTGGTTGCCATATCCTCCATCCCGTTGAAAGAGCGCAACGCCGACTCTGAGTCCAATCATGGCACGGTTGGATAACTTGTATCCACTATAGAATGAGATGAAGTGGCCGGTCTGCTTCAGCCCGTTTTTCTGAAAATAAGAAGTGGGACTGACGGCACCTGTTGAGGCAAAATCACTGGTTGTTGGATTCGGTGCATAGGACGGGTATTCATAATAATTTTCTTTTGAGGTGATTAATTGATAGGAAATACCGGCCATTACACGCTTACTTGCAAACGGATATCCCAGGATTGCCGCTGAAAGAAACGGTTCCTGATTAAGTCGATGACCATCTGCATTACTATAATAAGAAGGATTGGCAATTGGAGTAAACTGTGGAGCGATTGCTGGTTGATCACTGGACTTGTACATATTGCGGCTACGTATTTCCGCATATGCGTATAGATTGTGCCCGTTCAAGTCGGGAAGCCAGCCTGGATTTTGGGCCAGTTGATTCAATGGATTGGATGCCCCAAAGCCTGGTAATAGCCGGGAGAAAGGGCCGTATGTCCGAGGCGTGAATTGTACTTTGTGATAGAAAAAACGATTCATTTTCAAAATATGCCTGCATTGGATAGTATTCGAAATTTTGGGCAAGCAGGATGGCGGGCATGCATAGAATGGTGAATAGCAGGACCGACTTCTTCATATCCGCTCCTTATCTGGAATTAAATATAACTAACCATATCAATATAATGATTGGATCGGCAGATGCAAGGAAAATCAATGCTTTTTCAATAGCAGTGACCTACAAGTTCAGGCTTCCCTATAACCGTAAAGTGCATTAAGCTCACAGGGTTTTGGTTTTTAATTTTGGGGTTTCCCGGCGCCGATGATATAGCGGAAGTGGTTTCCCTTCATTGAACCAGAGTGATAATTTATAATTGCTGTAGGAATGCCGGATGGTCATTCATAAAAATATATCCGATTCAGCCATACTTATCCGATAAACTCTAGGGTCCTGTTGAACCATCCGAACCAGAATTTTTCCGACTTCTGGATTTCTTTGAATAGACTCAGCATAGTCCAAGAGCTTGAAGGCGGCCACACGGCGGAGCTCGGGTCTGTATTGGGTAAGCAAGGATTTTGTAATGGGGCCCAGTATCCCGTCAACCTTCAGGTCGGTTCCTCTGCTTGCCAGGCTGCGCTGCAGCATACGAACCGCGTCCCGGGGTCCGCTATTGACGCACGTGTCAAAGTAAATCTCCCGAAGATAATCGGGTATTTCATCAACATGATTCGGAAGGTAGAAATGCTGATCGTAGAGATTAAAGGCCTCCCCCGGAGTGAGGTTATGTATGTCTTCGACTGTAGCGGAAGGGGTAACCTTTTTGTACCAATTCAACGAAATTCCAAATTTGGTCGCCCCGCCCGGATCAGCAGGATCGTTTACAAATCCGCCTTCACGCTTGATTACCTGATTGATGATGGTTGATTTATCCATAGCTAACATATTTTTTGTTATACTTAAACATTTTAAATGTACAAACAACCTGGGGCCTGTCTTATTAAATTTATTTATGAGTTGATACAAGGATGGAGAGGGACTCATATAGTTCGGCAGCTGCAATTATATGGTAAAGGACGATGAAGAAATCAGTATTGTTTTTGTGTGTCTTTTTGGTTCCCGTAGTTTTCTTTTCACGATGTACAGACCGTGCAACTTCGAATGGAGAGAAGCCTAACATAGTTATCCTGTTCGTTGATGATATGGGGTACGGAGATCTGCAGTGTTATGGAAACCCGACGATCAGGACACCGAACATAGATCGTCTCGCACAGCAGGGCATACGATTTACTTCCTATGAAGCGGCACCGTGGTGCGAGCCGTCCCGGGCGGAATTAATGACCGGGCGATATTATCCCCGGATCAAGTTTGGTGGCGACACCGGAGCCAATGGCAGGGGCGGACTGCCGGATAACGAGCTCACCCTCGCTCAGGGGCTAAAACAAGCCGGATACGCCACCGGAATGGCGGGAAAATGGCATCTTGGGTATGCAAAGAAAAAGTTTCTTCCGACGAACAAAGGCTTTGACAGCTGGCTGGGATTGCCCTATTCGAACGACTATAAACCTCCTTACTTTCCAACGGATGTTCCATTGGTCATGTACCGGGATACGACTGTAGTGGAATATCCGGTTGACCAGGATTCGTTGACCGTCAAATATACAAGTGAGGCGATACGCTTTATCCGTACGCAGAACACGAAAAATAAGCCTTTCTTTTTCTATCTGGCATATAATATGCCTCACCTGCCCATTCATACTACGAAGGACTTTTTAGGAAAGTCGAGGGCCGGGCTTTATGGTGATGTGGTCGAAACCATCGACTGGAGCGTTGGGCAAGTTTTAAAAACATTGGATGAAGAAGGACTTAGCGGCAATACCATCGTCTTTTTTGCTTCCGACAACGGGCCATGGCTAAACGCCCCGCCACGCATGTTCAATATTCCGAAGCATCCTGAAGGGGATAACTGGGAACTCAGGGGTGCAGGTAATAAACATTGGTACATTGGTTCCCCCGGTCCGCTGCGCGGCAGCAAACACACTACCTATGAAGGTGGTACCCGGGTTCCCGCTATGATCCGCTGGCCCGGCCATATCAAACCGGGCCAGGTATCGGATGCTTTGGTAACGAATCTCGATATTTTTCAGACCTTCCTGAAAGCGGGTGGTGGAAAAGACGGAGCCTTGCCTGTTGACGGTTACGACGTTATGCCTTTTTTGACAGGGAAGACAGATAAAGATCCGAGAAACGAATACGCTTATTTCCTGGACGGAAAATTAGAGGCTCTGCGCATCGGCAGATGGAAACTGCGGCTGGCGGATAAATATCCACAGTTGTTTGAACTGCAAAGGGATCCTTCAGAGCGTTACAATGTGGCCGAAGAAAATCCTGAGGTCGTGCAACAGATCAGGGACCAAATGCAAAAAGTGGCTAACAATGTTGGTGTTCAAATTATTAACAACGCAGAGTAGAAAGAGGCAGTCAGAATTTTATACAGTGATGCATGATTACATAAAAAGAGCAGGCGTCATTTGGCATCTTTGACGCACCGGAAACCAACCGTTGCGCTCCGGTCGAAGCCGGGTGACACTTTCAGCAGGATCTGATGCATATCCAGCGGTTCGGGTCCGCCGTAGATGTACCACCAGCTTGCCGTCGGACGATAGTAGCTGCCACCGCGTATCATCCCGAAATAATAGGTTCCGTCGTCATATACATCATTGGTCATCTGCCATACATTGCCAACTAAATCTTCAACTCCATAGGGACTCGCACCTGCAGGAAACCGGTTTACATCCGTCTCATGACCGATATTCACATTACACCTGGTTGAGTCGAACCGGTTTCCCCATGGCCATTTCCTGCCATCCGTTCCCTGGGCGGCCAACTGCCACTCCATCTCGGTCGGCAACCGTTTGCCGGCCCATTTTGCGTAAGATCGTGCATCTTTCAGACTGACCCATACCACGGGTTTGTTTGCTGCCCCTTTGGGATAATGACCATCCACCCAGTTTCTGAGGTAGTTGTGTGTATCCTCAGGTTTGTAATGCGTCGCCTTGATGAATGCGTAGTATTGGGCATTTGTAACCGGGTATTTATCCATGAAGAAGGTCCGTATGTGAACGGGTTTGGCCGGATTTTCAGGGTACGGTACAAAGTTAGCGTGCTCTTTCAAGGTATCGACTATGGTTGCACCGGGAATCCGAACCATTCCTTTGGGTGCAGATGAGACGGGTTGTGTCATGGTGACCTTGCTGATCAGACGCGCCGTTCCCGGTGTCAGTTCAACCACACGTTCATCCAGCAGTTGCTTCCCGTCAAACAGCTGGATCACAAATTTTCCTTCATAACGATCGAACAGATTACGGAGAGAGACCACATGCTTTCCGGCAGTCAGGGTTTTACAGGTTCCCTGGTAGGATGGTGCTCCGGCCCAGATTTTAATCTGTGTTCCCAGTTTTGCGTCCACACGCAAGGTATCAATTCCATGTTTCACATCGAGCAAGTCCGGAAACCTGGCTATGCAGTCGACATTGCCTTCCCTGCGTGTGTGCAGCCAGCTTTTATTGAAGGAGTGAACATCAACCGGGACATACAACCTGCTGTTCACCGTATCGGGTTGCAGTTCTTCATGGTTCCAGATGTCCACATAATGGAAACCTTTGGCGGGATGCATCCGGAACAACGGCCCTTTATACCCGGCCGGCCGGAGGCTGTAAACGGTATAAATCGTTTTGTCGCCGTCAGGCCATTCATTTACCCAAATACTGTCTTTGATGCTGTTTATCAACGGCTGCCAGGATTGACTCAGGAAGGCATCCGAATTTTCCCGCAGGATTTGCGTCGTTTGTCCCAGGTAATGAAATGCTTCTTTGGTCCATGTTGGCCGGCCGACTCCCATCTCGTTGATCTCGACGCCGTACCCGTTGAAGAATGACACGGCAAATTCACGATGCAGATATCCGTCATTCAAGACACATACGCGAAATATGGCGAAATCGGGCTTGATGAATTTATTCAGGTTGAGCGGAGGCGGCATGTGGATTGCATTGTGAACCCTGCCCGCCACGATGGTCGGCATATTCTTGGGCACAGCCATCCCTTCGCTATACATCACAACGCCTTTTTTGACACTGTCGGCGGCATGACGCAAAGCGGGACTGGAACTGGCTTTGGTATCGAGTACAACGCCATCCGCATCTGTGGCTTTTATCAATGCCGCCATGCCTTTGTATGGATTTTCCGGCCGTGTGCTTTTATCCCATGGATTATACTCGATGAAAAATTTGGTGCCCTGACGATGCATCATCTCAGAGAGACTATGCAGTTTTTGCAGGCCGCCCGGCAGATCAGCAAACAGATCCCATTGATTCCGGTTGTCGAGTCCAAGCCGCGGCCAGGTCGGCCAGAGGGCATACACCCCATAGCCGCCAAACATTTTCTTCCCGTCAGCCAGGTAACGGGACACCTGGTAGCCGCCTCGCCTGGCGTCATAAAAATCATGATCCCACGCCATCTGAAGGCCGATGATATACTTGTGACGAATCCACTGCAGGTCCTTTCTCCGGAAAAGAGAATCGTTGAACCGGGTCAGGTCGTAAAGGTATCTCTTCTGGAACATCAGCCGAAGTCCATTTTGCCATACTCCGTGGTACGTGTCGGCGTATAACGTATAGGTAACCGACCCACCCGGCTTCAGCGTGGCTTTCCACCGGCCGAGTTGGGCATCTGTGTGGCCGGTCCGCCTGGCAATAGCTACAACCGAGAGGCTGTTATCTTCAGTTGGGATAGCGGAATAGCCCAACTCCCAGGCATCATCCGGCAAGACGACTCCAATCGGGCTTTTTCCGGGCCGGAACAATTTGGTTCTGGCCAGCGACCATGGTCCGGATGCAGTGATATAAATGTGATCTGGTGACTGACCGAACGGCACCACATTTTCAATGGAGACCTTCTTTTGAGATGTATTCTTAAATATTACAATGCCCTTCCACCCGGGAGTGAATCTTACCTCCGGTTTATATGTAGCAATGATTCCATCCGGCAGTATGAATTTGAGGCCATTTTGAGTTGAAATTACCTGAGCGTGCCTTGTGCTGACAAGCGAATCATTCAAAACCAGGCTTAATAATGGAACCGGTTTGGCTGTCCCGACTTGCTTGTGATTCCTCAGAGAAAATGAGGAGATTTGGACGCCATGATCAGTTGTTACCTGTGGAGCTGACAATTCCTGCGCATGAACCTGAAAGGCAGAAAGGAGAAGGAGAGAAACAATCAAAGTAGCAATCGCCCCCCGGCTGTCATTGCGGTGTCTTCTTCTCATTAAGGATGAATTTCTCATGAATTGAACTACGAAATAGGTTATACACATAAATACTCTTCCAACGAATTCGCCCCGCAATGATAAGCCTGATACAAGGTTGTGCAATGTAGGGTAATGATAGTCCCTCTCCATGCCGATGGAGAGGAGATAGGGTGAGGTAAAAAAGCGTGATATTCCAATATCATGATTTTCGTGGGGCAATTTATCCATCATTTTTTATGTATATGACCGGAAGATTTCTCCAAATCAAAAAACATCCGGTTGATGATCCCGGCCCAGATGTAGGTCTGATGGTGTCCGCCCCATTTTGAATCAGGACTGTAAAATTCCCATAGCGTGTGGTTCTTTTTCAGTTGTGATATCATGTTTTCAGAAACCCTGTTCACTAATTCCTTGGCAAGCTCATCATACCCGTATTTGAGCAGACCGTCTTCAATCATGTAATTCCATTGTACCCAGACGGGACCGTTCCAATATCCCTTGGGATTATAATAGGGATCGTCGGCGGAGAGGGAAGGGACACCGTATTTTCGCCAGAATTTGTCCGGGTTGGTCAATGTTTTGATGAGGATGGATGCTTGTTTTTTTGTGGCGATTCCGGCCCAGAGCGGCAGAAATCCTATGATCTCCTGTCTCTTCAGGTCATTCGGCTTCTTATAGGTGAAGGAATTATCTTTCATGTTCACATTGTAGTAAAAGCCGGTTTGAGGGTCCCACATAAATTCGTTGATCAGTGCCGATCGTCGCTGTGCTTTTTCTCGCCATTGACGGGCTTCGCTGTTCTTCCCAAGGACTTTTGCCATGTCAGCCAGTGATTTCGCCTCCTGGACCAGCATGCAGTTCAACCCCAGATCTTCAAAATCACCCGGCCATCCTACCTGATCCCAAACAGCGACTTGGGAATCGCGTAATGACTCCAGGACTGCCTGTCCACCCCACTCGCACAATCCGTCGCCATCCTTATCCCGGTGTGTGACAAAAAAGTTGTAGAACTTCTTGCTTGAAGCATACATCTGTCTCAGAAATTTCTTATCCCTTGTCATCTCGTAAATCTTCCAGTTCTCCCAGGCATACAAAGGGGCGGAAGAAGTCAGTTGCCCGTTAGTTGGGATGGTCTCATTCAAATAGGGCCCCGTCCGGTAATTGATGTACCCGTTCTTGTGCTGCGTCTCCAAATACACCCGCTGAGAGTTCATGGCACTCTTCGGGTTCATCAATGTGTAGGCCAGCATCGACATGCTCTCGTGGAATACCTGTCCGCCATGGCCCCATCCCCATTGCGGTTCACGTGAGAAGACGTAGTAGTTCACATGCAACTGGCCTTCAGGCGGAAGCATCAACTGGTCCATTAGATTGAAAGCACTGTAGTATAGATCCGCCTGGTCTTGATTTCGAAAGTGGAGATCAGGGATGTGGTTGTACAATTTTTTATCTGCATTGATGAATGGCTGCAAATCGAGATTCAGCGCTTTCACGGGCTTCCGATCGCAGATAATCCTTCGACTTATCCGGCCTGGAAACCGAACGGACGATACGGATATGCCGGGTTCCTCCCGGACCCAGGGTTAACCGGGTTGAAAAGGCAATGATTTTTGCATGATCCCGCTCAGATGTTTCTTCAGAAAAACCATTTTTCGTGATGACGCTGCTGCCCTGGGTGAATATGGCAGAATGTCCGTTCGCACGCGTAGATATAGCAAAAATATCCCTGACATGACTTACATACGGGATGCTTTTATGCGACAGAACCCATCCATCCGGTTGTTCGGTATGGCTAAAGAAGACGGCATGGTTCACAGAATCAAACTGGATTTGACCGAAATCGTGCTGCCTGTTTCTTAAAAAAGGAATGATACTGAAAGACATGGATCGCAAGCCGGTATTCTTAATGATGATATCCCGGATAGCCGTGTGTGAGCTATACACAAAGAACGTACCTTCAACTTGCAGATCTTTAAAAGGGGAGTAGCGGTAACGCACCATGTCCGGATAGGATGCCGATATAACCGGCTGTCGATTCAGACTATTAAGCTGATAAACAAAGTTCGAATCACGGGTGAAAGCCAAATCCCAGTCTCCGCCGGCGTCCGTTGTGAAATCCACGCCTCTGGTCGTGTCGTAATAGGTAAAATGGTATCCCTCATCGAGCGCAAATTCCGAGCGGGACTTTGCGGCGGCGTATGTCGTAAACAGTGGGGTATCGGCGTTTGCATGCAGATTTGATAAAAATTGCGCCTGACCGGTTGATACCATGTCCAGAGTGATAAACAATAGCAAAGATAACGGGAGCACACACCTGTTTTTAACCAACATCCAATCCATTCATTAATGATTAAATGAACAATCGGCAGTTAATGTAGCATTTACAGGGATCAGTGAACAATAAAATGTAGGGGTAATCCCCCCCGTGATTACCCCACCCCCGTGATTACCCCACCCCCGTGATTACCCTATCTCATTGATTACACTGTGTTTTTACCACCATTAATTTTGTGATTACCCCACTCCCCGTGATTATTTCTGCCCAACATATCAGGCTACGACGCATCGCGATTATATCGGGATACGCCGTAGCTTCACGTCACTCAGGCAATATTAAAATACAAATGTCATGTTGGCGCCTTCGGCAGCCATGAGCATCGGAGGTACCTTTTCAACGACGATGCGCTTGTCGCGCAGATCCTTCGGATCGATGCCCTTGTTTTCGATGGCCAGTTCGCAAAAGATAACCTTGCCTTTCTGATCGAGAATCGTGTTGAATAAATCAACCGGATTCGGCATGCCTTTAGGAGTACCTATTTTTTCCAGCTCGCCTTTGACGAGTGCCTGCGCAGCGCCCGGGCAGAAAAACATGTGTACTTCATAATCAAGGGCAATGCCGGATGATGCAAAGATCAACGCGGGCATGACACTTCCGGTTTCAGCATGGTTGCATACGACAATCATTTTTTCAGCCATGGTTCAATCCTCCATTAATAATTTGTGTTAGGTTGGTTATTGGTAATTTGACTTCTGACCCCTAAATCCCCTAAAGGGGATCTCGTTCGATGGTAATGACAGTGGTCAGATATAAATGGTGTTTGAGTATTCATAAAACATTAACAGGCTCTATCATAGTACGACAGCCAAGTCCCCTTTAGGGGATTCAGGGGTCCATGAAATCAGGGGGCTACCATTGTCTTCTCAATTTCATTAACCTCTTCTTTCGCCTTCTCCTTCAATGTCTGGAAGTAAATCGCAAAAGGCCGGTAGGCGAGGTGCGACCATTTCCCGAACGGCACCTCCAGGACCAGCATCGGGACGACGATGCAAAGGTGTGTGACATAGGTGTAGTAGGTCGGCAACGGCAGATCCAGGTAACGGAACAGATGCACCAGGATACCGGTCAGCGCAGTAAGAAGAAGGAGGATGGGAAACATCCAGTCGCTCGCGTGCGAGTGTCGATGCATCTGGTGGTGCTTAACCAGCCTTCCCCATATGGCATCCGCTGCGCCAAACAGCAGGACGGCTGTCGCATAATATCCAAGCCATCGTTGTGGATTCCATACCGGGTAAATATTATCGGTCTGGAACCATCGAAGGAAGAAGACGATGAGAATGAACATCAGCGCGTAACCGCTGACCAGCAGCCAGTGATTACGCCAGCGGGTGTTATGCCAGAACCCGGTATTTTCATCATCACATTTTGAAAACCGTTTTTGCGTTGCAAAGTGGTACACCAGTTCCCATGCATGCGTAAAAAACATTTTTAATGGGATTTGAAGCTCCTCATCTCTCTGAATCGTGAGGCGATACATCCGGTAGATGTTGGTCAAAAGGAAGAAAGAGAGACCAACAAGCATGATCCAGTCGAGAACTTCGATGACCGGGGCGGGAGCAAAGGTGTTGAGCTCAACACGGTCGGTAACAACGGGACCGTGAAACAGGATGAACATCAGCAGAATGAAAGCGCCAAGCAGAATTACGGACCCAATCTCCCACACCCAGGAAGTGTAAAACTTGCTTGCCAGACCGGTCCAGTCGTATTGTGCTGTCAGCCAGCGGCGGGCGGCCATCATGGTCTCGCCCGGCTCTGCCTGTCTGGGACAGGTATCGGAACAATCACCGCAGTAGTAGCAGAGCCATGGATCGATCTGTTCCATCAGGCGGTCCCTTTGCCCGATCTGAGCACGGCGGATGACACTGCGGGGGAACGGGTATTCATCACTGGCAAGGGGACAAGTGGCCGTACAACTGCCGCAGTTAAAGCACTTTTCGATACCGACGGCTCCATAATCTTTCAGTTCACTGAGTAATGTCGGATCAACACGTGAGCCCATGTTATTCCTCCTCCGCCTTTTGATATAACGGGTAATCTCCGCACATGTCCTTTTCGACGAGCAGACCGTATTTCCTGAAGGATGCCACGTACCACAATACTTCATTCGCCGGCATGTTGATAGCTTCGGCAATCTCGGGGACCGTCTTTGGGTTTTCACGGATAACCCGGCAGATTTCCTGCTGAACGAATTTTTGTCTTTTCAAAAGATGCTGAGTCTGCTGGAATGTCTCAGCGTGTTCTTCGCGCAACTGTTTTAATAATTCGCCGCGGGATGATGTTTTCTTTTTATCACTCATGATACGTCCTCCATTAAAACAGGCATATCTGACCCAATGGCTTCAACCATAGCCTCATATTGTGCCAGGGTCCAGCCCTGAACATCGACCGCCTGGCTCGGACAGGCGCTCACGCAAGCTCCGCATCCGACACAGTTGGCCGGTGTCACCACGGCGCGCCTGACCTGGTTGCCATCTTCGCTGATCGTCTGCATAGAAATCGCCCCCTCATATTCACAGGCCTCGACACAAGCACCGGTGCCTTTGCATCGTGATGCATCCACAGAGGCGACATAGGGCGGCAGTTCCACTTTTCCACGTCCGAGCAGAGCGGCGACTTTTGACGCAGCGGCCGATGCGGCACTCAGGCTTTCCTGTATATTCATCGGGCCTTGCGCCGTGCCAGCCAAAATTACGCCGTTAACGGCCGTCTCAACGGGTCGTAATTTCGGGTGAACTTCCAGCAGGAACCGGTCGTTGCCGCGAGAGATTTTGAGCATTTTCTCCAGTTCCTGGTTATCGCGGGGCATCATACCTACGGCCAAAACGACAAGGTCTACAGGGATCTCGATTTCTTCACCGTAAGTCAGCATATCCCTGACTTTAAGCAGCAGGGGATGCGTATCGCCTGGCGGCGTTGTGAAGACAGACGGGACGTCGTCACCATTGTATCGAACGAAATGGACACCGTCCTTAAGCGTTTCATAGTAATATTCTTCGTGCCCGCGACCGTACGTCCGGATATCCTGGTGTAAGTCATACAGGTTCATTCCCGGGTATCGCTCGTGCAACTCGTGCATGACATGCAGCGTCGCTGTACAGCAGACCCGGGAGCAGTAATTGTTGACCTGCCCATCAGACTGAGGTTTATGTATGCCATCTACCTGCCGGCTGCCGACGCAGTGGATCAGAGCCGCATCGCGAACAATATGCCCGTTCCATTTCAGCGGTTCTCCATCTTTTGTCAGGGCAAGCTGACGGATCAGTTGCGGTAGAGTAATGACTTGTGGAATTTCCTTGTATCCGTACTCTCCATCTGGTGGCGTGTAAGGGTTAAATCCGGTGGCAACCACGATCGCACCGGCATTCACGTCAAATGATCTCGGCTCGTCCTTCAACACCACGGCATTCCCGTTTATCTGGATGGGTTCGCCATCATAACGTTCCCAATCAACTGCGGGTGTGTGTGGGAAGCAGTCGTCGTAGGGACGGTAAATCACCTTGCGGCTAGTTAACCCGTAATTAAACTCATCAGGCACTTCCTGTGTGCAGGCAGCCATCCATTCCTCGGCGTTTTCATCACTTACGCCGCGTGAGTGCTGAAGCAACCCGATATTGAAGTTACCGACATAACCCGAAACACCGGTCACTTCGGTACCGGTGAATATCGTTATATTTGGATGTTCTGCTACCTTCTTGATCAGATTCCTCAGCAACGTCCGTGCATCCTCACCGGTTGGAAAGACGCTTTCAAGCTGGGCCATTCGCCCACCCAGGAAGGGTTTTTTTTCGACCAGGGTGACACGCAGATCCATCCGTGCGATGTCCAGTGCAGAACGTAAACCGGCCACTCCCCCACCAATCACAAGGGCATGTTTCTCCGCATTGAGGCGGATGGGATCGAGCGGTCTGAGCAGGCGCGATTTGGCGATACCGGCCGACATCAGTCGGTAGGCTTTTTCTGTGGCAGCATCTTTATCATGAACGTGAACCCAGGAATCCTGTTCGCGTAATCCTACATGATGATAGAGATAGGGATTCAGTCCGGCTCGGGTAACGGCACCGCGAAAGGTCTGTTCGTGCAGTTTCGGCGCACAGGCGCCAATCACAACCCGGTTTACACCCCGTTCCTTAATATCCTCCTCGATCATTGACTGGCCTGTATCGGAACATAGCGACTCGTCCGTTCGAACGACAGTTACATTTGGGAGACGTTCCAACAGTTTTGCCACTCTCTCGCACTGAACCGTGTCACTGATGTTTCCCCCGCAATGGCATACATACACGCCTATGCGTGGTTCTTTGGAAGTTTGTTTGGATTCAGACATGAGCGGCCTCCTGTTCATCCTTGCTGTTGGAATGCACTCTTGAATTACTTTCGCGGATATAAGCTGAGGCTTCAGACGCCGCCGCACCAGCCGAGATGATGCTGTCCACGATATCCATCGGTCCGCCAGCCGTACCTGTTACGAAGATACCGGGATGATCTGTGGTGGTCGGGGAGGTATCTGATGCCGGGACAGATATGAACCCATCAGATCCCGGAGATAAGGCAAAAGCGTTGTTTGATGGTTTCGCCGGGATGATTCCCTGGGATAGAACGACCAGGTCATGTGTCCGCTCAACGATGCGGCCTTCATCGGTCAGTTCCACTTTGACAATGGGATTGTGGTCATCGTCTTCCCGAATGGAAGCGACCTTGCCCCGCACGAACTCTACACCCATGGCTTTGGCATCCTGGTAAAACTGTTCGTGGCCCTTGCCGAAGGTGCGGATGTCCATGTAATAAATGGTGATATCCGCTAGCGGCAGCGCACCGTTCAGGAGCATGGCCTGCTTGATGGCATACATGCAGCAGACACGTGAGCAATATGTGATGCCGAGCGTCTCATCGCGAGAACCGGCGCATTGAACATACGCAATAGACCCGGGCTCTTTGCCGTCGCCGGGACGCAGCACACGACCGTAGGGTCCGGTTGGCGCGAGGAACCGTTCCATCATCAGGGGATCGATTACGTTGAGCAGCTTGCCCTGGCCATACTCTTTCCTGGAATCGACCGGTGTGAGATCGAACCCCGTTGCCATTATGATGGAGGTTGCATCAACCGTGAACGTCTCCGGTTTCTGGGTGAAGTCGATGGCATCAACGGGACAAACCTGCTCGCATTTGCCGCACCAGAGGCAGTTGTCAGGATCAAGGACGGCTTTCTGCGGAAGAGCCGTGGAGAAGGGCACATGGATGGCACGATACGTACCCAATCCCCGGTCGTAAGGACTTTGAATGGTGATTGGGCACGCATATTCACATTCGCTGCAGCCCGTGCATTTGGATACATCCACATAACGGGGTTTTTGCAGAACGGTAATATGGAATCCCTCTCCATTTTCCTGTACTGATTGCACTTCGCAGTAGGTAAGCAGGTGAATATTGGGATGATGGGCCACTGCCGACATCTTTGGTGTAGTGATACAACTGCAGCAGTCGAGAGTCGGGAAGACCTTGCTCAGGGTAATCATCCGGCCCCCGATACTGGGTTCACGTTCGACCAGGGCCACCTTGAAGTCCTGGTCGGCGAGGTCCAGGGCAGACTGCATTCCGGCAATACCGCCGCCAACAATAAGGGCATCAACATGCAGGTCATTCATGAACGTGCTCCTTTCCTGTTTTTGCAGCCATTTCGTCTCTTACAAATCCGATCTCTTTCAACAACTCATTCATCTGGTTCACCTCTTTAAGGAACGGCTTGATGCAAACGGTACAAATGGCTGTCAACCGCAAGCGCCGGATGTCGATCCCCCGTTCTTTCATCAGGGAATAGGCGCTGCTGACGAGTTTCGCAGTACCTTCAGCTTCCACCTTATACGGACTGTCGGTGCCGCTGTACATGACGATGATTCCGTCGATTCCTCGTTCAAAAGCATGCAGGTAAAAATCCGGCGGAAACATGACAGGGGACATGATGGGCAGGATGTAGGTGTTGGACGGGTATTCCAGACGACTTTGTCCTGTCGAGTCGGCCCCGGCATAACCACCGGAGAGCGTACCGAGTATCAGGATTCTCGGCTGCTTTGGTTGCCGGTTCATGGTGTACCTCGTGCCGCTATTTCAGCCGGCGGATGAATATCCGTTCGTATCCATCGCCTTGCACCACACCAATGAATTCATGACCGACTTTCTCACACCAGCGAGGCATATCTCTTTTGGTGTTGACATCACCGGACCAGATTTCCAGTATTTCACCGACTTTTACGGTGGATATGGCCTTTTTGGCTTCGAGCAAAGGTCCCGGACATGACATGGCACGTGCATCGGCTACTTTCGACGCGTGGATGGTTTCTAAATCAACAGTACTCATAATTTCTCCTTCTCGTATAATTAGTATTATTATAGTTTTACTCCCTGTCAACAACTGTCATTGCGAGGAGTCCCTTTAGGGCGACGTGGTCCCGAATGATCGGGACTCCGCTTCGTTCCTCGCAATGACAGTCTTTGTGTATTTCATTCATTCATACTCTTCTTAAGCACCTCCGGTGGAAAATGTCGTTTTGTCGGATTATCATGCTTATCCAATGGACACAGAATCAATATCGCGCGGGCAGGTTGGGTGTCGATATTTTGCCAGTGATGCGGCAGATGCGATTCAAATAACAGACTGTCGCCGGGCTCCAGCAGGTAAGCGCGGTCATCAATAGTGTATACGATTCGTCCCTCGAGACAGAACACAAACTCGTGACCGGTATGTACAATGGGATGCGACCCGCTGTTGGCATTCGGTTTCATGGTGACAACGAACGGCTCTGCATTCAGATCCTCCATCCCCCCACTCAAGTCCTCCAGCTTGCCGTGTGCGAATGTTGCGCCCGGTCGCTCATCAACTTTAAGATAGGCCACCTGGCTTTTCGGGGCTCCGTTTTCGAAAAAAGCTGTGATGGGTACCTCAAGAGCCGCAGCCAATTGCTGCAATGTTGATACACTGGGCGAAGTCTTGTTGTTCTTGATGAGGCTTAACGTGTTAACGGCCAGGCCGCTTTTCTTCGCCAGCGCCCGGATCGACACCCCCCGTTGCCCGGATAATATTCCCAGAGCACGACCGACATTAACTTCCTGGTTATGTCCGGGCTGGTTGTTGAGTGGCTCAACCTTTTTGGTCTTACTGACCTTTGAGCGTTTCTTGTGATGTTTTTCCAACATATGACCTCACAATTACGCCCACCTTCACCCAATATTTTAGTATGGATCTACCTAAAAAACCAGCATTTCAAACCAATATTTAGGGACAATATCCGCTTTTCTTTGTACATCTCTTGCGTTTTACGATAGGGGCGATTCGTGAATCGCCCCTACACGAACCCAACCCGTATGGTAATCCCCCGTGATTACCCCACCCAACCAGTTACCCGATTGATAACGCAGATATTATCCAACAACAGTCAATTAAATAACCTGTTCTTTATTCGGTGTTAAGAAAGCCAGCACCAGCCATATAATGAGCGTGATCACAAAGATGATCAATCCGTAGACAGGAGCAATCATCGATACTTTGAATCCGCCAAAGATAATGGCCGGTGAAACATCACCTGCTGCCTGGATGGCAATCAGAGCCTGGTAAATTCCAATAGCCTGCCCCAGTATTCCAAGCATGAACGACAGGCTGCCTGCAACAAGTATACTTCCAGGAGTATACTTTGGTGACTGTTTGCCAGCAGCCTTGTCAGTAAATATCTTAACCGTCAGCCCCAGAGCCGTTAATCCGGCCAGACTTATGAGTGTCATGAAAAGGGGGCCACCTTCATTGAATAAGCTAAACATATTGTATCTCCATTGATTAACTAACGTTCACGCTTAAAACATATGCCTGCCCGGATAGATAAAACATCGATTATCGACGAACATCAGGTTAATGTCGACCATTGTTTTTTTGAATGGGGAGGCTATCAGCAGGGAGAACTAAAACGTTCATCTATAGAATCCGGTTGCTCGTCTACAAAGGTTAGCAACTTTACATCGAAGTATATAATATAAAACAATGAGTTTTCAGTGATTCTGTAGTGTTTAATGAGGTGCTGAAACTCCGTGAGGTGTTTAACAATCGTAACCATTGAGAACGATCATCCGAACCGGCATCCAACATATTCTCTTCTGGCTCACCATTGGTGTACTGATGGTGCTGATATTCGGTCCCACTTCAGGCGAGTATGGATATCTTCAAAGTCTCTTGTTTGTCTCGTTGCTGTTGCCTGTGTTGGCAGGCGCTACCTATCTGATCATTTACTACCTGGTGCCTAAGTATCTGCTGCAACGCCGCTTTGTATTATTTGGTCTCTTCACTACGTACACATTTATAGTGGCGGCATGGGTTGGGGAGATGATAGTGATGGGTATGCTGATATTTCTCTACGAGAACGAGTTGCAGAAGATAAATCCTAGAATCCATGATATCGGGTATCTGACAGGCATAATGTTCCTCGTAATTTTACCGGCGATCACATATCACATCACAAGGCAATGGTATAATGAGCGTGAAATGAATGCACAACTGCAGCAGGAAAAACTACAACTGGAACTGTATGCAAGACAAAAGGAACTCGATTACCTGAGGGAACAGATGCATCCCCATTTCCTGTTTAATGCGCTTAATAATCTCTATGGGCTGACACTCGAAAAATCGGACGATGCTCCTGAGCTCGTACTTCGTCTCTCAGAATTATTGGATTACATGCTGTATCGCAGCGAACAAAATACAGTTCCGCTTACCGATGAAATCCGGCACATTAATAATTACCTGGAGGTACAGAAAATACGCTGTGGAGACCGGCTGAATTTGTCACTTAACATCGGTGCTGGTCTGGATGGATACCGAATCGCCCCTATGCTTCTGATGCCGTTCCTGGAAAACAGTTTTAAGCACGGCGTCTCGACAACATCCGGATTGAGTTATGTGTCTGTCCGGTTGTATGTTGAAGATGGGCACCTTCATTTTGGGATAATCAACTCATTGCCGGTCAAGCGATCCGTCGAGGAACATCACGGGGTGGGATTGACCAATGTCGGCAAACGGCTGGAGTTGCTTTACGGGGACAAGTATTCCCTGCAAACAGAAGAAACAGAAAATGAATACCGGGTGGAGTTATCCATACCGCTGGAGAGGACGAGGAATGAAGAAGTGGAAGTGCATGATCGTGGATGATGAGCCGGTGGCGATTCGCATCATCCGTCAACATTTGGAGAAACTCAATAATTATGAGATTGTGGCCACCCGTTCAAACGCGATGGATGCCTTTGAGTACCTGGGGCAAAATGAGGTGGATCTGTTGCTGCTCGATATTGAGATGCCGGAGTTGAATGGATTGGAAATGTATCGCTCTCTGAAGAATCCGCCGGAACTGATTCTCGTCACTGCGCACCGCGATTATGCCGTGGAAGGCTTTGAAGTCAATGCAATCGACTACCTGATGAAGCCTGTGTCTTTTTCCCGTCTGCTGAAGGCTCTGCAAAGGTTTGAACATCAGCGCACCGTATCAGGTAACTCTGCTGATTCGTCATCCCAAAATCATTTCTTTGTGACCGTCGATCGCATTAAAAAGAAAATCGATCTGGAGGATATTGTTTACATAGAAAGCCTGAAGGATTATGTCCGGATACAGACATCACGTGAAAAGATTATCACCAGGGAGACCATGACCGATATGGAGCAACAGTTGCCATCAGATCTGTTCCTGCGCATTCACCGGTCTTTCATCATCAATATGGCCAAAATACAGACGGTCAGCTATGATGAGATTACCGTCGGAAACGAAACCCTGCCTGTTGGCCGAACCTATCGCAATGATGTCATGCGAAAACTGAACATCGACAGTTAGCGGATGTATGGATAATCCCCCGCGATTATCCAGCCAGTAATTATTTTGATTGCCAAATCATTACCTTGATGTACTGGCATATCTAACCAAATGTACGCCATGATACATCATACGTGGAGGAGAGAAAAGCGAAGGCTGCATTCCATTATCTTCGAGGCCGATACGCCTGCCGGTAAGGCCTTTGATATTGTATTGATCATCAGCATCATACTCAGCATTTTTGTGGTGATGTTCGACAGTGTTGCGTGGTACCGGACACTGTATGGTCTTTTGCTGTATCGCATGGAGTGGATGTTTACGATCCTCTTTACCATCGAGTATTTTTTGAGAATGGCCACAGTGCAGCGTGCAAGTGGCTACATTTTCAGTTTCTATGGACTTGTCGACCTGCTTGCAATTCTGCCGACTTACATCAGTATCCTGTTGCCGGGTGGTCAATATTTCGCGGTGATACGTGTTTTGCGGGTGCTAAGAGTATTCCGGGTGCTCAAAATCACAAAGTATGTTGTCGAGATGGAACAGCTGCGAAGAGCATTGCGCTCCTCCGGTCGTAAAATCGCCGTTTTCGTTTTTACGGTGATCACCATTACTGTAATTGTTGGTTCACTGATGTACGTGATTGAAGGGGAAGAGCATGGGTTCACAAGCATACCCGTGGGCATCTATTGGGCGATTGTGACTATGACAACGGTCGGTTATGGCGATATCGCACCGCAAACCGGTTTGGGACAGCTGCTATCCGCCTTCATCATGATACTAGGGTATGGGATCATAGCCGTGCCGACCGGTATCGTGTCGGTTGAACTTGCACGAACCAAGCCGCGAAATGTCACCACCCAGTATTGTCCGAACTGCTCAAGAGAAGGTCATGATGCAGACGCTGTTTTTTGCAAATATTGCGGTGAACGGTTGAACGATAAACAGTGATCTGATACGGCCAGAATCAAACCGTTTGTTGGTCCTTCTTCAGAATCCTGAATTCATGGGGACGGCAGGTTTTCGTCTTCCATCTCTATATCCGGCTCACCCAGATGCTCGATAACACGTTCGGTTGGCAGGCGCATGTTCACAGCAAGCCACATTACGAGTGCCGAAAATGCAGCAAGAACCACAATCGACCAACCGGTGCTCAACAGGCAGAGGTTGCCGGCGTGCTTGGAAGCTTCAGGATACGAACCCAGCCAACTGATAAATACGAGTCCTACCAGCCATACGATTACCCAGGTGCCGGAACGCATTTCAAGTGGAGGAGTTGTCTCTTTGTTTTTCCACTCATGAAGTATAAGTACCACGTAGCCAAGGAGTACGGCGATAAACAGCTTCCAGTCTGTGCCCCATCCGGCCCAGTAGACGATGAGGTTTGACGAGAGGAACGCGAGATATGCTACGGTTACGGCACCCGGTAGACGGAATGGGCGTTCCTGATTGGGTATCTGATGTCGCATGGCTATGACCGTCAGTGGTCCCGAGCCGAATGAGAGTACAGTCGCAGAGGTAACGAACCCGACCAGTTTCTGCCATCCGGGGAACGGCAGAAAGAAAATCATCCCGACAATAAAAGTCAGAATCACGCTCACCCAGGGTACACCTCGTTCATTCACCTTGGCCAGTGATTTGGGGGCGTTGCCGTTACGGCCGATAGCATAGGAGATGCGTGCGGTGACCGTCGTATAAATCAATCCGGTATCGGCAGGTGAGATAAAAGCGTCGATGTAGAGCAAAATGGCCAGCCAGCTTATACCCATGGCGCCGGCCAGGGCAGCCAGCGGTCCGTAGGCAGCCGCAATGTCATTGAGACCACCGGTAAAGCTGGTGCCGATATGCGCCCAACCGTTGCTCAATGCCTCGGTTGGCAGGGCGCCGATGAACGCAACCTGAAGCGCCACATAGAGTCCGGCTGTGATCAAGACCGAACCAATGATGGCGATCGGGACATTTCTTTGCGGGTTACGTGTCTCTCCGGCTAATTCCACACCTTGCCGGAATCCCAGGTAAGAGAAGACGATACCGGCTGTGGCGATCGAAGTGAATACCCCGCTCCAGCCGAAAGGCATGAAACCGCCCGCTGTTGCCTGGGTAAAGTCAGACCGGTGGAAAACAGTGAATAAAAACGTGATGATCACCACCAGTATGATGACCAACTTCCACCACACGAGCGTGTTATTGAGCCTTGCAAACCACCGGATGCCGATCACATTGATCAGACTGAAGACGGCCAGCATACCAACCGCCACAAAAAAACCGGCCACCGTCAAAACCGGCACACCGGCTTCGAGATGCTGCAACCACGGGATATAATTGGTTGCATACTGCAATGCCGCTTCAACTTCGATCGAGGTCGTTGACGCTGCCGCTACCCACGTGATCCAGCCCAGAGTGTAACTGGCAAAGGAACCAAAGCTGTAATGCGGGAACCGGACAACACCTCCCGATATCGGGAACATAGTGCCAAGTTCTGCGTAGCAGAGGCCAATGAGAATGATCATCACGCCACCAATCGCCCAGGCAATGATCGACGCCGGCCCGGCAATTTCAGCGGCGTTCAATGCACCAAACAACCAGCCGGAGCCGATAATTGATCCAATTGCGGTAAATAGCAGGCCGATGATTCCTATGTCCCGCCTCAGATGCTTGTCGTCAGCGGCTTTGCGGCGTATGGTCTTGGTTGTGTTCTCCATGATTATTATCCTTTGTAAAAAAATGCAAAATGGGTGCTACGCTGAGTCTTAATACCGGTCAGATTCGTATGACTGCTGAAACCATCGTCCGGGTCACACACAACCCGAATTGATTTTCCTGACATCCAATCTCAAAATATCTGAGTGTATTACCCTTTGTATATCAAATGGTTACAGAAGTAAGTCCGCCATCGTATGATGTCGATGATAATGAGTACGGTAATAACTCAGGTCAATGAAATCAGCAATACTATCAGCGATGGAAGAATATCTGTATAACATTCTAAATACACAAAAAACCCGTCGGTCATCCAACGGTTTATCAATTGTGAAGTGTTCCGCATCATTCCCCAGGATTGTGTTGAATTTGAATTCCCGTTCAAATCCCTAGTCACCTGTGTACGGAAAAACCTGCATAATTCCTTACTTTCCAACTGAGCAGAATCTAACGATAAATGACGGGGAACATGAAGCGAAACTACTGGTTGATGAAATCCGAGCCGTACGCCTTCAGCATCGACGATCTCAGAAATACAGAAAATCAGACGACCTCGTGGGATGGTGTGAGGAATTATGAGGCACGCAACATCATGCGGGATAAAATGAAGAAAGGGGATAGGGTCCTTTTTTATCACTCTAATGTAAAACCGCCTGAAATTGTTGGGACCATGGTTGTATCATCAGATCCCTATCCGGATAAATCACAGTTCGATCCCGACAGCGACTATTTCGATTCGACAAGTTCCGGGGATGATCCTAGGTGGATACTGGTGGATGTTACTTTCAGCCAAAAATTTGACAAGCCGGTAACCCGGGACCAGATAAAGAAAGATCCTGTTCTTAAAGATATGGTCCTTCTGAAGCGGTTTCGCTTATCCATAACACCGGTTACTGAAAAGGAATGGAACCGGATCCACGAACTGGCCGGAGCCAATTCAAGTACTTAAAATTTTGCATGGGAATTAAAAAAGAAAAATAGCAACACGGGTGTCCGAATTAAACAGATCCATATCATCCTTAACCAATTAACCTTTCGGAATGGGTTCAACTTTAAGTACTTTAGTCACTCTAAGTACTTAGAAGTACTTAACTCATTCTAGTCTTTATAGCAATATGCCAGTTAAGACATTAAATCTTACAAGACCTGGGATACTTCCCGTTCAAATCCTGCGGTCGCTGATACAGCAGTCCATGATTACGGCGCCGGATCATTACCCGATAGAGGATAACCAACTCCAGCCAAATTCTATTGATCTTCGGCTGGGCGAAGTGGCTTACCGTGTGCGCTGCAGTTTTCTGCCGGAGAACGAGAGCGTGGAGGCGAAATTAGGCAGGCTCACACAGCATTCGTTTTCCATTGTCGATGGTGCCGTGCTCGAGCCCAACTGTACTTATATTATTCCGCTTTTGGAAGAGGTTCATTTGCCTGATTATGGGGACCTGCGACAAAATATCAACAGCAGTGAGTTGCACTTTCGTGAACCGTTGAGTGCCCGCACCAATCCTAAAAGTTCTACCGGACGGCTCGATATATTTACCAGGGTCATCACCGACCACTCACATCGTTTTGAGGAGGTTACTCCGGGATATTCCGGCAAGTTATATCTCGAAGTGGTACCCAAGACTTTTTCCATCCGGGTCCGGACAGGACATCGCCTAAACCAGTTGCGTATTCGCCACGGATCTGCCCGATTGACGGACCAGGATATTGCAAAGGTCCATCAGGTAGATCCTGTGTTATTTGATGATCAACATAACCCGCTGAAAACCAGCAATTTGAAATTGCAGGATGGGTTGTTCATGAGCGTAAGTCTGAAGGCAGGAAAGGACAAGATCATTGGATACAAGGCACGCAAAAATCGCGACCTGATTGATCTGGATCGTGTCAATTATTACAATGTCACAGATTTTTGGGAACCCATTCACGCGGACAGTGGAGATGCCGTTATTCTTGAGCCGGAGGCCTTTTATATCTTTTCCTCCAAAGAACGATGCCGGATACCTGCTCAGCTTGCCGCGGAAATGGTTCCCTACGATACCGGCTCCGGGGAACTTCGTACCCATTATGCCGGTTTCTTTGACTCAGGGTTTGGTGGTTCCGTTAAAGCTGGAGGAGCGCGCGCCGTACTGGAAGTCCGCTCCCATGATGTTCCATTTTTAATCGAAGACGGGCAAACCTTTTTCCGGATGGTCTTCGAACCTAACACGGAAACGCCTGAATTTATTTACGGCGAAGAAATAAATAGCAACTACCAGGGCCAGGATTTGAAATTAGGGAAGCATTTTAAAACATAGGTCAGGCTCATGACGGACAAAACGATTGTCATGTGCGTTTGTCATTGTAAAACGTTCAAAGAGATCAAAGAATACGCTCAGGCGCACAATATCAAAACGACCGATGAACTTGTTTGCAGGAAAATATGTGGCCGTGGATGTGGGTTATGCTACCCTTATGTGGAGAAAGTATTGCGGACAGGAGAGACGGCATTCCGACCGGGGGATATCTATTAGTCAAAGGGATTAATGGGAAATTGATTTACGAACACGGATTAGCGATTTTTGAATTATGAAATTAAAAGACAAATCGAAAATCCTTGTTCTGCAATCAATCCTGCTTGCTGGTCGATTGATTACCACTACCACTTAGTTGTTGCTGTTGCCTATGAACCTGTTTTATGCGCCACCTGAACAATGCGCCGATGATGTTATTTATCTGAGGGATGATGAGGCTCACCATGTTGCTCACGTGTTGCGCTACAAAACAGGTGATGCCATATCGGTCGTGGATGGCAAAGGAAGCTGGTTTGACGGAGAGATCATCACGATCTCAAAAAAGGAGGTAGCTATTACTGTCAAAAAGTCCCGGCATCTCGTGGTGGAAAAAAAGCTTAAACACCGGATTCTGGCTCTGGGATTGATTAAAAACAGACAGCGTCTGGAGTTCGCGGTTGAGAAGGCGGTGGAGCTCGGCGCAACCGGGATAGTGCTGTTCCAGAGCCAGAATACAGAACGCGAGAAGGTACGAATGGACCGTTTGGATTTGATCGCTATAAGTGCCATGAAACAATCCCTCCGGGCCTGGCTTCCGGAAGTCCGGTTCCTTTCGTCTATTTCCAATCTGGTCGAAGAGTACAGGGATTGCCACATGTTGCTGGCACACGAGAAACACGATGGCACAGCTGAGGTAAAGCCGGAATGGCTGAATAATGACAGGATATTGGTATTAATAGGACCGGAGGGCGGATTCACTGACGATGAAGTAGAATCACTCACCCAATCCGGGGCAGAACTGGTTTCTCTTGGAGAGTACCGCCTGCGCGCCGAAACTGCTGCCATCGCTTTCCTGGCCCGGTTGATTGAATGAACAGGACTTTTTGAGGACTGAACAAGAATACTGCTGTAGTTAGTTTTCCGGATCCGCGATGAAATCAGCCGATGTTGTACCTATTAAGGCGTGATAAAGCTCAACGTACACTATGGATTTAATTTGTTAACTTTGTGCATCTTTTGTGGGTCCCTGTGTATCCGGTGAGTTTAAAAATTGAACCACAAGCCTTGTCGTCACATTTTAATGCCGGGACGATCTCCAGTGGGGTCAGACCTGCAGAATCATGGCCGGTGATATTGTCCCCGGACGAGAAATGGTTTTAATCAAACAGGGGGGAGTATCTATTTTCCGGAGTATTTATTTTATATCCATTGAATAATAAAATCGAATTGATTAAATAAAATAGAAGGACGTTTATGCTTCGATGAAGAAGCCAGACTTTTAAAATCTTTTTTAAAAATGAATACAAGATAATTTAAGTGGAGGAGCACATGAATAAATTTGCTACTGAAGCAGTTCATAAGTTATATCTCGGTCTTTTGTTGTCCATAGCATTTATCCCGGCATTGTTGCCTGTGGTGGTAAAAGGACAAACTATAGCCGGGTTTACGGACTATTTTAATAACAGCTCGCTCGACACTTTATGGAACGGTAAGAGAGATACACTGTGGTGGGCCGACTTCCCCCACACTTTTTCATTGAGCGAGGGTAATGGCGTTTTAACTATTGATTACAACCGTGATGCTCAGAGCGGATTGTGGGATCAGTTTTACTTTCAGCCGCCCGCAGATATTGTTATTACACAGACACCCAAGATAACCATCGATATCAAGTCGGGGTTGGCTACTGTTTTTACACTCAAACCTATTTACAATGACAACCCGACCGGGGGATGGATACAGCAGAACATACCCGGGGACAATCAGTGGCATTCTTATACATTTAACCTGGTTGCAGGGGATACCCTTAGCAGGATTTATTTTTATTTCGACGGCGGTTCAACCACACCGGAATCAGGTACAGTTGAATTTGATAACTTAAAAATTGCCGGGTTTTCAATTAATGTTTCCGGTCTAAAAGCGACGGTTATTGACAGTTCTCATGTTGATTTGAATTGGTCGGTCGATAAGCCCGGCGCTACCAAATACTCCAATATATATCGCAGCACAAACGCCAGTTTCAAAACGGATTCATCATCATGGGTTGGTGATACCACAGCTACCGTATACCACGATCGTGGATTAATGAATAACACCGTCTATTATTATAGAGTGGCTGCAGTTGATACTACGGGCAAGGAACATGCACCTTCCAGCGAGGTGAGTATACTCACACGGATGCCCGGAGTGCCGCCGACGGTCCTGATAGACAGTACAAATTCTGATCAGGTTGGAAAGTATGAGATGTTTGAGGTGACACCGGGACTACAAAACGCATCCTACCAGAATCCCTATGATCCGGACCAGATTGACCTGCACGCATATTTCAAATCCCCCAGCGGAGATACCACATGGGTCAATGGGTTTTACGATAACTACAACAATGCCCATGCCTGGAGGGTACGGTTTGCGCCCAATCAGGTTGGAACATGGGAGTATCAGGTATTTGCTACAACTGCGGATGGAACCGGAAAAAGTGCCAAGAAGACGTTTACAGCAATACTATCCGATCAACATGGCTGGTTAACTGTTTCCAAACAAAACTCAAATTACCTGGCCTACTCAGACAGTACGACCTTCTATGGACTGGCTGCATACTATCCATGGAATGTTACACAGAGTGGTTTGGATGAACTGAAACAACATGATGTGAACATCATCGGTTACTGGAACAGCACGTACGATAATGCCGGTAATGGAGGAGGTGCATACCTCATTGAGTCTATGAGATCTGGTCTCGGACATTACGATCAGCAAAAATGTGGACGAATAGACCAGTTGCTGGATTGGCTGCATACTAGAAATATGAAGATGATGTTTGCACTTTGGCCTCATGATTTTCTGAGTTCCGGTCCGCCATGGAACGAAACCGGTTATACAGATGCGAATCCCTATCAGACTATAGTGAGTGCCGGCAATTTTTACGGTGATAGCCTCGCGTGGGTGTATCAAAAAAAGTTATATCGATATATCATTGCCCGCTGGGGATATAGTACCTCTATGGGTATATGGGAAATTGTCAATGAGATTCACGGGACTACAGGATGGGTCAATCACAGGGATCAGGCCATTGCGTGGGTAAACAAGGTGGATGCCTATTTTAAGAAAAACGATCTCCATGATCGGCCAACGACCGCTTCGTTTGGCAGTTCGACCATCTTCACAGGTAGTTCTGTAAATGTTGATATGCCGAATCGCCACTATTATGAAGCACAGGGATACCCGCGGCCCTATGGCAATAATGTACGTAATGGCCTGTACGATGCCGTCAATGAAATGAAAAACCTGAAAAAAGCGGGTAACAAGCCTGCTATTTTTGGTGAAGCGGGGTATACCTCAATGTTTTCATCCGTAAGTAGCTCAGATTATACCCAGGAGATGCACAACGCATTTTGGGCGGGTCTGACGAACGGTCTGGCTTCAACGCCTTTCTGGTGGGATTTTACCACTAAAACGGTATTTACCCAGGCAAGACTGGATTTGTACAACAAGCTGAAACCTTTTGCAGACTCTCTTTCTCTGGCGCGGAGTCAGGGGAACCCAATCACGATTTCAGGAACAGGTATCGATGGATATGGTCTGCAAAACGACTCAACGGCTTTCGGGTGGATATACTCGTATCGTTCAAGTAATAACATCTCAGGTATACCCGTGCAGGTCATTAATCTAAAAGATGCGAACTATGCTGTGACCTGGTATGATACCTGGAATGGAACCGATGTGGCAGTTGATACCACCATATCTGTTGGTCACCTGATGAATGCGGAAGTTCCCCAGTTGGCTACAGCACAAAAAGATATAGCTTTCAAAGTGCAGACGATTCCCGGTGGGACAAATGGCACAAAATTAAATCTCTTTTTTAAGGATAATAGCATCGTCGCAACCTCAGGTTCATATTATGATATTGTGGCCTATGTGACGGATGACCACGGCCGTCTGGTAACGAATCAGGGGCACACCTTTACATTCAAATTAACTGGCCCGGGTAGCCTGACAACCACCTCTATTAAGGCAACCAATGGCATTGCAGTTGTTCAATATGAGCCGCCCGCGGATCTGATAGGCGGGAATATTTCTGTAACAGTTGAAGCAACTGGTTTGCAACCGGCTACCGTTCAAAAAGTGGTGACGGATATACAATCGGACAATCAGCAAACGGTGCCTGATAAGTTTAAGTTAGGCAATAACTACCCAAACCCCTTTAATCCAACGACAAATATCCAATATTCCTTATCAAAACCGGTACATGTACAACTGAAGGTCTATAACATGCTCGGGCAGCTTGTCGCCACACTGGTAGACGAGAAACAGACGGCCGGCAATTACCAGGCGACTTTTCACGCCGACCGGTTCGCCAGTGGCATATATATCTACCGATTGCGGGCCGGGAATTTTGTTAAAACCATGAAAATGACCCTCTTGAAATAGATTTGAAAGTTCAATGGTTTTTTATCTGTTCGTTTAAAGTTAGCGAAGTGATAATGGGACAGAAAAAGCTGCCGGGATATTATGTACCGGCAGCTTTCATTTTGTTAGGATCCCGATAACCGGTACAGAAGTCATATTTCCAAAGCTTCTATTTACAGATGGATAGCGATTCGGGTTATATGGACACAGGAAATAGCCTCATGAAACGGGATATGTGTGAGGAAAACTGCATCGCCGGCCGATGATTCCTTCCCCCCCAAAGTGAAGTACCGGCATGAATTCCAAGACATTGATTAGCGTATTTTGATAGTAACCTCTGCCATTTTGGTGGTACCGGAGATTATTTCATCCGTAAGGAATAAATACTCCAAAGATGGAAAAGGGCAATCCTGCCATGATTATCCGGTATCATTCCAACTGTCATAGTTTTTTCCGAGATCAGAAAATGTAAACCGTCCCGATACATTTGGGACCAAGAAACGCAAAGATAAAGAGTCCTACTCCGCGAACCCGGGGTACTTTGCGGTTATATGAGAGATGTGTAGCCCCGATACCTTGGGCCGTATAGTCATTTTTCAATAAATATAGCCTTAACGGGCAGTGGATGGTTTTTATAGGTGAAGCGATGTAACATAAAAAACCCCGTTGCAAACTCTATGCAACGGGGCTAAAAATATTATAAGTAAACGATGTATGGGCTTTAGTTACCTGAAACCGTTAACTGTTTTCTGCTAACTGTATCAATCCGTTTCTTTATCCTCTGGCGTATGAATGGCTGCGTAAGCCTCCAGATGTCTGACTTCAGGCCAGAGAGTCATAGCCTTATGCAGCGTTTTATCAAAGATGTCGTTGTAGACAGGATAAAAATCGGAGGTGCCCCAGATTTGTCTTGCCATTTCGGCTTTCATAAATCCGCTGGCAATCCAGGCTTCCTTCTTGTAAAGTGACGGATTCACGTACAGTGTATCTTTCCTGAAAATCGGGGATTTAACCGTATCACTCTCTACCAGTCCGTTCTTCAGGAGGATCTGGTGGAAGTTATTCATATCCTGTGCGGTGAAATGAAAATCCTTGCGAAATGCCTTAAAGTTTTTATCGTACTTCTGCTTTATCTGCTTGCCGTGGTTTTCCATGTATTTGAGTACAAATTCCATACCCAGCTGCTTATGCTGCATGAATCCATAGATGTAGCTGGCTGTCGTATCTTCCTGGATGATATGATCAGGTACGATGCCGCCACCGCCATATACGGTTCTTCCAGCATCCGTCTTATATTTCAACGAATCAGGCACATGATCGACGAACTGTTCCACATCGGTGCGGGCATTATTGCTGCGTTTATACAGCTCGTATGCATACGCTTCGCGGCCATGATTATAGGGCTTCTGAATGAGTCTGCCGGATGGAGTGTAGTAGCGGGAGATCGTGACACGAATGGCGCTCCCATCAACAAGTTCATACTGTTGCTGCACCAGTCCCTTACCAAACGAACGCTGACCTACCACGAGACCTCGGTCATGATCCTGTATGGAACCGGTCACAATTTCGCTGGCACTGGCCGATCCTTTGTTGATCAACACCATAAGTTGTCCATGCTCAAATAACCCTTCGGAACTGGATCTGAAGACCTGATCATATCGAGGATGTCTGCTCTTTGTGGAAAGCAGTTTCTTGCCTCTCGGGAAGAACTCGTCGGCCGTTTCGATGGCCTGGTCTAAAAATCCACCCGGATTATTGCGGAGATCGAGAATCAGACGCGTCATACCCTGATTCTTCAGATCCGTTAGTGCGTTAACAAATTCTTCATGCGTTGTCCGGGCAAACCGGCTGATCTTAATATACCCGGTTTTGTCGTCGAGCATATAATAAGTGTCGACTGTGGTAAGCGGGATATCTGCGCGTGTAATTTTGAAATGAAGGATGTGTCCTGCATGGGGGCGATAAATGCCGACATCGACAACAGATCCCTTGGGACCACGCAGACTATTGATCACCTGATCATTTGTGAAGCCGACAGCATTCTCGGTATCAATACTCACAATCCTGTCGCCGGATTGTATTCCCACTGATTCGCTGGGACCGCCCGAGAGGGGGGTGATAACGGTTATAGTGTCATTTATAACATCAAACTGTATACCGATACCCGAAAATTTTCCGTTGAACTCTTCACGAACGCGATTGTTCTCCTTGGCAGTGATGTAAATTGAGTGAGGATCCAGATCCCAAAACATCCCCCGAATTGCATCGGCCGTTAACTTGTCCATGTTCTCCTTGGGATAGTTATTGGACAAGTAGACATATGCCTTCTCAAAATCGAGAACGGAAGAACGAAGGTCGTTGACCTTGATATTGGCAAAGGTAGTATCCAGTGGAGTGCCCTGAATTTTAATCGTACTGTCGGCCAGGTGAATCACCATGTTCTTGATGCTATTCTCGTATAGCTTGGTCACATTAACCGGATCGACATAATTATCCAGAATGCGTTTTTCAACCTGGATATATTTTTGGATATTCGTTCGGTCATCGTTCTTATTTACGGTAACCGGGTCCATGCCTGTCAGCCATAAAGCTGCAATGACAATAATGGCTATCAGGTTAGGTGCGAGAAACTTCTTTATAGACATATGGCTTGGCTAACGTTCAGTGACACTGCTGAATGGAAAATTACAGATACCCTTAAACTACAGTATGATTTTGTAAGATTCCTGAGGTTCAAACAAAAATGTGAATGGTTGAGATATAATTATTACTCCGCCTACAGAATAATACTGCTTTCGGAGAAAACGGGCAAAGCATCTTTTTATTGGCTTTGACCCGTTACTTGCGCACGATCTATAGGATGTATTGGCTGAGATCCCGGTTCTGAACAATATCTTTTAACTGTTTCTGGACGTAGGCCCTATCGACTGTTAAATCGCCCATACTGATATCGTCAGGCACCGCATAAAGAATTTCTTCCAGAACACTCGACAAGATGGTTTGCAGGCGACGCGCTCCAATATTTTCGACCGTGGCGTTCACCTCAGCTGCGAGTTTTGCGATTTCCAGTATCGCATCGTCAGTGAAATCCAGTTTGATACCTTCGGATGCCAGCATCGCTTCATATTGCTTGGTGAGAGCATTTTGCGGAATCGTCAGGATCTTGTAAAAGTCTTCTTCACTCAGACTGTTCATTTCAACGCGGATAGGGAAACGCCCCTGCAGCTCCGGTATCAAATCCGAGGGTTTCGCGACATGGAAAGCTCCGGATGCGATAAACAGGATATGATCGGTTTTCACCATCCCGTGTTTGGTCATCACGTTACTTCCCTCAACGATGGGTAGCAGATCACGCTGAACTCCCTGCCTGCTGACATCAGGACCTCCGCCGCGTCCATCACCGGTTGTGCCGGCTGCCACTTTATCAATCTCGTCAATAAATACAATTCCGGATGTTTGAACCCGTTCCAGCGCTTCGTTTACCGCGGCGTCGTGATCAATGAGCTTCTCCGCTTCTTCACTAACCAGGATTTCACGGGCCTCTTTAATTTTAACCTGTTTCTTCTTGGTTTTATTCGGAGAAAGATTACCAAGGAAATCCTGCAGGTTGATACCCATCTCTTCCATTCCCGAAGGGCCAAAAATCTGCATATTGGTCGGTTTCCGGGTACTTACATCAATCTCCACGGTCCGGTCATCCAGATCGCCTCTGCGCAGTTTCTCACGGAATTTGTCGCGTGTTCTCTGGTTGAGCTCGTAATCGGACACCTGTTGAGAGGTGTCAAAGCCCACTTTTTTTTCGGAATCATCGGTTATGTACGTATCCGTAGTATAATCACCCGGTTTTTTGACAGGAGGGATGAGCAGGTCGAGGATGCGCTCTTCGACATTTTCCCCGGCTTTTTTTATGACCCGTTCCTGCATCTCAGCCTTCACCATATTGATGGCAATATCGGTGAGGTCGCGGATCATGGACTCGACGTCGCGGCCGACATACCCGACTTCGGTATATTTGGATGCTTCAACTTTAATAAAGGGGGCTTTAGCCAGTTTGGCCAGGCGACGGGCAATTTCCGTTTTGCCCACTCCAGTCGGCCCTATAAGAATAATATTATTGGGCAAAATCTCCTCACGGATGTTGTCGGGAGCCTGCATCCGGCGCCAGCGGTTACGCAACGCAATGGCGACGGCTTTTTTTGCCGGATCCTGTCCGATGATGTACCGGTTCAGTTCTTCGGCAACTTGTCTCGGGGTGAGTGATTTTGCAAGTTCTTCAGATTTATTCATCAATTTCCAGAATCGTCAGGTTATGGTTCGTATAAATACAGATGTCAGCGGCGATATGAAGTGATTCTTCAACCAGTTCCTGTGCTGAAATATCGGGCGCGTGTTTTTTGAGAGCGCGCGCAGCAGCTAATGCATATGAACCGCCACTGCCGATCGCAAGTAAGTTATCATCCGGTTCAATGACATCGCCCTGGCCCGAGATAAGCAAAGCCGTCTCCTTGTTCATAACAATTAACAGGGCTTCGAGTTTGCGAAGATACCGGTCACCGCGCCAGTCTTTGGCCATCTCGACCGCCGAACGCTGCAGGTTGCCATTATACTGATTCAGTTTTTCCTCAAATCGTTCAAACAAAGTAAAAGCGTCGGCTGTCGAGCCCGCAAATCCAGCCAGAATCTTGCCTCCATAAATCTTCCTGACTTTTTTTACTGTAGCTTTCATGACGGTCTTATCCATGGTAGCCTGTCCGTCACCGCCGATCACAGCGGTGCCATTATGCAAGACACCCAGCACCGTCGTTGCTTCAAGATTAAATGCCATAATGTGTTAGATAAAATTGGTGATCAGTCACCTTGTGATAAATTACCTGTTCTCATGTGTTCAATCACAACGAAGGAATCAGTCGGATGTTTCCTGTTCCGCACTTTCCGGACTTTTCTTGTCTGCAGACTTCTGTGGCCGTGACCTGCGGGTATTTTTTCGTTTCGCAGGTTCGGTAACCTCTTTAGATGTTTCCTCCTCAGTATCCTGTTGCCTGCCATTTAAAGGTTGCTGAGACAGATCGGGTGTGTCCTCCGTATTCTCAGGTTCGTCAGACTCTGTTTGGTCTGTGCCGTTCTCGGTCAGTCGTTCCATCTTTTCTTTGTAAGCCTTAGCTACTTCGATGGCTCTGGGCAGATCCTCTTTCGGAGTAGTTAAGGCTCCATTTGTTGAATTAGACGAGTTATCAACCTTTTCCTGGATTCCCTCTTTGTCACTTCCTTCTGATTTGTCATCAGTCTGGCTGGCATCATTGGGCCCCTTATAGTACTTGGAGATTTTCTTGCCTGATGACGGACGATAAGCAGAGGTTACTTTTGAATGGGAGGAGGCTTTTTCAGATGGTTTTGACACAGACCCGGCAGGCTCTTTCGTCTCTTTTGGAGGAGTGGATTTTCTCGACTCCTGCTGACGTGTCGATTTCGTCCGTTTATTGTCAGATTCGTATTCATCATCATCATGAGAATGAGAATGAGAATGAGAATGATGCTTGTGATCACGATTTCTATCGTTGTCTTTCTTGTTGCTGTAGACTTCAAGCAATGAAGGATCGCGACGTTTAGGCGCATCTACCGTGTCAACGCTTTCGCTCGGTGTTTTGATCACTTCGTCGATCGGTTTGTCTGAGAGCACGGCATCGGTTATATCCGCGTCCGAGCCGCTGAGTGTAAATTTATAATCATTCAGCGAAACGGTTTCATCGGCAATCATGGAAATTTTGATGCCGTACTTCAAGATCCACCGTATTCGCTGGCTGAAAAAGCCGCGTGTCAGGAATGACTTCAAATATGGATTGATATAAAGATCGACAGAACGATAGCGTGTCGCATGCTTGAACTTAATCAACCATGCCTCGACGTCCGACAAGATTGTATTTTGGGATATGACGCTGCCCGAACCACCGCACATAGGACAGATTCGGGATACGGAGTTGACCACACTGGGCCGTATCCGCTGCCGTGTGATCTGCACCAGACCGAAGTCGCTCATCTGCAATACATTGGTCTTGGCACGGTCTTTCTTGAACTCTTTCTTCAGTTCATCATATACTTTTTTACGATTGGTATCATCTTTAAGATCGATGAAGTCGACCACGATGATTCCGCCGATATCACGTAAACGAAGCTGTTTGGTTATCTCTCGCGCAGCTTCCAGGTTCGTCTTCAGGGAGTTGTCTTCCTGGTGCTTGTTGGCAGCATAGCGGCCCGAATTGACGTCGATGACGTACATTGCCTCTGTCTGTTCGAAGATCAGATAGCCACCGCTCGGAATTTTGACCCGGGGACTGAAAATGGAGTCTACATCCCGGGAAATCTTCATATAATCAAAGATATGCTCTGAACCTTTGAATAACTCGATGCTTGGCAATAGGTGAGGAGCTACCCGGGCGACATACGACTTGATCGTCTTGTACATTGCGGAGTCGTCGATCAATACCCGGTTGTAATCCTTGGCAAAAAGATCCCTGATAAGACTCTCGGTCATATCGAGATCGCGGTACAGCAGCGCTGTCGGTTTGGCTGTTTTCAGCTTATGAAGAATCGATTCCCATTTTTTGAGCAGATCCTTCAGGTCACGCTTTACCAGGTCGTCCGGTTGGCCGCCGGCAACCGTCCGAACGATCACACCGAAGCCTTCGGGCAGGTTATCCGTTACCACATTACGAAGCCTCCGACGTTCTTTATAGGAGCGAATACGCTTGGATACGCCTACATAATCACCCATGGGAACCAGGACAAGAAATCGTCCTGCCAGTGTGATATCTGTAGAAACACGAGGACCTTTAGAACCAATGGGTTCCTTTATGATTTGAACCAGCAGCCTTTGGCCGGGTTGCAGGATTCGGCCCGCCCGCATCTGTTTTTCAAGGCCGGTAGAAAGGTTTTGAGATTTCGGATCATTGGTGTCTTTTTTATCGATATCCGGGGAAATTGCATCGTTTCCGTTGAGCATCCGGACATAGTCCTCAAGATGATCCCCGACGTCAGAAAAGTGTAAAAAAGCATCTTTGGGTGTGCCAAGATCGATGAAAGCGGCGCGAATACCACTCATAACCTTATGAACATCAGCGAGATAAATGTCACCAACGGTGCGCTGATTTTCCGGTGATTCAATAAAAAACTGTGCTAATTCGCCATTTTCAATGAGTGCTATGCGGGTTTGTTTTCCTGCGGCATGAATAATAATCTGATTGTTGTTCATGAAAGTTTGTGAGTCTGTGGGAGCAGCCGCACGATTTCACCGCTGTGCAAATTAATGTATCCGAAATGTCTGTCATGCCAACCATAATATATTCTCAGAAAATTTCTCGTAAATCTATTAAACAGTGATAAAACCGTGGCTGCGCTTGAATTTCCGTTCCAGTTAACGTACGGTTGATTGAGTCACTACGCGGCCATCTAAATTTCTTTTCCCTACTTCGATCCGATGTTCAAATGATTCGAGCCGTTTGACTTTTACAACCGTATAATACAAACAATATGTTATTCAAAAACCCTAAAATAACAGGGTGCAAGTCGAATAAGGCAATCGAATCATAATAAGGGAGTATGTATTAATATAACGTAAGTATTCCTTTACTGTCAATGTAACGCAGTGCTTAATACATTTCGTTTGTGCCTATCCTTTCGATTTTTGCGCCAGCCTCGTTAAGTTTATGCTCCAGAGCTTCATAACCGCGATCCAGGTGGTAAATACGTAATACCTCGCTGCTGCCGTTGGCCACCATAGCTGCTATAACAAGACTTACGCTGGCACGCAGATCTGTGCTCATCACCGAGGCACCATTTAATTTTGTCGGTCCGTAGATCTCAACCCGGTTATCGTCAACCTTCATTTTAGCTCCCATACGCAGCAATTCAGGTACATAACTGAACCGATCGAGGTAAATGTTGTCTGTGACGATACTCGGACCGGCAGCCTGGGTCATGAGTGTGGCCCACTGTGCCTGCAGATCTGTCGGAAAACCCGGATAAACCTGTGTTTTGATGGAAACAGGTTGTACCTGCCGTGGTGCCTTTATATGCAGCTGATCTCCGTCGATGGTCAGTTGAGCACCGGTTTTGCGATATGCATCCGGGAATGTGCCCAGATGCTCATGACGTACATTACTCAACGTGACTTCCGAGTCGGGGTGCATGGCAGCAGCTATCATAAACGTACCGGCTTCAATGCGGTCGGGGGAGTTTTTCAGGTCTGTGCCTTTTAAAGAATCGACTCCTTCGATGGTCAATGTCGTGGAACCCATGCCCGAAATTTTGGCTCCCATCTTATTAAGAGACACGCAGAGATCGACAACGTCCGGCTCCATGGCCGCATTATCGATCATAGTCGTGCCTTTTGCAAATACGGCTCCCATCGTGATATTCACGGTGGCGCCCACACTGCTCGGATCCAGGCGAAACCGGGTACCCTGGAGTCCGCCAGGGGGTACTTTGGCAACGACATACCCGCCTTCAAGGTCGAGTTGTGCACCCAGTGCACGTAATCCTTCCATATGAAGATTGACCGGACGGGGTCCCCACGCACATCCGCCCGGAAGCGATACTTTAGCCTGACCGTACCGGCCCAACAGGGCTCCCAGCATGTAGAATGATGCACGCATCTTGCGAACCAGGTCGTACGGGGCTTCCAGGTAATTGACATTTGACGGATCAACAGTGAGGGTATTGTGCTCTTCGTCAAAGTCAACCCGGGCACCAGTGACCCTTAGAACATTGTTGAATGTGTAAATATCTCTGAGACGCGGAACATTGGAAATGGTGGTCGGACCGTCAGCCAGAATGGCAGATGCCATCAGGGGCAAAGCGCCATTTTTGGATCCGCTGACTGGAATGGTCCCTTTCAATGGGGTACCACCGTTGATGATAAATTTATCCACTTATATGAATTTCGATTAGCGTTGCATTTTTTTCTACCGAATCACCGGGCTGCACGTGTACCCGATCGATCTCTCCATCGGAAGGGGAGGTCAGCTCATTTTCCATTTTCATGGCTTCGAGAATGACCAGAGGCTCACCCTTTGTTATTTTATCGCCTTTCTGATGCAAGACATCGAGTATCTTGCCGGGCATGGGTGCCTTTAATGCATTCTGGGCAGCGGTCAGTTGCTGGGCAAAGCCGAGTGATTCGAGCAAAAGGGCCTGCTCATCCTTGATTCCGACCGAATAACGCTGGCCATTGAGCGATAAATGTACAACTCTTTGGTCGATTGTTATATCGTCGACGGTATACGTCTTCAGTCCGATCCTGAGCAGATAGCGGCCATCATTCAGAAGCTCCAGGCTGTACGCCTGATCCTCATTACCATCCTTTATCAGATGGTGTTGCTCATCGATGTCGAGCGACATCTTTTGATTTTTGACTTGTGCTTCAAATTTCATATTCCTGAACCTTTATGGCGTTGAGACCGGATCGGGTGGCCCGGAATGAAAACTGTTCCAGGTGATCCGTGTCGCAGTAAAATGTAGGCACGGGATTCTTGCCGTCTGAAGATTCAAATACCTGGATGAGTCCGGCATCGATCAGGTTGATCAAATCGTCACGTAACTCTCCAGGCTGCAAACCTGAGTCATTTAAAAGCGAGTCGTAGGACTCTGCAAATACCAGAAGCCCGATAATTTTTTTTTCACTTGGTAAAAGTGGTCTCATGAATTCTGTATTCTGGAAGATCGTTATTATTTTTACTCAACTTTTATATCACCGTATGTGATCAGGTTGTTGTTGTTGTCGTATAAGAATATCCGATGAAGTCCGATGGCGCCGGCTGTAACTGTTGTTGTCCGACAATGCCACTGAATTGAACGAAAAGGCAAATTAAACCTGTCGGCAACGGAGCCTGCGGTTGTGATGCCAGTAATTGGTATTGGCCGTTCACATTGCGTTTGTAAAGATACATGCCATTGATCGCCTGGATGCCGGTAACCTGCAGCTCAATTCTAACAATTCCAGACTTCACGGGATTTGGATATGCAGGTACACTGACATATACAAAACTCTGGAACATTGGTGCAATCCGCCAGTCATCAGGATCTACCATACTTGAATCCACCTGTCCGTTTTGATTGGTATGGGTATATCCGCTGGGCGCTAGAAGCGATTGCCGTTCAAAATCATTCTGACCGGCGTTGGAGCTGCAGGATATTGTTATCAATCCGGCTACGATACAGAGTGAAAATAAGATCGTGCGTCGTAGAATCATGGAATTTAAAATACGTACCGTATTCGGCAGATTAGTTGTTAGTATTGAATAGTAAGTTATGGAAAAAAGAATTCAGGTAAGAACTATTGTCCGGCATATGACTGATTATGCAACAAACAATAAAACCATACGGTTTCAATATGGAATGTAAGGTTGTATTTTTCCTCTCAGATGGATTTTAATAATAGGAGTATGAGACATGGTAACTATTTGTGGCATAAAAAATTGCAACACTATGAAAAAGGCCTTCAATTGGCTGGATGAACATGAGGTGCCTTATGAGTTTCGTGATTTTAAAAAAGAGCCTCTAAACGCACAGGAACTGGATGAGCTTGTCCATTTCGTCGGTCTCGATGTGCTTGTCAACAAGAGAGGAATGACCTGGAAACGACTGGGGCTTGCCGACAAAAATCTTTCAGACGATCAGTTAAAACAAGAGTTGCTTGATCATCAGACGATGATAAAACGTCCCGTTCTCATCAGGGAGGATGATGCGGTAATGGTGGGTTTTGATGAGGATGCCTTCATTGGTTTCGTGGAGGACGGGAGCGATCAATGAAGAGGATCCTGGCGACCGGCCTGTTGATTATTCTGACTTTCGCGGGGTTGAGTAAGCCCCCGCCCGCAAACCGGATGTATGTAAGTGATAGAACGGATAACGATTCCATACCATTGGTCCGGCAACTATGGAAAGTGAGGGAACATCTTGTCTATTCGGTCAGGTACAGTTTTTTTAACCTTGGGACCGTTACCGTGGACGTGCTGCACGACACTACCTATATGGGCAAAAAGTACCGCTACTTTCGCACAAAGATAAAGAGTAACCCCTCACTGCCCTTTGTGGGCGATAAGGAAGAGGACTTTTACAGCCTGATGGCGCGTAACGACACGATACCCTACGAGGTGCTTTATTGGAATGATGACGTAAATGATCATATCCACTTTGAGTCGTTATACAAGTTGAGATATGACCTGGGCAAAGTGTATACCTTTAAAAGGAAGAAGAGTGACGGACCGCTCATTGCAGGCGATACCCTGCCGCTCAATCAGCCATCTATTTGCGGACCGGCCTTTTTCTATCTTTCAAGGATTTATGCGGGTACCACAAAGAATGTCAGTATCCCGATTTATATCAACCAAAAGAAAGACTCTATCCAATTATATAACAACGGCAAGTGGAATAAGATGCAGGTCAATGCATTCGGAGACAAACCCATTAAGGTTTTTGTAAGCAGTGGTGATGCGGGTTTCAACGGACCCTTTGGCTTTCATGGCAAATTTACAGCCTGGTTTGCCGAAGACTCCCTGCATGTGCCGGTCGCAACGAACCTGCATGTCTGGATCGGAAATGTAAAAGTAAGACTCGAATCATACACCGCATATAATTATGAATGATAACACAAACCCGGTTGTCCGTGTTGTACGGCTTCCTCATGCCAAAGATTTGCCATTGCCCTCATATGAAACGGAGCACGCCGCTGGAATGGATGTGCGTGCCGCCCTGGATGAACGTGTGACGATATGGCCCGGTAAAAGGGCGCTGGTGCCAACCGGGCTTAAAATCGAATTACCGGTTGGATATGAAGCCCAGATACGGCCAAGAAGCGGTCTTGCCATCAGGGATGGGATCACGCTTGTCAACAGCCCGGGCACGATCGATGCCGATTACCGGGGAGAAGTGAAGGTCATTATGATCAATCACGGCGACCAGGAGTTCCACGTCAATCATGGAGATCGCATTGCCCAAATGATCATCGCTCCGGTGACCCGCGTGCACATGCAGGCCGCTGAAGAATTGAATGAAAGCGAGCGGGGGGAAGGCGGCTTCGGCAGCACCGGGGTGAAGTGAATTAATTTTGAATGTTGAATTTTTAATTTTGAATTAAGTTGTTGTCGGGTAGAAGAATGCTGGAAAAAGATAGCTTGTGGGACATTGCGACTCGACAAAACCTTTTGTCTGATTTCTATTCCCGGGATATCCGGGCAATAATTCATGTCGTTGCTGCCGTTGTATAAGCTCCTTAGTCCCTTCGAGATTACCCCAAGACAATTATTGTTTCAAGATTAACCGGCATATTATAACTATCTGATGGTCAAAAAAACGAGATCGGCGCGGCCGGTTGTCATATTATTATCATTGCTGATATTGTTGCCCGTGTTAGGGTTTCGAAAGTCGATGATCCTGAAAACGAAGGAAAATAGCGCCACGGCTATTCACAGGGAACTGATCCGCACGTTCTGGAACAGGAAAGAGCACCTGAGATACCGGGTAAAGTACGGCTTCATCACCCTGGGTTATGTCATCGTCGATATTCTTCCTGATACGAGCTATCGTGGAAAGACTTATCGGGAGATGCGGGTGAAAATCAAAAGCAATCCATCTCTTCCTTTTGTCGGAAACAAGGAAGATGACTTTTACAGCCTGATGGCCCGGAATGACACGCTGGCCTACGAAACCCTGTTCTGGATGAACGATATTGATGATCATGTTCACGACAAGACCCTGTACCGGCTGCATTATGATGAAGGGAAGGTCTACAGTTACATCAGAAAAAAATCACACGGACCACTGGTCGCCAAAGACACCTTGCCGCTCGATAAACCCTCGATCTGCGGGCCTGCCTTTTTCTACGATTTCCGATTGTACACCCAGCCCGACGTTCAGGCCAGAATTCCGATTTACATCAACCAGAAAGAAGAAAAGGTTAAACTCCACTGTGACGGTGATACTCGAAAAGAAAAAGTCGAAGCGCTTGGCGACAGACAGATTGCATTGATCAAGAGCTCAGGTAATGCCGGTTTCAACGGCCCGTTTGGCTTCAAAGGTGATTTTTCGGCCTGGTTCACAGATGATTCACTTCGTATTCCCATTTCGGCAAATCTGAAAGTCTGGATAGGCAGCGTAAGCGTTCACCTGGAATCATACCGGTCGGATAATGCAGGGAATAAAGTGATATGGCAATAGAAGTCTCCAATTAACCGGCTTGGCGGATTATCTATTGCCGGAAATGACAACTCCCTGTGACCTTTGCGAATTCGTTGTGAACCCTGTGGCTCCCTTCCAATGCGTCTGAAGAAACCACGGAGTTCGCCGGGATCTCACAGGGTTCACAGATTTTCCATTATTCGTTAAATTTCATGTCGTCAGGATGAGCGTCTTACTCATTCACTTATACCGCTATTACCAAATCTCAATACTCAAATCTCACGACTCATCACTATTCTTCGTAAACTTCTGTCTTTCTCTCTCAAAATCTTCATTGCTGATTAGTCCCTGCTGCCATAATCCGACGAGATTATCCATGGATTCGAGTCCGCCGACTTTTACATCTTTATGCCATGTACGGTCTTTCACGAAGATTTCATCTGTTTTCCGAAACATCTTTTGTGCCATCTCGATGGCATGCTGAATTTCCTTAGGCGCCCGGATTCCAAGCATCTTTATTTTTTTCTGTTCGCCTTCGATGACCAGCGTGCCAAGATCGGCCATTGTTTCTGACCAATTTGTGGTCACATACATTTTTTCTACATGACGAATTTGTATACTCGTCTCATGATTTTTCTTGTATGCGTGAATACTGTCATTTGTTATTACATACCGGATATTGTCTAAGCGGGATTTGTAGTAGAAAAACAAAAAAAGACCAATGCCGATGGGCATAAGAAGCACGCTGACAATATATCCCAGCAGGTTATAATTCCATTCCGGTTGAAATTCAAAGGCTTCTTTTGATTCAGGCATAATGAGAAAGCTATTTTAATGTAAAAGTAAACAGAACCGATTGGTCGACTGTTGAACGTGTAACATCGCACTTTGTTTACCAAAGCCAACCAATTTTTTGTATATTTGATTCGTTTCATTGCGGTGGCTTCGGGCAGTGTAAAACCGTCACTCTAAAACTAACGAATTAACGTGAAATTCTGGAAGTATGGCGTCGCCATATGGCTAACCGCTGTAATTATCGCAGGTTTTCTGATCCCCATTCCCGAAATACCCATTCTTGAGCAATCGGCACGCAATTTGTTTTTCCACGTACCTATGTGGTTTACGATGTCGATACTTTTTCTGATGGGACTGTATTACAGCATTCGGTATTTGAATGATCAGAATATGGAAATGGATCTTAAAGCCGTTTCAGCGAATACTGTGGGTGTAATATTCGGACTATGTGGTCTGTTCACCGGTTCATTGTGGGCGCGTTTCACCTGGGGTACCTGGTGGACGTTTTCGGAACCAAAGATGAACATGTCGGCCATGGCTCTTATGATTTACGTGGCCTACTTCATCCTCAGGTCTGCATTCAACGATCCCGATAAACGCGCCAAGTTGTCGGCGGTTTATAATGTTTTTGCAGCCAGCACCATTCCATTTTTACTTTACATTATCCCGCGTCAATTGCCAAGCTTACACCCGGGTGCCAACGGAAATCCTGCTTTCAGTGACATGACGGCCCCCGTGATGCGGTTTGTTTTTTATCCCGCAGTTATCGGATTCATCGGACTCGCCCTATGGCTGCGTGACATTCTTTTGCGTTACATGAAACTAAGGTCAGTGACTGAAAACAGTATCTGAATGATATTTACTTCATTTTTTCTACAACAAGACACGGCACAGGCCGTTGATACGCTTAGCAAAGCGGCTGATCCCAAATGGAAGGCGCTTAGCCAGATGTCGCAGTCTACCACAATTATACAGGATATGGCGTCTCATAATTTGATTTTTATTGTCCTTGGCGTTACGCTGATTATTTGGTTGATTTTGCTCTTCTTTATCATAAGAGTTGATCGGAAAGTAGCACAACTGGAAAAGGAACAAAAAAAGGCGGAATTATATAATCAGGAATCATTATGAAACCTAAAGTAATCTTCGGTGTCCTTGCAATCGTCGGTTTCACCTCTCTGTTGTTTTATAATTTTGGCAATAGTATAAGCACCTATGTGAATTTCGATCAGGCCAGCCACATGAATGGGTCTGAAAACATTCACGTAGTAGGCAGATGGGATAAAAATAAACCTGCTGTGTTCTCATCCGAAACCAAATCCTTCATCTTTTACATGAAGGACATGAAGGGAAACGAATGCAAGGTCGTGTATTCGAAACCCCGTCCTAACAATTTCGATCATGCCAAGAGCCTGGTTGTCGTTGGGCAGATGACAGATGGGATTTTTTACGCAGATACCATGCTTCTTAAATGCCCGTCAAAATACAACGCCGACGGGAGCAACCTGAAAATGCCTAAAGCCACCAGTTAATGTTAGGTTTAATCGGTAAGACCTTTATAGACGTAGCATTCGTCTTATCCCTGGGAGCCCTGTTTGCGTATTTCAAGGCCGGCAATAACGAGAACGATACTCGTTTTGAGCGTTACGGCCACTATCTCTATGCTGCAACAGGTTTACTCGTGTTCCTTTCCGGGGTATTGTTACTATACCTTGTGTTGACGCATCAGTTCAGGTACTATTATGTTTATGAGTATACCAGTAAAGAATTACCGCTCCGCTACCTGATATCCGCATTTTACAGCGGGCAGGAGGGAAGCTTCATTCTTTGGATTTTCCTGACTATCCTGTTCAGTGGAATTGTTTCGCGGTTTACCTCCCGAACCTACCGCGCCCCCATGCTATTCTTTACGACGCTTGCGGTCGCTTTCCTGCTATCAATGATTCTGGGGATTCAGGTTGGGAGCTTGCATATCGGTGCCTCCCCATTCCGCACGTTGTCTGAGGCTATGCCCAATGCTCCATTTATCAGGGCACATCCTAATTATGTGCCACCAGACGGTACCGGACTCAACGACTTGTTGCGGAGCCCTTATATTCTGATTCACCCGCCGATCCTCTTTTCCGGTTTTGCCATGATGACCATCCCGTTCTCATTTGCAATGGCCGCCCTTTGGAAGAGGAAGTATGACGAGTGGTTCAATACGGCTATTCCCTGGACACTTGCTGCCAATCTTTGTCTGTTTACGGCTATTTTTCTGGGCGGTTACTGGGCCTACGTAACACTGTCTTTTGGTGGTTACTGGGCGTGGGATCCCGTCGAAAATGCCTCACTCGTGCCCTGGATTTTCGGGGTGGCGGGCATTCACATGATGCTGATCCAGCGCAAGAACGGCGCCGCCAAAAAGAGTGCGGTACTTTTTGCCATCCTTGCGTATCTGGCCATTGTGTACGAGGCCTTCCTCACCCGATCCGGCATTTTGGGTAACTCATCGGTTCATAGCTTTGTGGACCTGGGGTTGTACAACCAGCTCCTCATATTTATGGCGGTGATTTCACTGATCGCGCTCGGGCTGTATTTTTACCGGTATAAGGATCTCAATGATGGTAAATCGCTGACGGTATCCCTGCTTAACCGTGAGTTTTTGGTATTCTCGGGAGCAATTGTCCTGCTGATGACAGGTATCGTGATCCTGGTTGGGACCAGTTCGCCAATCATTGGTAAGTTGTTTGTGTCGAATCCAACTCCACCGGAAAAGAGCTTCTATAATGATTGGACGATGCCCTTTGCCATCATGATTGCAATCCTGACGGTGCTGGGACAATTTCAGTGGTGGAAAAAATATGATGCGGAGTCTTTATCATCGGCCCTGCTTGGACCGCTGATGGTCACTTCTGTTGTGACAATGGTGAGCATCGTGTGGGGGCAGGTGACCAACATCGCTTACATGGTGTACCTGTTTGCAGGCTTTTTTGCCGTGTTTGGCAACGGTACCGTTTTATGGCAGATGATCCGCAAAAACCCCAAAAGGGTTGGCGGTACCATCACGCATGTGGGTTTTGCCATCATGCTGATCGGTATCCTGACTTCATCCGGATTCAACGAGACACTTCTGACACCAGACTCGGTTTCTTATAATAGTGCTGTTAAGAAAGGACTGGTAAAGGATAAAGACGGCACCCCAATCGTCAAGCCTATCAATTTCTTTGAACTGAAGAAAGATCAGCCCAAGAGAATCGGCAAGAATATGATTGCCACGTTTATTGGCGTGAAGATGGATAACACCAATCACCCCGGTGGCCAGATGTATACGATCCGCATCCAGGATGCAAACGATACATCCAGAAGTTATCTTATGAAGCCGATTGTTTACCCTATGATGGAGTCATCAACGGCGCAGAATATCAACTGGGCAGTCAATCCGGAAGTGAAAGCAGGCTGGACCAGTGATGTTTATATGTATGTGGGTAACAGCTCTTATGTGGAAAACATTAACAAACGGGCCAAAGCAGAAGGTTCGCTGCAGCCTGTGTCAGATATTATCTCCGGAGGCTCGTCCCAGTCTGAATCATCTGATCCTTCTTCACGGAATCAAATGCTGCACGATCTGACGTTTCATCGCGGAGATAGTCAGTCGATTGGCAATTTTACGTTTACTTTTAAAAATTTTGAAAAGGCAACAGGCTCGGAAGTCCCCGACAGTTCAATTATTGCTGTCAGAGCTATCATCAATATCAAGAACAATGCTGATGGGACTACCAAAACCGTAAAGCCACTTTTTGCGGTTGTGCAAACCGGCGGAAAGAAAGAGACGTATTCGCCACCCGTCAGCCTCAGTGATTGGCATTTTGCCGTACAGTTCCGTTATGTGAAACCGATGTCTGATCAAATTCAGATCCGTGTCGACGGCGTGAGTGGGGTAGTGCAGAAGGCCTCAGATAGCTGGGTTGTTGTTGTTGCCGAGAAAAAACCATTTATTTCCCTCGTTTGGATTGGAGTATTCATCATAATCGGTGGATTTTTGGTATCCGTTGTATACCGGCGAAAAGAAAGCAAAATGAGTATTAAGCGGGCAGCGATGGCAAGTGAGGACTGAAAAAGGATTTGTCTATGAGACGATGTTTGGGATTGATTTTTTTAATTGTGCTGGTTTCCATCAGCCTTGGATCATCTGTCAGTACTGCTCAATCATTTAAGACACCGATCGCTGATCAGCACAACCCAAGCCCTGGGCGTGCTTTGCTGTATTCACTTCTCATTCCCGGTCTGGGGCATTATTATGTCGATCATCATCACTGGTTAAGGGGACAGGTCCACCTGGCGGCAGAAGCGATTCTTTGGACGGCTTTGATAGGTTTGAAGGGTTACTCCGGTGCTCTGCATAATGATATGTTCACTTACGCAAATGTTCATTCCGGGATTGATATCCGAAACAGAGATCGCGCTTTTCAGCTGGCCGTTGGCAGTTTTAACTCCCTGCAGGACTATAACGACTACGAGACAAGAGCCAGGAACTGGGACCAGTTATATCCGAATACTGCTAATTACTCCTGGAAGTGGGAGCAGCAGGGCAACCGGCAAACCTATGAGAACATGAGCAACCGGTATGATAGGATCAACCAGCAGGTCCCGGCGATTATAGCACTGATGGTTGCTAATCGCGTGATTAGTGGTATCAGCGCATACCTGGATGCCAGGCATCATCGGAAACAGAATATTGAAATGGGATTGGCTCCCGCTGCAACAAGGTCCGGCGGGGTGGTAGCCCAGGTCCGGATTGGTTTTTGATTTTTTCAGGATGATTTCATCTGGGACGATGGCACCCGCTTCAATTTATTTCAGGTAATATATTTGTGCCGCGATACAAGATTACCATAGCATACGACGGTGCACCGTACTCCGGCTGGCAGACGCAACCGGATAATCTTACCGTACAGGACATCATTACATCGGCATTAGAGCAGATACTTCGCGAAGACATCCAGATTATCGGTGCAGGCAGGACAGATGCCGGTGTTCATGCCAGGGGGCAGGTCGCGCATTTCGACACCATCCACAAACTTGAAAGTCAATCTTTCCTGAAAAGCATGTACGGGGTGTTGCCAAAAACAACAGCGGTAACTGAGATCCAGGAGGTCCCTGGTGATTTTCACGCGCGTTTCTTGGCCTCAGCAAGGCAATATCGCTACCAGATATTGACACATCCCGACCCTCTGTACTATCGCCAGGCCTGGGAGAATTTCCGGCCTTTAGATATTAATAAAATGAGAGAAGCTGCATATCTGGTAGACGGGGAGCACGATTTTTTGAGTTTTTGCCGTAAAAATCCCGATCAAGCAAATACAATGTGTACCGTGCACGTATCTGAACTGGAAGTGTACGATTCGTTGATTGTCTATCACATTCGTGCAAATCGTTTTTTGCATAATATGGTTCGCCGGATTGTGGGTACAATCATTCAGGTCGGACTCCATAAGCGTTCGGTCATTAATGTTCAGAAACTACTAAACGAACCGGGAAAACATCGCTGCGGTACCACAGCGCCGGCTCAGGGTCTGATACTGGATCAGGTTTTCTATCCGGTAGAGGTCTTGACAATGAAGAAATTTTAGAAATGGACAATTTTGAGTTGACATATGTATAAAGGGTATGTTATATTTGCATCCGCCTTCGGAGCATAGCTCCATCGGCGGATACGGTCCGTCCAAAAAGGCGCGTATTTTTTACTTATTGATTGAATAGTAAATAACTGTCATTCCTCGGTAGCTCAATCCCGAATATCATCGGGATGCGGGTGTTATCCCGAAAGCGTTCGGGATGTCGGTTCGAGTCCTATCGAGGAAGAGAAATTGACAGTTTGTTCAGAAAAATAATTAGCCATTCCTCGGTAGCTCAATGGCAGAGCATGCGGCTGTTATCCCGAAAGCGTTCGGGATGTCGGTTCGAGTCCTACCCGGGATGTGACATTGACAGTTTGTTATAAAGAAGAAAATTAGCCATTCCTCGGTAGCTCAATGGCAGAGCATGCGGCTGTTATCCCGAAAGCGTTCGGGATGTCGGTTCGAGTCCTACCCGGGATGTGACATTGACAGTTTGTTATAAAGAAGAAAATTAGCCATTCCTCGGTAGCTCAATGGCAGAGCATGCGGCTGTTATCCCGAAAGCGTTCGGGATGTCGGTTCGAGTCCTACCCGGGATGTGACATTGACAGTTTGTTATAAAGAAGAAAATTAGCCATTCCTCGGTAGCTCAATGGCAGAGCATGCGGCTGTTATCCCGAAAGCGTTCGGGATGTCGGTTCGAGTCCTACCCGGGATGTGACATTGACAGTTTGTTATAAAGAAGAAAATTAGCCATTCCTCGGTAGCTCAATGGCAGAGCATGCGGCTGTTAACCGCAGGGTTGTAGGTTCGAGTCCTACCCGGGGAGCATTATCAACATTCAAGCCCCGTTTGTGTGAAGCGAGCGGGGCTTTGTGTTTAAATGAAGGAGAGATCATGAGCGAAGAGCAGTACTATGTTTACATATTATACTCGGAGAGCGGAGATCGGTACTATAAAGGCATGTCACAAAATCCGGAGCGGCGTCTTGATTTTCATAATACGAGGGAGCGTGGATACACAAGTCGATACCGTCCCTGGAAGCTTGTCTATACCAAAGGATTTCAGAGCAAGACAGATGCGCTGGCGGCCGAGCGAAAGGTGAAAGGGTGGCGAAATCGAGTGATGATTGAGCGGTTGATTGCCGGAGATATCGAGTTATAGGAACAGACCCTGTGCCCCTCGGTAGCTCAATGGCAGAGCATGGGGCTGTTATCCCGAAAGCCTTCGGGATGTCGGTTCGAGCTCCGAACGCTTTCGGAGGCATTATCAACATTCAAGCCCTGTTTGCGTGAAGTGAGCGGGGCTTTGTGTTTTTACGTTGGGTAATTAATTCGTAGCATGGAGAACCATCTCCGTGCAGAACAAAACGTAGAGATCATGAGTGACGACAGGTACTTTATTTACATATTATACTCAGAGAGTGGGGATCGTTACTACAAAGGCATGTCTCAAAACCCCGAGCGGCGTCTCGATTATCATAATACAAAAGAGCGCGGATACACCAGCCGGTACCGCCCCTGGAAATTGGTTTACCAAAGGGATTTCATCAAAAACAGATGCGCTGGCCGCCGAACGAAAAGTGAAAGGGTGGCGAAATCGAGCGATGATTGAGCGGTTGATTGCCGGAGATATCGGGTTATAGGAATAGACCCTGTGCCTTCCTCTGTAGCTCAATGGCAGAGCATGGGGCTGTTATCCCGAAAGCCTTCGGGATGTAGGTTCGAGCTCCGAACGCTTTCGGAGGCATTATCAACATTCAAGCCCCGTTTGTGTGAAGCGAGCGGGGCTTTGTGTTTAAATGAAGGAGAGATCATGAGCGAAGAGCAGTACTATATTTACATATTATACTCGGAGAGCGGGGATCGCTACTATAAAGGGATGTCTCAAAATCCTGAACGGCGATTTGATTTTCATAATACAAAAGAGCGCGGATACACCAGCCGGTACCGCCCCTGGAGGCTTGTCTACACCAAAGGATTTCAAAGTAAGACAGATGCGCTGGCCGCCTATAAACATATAAAGAACACCTCCGGCTATCCCTATGATTGACAATCCCAGAATGAGTAATAATAATCGGGGAAGCTCATTCATGGCTCCCTCGAAACCCGAAAGTAAAAATGAGACAGTCAAAAACAGACCGTAAGATATACCAGCCCTAACGGCTTGTTGTTTTTCTGATGGAAATAAGCCGATAATGATTCCCTCAATTGCCCAAATAACCAGATTAAGCCATTGAATTGTAAAAAAAGCACGGGCGCTCAATACACCCATTACTATTCCTATGAAGCTTGGGATAGCCAACATGCGCACATTCATCATCTAAGCCTTCAAGCATCCTTTAAAATTGAGCCAGATGTTATTGAAGCCGTTTTTCCCGAGCCCATGTACGAAACACGGGGGATGCTGTCATGACCGAAGATAAAAACGACTGCTGCAGCGCTTAAAATCACAATACCTACTGTAAAGAAATTTGTCTTTACGAATCGCACACTCAAAACCAAATGAATGCCTTTTTTAAAAGCATCTATATCATTAGTACTACAACACTAAGCAGAAATGCAGTAACCGGGAATATGACAATCAGTGCATAGCCGAGTGTAAGATTGGGTATTAACCAGGCAAGATGAGGAAGGTCCGCATACCCGAAATAATGAAGTAATTGCCAGCCTATACCAATTGCGGTGAGCGTACTAAACGGAAGAAGTAGAATAAGGCCTATAAGCGCGATGGGTTTATTTTTCATGGCTTTGGTGGTTACATATAAATATTCTTTCAGAAAAGCGATGCCTGTATCGGCAAACATCCAAATTAGGAAATGCAGAGTCTCACTATTGTCATCTTGCTCTTTTTCAGTGCACAGATCATCGAAAGTCTGCATCATCGATTCTCCGAACAAATCCTGGTGCTTTTTCGGGTACAACCGTATCAGCCTTTGATACCAGTATCGATAGTTGCTTAAGGAACGTTTAGAGTCCATATATCAGGGTTTCGGGCAGTATCTTACTTTTTTCAGTAAGAGAGACCAAATGACGGTAGCGTGTCAGCTCTTCGGCAAGTGTCTTTTTCCCCAGTCCGGTGATTTTATAATAGATCCGTTCTTTATTTGTGGCCGGATCGATGCGTTTGCCGCTCTCCTCGAGTAAACCGGCTTCAAGCATGCGTTTCAGCGAACCGTAAAGCGTACCGGGACCCATTGTGACTTTGTTTTCCGAATCATTTTCAACCTGCTTCATGATTTCATATCCATAGCGGGTGTATATCAACTGAAAGTAAAATTCCTGATAAATATTTTTGAAAAAAATGCGGGATACTCCGTGAAGCTGGAACCGGTACAGAAAAATTAGTGTTTGCGAATAATATGAAATCACTGACCTTCATGTGCATAATTTTTTGTGCAGTTATCATCTATTCCTGTAACAGTAACCCCATATCTAATACGTCGATACCTACACACGGTTCACAGACAATTTCACTTAACGGATATGGGGTGAAACTAGACTCCACGTACTTTAAAGTCTGGTCGGACAGCTCGTGGGAATCATTCGATATGGACACAACCATAAGCGGGACAACATACTCTGTTCTGATTGATAATACCGGGTACGAATATTTCTACGGCCCGAACGGATATTCGGGATTCTGGCCTTATGGTGGAAATCTCGTCATGTTTGATTCCGTGTTGGCCGATCCACCCGACTCTATGACTGAAGGCAAAACGTATACCGCACAGACAACCTTCAATTCTCAGGGAATAAACTACGTTATAAAAGACGAGGAGACTCCCATAGACACGGCCACGGTCACTGTTCCATTTGGCACATTCAAAAATTGTATCTGGATACAGTCAACCACCTCGATATCGGGGGCAGGCCAGACGACCACCAGTTCGACGCAATACTGGTATGCCAAGGGCCCGTCGGACATAGAAAAACAGTACAGCACAGGGATCAATATCAAGATGGCCTATGGTTCGGTTAATGGGCAAGGCTGGGGCGGAACCGTTAATAAGGCAGCTCCCGGAATCAAGGCCGGCCGTAAAATGACAGCAGTCCGGCAACGGTTTGGTAGTCCACCCACATTATCCAACCCTGATATTCAGTCCATGGCCCCGAGGATCCTGCGAGGTGCGAGCATACGTTAAAAGCGTTTGGCCTACTGCAACAACGCCGATCATGCCGGGACCTTTATATTGATGAAAATAGACAGGCTGTTTGCAACAAGTTGTAAACCCCATTGCCATATTACCTCCCGTTTAGTACGTTGTTTTTTTCTTGATCCTATACGATATAGCCATTCGAGACAATAAAACAGTCGGATGGCTCTCAGAAAACGGTGTGACTGAAAGCTTAACGGGAGTATACATATGAAGAGGAAGGATTTTTTAAAGGTTGGTGTGCTGGGTGGCGCGATGGCCGGTTTGGGAGTTGGAGTCAGTGCCTGTAAACCTGAGAAACAGAAAACTATAGCCAAAACAGTGAAACCCGGCGATTTCGAGTTGGATGAAATCACGGTTGATCAGCTGCAGGATGCTATGAAATCGGGCAAATATACCTCCGAGTCGGTCACCAAAATGTATCTGGACCGTATCCATGAAATCGATAAAAACGGACCAACACTCAATACGGTTATTGAGTTAAATCCTGACGCTATTGATATTGCCCGGAAGTTGGATCAGGAGAGGGCGCAGGGTAAAATTCGCGGTCCCCTGCACGGCGTGCCTATCATGATTAAGGACAATATCGATACCGCTGATAAAATGATGACGACAGCCGGCGCACTCGCAATGGTCGGAAATATTGCCGGCAAGGATTCTTTTATAGCACAAAAACTGAGAGAAGCAGGGGCGGTGATCCTGGCAAAAACCAATCTCAGCGAGTGGGCAAATTTCCGGTCTACCCACTCTTCGAGCGGTTGGAGTGGCCGCGGAGGCCAGACACGCAACCCGAACGTATTATCACGTAATCCATGCGGCTCCAGTTCAGGTTCTGGCGCAGGTGCTTCGGCCAATCTCTGTACGATAGCCATCGGGACAGAGACAGACGGATCGATCGTATGTCCATCCTCATTGAACGGGGTGGTTGGTGTTAAGTCGACGGTAGGGTTATGGAGCCGGAGCGGCATCATACCGATATCTCACAGCCAGGATACACCCGGACCCATGGCCCGTACAGTTCGTGATGCTGCGATCCTGCTGGGCGCACTGACGGGTGTCGATCCGCGGGACCCTGCGACATCCGAAAGCAAAGGTCACTCTTACACGGATTACACCCGGTTTTTAGATCCTAATGGCCTGAAAGGAGCTCGTATTGGTGTTGCCCGTAATTTTAAAGGGTTTAATAAGGATACGGAAGATATCTTCGAAGCAGCCATCGAAGCCATGAAAAAGGCGGGCGCCGTAATCGTGGATCCAGCCAACATCGAACCAAAAGAAAAAGGGGGAGGGGATGCAGAATTCCAGGTTTTACTCTATGAATTCAAGGCGGATCTGAACAAGTATCTGGAGACGGCCAATCCTAACATTAAGGTCAGGACACTGAAAGATATCATTGAATTCAATAAGGAACACAAGGCTGAGTCGATGCCCTATTTTGGTCAGGATATCCTGATAATGGCAGAGAAGAAGGGACCATTGACCGAGAAGGCGTACCACGAGGCCCTGGCAAAATCACACCGGGTATCGCGGGACGAAGGAATTGATGCCACAATGAAAAAGTATAACCTGGACGCTATTGTGGCACCAACAGCCGGTCCAGCCTGGACAACTGATGTTATCAATGGTGATCACGACACGGGAGGAAGTTCCTCGTCGGCAGCCATGGCTGGATATCCTGACATCACCGTACCGGCGGGCTACATCTATGATCTTCCGGTGGGGATCTCATTTTTTGGATCGGCATGGAGTGAGCCCAAACTTCTGAAATATGCTTATGCCTTTGAGCAGGCCACGAAGGCGAGGCGTAAGCCTGCTTTTCAACCTGACATAGGGCTGCCAAAGCCGGAAGACAAAAATGCCTGATTTACCTGGAATTTTCCCAGAAGTCGTAATTGCTTGGCGTATCTGGAGTACGTCCGATTATTGTACATCGGAAACCGACAAGCATTAAGTGAATTGGAAGGGGAAACTTGGGTTAATTGCCTCTCCCGTCGCATATTCCGTACCTGATGGCACGCCATGTGGTGGGGTACCGGTATTTCTACCAATATTTTGTCCCTGACGGGACGGGGGCATAGCCTAGGCATATATTCCTATTTTGTCCCGTCAGGGAATTGATATCGGTAGAAAACCCAAAACGAGAGCCATCTTGTCCGTGCTGTCAGGTACGGGATATTATGCAACCCATACAGTTGTTACGAAATCCTGTTATTTTTAAAAAATAGCATAAATTGAGTTGAAGGTTTTCCGGTGAGTGGCTACGCTTATACAGGATGTAAAAAAACTTTAAAAACTATAGTAAAAAAACAATAGCATCTGTTTCTCCCAGGGGGCTTTTAGAGAACGCGAGTCGTACCGCTGAATAGCTCAAAATTGTTTGGTTTATAGAAAGCCAGAATAAAAGGCGAAAGGCTAAGTGAAAAGTAGAAAGGTTAAAGTTGAAGTTGGTCCGATTTTTAATTGTTATCAGAAGCCTCCGATTAGCAGCGTTATCCGTGTCGTCTACATCATCCGTGTTCTATTCTTTGATAATTTCATCATTTGCTGCAAGTTTGTTGAAAAAAAATTGTCAATAAAGAGATATCATTAGGGGCTTTCCTGGACTACAGGTGTATATTGTTTAGAACTTGAACCTTACCCTACGGCAATGAAGAAACACTATTTAGTCGGCGCCCGAAGAACGGCCGTTTTTTCTTCGGTAGCTATCGTCGGTGCTTTCCTGGTCATCGGAGCCGGATCATGGAGTGCCCGAAGAACACCTATTCATATGCCGTACAAAGCGGCAGGACTTACAAAGATACAGGCAGCGGCTCATTTGCTGAATCGTTTTGCGTTCGGCCCCATGCCGGGAGAGGTCGCAAGAGTGGCCGAAATGGGTCCGGAGAAATGGTTTGAGGATCAGCTCAACGAGACGGATCAATCTCCGAGGCTCGATCGCATTCTTGATCATTTCGACGCCCTAAAAATGTCTAACGCCGAGATCTTGGCGACATTTCCACTCCAGGGCCGCCTCATTCGTGAAGCAGTTAAGGAAGAGATCATCCCAAAAGACTATAAGAGTATTGATAAGAAAGACCTGCGCAGTGAACTGATGCCATGGATGAAGGGAAAAGGATATCGACCCTTTCGCCAGTTAACCGGGCAGCTTCTGGCACAAAAGTATTTCAGGGCGATTTACGATCCCAACCAGTTATCGGAGGTGCTTACGGACTTCTGGTTTAACCATTTTACCGTATCGCTCGTAAACAATCAGGCACGCTCTTTTATCCTGACGTACGAACGTGATGCAATCCGTCCGCATGTACTCGGCCATTTTCATGATTTGCTAGAGGCAACGGCTAAAAATCCGGCCATGCTTCTCTATCTCAACAACGCAGAATCGACAGCGCCGGACAGTGTGGTAACCACGATGGAGACGGATATGGATAAATTTGCGGATTCCCATCCGGCTATGCGATATGCTGTTCAAAGAAGGATGAATGCCTACCAGAAACGAAGGATTGAGCAACAGAGCAAGCAAAAGGTTAAAGGTGGAATCAATGAGAATTATGCCAGGGAAGTTATGGAACTGCATACGCTGGGAGTGGATGGCGGATATACCCAGCAGGATGTCGAACAGGTAGCACGGGCATTGACCGGCTGGTCCATTTTTCCCATGAATAATCCCAGACAGGCACAAAACCTGGAGAGACGAATGTCGAGGCTTGGGCGGGCCGGTTTTGTGCGCCAGGGTGATTTCCTCTTCCGGGCAGACGTGCATGATGCCGGGGTTAAAGTAATACTGGGCAAAAGGTTTCCGGCAGGCCATGGTCTGGATGAAGGTGAGCGGGTTCTGGACATGCTGGCCGAGAGTCCATCTACTGCACGGCATATCTCGTATGAACTTGCCGTTCATTTTGTGTCGGACAATCCTCCAGAGTCGCTGATCGACCGGATGACCGATACCTATATCAAAACACATGGCGATATCAAAGCCCTGCTGACAACCATCGTTGAATCGCCGGAATTTTGGTCTCCGGCGGAAATGCAGGCAAAGATCAAAAATCCCTTTGAATATGTAATCAGCTCGGTACGCGCCGTTGGCGCACGAGTCACTAACCCGCGGCAATTGGTTGAGTGGACAACCAAAATCGGCGAGAAGATGTATGCATGCCAGGCCCCGGCGGGTTATGGAGACAAGGCCTCAGATTGGGTGAGTGCGGGTGCGTTGCTGAGTCGTATGAATTTTGGGATGAAACTGGCTTCCGGTCAGATTAAGGGAGTGTCAGTTGATCTTATGGCTTTAAACATGGCTATGAACCGGAGTCGGCAGAGGCGGCTCTGAAGAAGTACACGGATATTTTGCTTCCAGGACGTGATCCTGATCCGGTTATAAAAGCTCTTACTCCATTGATTCAGACGCCAAACTTGGCCCAAAAAGATAGATAACCAGACAAATCAGCCGGCTAATTCTGACAGCATGGATTCCGGCAATGGCGATACGGACAATTCGATGCTTTTCAGCATGAATAATCAACAAGATACCAATACTCGCGGGCCAGCTATGAATGAAAGCAGTCCAGCCGTTTTGAGCCAGATTGCTGGGTTATTGCTGGGTTCACCTGAATTTCAACGACGCTAAAAGAAAGGAAGACCATGGATCGCAGAACATTCATAAAATCAGGGGCAATGGCTGTATTTTCAGTCAGTACGGGCGGGATACCTACTTTTCTAACAAGAACAGCCAAGGCAGCAGCGGCACCGGGATTATACAGGAAGCAGAAAGTCCTGGTAGCTATTTTTCAGCGGGGTGCAATGGATGGGCTGATGGCCGTGGCACCGGTTAATGATCCCAATTACTATAAGTTCCGTCCGCATCTGGCTTTGCACGCGACACGCACCGGCGGACTGATTGATCTTGATAACGGATTTGGCATCCATCCGTCGTTTTTTCCATTGCTGCCTTATTATCGTGAGGGTCGGTTTGCCATTATTCACGGCATAGGCTCTCCTAATCCGACACGTTCGCATTTTGATGCCCAGGATTACATGGAATCGGGTACTCCAGGGGTCAAAAGCACCTCTTCCGGATGGCTGAACAGGGCGGTCGGACTGACAGGACACGAAGTCACGCCATTTCAGGCAATGTCGCTGACTCCGGAACTTCCTAAATCATTTTATGGCCAACATCCGGTTTTTGCTATTGATAACCTGGATGACGTGGAGTTGCAAGGTGCCCCGACCCAGGTAATTGGCCGGCAGACGACTACAGGCTTTGAGGCTCTTTATCAACAAACGACGGATCGATTATTGAACCGGGCAGGCAAGGAAACCTTTGAGGTCGCCCGAATTGTAAAGAAACTCGACGTTCGGGATTATCAGCCTGCCAATGGGGCAAAGTATCCAATGTCGTCCCTTGGAAATAGCCTGAAACAAATAGCGATACTGATCAAGGGAAACGTCGGACTGGAAGTCGCTTTTACGGAAACGGGAGGCTGGGATACGCACGTCCACCAGGGAACCGTTCGCGGACAGTTTGCTAGCCGGGCGTCTGATTTGTCCCAGAGTATAGCTGCCTTCTGGCAAGACCTCGGGGCTTACCAGGATGATGTGACTCTTCTGACGATGACCGAATTTGGCCGAACCGTTCATGAAAATGGTTCGGGCGGCACCGATCATGGACGCGCATCGTGTATGTTTGTGCTGGGCAATGATGTTGACGGCGGGAAAGTACATGGTACCATCCCGGAACTCGACCCGGATAATTTGGTTGATAAGCGGGATCTGCCAGTCACCACCGATTTCCGTTCACTCTTTTCGGATGTCGCCGGTGTCCAGTTACATATTAACCAGGATGAAAAACTTTTTCCCGGCTGGTCCGGCTCACGAATACCTGTCATGAAAACCTGATTCCATGAAATAAAGCAATTTAAGACGTATTCTGACCGATTCTCTGATTTATGGACTTTTGAATATCGAATTTGCGCTAAATAGGGCAGGGCAGAAATCTCAAAAAAATTGGCATCCAATTAGGGGTGTTAATCACGTATAGGTGTATAACATATAGAATACGATGTATAACATTGAAATAATGGAAATAAGAGGTTTCATTCCGAAGTGATTTGAGCTTGACAGTTATCAGGGCTGGTGGCTGAAAAGCTCAAGAGAAACTGGTTTTATCAGCGATGCTGAGAGATAGGGCTTACAAAGACGACAAACCCCATTTGCTAAAGATTTTCAAACGGCCACCGACGACATGAGAGGCCACAGGGATGGCCGGTTTGAGTCCGGAGAAAATGATTCGAAAAAAGAAAATAAACCAAACGGATCATTCTCCGGGCTTTTTTTACAGTTATTTTGGGTTGCTGAGAGATTATCCGCCCGGTCGTGATCGATTTAAATTGTTTTAACGTGAGGTCTGGATAAGATCCCGAAATGCAATCCTGCAGGATCATAGAATTCGGTGGAATTTTCCCCTTAGAGAAGGGGGGGGTGGGGGATTGACCCAATCTGGACATGAGCAACAATCGTATTCATTGTTACACTCGTACAATCCCCCTGTCCCCCTTCGTCCCGGTACATCGGAAGATAGACAAACCAAACACTCGCCTACTACTATGATCCAGGATTCTTTTCTCTCATCCATTCTTTTGGATTTCTTATCCAGACCTCAGGTTGTTTTAAAACCTGAATTCAGGAAGCCTTTCTCAAAGAAGAAGGAAGCCGGCTGATCATTTTCTGTAAAGCACGGTTAACCATATCAGATAACGATGGTTCATACTGGACATCCAGTGTTGTGATTCCACCAGATGTTCTTTCCTCAATTTCAACCAAGTGGTGGCTAAAGCTAACAGCGTTATCCTTCCAGATCACCTTCCCATTATTGGACATCATCGTTAATTCTATGGTCAATTTCGGCCGATAGCGGATCTGATTGATGTATGGAGCTACGTGATTGACGTCGATATTATCGGTTTCAAGATAGAATGTCAGATTCAATCCCGCATCGGCTACCTTGGCATTGGTTTTTAAATCGGAGCTGTGAGGAAATCCGTACGGACCAACCGGGATGTCATTCTTCGTGGCCAGGTATCCCGAAGGGAGTAAATCGATCCCAATAGCCTTAAAATTATTCTGTACAGCCGTATAAACAGAGTCGAGCTGTTGCTTGATATGTTTATTCTGCTCCGAATTAAAACTGCGATGAACCTGGATGAGATCCGCGCTCGGGAAAGCCGGTTGACTCAAGGCAATGATGAGACTGGCATAATTCCCGGAATTGAATTCATCGGTATTAAAATGTTTCAATAGGACATGAAAATCAGAAACAACAACCCGGTTCGGTTTTTGATCAGGATGTAGCAGAATTTTGCTGGAACAACCTGACGCAGCAATAATCAAAAGAAATGTGAAGACGAATAATTTCAGAGGAGAGGATGAATGAATATCGGTTGTTTTCATGACAAGTGAGTTGAAATTTTTTTAGTCACATATCATTTAAAACGGTGCAGCCAACACATTATGATTCGTTTAAAAGATTCGGTTATCCGAAACTTCGAATGGTCAACATTTTGTAAACTTTGTTGGTTCCGGAACATAAAAATGTGGCATTTGAACATGTGAATTTCCTCAGCCAATAATAGTGTGATATTTCAAATTCTTTACTAGGTTGAGACCAGAAATCATGAACTCTTTTAAGGTAAATGATCGGTTATGTCGTTAGATGATGATTCGAAAGTACTATTCACGGAAACCCAGCAGGTTCGCCAAAAGTGGGTTTGGTGCCTTGCTGTAGGGATTCCTTCGCTGGTCGTAATAATCCTGATTTTAAATGTATTGGGACATGACAGTGAGATCAATTCAGATATGCTTATCTCATTAGCGGTCTCCATCGCATTAGTCGTACTGATATCGTATCTGTTATGGCATGCCAGGCTTGACACCGTTATTGATTTAGAGGGACTAACTTATCGATTTGCCCCCTTTCACAGATCTCCCCGCCACATAGCCTGGAATAACGTCTCAGTTGCTGTTGTCCGGCAATATAGGCCAATCGTTGAATATGGGGGCTGGGGACTTCGATGGGGATTTTCAGGTTTGGCGTATAACGTGTTCGGAAATATGGGGTTACAGATTAAGCTTCGAAATGGTCGGCGGATTTTGATCGGAACTCAAAAGCCGGAAGAAATCGAAAGAGCGGTGGCTAAACTTCGTGAAAGTGGAAAGATACCAGCGACTGAGGATTAGCACTTGAAAACTCTAATCCCAAATCCAGTTAATTAAAAAATGTGAAGTCTGTGTAAGGCAACCAAACGTTCTGTTTTCTCTCCTTTGCGCCGTCATTCCGAAGCGACCCCGCACGATGCATGTTTGAGGCTGGAGGTCGCCCGTAACCCATAACCTGTTTCTGCTCAGTGTTTGTCCGTCTATTCCATGAACAGGAAGTAGATGATAAGCAATGACCGTTATCCAGACCTCACATTAAAAAAGGCAAGGATACTAACCCTTGCCTTTTTTCATATTGTATACTACGGCTGGTCTATGGCGATCTATGATTATTGGCTCAGGGTGTTAGCACACCGTCTATGATGTGGATTACTCCGTTGGTACCAGCCAGATCAGCAGTTGTAACGATGGCATTTCCATTCACCTTTACAACTCCATTAGAAACAGTAATCGTAATAGACTGACCGTTGAGAGTTGTAACAGTCTGTGATGGTTGAAGATCGGAAGATAAAATCTTGCCCGACACGACATGATATTTAAGAATATCCTGCAATTGGGCAGTTGTTAGGTTATCGAGTGTCCCGGCCGGCAGGTTGTCAAATGCCATATTATCCGGCGCGAATATCGTGAAAGGCCCCTGTGCCTGCAGCGCTGAAATGAGTCCGGCTTCATTGAGCAGGCTGTCCAGTTTGCTTAACTGATAACGCTTGGCAATGATACCTGTGACATCGTTAAAGCTATCAGGGAATAATACATGGTCTACAGCATGGATGACCCCATTGGAGGAGACGAGATCCGCCTGAGTCACCATGGCATTGCCGTTAACTGTCACATTTCCCTGAGCATCTTTGGTGATGAAGACCTTTTGTCCGTTCAGCGTCGTTGCTTCCTGCTCGCTGCTTAAATCCATAGCTTTAATATCAGCATTGATTACATGATATTTGAGGATATCAGTTAGCTGATCAGTTGTAAGGCTGGAAAGAGTACCTGTCGGAAGTTTCCCAAAAGCCTCGTTCGTAGGAGCAAATACTGTGAATGGCCCGTTGCCTGATAATGCAGATGCGAGTCCTGCGTTACTTACGGCGTCGACAAGGGTTGAGAAATCAGGCCGTTTCTGCAAGTTCTGCACGATATTCTGGAACGCATCGGGCAGAAGCACGTTGTCTATCACATGGATGACCCCATTACTGACATCGAGATCGGCAGTGGTAACCGTAGCCCCGTTGATACTTACGGTACCATTCTTAATACTGACATACAGCTTCTCACCTTCCAGGGTCGTGAGTATTTCTCCGTCAGTCAGATCAGATGCGGTAACTTTACCCGCCACAACGTGATATTTGAGGATCTGCTGCAACTGATCGGTGCTCAGACTTGCCAATGTACCCGATGGCAACTTGTTGAATGCATCATTTGTCGGTGCAAAAACAGTGTAAGGTCCGGTATAGCTCAGTACATCGGCAAGACCCGCGTCTTTTACAGCCTGAACTAATGTGCTGAAATTGTTATCGGATGCGGCCTTATCAACAATATTATCCGGTCTGATGCCCGGGGGCAATATGACATTGTCTACAACATGGATGACCCCGTTTTTGGCTAACATATCAGGGTTTGTTACCGTGGATCCTCCATTAACAGTGACTGTTCCACCTTGCTTGGTGATGTACAAATCGTCACCTTCAACAGACTTTACATCCTGAGATGCCTGCAATTGGCTTGAAACAATTTTCCCGGTGACCGTGTGATATTGAAGGATTTTTATAATCTGGTCTTTAGTAAGACTGTTCAAAGTACCACTCGGCAATTTATCAAAAGCTTCATTGGTTGGTACAAAGACAGTATAAAGCGTCTGGCCGTTATACATATCCGTAAGCCCTGCCTGGCTGAGAAGATCGTAGAACGTACTGTAGTCATTATTATCCTTGACAATTTCCGTTATGGTCATGTCCATAGGATTCTTAGGATTATTACTCTTGTTACTGCACGACGACAAACCGATAACTATCAGGATCACTGTCATCACATACAGAAGTCGCGAGTGAATATTAGGAAGTGTGAGATATCTTGTCATGGTAAACCTCGTGTTACAGATTATGTTTATTTATTGTGACAAATCTGTAGTTAGTACACGCGGGATCAGAGAAGTGACTATATGATCAAAAAAAAATCAGAAATTAATTTGCAGGCTGACTGAAGGCGTAAAGCCGGGCATACGCTGTGACTGGCGCTGATACGTTAAAAAGTTATTCTGATTGTAGGGATTGAGGACCCACTTTGTCACATTATGTCTATTGAGCATATTGATTAAATCGATGCGCAGTTGATACTTAAGGCCGGTGAAATCTCCGTTGTAGGCAACAGCCGCATCAAGTTGAAGAAAAAGAGGGAGACGATCATGAGACGGGTCGGAAAAAATATCAGGTGCAAGTGTTCTGATATTCTTATATGATAAAAAATCATAATAAGCTCTGCTATATGCCCAGCTTCGGCCAAAGATACCCTGAAAGCGCAGCAGGACGGTTAGCTTATTTGCCGGCAGCCAGTCAAGACCCGATGAAAGGCGATAGGGCTGATTCCATGGTACGGACTGCCACGAATCGTTAAATCTGCCGGGTATTTTTGATCGCGTATTTGAATAATCGAATCCGACCGTAGCCTTCAGGTTTTCTGCATTCCACTTTTTTTGAACCCGGATACCCGCACCGACTGCCAATGTGCGCATGCTTACTATAAAATCGCGTTGATCATGACTCTTTGTGGTGGCGATGCCGGATTGATCCAGCAGGCGGGAGTAATCGAGAGTCAGGCCGACTGGCTGCCATTTCAGGTAACTTTCGGTAGTGATCGACCATCCGCTGCCCGGATCGGTAAGGGTTTGCAGATCGATATGATAGGCACGCGGGACGGCTATAGTGTAGTCGGCAGGCAGCCAGAAGGTCAGTGCGGGAACTATGGCGCTTGGGCCGAGATTCGTTACTTCGAATTGGTTGACGTACTGCCTGAACAGACCTCCTGATATGTTAATCGTCGACTTACCAACAGGGGTTGAAAAATGGCTCAGGGCTAATGATAAACGGGGTTCAGCAAAGACCTTTTGTACGGCTGGTATATAGGTAAACCTCATTCCAGCGGTTATCCGGCCGTGTGTTCCAACTGTGATTTTATCCTGGACAAAAGCCGTTATCTGGTTGCTGTGGTGAGTGTTAAGGACAGGTATATAGAAAATGTCAGATAAATTGAAGCGATAAGACATTTCAATGAAATCAAGGCCTGCCTGTACGTGATGATTTAATGCCGGAAAATAGTTTACATTAATAAATAAATCGCTCCGGCTGATGTGATTTTCATTACTGATAGCATCACCGGAATCAATTATTTGTTTGAGAACGGATAACGTGTCCGAACTTTTATAACTGCCAAAACCAGGCTGGCTGCTTTCTGCCATTGCATATTGATGCGCTAATTTATGGCCCGAATATTGAAGTCCGGCTGACAGGTCAATTCGCGTCCCGGATATCCAATTTTGCTTCAGCTGCAGTGCGGTATTTTCCCATTGATAGGCATCTTTGGTGGCCATGTAACGTTTGTCCGGCTCACCGTTTATGTTGCTTCGCGAGTACAGCAGCGTATGGAATCGGGTTGAACCATGATATACTGTCAGGGAGGTGGTGCTTAGTGAACCGGATTGATAGGTCAATGACCCGTGCAGGTCGTCAAAATGAATGGTCGGTTCTTCTGAAATGGGGTTGAAGTGTACGATTTGCTGTTCCGGCTGCAGGATCGTATTCGTGAGCAGCGGGTCGAGGCGATCCCACCTTGTGAATAAATCACGATAGCCGGGGGCCCGAACAAGATTCCAGATGTCGGATCTCAGTGCAACCATGGCAGAAAGGCTTTTATTCGCTTTAAATGTATGCTTGCCGCTCATTTTTAGGTTCAGTGCGTAAGGATCGGACTGAAACATGACCTGTGGCTTTCCGCCTCCGTCTTGTTCCAGATTGATAACACCCGCTATCTGGCTTCCATGACTGGCATCAAAACCAGCTTTATTAACGGTTACTTTTTTAATGGCATACGGACTAAATAATCCTGCGAAAGTACCTATGGATGAAGAGCTATAGACCGGTATGCCGTCCAGCCTTATTTGCTGATCGCCATCGTATCCTCCCTGCATATGAAGACTGTTTGCGGGTATGCTGAATTGGAGCCCCATAAATCCGCCGAGGCTCTGGATTGGCCCGGCAGGTCCCGGAAGGAGGGGTGTTGTGTATTCAGGTTTATTGGGATCGATTGAGATACTTCCGGTTCCAATATCTGATTGTCCGTCCAGGCCGCTGACAACGACAGGTTCTGCAACAAGAGGCTTTTCTTTCAGTTCAAAAGTCTCGGTTACTTGCCCACTGGATGGAATGGTAAGTTTACGATTGACGGGTTTATATCCGAGATATTGAACCGTAATGTCATACTGACCAGGGAGCAGGTCATCCAGATGGAAGACGCCGGACGGATTGCTTGTGGTGAAACGCGATGCATCGGTCAACATCACGTTGGCATCGGGGAGCGGTTGGCCGGAATCGGCATCCCGGACAATACCGGTGAAATACCCATATTCAGGAGGCATTTCGGATTGCCGGGTCACAACAAAAGTACCCGATGAAAGCTGAATATAGTCGAGAGAGGCCGATTTTAATACCTTCTTAAGTATTTCGGGGGCGCTTAATTGTTCAGCTTTTACGAAGACCGTGTGCCCATCTGTAAGCTTCGGATCATAGATCAGATCTATGTTGGTTTTTGTGACCAGCTCGTTTAGGGCTGACCCCAGCGGTATGCCACGAAAGAAAAATGTATAGAGATGGGGATCTGACTTAGTTTGCTGGGCCTGAAGTGGTTGTGCGCATATCAGGCCACTTATGATCAGCAACAATATGGAAATTCGGAATCTCAACGTTTTGAACTGTCATCCGGAAAAACGCGATAACCATTGACAATTTGCTCATAACGAAGTCCACTGGCTTTGCAGATATCATCAAGAACCCTTTGTAACGATTTGGGATGGTTGAAGTACATCGTATATGTGCGATTGCCAGCGGCCATTCCATCCCACTGTATTTTTTTACCAAACCGCAGCTCAAGCGTCTGAAAGATGTGATCAAGGGTCTCGGATGTGAAAGCCAGGTTATGTTCCTTCCAGGCCAGAACGGACGCTTTATCGGCCTGTACAGGAGTCGTAGGAAGAGAATTTGGGCTTTTTAGGTCACTTTTTTCACCCGGGGTGAGCATAATGAAATGATCCGGATGTGAATCTGCGCTGAAACGAACGCTCCCTTTGATAAGCGTCACTTCTGTTCCTCTTGCATCTTTTTTCCAGGACCGAACGTTAAATTGTGTTCCGAGAACCTCGACATCTGCTCCATTTGCAGATACCGTAAAAGGATGAGCAGGGTCATGGGTTACGTTGAAGTACGCTTCACCGTTCAGGACCGCATGACGGCCAAAGATTTTAAAAAATCTGTTATAACTGATTACCGATCCGCTGTTTAGCAGAACTTGAGTTCCGTCGGGTAACGTAACATCAGTAAATTGTCCCGGTGGAGCCTTAACCGTTATATCCTTGTTCATCCAGATAATTCCGACGGCAAAAATGAGCAGTGCCGCGGCAATACTGTAAATAACCGATTTGTTAATCCCTGTCTGTTGGCTTTTTAAATTACGTAAAGATGCCTCGTGATTTTCAGGCGTATTTATACGCGATAAAACGGTGTTAAGAGCCTGTTCTGTCTCATCTTCATCAGGATCGAAATGCATTTCAGGGGGCATGCTTGCATCCCGCCAGATGCGTCTGAATTCTTCTTTCGGTGCCTCATGCTGATTCCCGAGCCAATCACTAAGCTCATCCGGCATAGGTCGGGATGACTTCGGTTTCTTGTCCATGCGAATGTAAAAGAATAATTTTATTGTTGATAATATAATCCCGCAGATGTTTTAAGGCGGACACGATATGATTGTTAACCGTACGTGCTGAGATCTGCATCACTTCAGCTATTTCCTCATGTGTCAGCCCATCGAAGCGACTCAACTCGAATGCCTCACGCTGGCGGTCTGGTAATGTCTTCATGGCTTCCCATATTTTTGTCATAAACTCATCGTTTCCCTGGTTTTCTTCCGAATCATCAACCCTGTTGTCTACTGACTGCCAATCGGTTATATCAATCACCGGATGATGATCCCGAAGGTAATTCAGACAAGTATTTCGAATTATTCGGTACATAAATGAATTCAATGACTTGTTCTCGTCTATCGTGATACGGTTTTGCCATACTTTTACAAAGGCCTCTTGAGTAAGGTCTCTTGCCGTGTCCTGGTCCTGTACAAACTGCCACGCATACTTCAGGTATCGCGAATACGTTTTTCTGAAAAATTCAGAAAATGCAGACTGATCACCTTGTGATATCTTGTTTGCCCATTCAGCAAACATATTCGGTTGAATCGCATCCATATCTGTCCGACTAATTTATATACACCCTCAAAAGGCATTATGACTATCCCTCAGGAAGCTGAGTTGAGAAAAGTAACATCACTATTTCAAATATCGTTTTAGAAAAATGAAATTTGTTATGGAAAATATATTTTTTTTGTGACAAAATGAACCTTTGATCCTACGGGAATCCTGCAAAAATGCATGGGCACCAGAGCATAATTGTAATGGCTCTCTTGTTGGCTATTTTTAAAAATAATCACCCGGGTTTTACCGAATACCTACAGCTTATCGATACGTGTAATGGACTCGGACGTTTATATCGGTCGGGTTGAGAGACTTTGCAAAACCTTTACGCTTGCCATCCCAAACCTCTCCTGATTTACTGGAGAGGTTTATGAAGAGTGTTTCGCAAAGCATCCGTATGGGTTGCATTCAAAAACGTAATCGTACTATTAATGCTGTTGGGAGATTCTCATATATCGTACATAAGAGGTTCTGCAATTTTTTCTTCGTTAGTCCCCAAAAATGTGACCTCATTTTCCTGTTCCGGATCCAGCACAGCGAGGTACAGCCACTCGTTTTTCACCAGCTTACCCAGCGTTTCAAAGTGTTTTGAGATAATGGCTTCCACTCTGGATTTTGGAGCCTGTATAAGAACGGTCAGGCGCAGTGGAAGGTGCTGCACCAAACGGTCGTCTTCTTGCAGCGATTCGAGCGGCAATCCGAATTTTAGGTCTCCGCCATTACCTTGAACCACGCCATATTTGCCGGTTACATTTAGAGTAACTTTTGTGCCTCCACCAAATTGTTCATTATCAACCGATGCAAAGTAATAGTGGTTATTGATCCACTGCGTGACAACCATTGGTCCCTGTAGAATGGCCTTAAGCTTTTCACCATCCGGATCCTTTTCCCAGTCATAAGAATGGAGGAAACTGCGTGCCTCAAGATTGAGGCGTGATGTCAATTCACGTCGTCCGATTATAAAGGATGCATTACCCGCTAATCCCCATTCCGGTCTTGTTTCGGCCCAGTCGGATGCCCTGCGATGGGCTTCATGTATCGTTTTTTTAATATGTTTCCGGGCGGTTTTAAACTGTTCGTTATTTGCCGCGTGTTGTGCTTCTATCAGGCTGTTTTTGAGCTCATGAATTTGGGGATGGGACTTTGCAGGCGTGTTTTGATCGTATAAGTGGATGTGGTTTGTAGTCGTATTATGCTCGGCTGCAACAAACCAGGTATCTTCGGGTACATCAATTTCATATTCTGCATTTAGCAGTTCCCTGACTTCCGGATCATTACAGATATCGGCAAGCAGACGGGCATTTTCCCCTCCCTTATTACCGGCACAGGCTCCGCAGTCCAGACTTGATTCAAATGGGTTATTGGAAGTTTGGCTCCCGTGTCCTGAAAAGACAACGATTGGCGCAAAATGATCCCATCCCATTAAATTGAATGCTGTTTTGGCAATATTCGCCTTATCCTGTATAGAGAGATTGATTCTGGCGGACGACGTTTCTCCTGTTTTATGCGATATTATCACCTTGTTAAACCATTCGGGACGACCAACATGATTGGCAAGGCGTTCCTTTAAACGATATAAAAATGTTGGTGTGAGTGTCTTTGCAAGAAGGCCTGCTCCATAGAAGAATCCGGAAGATTCAACGTATCCAAAAGAAGCCGGAACATTATTCCTGAGTGCATTCTTGAAATCGCTCAGTGCGTTTTTCAAATTATCGTAAAATCTGAACTTTTGGGCTTCTTTTGTTCCTTCCGTCTGAATCTGTTCGCTAGCCTCAAAAACTGAGTTCACTATTGGCGGGCATGATTTGTGACTGATATTTTTACCCGGATGTTTGTAGTCCATGGCAATACCGAAGAAACCGGCATATCCATGGGTCTCATAGTTCCCGGCTTTTTCTACTGCACGACGTATACGTTCGGAACGAGTATCGATGCAAAAGACAAACTGTGCTTCCGGCTTTAGGGGTGCTCTGTCCTGTATCCTATTTGCCTGCGATTTGACTTGTTTGATCAGACGTGCCTGGTAACTCTTTTCCAAAGCTTTTAACCAGGCTGAATGGATTCGGTCTGCATTCACCGTTTCCCGATGCTTCCCGGTGTCACCCGGCAGAAGTGGTTGATCAAGTTGTTTACAGAGCACCAAACGAACAGCGAGGTAATCTGTCAGCGTGATCGGATATGCCTTCTGCCATTCATTTTCATTTTCCATTCGATACTTGATGTAACCCGTCCAGCCCGGCAGTGAGAAGAGGTGATGCTTCATTATCATACAGATATCATCCGGTCGGTAATCTTTCAGAAGATGCTCAAGTGTTTCAAGGGCGTCTTCCGGAAAAGCTGTAATTAAGTGTCTTTGAGGCCGACTGGTATCAAATTGAGCCGTTGTTCGCCAGGCGCTGTAGAATCCCTTTTCGCGGTCCGGCATAGGCCATTCAGCTATTCCCTCATCCAGGAATACGGTGAGCCATTTGATCATGTGGCGATCTACGTTATTCAGCATTCTTTTTGACGAAAAGCGTTGTTCCAATGCGCGCATTTCAGCCAAAGATTCATCGAGAGAAAGGGCAATCCCATTTTTCTGGAGCTGCTTTTCAATGATGGTTTTATCAATCTGATTCTCTCTCAGAGCTTGCTCGAATATGGCAGCGGACGGATAACCGGAGATGCCTACGTGTTTACGTATCTCTTTGATTGCATCCTCAAAATGGAGTTCTTCAAGCCCGGCCAAAGGGTTTGAGGTTACAAAAGAATACAGCGGCCAGTTTCTGATCAGTTGGCCAGAGAGCTCATTGATTGTTGAAGCAATTACTTCTTTTTTCATTTGATTTGGGACTATTGGAGGATGGTATTGGATTTTGGTTGAGAGATCGTCAGCAGATAAACATATAAGCGACCAAGCTTATGGTGTAACTTTAGCTCGATAACTAAGAAGGATACCAGATATAAGGTGCCAATTATAGTCTGTGCCCATGTGACCGGTGTGGACATTTCTACCATAGGAATACTTGTCAGCAAATGGGTAATGCCATCATAGATTACAGCATACACCAGTAGTGCCGGAATTATGACGAGAGGCAGTATCATGAGCCGGGCTGGTGTGGAAAGAGAAGTATGTTTGAGAAAATCCTGGCATCCGTGAATTACGGTCAGCACGATAATCAACGTTAGAAACAGGCCGCTATTCAGTTTGAGTCCCTTGCCAGTCGTATAGGCGAAAATAAATCCTCCGATCAGGCCGCTAAGCAGAATGATTGGAACGTACCAGGAGCTCAATCTTTTATCCTCAACTTTCTTTGGGGACTCTTGTCCGACCGAATCCCCAGAGGATAGAAAAAGATAGGCTTTGTAAAAGCCGTGCAATATGAGATGGGTTATGGCTGCCGCAAAGAACCCAAGCCCGCATTCAAGAAGCATAAACCCCATCTGTGCAGTGGTGGAACAGGCCAGTTTCTGCTTGATATTGGCCTGAACAAATTTGGTGAATTTACCGATTATGGAACCAACACCACCCACCAAAACCAATATCCAAAGAAAGTGTCCGGCATAAATGGCGGGTGCGAATCTTGTCAGTAAAATTGCGCCCGCATTTACGAAACCGGCGTGCATGAGAGCAGATGACGGCGTTGGAGCTGTCATCGATGACATGAGCCAGCTTTGAAAAGGGAAGAGCGCCGATTGTATAACTGCCGATCCAATCACCAGCAGAACGGCGCATTGCACTACCGGTGTATTCTTCAATTCACTGGAGTGTATAATTTGTGAGATACTCCAGGATCCCGTTTGAAGCGCCAGAAGGATAAAACCTGACGCTAACAACACCGTACTCAACACAAAGTAATTCCTGGCATTGGTCCTGGAAGCAGGTCCCTCTTCATCATGGGTGTAACCTCCGATAAGTTCGGACATCAGTAGTCCCATGCATAACCAGGCAAAAATGAACAATACGAGGTTGTCGGCAATTACCATGAGAATGACCGAAAACGTAAATAACACGCAGTTAAGGAGAAACCGGCGGAGTTTTTCATAGCCGGCGAGGTAACGGCTGGAATAACTGAGAATTATGCTGCTGAACAAGGTCACGGCAACGCTGATCACCAGGCTCAGTTGGTCGAAGATCAGAACGCCGTCAACCTTCCGCGTAATCGGATGAAAAAAGGAAATGCCCAGAACGACGGTAAGCGACATAAAAAAAGTCCACATAAAGCGGACTATGCTTTTAGAGAATACTCTGTTTGCATCTCTAAGGCTCTTGGTGGCGAATGTGTTCAGCATGTTATATTAAATGTGATGTGGAGTTTAATCACTATGGGTTTAATTCCCCGCCGCTTGCGGCGAAACAAAAATAAAACCCATGTTGATACCCCGTCTGCTTGCAGCGGGGTAGTTCATTAATTTGGGCTCTACTATCCTGTATCTTTTTTTCTTTCAAAACTTAGACAATACAATTAATAAGTAAAAATTAATAATATTAATTAATAACATAAATATTAGTTTATATATCAAGTCTTGTTTATTACGATATGAATCGGCTAAACAGATGAAATATCATAGACTTAATTTCAGTTTATGTATTGCATATATCGCAATACATAGGATCTTCCGTCTTTTGATTGTGCAGGTACATTTCTTCTTTTTCGTAAGAATATTTTTTACATCGATATATGTAACTTAGTGTCGATCGGGTTGGAAAATGACACATGCTGCATGTGTAAGCCTGGTTTTGATTCGCCGACACTAAAATACAGAGCGTTATATCCGGGACAGCGTGATTTGATTGTACTGACAAGTTTTTCCGTGGTTTTCTGAATGACACTCATTCGGGTGGGGTTATACATCGCTCGCGTGTCGGTTTCAACAAATGCGCTGCCATAGTTGGATTGAAACTGATGGAAGTGATTATATAGTATTTCGCGGCTTGTGATCCCTTTAATCAGATTTAGGGTGTCATTTTTTGCCTTTCGCATGATGAGGGCATGCGACGGGAATTTTACCTTGCCGATAAATGCTTCAAGTTGTTCTTTGTCAGTTACTTCCTGTCCCGCAAAATTAGTCTCTAAACTTATTTCTCTGATTATTCTTTTTGTCGATAAATATGACGAATTCATCATCGGAGGGCACGAAAAAGCAGGAGGGACGAGGGACCGAAGGAGCCTCCACTGGCGACACCAAAATGATGTCAAAGGCGTCCATTGTGCACGGACACTTTTTCCTGACGGTTACAACAGGATCGTCAACCCGGGTGACCCCGCCCGAGAATGTACCTAACATGTCTGTGTTAAAATTTTCAGGTACGATACATGTTACACCGAGTCGCTTCTCAAGTTCAGGAGCAATCGCCTCTTCCTTTTTGTGCTTGGTTGCAATTATTAATTTGCGACCCCAAAACAAATCTATATCATTCATCAACGTAGATGTGGATATCAGAAGTAATATTTATGCTCCGGTTTTCTTTCCCCATCTCCTCAAGCAGATCCAAAATATGCTTCCTGGTTTCAGTCAACTCATTTATTCTCGTAACCGAATGGGAATCGACAGTTCCATCTCGCTCGCGTTTACTCAGATTCCTGATAGTATGAAAAGTTATTTTACTGCCAATCAAACTCATCAAAATCTCTTTTGCATCGCCGGCTGAAAATGTTCCCTTTATTAGAGTGTATTTTTTGTTACAGTTCATGAAAGTTGAATGAGTACTGGGTTATTAACTTGGTTTGAAACAATAATACTCACTTTGATAAATAAGTGATAATTAATACATTTAATACTGATCATTAATAAATATTTATATCATGAATTTTACGCTCCATCAGTTGTATGTATTCGGCATGGTGGCCAAGAAGAGAAGCATCACTAAAGCTTCCAAAGAGTTACACATGACACAACCGGCTGTTTCAATACAAATTAAACAGCTTCAGTATGCAGTTGATCTGCCCCTTATTGAGGTCGTTGGACGTAAGTTGTATTTGACGGAAGCCGGTGAATATCTGTACCAAACATTCCAGAATGTCGATCGCGAATTGGAATCTTTTGATGCTGCTATTTCCCAATTAAAAGGCGGGTTAAAAGGACGACTTACGATTTCTGCAGCATCAACAGCCAAGTATTTTTTGCCTTACCTTCTGGGCGAATTCAAAAGGAGGTATCCCAAGGTTGATATTTTACTTAAAGTGACGAACAGAGATGAAGTCCTTCATCATTTGGCCAATAACGAATATGATCTTTCGATCTTAACCCAGGTTCCTGATGATGAGTCTATAGAAGCTGTCCCGTTTCTTGAAAATCCTCTAGTGATGTGCGCCCCGCCGCAGCATCGTCTGGTTGGGGGAAAGAATATCGCCATCAGAGATTTAAAAAACGAGCCTTTTATCTATAGGGAATTAGGATCCGGAACCCGAATGGTTATGGAAGCTTATTTGAAAAAGCATGATATACGAATCAAACCAAGCATGGAACTTGGTACAAATGAGGCGGTGAAGCAGGCTATAATGGCAGGAATCGGAATATCTCTCATCTCGAGATTAAGTCTGCAAAATGACCTTCCAAACAATAGAATTGCGATTCTGGATTTACAGCATTTCCCAATAATGACTCACTGGCACGCAATTTTTAAAAAAGAGAAGAAACAGATTCCAGTAACCAGCAATTTTCTTTCTTTCCTGGAAGAAGATAATATTAATAAGTACCTGCCCTGATTCAGTTCCCTATCATTGATCACGACGATACCGATCGGTCTTTTATCTTACATAAGATAAAAATTATTCACGATTTAGGGTGGTAAATTACGGCTCTCCGAACTTGGTATCAATTTCGATGCCCATCTGTTTCAGGAAGGGCGTCGGCAATTCTCCGCCTGCGAAAATAAACAGGTAATCGTTTTCCAGGTTGAATTCGGATCCGTCTTCTTTTTTGATGATAACCTGATGAGGGTCATTTTGGATCACATTTGTTGACCAAAGAATCTCAACTTTTTTAGCAGCTTCCGCCGCCTGTAAGCGTTCTCTGTTCCCGGGTTTGATCCTGTTGAAGACATCCCTGCGATAGGATATTCTGACTTTATTACCGGGCTGTTCGGAGAGGGCCAAAGCTGCTTCGACGGCAGAATCACCGCCGCCTACCACTGTAATCGTATCATTCTCAAACTGATCCGGTTCGCGAAGAGAATAGGCCACATTCGGCAGGGATTCCCCCGGTATGTTTAACTTTCTGGGGATGCCCCTGCGACCGATGGCAAGAACTACGCGAAGTGTTTTAAATTCACCGTGTGATGTTTTTACCGTGAATGAGTGATCTTTATTCCTGATAACATCATGAACAATGGATCCGGTGTGAATGTGTTCATCCAGGGATAACTTATCGACAACATCTTCCCAGATACTGATGAGCTCTTCTTTAGATATTTCCCGATGGTTCAGCTTCTTGTATCCTGGTATATCAATCGGAGCAGTCATCACCAGTTTCTTCCGAGGGTAGGTACTGACCGTACCGCCAAGCGCTTCACGCTCGAAAGTGACGAAGCGTAATCCATGATTCTTGCTATAGATAGATGCCGCAAGTCCCGCTGGTCCGCAACCCACGATTAAAAGATCATAAACTCCCCCGGGAGCTCTGTGTTGTTCCTTCGCGATGGCTTCGATACACTGGTGCCCCTGCTCAAAAGCATTTCGGATGAGTCCCATGCCCCCCAATTCACCAATAATGTAAATACCGTCGACATTGGTCTCGAAATTGGCCTTGATCCGCGGGATATCCACACCCCGCCTTTCTGATCCGAAAACGAGCTGTATGGCTTCAACCGGGCAGGATCGTTCACATAGTCCGTGACCAATACAGTTGGCCGGTGTTACAGCTATCGCCTGTCCATTACGCAGACCCAAAACGTCCTGCTCCGGACATATCTCCACGCATGTTCCGGAGCCGATGCACTCATCAGGGTTTACAATAGGATGCAGGGTGGTCGGTTCTTTTAACCCGTACTGAAGAGCAAAGAGATCAGCCTCTTCGGTACGATTTTCCATGTCCTTTTTTTTACGCACAAATGGAATGGCAAAAATGGCAAAAAGAACAATTGCAACTAACCAGATAATGATCAGATCCATGGGGCAATCAATACGTGATACTAATAATTATAAGTTCTTAGTTTGTGATCGGATGTAATGAACATTGCTAAAAATTATACCAAATGCTCAGGTAAATACTTTTATTCTGCGTGACACTCCCGATATCAAAACGCGTTTGGAGATCCAGGATCATCTTTTTCATCAACGGTACATAAAAGTGAGCCGTGATGGAATGACTGACGACGGCCTGTCCGACAAAGTCTGTCCGATAAAAGTCATATCCCAGATCGAATTGATTTTGACCGAACCACCGGTTTATCCCGAAACCGGCTGAAAGGACTTTATTGGTATGATCACTCCAGTAACTTCCATGGCCACTGAAGCCAAGCTGCCAGAAACGAGTATGTTGCAGGGACCCATAAAGGCTATAGTTGTCAGCTGCCTGGGTCAGATCGCTCTTATCCACGGAAACATTGCTCGAGACGTAACCGGAACTAAAGTCGTAGGATAATCCGCCGCCGTAACTGGTTCTTGTGTAACCAATAGGATCGGTTGTCTGCCATATCTGATAGGGCCTCTGTCTCAACCAGTTGGCGTTTGCGGATAATCCACCGATAAGTTGAAAGCGACCTTGCAAATAACCTTGCGTAAGCGTCCATTTGCCTTGTGTAGGATCACGGTCGACCTGAACACTGCCACCGATAAGGCTGCGACCTAAACGAAAGTCCTGATGCAATCCCCAAAAAAGATGGTTCATCCAGCCATTATTAGGATACATGGCATTAAATGATATCTCACTCGATGACCAAACAGGTCCGATGTTCTGGCTGGTATAGGCGAATATGGAGTGCTTGGGAACGCTGGTTGAGAAGCCTTGCGAGGATAGAGAAGGTTCAAAACCCGTAATCACACCAACACCGTTACTGTAGGAACCGTAACGAAGCATGACCCCATCCCAGAACCCGGAGAATCGCTCATATTGGTTATAAAATCGGCCGACACTAACAGAAAGGAGCGGTACCGCCTTAAATTGTTTGCTGACCTTGATGTTATAAATGCTGAATAGATTTGTCGGGCTGAAGGGACGCTGTTTCAGGTAGCGATAGCTCCATCTCATATTGACATCAAACTGCAGGTTGCCCGGTAGTTCACGGCCTCGCAACATGAGATTTACGAACGGACTGGCATAGGTCTGATGGGTCCAGCTCGGATCGAGACTGGAGAAGCGCGATTGTGAAAGATTCAAATACCCGCCTGTCATTATTCGACCGGTAATGACAGGTGATACGACGTTTGAGCGACCCGGTGCTTTAAAGGTGGATTTTTCATCCATAATCGATTTGCGCCGCACGGAATCCGGAGACGCACTGTTTTGAGCAATTTGCTTTTGGGGCGGTGCTACTGTGGAGAAGTATATTTCTTCTCCTCGTGTGAGTGAAAAAGGACGCCCAAGGAACTCAGCCGAGCAGCTCTGAGAGATTGCCGCTATTACATGTAGTCTCCCGCGTATATGGCCATTCTTTTCACCGGCATATACAGTAAGAGTATCCCCGGTGGATATTCCCTGGTTTCGACCGGCATTTAAATAAAGAGTCTGTCCGGATATCTGAACAATTTGAGCTTTTATCAGCGGGTGGGATGCCTGTGCCATGGCTGATGTCGCGAATAATGATGGAATAACAGGCAACAACAGCAGAGCACAGTAAATGGGATATAGTCTGAAAAGTTTCATCTAGTCACCTCCATGGCCGGTTGGGTGGCAGGAGTAGCAAGCTGTACTTACATAGGAATAGCCCTGTACTTCTGTATGATGCTGATCCGTAGTGGTCTTATCATGTGTATGACAACTCAGACAAGTAAAAGTCTTATAGTTGGCCGGATCGGTATGACAGGTAGCACACGTACTCCAGGTATTCTTATGTGTCCCGGAATAGATGGGGAAAAACTTAGAATCATGATCCGTGAAACTGGCATCCCCCCAGGTATTTACATTATGGCAATCCGTGCAAGTCGTTGAAAATCCCGTGCCGCTGTGCGCCTTCTGATAGTCGGGTTGGTGGCATCCATAACAATTCTGATCGCTTGTTACCTGGAATTTTACAGCATACGATGGAAGTTCATGGCAGGTAGTACATTGTATCGTCTTGTGGGCGCCAAGCAGTGCAAAACCGTTGGCGACCGCGGCATGATCGAATTGGGCGTCGCCCCAGGTATTTACATTGTGACAATTGGTACAGGTCGTCGGGAATCCGGACGAACCATGAGCCCTGTTGTAGTCACTGGTGTGACAGGAGTAGCAGTCCTGATCACTTTTTGCCGGAAAGATGCTTTTATACGAGGGCAACTCATGACAAGCAGAACATTTTATGTTTTTATGTGCACCCAAGAGAGCAAAACCGTTGGAAACAGTAGCATGATCGAATTGGGCATCACCCCAGGTATTAACATTGTGGCAATCGGTACAAGTCTTGGGGAACCCGGATGAGCCGTGCGCCCTGTTGTAATCGTTGGTGTGACAGGTGTAGCAATCCTGATCACTGGTCGCAGGGAATATGGATTTGAATGATGGAGTTGCATGGCAACTTGAACAACGAAGCTGTTGATGTGCCCCGAGCAGTGCGAAACCGTTGGCTACAACGGCATGTTTAAATTTCGACGATCCCCATCCCGATGTTGAGTGACAATTGGTACAGTTAGTGGGAAAATTATTGGCAACGTGGTTTACTGACTTGGCATTTACATAGTCCTGTTCGTGGCAGGAATAACAGGAGGTGCTCAGAGGCGCAAAGGCACCGTTACGGCGCGTCTTATGGCAGCTCTCACAACTGATGACTGCGTGAGCTCCGGTTAAAGGGAAGCTGGTTCTCATGTGGATGGCCCGTCCATCTACCAGTTGGAAACTGGTTTCATTATGGCAACTCTGGCAATCATCACCGAGTTTCCCCTGGTGCACATCGATATGACACGACGAGCAGGTGTTAGCCGTCGCTTTGGGCTCATCAAACCGCAGGTTAAGGTGGCAACTTTGACAGGATATAACCTTATGCTTGCCAACCAGCGCGAAACCGGTAATCTTATGATCGAAGTTCATGTTTTTCTTAACAGGCTTCCAGGTATCAGAACGGTGGCACGATGAACAGTCGAGTCCCTTCATCAGCTTGCCGTGGGGACTTACTGATTCCTGCGCTTTTGCAATTTGAAACATCAAAAGGAATACCGGCAATACAAGAAGCAAAGTACGTAGCCGACGAATCGATCTGTCTGTTAATCTATTTTTTTGCATGACACGACTCGCATTTTGTTGAGAGGGGGGTATAGCGTACAAATTTTGATCCGTCAGGAGCAGTAACTTGCTTGTGGCAATCACTGCAACTGACTTTTGCGTGAGCTCCGGTTAGCGGGAAGCTGGTCCGGTTATGGTCGAAGGAAGCTAAAACAAACGATTGGGTGTCGTGGCAGTTGCTGCATTCCGCACCCATCTTGGATGATGCAAACTGCCCGTGATGGGGACTGTCTTTTGTGTGACACGATTTACAATCTTTGCTGAGACCAGCAAACAGGATTTGCTTTTTTTGATCAGTCGCAGGCTTATGACAGCTTGTACAGGTAATCGCAGCATGCCGGCCTGTCAGTTTGAAACCGGTGGTGGTGTGGTTGAATACCATCGACTTTTGATCATCCCAGCTGTTGGTTGTGTGACAGTCGGTACATTTCAACGTTTTGGTGCCGACCTTGACGATGCCGTGCGGGTTGTCATCGGCATGACAGTCTATACATTTCGTGCCCGCAAAACGGAAGTGTAATGCGCCTGTTGGATTCTCATTATGGCGATGGCACGAATAACAAGGGACAGCCGCATGAGCTCCGGTCAGTTCGAATGAGATATTTGCGTGGCTGGCAATATCAAATGTGCTTGGATTCCAATTTGTTTGCGTGTGGCAGTTCTTGCAGTTTGTTCCAAACTTGCTCCCCGCAAACACCCCTTTGTGGTAATCAATATGGCAGCTCTGGCAATCCTTGACCTTCGTATATGGATATGTTGATGAAAGAGATGCAACTGCAAATTTAATAGAGATGCCACCCGGGAGTTTATTGGGGTCATGACAGGAGGAACAACTGATTTTTGCGTGGTGCCCAACTAACGGGAAGCCCGTTTCGGCATGATTGAATGTCGAGCCCTTAATTTTTTTCTTGAAAATATGCCAGCCCTTTACCGAGTGGCAGCTTTGGCAATTCGTACCCATCGTCCCTTTGTGCACGTCCTTATGGCAATCGACACACGAGGAGAAGGCGAGTCCCGCGTATTTGACCATTGGTTTACCATTGGGTCCTGCGATCTTCTTGTGGCAGTCAGAACATTTTACCTGAAGATGTTTTCCCATAAGGGCAAACCTGGTCTTACTGTGATTAAAAGAGAGCGAATCTTTCCAGCTGTAAGGTGTATGGCAACTACCGCAGTCCTTCCCCGCAAACTGAAGACCGTGTGGATTATCTATCTTGTGGCACGGTTCACATTTTGTGCTCAAGCCCAGAAATGTAGTCGGCAGCGCGTGGTACTTGCTTTTAAATGAGCGAACCAATGGATTAGTGACGAAAGCCGGCTTATGACAACTACCACAGGCTACCTTCATATGTTTTCCGATTAAAGCAAAACCGGTCTTTCGGTGGTCGAAATTTGTCGTGTCCCAATCAACAAGCTTAAATGTTGCCCCGAGATGCTCCTTATGGCAATTGGCACAGTTTTTACCGACGACGTCTAGGGAGGCATGGTATCCCAGTTTCAGATCTATCCGCTGTTTTAGTGGCTTGTGGCAGTCGAGGCATCGGATATTGGATATTCCTCTTTTCCCCAATTCGTGGCAACTGGTACAGTTTGTTATGCCTTCCAGACTCTCATGAGCCTTCGAAAGTTTGCCTGGTGAGATGAGCTGAGCCCTGGTCGGAATGGAATAGAAACATATTGTAAGAAACACATACAGAACCGCGATCCATCTCAGATGTGACCGAAAGGGTGGGTTATATGGAATGGGATACGTCGACAAAGGAGATTAATTCGTTTTTTTTGAGTTCATAGCGTTCGACATCTTGTCAAGTTGTTCGAGCGATTGTCGTGCCATGGCGACGATATGCGGATTATCTCGAAGTTTCGCCAGTTGGGTCCATATTTCCCGGGCTGCCTGGAATTGTCCCATATTTGCGTGTATGGCCCCCAAATTGTACTTGCCGAAGGAATCGTCAGGATAGGTTTTAAGAAGACCTTCTGTTGCGGTTAATGCCCCTTGCCAGTTATTCTGTTTCCCGTAGCAGTTTGCCAAATCAAGCCATGCCTGATGATTTTTGGGATGCAATTCCAGATAGTGTTTGTAATGCGGAATGGCCTTATCTGATTGATGTCCATCCTGGTACAGTTCTGCCAGTCGTATAAGATGAGTTGTATCGTTGGGAACCGTCTTCAATCGTTTCTCCAGACCCTGGACCTGTGCCTGGTATTGTGACGATACATTTTCAGCATCGGGCACGGTATCTGCAGGGCTGCTCATGGCCCTGGTCATAGCTTCCACACCGGATGAGACAGACCCGGTGGTGTCCTGTTCCTGTTGGGTACTGGTCGTCTTCCAGATTCCAAAACCGACCATGGCAACCACACTGATTGCAAGAAGAATCAATAACTTGGTTCTTGATTTCATAATCTATCCTTTTCTTGATCTCAAAAAATCCAGGTATAACCGAATGCTATAGCTACAGCGATATGTATGATTAGTATGATAAACATGACCATGGCTAACGGAACGTGCATGACATGCCAGTAGGTAAACATCTTTTGAAATGGTTGCAGAAGTGCTATTTGCTGCGAATTTCGCTGTAGGTTACGTACGACTTTACCACCAACGTTTGTCTGTTCGTCGGTAAGGTTAAATTTATTTGCAATGTGTTCCCACTTGTGGTTTCTCCGGAAACGCAGCATATCCTGAGAAAAAGCCCATGTCAGCGCTTCAGATGGCCGCAGAAGTCGGGGTACCTCCATTTGAATATTCATGGTTTGCAAAATCGCTTCATGTTCCGGCACAACCCTGGAAAATGTATCAACCATATGTCTCCGTTGCTCATGTAACTGGTGGACATTAAGAAAATGACCATCCGGTGTCTTAGGGATTCGCACATACACATATCTTCCGAATACACCGCTGGCCACAACAATGATCATACTCCAAAAGGCTATCGCAATAATACCTGTCAGCCGAAACGATGTATGCAAAACAACAAGAAACGGACCAAGAGAGCATAAAAAAATATGAAAACTTAACCAGTTACGAAGTTTCCCGGCCTTACCTAAACGATGGAATCGTTTTCTGATACTGTAAGTGGTGACACCTACAATGATCATCAGGCTTCCAAGAACACCGAGTCCCTGACCGATCAACCCAGATGATTTATAAAGATCATAACCTGGCTGATGGATCCTCAGAGCATCAGGTGTCATGTAGAAGTGCCACCCTGATATCAGGGGTGGTAAAGCAATCGCTAACCAAATCAGTAAATAAAGCGACGATTTAACGTGCCGCGCCCGTGCCTGCATCTATGTAAAATTTGGATGTAAGAACCGTAATGAAATGGTAGCGATGTATGGGGGTCTCTTTGATTAGATTCAACTGATTATGCTCCAAAAAGATCTGTAAAATCTATCAATTAAAAAATATTCACCCGTAATTTAGAGTTAATCTTTATACAAACAATTGAGAGGATATAAGTTGTAAATACATGGGATGAATGGGATTTATGAAGGGCGAAATTTCCCCTTAATGCTTTGATGTATATATTTTTAGATATTTATAAACTCTTTCCAGTTAATTAGCCTTATGGGTGATTGAAAATTAATTGTCATATAAATTCTTTGATAATAGTAACAAGATCAGTTTATAACGAACACAAAATGTAACCTTCGCCACGCGCTTGCTTAAGGCATGGGGTGCCTTGGCAACCAGGAAATATCAGTCGGAATTATCAGACAATTTTTCCAAAGTGAGTTCATTCTGGTTTTTCTTAACAGTATTGTATTGGGGACCCTTCTCGGAATAGCGTGGATATACCAGGTTAACGGGCGGAATATTGTGATGAGGCCCCTGATCATGAACATAGTGTCTGCTTTTCCCGATGAATCGGGATGTGGTTTCCAGAGAATCCCGACTGTACAACCCCTGTTATGCAGTGGTTGTACTATTTACGGATAGTCATTGAAGAAATTAACCAGTTAACACGAGTCCGTGTATCGCATTGAACAGGGGTCTGATGAGATAATGTCCGTTACAAAGACCATTGACGAAATTTCATTTCAAACTCATCTGCTTTCCCTGAATGCTTCTGTAGAAACGGAAAGAGCACGAGAGGCTGGTTTAGGGTTTTCTGTAGTGGCAGACGAAGTCAGATCGCTCTCTCGTAAAGTTTCGAAAGCTGCACAGACGTCAACAGACATTTTGAAGAGAAACAGTGGGAAGTAGAAAACAGCCGTAAGGTAACTGAAGCCGTAGTGCAGCTGTTTGAATCATTAAACAAGTCTATAAATCATACTGATACGCTGGCTGATGATGTATCTACAGCCTCACAGGAGGAGTACGAATATGTTGGGAAATATGTGCGGCTTCTGGATAGCATATCTGAGAGAATCAGGCATGATGTTGATAAGTCCCAGCAGTCTGAGAAAGACTCCCGGGACCTCAGCGAAAAATCGAGCACTCTTCAGGACGTAGCCCGTGGATTCTCACGGCTAATCAAGGGAAAGGAATAGAAAATTACAGTTCCTCCCCGTGTTGACTCAGATCCAGTCCTAACAGTTCATCTTCGGCACTGACACGGAGTGGTGTAATAAAATCGGTAATTCGGAGCAGTATGTAGGTTCCGATGATCACAAAAATGGAAACACCGACCATGGCGATGATGTGAACGAAGAACAGGTGGGTTTCGCCAAAGATCAGGCCATTGCCCGTTGTGTTAGCCGCGTTAATGGCCTTATGTGCAAAGACACCCGTCAGGATCATTCCCATCATACCGCCTACTCCGTGGCAGGGGAAAACGTCGAGGGTGTCGTCTATGGAAGTACGTGTACGGAGTTCCACCATCAGGTTGCTGACTACCGCACTGACAATACCAATCGTCAGGGAAGCAGGGATAGAGACGTAACCGGCCGCCGGCGTAATGGCAACGAGTCCGACAACAGCACCGATGCAGGTACCCATGGCCGAGGGCTTGCGACCCCTGAGAGCATCAAAAATAATCCATGTAAAGGCCGCTGCGGCAGGCGCAATGGTCGTATTTGCTAAAGCTATGACAGCCAAAGCATCTGCTTTGAAAGCAGAACCGGCATTGAATCCAAACCAACCGAACCAAAGAAGGCCTGTACCCAGAATAACGTAACTGATGCGAGCGGGTTTGTGATTGGGCTCATGTCGTTTTTTCAGGTACCACGCACTGACCAGCGCAGCCCAGCCTGCACTCATGTGAACAACAGTACCACCGGCGAAGTCAAGCACCCCAAGCTGGGCCAGGATGCCCTGTGGATGCCAGGTGGCATGTGCCAGCGGACAATAAATAAAGAGTGAAAATAAACAGATGAACAAGAGATAGCTTGTAAAACGAATCCGTTCTGCAAAGGCTCCAGTGATCAGAGCAGGGGTTATAATGGCAAATTTCAACTGGAACATGGCAAACAGAAGAAGAGGAATGGTGGGAGCGGCCGACCAGTGAGGTCCATTCAGCACTCCTTTAAACATGAAGAAGGTTGCCGGATCACCGATGATGCCTCCAATATTTTTACCGAATGCGAGACTAAAACCAACTACTACCCACAAGATGGTAATCACGGACATGCTGATGACGCTTTGCAGCATGGTCGAGATCACGTTTTTCTTTTTTACCATCCCTCCGTAAAACAAAGCGAGTCCTGGAGTCATAATCAGCACGAGAGCTGTGGATACTAGCATCCAGGCCGTGTCGCCCGAATTTACATTGTCTGGATGGCCACTGACATGTGGAAATCCGGGGAATATCAGGCTCAACAGCACTACAACCACTAGCAATACGAATGGCAGAATGGCAAGCTTCCTTGTCATTGACATGGTGTTAAATAATTTAAGTGTTCGAGGTAAACTGGTCGTTATTTTATAGCAGATTATTTATAAAAACAAATGGTTTTTACTTATAAATGTTTGTAAGAAGCTTAAATCGTATAAAAATTTTAATTAAAATTGGCCTAAAATAAACCCTGATTTAACAAAAAAGGGCTTTCATGGGTTATGATAATTTTTTTAAAAAAAAATAGGAATTGGTAAATAAATAATTAAAGAAACGACCTGATGATAGTGACAAGTGTAGTCAGCGGATTGGTCAGGCTAAATAATTTAGGATTCAGCCTTTCCTGAAACGTTAAATCGACCCCCGTCATATACCTGGATTATGTGCGATTTAGAACGAGAGGATTACGTATAATGGATACGAAGGAATGAATTTGGCACCCCCGAAATGTTAATCGATACGGGGTTAGGTATTCCTGGTGGGTTGTAGCGTACCATAAAGGAATCCTTGAAGAAATCTAAATCGCTAATGCTTGAAAAATAACGTACCAACATGAACAGAATGCCAAGAAATTTGATATTTTAAATTGTTATCGATAACATTATTTCTGAATATTACGGTTTATCAGTTGGTTATCACAACATATGGAGATGGGTGTCTGTAAATTAGAGAAACCACTTTCTCATTTGGTAGAAAGCGTCAGGGCCGGTGATGAAGAGGCTTTCGATATTTTGTTTAGGAGCTATTATAGTAATCGGTGCCGTTTTGGATGGCGGTATGTAAAGTCGAAAGCAGTAGCCGAGGAGTTGGTGCAAGACGTCTTCGCCTACATTTGGGAGAACCGGGGAAACTGGGAGCCTTTAGGAACCGTTAGAGGGTTTCTTTACAAGTCGGTAAAGCCGGTAAAGCACCGGGCGATTGATTATCTGAAACATCAACTTGTGGTTGATCAATATCATGATCTGATGAAATCAGAAATCAACTATGTGACTATTGAGATCAATGAGGAGCAACACGATGCGCATCTTCGGGATGCCATTGCAAAGGCGATAGAGAATTTACCAGAGCGAGCTAAGATGGTCTTCAAATTGCATCGCTATGATGGGCTCTCATATAAGGAAATTGCTCAGGTGATGGATATTTCTGTGAAAACCGTCGAAAATCAGATGACCCGGGTTTTCAAACTATTAAGACAGGATTTATCCCATCTGTTTCCCGTCATTTTTGTTTTGTTAGGGAAAATACTACTGCACTAAAATCCGGATAAATATCCTCGGAACAGTTTGGGAGACTAGCCTTTGTCTGACCCAAAAGAACCGGCCCTGCATGTATTGGCTGAAGCATCAAAAAGAGAAGAACCTGTAAACCTCATTCGCCATATAAAAGAGGCACTGGAAGATCGTGCATCGAAAAAAATAAAAAAAGTTTTAGGGGTAGGCCAAAACTGAGTCGTAGTAACAATAAACATATTTACAACTTCTGAAGAGATGTGGAATCTGATTCAAAGATACATAACAGGTCGGTGTACAGAAGAAGAATTGCGTAGCATCGAAGAATGGATGAGCCGTACTCCTTCAAACCGCAGACTTGTCGATGAGTTGCAACAAATCTGGGAATTAGCTCCGGAAGAAGATTTTGAAGTAAATGCGGATATCGCATTGGAGCGATTCAAACAGAAAATGAATCAAAAGCAAAAAACAGATTTTGAGGATAATGCTGTAGTAGCGACTCCACTCAGAGTAGATAAACGGCGGCTTGATCTTGCTGAAAAAGATCTCAATCGCCTGGAAGCGGAACAGTCCATCTGGAAGAATTTTTTTACGCGTGGCTGCAGCCATATTGATTGCCGTTTCGATTGGATGGTATGCCGGTACTCATTTCGCAGGGAAAAAGGATTCGGCCTCACACGCGGAAATTGCGATGCAGCAGGTTACAACCCCGAAAGGGAAAAACGCGGAAATAAGTTTTTCAGATGGCAGCAGAATCATTTTGAATTCTGCGAGCACCCTGCGGTTTCCAAAAGAATTCACTGGTCATGAAAGAAAAGTGTATCTCGATGGAGAAGCCTATTTCATAGTAGCCCATAACACTCAAAATCCTTTTGTTGTCCAGACCAGCGAGGCAGAGATTCGGGATCTGGGGACTAAATTTGATGTCAGGGCGTGGAGTGAAGACAAAAAAGTAGCGGTCACGGTTCGTGAGGGCGAAGTGGCGGTAAGGCCGAGCCAGGCATCGGCAAAACAAGAAAAAGTGATTCTGAAAAAAGATCAGTATACCGTGGTCGAATCAGGAACATCCTCGTTGAGTGTCCAAACGGTGGATTATCGTAACTATCTGTTGTGGCTCAAGGGGGGGCTTTATTTCGATGATGCCCCATTCTCTGAGGTAATACGACAGGTAGAACGCAGGTTCGACGTCAATTTCGATGTTAAGGACAAAGATCTTTTGAGGGTTCCCTACACTGGTAAGTTCATCAAAGCGAATCTGTCAAAAGTGTTGGCTGTGCTTTCTGTTTCCATGGATATAACCATATACAGAAGCAACATGGAACGATCGTAATCAGAAAGAGAAGCCATAAGCGTGATTGAGCATTCCGTATTCAAACATTGAATACTTCAAGAAGGATGCTAAGAAGGTCAAAAAACTTGGAAGCGTTTTTTGACAATGAAAAAGTACTTGTAATCTATAATCTCAAGGTATGTGTTATGAGAAAATTGATACGTGTCGATTTCTTTTTACCGCTGCACTGTACGGCATTTTTCCTGATGGCGATACCGGGCTACGGACAACAAGATTTAACTATAGCAGAACAAAACTCACTGATTACGCCTCAAAACAACTCTTTTTATAAGATCAGGCTGACTCAGCATATTTCAGTTGAGTTCAACAACACCCCGATGGAAATGGCTCTCAGGCAGATCGCAAGGAAAAGCGGCCTTATCCTCAATTACCGAGGGGATTATATGACCAGTAAAGTGGTAACCTTTTCCAGTAAAAAAATTACTGTAAGCAACGCACTTGACAGGGTCTTAGAAAATACAGACCTGGAGTACCTGGTCTCGCGGGATGGTTATATGGTCATTAAAAGAAAAGAGTCGGCGACCAGAAAAACCGAGAAAAAGGTTATCCAATTCAATATTTAAGGGAAAGTCACTGATTTTTCAACTGGGGAATCACTACCAGGTGTGAATATTATTGTTAAGGGTACTTCCAAAGGAACAGCTACCGATCCAAAAGGTAATTATAGCCTCTCGATACCTAGTCCGAATGATACCCTGATCTTCTCTTTTATAGGATATGAGACCAGAATCGAACCAGTGAATGGCAGACAAGTTATCAATGTAATGATGCAAAGCAAGGCCATTCAGGGACAGCAAATGGTTGTAATCGGGTATCAATCTGTAGCCCGAAAAGATCTGACTGGAGCTGTTAGTACCGCAACTATTCAGAATGTCGGTAAGGTTACATCCGGAGATATTGGCGGCGCATTGCAGGGACTTATTCCTGGTGTCACTGTCAGAAACGGTGGAAAACCGGGGAGTAATTCTGTTATTAATATCCGTGGGGTAGGAAGCTTTGGAGACTCTGCTCCCCTCGTCGTAATTGATGGGGTTATTGCATCCGGCAATACAACTTTTAATCCAGATAATGTTGCATCCGTTCAGGTTCTTAAAGATGCCTCGGCAGCCGCAATTTATGGGGCGCAGGCTGCAAATGGCGTTATTATCATAACAACCAAAAAAGGGCAAGAAGGACCTGCAAAATTCAGTGTTTCTGCCAAGTATGGAGTTCAGCAGTTGCCTAAGACGTGGAATATGATGAATGCCCAACAATATTTAGCGACTATACAAAAGGAGTACAGCAACTCGGGCATTCAATTACCGGTTGGTGTTGCCGCCCAGGTAGCCAAAAACACGATAAATACCAACTGGCAAAATGAAGTATTTCGCAACGGTAACGATCAGGATTATAATCTTTCCATGTCGGGTGGCAGTAAAACAAGCGACTACCTGATATCAGGGAGTTATTATCGCAATAAAGGTGTGTTGATTGGAAATAATTTTCAGAGAACAAGTCTGCGAGTGAATTCGGACTTAAGCAAGGGAATTGTAACGATCGGTGAACATCTGATGCTTTCAAATTCCATACAAAATAATCCTGCCGGCGGAGTTAATGCATTTTATTATGTACCTCAAATGCTTCCAATTATTGGTGTGCGAGGTGATCAATACAAATCAATCCCTTCAAACCCGGGGGGTTGGGGAATGGGAACGACCGAAATCCCTACTTATGCATCAAATTGTGTGGCTAATAATGCACTTGATAAAGAACATTATAACGCTTCGGTAATGCTTGGAAATGTAGATGCAACGGCGAAACTCACAGATTGGCTTAATTATAAATTGAATTTAGGAGGGGAAATTACCTTCAGCTATTATAAGGCGGTCAGAGACACTGGAATATGGCGATATACTAATCAGCCTCTCGCAACTTCGGTATCTGAAACAAGAGCTCTTACAACCAATTATTTAGTTGATAACACACTGAATTTTAATAAAACGTTTGGCCTGAATATAATAAACGGAGTTGTTGGTTTCTCCAGGAGGATGGATACTCAGAAGAACACAATTGCAAGTAAAACTTATTTGCAACGTGTGAACGGAGATTTATTAACTACTATAGGCTCTGCTACAGGAACACCAACAGTTGGAGGCAATACTCTTGTAGATTATACCACACAAAGTTATTTGGGACGGATAAATTATACCTACGATAACAAATATCTGTTAACCTTCACCGGTCGAATCGATCAGGATTCGAGATTCGCGCCCGCTTACAGAACCGGTTATTTCCCATCGGTTGCCGCCGCATGGAGAATTAACCGGGAGAAATTCTTCAAGGTTAGCTGGATTAACGACCTTAAACTGCGGGCATCATATGGCAGACTTGGTTTTAGCAATGTCAAAAAATCTCTATCATTTAGTAAGTAACTACAGGGATAATTTCGTCGAAACTCATGAAAATAATGCGGAATCCGTATTTGAGATACAGTACGCAGTAAATCCTAATGACACGCACGATGACGATATCGCCCCGAATAACGGGGACCTCAATTACGGTACCTCAATTCCACCTTTTTTCGCTCCTCGTCCCATTGGTTTTACAGATGGTCAGGCAAGACGCTGGGTAGTTTGGCAGTTTTTAAAGGAAAAAACTGTGAACGGTCTCCGGGATCCACGTTTGGCCGCATCATTTTTGTATGACTCAACAAATGTACATGGCCCTGATTCAACAATGGTATATGGTAGAACATGGACTTCTTTAGGGTATTCGAATGATCCGACAGTGGTACCCAACAACAATCAGGTTTGCTTCCGAAAGTTTCTTGATGATGCCACGATGAATGGCGAAGTATTTCATTCCGGCAACAACTGGAGATATATACGTTATGCCGATGTTTTGCTTCTGTATGCGGAAGCTCTGAACGATATGAACCAAACAACGGAAGCGTATCAGTATGTAGACCAGGTTAGAGAAAGAGCCGGACTTGCGCCCTTATCTCAGGTAAAACCGGGAATGAATCAGCAGCAATTTTTCGACCAGCTTAATCATGAACGTATAACGGAACTAGCCGGGGAAGGCCATCGCTGGGATGATCTTGAAAGATGGGGTTATTTGACTAACCAATCAAAGATTGACGAGCTTGCCAAGGACGATCCTGATTTTAAAAGTTTCGTAGTAGGAAGAGATGAGTTTTTGCCGATTCCTCAAACCGACAGAGATTTAAATCCCAATATCACACAAAATCCCGGATATTAGACTGTAAATTCGGGAAATAAGAGATTTATTTGTCTTGTCGTAACTTTCCAATAACCATAGAGTAATAGGATAAAATGATATTATCCTGCTACTTTTCCCATTTTATGAAATCCAATATTACCGGTTTTTTACTGATCATTGTTTTGGGTCTGTTTCTAACTGGTTGCAGTAAGTCGGCAGGCGGCGTCACGAATGTTAATCCCCCTGACTACCATGCGGACGATTTGCCTCCGGTCGATAATTCAACGCCTAAACTTACAATCGCGTGGGAGAGCACGGCGAAGAAGATATCCCATAACGTAGGATACGCCGAATACGGCAGGATACATCGCTTGAGCGGAGACACATTGATTCTAACATATCACTGCGGACCCAATTCTTCCAATTTCTACGGTGATGATATTGCCATAAGATGGAGTTATGACAATGGTGATACCTGGGGTAATACACAGATAGTTGTCAAAAATGACAAGCCGGATTATTACGGTTTTGCTAACCCGGAAATCCGGGTACTGCAAAACGACTGGATACTCATGGCTTATGTTGGACGAGGGAAACCTGACGATAATATCCACGACAATGTTCAGGTGATCGTCAGCAAGGATAGGGGAAAAACGTGGGGTGCCCCTAAAATTGCAGCACTGGGTCGTTCATGGGAGCCCGGGTTGATTCAACTTTCTGATGGGGAAATAGAAATGTTTTATTCCAGTGAGGCTGCCTGGTGCCGGGTAATAATCCCCAGCAAGAGATCCTGATGATCAGTTCAAAAGATAATGGGTATACATGGTCCAATCCCCTGAGAGTCTCCTATAGCAATGGAAACCGTGACGGAATGCCGGTCCCTCTGATATTGAAGGGAAACAAGGGGATTGTGTTCGCCATAGAATCGGTGGGCAATGCCCAGTCGCCCTGGATAATATGGTCTTCGATGGATGCCAATTGGAACTATGCATCGTGGGGTACAGCAGGTAACGAAAGACGATGGCAGGCTACGAGTGAAAATATCTGGGGGGGAGCACCCTATCTGATACAACTGCCTGATGGAAATACCTTGCTTTCTGTGCAGGATTCTGGCGGAAGAAATATCGGTAGCGACTGGAAGAAAAATACAATGCTTGTGCTGGCAGGAAATAGCGTGGCCAGGAATTTTACTAATATATCGTATCCATGGCCTGATTTGCCCACTAATGAAGGTGCTTATTTCAGTTCCTTATTTCTGAAAAACGATACAACTGTTATTGCGGTAACCAGTAGGAACTTCCCGGATGGACACAGTGAGATTTGGAGTAAAGAAGGGAAAATCCATGACTGAGCGCCTGATATTGTAATTTACTAGTATCCCGAGCAGGGGGGAAATGTCAGATATCCTGAAGGAGATACAGGAAAAGAAAGGGACCCCGGCCGGGATTCGAAGAGAGGTCCGGAAATTGATTGCAATATTTATTTTAGAACCCAATAGATAAGAAACTATGAATAGAAAAAGCTTCCTGAAAAGACGGAGTGTTGCCGGCTTTGGGGTAGCAGGTGCCCTGTCAATACTGAACGCATTTTCAAAAAAAGCACCAGAGGTAATTGAGTACAAACCCATCAAACCGCAGATCGCGGCTCCGAGAGGTGCCATTTATATCCCTGCGAGGGCCTACAATACGTATCAACAGTGGAGAGACTATAATCAAAAGGAAACGGACCGGGATTTTAGCTATGCCAAAAGTATAGGATTAAACTCACTGCGTATATGGCTGAGTTATGAATATTGGCTGGAGAATCCTCAAAGACATTTAGAGTCATTGGACCATATGTTGGATGCGGCCGACAAGAAAGGGCTGAAAATCCTGTTGGCGTTGTTTGATTCGTGCGGCGTGGAGAACACAAAAAAAGCAAGTGAAGACCGTAATCCAAAGACAGCCGTCGCTGTGAAATCGCTGAGTCTGGTGATAAGCCGTGACAGGGACAGGTGGAATGAGCCGGATCGGTTTGTGAACGTTGTCATGGAACGTTTTGCAAGCGATAAGCGAAAACTGGCCTTTGAAATAATAAACGATCCGGGGTTTGGAGATAACCGGATCGCTATGTCACGCTATCTGTTCAAAGTTGCAAAGGCAAAACAGGACAGCACCCGTTTACTATCGGTTCATTACGGGGTATGGAAAATTGGGAAATTTTATGGACCTGGGGATTGATCTCTTCGAATATCATGATAACTTTCCAACCAACCTTGGTCCCTTTAAGCACAAGCTCCATATGGCAAAACAAGTAGCGGAAACTCTCGACAGACCTATGTGGATTACGGAATGGCAGCGCCTTCGTCCAAGCGGTAATGGATGGAATGAAGCAAAAATCCCATACGAGGAGCTTACGCCTGATTTGGCGAGTCTGGCTGATATCGTTAACGGTGCGGGTATCGGCAATCACTTTTGGTCGCTTATGTTTAAGCCAGCTTATTTAACGCCGCAAGGTAACATAGGAACCTTTAATGGCCTGTTTCACGAAGATGGCGCTGTATACAGTCTGGTTGATGCCCGGGCCGTTTCAGAAAAACCCAATTTCCAGGCTGAGGAAAGGAAGGAAATACCAAAGTGGGCAAGGTAACTGTGTGAGAGGTTTGAAATCCAAGAAAGTAAGAGATGACACACCACATGATAACTGGATTGATAATTGATTAATCGGGTCAGAACGTATTAAAAGGCGATATACATATTTCGTATTTATAATCATACTCTTATTAGATGTTGGTTTCTTTGCTTTCTGCAGCAACAAGGTAAACGATGAAAAATCAGCGGCTCCATCGGTCAGGTCCGAAGAGATCCATAATGCTTTTATCGGGTCTCAAAAATGTAAATCCTGCCATGAGTCGGAGTATAACGCCTGGATGAAATCGGATCATTATCATGCGATGGCAGTTGCTGGCGATAGTAGTGTTGAAGCAAATTTCAATAATACGGTCTTTCACAGCAATGGCGTCGCCTACCGGTTTTATAAGAAAGATGGCAATTATATGGTCAGAACAGCCGGGCCACGAGGGAAATATCATGACTATAAGATAGCCTATGCCTTTGGTTGGGAGCCGCTGCAACAATATCTGGTGCCCTTCCCGAAAGGGAAACTACAGGCTTTGGAGGTAGCATGGGACGTGAATAAGAAGAAATGGTTCTCGCTTCGTCCCGGTCAGAAACTAAAACCGGACGACTGGCTCAGTTGGACGCACGGGGCAATGAACTGGAATACGATGTGCGCCAACTGTCATTCCACCAACCTGAAGCAGAATTATATCGCTGCCTCGGACTCCTTTCATACCACCTGGTCACAGATCAACGTGAGCTGCGAATCCTGCCACGGTCCGGGCCAGAAGCATGTATCCTACATTGAATCCTTACACGGCCGGAAACCGGACATGACCATATTGCGCAGCGATCTGCAGATGAACCCGGGCATTGCCTCCCACAAACTGGTAGATGAGTGCGCCCGTTGTCATTCCCTCCGTGAACAGATGACGAATGTTAACCTGCACGACGGCCATTTCATGGACTCGTATAATCCACAGTTGCCGCACCCGGACAGCTACTACGCCGACGGTCAGATCAAAGGAGAGGATTATGTGTATGGCTCTTTCCTTCAGAGCAAGATGTACCACTACGGCATTGCCTGCACCAATTGTCATGATCCGCATACCATGCACCTGAAAGCGATAGGTAATAATCTGTGCATTAGCTGCCATGACGAGAAGGTTTATAACACCCCTGCACACCATCATCACAAGATGAATACCGATGCGGCCCTTTGCATCAACTGCCACATGCCGGGCAGGTATTATATGCAGGTCGATTTCCGGCGTGATCACAGCTTTCGTATTCCGCGGCCTGACCTGACAGAGAAGTACGGGACGCCCAATGCCTGCAACGACTGTCACAAAGACAAGAGTGCCGGCTGGGCTGCCAAGGCTATTAAAAGCTGGAATCAAACACCAAAGGATCACTTCTTTGCATACACGGAGACATTGGCAAAAGCAGGGAAGGAAGGTGAGAAAGCAGAACCGGAGTTAATGAAACTGGCTGGCGATCATTCACAGCCGGCCATCGCGCGAGCCACGGCGATCTGGTACCTGGGACAATCCCTGGATAATCAAAATGTGGCGATGATCCGGAACCAGTTGCAATCACCCTATTCTTTAATTCGCGTGAGTGCAGTTAATGCCTTATCAAGTCTTCCGGCTTCCATGAAGGCTCGGGTCCTGCAACCCCTGGTTCGGGATTCGATTCGGGCTGTACGGGTGGCAGCGGCAAAGGCACTGGCTGACGTTGCAGCTTCGGATATATCGGCAGATAATCAGGCAGCCTTCAAAAGAGCTCAAGGCGATCTTCAAAAGAGTTTTTATGTATCTCAGTATTTTCCTGTAGGGCAGTTGAACCAGGGTGAATACTACGAGCAAAAGAAGGATTGGAACAAAGCTTTGGAGGCTTATCAAAAGGCATTAGAGAAGGATCCCTACTTTAACCAGGCGCGGATCAACCTGGCGTATTTGTATAATCAGCTGGACGAAGACGGGAAGGCAGAGCAGCTATTTAAAACTGTTATTGAACAAGAGCCCGATTTCGGACCGACCTACTTTTCCATGGCTTTGTTGATCTCTCAAAAGGGAAATTTAAAAGAGGCACTTCCATACTTTAAAAAGGCGGCAGCTAAAATGCCGGGAAATGGCCGGGTGGTGTATAATGAGGCCATCGTCTATCAAAAGTTGAAACGGTATAAAGATTCGGAAGAAGCGTATCTGCGTGCGCTAAAAATTGATCCGAATAACGTGGAGTACCAATATGGTATCTGCACTTTGTACATGCAGCAGAAACTCTATCACAAGGCACTGCCGCATGTTCAAAAACTAGTGAATTTACAACCGGGCAATTCTCAGTTTGTCAGCCTGTTGCAAGTCGTGAAGAGCAAAATTCAATAGCATCATAAAAGTAATACTATGAAGAAGATTTTAACATGGGTTTTATTTTCACTGGTTGGCATTCCTGTGTCAACGGTTTGTGCACAATCCTCTTTTCGGCCACCGGCCTACCCGCTGATCACCTCGGACCCGTATTTAAGTATATGGTCTTTCAATGACACGTTATATAACGGGCCAACCAGGCACTGGACCGGCAAGGCACAGTCCCTGCAGGGGATTATTCGGGTGGACGGAAAATCCATGTACTTCATGGGGACCCCGATCACCCAATATAAGACGATAGTACCACTATCCGGAAAAGATGAGGGCAGTTGGAGATATACTTTTACCCAGCCTGGAAATAATTGGAAGCAAACGGGTTATCAGGATGACCAGTGGAAACGGGCCACCGGAGCCTTCAGCAAAGGTTCCCAGGCTCCGAACCGTTGGGCAACTCACGATATCTGGGTCCGTCGTGTCTTTGAGCTTGGTGATGAAGATCTAAGCAATCTGTTCCTGAATCTGCATCATGATGATAATGTTACCGTGTATTTGAATGGGGTGCTTGCCTATCAGAAAAAGGGATGGGTTTCGAATCCGGTTCTGGTGCCGATCGACCCGGCAGCCAGGGCTGCGCTGAAGAAGGGTAAAAATGTGATGGCCATCCACTGTGAGAATACCGCAGGAGGAGCCTATCTGGACGCCGGTCTCACCCTGAAGATCCCGTCCATTGTTCATCTCCCCACGGCAAAGCAGACCTCAGTGAAGGTGAGTGCCACGCAGACCCGTTATCAGTTCGATGCGAGTGGTGTTCGTCTGGATCTGACATTTACCGCTCCATTTCTTCCAAATGACCTTGATGTCTTCTCACGCCCTGCCGACTACGTGAGCTTCCGTGTACAGTCAGAAGACGGTCGTAAGCACCAGGTACAGCTTTATTTCAGTGCCGCGGGAAATCTTGCAGTCAATACACCCGATCAAAAGGTCGTGTGGAACAGGGTGTCTGCAAACAAATTATCGGTGATGCGTGTGGGTACAGCTTCCCAGCATATTTTAGGGCGGAAGGGTGACGGCGTGCGCATCGACTGGGGGCATATGTACCTGGCGATTCCAGATGGAAAGGGAATCACAACTGCAATGGCTGCAAGCGATCCCTCGATTGAGAATTTTGTATCGAACGGGAAACTGACCCTGTCAGACGACCAGCAGATGCCCCGACCGGCAGGATTGAAACCGGTTACCCTGGCTGCTGCATGGGACCTTGGCAAAGTCGGGGCCGATCCGGTCGATCACCATCTGATCCTGGCCTATGATGAAGATTATGCCATCGAATACTTTCACCAGAAGTTAAGACCATGGTGGAAACGGGATCCGGGGATGACGGCAGTTAAGATGCTCGAAGACCGGGAACATAATTATTCCCGCCTGATCAGGGAGTGCGATCAGTTTGATACCCGGATGCAACAACAGGCAGCAGCGGCAGGCGGAGAGAAGTATGCGCACCTTTGTGAGCTGGCTTACCGCCAGGCTCTTGCCGCATGTAAGCTGGCAGCAGGTCCGGATGGTAAGCCCCTGTTCTTCAGCAAAGAGAACTTCAGCAACGGGGATATCAGCACGGTGGATGTGATTTATCCGACCTCACCAGTGCTTCTCTATTATAATCCCAGGCTGCTCGAAGCCTTGATGGATCCGATTTTTTATGACTGCGAGAGCGGGCGATGGACGGCTCCGTATTCACCTCATGACCTGGGTACCTATCCGGTGGCCAATGGCCGGCGAGCCGATCAGGAAGAGGCTATGCCGATCGAGGAGAGCGGGAATATGCTGATCATGACCGCCGCTATCTCAGCGGTGGAGGGTAATGCATCCTATGCCCGGGAACACTGGAAGGTGCTGACCCGGTGGGCCGATTTCCTGCTCAAGAACGGGATGGATCCCAAGAACCAGCTGACCACCGATGATTTTGCCGGCCGCAGCGCTCACAATGCGAATCTGTCAGTGAAGGCTATTGTCGGGATCGCCTGTTATGGAAGAGTAGCCGGGATGCTGGGCAAAACAGACATCGAAAAGAAATTTCTGGATACTGCCCGGCACATGGCTCAGAAATGGATCAGACTGGATAAAGAAGGGGATCACTATAAGTTGACCTTCGACCGGCCGGGGACCTGGAGCCAGAAGTATAACCTGGTTTGGGATAAGATTCTCAACCTTGACGTGTTTCCAAAAAGTGTGGCACGCACCGAGGTCGATTATTACCTGACCAAACAGAACAGCTATGGCCTGCCGCTCGACAGCAGGGCCACTTACTCGAAGAGCGACTGGATCACCTGGACCGCTACATTATCACCTGATAAGGCAACTTTCGAAAAATTTATCGATCCTTTATACAGGTATGTGGACAGACACCGAACCGCGTGCCGATGAGCGACTGGTTCCAGACTACTGATGCCACAAAGGTCGGTTTCCAGGCACGATCTGTCGTTGGTGGATACTTTATCAAGATGCTGGACCAAAAGATGGAGTCGGGTGATAAATAGAAGATTGACTCAGTTCAAAGCGAGGGCTATCATAACAAAACAACTTACATATAATCATTTAGATGACTGATCTGCCATTCAAAAGGAATGTGATACTGATTACGCTTGCCCTTTTTCCCTTTACATATTGTGCAGCACGTTCGGATCATCATGCTACTGATAAGTCGTCGTCCGTCCATGTTTCCTGCACCTTTGCTAATCCTGTCGGAAAAGGTCAGGATCCATGGGTTATTAAGAAAAATGGTTTTTACTACTTCGTCGAATCCAGGAACGGGGGAATCTATGTATCCAAAAACAAGAACCTTACCGACATCAAGACGGGAGAGGTCCTGGTATGGTCGCCGCCCGCCGCGCCAGCTTGGAATCATGCCAATATCTGGGCACCCGAGCTTCATTTTTTGGACGGTAAATGGTACATCTACTACGCTGCCGGCAAAGTGAACGGATCTCCTTTCATCTACCAGCGAAGCGGCGTGCTTGAGGCTGCGACATCAGATCCACAGGGAAAATATATTGATAAAGGTAGGTTATATACGGGCGATGATATCAGTAATCCTTCTACTGATAAATGGGCTATTGACTTAACGGTCACTCAAATTAATAACCAGCTCTATGCCATTTGGTCGGGTTGGGTTAATAATGAGATGTCCGACAAGACCCCGCAGCAATTATATATCGCTAAGATGAGCGATCCCCGGACCATCAGCAGCAACCGTGTGGAGATCTCAAGTCCGACTGAAAGTTGGGAGAAAGGCCCGGAACTGGATTTGCAAGAGGGTCCTGAAGTGCTAAAGCACAATGGGGAAACCTTCATCATCTACTCGACCCAGGATTCTTGGCTTAAAACGTATAAACTGGGACAGCTGAAATTAAAAAGTGATACATCAGATCCTATGAATCCAGCCAGCTGGGTAAAATCGGGACCTGTTTTTGAAGGGGCCGGTCAGGTATACGGCGTCGGCCATGCCAGTTTTACAACATCTCCTGATGGGACGGAGGACTGGATTATCTATCATACCAAAATAGATTCCACCCCGGGATGGAATCGAGACATCTATATGCAGCCATTCACGTGGAAGCCCAATGGCGATCCCGATTTTGGCAGGCCGGTCATGCCGGGTGTGCAAATCCCGGTACCATCAGGTCAACAATGTGAAACAAAATGATTCTCAGTTAAGATAAAGAATATAAGGATACGTCATGAGGTACAATGAATTAAGACGAGGCTTTAACAAAAGAGTGACCGGATTCAGGCTATTGCTCCTGTTCTGTTTCATCCTGGTTTCCGTATCGGCTTCTGCCCAGAAGATTTCAGACAAAACATGGTCCGTAAAACGGGCCAACGAGTGGTACAAACAACACGATTGGATAGTCGGCTGCAACTATATCCCGCGTACAGCGATCAACCCCATTGAGATGTGGCAGGAGGCAACGTTCGATCCCAAAACGATCGATCAGGAGCTCGGGTGGGCCCAGAACATTGGCTTTAACACAGTGCGTGTATTTCTTCATTACCTGGTATGGGTCAGAAGTCCTGAAGCGTATAAAAAACGGATCGATCAGTTTCTCCAAATTGCTAACAAGCATCATATCAAAGCGATGTTTGTTCTCTGGGATGATGTATGGGGAAAGGATCCCGACCTGGGCGAACAACCCAAACCGGTGCCTGGTATTCATAACTCTGGATGGATGCAAAATCCGGGCCTGAGTCAACGGACAGACAAGGCTCTTTACCCGGTATTTGAGGCTTATGTTAAAGATATCCTTTCCACTTATTCCAAGGATGATCGGGTCCTGCTTTGGGATCTGTATAATGAGCCGGGCAATGGGAAGAAACCACCCGTTAGCACGATGCCGTTGTTGCGCAGGACCGTGGAGTGGGCCAGGGAAGTGGACCCGAGCCAGCCATTGACGATCGGGATATGGAACGGATCTAAAAGTTTTGCGGAATTAAACCGGTTTTCACTGGACAACTCTGATGTCATCTCGTTCCATAATTATGATCCGCTGAATCAGGTGAAAGAGGAAGTGGATAGCCTGAAGAAGCGTGGCCGTCCGCTGATCTGTTCGGAATATATGGCGCGTCCGCGGGGCAGCACCTTCCAGGCCATTCTGCCGTACTACCAGAAAGAGTGGGTTGGTGCAATCAACTGGGGTTTCGTCAGTGGCAAAACGCAGACGATTTATCCATGGGACTACCCGAAGGGTTCACCCGATTCCTATTACAACGCCTGGAAGGATGATGTACGAAGTGTCTATCCGTGGCAGTCTCATCTTACGGCACAGGAACCAAAAGTCTGGTTCCATGACATCTTTCGTGCCGACGGCACCCCATTTGATCCGGCCGAGATCACTCTGATCAAGAAACTAACAAGGGAAGCAAACGGAAAGTGAAGCGGCTCATAAAGATATATTCCAGAATCTCCAATTAACAGGAACAGAACATGAAGATAACAGTGCTCTTTTTATTCATTATTGGGCTTCTTGCCGGATGCAGCACCCCTCCACCCAAACAATCTGAACAAACCGGCAACAAGGATGCAAGGTTAGATATAAATCCAAACGCATTCGAGAAAACAGTTGATGGTCAACAGACTCACCTGTACACTTTGCGAAACGCCAATGGTCTCGAGGTGGCGATCACCAACTACGGTGGCCGCATTGTAGGAATTCTAACTCCTGACCGCCAGGGGCATTTCGCAGATATCGTTCTCGGACATGACAGCCTTGGAGGATATCTGGACGGGACGAACAATTATTTCGGGGCATTGATAGGCCGTTTTGCCAATCGTATTGCAAAAGGCAAGTTTACACTCAACGGCAAACGGTACAGCCTTCCCATCAATAACGGTGTGAACAGCCTACATGGCGGCACGAAAGGCTTCGACTCAAGGGTGTGGCAAGCTAAGCAGCTGGATGATCACAACTTGCTTCTCACCTATGATGCGAAAGACGGAGAAGAGGGGTATCCCGGCAACCTTGAGCTCCAGGTTCTGTACACACTGACTCCTGACAATTCGCTGCGTATCGAGTATCACGCGGTAACCGATAAGGAGACAGTAGTCAATTTCACCAATCACAGTTATTTCAATCTGGATGGAGCTGGGGCTGGCAAGATCACCGGACAGGTTTTGCAGATCAATGCAGACCAATACACACCGATTGATTCAACGATGATTCCAACCGGTGAAATAGCGTCAGTTAAAGGCACTCCGTTTGATTTTACGGAACCCACTCCAATCGGAGAACATATTAATGCGGACAATCAACAGATCAAATACGCTCACGGTTTTGATGACAACTGGGTGTTGAACAAGAAAGAACCGGGTACGCTGACCTGGGCCGCCACGGTGTACGATCCGGACAACGGGCGCCAGATCCAGGTTTATACAACAGAACCCGGCATCCAGTTCTATACCGGCAACTTCCTGGACGGGAGCACCATAGGAAAAGGAGGTAAGCCATATACCTACCGCTCTGCCTTTACCCTGGAAACCCAGCATTACCCGGATTCCCCAAATCAACCCAATTTCCCGACAACAGTGTTACAGCCTGGGAAGATATTTCAATCGATCACCATCTTTCATTTTGGAGTTAAAAAGATGTGAGATAATGATATGTCATTCTTCAGATCTTTAGTCCTCAGCTAAAGAACCAGCCGGGTCAGGAAATGGGAAATAGTCAGCCCGCAAGTCCTGACCCCGTTTTTTTTGTTGCTTCAGATCATCAGCCGGTCGGCATTCGGGTTCCCTGCCACGCCAAACACCACCCCTGTCCCGACACATCGGGAGGCTTGCATTCAGTGCCAGTTGTATAGTACCTGAACAGTTCGTTTCCCATTGCGGACGAGATCCTACGCGAGGTTTGCGAGCAAACCTGCATCAGGATGACATGCCCAATTGCAGGATGACATGCCCAATTGTAGGTCGGACTGCCAGTCCGACGGTACAAACGTTTGCCGAAGATAACATCGCAGGCGACCGACTACAGGGCTCCCAAACCGACGTTATTATCCTGATGGGAATGGTTTGCGTATCGATTACGCATTCTGATTCCCCTGCGTAATACACCTGCTGAATATTTTTCACAACTCCTTGTTTGTCACGTTTGTATCAATCGCAATCGTCAGGATAATCGACGATTGGTAGTGTTGCATTCGAGCTGGTCGGACTGCCAGTCCGGCCTACAAAGGTAAACTTAGCACGCAACAGACAGGTATACGTCTCAATGTCAATCCCAGACTGTCTCTGGCAATCAATCTACAGGCAGATCTCACGCGTACGTTTGCATTCGGGTACTAGCGTGGCACTTGAATGGTTCGTAGCCTGTGGCAACGGGATCCTAAGCCGATCCCGGGAACAACCGGGATCGACGGCAGGATGACATGTCCTGTGAGTGGGGATATTCCTGTTGTCGCTCCACATCGTCAGCCCGGCAGCCATCCGCGTCAGTCGCCACACCAAATCAGCATCAGGATCTCGTCTGCATTCGGCACCGATTGCGGCACATGAACGGTTCGCTGCCTGTAGTGTGACGAGATCCTACGCGAGGTTTGCAAGCAACCCTGCATCAGGATGACATGCCTTTGTGTTTGGATTGGATTGGTGGGTTGATTGCACCGACTACACTACCTCGCCAACGGCTTTTTGGATACGGTTAAGCAGAGCCGGCAGGAGGGGATGCTGTTCTATAACTTCCATCGGAAAAGGTTCGATAATGATTTCGCTGATGCCTTCCAGGTCGGCCTGACGAAACCGGTCGTATAGTTCTTTAGCCAGGATATCGTACCGGTCATGGTAATGAATAATGTGGTTTCCTTCTTTTTCTATCTCATTGCTGTGTAGAAGGTAAATAGCATCTTGTTCAGAAAAATTATCATTTCCATTTAGCCAGCGAACAATGGCATCGGGAGAGTAGTGGGTGTACTTCATACCCGGGCTTCTGGGCTTTATGTCGTCAGACTTCTTTTTGTATACAGCCACCGGCATGTGCAAAACATCCTCGAGGTGTTCTTTATTTACAAACCCGGGGCGATATATCTGAATCGGTTCAGTAGTTACATCGATAACGGTTGATTCCAGCCCAATGCGACATTCCCCACCATCAACGACCGGGAAATCTGATCCAAAATCATGCAGGACGTGCTCTGGCTTGGTGGGACTTGGCTTCCCCGATTTATTGGCGCTGGGGGCAACCAATGGTCCGGAATGACTGATCAGCGACAATGCCAGGGGATGATCGGGCATCCGAACGGCAACCGTATCAAGTCCCCCTGTGATGAGATCCAAAACCTTTTCCTTTTTTTTGAAGATCATAGTCAGGGGGCCAGGCCAGAATACCTCGATGAGTTTCCTGGCGGTACCGGGAATTTCATCTGTAAAATCCTCTAGCATGTACAAGGATGAGATATGAACGATGAGCGGATTGTCGGCGGGTCGCCCTTTAAGGGAGAATACTTTCAACACGGCTTCCGGATTCCATGCATCTGCACCCAGACCGTAAACTGTTTCCGTTGGAAACGCCACAACTTCCCCGGCCCGAAGAAGCTCTGCATAATGATCAAGCAAGGTTCCGTTCATCATAAAAAAATATTGAAAGTATTACAGTTACACGACTAGTTAGCTATAACTTATTGAAGTCCAATTAAATACCGATTTTTTATTAGTCTAAAGTCTAAAGTCTAAAGTCTAAAGTCTAAAGTCTCATAATCACGCAAGGCTAGATTCCTTTTCTGATCTGCCGGGAACCAAATCCTGCATGAAATTCAGGGCTGCTTCGATGTTTGAGATATCATAAATGTTCAGGCGTACGGCATCATCCTTCTGAATGATTTTGCATCGGTCGGCTACTTTATCCTGCATCAGCGCGAGTAGCTTCTGAAATCTGCCGTCTTCATAAAATGCCTTGCCTTCACTGGTTTTTGTAGAGGGCAGCTGCAGCCACATCCGCCCGGCACGTATTGTGACTTTCCAGATATTAAGCCGTGAAGCATACAATTTCAGTCTCGCAGCGGTAACCAGATTCATAGCGGAATCAGGGAGTTTCCCGAAACGATCACTTAGCTCATTCACCCAATCGTCTATTTCGTCCTGAGTATTGGTCTCGGCCAGTTTCCGGTACATGTTCAGCCGTTCCACATTTTCAGTGATATAATCCTGTGGAAGTAAGGCTTCATGATCAAACTCTATGGTAGTCTCGGCCTCGTCGAGGATGGTTCCCACTTCATCGAACAGGCCCTTAAACTCGGTCTCTTTCAGCTCACGGATAGCATCATTGAGGATCTTGGTATACAGATCAAATCCGAGTTCATTGATGAACCCGCTCTGTTCAGCTCCAAGCACATCACCGGCGCCGCGAATATCCAGGTCCCTCATAGCGATGTTGAATCCGGACCCGAGATCGCTGAATTCCTCCAGAGCAATGAGCCGTTTTCGGGCATCCATGCTAAGATCCTGCAGGTCAGGTGTGATCAGATAACAGAATGCCTTGCGGTTGGAGCGGCCGACTCTTCCCCGCAACTGGTGCAATTCGGAGAGGCCGAACCGGTCGGCACGGTTAATGATGATCGTGTTGGCATTCGCTATATCAATACCGTTCTCGACAATGTTGGTCGAGATGAGAACGTCGAACTTGCGATGGTAGAAGTCGGTGATGATGCGTTCGAGCTGGTTGCCGGTCATCTGCCCGTGTGCAAACTTAATGCGCACGTTCGGCACCAGCTTCTGGATCATATCGGTATACTCGCCGATGTTATGCACGAAATTATGAATCAGGAAAACCTGCCCGCCACGGGAGACCTCCTGCATGATGGCATCGCGTATCAATTGCGAGTCGAAGCTGTGGATTTCCGTATAAACAGGTTGCCGGTTAGGCGGCGGGGTATTGATGATACTCAGGTCCCGTGCTCCCATAAGCGACATGTGAAGGGTACGGGGGATGGGGGTGGCGGTCATCGTGAGAACATCAACCGTTGCCCGGAATTCTTTTAGTTTTTCTTTCACGGTAACACCGAACCGCTGCTCCTCATCAACGACAAGCAAGCCAATATCCCTAAACTTGACGTCTTTCGAGGTGATCCTGTGCGTGCCGATTAAGATATCTACTTTGCCTTCAGCCGTTCGTTTAAGCACATCCTTCTGTTCTGCACGGTTCCGGAAGCGCGAAATTACTTCTATTGACACCGGAAAGTTGGCCATCCTGCGTGAGAACGTCTGATAGTGCTGGTCGGCGAGGATAGTCGTCGGGACCAGCATGGCCACCTGTTTTCCATCCATCACAGCCTTGAATGCCGCCCGAATCGCTACTTCCGTTTTACCAAAACCGACATCGCCGCAGACGAGACGATCCATCGGAGTAGCTGTTTCCATATCCTTCTTTACAGCCTGGATGGCTGCCATCTGATCCGGCGTTTCCTCAAACTCGAACGAAGCTTCCAGTTCCGTCTGCCATGCTGCGTCGTTTTTGAAAGCATGCGCTTTTTGTGCCTTCCGCTTGGCATACAGTTTGATCAGATCACGTGCGATATCTTTCAGGCGGCTCTTGGTACGGGCTTTTTTACGCGCCCATTCACCGGAGCCCAGCTTTGTAAGTTTCGGGGCAACGCCGTCCTTACCCGAATACTTCTGCAGTTTATGCAGACTGGAGACATTGACGTAGAGGATAGAGTCATCCTGGTAGCGCAACATGACCGACTCCTGCACAACATCCCGCACTGTTATCTTTTTGAAGCCTGCAAACTTCCCGATACCGTAATCGACATGCACCACGTAATCACCGACATTAAGATCACGCAACTCCTTAAAGGAGATACCGCCACGGCTTTTATGTGATTTAAGTCTCGGCCGGTGGTACCGGTTGAAGATCTGGTGGTCGGTGTAGACCGCAATTTTCTGATCCGGCAGACGGAATCCACGGTGAAGGGGTTCGATCAACAGGGAATAGCGGTTGTCGTCAGAAGGCGCACCCAAAAGTTCCTCAAACCGGTCGTGCTGTCCCTTGCTGTCGGAGAGGATATAGGTATGAATTTCTTCCTTTGAGAGATCCTGTATGTGTTTCTTGAGTAACTTGACCGATGAGTTGAAGTCCGGCTGTGGGGCAGCGCTGATGGTAAACGTCTCGTCAACCGGATAATCTGAAGCTAGTCCGCCTATCAGTAACATCGACTTTCCCTGAAGGTGGCTTCTGAATTCTCCCGGCTCAAGAAACAGTCGTTCCGGTGATGTAAGATCCTCCTTCTTCAAAGATTCAAACTTCTCCTTTGCGTCATCAAATCGCTGATTCAGCTCGTTGAAGAGGACAGGTGGATTAAACAGAATGATCAGCGTGTCATCAGACAGATACTCGAAGATGTTGTGCCGTTCTGCCTGATCGAGCTGATCGCCGTTGGGAACAAGAAGTGAATGATCGAGATAGGCGATCGAGCGCTGTGAGTCGGCATCGAACTCACGGATCGAATCCACTTCATCGCCGAAAAACTCAAGGCGTATAGGATTTTCTCCAGAGAATGGAAAGATGTCGAGAATGCCTCCGCGAAGGGCAAATTCACCGGGTTCGTTTACAAAGGAGAGATGCCGGTATCCCTGATCGATCAGTAAGGTTTCGAGTTCATCAGGTGGAATCTGATCTCCCTTTTCAAGCCGGATGGTGGCCTTTCTGAAGCTATCCGGTGAAGCCACCTTGTCGAACAACGCTTCCGGCGAGGTGACGACTGTTTTGGACGCCTGTTCTATTATCGATTCTAGCGTCTCCGAGCGCCGGACCGTGGCGTTGAGGTCAGGAATCTGTTTGGTGTCGTACGGTTTTTGATAGGTTGGGCTAAACAGGAATGAGTTTGGTACCTCGAGCTGTTCCAGATCAGACTTTAAAAACTGTGCATCCTCATGATTGGGACATACCACAAGCATGCTTCTGCCTTTTTTCTGCAGAAGTTGAATCAAAAAAGCAGCAAGAGAACCGATGAAATGATCAAGCTTAACAGTCTGTCGGTTCCTGATGTGTTCCTCTAGATCTGTTAAAGGAATCGCACCTCTGACTGCCTGGGAAATATGTTGTAAAGCCATGCTGATGTAAAGGTTTCAGTCCGGATCAGCGTTCATCCCGGTTAAACAGCAATTTGAATGTAACAGGGCTACCTGATTGTGGTAACAAATGAAAGATATTTATCGACACGATATCGTCCGGGCAGCTAACGAAACAAATATTGAATTATGTTATATATAATGAACTGCGATGCATTTTTTAATGCACCGCAGCTGAATAATTATCAAAATACCCATTACGATCACAAAGAACCCGCTGTGACCAGGGAAAAGGAAACTGGAAAAAATCAGTTAAGAACCTGGTTGATTTCCTTCCAGTTGAGATCGAAAGCCTTTGCCACATCGGCATATACAATCTCGCCATTAACGATGTTCAGGCCACGTTCCAGTTCACGGTTGTCAGATGCGGCTTTATGCCAGCCTTTGTTGGCGATCTGTATCGCGTAGGGTAGCGTGACATTAGTCAGACCCAGGGTAGATGTGAACGGTACGGCACCAGGCATATTGGCCACGCAGTAATGAATGACATCATCGATCACAAATATCGGATTCTCGTGCGTGGTTGGTCGTGCCGTTTCAATGCAACCGCCCTGATCGATAGCCACATCCACAATCACTGATCCGGGCTTCATGAGCTTGAGCATGTCTTTGGTGATAAGACGTGGCGCTTTGGCTCCGTGGATCAGAACTGCACCAATAACCAGGTCATAAGCCGGTAATTCTTCACGGATCAGATGCTCTGATGAGGTAAGTGTGGTGACGTTGCGGGCCATGTAATCATCAAGATGACGCAGACGGGCTACGTTGATATCCATGATCGTGACGTTTGCTCCCATGCCTGCCGCGATCTTGGCTGCATTCACACCAACGATACCACCGCCAAGGACGAGAACATTAGCCGGACGTACTCCCGGGATTCCACCGAGAAGAATACCACGGCCACCTTGTGCTTTTTCCAGATATTTGGCGCCTTCCTGAACAGCCATTCGGCCGGCAACCTCGCTCATCGGGATAAGAAGAGGAAGCGAATGATCGGTCCTCTCCACCGTTTCATAGGCAATAGCAACGATACCTGAATCCATAACGGCATGTGTAAGCTCTTCACTGGCCGCAAAGTGGAAGTAAGTGAAAACAATCTGTCCATCCCGCATATGAGGATATTCACTTTTGATAGGTTCTTTCACTTTCATGATCATTGCTGCGCGCTGCCATACTTCCTCGGCAGTATCCACAATCTCGGCACCTACTTTGGAGTAACTCTCGTTTGGAAAGCCGCTTCCGAGCCCTGCATTGGTTTCGATCAGTACATCATGCCCGTGTTTTTTTAATTCCAAAACACCGGCCGGGGTTAGTGCAACCCGGTTTTCCTGGGGTTTTATTTCTTTGGGAACTCCTATTAACATGAAAAATTTCCTTTACTTTAGAAGTGAAAAATCAATGAAATAATAATAATGTGTATTTCATGCTGACTCATAAAAAATCAGTAAAACATAGGAATATTTTTGAAAAAAAGCGTTAATACGTATCATAGCAATTTATAAGACAAACGGCTCGTTACTGGCCTAATGAAAATCAGGGCAGAGTTTTACAGACTAATCAGGCAATGATATCTCCCGACATATTTCGAAAAGTACGCCAAATTGAGATCCGGACTAAGGGTTTGGTACAGAACCTTTTTGGAGGTGAATACCAGTCGGCTTTCAAGGGACGGGGAATGGTTTTCTCGGAAGTTAGAGAATACCAGTTTGGTGATGATATCCGGCAGATCGACTGGAATGTAACTGCCCGGACAGGACGGCCCCATATTAAGGTTTTTGAAGAGGAGCGGGAGCAGACTCTGATGCTCTGCGTAGACATTTCTCCCAGTGGTTTCTTCGGCAGCCAAAATCAAAAGAAACTGGATCTGTTGGCGGAGTTATCGGCTGTGCTTGCTTTTAGTGCAATCAACAATAGCGACAAGGTTGGACTTCTCCTGTTTAGCGATAAGATCGAAAAGGTTGTCCCGCCAAGGAAGGGACGCAAACATGGTCTTCGTTTGATAAGAGAGCTGTTTACGGTTAAACCGACCGGGAAGGGAACCGATGTTGGAGAAGCTCTCAATTATGCAAACAAATTGCTAAAAAGAAGGTCGATTGTGATACTTGCCAGTGATTTTCAATCCCCTGATTTTTCCAGGGCACTGAAGATTACCAATAACAAGCATGACCTCGTGAATATTTATATTGAAGATCCCCTGGAGGCAGAATTACCAAATATGGGATTGCTTCCGTTGCAGGATGCGGAGTCGGGCGAGGTGTTATGGCTGGACAGTTCCAGCAAGAAAGTACGTACGGAATACAAGGCGCGCCGTCTCCGTCGAAAACAGGAGCTATTGAAAAGTTTTCTCCATATGAAGGTAGATAATGTGGCTCTCGAAACCAACGAGTCGTTTGTGGAACCGCTTATGAAATTTTTTGAAAGCAGGGCCAGACGATATTGATGAACATAATCCGTTACATGCGACGATTTTTCTTACTCACCGGGATCATACTGCTTGGGGTTTCTGCCCTTCATGCACAGCAGGTTCAGAATTTCGTGCACATCGATTCCCTGAGAGTCGGGGATACGTTTAAATACATCATAACGACGCATGAGAATAAGTCCTACGACGATATCCTGTTTCCGGATTCGACGGATTTTGGACATGATTTTGTCATACAGGATCAAAAAAGATATAAAAAGGGACCTTATTCCGACAGCCTGGTTTATAAATTGCAATTTTTTGGTCTTCGTGATACCCTCATCGCACCGGTCCAGGTAAAATTTATTTCCGGAAATGATACCACGGCACGTCGTCTCCTGCCTGTCCCGGTTTATTTTAAAAGCGAGGTTAAGGATACGACAAATGCACAATTTAAGCCTTTAAAGCCGATTTACGATTTCTCCCGGGGGCTATGGCCTTATTTTGTGGGCCTCGTTATCCTTCTCATAATAGGTTATCTCGCTTATCGTTACTACCGCAAGAAGAAAATGGAGCCGAAACCCGAACCGGAGCCGGAACCCGAACCGGAAATATTTATAGATCCCCTGGAAGAGCTCGAAGAATCGCTCATTCACCTGCGAAATGATCCGGATCTCCAGAATCACGTGTTCAAGCCGTTTTATTCACGATTGGGCGACTCCCTGCGCCAGTATTATGAACGGGTCAACCTGATCCCGGCACTTGAGATGACCAGCGGTGAACTGATCCGTGCACTTCGCTCTGATTCCCTGGATCGTGAGATGATGGAATATACCCGGAAGGTCCTCACGCAGGCCGATATGGTTAAATTTGCGAAGTTTACGCCAACTCTTGATCAGGCCTACGAAGATCTTGAGACGGCAAGCTTGTTTATGGAACGGGCCCGTCATGTCGATGGTCCGGAAATAAGGCACCGAAAGGAAGCCTTTGAGCAAAAAAAACGCGAAAAAAGGCAGAGGGAGCAGGCAGAGAAAGAGAAGGAGAGACAAGAGGCCGGTGAGGCTCCAGAGAAGAGTCACGATGAGTCGGAGGGAGTAGAAGATGCCACAAGATCTGAGGAAACATCACGTTAATTTGTTATGATTTGGAAAAATCCCGAATGGTTCTGGGCGCTGCTGATAATTCCTGTGATAATTGCCATCTTCTGGTGGCGTCAGCGTAGTCACCGGCAACCCGTACTAACCTATTCCGATGTCAGCGACTTGAAAGGTATCTCCGGCAACTGGCGTCGGTATGGCAACTGGTTTGTGCTGATTCTCCAGATTCTGGGTGTAGGGCTGGTGACCGTAGCATTGGCACGTCCACAGCTGCAGAATGTCCGGGTGCAGCGAAGTGCAGAGGGTATCGATATCATGCTTGTTCTCGACATGTCCACTTCCATGAAAGCCGAGGATCTTAAACCCAACCGTTTCCTTGCGGCCAAAAATGTGGCTACAGATTTTATCAATAAACGAATTTCGGACAGAATCGGACTGGTCGTTTTCGCGAGAAAGAGCTTTACTGTAGTACCACCGACACTGGATTATAGTCTGCTTAAGAAACAGCTCAGAGATGTCAAGATGGGGATTATCGAGGATGGAACAGCCATTGGCATGGGTATCGCAACGGCTGTGAACCGCCTGAAGGATATGAAAGGCAAGAGTAAGGTGATTATCATGCTTACGGATGGTGAAAATAACGCGGGGGAAATCGACCCGGTGACAGCCGCAGATCTTGCCAAAGCCTATGGAGTCAAGATATATACGATCGGTGTGGGTACGCATGGGGTGGCACCGTACCCGGTGATGGACCCGATCTTTGGTAAACGATATCAAAATATTAAAGTGGACGTCGACGAAACGATGCTGAAGAAAGTCGCGGGAATGACCGGAGGGGAATATTTCCGGGCGACCAGTACGGATTCACTGGAACAGATCTATAATCACATCAACAAGATGGAAAAGACCAAGGTCGACGAACAGATCTTTACGGATTATAAAGATTTGTATCCCAATTACCTGTTGCCGGGTATCCTGGCGCTGGCATTTGCATTCCTAGGGGATAAATGGATCTTCCGCACGGAACTGGCTTAGAGAGAGTCTGGATCTTCTCCAAAAACTTCATTTTAAGTGATTAAATAGTCAGGTAATTGTGCGTTTTATTCCGGATATGGATCTCCTTTTTTGTGCGCTATTTTCATAATTAGCCGGAAACTGCTAGTTGAGTTGAATATCTTTTTTTATAATCTCATTAATACTCAACCTCAAGGCTAAATAATATGAAGAGATTACTACCTTACCTTGCAATTTTGTGTTTCCTCGTTTTTACCACATCTGTGACAGTAAATGCCCAGAGCAGTCTGTATGAATTCGCGGGAAACCTGAAATCCTATAAAAAAACAAACAATCATTTTGAGGCTACCCTCAAGAATGGGGCCGTACGCATCAGTTATCTGAAAGGTGTCGGATTCAGAGTCCGCTATTCCTTTACGGGTACCTTCAGTAAACTTTTTTCCTATGCTACCGTCACCCCAATGCCACCGTACGAGTCCCTTTCAGTGAGTGACCAGGGAGACAGCATCCTGGTTAAAGCGGGTGATCTGACGGCGATCGTCCATAAAAAACCATTCCGCCTCTCGTTCGCGAACAACAATGGCTGGGAGTTTATCCAGGAAACGTACGGGGCGGGCCATTCGGGCAAGAAACTGGCTCATATCATAAAATGGGAGGATGGAACCCAGTTTTACGGTTTAGGAGAGCGACCGGATGATTTGCTTCGTACCGGAAAGACCTATACCCTTTGGAATTCCGATACCCCGGGTTATCCGAAGGGTACCGAACCCATCTATCAGTCCATGCCGTTTTATATTGGCTTAAATGCCAAAGGCGCCTGGGGCATCTTTTACGATAATTCCTACAAGACTCAGTTTGACTTCGGCGGACAGTTAAAGACGCATATCGGCTTTTACTCTGAAGGCGGAGAATTGCGCTTTTATGTGTTTTACGGTCCGCAAATCAAGCAAATCCTGAAAGAATACACCACTTTGACGGGCCGTTTTCCCTTGCCGCCCAAATGGGCTCTCGGTTATCAACAGAGTCGCTGGGGATACTATCCGGATAAGGAGTTCTATCGTTTAGCCTATGAGTTTCGCAGCCGGGAAATCCCATGCGATGTTCTCTATACGGATATCGACTACATGGATCAATACCGGGTATTTAGCTGGAGCAAGAGATACTTCCCGCATCCGGTTGAAATGATGAGCAACCTGCGGAAGAAAGGCTTTAAAGTCATCCCGATTGTCGATCCCGGGATCAAAATTGACAAGAACTGGGATGTGTTCAATGAAGGGGTCAAGAAAAATGTATTCGTCAAATATCCCGGTGGGAAAAATTATGTGGGTACGGTTTGGCCGGGCAGAGTTTATTTCCCGGATTTTTCAAATCCCATAACACGCAAGTGGTGGGAAGGTCATGTTGCCGATTTCATCAAAATGGGCGTGGCAGGTGTTTGGAATGATATGAATGAGCCATCCGTCTTTGGCGGCAAAACCATGCCGAATTTTGTCGAGTTTGACAAAGAAGGCATGAAAGCCAGTGCTCTGGAGATGCACAACCTGTACGGACTCCTCATGGCGCGTTCCAGCTATCAGGGACAGTTAAGTGCCGATCCCAATAAGCGGCCGTTTATCATCACACGTGCTTCCTTTGCCGGTGTACAACGCTACTCGAGTATCTGGACGGGTGATAACAGTGCCAAGTGGCAGGATGTGAAGCTTACCATGCCGATGGTGATGAGTCTGGGTCTGGCCGGTGTCCCTGATGCCGGTTTCGATATCGGCGGATTCAACGGCAGCCCGACCGGTCAGATGTACATGCGTTTCCTTCAGATTGGAATATTCATGCCGTTTTGCCGCACTCACACGGCTATCGATACACGTCGGCAGGAGCCATGGAGTTACGGGCAGATGTACGAATACATCAACAAAAAAATGATTCAGCTACGATATAAACTGCTGCCGGTGCTCTATACATCTTTTTACGAACATACTGTGAATGGCAGCCCAATCATCCGTCCGCTTTCATGGGATTATCAATCGAACCAGAAGGTATGGGGTATCGATAATCAGTTTATGTTTGGAGATCACATGATGGTTGCCCCGGTCGTGGATAAAGACGCCAACCAAAGAACGCTCTATCTGCCAAAGGGAACATGGTATCAATTCTTCACGAATAAAAAGTATGATGGGGATCAGTCCATCACCGTGGATGCACCTATCAATGCCGTGAACGTCTATGACAAGGTATTTACGCATCCATATGCCGGACTCCCGTTATTTGTCCAGGCCGGTGCGGTTATCCCGATGCAGGAGCTGCAACAGTATGTCGGTCAGAAGGATATCACAAATATGAACCTTCGTGTTTATGATGGAGCCTCCCGCAAGAGTGAATTGTATGAAGATGACGGTCACTCGCAGAGCTATCGTGATGGGGATTATCGTTTAACTACCTTTAACACCGAATCCAGTGCAAAAGAGCTCAATGTGAAAGTAGCCATGGATGGGAAGTATGAAGGTGGCGTGAAGACATTCACCTGGGAAGTTTATGGCATTGAAGAGAAACCAGCGGAAGTTAAAATCGATGGAAAGGAGATCGATTTTAATTACGATGAAACAAACCACACGGTCTCATTTAAGACTGATGCCAAGCCAATGAGTGTGGAAATCACTAAATAATCTGAATGACAATTTAAAAATAGTTAACATTAGGGCCGTTAAACAGGAATTGTTTTGCGGCCCTTTTGCTTATCATTACAGTAACAAATTGAGCCGTGTCTCATGATTGGTTATACCTTGCGGTTACACACACATGGTTGTGATATAAACAGTGATTATAAATTGACCAGTACCATGAAAAACAAACGTGTAGTTTTCGTACTCATTTTATTTCTTGTAACAGGTTGTGTCAGCGCCTTTGCCCAGAATGGTGTTTACAAGTTTGCCGGGAACCTCAGGAGCTATAGGGAATCCCATAATGTATTTGAAGCCAGACTAGATAACGGCAGAGTGAGAATTGCCTATCTGAAAGGCGTAGGGTTCCGGATACGGTATTCCTTTACCGGAAAGTTTGGTCCTATGTTATCATACGCAACGGTTGAGGATATGCCGCCTAAAGAAAATATTAAAATCGAGAAAAATGTAAGCGCTTTACTTTTGAAAGCGGGGGATGAAATTCTAAGGATACAACGCTCTCCATTTCGGATAACGTACGAATCCGTCGACGGCCATCAGTTTATGAAGGATTCTTTTGGGGCTGGCCATCAGGGAGACAAAATCTGTCATATGGTACAAAGGGATCAGAACGAGGTTTATTATGGTTTGGGAGAACGACCCTACCAGATGAATCGCGCAGGCGCGACCTTTACCTTATGGAATACCGATCATGGAGGATATTTAAGCGGAAGTACAGATCCTCTCTACCAATCCTATCCGTTTTATATTGGCCTGGCAAATAACAAAGCATATGGCGTTTTTTACAACAATTCATATAAAACGACTTTTGATTTTGGCGGCCAGTTGAAGACCCACATCGGTTATTATTCGGAGGGCGGGGAACTGTGCTATTATGTTATCTATGGGCCGGGTATAAAGGACGTCTTGCAAAAATATACAAGACTCACAGGCCGGGCACCTCTGCCACCCAAATGGGCTCTGGGATATCAACAAAGCCGCTATAGTTACTATCCTGCAGAAGAGTTGAAACTGATTGCACGGCAATTCAGAGCACGAAAGATCCCCTGCGACGTTCTGTACCTGGATATTGATTATATGCACGGGTACCGGGATTTCACCTGGAATAAGAACTTTTTCCCTCACCCGACTAAAATGCTGTCGGAACTGAAGAAAGAAGGATTTAAAGTTGTTACGATCATAGATCCGGGTATCAAGAAAGACAGTACCTATTCGGTTTATAATTCCGGATTAGAAAAAAATCTGTATGTCAAATATCCCAATGGGACTAATTACACAGGGGTAGTATGGCCCGGAAAGGTGGCCTTCCCGGATTTCTCAAAAAATGAAACGGATACATGGTGGGGAAATCTGGTTTATGACTGGGAACAAAAAGGAGTCTCAGGTGTTTGGCTTGATATGAACGAGCCCTCTGTTTTTGGTGGTAAGACCATGCCGGATATAGTCCTCTTCAATAATAAGGGCCACGAAACAAGCCATCTGCAGATGCATAATATTTACGGTTTGATGGAGGCAAAGGCCACATACAACGGCCTGATGCAACATGAGCCGAATAAGCGCCCGTTTATCCTCACACGTGCTGGTTTCTCTGGTACACAGCGGTATGCCGCCATGTGGACCGGTGATAACGTCGCCCGCTGGCAGGATGTGGGTCTGACCATGCCAATGGTAATGGCAGAAGGTTTGGCCGGGGAGCCGTTCGACGGTTTTGATATTGGTGGGTTTGGCGGTTCACCGACCGGTGAGTTATACATGCGCTTCCTGCAGATTGGGGTTCTGATGCCGTTTTGCAGGACTCACTCATCGAAAGGTACCGTTGAACAGCAGCCATGGGATTACGGACATATGTACACATACATAAATAAGAAACTGATCCAATTCCGGTATAAAATCCTTCCGGATCTGTACACGGCGTTCTATGAGCATACACGGACGGGAAGCCCGATTATTCGTCCGCTTGTGTGGGATTATCAGAATGACCCCAGGACATATAACATCAACGATCAGTTTATGCTGGGTGATCACTTGATGGCCGCACCGGTGATCCATCAGGGAGAAAACAGTCGAAATCTGTATCTGCCAAAGGGTGAGTGGTACGGCTTCTTCAATGATTCAACTTATTCGGGTGGCCGGGAAATCACGGTGCCTGCCCCAATTCGGGCGGTAGATACATACAATAAAATTTACAATCATCCGCTTCAGGGACTGCCGCTATTCGTACAGGCCGGATCTGTGATCCCCCTGCAGGAGGTTCAGCAGTATGTTGGTCAAAAGCATATTACAAGCATGACCTTGCGCGTTTATAACGGTGCATCGGAAAAGAGTGAACTCTATGAAGATGACGGTCATACACAAGACTATCGTCACGGGCTGTACCGTTTGACAAGCTTCATGACCAACTCAGATAATGATCATCTGGACATCGATTTGAAAAGAGAGGGCAGCTATTCCGGGGGTGTCTCAACATTTGATGTGAAAGTCATAGGTTTGCACCATGCTCCACAGTCAACTACGGTTGATGGCAAGAGCGTCGATGCCCACTATGACTCCGATACGGGCATCCTGGAATTCAAGACATCAGCCGATGCCAGCAGCATTGACATCCAGAAATAGAAAGAAATGAAAATAAAAAGGGCGGTCAAAATGATCGCCCTTTTGGTATAATTTCGAATCAGTTAGCTTTTTCCTAACAACTAACAACTAACAACTAACAACTAACAACTACTTCGTTTCCAGCTTCTTTTTGAAGTACTCAAGCGTCCGTGCCAGCCCCTCTTCACGGTGAATTTTGGCTGACCAATGGAGTATTTCGTTTGCCTTGTCAGTATCGGGTTGTCGTACTTTGGGGTCATCCTGAGGAAGGGGTTTAAACGCTATCTTACTTTTGCTGCCGGTGAGTTTTACGATTTCTTTGGCGAAATCTAGGATGGTAATTTCTTCAGGATTACCGATGTTCACCGGATAGATATAGTCAGATTGTGACAGCTTGAAGATTCCATCAACGAGGTCGTCGACGTAGCAGAACGAACGGGTCTGTGAGCCGTCCCCGAAAATAGTGATATCTTCACCAAGGAGGGCCTGCGACATAAACGTTGGAAGGGCACGGCCGTCTTCAAGTCTCATTCGGGGTCCGTATGTATTGAAGATACGAACGATACGCGTATCCACCCTGTGGTAGCGATGGTATGCCATGACTATAGCCTCGGCAAAACGTTTGGCCTCGTCATAGACACCGCGTATACCTATCGGATTTACGTTGCCCCAGTATTCTTCTTTTTGAGGATGGATAAGCGGGTCTCCGTAGACTTCACTTGTAGAGGCAAGCAAGAAGCGTGCTTTCTTTGCTTTTGCTAATCCGAGAGCCTTGTGAGTACCCAGTGAACCAACCTTGAGCGTCTGAATCGGTAGTTCAAGATAGTCTATTGGAGAGGCAGGGGAGGCAAAATGAAGGACAAGATCCAGATCACCGTTGACGTGGATATAATTTGTAACATCATGCTTGATAAACGTGAAGTCATCATTGCCGATGAGATGTTCTACGTTTTCAACAGCTCCGGTGCTCAGGTTATCCATACAAATAACCCGGAATCCCTCTTTCATATAGCGATCACACAGATGCGACCCGAGGAATCCGGCCCCACCAGTTATTAAGACCGTTTTCTTTTGTTCAGACATTTACGGATGGCCTCCCAACACTGATATATGTTACATTGGCTTCTTCTGCGCGTTCCAGGTCGTAAAGATTACGCCCGTCGAAAATAATCGGTTTTTTCATCTTGGTATGGAACTGATCAAAATCAGGCCGGCGAAATTCGTTCCATTCTGTACAGATAATGAGTGCGTCAGCATCATCGATAGCATCAGTCGCCTCGCTTACAAACTCGATTTTGCTGCTTTTCGCTTCGCCTAAAGCCATTTTGAAATTCTCAGTTGCTTCCGGATCGTAGGCAACGATTTGAACATTGTGGTTTAACAATTCGTCACAAATATAAAGGGCAGGTGCCTCGCGGACATCATCGGTCTCGGGCTTAAAGGCCAGTCCCCATAATGCAACTTTCTTTCCCTCGAGTTTCCCGTCAAAATACTTATCCATTTTGTTGACAATGGTCACTTTCTGCGCATTATTCACAGCCATGACCGATTCAAGTATTTTGAAGTTATATCCGTTTTGACCGGCTGTATAGTGAAGAGCCTGAACGTCTTTTGGGAAACAGCTTCCACCATAACCAATTCCGGCAAAGAGGAATCGTTTGCCGATTCGTGAATCCGTTCCTATGCCCCGTCGAATATTGTCGACATTGGCCCCAACGATCTCACACAAATTGGCTATTTCATTCATGAAGGTGATCTTGGTCGCCAGGAACGAGTTCGCCGCGTATTTTGTCATTTCCGAACTCTTCTCATCAACAACGATGATTGGATTGCCGCTTCGCACGAATGGTTCGTATAACATCTGCATCTTTTTGGCGGCCTTCTCACTTGAGGTCCCTATAACCACGCGTTCCGGTTTCAGAAAGTCATCGAGGGCCACACCCTCACGAAGAAACTCGGGGTTTGAAACGACATCAAACGGAACATCCGTAATCGCAGCGATAGTATTTCTGACGCGTTCGGCAGTTCCAACGGGAACCGTGCTCTTATTGACGACGATCTTGTAATCCTTAATAATATGACCAATATCATTGGCCACTTGCAGAACAAACTGGAGATCAGCCTGACCGTCCATACCGGGTGGAGTAGGGAGACACAGGAAGATGATCTCTGAATTGTCAACAGCATGCTTGAGATCCGAGGTGAAGGTTAATCTTTTTTCTCTCACAGATCTTTCAAACAACGTCTCTAATCCCGGCTCATAAATCGGGATATCACTGTTCTGCAGTTTCTTTACTTTTTCCAGATTATTGTCAACGCAGATTACCTGGTTGCCTGAATCTGCAAAACAGGTTCCGGTGACCAGCCCTACATAGCCGGTTCCAACAACAGCAATTTTCATCCGTTACGTTCTATATTTCTTATTTCCAGTTCCAGTTTACCTGCGGGGACTTTGACTTCTACAACGTCTCCCACACTTTTACCCATCAGCGCCTCGCCAATAGGTGATTTATTTGAAATTTTTCCTTGTTTGAAATCAGCTTCCTGAGGAGCGACAATCGTATACTTCATTTCCTTCGAGGTTTTCCGGTTGAAGATTGTTACCGTCGACAGGATGTAAACTTTAGAAGAGTCGATATCTTTGTCATCGATAATCCGTGAAGTTGCCAGCGTGTGTTCCAACTCGGCGATTTTCTTTTCCAGCATGCCTTGAGCTTCTTTCGCAGCATCATATTCGGCATTCTCACTTAAATCGCCTTTGGCACGAGCTTCGGCAATATCATTAGCAGTCTCCTTGCGACCTCTTGTTTTTAAATCGCGCAGTTCTTTCTCAAGCCTCTCGTATCCTTCTTTACTTAGATAATTGTAATTCACGAACTAATTTATTTTTTGGTTTAAGGCAATATTTTATAATAATAACGAGCACAGTCGATTGAATTCAATGCCCGAAATCCCTTACTGTTAATACTGTAATTATATCCAATATTTCATTAAGATCGAGCCCAAGATAACCTGCTTTCCCCTTATTTGCTATGATGCAGTTGAATTAGAAATATCTTTCATAAATGTGACCTTTGACTTATCGAACGATAACCTTTCCAGTTAAGTATATGTGGTTGAAGCAATAAGTTATCTGTTTCCATTTTGACAAATGGGTGGGCACAGACTTCTAAATGATTGACCGATGCCAGTGGAATACACATTCATGTAATGATATTACCGAAGAACCTCCGTAAATTACGCCCTCCTTGAAGCACACGAATGAATTACATGGATCAAGTCAAGGTTATCGACGTCTATCCTTACCGTAGTATTAATGGTGATATTGAATTTCTTCTGTTTCATCGATCGGAAGGTACCTACTGTGAAAACCAATGGCGAATGGTAGGTGGTAAACTGGAGAACGATGAAACGGCCTGGCAGGCAGGATTACGTGAACTTTTGGAGGAAACCGGGTGTCAGCCTGTTCAATACTGGACGGTGCCGAGCCTGAACCATTTTTATGAGGCTAAACATGATCGTCTCATGCTAATACCGGTATTTGCCGCCGAACTAAATGGCGATGATGACATATTATTGAACGAAGAACACGACTCCTACCGTTGGCTCCAAAGAGATGAAGCCGAACAGGTAATGATCTGGCCTGAACAGATTCGACTCATTGCATTAATAGATAAGATATTGAGATTCAAGACCATACCAGATGAATGGATCATTAAATAAATGATTAAAAAATATTTACTGATTACACCACTAGTCTTCCTGTTATTATTTACACTGACCTGGCAGGTGAAAGCTCAGCAAACGAATACACCATACCATATTCGTTTCTTCCCCGATATATGGTACAATAGTGTGGATGCGGCCAGGATCGGTGTGGATGTCCGGGGTGGACAGGCAGGTAATACGGTACTTGGATACCACAGACTCAGTGTGGGAGTCTGGCTGGCAACCCGGTTCCCGAAAGATCCCGTTTCGTATTATCTGAGATTCAGGGAACCAATAGAGTCCTGGAGCGACTACAACGCAGGTGCGTCCGTAGGTATCCTGAGCGAATATCGAACAGGGTTTACCCGGCATGGATTGGAGTTGAGTAAACGCTGGCAACCCGGTTTTGAGGAAGATACCTATGATTTGCTTCAGTTAGGGTTCTACGCAGAAAAATTGTATACAACGAGATATGAGCTCTTCCCGCAATTATGGGACAATGAGTGGCATTATCTTGGGAAAATACATTTCTCTGTACAGCGTAAATCCGGACCTGTTTCATCATATCTGAGTGTGAAAACATGGATTGGTTTCGGAGTAAACACGATAAATTTTACCCAGGCTATGCTCCAGTTTTCGCAAATGTGGAAACTGGGAGCCGGATTTGGGTTATACTATCGTCTGTTTGGAGGGGTTTCAAGCGGGAACACGCCCATCCAGTATAAGTTCTTCTACAGCATGGCATCACCCCATGACTGGAAAACGAATCCCTTCATGAGGTCACGTGGAACGATTCCGCCCGTTTGGATGAGGGAGGGATGGATACAGTATGCAGGCGGGCCGGGCCTCCGGGGATATTTGTATCAGGATATGTACGACCTGAAAAACAATAAACCCAACTTGATGCAGAATGTGGTATCGATGAATACCGAGATTATTTATCCAAATCCGATTAGCAGTCTCATTTCCGGAAACAGTATGATCAGTAACTTTCTGTCATTCAGGAGTTATCTTTTTGCCGACGCGGGAGAGGGGCGTTCGGAACAAAAACTGCTTCCTGCCGGAGGTATCCAGACATCAACACAAAATGAATTTCGGGCTGATGCCGGTCCCGGATTGGCATTATCAATCACATTTCCTAATAATGAGGGGCAAACAAAGACTATTACTTTCAGATATGATGTCCCTCTTTGGTTATCCAGTCCCATGCCGGGTACACCCTCTTTTAAGTATCGCAGTGTATTCGGACTAAATGCAATAATACCATTTAAATAAGTAAAGATATCATGATCGTTTTAGTTATTAACTGTGGAAGCTCATCCGTTAAATATCAACTCATTGAAACGGAAGACAATCGAATCCTTTGTTCCGGGATCGTTGAACGTATAGGAGCTATAAAGTCGATAGTAAAGCACGAGGTAACGGGGCGGAAACCCATAAAGAAGACGGCAGATCTTGAAGATCATTCCAAAGCACTCAAGGAGATCCTGGATTTCATAAGTGTGCCGGAGAATGGTGTGATATCGTCTCTTGACGAAATAAGTGCCGTTGGTCACCGGGTTGTGCACGGCGGTGAAACATTCAAGGATTCCGTTCTGATCGACAGTGACGTCATTAAAGCTATCGAACAAGCCGTCGATTTGGCACCATTGCATAATCCGCCGAACCTAAGTGGTATCCATGCGGCACAGGAAGCACTGCCCGATATTCCACATGTAGCGGTTTTTGATACCGCCTTTCATCATTCTGTGCCGGCACAGGCGTATCTCTATGGTATTCCTAACAGGTTGTATCGCCGCTACAAAATCAGGAAGTACGGATTTCACGGCACGTCTCATTATTATGTGAGCCGGAGATATTATGAACTGAGCGGCATTAATGTCGAAAATTCGAAAGTGATTACCTGTCATCTTGGCAATGGCGCATCGGTTTGTGCTATCCGTGGCGGCGACTCGGTCGATACCAGTATGGGATTTACGCCGTTATCGGGGTTAATCATGGGCACGCGAAGCGGCGATATCGATCCGTCAATATTGTTTTATCTCGTCGAGAAAGAGGAACTGGCATTGCGTGATTTGCATTCGTTGCTGAACAGGCACAGTGGGTTGCTGGGACTCAGCGGATACGCTGCCGATATGCGCGATTTGATGCAGGAAGCTGAAAATGGAGACCGGCGTTGTCAACAGGCTATCGATGCATTTACGTATCGTGCTAAATTATATGTTGGCTCCTATATGGCAACCCTCAATGGTTGTGATGCCATCATCTTCACTGCCGGGATCGGTCAAAATGCGCCACTGGTTCGGCAGAAGATTCTTCAGGATATGGAAAATCTTGGGGTCAGGATCGATGATGACCGCAACCGCAGCGCGGTAGGCACAGTCGAAACCAAAATAAGTACCGATGATTCCAAGGTGGATGTCTACGTTATCGCAACCGATGAGGAACTGGTGATTGCAAAAGAAGCAGCCAAAATTGCTGTTGCCCGTAAACAAAGTCCATGGGTATAAGCCGGAATAGCCATATATTTGGGTATGCGTAGGTGGTTTTCCAAATCAGTTTGTGGTGTTACGATTCTTGTGCTCCTTGCCGGTTGCACCAGTTCGAAGTGGATAGCTGACAAGGAGCCTTCACTAGACAAGACGGATGGCAAGGTGCTTACCTCGAGCAAGGTCCTTTCGAAGCAAGATGAGGTGACGCCTGATGATCCTGTTCTTACGCTGGATCTTCTTGACGTGCAGAAAGTTGACTATCCCGAAAGGCTGGTGATGAAACGATATATTCAAAAGTTTCGTCCCCGTTATGGACATCTGATTCTGGGACTTGCAGCGTCAGGATTTATCTTTTACACAGCACATACGAATGGAATCATAAAGGATGCATCATCCTCCCGTGCACAGCTATTGCTAAACACGGCTGGATTAGCCATAGGTGTCGGTTCTCTGCTCAATATGAAACCGGTAGGTACACCCAGACCAACAGGAGAGGTGCAAATGACCAAGGTAGTGGGTCATGAAGTACGCATTGATACTACCAATGTAAAATCTAATACAATAGATAACGCCGAAGTAACTGTATCTTATGGAGATTCGTTGATAGCTCTGAACAAGAAAGTTCCTCTTACAGATGGAAAGCTGACATTGAATCTTGCCAGAAGTTACAACCCGGGAGTGATCAAAAGCATTGATCCGGATAGTCTGATGATTAACGCGTACTATCAGAAGAACCGTTATCAGTTCAGTGTGCCGATCCGTTCATTTATGAAGCGATATGCTTTGATCACCGATACATCGACAGCCTTGTATAACGAGGCAAAAGCGACGCAGGATAATTTGTTAACGGATGTAAACAAGGGGACATATCTCCAGTTCATGGATAGTGCCGGGAAAGGTTGGTATAAGGTGCTTCTTGGAATAACACCTGCGTATCTGAATGCGAAATATGCCCGCATTGTTTGGAAGACCAGTGCAAATCAAGAGTCCGATGTTCTCGACCAGGAGGCAAGTGGATATGGTAGTGTTGATGTGGAGAATAACATACCGCAGAGCAATACGAAGCAACCTGGAACGACAGCTTTCCTGTTGGCCAGTAGTTTTAACAGCCAAATTCCGCCTTTGCAACCTGTCTATGAACGTGATATTCATTTGATGCGTGATTATCTGAATAAATCATTGGGAATACCTGCGGCTCAGATTCATGCTTTCGGATCTGCACAAGGAGCCGATGCATGGAAGATGTTCAGGGATACCAGTGCTAGTCCAGCATGGTTACCTAAAAGAGCAAAATCGCCACGGGTAGTAATTTATTATACAGGGGTTGCTTCCGGAGGTAAAGGATCGGATACAGGAACTATCACTAAACTCATCAGGAATGCTGCGAAATGGAAGACGAGTTCGACAATCCTGATACTGGATGTCAGAACACCAGGGCAGGATCCGGATTCCCTTAAACAGAAATGGATACGCATCTCCGCCCAGATGACTGCACGGGATCCAAAATTGACGGTATTACTCTCCTCAGATATTGGCCAGAATGCTCAGGTATACAGGTCATCCGGCGAAAACGTAGATAAGATGCACAGCATATTTACTTACTATTTCTGTCGTGCATTGCAAGCGGGCATGTCCCAAATGTCCGATATCACTCGTTTTCTGCAGCGCAATATCGCATTCACTTCCAGAAGTGTTACCAATCAACCACAGGATCCGGTGTTTCTGGGCAATACTTCTGTTTCTCTGACGGGCCCAAGTGCGAAGTAATGGGATTTCTATATCTCATTCTTAGTGTTATGTGTTCGCTGGTTATTGTCCACCTCCTGAAGGTTGTCAAGTATCGGCAGACACGAATGTTGCCCGTTCTTACCGTTAATTATTTCATTGCAACACTCGTTGCTTCCATTTCCTCCTTAGGGACCTTCTCTGTATCTGTGTTACCGATATGGTTAATTTTTCTCACAGTTATTGCCGGTGCACTTTTTATTTTCAATTTTGTCATTTACGGCAGTTCGGTCAATCGGAATGGTGTTGGCGTGAGCGTTACGGCGATGCGGCTGTCTCTGGTTATCCCGGTATTGGTTTCAATTATTGGCTACCGGGAGCGGATCAACTTTTTGATAACTGCAGGTCTCATCGGTGTTTTCATAGCCTTGTACCTTCTCAGCCGTATGCATCACCACAAAAAAGAAACGGACTGGAAGCCTGTCTTACTGATCGCATTGTTTCTTGGCACCGGATTCAGTGACGCTGCACTTAAGATATTTCGTGAGAATGGAGCTGGATTTATTAATCAGGATCTGTTTATGGCCGGTATTTTCGGAACGGCATTTCTTATTGGGATTACAGGGATCATTCTGCAGCGTCAATATCAGATACGACTGAATGAACTTGGTCTTGGGGTCATGATCGGGATACCCAACCTGTATTCTTCTATTTTCATGATTATGGCTTTGAAATACATTGGAGGGGCTGTCGCCTTCTCGATTGCGAATATCCTGATTGTCGCAGGCGGTACCATCCTGGGATATGTGTATTGGAGGGATAAAATCACAAAACGGCAGTTCTGGGGAATCATGCTTGGGTTGATTTCAATTGTACTCATGATCATTGGCAGGTAGCGCAAAAATTATCTGAACGGGCATTAATGTCATGCAGAAAGATAATTCAGCTATCATACTCTCTTTTTCATTTCTTATCTTCCATCCGTCATTTAGAACAAAATAATTACCTTAACACCTATATACCTATATACCTTAACACCTTTAAAATACCATGACTCCCTTCATTACCCATTTACGCGAGAAAGCGGCTCAAAAGTATAAAACTATTGTATTCCCCGAAACGAACGACAAGCGCATTCTCCAGGCTGCAGCATACCTGGATGAACATAATATCTGCCGTGTAATGCTTGTTGGCTCTGAAAAGGAGGTCCGTTCGACAGCAGAATCACACGGGATCGAACTATCCGGCTCGGTTTCATTTAGTGAACCGGGAAAGGGTGACGATGCCGGGAAATTTGCAAAACACCTTTATGAACGACGTAAACACAAAGGAATGACCGAAGATCAGGCTGGCGCTATCGTACAGCAACCTCTTTTTTGGGCGGCATCATTGGTGGTTCATGGAAAAGCAGACGGTTGTGTGAGCGGAGCGGTAAACACGACGGGTGATGTTTTGAGAGCGGCGCTGCAAGTTATCGGACTGCGACAGGGATCCGAGGTTGTTTCGAGTGTGTTCATGATGTCCTGGGATGACGGACGCGTTTTTACGTATGGTGATTGCGCAGTGGTCCCTTATCCGACATCTGCACAGCTTGCATCCATCGCCATCGACTCCGCAAAGACGCACCAAAGCCTGACGGGCGAGGAATCTCGAGTGGCTATGCTTTCCTTCTCAACCAAGGGAAGTGCCGAACATGAACGCGTGACACTGGTTCGCGAAGCTCTGGATCTGGTCAAAAGCAAAGAAGTGTCATTGGCAGTAGATGCCGAGCTTCAGTTTGATGCGGCCTATGTTGAAGCCATTGGAAAACGGAAAGCACCGGACTCGGCGGTTGCCGGTAAAGCCAATGTGTTTATTTTCCCGAACCTGGATGCCGGAAATATCTCCTACAAAATAACCGAACGTCTTGGCGGTGCCACGGCTACCGGACCCGTCATCCAGGGTCTGGCCAAACCGATGAACGACTTGTCCCGCGGCTGCAAGTGGGAAGATGTCGTCGATACCGCAGCCGTATGTGCCTTAATGAGCTAAAACAGGAGCCAGTAGTAAGAATATAGAATTCTGTAGGGGTAATCTCCTGTGATTACCCCTACAGACGTTACAGCTTTCACCCAAACGACTGTTTCTGAATGGCCGTTATAATTGTCATGGTAGGCAACGAGATCCGTTAGTACAGAACTTAGATGTCTCGATGGTACTCAGCATGACATGCACTTTGTAATGTGATTATAATGGTTCGTTAGGAGTTAAGCGATTTATCATTTGGGTGAAATATTCGGATAATTGTTCCAGATAAACCATTCGTAGAAAGAAAAAAACGCCTGGATAATCCGCAGCCAGTTTTCTACAGTGTTCCCTTCTGCAAGCGTGCGTACCGTCGGACTGGCAGTCCGACCTACAATTGTAAATGTGGCCAATGGAACACTAAGCAACTCAGACACGTTAGTATTGTTACATTAAAATTTTTATTTAAAAACAATAATTTAACGTTATGTCTAAGTTTTTTGCTTTGTTAGGATGGAGTCTCCCGGTAATTGAAAGTGTTGATAAACTCGGCAAACCATATGTCGTCGTGTCTTTTCCAGATTTTGAGGGTTACGCAAAAGAGCACGATATCCCATTTGTTTCATGGAATTTTGACGAGTGGAATGAACATTCCACTGCATTGCAACTAGCTGAGAAACTCAAACCGTTTAACGTGGATGTAGCGGTTCCTCTTTTCGAGGAAACGGTAGAGTGGGCCGGCGCCCTGAATTCTATTTACCGCGATGATCCGCGTGTGCTTAATCGTGCCTTCCTGTTCAGAAACAAGGCGATGATGAAACGTAAAGCTTTACTTGCGGGAATTCGTGTGGGACTATTTGAAGAAGTTCATAACATGGATCAGGTCCGTCAGTTTATGGAACGGCTCAATGAAGCCCAACTGCAGTTGCCTGGTGAGGAAGATTACTGGGTGCATCTGAAACCATTTAACGCGGCCGGCACAGTGGGTCACAAACTCTTGCGCAGCAAAAAAGATATAGATGAGAAGGTCAACGACAAGGACTTCCCGTGCATGGTAGAGAGCCATCTTCCCGGGAGAGAGTTCTCCTGTGAGGCTTTCATTCACAACGGCAAGGTCCGGTTTCTAAACATCACAGAATACGTACATCTGGGATATTCAAATTTTATACCCAATGGTCCCGAACTTGAGGAAAAAAGGCCGATCATTGCCAAGGCAATCAATGATCTCGTTGAAGCATTCGGAATCGAATATGGCATGATTCATCCCGAATGGTTTCTCACGGAAAAGAACGAGATCAGCTTTGGTGAGGTCGCCTGCAGGATTCCCGGCGGACATATTCTTGAACTCGTTTCACGGTCGTTTGATTTCGATGCACTCGGGGCATTTGTGTTATGTCACGATCCTGAAACCACGGAAGAGGAACTCGATGCCATTTTCCCGCCGAAAGATTATCATCCGAACAAATATTCCGGCAGCCTGATGGTGTATCCTAAACCCGGATATATAACCGAACTCAATATCCCGGAAGAACTGAAGGAAGATCCCTATTTCGAGGAGCACACATTGTTCCCACCCTCAGCTCATAAGGTCTCGACCAACCGTGAAGGATTTGGCAATCATTACGGAACGGTATTCTTCCAGGGCGATGACCCCAAACGAATGAAGGATCTGCTACTTCATTATGAAGATGTAGATTTTTATGTTTAAGCTGTGATTATTTGATGGATTAGCTGAATAGTAGTGCCTACCTGCCGGGCGGTTTCTTGATGTCGGTAAATCAGTTTTAAAATGATCTGCTCGTTACTGACGAGCTCTGAATCTGGCACGTGAATCTGTTGACCCCTAAAGGGAGCCTAATTCCTTTGTTATTTAAACAATTACACATGTAAAAAAAGCAAAATCAAAGGTTTAAATGACTATAACTTTCTGGCTACAATCAAAAGTCCCCTTTTGGGATTTAGAGGTCAGCCGGTGAACATCAGGTAAACCATCGTACAAACAACATTAACCGCGGGAATCAAGAGTACGACAAGGATGATTTTGGATTCCTAAAATAAATAACGAGTCGACTCGTACAGACTCCATAAAGCCGGACTTCATGCAGTCTGTTTTAAATGAACAGAAGATCTCGTCAGGTTAGTGGGACCAGGAAATATTCGAATACTACGCAATTGCATTTATGTCTGATTCAACACCCCATTTCGGGGAGGTGAGAAAACATTTTGAACGGGTTTTAGAAGAACTCGGGTCAACCAAACCTTTTGCACGCCCGCGTTATATCAATCGGCTGCTGGCAAGCACGGAATCCCTGCTCGAGACAAAGGAAGGCAAAGATCTGGTATTCTCTAAGATGTCTGTGCTCAATGAACACGGTCTGTTTGAAGATACTCCATGGAGAGATCCCGGGAAACTGGTCCCATCACTGGTAGGAGGGACGCTGAAATCCGGTGGATTACAAACGGTCATGGAGATACTGAGTGATCTCCGGGTATCAGCTATTGCGGCTGGAACACTGACGGATGATCGCTGCTCTCCGGAAGACGCGCGTCTTTTTTTGCAGGATGCACTGGTGCAAAACCTGGATCTTATGTTTCTGGGAGCAACAGAATATAACCGTAATATCTCGGAATCAGATCGAAAAAAGATTACCATCCTTTTTGATCATCTTAAAGATCAGATGCATTTCGATGTAATCAAGTCGAAACTGGCTGAAGAGATCGAAATGATCTGTGCACAACGGCCGATCCTTACCGATCGGGTACGTCGAATCATCCATCTTGTTAACGATCATATCTCACTACGGGAAAATGGCGAAGAAACCGGGTTGCTGCGTTTGTATGTGGATGCTATTTACCGTCCATCCGAAAGAGCCGTTGAAACCGGATCTGCTGTGGCTTATGCAAAGGCCCTCGATTCACTGACAAGAGATGAATTAGCGGAAGAAGCCCGTTGTCTTTCATCGATGATGGTTCGTACCGGATTGAGCAGTTCGTTTCTCGCCGTCTTGTTGGGAAAGGTCAGAAATGATGATGAGCTACTGAAGGAGGCTTTGGGCTTAAATGAAACGGGTCAGGTACAGTTTGACAAGCACAAAGATCAAATAGGAAAGCTCATTGATATCTTTGCCCATCCCGAAATCAGTCAGGCAATTTATGGGTTTGGGAGGATGCTCGAACGCGGACTCCTGGACAGACAGCCTGTACGAAGCGGACTGTACCGGCTCATGGATTGTGAGATCTCACAGCAATCGGAAATTGAGATTATGAAGTCTGCTCACGCAAAAGGCGATTTGACAGCACGTGAAGTATTACTTGCAGATGTGGTGAGTGTCCTTGGGCTGCCACTTGGCGTGGGACAAGGGATGAATCCAACCTGCCAGGGCGCACGGGGGATCAGCCTCTGGAGTATGAACGTCCCGGGGAAGCTGCTCAGAATGATACTCAAGGTTGTTAAGGAGAATCATCTGACGATGAATTTTGAGGGTGCTCTTATCGACTCGTCCAATTTAGTTGCCGGGATGGCAAAGAAGCTTGACTATAACCTCGATGCCGTCTCGGTGCTGCTGGTGCCCCATCTCGATAGGATCTATAATGAAATGATGCGCCTGTGCTCGTTTCGGCAGGAGGATGCGCACAAGTGGGTGAATCCAGCGCTTTATGGGCAGTGGGTTCCGACGGGATTTGCTTCGGCATATGATCCTGTCATGCAGACGATAAGCAAGTATGAAGAGTTCGTCAGGACGTTCTACGTAACCCATCATCCCGATTATAACCGGGGGCACGATCTGGTATATCCCAATCCGATCGGAATATTCGTGACATCAAACACAGGTAATCTACTGGGATTCCATGCAATAACTATCATCCGTGTGGCTAAGAGTAAAGATGGTGAAACCCGGGTCTATTTTTGGAATCCAAACAATGAAGGAAGGCAGCACTGGGGGGGGGGTGTCACTCCGTCGGTGGCCGGTAACGATGAACGGCACGGCGAGTCGTCCTTACCCTTTTCGCAGTTTGCCTCGCGCGTATATGCTTATCACTATCATAAGGCAGATCTGGTAGACTTGTCGCTGGTAGATGATAACGAAGTTCAGAAGGTCATCACTATGGCCCGTGAAAGTTGGGGACCCTCGTATCGATGGTCCGAGTACAGTTTCAATTGACAGCTAATTGTAAAAATGGAATTACAGGTAAAACCAAAAACCAAAGTCAGACACTCATCACGTATTGAACTCAGCCAGTCCGCACTCAAAAAGAATGTTGAATTTATTCAATCGAAAGTTAGCGATCATACCGTCATATCGGCTGTGGTTAAAGCCAATGCCTACGGGCATGGAATAAGTACGTTTGTCCCCATGGCCGAGAGGTGCGGAATACGGCATTTCGCGGTGGCTTCCAGTTATGAGGCGTGGGAAGTCCTCAAAGCAGTCACCAAAGATTCTACTATTATGATCATGGGAATTCTACATCCCGAAGACCTGGAATGGGTTATCGATAATGGAATCGAGTTTTTTGTTTTCGATTTCGAACGTCTTCGTGTGTCGTGTGAGACGGCACAGAAGATTGGAAAGAAAGCTATCATCCATCTTGAGGTTGAGACAGGCGGCAACCGTACCGGCTTGCCGGAAGACCAGCTTACGAAGGCTCTATCTTTCCTTAAGAAGAACAGGAAATGCCTTGAATTCAAGGGGCTCTGCACGCATTATGCAGGCATTGAAACCTTGGCGAACCAGTTTCGCATAGTCAAGCAGATTCAGAAATTCAATGAGTTATATGAAGCAACCAAAAAGTTTGGATACACACCAAAACTGAGACATACGGCCTGCTCTGCCGCCACGCTCGCCTTCCCGGAAACGACGATGGACATGGTGCGGGTAGGAACGGCGTTGTATGGGTTGTGGCCGAGTCCGGATATTTACAACCTGCATTTGATGCGGGGAAACAAAATCAAAGATCATCCTTTGCATCGCGTGCTCACCTGGAAAACACATGTTATGCATGTAAAACAGGTATCCAAGGATGATTTCGTTGGCTATGGAACCAGCTTCCAGGCGCCAAGGAACATGAGGATTGCGGTCATCCCCATCGGATATTCAAACGGTTATGATCGGTCTCTATCCAACAGGGGATATGTGCTCATCAAAGGTAAAAAAGCCCCGGTCGTTGGACTGATCAATATGAATGTTTTTATGGTTGATATCTCGGGCATCCCGGAAGTGGAAGTGGGCGACGAAGTAGTACTGGTAGGACGACAGAAGAACAATGCTATTTCCATCAAATCGTTCTCCGAATTTTCCAACTCGATCAATAATGAATTCGTTAGCCGGCTGCCCGATGCCATCCCGCGCTACCTCGCGAGATAACAACAATTTATGGCGTGTACGGGTAACCCCCCGTGTTTACCCGTACACGCGTGTCATCACAACAATATCAATTTGACCACACAAAATAAGCCCATGGTTTCAGGTCGATCTTTTCACTTGCCGCAAACCTCTTATGCTGATTGGTAAATAGTTCGTGGTAGGTCCCGCGCATCGATGCTCCGGAAAGCGTGGCATACTGTTCTTTGTTGCTGAGATTCAGAATAACAAGCACCTTATGACCTGATTTTTGTCGTGTAAAAGCATAAACAGCTTTGGGATTTGAATTGGAGAGCATCTGCATTGCACCGCCCTGGTCGCCGTTTCGGAGTGCCGGATTTTGATGTTTCAACTCGAATAACTTTGTATAGAGATTCCGAAACGGACTTGCTTTCCATACGATCGGGTCTCGTTCGAAAAATTTGAGACGTTTGTTCATACCCGCTTCCTGCCCGTCATAAACCAGCGGCATGCCGTCCATGGTGCAAGTCAGCACTGCAAACGTAGCGGCACCACCATCGAGCCGTTCAAAAACAGTCCCGTTCCACGAATTTTCATCGTGGTTACTAGTGAAACGCATCCGGTAGGAATCGGAAGGGTAGGTGCGTTTCTCTTTGTTTAGAAGCGTAGTGATTTGATCGGCCGTTGCCTTATCCTTCGCGATATCATTAAACAGGTGATACGAATCCCAGCCGTATGTCATGTCAAAAGCTTCGTGAAACTTGGGACCTTCCGCCTCGGCAAGCATGAAAACGGGTTTGATGTCGTCGAGGGACTTACGAGCCTGAATCCAGAAGTCAATGGGAACCATGCCGGCCACATCACACCGGTAGCCGTCTATATTGAAGTTCTTCACCCAGTACTCCATGGCATTGAGCATATATTTGCGAAGTCCGGGTTTGGCATAGTCGAGTGCAATGACGTCCGACCAGTCTTTAACAGGAGGTACGAAGTTCCCATTCTTGTCGTGTTTGTACCAGTCAGGGTGCTCTTTGGTGAGCACGTTATCCCACGAGGTATGGTTAGCCACCCAGTCGACGATCACTTTCATACCATGACTGTGGATGGAGTCAACAAGGGCACGAAAATCAGCCTTGTTTCCAAATTCGGGGTTGATTTCAAGGTAATTACGGACGGAATAATAGCTGCCAAGCGGCTCTTTCCGGTTTTTGACTCCAATTGGGTTGATAGGCATTATCCAGATGATATCGGCGCCCAGAGCCTTGATTTGCGATAATTTTGGGATGACCGCCTCGAATGTTCCTTCCATGGAAAACTGGCGAACATTTAACTCATAGATCGTGGCATCCCGGCTCCAATCGGGATGTTTAACAGAGATGTATTGTGATTGAGCACGAAGAAGCATAGGAACCATCATCAGAGCTAAAAAGAAGAAAATGATTGAACAAAATCGTGTGCGCATGTATGTAACCTCCACAGGATAATTGACGCGATCAAAATGACCAAGTTATGCAGACTTGGAGTTAGAATCATTTCTGAATTGGATGTGAGTATAGAAGAGTTTGTCATAAAGAAAAAGGGATGCGACTGAATCACACCCCTTTTTTATAATAACCGGACAAAAATCAGACCAGCTCTTTTTTGCTGAAATACCAGTCGACATATTCATAGCCATCACTAACGCGTTTTTCGGCTGCTTTTACAGTAGTCGGTGGCTGAACCAGAACCTTGTCTCCGGGCTCCCATCCTTCGGGTGTGGCGATGCCATACTCATCGGTGGCTTGCAGAGCTTTCAAAAGACGCAGAATTTCGAGGATTGAACGGCCGTTTGTCAGGGGATAGTAGATCATGGCACGAACCAATCCTTTCTCGTCGATTATAAAGGTAGTGCGAACGGTTGAAGTGCTTGACGCACCGGGCATGATCATTCCATAAGCATGGGCAACGTTCATAGAAATATCTTCAATGATCGGGAAGGGGATGTCAACTCCGAATTTTTCCTTGATATTGCGGACCCAGGCCAGGTGGGCAAAATTGCTGTCGATGGATAATCCAAGCAGTTCGCAATTCAGCTTTTTGAACTCATCATAATACTTGGTGAATCCAAGAAATTCAGTCGTGCAAACCGGTGTAAAATCAGCAGGATGAGAGAACAAAATCAGCCATTTTCCGTGATAATCCGATAACTTTCTTACACCATGTGTCGTGTTAGCCGTGAAATTGGGAGCAGGCTCATTTAGCCGTGGCAGTTTGGCAATGGGCTCATTGATGTACTCGGTTGCTTCCATATTAACCTCCATAGTTATAAACATATAAGGTGAAGCGTGTCACCCGTAAAGGGTGGGCAGACGGGCGACCACTTTAAAATGAATCTTTAACTAGATAGACAAAAAAACAGGGCTTGTCCGTACCCTTTTTGTGAGAAACAAACACTTATTATAGATAATTCTGAATCATGTGTTAAAAACTCAAAAGGGAAAGATTTTTGAAAAATAATTGTATCGATATTTAGTTATGTAGTATATTCATTCTATCTAAGAACCTATTAGCTTTGATTATTATGATACTGGTCTACATCTTACTTGCCATTGTCCTGTTTTTTCTAGGATTTCGTTTTATGATGTTCTGGCGCATGAGAAAACAAAAAGGCAAACCGGCACCTGAATTGAGCGGATCGTACGGTAAAGCGATTCAACATGGAAAACCGGCGCTCTTCTATTTTTACAGCGAACACTGTGGTGCCTGCCGTCCAATGACCCCGATTATTGATTCCCTGAAAAAAGATAGGTTACCCTGCTACAAAGTGGATATTACCCATCACATGGATGTAGCCAAGAAATTTGGGGTGATGGCCACACCGTCAACAGTTCTGGTTGATAAGGGGGTCGTGCGGGAGTTTATGATTGGTCCGCAGAATGAAGCTACTCTTCGCGGATTATTCCGTTAAAAACGATTCTATCGACTCAACTTATCGATTACATTGGCATATTCCGGATGCATGTTTTTTAGCATGCCGGGATCTGCCATCTCAAAGTCGGCAAAATCAAAGCCGGGGGATACAATACAGGTGCACAGGCAAAAAGAGGAATGGGAGGACAAGGAAGCTCCAAACCATAATCCGTGTTCAATGATGCAGACGGGAGAGTAACCCTCGGCAACATTCTTCCCTAATCGCTCTGTTTCATATGTACCACCTGGATTTATCGTATGAATGTCAAGAGAATCACCGGCTACGTGAATCCAGATCTCATCGCTTCTTATCCGGTGGAATGCTGAAAAGTCATTATCTTTCAAAAGATAATAGATGAGTGTGGCAGCGGACCGGTCACCCGGGTATCGGGGCGGCAGGCCTGTATGGGCGATTGTATCACCGGACCTGTAAATCTCCCGGTAATATCCGCCTTCAGGATGTGCTTCCAAATTCAGCTTTTCTATCCAAAATTCTGCTGATGACATGTTATCACTTTTGCGTTATCTGCTGAAAACCGGTAGTGGATATACGGCTGGACTCACATGTCCTCTATTATCAACTGATTGAATTCCAAAGAGATAATTATCTTTAGATATACCTTTTAAAGTATAAGTAGTATCCGTTCCTACAAATTTGGAATCTTGCCAGTCGGGGGCAGTTGTCCTGCGCCAGACGATACGATAGCCTGCCAGATCGGGCTCATGGTTGGCATTCCAGAGGAGAGTGGTGCTGTTGGTCAGTTTGCTGAGGTCCATCCCCGGATTTCCCGGTCGTGCAGGAGCTGAAGCCATCTCGGCCAGTGCAGCAGCATTCACACGTGTGACGCGGGCAACATAATTATAATCCACAAACCTTGGCAGGTCGCCATACTGCACTCCGTTTACCATTCGGACATCCTGGTGCTGATGGCGAAAATCTTCATGGGGCTCTGTGAACCGTACGGCGGGATACCCTTTGGCCAGAAACGGCATGTGATCACCGCCACGCAAATAGCGATCATTACGATAAATCATCATCACATTCATGCCGGTATCATATTTCTTAGCTGCAAAAATAATTTCACGCGCAAGTTCTCTTGGTGGTGTATCATTTTCTCCGCCTGTTCGCAGAAGCATACGATCGTAATCCGAGAGTTCCTTTTTGGGTGGGATACCTTGCGCAAAAACTCGTACGGTATTCGGATCTCTGGTTCCATCATCCGCCCTTGGACTACCGATGATATCGTTGGTAAACATAGCTGCAACATCCCAGTTTTTCTTCTGGGCGATATCCGCAAGGTGGGTTGAGCCATAGAGTCCCTGTTCCTCGCCGGCCACAGCAACAAAGATGATGGTTGCATCAAAATGATACCGGGACATCACCCGTGCCATCTCGAGTGATGCAGCCGTGCCGGAACCGTCGTCATCGGCACCGGGGGCTTCGGAGGTACGGTTCATAATATCGGTTACCCGCGAATCATAATGACCACTTACAATGTATGTTCTATTAGATGCTTCTTGTTGACTTCCAGGAAGTACGGCTATGATATCTACAATTTTTGTGGGCCTGTCAATCCGGCCTTCCGGCTGCTGAATGTACCCTTCATAACCAACGTTAAGGCGGCCACCGGATTCCCTGCTGTATTGCTCAAATTTGCTATATATCCAGCGACGAGCCGCACCGATGCCGGCAGTGTTACTGAGAGTGTCCGAAAGGGTTTGTCTCGTTTTAAAACTAACCAGCTTTAGGATGTTAGCTTTTATTGAATCAGCTGAAATCTGGCTCAGCATCTTTTCAATAACCGGATCAGGCCTGTTTGGGTTGGGCTTGTCCTGCGCTCTTGAAGAAGAACAGGAAACGAGAAGCAGTGAGGTTATTGTCAGCAGACAAACCAGGTGATATTTCTTAGACGAATGCATGATGCTATTCCGGGTTGGTGGTGATCTGATATATGAACCTGTTTAAATACAAATAGTTTTTAGACCTCGGAATGATGGAATTGAAATTAGAAAGCAGAGAATTAGAAATTGGTCAGTAACGAATCAGTATTATGATTTTGCTCCTCCTATTCCGCATCTGAACAATCTGGATACACACCGTATAAAATTCAGGTCCAAAGACTATAACTCCACATAGATTGAAATCCTGCAAATAATTTACTGGAAATCATTAATTGTTCAACAGCTTATAAACAGTTTTCTCTTATCACGTAAAAAGAAGTGTGGCATGTGTCATAACCACAAAATAAGTTTAGTCATCTGGGGCAGTTAAAGTTGTTAGTCGTTACCGTTTTAACCACAGAGTGCCACAGATAAACTTAGATTTAATCTGTTTGGGTCCGCGTAAATCCGCGGCTAATTACTTTACAAATTAACTGGTATTAGCATTAGTGTCTGAGTTCCAGCCTGGCCACCGTTTCGATGTGGTAGGTCTGGGGGAACATATCAACCGGCTGGACCTCGGTAACTTCATACAGTTCATTCAGTTCCTTCAGGTCACGTGCCAGTGTGGAGCTGTTGCAGCTGACATAAACGATTTTTTGGGCTTTTAAATCGAGTAACTGTCGTACAACATCAGGATGCATTCCGGAACGCGGTGGATCGGTAATGATGACATCAGGCTTACCGTATTTTGCTATCGTTCCGGCTGTAAAGAGATCTTTCATATCGCCTGTGAGAAATTCGCAATTGGCAACCCCGTTTTCGTCCGCATTTTTACGTGCATTCTCTATCGCAACCTCATTTATCTCGATACCTACAACACTGGCAGCAAACTGCGAGGCATAAAGCGTGAGGGTACCGACACCGCAATATAAATCGTACACATGATCATCCTGTTGCATGTCGGCAAACCGGACAGCCGTATCATACAAGCGTTCGGCCTGTCGCGTGTTCGTCTGGAAAAAAGCATTGGCATGGATGTTAAATGAGAAGGGCCCAATTTTATCACGAATGAATCCCGGTCCGTGATAAACTTTCTCATACCTGCCGACTGCCGTTGGCGAGCGCGTATCGTTGATGTTGTTTATTACTGTCGTAATACCAGGAAATTTGTCGAGCAACATACCGGTTACACTCTGCATAATTTCCTCGTTATCCGTATAGGTGACTATGTTAATCATAAGATCATCATAATGATCGGAGGTACGGACGACAACATTTCTGAAATAGCCGGAGTGGTCGTGCACATCATAAGCCGGAATATCATGTTCAAGCGAATAGGTGCGAACGGCATCCATAATCTGGAATGATACCGGGTCCTGGAGGTGACATTCGTGCAGATTCAGAATACGATCGTACCTGCCGGGCACATGTAGTCCTACGGCAGTATCTTTGTCTCTGATTTTGTCCTTGTTTCGGATTTCTTCCTCCGTAAGCCACCGCCGGTTGCCGAAACTATATTCCATTTTATTCCGGTAGTAAAATGCCTTTTCGGATGGCAGACAGGCAGGCGGTTCCAGGTCGGTTAATCCGCCGATTCGATGGAGATGATCTTCAACATGTTGTCGTTTGATCACCAGTTGCTCCTGGTAGGGGATATGCTGCCAGGTGCAACCACCGCAGATATCGGCATGCTGACAACGTGGCTCAATTCGTACGGGACCCGCTTTTTCGACTTCCAGAAGTTTCGCTTCCAGGTATTTCTTTTTCTTTTTGATGACACGGGCTTTCACGATATCACCGGGTGCGGTATTCCTGATAAACACGGCCTGGGTATCGAGATGACCAACACCTTTTCCTTCAAATGCGGCCGACTCGATTTCTACGGTGATGATTTCACCTTTCTTTACGGACATGGACGACGAGTAGTGAGATATGAGTATTGAGTATTGAGATTTTCTTTAGTGCAACCTGGCAGAAGATGGGAAAGCTGAAAGCCAAAAACGACCCGACCTCCTCAAGTACTTTAACACTTAACACGTTAGCACTTTTACATTAAAGTGCTTCACTGGAAGGCAGACCAGCCTGGATGTCAAAAAGCGTTTTTGAGTTGGTGTGTTCATTCAATTTTGAGAGAGCATTACCGAGTTTTGCAACAAGGTTATTGGCGATAGCTTCCATGAGCTTGATTGCGACACGAGGTTGTCGATTCCGGAGTACTTCATAATCGGGCCGAAAGAAACCGAGAAGTCGCGAGTCGGTAACGCAGTGGGCATTGCAATAGCGCCGGCTCTCGCTTATCACAGCAAGAGTTCCAATACATTCTGTAGGATGAAGATGCCGGGATGGGATTTCATCGAAGTCACCGTTATCAAGCGATAATTCAATGAGTCCATCTTCGAGGATATAGAGGCCCGTTCCCGGGTCTCCCTGGTGAAAAATAAACTCCCCGGCTTTGTATTTCCTGTTATGGCAAAGCTGAAGGAACTCATACCGCTCGGCAGGGGTGAAATCAGCCAGCAGATGTGTTTTAAAGATGATATCTGCCTGCTTCTTGAAATTCTTGAATTTACCGGTGCTAATCATGATTCACTGACTTGTTAGAACGATTGTCCGATACCAAAACTGAGTCCGAGTGCATTTTTCTTGAACCATCCTTTTTTCAGGTCGTGCACCCTGTATGCAAAGTCGATTCGAAAGATCACATATTGCCAGTCGAGTCGGATTCCGAAGCCGGAACCAACGGCAATCTGTTTATAAAATGAATTAAACGCGAACCGCCCTGTTGTAATCGGGTTACGCGGCCCATTCCAAACGTTACCAAAATCTGTGAACATCGCCAAAACCCATTTCGTAGAAAGAAATCTTTTAAAGATTTCCTGGCGTATTTCAACATGACCAGCCAGCTTTATCTCCCCGCCGTTGATCAGTTGCTGGTCTTCCAGCGGACCTGGCCCCAGGCGAAAAGGAGCCCAACCGCGAATATCATTGCTGCCGCCGGCATAAAAACGTTTGGTCAGAGGGATCGTTTTGCTTTTTCCAAACGGGATGGCATAACCCAGGAACCCTGCATACGCGAAAACGGCATTCGGAGAGACGGGAATATACCTGCGGTAGTCAAATGAGACTTTCGCATATTGGCTATAAGTGAGCCTGGAGTTACTAATCCCGAACGTTGGTATGGATCCCTCAACTTTTCCCGGTGTAGTGACAAATCGATCGATCAGATAAGGGATATTTCCGCCCGATTCGATTCCGGCCTCGAAATAATAACCGTAGTTGCGTTCGATGATATCGGTATGTGCACGCCGGAATGTGTAGCGAATTGTAGAATTTACCTGAGGTTTAAAATCCTCAAGGATGAATTTCTTTTGTATCTCATTGTTCTTGAATGTAGAGTCGAGACTCGCAAGAAACTGTCCCGTAGCACTGGCATCCGTCCAGTCTATTTCGGGTAGATCCAGGGTGCTTCGGGTATATTGATCGTGATCGACCTCATATCGCTGGTCCAGCCGGATATTGGCGTTAATGTTGAAATTATCTTGGTTGACGTGCGTAACCGACAACTGATACCTGGTTCTGGAATTCAGAAACAGGGGAGCTTTATCCAGGAAATTAAAGGGGAAATTCAACTTTGGCTCAATATATGAAATGGATCCCTCGAGGCTGTAAAGTATTTTCTTCGTCAGTGACTTCTGCGAGACATATTCAAAACTGCCTTTCGTACCAATCTGCAACTGTTGTGCCTTCCCGAACACATTGTTATCTGTATACGTTAACCCGGCACCGGCTCCATAACCGTATCGTTGCATTCCGAATAAGTCCATGGATATACTTCGCCTGGGTAATGATTGAAGATCGATCAAAACGGGCAGATTTTTTTGTGAGTAGTCGGGCAATCCACCCGTTTTATTGAGAGCAAAGCGGCGCACATTCATCATTCCGAGGTTCTGGAACTCGTTGATGGTTTGAACGTACTGCTGGTTATTAAACAACTCACCCGGCTTGAAAAGAAGCTGATCGGTCAGCAGACTGAACCTGGAATGGGCTCCTGTACTCATTTTTAGAATGAGCATTTTGTTCGTATTAGCCGCAGTAAAAGGAGGGCTTTTCAAGGTATCTTGTCTGTCGTATGTCGTATCGTTGTCTGGACCGGCCAGATCGATGTAGGTGTTGCCAAAATGATAGACGGGTCCGTGCTGAACCAAAAACAGGAGGGCAAGTTTCAGAGTATCCTGTGGTTCTTTTTTGATCTGCACGGTCACCGAATCCCTCTGAACAGCAGCGTAGCCATGATTTTTGAGATAACTAATAAGGCGTTCACGTTCATTGGAGAGGCCATCAAAAGTGAACCGCTGATTCGCCGTATAAGTCGTGTCGTTGATCTTTTTCTCTGTCAGATCACTTTGTTTGTAAAACCGGTCCCGCAAAGTTGTATCCGGAAAAGCGGGCATGCCGCTGTAGTAAATGCGCTTAACAAAGGATGGTTCGCCCTCATTAACAATAAAGGAAACCTCATAACGGTTCTTTCGATATTCAATCACCGTTGTGTCAACCGTTGTATAGAAAAATCCCTGTGACTCGTAATACAGCTTAAGGCGTGATATATCCTGCCCAACCATATTTCTATCGAGGGCAGCAGGCTTTTCCCCGACAAAATGGGTCAGTTCCCACAGCCAGTACCAGGGTGTAACCATGGGGATGCCCAGGAACTCACGGTTTGTGTGCGTACGAACGATCGTTTCCAGGAGACTGGTGCCAAAATGACGATTCCCTACAAATCGCAAGCGTCGTACAACAGGTACGCCCTTATGTGTTGAATCTGCCTTGGATTGAGCATGCACAGTTGGCACGCCAGCAAGCCCTGAGGCGAGAAGTAATAGAAGTGTTATTATGAATTTCTTATTGAACAAAAACACCAGGAGGTGTGGAGTTTGAATAAAAAAAAAGCGGCTCCCCGATCCCGGATACTTTCCGGGACGGGGCGACCGCTAATATACGGAGCCCACCCGATAATATCGGGATTTGAGGCAAACTTACCGACTAAACGTCATCATAGTCAAACCCTTCGTCCTCTTCGTTGTGGAAAAAATCTTCCTTCATGATGTAATCCGGCCAAATCTCTTCAATGCTTTCATAGGGAGTATCATCTTCCTCATCCAGCTCATAAAGATTGTCAAGCACTTGTTGCGGACAACCATTGCGCTCGGCCCATTCAATAAGCTCATCCCTGGTAGCTGGCCAAGGGGCATCCTCCAGAGTTGCAGCCAGTTCAATTGTCCAATACATATAAGTAAATCAATTAGTGTGTATCTGTTTATTTGCGGGTATTAAAACCGAACTTGACGTAAAATTCAAGTCCAATGCAATATTTTTTTTAAAAAAAATTGAAATTCCTGTCAAAACAAGCAGCTCTTTGGCCAGTCCGGAATTGAACTTAAGCCAAGGGGATCAATGATATCCCATGTCTCTAACAGCGCAGTAACGCTTGCTCTTTTCCTTTAGTATAAACCGATTCCTGCCGGCACTCATCGATCTTATAATAGAATGCAATCGACATCTTTTGAGAAACTTAAATCATTAATTGATTTGGCATACGTTTGAATGCCAAAATTGTTGTGAATAGTCATTATCTTGCTTATTCTAAATATGTACCATTTATAGTTATAGTAAAACGGTTTTAACACTTTTTGTTCCATTTGGGCGTTTCAATTGTGTGACGACCATGATAATACGTAAGAAAGGACAATAGATATGGGAAGTTTTGGTGGAATGGAATGGGTGGTAATCATCCTGGTAGTAGTGCTGTTATTCGGTGCCAAAAAAATCCCGGAACTGGCTCGTGGACTCGGACAGGGGATCAATGAATTCCGTCGTGCCTCCAACGATATCAAGAAGGAGATTGAGAGAAACTCCCAGGAAGACGATGCGGAGTATCACCGCCAGCAACAATATCAGAAATATAATCAGGAACAACAGAATCAGCAGCAACAGGCTGAGCCTGAGAAAAAACAACAGGCCGAGGCTCCCAAGACGACCCAGAGTGATTCTCACACCTGATAGTGGGTTTAAACGTTTTTTGATGTAAATTATCCTGGTATTCCAGGTAGTAAGTGTGGTATGGCTCAATCAAGAAAAGCAGGTAGAGCTCTGACTCGGGTTGATTGTCATCTAAATTGATTGAGCTGATTTTTGGTCCTGACTGCGGTTAGTGACGTGAGCTATTGCCTTTACGTTTAGCGGTTAAAACGTACTTTTATAACTAGATAAAAAAGGAACTACATTATGGAATTCGGCGGCATGGAATGGGTGATCATCATCCTGGTCGTGTTTCTCTTATTTGGTGCAAAGAAAATACCTGAGCTCGCTCGTGGACTTGGACAAGGAATTAATGAATTCCGCAAGGCAGCTAATGATGTACGTAAGGAAATAGAAAACAGTTCCCAACAGGATCATTATGAGAATCGTAATGATTCACAGCATCAGCACAGCGAACAGGTAAAAACAGAAGTCCATAACACTTCAGAATCACATTCATAACTAAAAAAATATCGTTTTGTCAGGAAGGAGCATAGCTCAGTTACGTACTGAGATTGAGGATAGTCGCACAACATTACCAGACGCAGTTGAAAGTTATCTTGAGGCTGCGGGTAAACGAACAGAAGTTAATGCCTTTACATCCCTATATGGCGACCAGGCCCGTAAAGATGCTGAAGCCATTCAAAAGAAGATTGAAAGCGGCGAAGCAGGTCGACTGGCTGGGGCGATCATGGGCATTAAAGACATCATCAGTGAAAGAGGCAAAAAGGTAACGTGCGCCTCACGTATGCTCCAGCCTTTTGAAGGGGTGTATGACGCGACGGTCATTGAAAAGCTTAAAAAGGAAGACGCACTTTTTATTGGAAGAACCAACATGGACGAGTTCGGGATGGGTTCTTCCAATGAGAACAGCGTCTTTGGTCCGGCCAGAAATCCACACGACACCTTAAAAGTGACCGGTGGATCATCCGGAGGCAGTGCAGCGGCTGTTGCGGCGGGATTTTGCAATTCCGCCCTGGGCTCCGATACAGGAGGCTCCATTCGACAGCCTTCGTCTTTCTGTGGTATTGTTGGCCTTAAACCTACGTACGGGAGAGTTTCACGATACGGACTTGTAGCATATGCTTCGTCTTTCGATTCCATAGGTCCGCTGACAAACACTGTGGAAGACGCTGCACGAGTTCTCAGTGTCATCGCAGGCAGAGATAAACGTGACGGTACGTCGGCTGATGTCCCGGTTCCGGACTATACCAAAGCGGTGAATAACCCGGTTGAATCACTAAAAATAGGTCTTCCTGAAGCGTTCTTTGGTGAGGGACTCGAGGAAGAAATCCGCGATAAAATCATGGATACTGTTCAGGCTCTTGAAAGTGATGGCGCCAAAATAGTACCCATACAGCTTCCGAACAGTAAGTATGCCGTCGCGACGTATTATATCCTTGCAACGGCGGAGGCCTCAAGTAACCTGGCCCGTTATGATGGTGTACGTTACGGTTACCGTGCCGATATCAAGAAAGTGAAAGAACAGTTACGAGTGGAAGAAGAAGCCCTCCGGGAGCAACTGAAGAAAGCGGATAAGAGTTTAACACCGGATCTTGAATCCCGTATCAAAAATATGGACTCGGCACTTATCCGGCTTTACAAACAGACACGTACGGAAGGTTTCGGAACTGAAGTTAAAAGACGCATCATGCTAGGGACCTACGTACTCAGCTCCGGGTATTATGATGCCTATTACGCGAAAGCGCAAAAAATTCGCAGGCTCATCAAAGATGACTATACACGTGCCTTCGAAAACGTTGATGTTATTGTGACGCCGACCTCGCCTACAACAGCGTTTGACATTGGCTCCAAGATTGATGATCCGCTTCAAATGTACCTGAACGATATTTACACAATCTCTGCTAATCTTGCGGGAATCTGCGGCATAAACGTCCCTGTGGGCATCCATTCGGACGGACTCCCGATTGGCATGCAGTTTCTTGGAGACACATTCCAGGAAGAAAAGATTCTGGGGGCTGCACGTTTGGTGGAACGGCAGTATCAGGCGGATTCCGTTAGCTGAATTCCAGAATGATTATGAAAAACAGATTAAAAGGGAAGACCGCACTGGTGACAGGAGCAACATCCGGTATCGGTGAGGCCATAGCCACACAGTTTGCCGAATCGGGTGTTCATCTTATCATTACAGGTCGCCGTAAAGAACGTCTGGAGGAGCTGGCAGCCATTCTGGAAGACGAGCATAATGTTAAAGTCACAATCGGAGCCTTTGACGTTACTGATCGCACCGCTTGTGAAAAATTCATCGATAGTTTGGGCGCTGATCCAGTTGATATTCTTGTCAACAATGCCGGTGGGGCACACGGTGTCGATCCCGTTTATTCCGGCGATTTTGAGGATTGGGATACCATGATCGATACCAATGTGAAAGGGTTGCTGACAATGACCCGACTCATATCTCCGGGCATGAAAGAACGCAACTCCGGCCATATCATCAACATCGGATCTATTGCAGGACACGAGGCCTATCCGGGAGGTGTTGTTTACTGTGCAGCCAAGCACGCGGTAACGGCCATCACGAAATCGACGAAGATGGACCTTACCGGAAGCAATGTGCGAGTGAGTCAGGTATCACCCGGACTCGTGGAAACGGAATTCAGTATGGTTCGTTTCAAGGGTAATAAGGACAAGGCGGATAAGGTATATGAAGGGATGGAACCACTTACGGGAGATGATATAGCTGAAATTGTCGTATTTGTTGCCAACCGGCCTGATCATGTTAATCTGCTCGACACGGTTGTTTTCCCGGTGGCTCAGTCGGCAGCTACTATGGTAGCGAGGACTTCGCCGTGAGGTCTGGTATTTATACTAGATTCAGACGAGACCTTCGTCCTCCGAAGAAGGACTTCGCCATGAATTCAGGCACGTATGATAGATGCAAGCGAGATGGCTTCATCCTCTGGGGAAGGAATGCGTAAATACGTTTTTTCCCTGCTTGTTCTACTGACTGTCTTTCTTCTGTACTCGTGCAGCAAATCGGGCAGCAAGGATAACCCGAAATATGATTTTTCATCCCAGGGACATTCCGTGCCTTCTTTTTCTGCCGACAGTGCCTATCAGGATGTTGCCAGACAGCTTCAGTTTGGCCCGCGCGTTCCCAACTCAAAGGCACACGAAGAGGAGAAGCAATGGATCATGAAAAAAATGAGCCGTTATGCAGGTTCATCGATGGTCTATTCACAGAATTTCGATATCAAAGGATATAACAACGATACCCTGCATCTGAGCAATATTATTGCGGCATTCAATCCAAAGGATCCCGACCGCATTATGATATCCACTCACTGGGATACACGGCCCCGTTCCGATCAGGATCCGGATAAAGCCTATCGGGATAAACCCATCCCGGGAGCGGACGATGGTGCCAGTGGTGTTGCTGTTCTTCTGGAAATGGCCCGACAGTTTCACAAGAAGATGCCGTCTATCGGTGTGGATCTCGTTTTTTGGGATGGTGAGGATTATGGAAAAAGCGGAGAGGATAATTACTATTTCCTCGGATCGCGTTACTGGGCGCAGCATCCACCCGTGCCGGGCTACAGTCCCCGATTCGGTATTCTGCTGGATATGGTTGGCGGGAAAAACGCACATTTCCCAAAGGAAGGAGCCTCCTACAGTTATGCCCCGCTTCTCGTAAATGCCATATGGAAAGTGGCGGACCAGATTGGTTTGGATACTCTGTTTACCAACGAACAAACACCCGGAGTAACAGATGATCACACGGTCTTGAATCAGTTAACAAACTTTCCGACGATAGATATCATCGATCACAGGGTGGAAGGTGGTCAGGTTACGTTCCCCTCGTATTGGCACACCCATAAGGACAATCTCTCTATCATCGATCCCAATACCATGAAGGCAGTCGGACATCTGATGTTGGAACTGGTGTACAACCGGCTGTAGTTGTTAGTTGATGTGATAGATGATAGTCCCATTATGTTGAGCTGAGTGACTAAGTTTGTACCTTTGAACTGCCAACGAACAACTATCATCTATCAACTATTTTACCGAAGAATCCGGAGAACGGATAAACGAATATCCACATGGCCGACAACTACATTACGCTAACCATCTCCATTCCATTCGAATACCAGGAACTGCTGATTGCTAAGCTTCTGGATATGGACTTCGACGGTTTTGAGCAGGAGAATGATCAGCTTAACGCAACTATCCCGCAAAACAGGTACAGTGATGTTATTCGGGAGGAAGTAGAGGAATGGTTACGCCTGCAGTTCTATCCGGCAAGACTCGTAGGGGTACATACGGATGAATTACGCGACTGGAATGAAGAATGGGAGCGATCGATCAGGCCTCTGGTTATTGGCCGGTTTTTCGTTAAACCAACATGGGTCGACGAACCCACTCCGGAAGGTAAAATACTTCTGGAAATAGATCCCAAGATGGCTTTTGGAACCGGGTACCACGAGTCGACCCGTCTGATGCTGCGCCTGTTGCCATCCGTGATCAAAAAGGGCGCTACGGTCCTGGATGTGGGTACCGGTACAGGTATTTTATCCATTGCTGCACTGAGACTTGGCGCAGAGTCGGCTTTTGGGTTTGATATCGATGAGTGGAGCAGCAATAATGCGTGGGAAAATGCTGTGATCAATAACGTGACCGACTCCTACAGGGTAGAGGAAGGTTCTTTTGAAGTAGTTCCCAAAGAAAACAGATATGAAGTAATCTTGGCGAATGTGAACAGAAATGCCCTTTTGGAAATGCAGAAACCGTTGGTGAAACATTTGAAACCGGGTGGAAAATTGCTGCTTTCCGGATTGCTGGAAAATGATAGACAGGTGATGCTTGAGGCCCCAGAATTTTCACGGCTGCAACTCGAGAATGAAATGCAGGAAGGGGAGTGGATTGCATTGGTATTAATTAACGCATTGTCCTGATGAGTTTAAAAGCCTCGGTTGATATTGGAACCAATACCGCATTACTACTGGTAGCCAGAGTTGGAAATCAGAAACTGAATGTCATTCGTGAGGAACAACGGTTTCCCCGTCTCGGAAAAGGGGTAGACAAAGACGGCAGGTTATCTAAGGAAAGTATCGAAAGAGTTTTGAAGGCAATCAGAGAGTATGAGAAGTTGCTTTCCGATGAATATCCAGAAGTGGAAAATATTGTGGTCACCGGGACCAGTGCCGTGCGAGATGCTGCCAACAGGGAAGAACTGGTTGCAGCCATACAAGAAACGTCCGGTTGGAATATGCGTATTCTTTCTGGAGAAGAGGAGGCCGAATGGACTTTTGCTGGTGCTCTGTCGATGTTGCCGGGTGACCACAAATCAGAAAAAACAGTAGTTTTGGATATCGGTGGAGGTAGCACGGAAGTGGCTATTGGCGGAGATCATTCGCTGAACGATCGGTTCTCGTTTTCCATGGGAAGCATTCGCTTTACCGAGCGGTATTTACCCGGGAACCCACCTGCTGCCGGGGAAATTGAACGATGTAGAAAAGCTGTTCGGAAAGAGTTTCAGCAGCATGTGTTTTCTTTACCCGGCAATATCTTAGCTGTCGGAGTAGCGGGAACTGTTACCTCTCTTGCTTTCATACTTCAAAATCTCACAGGATATGAACCGGAACGAATAGCGAATTACCGGTTAAAAAAGGGTGAGATTGAACGTTTCATTGATTATTTCTCAACACACACGGCGCAAGAAGCCCTTGAGAAATGGCCTGTAGTGATGGATGGACGGGCAGATGTGATGCTTGCCGGTTTGCTGATACTTGAAGGATTTCTGGATATGTATTCTCTTCAGGAAATCCGCGTGTCGACCGGTGGTATCCGCCATGGGGCCGTCTTGTTGTAGACTAATGTCACCAGCCACAGACTTGCGACATAAGAAGTAACTTCCTTAATAGGTGTTTTCTTACGTAAGCGTTCGTACCGCCGGGCTGACAACCACGACCTGCAGAAATAAAACAAACCCAAACACAACGGATGTCATCCTGATGTCCCGAAGCATTCGGGGCGTAGGATCTCGTCCGCACGGAGCAGCGATCCTTGCAGATAGCATTCGCAATGATATCAGCATCGTTTACGTGAGTCGAGAGATGCCGGATGTGAACAGGATTCAACGTTTTTCGACAAGTCGAAGAACATCAGAATGATAGTGGTGGCCTTTGCGCGTGTCAGGATCACCGTGAGGAAGTTTTTGGCAAATATGATACTAATAAAGAGTATTTTGTCTTTTATATCGGAACCACATAATTTGTCCATGATTCAATCCTATTTTTCTAACAAAGATGGATTTTTAACATTATGGAGACTCTGACATGAGAGTCCTGCTAGTTGAAGACGAGCCTTATCTCGCAAACTCGCTGACAAAATATCTGAACAATGATGGTTTTATTGTTGATTCTGTTTCGACGATTCGGGAATCGCATCAGGCCCTTTTTTCTGAATTATTTGACATTGTTCTTCTGGATTTAAACTTGCCTGATGGTGACGGACTGAGCCTGCTCGAAGAGATTCGCACAGAATATCCGCGCACCGCCGTGATTATTCTGACAGCGAGAGGAGAGGTTGAGGATAGGGTGAAAGGGCTTAATCTTGGGAGCGACGATTATATCTCCAAGCCTTTCTCTATGCTGGAATTATCCGCCCGGATTAATGCCGTAATCCGTCGCAAATTTGGATTGAAGAATAACAGCGTCGATTTGGATGGACTGAGTGTACATCTGGATGAGATGCTGGTTAAAGCTGATGATGAGGCACTCTCGGTTACCAAAATCGAATACAATATCTTACGATATCTGGCTTTAAACCGGGGCAAAACGGTAAGCCGGATCTCCCTTGCCGAACATATCTGGGGAAATGAAGTTGACGATCGTTTTTCTTTGGATTTTATAAATTCGCATATTAAGAACATTCGGAAAAAACTTAAGGACGCAGGCAAGGAACAGCTCATTAAAACCATTTACGGAGTGGGCTATCGTATAGATAAAACATGAAGCTTCAATACAAAATCGGGCTGAGCAATCTTCTCGTATCTCTTTTTTTTCTAATAATTACCGGGTTTGTTCTGATTCATGTAGTACGAACAACCGTCTACGAAGATCTGGATCAGCATCTCTATTATCATAAAAATTCCCTGATAAGCCAGTTGAAGCAGAATGAACCGGACGAAGACAACGATTTTGATTTTGGTGTGGTTGGTTCACAGGAATGGGTGAAGGTCGTTCAATGGACCGGCAATAAAGATTCCATACCCCGCGATCGTTTTCGAACCATATTCCTGGATACGAATGGCGAACGGATTGAATATCGGGAACTCATCACGGTTATCAGCAGCAGAAACAAATATTATAAAGCCACATTTCTGGAGTCGGTTGTTCAGTGGCAGCACATTATCCGTAATGTATTTTTGGTTACGTTTGGCCTTTTAATGACGCTGATCCTGCTTTTGCTGATCATTAATGATGTTCAGTACAGGGAGATACTCAAACCATTTTATAATACGGTTAAGCGGTTACCCCATATTCGGGATGCTACTGGTTTTTCGGAGCGGTTTGAAAAGTCGACCACAGATGAGATTGATCAGTTGCACGAGGCCCTGAACCGCATGCTCAAACAGCTTGCTTCTTTTTTTGAGGAACAAAAAGCATTCATTTCGAACGCGTCGCATGAACTTCAAACACCGATGACTATCATCTATCAGAAGGCGGAGTCGCTGATGAGCGATCCCAACCTGACGGAAGAGACGATGGTCGAACTGGCACAGATTCAGGAGACGGCCAGCCGTCTGAGCCGTCTGACAAAAGCTCTGCTTCTTATCAGCAGGATTGAGAATAAACAGTTTCCAATCTGTGATACTGTATGTCTCTCGGAAATGGCCGGTAAAACAGTTCATGAGTTGTCTGATTTCATTGAGGCGATGAATATAACCATAGAAATGGATTTGGAAGATAATCCGATGGTCAAGTCAAGCAGGGAGCTCATCAACGCCATGTTTTACAACCTGATCCAGAATGCGATAAAATTTTCGGCAGAGGATACTACAATAAGAATAAAAGGTGAGTGGATTAACGGCCGGCAACAATATCAAATACAGGTTATTGATCAGGGTAAGGGTATTTCACCTGAGTTGCTGTCTATTGTATTTGACCGGTTTAAAAAACCAGACAGTAAGTGGAATGACTCTCCCGGTCTGGGACTCTCAATTGTAAAAAGCATTTGTGATCTGCACGATTTCAAGGCAGATATAAAGTCGGAAAAGAATAAAGGTACAACCGTTACGATAACAATTCCGGCTGCTTCCATAATATCTACATGATTCTTCTCTAAGTTAGGAGCAACGTAAAAAGTTAAGCGGATGGAGGATTTTTAACATTCCGCATGTCTTAAACCGATCCGGTTTCAGAGAGAACCGGCAAGAACTGAAACTATGCTCCGTTGTTTCATCTTTGCCATACTATTTTGGGCTGTCCCCACTTTGTATGCTCAAAACAGAGACACCAGTGAGGTAAATGGGCGCCTGTCTGTACAGCAGGCCATAAGAATAGCGCTTGAGCGCAATCCTGAAATAAATCAGTCGCGCCAGCAGTTGTCTGCCGCTCAGGCGCGACGCTGGAACGCGATTGGACTAAATACACCTCAGCTCAGCTATTTCAGGGAAGGGATGCCATCGAATCCGGTAGCACGTCAGTTTATTCAGGGTGCAGGTTTTAGTGAACAAAGATGGGAGATCAGTCAAACGATACAATTCCCGCTTACCAGTATCTACCAGTACCGTAAACTGAAGTATAGTGCAGGTGCGGCAGAATATCAGGTAAATGCGAAAAGACTCCGGCTGAAGGCTGATGTCAAAAAGGTATATACGGATCTGGCACTGTCAATCAAATTACTGCAATTATCGCAAGTACAGATGACACTCGCCAAACGGCTGAATGATGCTGTAACGACACAAAAAGAAGTAGGGCAATCTTCAGACATTGATTTACTGAAAGCACAGATTCAGCTGGCACAATCGCAGAACGATCTGGAAGAGTCCCAGCGCAAGCTTCATGATGCAAGATATAAGCTCTTTACAGTTATTGGGCTGGACCCGGATGAGCAAAGCTATACAATAGAATTTCCGGATACCCTTAGATATCTGGCCTTTGATGTGGATCAGGCAACAGTTCTGAGTATGCTTGAAGATCAGCCTGAGATCCAGAGTCTGAACCGCCGGTTCCAGTCGGCGCAGGCTGCAGTCAGTGAGCAAAGAAGCAGGATTTTTCCGGATATTGGAATCCATTACTATCGCCAGGATTATGGCAACGGATTTGATTACAACGGGATATTACTGAGTCTTAACCTGCCGATTTGGTTCCCGTTTAACCAAAATGTCGCTGTGCAGGAAGCCAGGGCTGCCCGTAATGAGGTGAGATGGATGAGACAGTACACACAGCTTGAAATGAAAAAGAATATCGAGTTGTCATGGCACGGCTACAATAACAACCTGAGGATACTGCAGCGCTATCATCAGGCAATTCAGGCCCAGTCCGAGCACCTGCTGGAATTGACTTTCGAAGGGTATCAGTCGGGCCAGATCGACCTGTTAACACTGTTGGATGCCCAGCGAACATACCTGCAGAACCAGCGTGGCTATTTCCAGATCCTGCATGATTACTACTACCAACTCATCGAACTCGAAAAATACCTGCACAAGGATATCGTCTATCATGAATAATCTATTCAATATATCACTCAAATCTGCCGGGCGTGGGTTGGTTGGAGTCTGTACGATCGGCCTCTTGATCTCCGGTTGTAACAAAAATAATACCCGACAGGAGTCACCTCAGCAGGAAACAAATCAGGCAGCAGGTGCCGTCGAGCCCGGTTTGGTCGTGCTGACCGACAAACAGGCGGATGAGCTTAATATACGGGTGAGTCGTACTGTGAGCAGTCAGTATTCTTACATCATTAATGCTCCCGGCGAAGTGCAGGCAGCCCCGGGAAATATTTCGGTGGTCAGTGCCCCGGTAAACGGTCGGGTTGTCTCGATATACGCACACGAAGGGGAGAATGTAAGAGAAGGACAGCCGCTGCTCGATCTGGAGAGCCTGGAATTTGCCAATCTGGTCGCCGATTATCTGCAGGCTAATGCAGAGGTGATGTATCAGAATCAGCAGATGCAGCGGCTCAGTACCCTTGTGGAACAGGGAATCAGTCCCAAAAGTGTTCAGGAACGGGTTCAAATGGACTATGCCCGTGCCCATGCTTCTGAGCAGGCAGCATTGGCACGACTTCGCGTGCTGGGTGTAGCCGAAGAGCAGATCGACGGATGGCGTAGCGGTCGGGAGTCCAAACCGTTACTGCAGATAAAGGCCGCCATAAATGGTACCATTGATGAGCATCTGATCAATCTTGGCGAGGCTGTGAATGCCTACGACCGTCTTTTGACCGTGGTGAACAAGTCAAAGGTACTGATACGCGGTTACGTCTCACCAGATGACGCCGCATTTCTTCGTCCCGGTGATTCCCTGAATGTATACCCACAGAAAAACCATGAAGTCCATTTTGACGCAGCCGTCACAACCATTAACCCGGCCCTGGACCAGAAAAATAAAGCGGTGGTAGTAAATATTATTACACCCACACTAAATCAAACATGGGCCATACCGGGACAGTCCGTTCAGCTCGAAATAAGAACGCAAGCGCCTGTACCAGCAATAACGGTTCCGCTCAGTGCTGTAACGTACGAGGGAAAAGATGCGAACATCTTTGTGCAAATAGACCGGCTGAAATACAGGAAACAGAAAATCCAGATACGGCAGATTACCGATACATTGGCAATTGTCAGTTCTGGTCTCGTGGGCAATGAACTGGTCGCGGTATCCAATGTATTCGGACTCAAAGCGCTCAGCCGGATGAGCGAGTTTGCTGAATAAGGAGGCACAGATGTTAAAACGCATTATCGATTTCAGCCTCAAGCAGAAGTTCGTAGCCATCGCACTCGTCCTGTTGATGGGAGCGGCTGGTGTGGATGCACTGATGAACATCCCCATCAACTCGCTGCCCGATGTCACGCCTGTGCAGGTGCTTATCATCACAAAATCGGGCCGTTATTCTCCGTATGATGTCGAGAAGCTGGTCAGTTTCCCGATTGAACAGGCTATGAATGGGTTACCGGATGTGGCCGAGGTGCGATCGATATCTCAGTTTGGTCTGTCCATTGTCACCGTCCGGTTCGACGAAGGCACGGATATCTATTTTGCAAGGCAGTTGATTAGTCAGCGTGTGCAGAGTATTTCCGGTGAACTGCCGCCTGGTGTGTCGTCACCGCAACTGGGACCCACATCCACGGCTCTGGGTGAGATCTACCAGTATGTTATAAGGGGAGATGGATACTCGCTCACCGAACTCCGTACCATCCAGGATTGGCTGATTGCACCTCAGCTAAAGACCATTCGGGGCGTTACGGAAATCAACTCTTTTGGCGGGTTCGTCAAGCAGTATCAGATTTTGGTCCAACCCGAACGTCTGCGTGCTTTTGATATCTCACTGAAAGATATCATCGATGCGGTTGAGAATAATAACAGCGTATCAGGCGGTAACTATCTCGAGCACAACCAGGAGCAGTATATCATTCGTGGCTATGGCCAGATTACGAGTATAAATGACATCAACCAGATTATCGTCCGCAAGATCCAGGGGCGACCGATCTACATAAGGGATGTGGCTGATGTGAGTCTGGGACAGCAAATACGCCAGGGGGGCGTCACTCAGAATGGCAAAGGTGAGATCGTGACAGGGATCGTGATGATGCTTCGTGGGGGGAACGGACGGAAAGTCATCCAGGATGTAGATGACAAGGTAAAGGAAATAAACCAAGGCTTGCCGAAGGGAGTTTCTATAGAACGTTTTTATGATCAGTCGGATCTGGTAGAACGAACAACAGACACGGTGAAAACGAACCTTGTGGAGGGTGGATTTTTTGTGATCGCCGTGCTGTTGCTCTTGCTGGGTGAGATATCGGGAGCCCTGATTGTTGCGTCAGTAATTCCATTTTCTATGCTGTTCGCATTCATTGGAATGCGTGACATGGGACTTGCAGCCAATCTGATGAGTTTGGGTGCTATCGACTTCGGTATGGTAGTCGACGGGTCGGTTGTGATGGTGGAGAACATCGTCCATAAACTGCAGAGTACCCCGGACAAGCCAAAGCTGTTGCTGATTCGTAAAGCCGCACACGAAGTCGCTCGTCCTATCTTTTTTGGAGTATTGATCATCCTGATGGTGTATGTCCCGATCATGACCTTCCAGGGTATGGAAGGCATTCTCTACCGGCCGATGGCCATTACAGTGGCCTCAGCTGTATTTGGATCGCTGCTGCTCGCTCTTGTCTACGTGCCGGCGATGACGGCAATCATATTCAGAAAAGGGGTGAAGATAAGGAAGAATTACGTGATTGACTGGCTCAGACCTCTCTATGAGCGTGCCCTTACGGCGAGTGTGAATCACAGATGGCGTACAATAATTGTAGCGCTGGTCGTCTTTGTCGTTTCAATAGCCATGATCCCATTTTTGGGTACGGAATTCCTGCCGGAACTCGATGAAGGATCGATACTGGTGGAACAGGTTCGAATGCCCTCAATCACGCTTGATCAGTCGATAGAACGCGCGAATCATCTTGCCGGGGTACTCATGCGTGAGATCCCGGAGATTAAAACGGTAGTCCCGAAGACCGGGCGATCAGATTTGGCCAACGACTGGATGGGCGTACACCAGACAGACGTCTGGATAGTGTTGAAGCCGATGGACCAATGGCGCAACGGGATGACCAAAGAGAAGATCATCGATCAAATCAGACCGCATCTTGAAGAGGAGCCGGGATTGTCTTATAACTTTACCCAGCCTATCGCGATGCGTGTGGATGAGCTCACGAGCGGCGTGAAATCGGATCTGGCAGTTAAGATATTCGGGGAAAATCTGGACACATTAAATGCCCTTGGGTCACGTATCAGCCAGATGCTGACTGGTCTTCAGGGAACAGACAATTTTTATATGGAGCGTACCAGTGGTCAGCCCTACCTGAATATCCGGATCAATCGTGATGCCGTTGCCTCCTATGGATTGAATGCCAGTGACGTGCAGCGTGTCATTGAGGCTGGCATCGGCGGACAAGCTGCCGGACAGGTGTTCGAAGGGCAACGCCGTTTCGATATCATGGTTCGTTTTCCAAAAGATATTCGATCCAACTTCGAGGATGTGATGAACATACCGGTCCACTTACCTACAGGTGGCTCGATTCCACTTAAAGAAGTCTCCGATGTGGTACCGGAAGAGAGGGCGAGAGAGATTATACGCGAAAACGGCTGGCGGCGTGTGATCATTGGCATCAACATACATGATATCGATATGGGGTCGTACGTTACCAACCTGAAGGAAGCGATCCAGACCCGCCTCAACCTGCCTGCTGGTTATTTCCTCGAATACGGCGGATCCTTTGAAAACCAACAGCGTGCGATGAATCACCTCTTAATAGTGGTTCCGCTTTCGCTTTTTATCATACTGGGACTCTTGTACATGATGTTCGGCCAGATCCGGTATGCCTTTCTGATCTTCCTGAATCTCCCGTTTGCTCTGTCGGGCGGCATCTTTTTGTTGTTGCTGCGGGGCCTGTATCTATCCGTATCAGCAAGCATTGGTTTCGTGGCTTTATTCGGAGTAGCGGTACTTAACGGCATTGTGCTTATTGCTCATATGAACGATTTGCGAACCAAAGGGTATTCGGTCCGGGAAGCCGTTATAAGAGGTGGTGTCGACCGCCTTCGTCCGGTACTAATGACAGCCCTCGTTGCCAGCTTTGGTTTCATTCCCATGGCCTTCAACGTCGGTCCCGGTTCGGAAGTGCAGCGGCCGCTGGCTACGGTAGTCATAGGCGGACTTATAACGTCAACTCTTCTTACGCTGCTCGTTCTGCCTACGATCTACAATTGGATCGAAAAAGACAGTCACATTCCGGGACACAGTGACGAATTCGAAAGGGCCGTTGCATCGGACAATGATCAGTGAGCAGTTATCAGTAAACGGTGCGCTGATGCAAGAATCTGGTTTGTTGCCTCTGATATTGCAAGTTGTTGCGCAGATGGAGCAATGGGATAGATACCGACTTTATCCAGATATTTCACTTGTATCTGAATCTGATTTTGGCCTAAATACACACTTTTTTAAAAAGAATTGACTAATTGTTTGGATTTTCACGATAAAAGTATGGATAATAAGCGTCATAGATTCCTCTTAATTCTGGTTTAGGGTTTGCATCCCCTTGTCAAAAGGCGAATCGGAGATTTATTAGTTAACGGGGATCTATTCGTATGAATTGAACATTTATGAAACACTATAATCCTTATGAATAAACATTGTTATTACAAAAAAGCGCTTCTGCCTCTGTTAGCTGTTTTGTTGTGGGCTTTACCGGTGGTGGTCATGGCCCAGTCTAAACTTGACGATGCCTCAGTAGACAAGAAAGTGGATGAATTGCTTCAAAAGCTAACGCTTAAAGAGAAAATTAAGTTACTCGGTGGCACAGGCTTCACTACTCAACCAATTCCACGTCTTGGAATTCCGGCACTGAAGATGGATGATGGTCCCATCGGGGTTCGCTGGGGAAAAGCAACCACATTCCCGAGTGGTACAGACATGGCCGCAAGCTGGGATACAACACTGTTGCGTAAAGTCGGGCAAGTGATAGGCCAGGAAGTAAAAGGTAAAGGGCGTCAGGTTATTCTGGGGCCGAATGTGAATATAGCCCGGAATCCCCGGAATGGAAGAACCTTCGAAGCATATGGAGAAGATCCGTTTTTGACTTCCCAAATGGCTGTCAATTATATCGAAGGAGTTCAGTCGGAGGGAGTTGCCGCCACTGTAAAACACTTCGTTGGGAATTCCCAGGAATATGAACGAATGAACGTGAATTCTGAGATCGGTCAGCGTGCCCTGCATGAAATTTATTTTCCCGCCTTCAAGGCGGCTGTTCAACAGGCTCATGTACTTGCCATCATGCCTGCTTATAACAAGCTGAACGGTACGTTCTGCGCCGAAAATAAATATCTGCTCACAGATGTATTGCGCAATGACTGGGGGTTCCGGTATCTTGCCATGTCTGATTGGGGCGCTGTTCACTCGGCGATGCCCACGGAAACAAGCGGCATTGATCTGGAGATGCCCATGGGTCAATTCCTGAATGAACAATCCCTCATGCCTCTGATTAAGGATGGTAAAGTTAGCGAGACGACCATAAATGAACAGGTCCGTCATATCCTGAGGGTTATTGTTAAGCTTGGGCTTTTGCAAAATCCGGGGAAAGAGGACCCGTCGATGATCAACTCAAAAGCACATCAGGAAGTGGCACTACAGGCTGCCAAAGAAGGCATTGTTCTGCTGGAGAACAAGAATCAGACCTTGCCGCTTAACCTGTCAGGAGTACATAACATCACGGTCGTTGGTCCCGGCGCAAAACATGTGTTCCGTGGCGGAGGCAGTGCCATGGCCATCCCTTACTTCTATGTAACTCCCTGGGAAGCAATGATGAAAAAAATTGGTAATCGAGCTCATGTAAATTATTTCCCCGGTATCATCATGGGTGATGAAGCTAAGGCAATAACAGGTTCCTCATTACACACCGGAAAAATCTCCGGTGCCTCAGAAGGACTCAAGGGTGAATATTTTAACAACGACTCATTTTCCGGTAAACCCGTCTACACACGTACCGACAAATCAGTCAGTTTGGGGTTGGGCGATGTTACCAACGGCGTGGATATCTCGGATGTGATACCGAATAAAAATATATCGGATCAGTTTAAAAATGGATTCTCCATGCGCTGGACCGGATATCTGAGTACGCCAAAATCAGGGGAATATATCATCGATGTCACCGACAACAATGGGATGGATTTCTATTTCGATGGAAAGAAAGTGCTTAGCGCCAGGTTGCGATATGGTATCGGTATACACAGTTACAAAGTGAATCTGCAAGCTGGCAAGCGATATCCAATTCGCCTGGATTATTTCTTCCGCGGGAATGGCATCAATATCAAGCTTGGCATCCGGCGTCCTAATGATTATCTGATCAAACAAGCGGCGGAAGCAGCCCGCAAGTCCGATTTGGTTCTGGCTTTTGTAGGCCGGAGCAGGTATGATGTGTCTGAAGGGCATGATCTGACATCCCTGCGTTTGCCGGGTAACCAGGACGAACTTTTGGATGCTCTGACCAAGGCGAATCCCAAAACCGTTGTCGTTATCTCAACCGGTGAGGCCGTAGAGATGGATCCATGGAATAAACAAGCCGGTGCCGTAGTTGACGCCTGGTTTGGCGGCGAGGAAGCAGGCAATGCCATCGCCGATGTGTTGATGGGCGATTACAATCCATCCGGTAAGTTGCCTTTGACATTTCCCTATCGCTGGGATCAGACATCTGCTTCCAAAACATATGCGAAGCAGGACAGCACAGCACCTCATCAGGAAGGCATCCTGGTCGGGTATCGTTATTTTGATGCGCATCACATCAAACCGTTATATCCTTTCGGTTACGGTTTGTCGTATACCACGTTCAATCTGAGTAACGTCTCAGCTGGTAAGATGGGTGGCGGCTCAGACGCCTATGTTGATGTTCACTTCACAGTAAAAAACACCGGCGACCGCGCAGGAGCCGAAGTTTCCCAGGTGTACATTCACAAACCCAACTCGAAGGTGGAACGCGCACCTCACGCCCTGAAAGGATTCTCAAGAGTATATCTTGAAGCCGGACAAAGCAAGGAAGTGACCGTTAAGATTCCAAAGAGCGAGTTCGCCTATTATGATGTCGATGCAAAGAAATGGACTGTAGAACCGGGCGCCTATGAAATACTGGTCGGCACCTCATCGAGTGATCTACCTTTGCACACGACGGTTAACTGGTAGTATTTTATGTTGAAAACAGGAATCGGCTCCACAGCCTGTTCCATTCTTTTGTCATCCTGATTTTATTCGCCGCGGCGGATAAAATCAGGATCTCGTGGAAACTGCCGAGGATCGTTGCAGGATGTCAGCGAGCTCCTACGTTGTTCCGAAAGTCGGACCAACTTCAGGATGACATCCTTTTTTATAAAACAATTAATATCGAACGTCGAACATTGAATTTCGAATGATGAAATAAAGAGAGAGCAAATGAATGAGCGCGATTATGGTAAACGGAAGTATGATCTGGAAGAACGGCTGATTGATTTTGCTATTTCAGTAATAAAGATTTCTGAAAGTCTTAAAAGTAGTGCTGCCGGCAGACATATATCGGGCCAACTCGTTCGATCTGGAACCTCGCCTGCTCTGCATTATGGCGAAGCGCAAAGTGAGGAATCAATGAATAATTTCATTCACAAACTTAAAATCTTGTTGAAAGAACTCAGAGAAACTCTGGTGGCACTCAAAATTATAGCAAAAGTTCCATTGACTCCTAAATTGGAATTGGTGGAAACCGGATTAATCGAATGCAGTGAATTAATTGCCATTTTCGACAAAAGCATCCAGACAGCAAGAAAGAATTCAGTGGTAAAGAAATGAACGAGTCGTCAAGAATTCGATATTCGATATTTGATATTCAATATTTCTAGGAGGAGTTGGCATGAAATACGTTTTACTATCCGCATTTTTCATTCTCAGTCTGGCTGTGGAGAACAGCTATGCAGCCGGCAAAAAATATGAGCTATACTCACCCGACAAAAGGGTTAAAGTCACTGTTACGGTAAATGGCGGAGTCACTTACCAGGTTTTTGTCGATGGGAAAGCGCTTCTGGAGCCTTCGCCTATATCCATGCGCCTTGAAAACGGCGAGACTCTGGGTGAAAATGCAAGTGTCCGGAGAAGGTCCACAAGAACCGTAGATAAAACAGTGACTCCTCTTTATGGTTTCAATGATCATATCCAGGATCACTTTAACGAGCTGACTCTTGAATTCAAAAAACCTTTTTCTATTGTGTTCAGAGTCTTCGACAATGGGATCGCCTATCGTATCGAAACCCGCTTAACAGGGACAATCAAAGTTCAAAAAGAACAAGTAGCATACGACTTCCCGCAGGATGAAAAAGCGTGGTATCTCGATCCCGGGAGTCCGCGCTGGCATGGGTACGAATCCAACTATACATATGGATATATATCACAAATGGATTCGGTCAAAGGTGCACTGCCTTTGCTTGTCGACCACAATTCGGGAATCAAAGTATTACTCACCGAAGCGGATCTGCACGACTATCCTGGATTGTATCTCGTTCCCGGACATGGTGAATATCATAGTTTAGTGGGAATTATGCCGGCATGGCCGACCGAAGTCAAACAAAACGGATACGATATGCTGGTGCAAAAAAGAGCAGACTATATCGCTCAAACAGAGGGAACACGTACGTTCCCATGGAGACTGATGATCCTTGCGCGCCAGGATAAAGATTTGCTGAATAACGAACTCGTCTACTTGCTGGCAACCCCAAATAAACTGCAGGATACCTCATGGATCAAACCGGGTCTGGTTTCGTGGGATTGGTGGAACGACTGGAACCTGAAGGGAGTCAATTTCAAGACCGGCATCAACATGGATACCTACAAGTATTACATTGATTTTGCCAGTAAAAACGGGATTCCATACATCATACTGGATGAGGGCTGGTCTGATCCATACAACCTGCTGGATGTGAAACATAATCTGGATATCGCGAAATTGGTCCAATACGGTAAAGAAAGGCATGTAAAACTTATTTTGTGGTGTGTTTGGCACGTATTGGATCGCCAGCTCGACAAGGCGATGGATGAGTTCCAGAAATGGGGGGTTGCAGGTATCAAGACAGATTTTATGAATCGGGATGATCAGAAAGTGGTCGATTTTTATACCCGTATCGCCAAAGCTGCTGCCGAACGTCATTTGCTGGTCGATTTTCATGGGGCATTTAAACCAACGGGACTCTCTCGCACGTATCCCAATATTATCAACAGGGAAGCCGTGATGGGACTCGAGTACAACAAATGGTCGTATCACGATACGCCACACCATAATCTGATGCTTCCCTTTACACGTATGGTTACCGGACCCATGGATTTCACGCCCGGTGCCATGCGTAATTTCAACAAGAATGATTATCGGCCGATTGCATCGCGCCCAATGAGCCAGGGAACACGTTGCCAGCAACTGGCCATGTATGTTGTTTACTACGCACCGCTTCAGATGCTCGCCGATTCACCTACTGCTTATCAGTCGGAGCCGAATATTCTCCATCTGCTTTCAAAAATGCCGGTTACCTGGGATCAGACCGTACCTCTGGATGGAAAAGTTGGCAAGTATCTGCTGCTTGCCCGGAGAAAGGGCGATACATGGTATATTGGCGGGATGACCAACTGGACACCACGCGATCTGACGGCTGATTTATCTTTTCTGGGAAACGGCAACTATGAAGCAACCATCTATTCTGATGCAACGAATTCCGACCGCATTGGAAATGAGTATGACATGAATAAACAACAGGTGAATTCGGCAACGAAACTTAAAATCCATATGGCGCCCGGAGGTGGCTGGGTGGCGGTGATTAAACCGATGCAATGAGCTGTCAGCCATCGGCGATCAGTTTTCAGCAACCACGTCGCATGAATCACGTGCAGGGATAATCACAGGGGATTCCCCTATACGACAACCCAAATTTATTGTCGCATGTTGCGAACTTACATTAGGAAGACACTTTCCTTAATCTTTTTGCTAACCGTATTTATTGTACCTGTTTCAAAGGCACAGAACCGGGACCCGGTCAAGTATGTGGATCCATTTATTGGTACGGAAGGCGGAGGACATGTCTTCCCGGGGGCAGCATTGCCTTTTGGGATGGTGAAGATGGGTCCGGATATGGGAAAAAACAACACGAATTCAGGGTATGAAGTGAAAGCCAAGATCAATGGGTTCAGTCATACGCATGTAAGTGGAACGGGTGGCGGAGCAAAGTATGGAAATATCCTCGTCATGCCGTTTACGGGTCCGTTCGACCAACTTCATGATGTTTCATCACCCGGAAACCACGAGAAGGCCTCGCCGGGATATTACGCCGTTAATCTAACGAGATATGGCATCAGGGCAGAACTGACGGTGACGGATCATGCCGGTTTTCATCAGTATACATTTCCAGAATCATCAAATGCTCATATCATGATTGATGCCGGGCATTTTCTTCAAAGTGGGGTGCCGTATGGAGAGGGACAGGAACTTGTAGGCTCGGAGGTCCACGTATTGTCAAACCATGAGATTGAAGGCTACAGCCGGGTTCGTGGGGGATGGAATGAAGGGGGTGCTTATACCGTGTATTTTGATGCGTCCTTCGACACGCCTGCCGATCATTTTGCAACATGGAAAAACGGCACACTAACCCAGGGTAAAAGAGATCAGTTTGATTCCGGTGAAAAGACCGGTGCGGTCTTCACCTATCATATGGCACAGGGGCAAAAGATCAGAATCAAGGTTGGGATATCCTATATCAGCATGGCTAAGGCACACCAAAATGCGGTGACAGAACTGAATACGTGGAATTTCGATGCGGTGAAGAAAAAAGCTTCTGAGATTTGGGAGAAGGAACTCGAAAAGATTTCTATAGACACACCGAACCTGGCCTATCGTAAGATGTTTTACACGGCCCTGTATCATGTGATGCTCATGCCGACGGATCGTACGGATGAGAATCCCAAATGGCATTCTAATGTACCTTATTATGACGATTATTACGCAATCTGGGATACGTTTCGCTCATCAAATCCATTGTTAACGCTAATTAGTCCAGCCAGAGAGCGCGACATTGTCCGGTCATTGATTGATATCTACAAGTACGATCGATATATGCCGGATGCCCGAAGCGGGAACGACAACGGCCGGACACAGGGCGGTTCCAATGCCGAAGTCCTGATTGCCGATGCGTATGTCAAAGGTCTCAAGGGGATTGACTATCAAACCGCTCTGAAAGCGATGATCAAAGATGCCGAGATGCCGGCCGGTGGCGATCAGCGAAAACAGGGAAGGGGCGGCCTTCACGATTATAAAACACTGGGATATGTGTCGACCAACTATGAACGGGCAGGGACGAGAACGTTGGAATATGCCTATGACGATTTTTGCCTGTCGGAGGTGGCCAAAGGTCTGGGCAAGGATTCGCTTTACAACCGCTATAGGACGCGGGCAGACAACTGGAAAAACCTTTGGAGGCCGGTCACAAACGATGGAGCGACAGGATTCATCTGGCCCCGGCATCCCGATGGCACCTGGCAAAAGAATTTTACGACACTGACCGCCGGGAGCTGGCCCGATTTCTTTTATGAGAGCCAGTCGTGGGAGTATTCGCTCTATGTCCCACAGGACGTGAACGGACTGATTGAAGAGTGTGGTGGAAAGAAGACTTTTATCCACCGTTTGAACACCTTCTTTCTGAAAGACGGCAAGACCGATTCGCTGATTGGTCACTATTACAATGTTGGTAATGAACCTGGATTCCTTACGCCTACGCTTTATATCTGGGCGGGCCGGCAGGACCTGACAACCGAGCGCGTCTGGGCTATCATTCACAAATACTATCATGATTCACGGGCCGGATTGCCTGGTAACGATGATTCCGGTGCCATGTCCTCATGGCTGGCATTTCATATGATGGGCCTGTACCCGCTGGCAGGTCAGAATGTGTATTTGATTACAGCTCCCCATTTCAAAGAGACGATCATCCATCTTGAAAACGGTAGGTCGTTTGTGATCAAAGCGGAAGGTTTGAGCAAAACAAACCGGTACGTGACCTCGGCAACATTGAACGGAAAGGATCTGGATCAGGCCTGGTTTCATCATACCGATATCAAGGACGGGGGAACTTTGATTCTTAAAATGGGATACAAACCTGATGGCTGGGGATCCGACAATCCGCCACCATCGATGTCGGATGTGGAGTGAATTTTGCGCTATCGTCCCAAAGGGATTAGCGGGGCATGACCTGAATCCGTTGGGGCGTCCGGGCCGGCAAGGAAACGACACAACAGCCCCGAAGGCGTTAGGGACGTGTTGCGAGGTAGGTTGTATCAATTACGGCATAAAATAATAACGTCAGCTAATGGGGCTGATTAGCTGAGACACCCTTCTAAAAATAGATCGTGTCTGCAGAATGAATACGAACCGGCTATTATAAAGTTTTCTCGCTGGATACAGACTGAATCAATTTAGTGAGTTGTAATCAATATGCTCGACATCCGGCAGCATATTATTGATATCCGAATCGCTTAGGTTCGTGATATGAATCAGATCATAACACTCCCAATTAGACCATATACGACACTTTGTTAACTTGTTTTTGATTCCAGAACCTGATTCTGTATCCCGTACGTTAAAGATGATTTTTCTGATATCGCTTGTAAAATCAAGCTCATCATTAACATTTTTGATTTGGTTGATTGTGTAGACCATATCATTCCCTCGTATCTGAAAATTAACTCCTCTCTATTAAGATTTAAATTTCTATTTACCCATTCTTGTTTAAACCTTTGTAAAAATGGATACAGGGGGAAGTACAACTTGAGCGTAACAATGAGTCGTCAAAATTGGTATACATGCTGTTTTGGGGCACACTGACTTGCGATATAGGGCTGCAGCAAGGGAACGAATCGCTAACCATATCGTTTATCAAAAGTTCACGAAATCATCTTACCTTATCTGCAACTCAGGCAAAATCGTTTTATTTGAGGATCAATGAACAGGCACTCATCTGGCGACGCTATATCACGTAAGTCCCTCTGGGAGGCGATCAGGCGTATCTTTGCCCTCAGCAAACCCTATCGGGGCCGGTTTTATACTTCGGTGGTTCTTGCTTTATTATCATCGGCGGCCGGGCTGACGGTTCCCCTTGGTCTGAAGGCGCTGCTCGACGCGGTGTTTCAGAGTGCCAACGAGGGCCTGCTCAATATCATCGCGCTGGCACTTTTGGGATTATTCCTGTTGCAGGCATTTTTCTCCTTTGGCAGTTCATATGGACTCGAAATCGTTGGGGAACGCGTGATCACCGATCTCAGAAAGCAGGTCTACGAGCATTTACACCGGCTTGGATTTCACTATTTTTCAGAAGTCCGTCTGGGTGAAATTACTTCCCGCCTGACCAATGATGTCGGTTCGATACGAACGGCCCTTACCGATTCACTTCCTCAAACGGTCACCATCGCCTTTACTCTGATCGGATCCGTCGGTTTGATGATCATGCTGAATTGGAGACTGAGTCTGATCGTATTTTTCACTGTTCCGCTGGCAACCATTGCCAGCCGCTATTTTGGTGGAAAGGTCCGGGCATTATCCCGCAACATCCAGGACGATCTGGCCAATACGACCGCCATTGCCGAGGACACACTGGGCGCTATCCGGGTAGTGAAAGCATTTGCCCGTGAGCCGTTTGAAGTGGGTCGTTACGCGGATTCAGTCGAACAATTGTACACAACAAGCCAGCGTAAGATCTTGATATCCAGTATATTTTGGTCGAGCATCGGTCTGATGTTTATGACTACGCTGGTTATCATCTTCTGGTTTGGCGGCCGGGAGGTATTGGCCGGAAGACTGACGACGGGAGACCTCGTGGCGTTCATTTTTTATGCCTTCAGCATTGCACGGTCAGTAGGGCAGATGTCCCGTTTGTATACTTCGCTGAACACGGCAGTAGGGGCAACGGATCGTATTTTTGATGTTCTTGACGAAATCCCGGAAGTGCAGGATGCGTCCCATGCCAAAGTGTTGTCGGATGTCAGGGGTGAAGTCGAGTTTCGGAATGTGACCTTTGCCTATGAATATCACCGGCCCGTACTGAAAGATATCTCATATAAGGTATCAGCTGGACAGACCATAGCCGTTGTGGGTCCAAGCGGCGCAGGCAAGACCACGATGATCAACCTGATCCCCCGATTCTATGACCCGCAGGAAGGACTGATCCTGGTTGATGGTCACGATGTCAAACTGATCAAACGGCGATCATTGATTGATCAGATCGCCATTGTCCCGCAGGATGTCTACTTATTTGGCACCACCATCCGCGAAAACATCCGATACGGCAAGTTGGATGCCACCGACGAGGAGATTGAACAGGCAGCTATCGACGCTAATGCCTGCGGATTTATCAAGGAACTCCCCGGAAAGTTTGATTCGAAGATCGGGGAGAAAGGGGTGAAACTGAGCGGTGGGCAACGTCAGCGCATCGCGATTGCACGGGCACTGTTAAAGAATCCACGAATTCTTTTATTGGATGAAGCGACCTCGTCGCTTGATTCCGAATCGGAAGCACAAATCCAGGAAGCGTTAAACCGGCTTATGAAGACCCGCACGACCTTCATCATCGCCCACCGCCTTTCAACGGTGCAACATGCCCATCGAATTCTCGTACTTGATAACGGTAGAATCGTACAAGACGGAACCCACGAGGAGTTGATCGCCAATGACGGGTTGTACAAACACCTGTATGAATTGCAGTTCAGAGAAGAGCTGACGGAGAGATAAGAGCTGTCCGCCGCGGCGGACAGCATCAGGATGACATCCGTTGGGCTGGGGTTGAATTATTTGGTTATGTATTCGTACAAATCTTTCCATTCTGGATTGAATCCGTCGATCAAAGTTACTTTCTTTCTGCGAAGCCATCGCTTTATTTCCTTCTCCCGTTTTATAGCCTCTTCAACCATTTCATGCGATTCATAATAAACGAGCCGGTCTACATTATACCGTTGTGTAAATCCGGGATACTCCTTTTCCTTGTGTTGAATGGTACGCTTTATCAAATCACCAGTTATACCGGTATAAAGTACCGTTCTCCTCTGGTTGGTCAGCATATAAACATAATAGGCCATGGTTTTGAATTTGAATGAGTCTTTCTTAAGGAGATCATTCACAAGCCAAAACCTTACAGAAACATCAATTAATGCTCACCACCTCAAACCCAAAGGACTGTCATCCTGATGCAGGGTTGCTTGCAACCCTCGCGTAGGATCCCGTATGCAGCGGGCAACGAGCCGTTCAGGTGACACGCCCGATTCTGGATGCATACGAGATCCTACGCTGTCCGCCGCGGCGGACAGCATCAGGATGACAGAGGAGGGGCGTGGCGGCTGCCCCGGATGGCATCCGGACTGACGATGTGTAGCACAACGAGAAGCCCCAAACCCGAGGCAATGTCATCCTGCCGGCGATCCCGGCTGTTCCCGGGATCGGCTTAGGATCCCGCAGGCAACGGGCAACGAACCATTCAGGTGCTATGCCCGGTTCCGAGTGCAAACGAGATCCTACGCTGTCCGCCGGGGCGGACAGCATCAGGATGACAGTGGGGGTGTGGTAGGGTTGTAACCCTTTACTGTTAATTCCCCTTGCTTATCAAACGGTTACCTGACATATTGCACCAATCGGATATGACCGATATGGTTCTTAACGGGATTAGTTTAAGGGAAATGAACCGTATGTCTCCTAATGCTGTTGAACCGTTTGAATTACTGATTTATGGATTAAAATTGACCAGTGAAACTTTATACAAAACTACTTGAAATTTTAGAAGCTCATGATGTAAATCACATCTTCGGGGTTCCGGGAGATGCAATAAATCCTTTGCTTGAAGCACTCAGAAAGCAAGATTCCATTAAGTATGTTCATGTGGCCCACGAGGAGAGCGGCGCAATGGCGGCCAGCGCATCGGCTAAATTAACCGGCAAGCTTCAGGTATGCGCGGGGACAGTCGGTCCGGGGGCTATACATTTGCTGAACGGACTTTATGATGCCAAAAAGGATCACGCACCCGTGCTGGCCATCGTAGGTCAGGTACCGTCGCAGTATATCGGGAGTGATTATCACCAGGAAGTGAATCTACCGGTGTTGTTCCATGATGTAGCCGATTACATCACAGAGATACAAAACCCGGAACAGATGCCGGATGTAGCTATTGAAGCCTGCAACTCGGCTGTCGCAAATCATAGTGTCTCGGTGTTGGTCATCCCCTATGATGTCGGGCAAAAGGACGTGCCAGATCTACCGGTAACAGCGGTGACACAAGATTTGTTGAGTCCGCTGAAACCACAGGACGAGCGTATTCAAGATGCAGTTGATAAGATTAATAATGCCGGACGCATCAGCCTGTTTGTTGGTGAGGGAGCCAGGGGTAGCCGCGATCAGGTTTTAAAACTTGCGGAACAGCTACAGGCTCCAATCATCTTTTCACTGAAAGCGAAGGACATTATTCCTTATGATCATCCAAACACGGCAGGTGGACTCGGTTTGTTGGGTAGTCGTGCCGGTGTGCGGGCTATGGACGACTGTGATCTGGTACTGATGCTGGGTTCTGATTTTCCCTATAAGGAATGGTTCAATCATGACGGGGATGTGATCCAGGTTGACCGGCGTGCATCCGTAGTAGGAAGACGGCGGCCCGGTGCGGTGGCCATTCACAGTGATGTTGGTCCGGCCGTGGGAGCCCTGTTATCCAAGATACACCCACGATCGAATACCGACTTCCTGCAGGGCATCCAAAAGGTCAAAAAAGAGTGGGATGCTTTTCTTCATGAACAGGAAGCAGTCGACAGGTCGAAGAATGTGGTGCATCCGCAAGCCGTTGCGGCAACACTCAGCGAGATCGCAGAACCCGATACTATCTTCACCTGCGACACGGGCGAAGTTACGGTTTGGGGTGCCCGTCATCTGTACCTGAAAAAGGACCAGCGGTTTACACTTGCCTTCAACCTTGCAACGATGGCGTACGCCATGCCGGCATCGATTGGAACGCAGTGTGCTTATCCGGACCGTCAGGTAATCTCACTGTCGGGTGATGGCGGATTTAACATGTTGATGGGCGATTTTCTCACAGCCGTCAAGTACAAACTTCCGATCAAAGTTGTGGTCTTCAACAATGGAAAGCTGGGTTTGATAAAGATGGAACAGGAGTCGGAGGGTTATCCCGAACACGAGACCGATCTGCAGAACCCGAATTATGCCGCACTTGCCAATGCAATGGGCGGACATGGGTTCAAAGTAAATGGTCCTGCTGAGCTAAAATCCGTGCTTCAAGAGGCTCTAAAGACCGATGGGCCGTGTCTGGTTGACGTTCCGATCAATCCTGATGAACTGACACTGCCGCCTAAAATAACCCTGTCCCAGGCCTTCGGATTTGGTCTGGCTAAATTCCGTGAACTCTTAGAATCGCGATAATTATGCGTCGTCTCTTTCTCTTTTTAAGCCTGTTTATTGCCATTATCGCTGTTGCCATCTGGTGGGCCAATTCCGGTACGTGGTGGCTGTTAGTCATAGTTGGTGCGCTGATCTGCTTAGGCTTTTATGATATGTTCCAGTCGGAGCATAGCATTCTTCGTAATTTCCCGGTAATCGGACATATGAGATATATGTTCGAATTCATCTCCCCGGAGATCCAGCAGTATTTCATTGAGCGGCATACCGACGGGACACCCATCCCGCGCAATCATAGAAACCTTGTTTACCGGCGTGCAAAAAATGTGGATGATACCCACCCATTCGGGACCGAGCTGGATTTGTATGCACCCGATTATGAAGGATTCAAGCATTCCATTTATCCGGTCGAGCCGCCGGAAGAACCGCCCAGGGTGCTTATCGGAGGGAAGGATTGTAAACAACCGTACTCTGCAGCCCTTCTAAATATTTCGGCGATGAGTTTTGGCGCACTCAGCAAGAATGCGATCCTGGCGATGAATAAAGGTGCAAAAGTGGGTTATTTCTACCATAATACCGGTGAGGGCGGACTTAGCGATTATCACCTGCAGGGTGGTGGGGATATCGTCTGGCAGATTGGGACCGGTTATTTCGGGTGCCGTACAAAAGACGGACACTTCCACCCGGATGAGTTCCAGAAAAGAGCGATGCATGAGCATGTAAAGATGATCGAGCTGAAAATTTCTCAGGGAGCAAAACCTGGGCATGGCGGCGTGTTGCCAGCAGTTAAGAATACCGAAGAGATTGCAAAAATTCGCTTACTGGAGCCACATACTACCGTGCTATCACCTCCCGGTCACAAGGAATTTTCCGATGCGGATGGTCTGCTCAGGTTTATAAAAAAGCTGCGCGATCTTTCAGGCGGCAAGCCAACAGGCTTCAAACTGTGCATCGGTCGTAAAGAGGAGTTTGTTGACATTTGCGAAACCATGAAAAAAACAGGAATCAAACCTGATTTTATAACGGTCGACGGGGCTGAAGGAGGAACCGGTGCCGCACCACTTGAGTTTTCAGACTCGGTCGGCATGCCGTTGGAACCCGCCCTGAAATTTGTCCATAAGACCCTGAAGGATTATGGCCTTCGTGAGGAGATCAGGATTATTTGCAGTGGAAAGATTATACCGGCTGCCATGCTGCTTAAAATGCTGGCACTGGGTGCAGACCTATGTAATGCAGCACGCGCCTTCATGCTCTCAGTAGGATGTATTCAGGCATTGCGTTGCAACACCAACAAGTGTCCGACGGGTGTGGCCACACAAAATCCGAAACTGGTCAAGGGATTGGTGGTTGAGGATAAGTACATGCGCGTGGCCAACTTTCAAAAAAGTACGGTTAAAGACGCCATGGAATTGATGGCAGCCTGCGGATTCAGGCAACCAAAGGATATGTCCCCGGATATCTTTCTTTACGGAACCGAATGGTCGAGGACTCCAAAGAGTGACGCTACACTAAATAACAAAACCGGTATCAATTAATCGACTGTGAAATGCAGATAGATTCCGAATGCTGCGTGAAATTGGTCATCGAAATACCTGGTATTACACATGATCTATCGTGTATTGGCTGATATCATCGTTGTAACCCACTTTTTGTTCATATGCTTTGTGGTTACGGGTGGCTTTTTGGCGTTGAGATGGCGCAAGATTGTGTGGGCCCATATACCAGCGGCCGTTTGGGGCGCCTTTATTGAGTTTTCCGGATGGATATGTCCGCTGACGCCCCTGGAGAATGAGCTAAGAATGAAGGGCGGAAGCCTGGGCTACTCAGGAGGGTTTATAGAGCATTACCTGATCCCCATCATATACCCGGCAGGACTCACCCGCGAAATCCAGTTCGCCATTGGCGCCTTCGTGGTCGTTCTGAATATCGTGGCCTATTTTCTCATCATTCGTAAATGGCGTGCCTCCTAATCAGTTTATAGATTAGAAATCTGCATTATGTAACCCTTTGAAAACCTTAGATTATGTATTGAAAAAATGAAGTATTGTAATGGGTAGGAATGCCTTAGAGATATTTTATAACGGTAAAAAAGTTTGAATTTGTGGGGGCACAAACCTAATATACGCTTGCTGGCAATACGGAGATATTTATTATCCATCTGAGGAGACATGGGTTATCAGAATATTTTCAGTCAAACCTCCGTGTCATGCAATAAATGAGAAAATGAAATAGTAATTGTCAGAGTAGTAACAAGATCATTTGTCTGTTATTACTTGTTATATCTTATCATGTAGAGGACAGAATATGACTAAGAAATCAAGATGCTTATGTGGTATGTTGGTTGTTCTTTTCGCAGCAACATTCATAATGACCAGACCAACGAAAGCACAGGACAAGAAATCACCGGTGAGTCTATATACTTCCGTTGGCATAGCAGTGCCTATGTCATCGATAACCTTTCGTAAATACTATAGAACCGGCTGGGGGTTTAATGAAGGGCTAATGATCAAACTTATTGACCGGTTATCACTTCGTACAACGTTTAACTATCACTGGTACAATTTCAAAGAACATAATCCATTTTTCAGGGGTGTGGTATATCCCAAAAAAGTACCTGACAGAATCAGTGCCCGTACAATTGGGTTCAATGCTGATATGATGTTCGATATTACAGGAAGTCACGATCATGTACACTGGTACTCGGTCATGGGTCCGGATTTTATGTCGTTTAAAAGTGGCAGTGATCAATATGGCAATCAGCAGGCTGATGGGACATTTCCATTTCGATCGAATACGTTCGGCTGGAATATTGGAACTGGTATCCGTTACACCTTAACCCGACAGGTTCGGTTTTTTGGGGAAATGGATTATCAGATTAATTTTGAGAAAAATGGAACCCGTGAGTTGATACCTTTGTCCGTAGGTGTGGCTTTTTACCTGAACTGATCAATCCCTTTTTACAAAATCTTTTTCTTACCCGACAGATGGGAACAGACTAATGTCAGGAGATAAGGTGGTGCTATAAGCTCTTGTTGCAGAGATAAAAGGGGAGGTCGTTCTGATTTTGCAACTATATATGCCTCAAAAAGTTGTGTTAAATAGTTGCTTAGGAAATCCGGATTTCTGCCGATGACGTATACTTTGGGTAAAGAGTCATTTTTTCGGCCTTCATTCATGCCAAGACAAACGGACATAGAAAATAAGCTACGTACAGACTTTGCTGATTTGTACGACTGGATCGGTTCGTTAGAAAACGAACTGGCACAGTGTCGTTCGAATGAGCTTAAATTCATTGAAAGCCAGGAAAGATACAGAAGCCTGGTAGAGGGGGCTCTGGATGCCATTTTCGAAGTCGACGAAAATGGATATATAATCGACTGCAATACAGCAGCGACCCACCTGTTTCAATACAGAGCTGATGAGTTCCATAACATGAGATATCCGCAACTTTTTGTACAGAGCTATCATGTCGATCTATCTCATGGTAAATCGCGACGTGCTCATGCCACTGCCAGTGAATTATGGTGCATGCGTAAGGATGGTTCTATGTTTCCCGCTGAGGTACATAACTTGTACCAGGAATTTGGTGACAGTAAGAGGTTATTATTCTATATACGAGACGTATCAGAGCATAAAAAATCTGAATTGCTGCTTACCAGTCAGAACCGGATTCTGGAATTTATTGCCCGTGGCCAGCCGGTAGATCAGATCCTTGATGCCATCGTAGTTATGGTTGAGGCATCGGTAGATAAATCGATGTGTGTAATTCACTCCTATAATCCTGTATCCAAAGAACTGGGCGACGTACGGTTTGTCAGAATGCCGGCAAATTTCAAACATTTTGGAAAAATAACGCCGGGACACAGGAATGGATCTATGGGGTTGGCAGTACTGAAGCGTGAGACGGTTTTTTCACACAACCTCCGGAATGATCCTATATGGCAGAATTTCAGGAATGAGGTAAAAGAGCTTGGTTTGTATAGCAGTGTGTCGAGCCCCATCATCTTAAGCAATGGGGACCTGGTCGGAGTGCTGTCTGTGTTTAATTTTGATCCAGAGAAGTACACAACTCAATTACGAAAGCCTCTCGATGTTGCGGTGCATCTTTCGGGTATCGCTATTGAACGTCAGCGTTCCCAGAGTGAATTGAATATGCGCAAGGCGTGGTACAAAACGCTATTTGAATCGACACACGATGCCATTTTTATATTTAAAAACAGAACGTGCATCGACTGTAACAGGCGTGCTACCGAGATACTAAGAGCCCAAAGAGAAGACATTATTGGTCACAACACAATTGATTATTCACCTGAATTGCAACCCGATGGTCTTCCATCAACGGGCAGGGCGGATCAATTGCTTGGGCAAGTCTTAAACGGCCACGCACTCATTTTTAATTGGGTCCTGATTCGCAAAGATGGGGAACATTTTAATGCTGATATCAATCTGCAACCGGTTGCTGTAAATGGCGAGACGTTTATTAAAATCACAATGCGTGATTTGAAAGAGCAGCCGGGATTTCAGCGCGTCGACTCTGATGTGGACGATATATGGAAGCCGGCTTTTGAAGGAAGCCATGATGGTCTCGTATTAGTAGGCCATTCAGGGGAGATTCTTAAAGTAAACCTGGTAGCGGCCCGGATGATGGGATATTCATCTGATGAAATCATCGGAAGGAAATGGGAAAAATTGCTGAATCAAATCAGCACACTCCGGGACAGGCAAGATGTTTCCGACCAGTTTGAAGTTCGTCTGTTGCAGAGCAAGAATGGGGAAAGCACGACTATCGCTATTACGCGCCCGGATAAACGTTCGAAGAACAACGATGACCTCCAACTCGTGGTGATGAGGGACATTGAGCGTTACGATGAGAGCCAGAGGTATTTGCTGGAACTCGAACAACGATACCGTTCGATACTGGGTAATGTTCCAATGACCATGGTTACTCTCGATGAACATAACAAAGTCAGTTTCGTCGAGGGAAAAGGATTTGAGATTTTTGATATCCCTACGGAGGATGTTCTTGGTAAACAAGCAGAGGAATTATTTGGAGAGTTAACCATTAAACTGGAATCCAATGCTAAGGTTCCTTTCACGCAAATTATACCGGAAGTGCGTAATGGCAACACATTTAGCGGGCTGGTAAAAATAAATGATCATTATTTTGATACTCGTCTGCTGCCGAACGTCGATCATAAAGGTATATTCCGGGGAACAATAGTTGTTGGAATGAATGTCACGGAGTGGCATCAAACGAAGGAGCAACTTGAGCATCACCAGCAGATGTTTGAACAGTTAGTGGAACGTTCTCCGGTTGGAATCGTCATGCTTGATAAAGAGCATCATGTTCAGATGGTCAATCCGGCATTTCAGGATATTTTTGGATATACCGAATCGGATATCCTTGGAAAGAACCTGGATGAGCTTATTGTAAGTGATTATCTGAAAAAGGAGGCAAAACGAATTTCAAGTGGGTCATATTCAGGCGCAACCATACAAAAAGAGTCCGTTCGACTACACAAGAATGGACAAAAGATTCCTGTTATTATTTATGGCTTTCCCGTCAACATAAATGGTGAACCGATCTCGATATTCGGATTATACGTTGATATATCAGATCGTAAAAATGCGGAAAATAAGCTTCGTAAATCCCTTGAGGAAAAAGATGTGTTGATGGCTGAAATTCATCACCGGGTCAAGAATAATTTGGCTGTCATCTCAAGCTTGTTAGAGCTGACTGTACAGAATGAGGAAGATGAAGGAATTAAAAAGAAACTTCTGGATAGTGAATTAAGGCTGAAGACAATCGCCCTGATCCACGAGAAGCTGTATCATTCGGAGAATTTATCGAACATAAGTTTTGATCATTACATACGAGAGCTGATATCGGGTATCTCAAAAAAAATGGGTTCTGAAGCACCAAAGATACGTGTATTCTACGAGCTTGATGCTGTTGATCTGAATATCAACCAGGGGATTCCCGCTGCTTTAATTGTAAATGAATTAGTCACAAACGTTTACAAACACGCTTTTAAAGGGCGGAATAAGGGAGTCCTCAGAATATACATGAGTCAGATAAAGAACTGGATAACCCTGTGCATCCGGGATAACGGTTCGGGTTTTGTTTATTCTCCAAAGACCTCCTGCAATGAAAAATTAGGGATCAAACTCATCAACATGCTAACAGAACAGCTGCAGGGAAATGTTGACTTCGACACCGAAGAGGGGACATCCTGTACAGTAAAGTTTAAGCTTGAAAATTAAGGACCCACTTGAGAGAGCCATTTAAAGGGTCTTAACAAACATTTACCGTTATTTACTGAACATAATACTGTTTCTGCTGATTTTGAGTCATAGCTTATCGTTTAACCTCAAAATAGCAAACAGGAATGGATGGTCTGAACAAAAGTCGCCAGCCAGTCATAATGTGGGCGATTATTGGCCTGTGCATTGTAATTGCAGGCGGTATCCTGTTTGTCTCATCGGGGTTTGGCTATAAAGACCATCTGTGGAGTTTGTCTGTTGCTTTACATCTGTTATTGACCGGCTCTGTCATTAGTGGTGTTGGTGTGCTGATAAGTCTGATTGCTTTCATTAAAAGAAGAAACCGGGACTACCTTTTCTCTGTCAGCGGCATTATCCTTGGGGTTATCGTCATCGGTGTCTTCTTACATTTTTTCCTTTCCGCAAGAAAAGCACCTCCCATTCATGATATTACGACCGACACTCTGAATCCGCCGAAATTTTCGACTGTACTTACACTTCGAAAAAGATCCATTAATTCACGTACATATGGCGGAAAAACGGTAGCCGTTGAACAAAAGAAGGCATATCCCTATATAAAGCCGTTGATCCTGGAAGTCTCATTCGAAAATGCCTTTGATAAGGCTCTTGCTGTTGCCAGGGAAATGAAAGATTGGAAAATCGTGAATTCAAATGCGGCAGCTGGAAGAATTGAGGCAACGGTTACCGTTCCCTGGTTTGGTTTTAAGGATGATGTGGTTGTTCGTGTCAGTTCCGTTGATGCAGGGTGCACCCGAATCGATGTCCGTTCTGAATCACGAACCGCGTCTGACGATTTTGGAATAAATGCAAAGCGTATTCATGCTTATCTGACACTCGTCAAAAAAAGCAAATGATAAGAGCCGCTAACTCGGCAAGGATTAGAATTATAGGATTCCGATGTGACTTTTCCTTCGGTCTTCGGTTGTATAGGCATCATAGACGACAAACACCCAATAAACGATAGGAAAGAGAATACTAAAACCCAGGGTTGCCCAGGCTGCAATCAAGCCGGCCCAAATAGTAGCAGGTGCGATCAGGAAGAGTCCTATGCCTTTCCACATATATCCCTTATAAATATGACCAAGGCCGGGAATGATGCTTTGCATCGCAGCTACCTGATCACGTTCATGGCGAATCTTGTCGTTATTACGAACATCGGAAGTGGTCATAAGAACCTCCTTTCCAAAAGGCGAGTAGGTTTGGGTCTACTAATGCGTCGACCTATTATTTAAAACATATTTTAATCTTAAATAAATCCATATTTATCTGAATTGTACGCAATTCTTATTAGTGAGAGAGTAGTAGTTTTATAACCATAACAATAAGAACCACATACAAAAAAATCCTGATGAGTTTTTCACCTTTTTTTATGGCAAGCTTCGTTCCGAGTATTCCGCCTGTAGCATTCCCTGCTGCCAGGGTTAAGCCGGCTACCCAGTTGACTTCCCCACTTAAAGCAAAGACAGCAAGGGCAACTACCGTGTACGAGCCAACAATGAACACCTTATGCATGTTCACCCTGATCAGATCGAGTTTGAGCACTCGATGAAGCACTGCCATGATGATAAAACCTACTCCAGCCTGTATAAACCCACCATAAAGACCAACCAAAAGCATTAGCGCATGTGCCGAATAATAACGCTTCTTTGATATCTGCTGGTTGTTATTGGGTACTGACTGGCTATGATTTTTCTTCCTTCGTTGTGCCATTAGTATCATTACCAGAACCATGACACCTGCCAGAACCCGGTTGAACCAGATTCCTCCGAGATGTGTGCCGGCCCATGCGCCCAGTATGGTGCCCGGTAAGGCACAAAGGGTTAGCGTGAGGCTTAGTTTGAAGTCGGAATAACCATCCCGAAAAAACTGGTAGGTAGCGACAGCGTTTTGCAGCAGAATAGCCAAACGGTTGGAACCGTTGGCAACAGGACCAGGAAGCCCCAGAAAGACAAGAGAGGGCAGAGTTAGTAGTGAACCTCCACCTGCCATTATATTTATAATGCCGGCTATAAAGCCAACGCCAATTAACAGCAGGATATGTTCAATGGACATGGAAGATTTTAGAGTACTTGAAGTTTATACCGGTCCCGGGAGGCGGATTTTGAGTACTTTAAATGACTGAGTACCCAAACCCTTTCTCTTCCAGTCATTCTTCCATCCCCAGAGAAAACATATGTTCAAGGTCATAGCGGGAAAATGCCCTGAAGGCAATGTGGGTTTCCGTATCAACGATTCCTTCTACCGTGGCCATATGTTTTGTAACCGTTTCAGCAAGTTCTTCATTGGTCTTAACACGCACGATGGCAACAAGATCATAACGCCCACCGACTGAGTAGACCTCGGAAATTTGAGGCATGTCAGCCAGTTTTTCGGCTACCTGGTTAACTTTTGTGCGTTCCGTGTTGATTATAATGATGGCTGTTACCATGTTCCTTGGGTTAATCATCTAACGTTCAATAAATTGTAAGAAAATACGCACTGCAACCGGAATCATAAAGTGGATAATGGTAGTATTGAGTAGTGAGTCTTGAGTAATGAGATTATTTTTTGAGAGGATATTCAGGATATCCTACCTTGATGTTTCGATTTCAAAAAAAACATTAGACAACTAAATGCCCCCAATCATCGAATTTCAGCATGTTTCTTTAGGATTCCGGAAAGAACAGGTCTTGAATGATTTGTCTTTTATCATTAATGAAAGGGAAAGGGCTGTTCTCACGGGTCCCTCAGGGGTTGGAAAAACGACGGTCATTCGTATCATAACAGGATTCGAGATACAGGATCAGGGAAATGTTTCTATTTTTAAAAGAACGCTTAACCAGGATTCGGTCAGGGATATCAGGGAGAAGATATTTTGGTTGCCACAGCATTTTAATCCGGGAAACGGGAAAGTGAGACCATTCCTGGATGCAATATTTTCATTTCGACAGAATAAAGGAATGAAACCATCTGCGGACCGGATGATCGAAGTGCTAACCCAACTGCTTTTACCGGACGATATCCTGGATCGGAAAATGGAAGAACTTTCGGGCGGACAATTGCAGCGGCTCGGACTCGGGATTGGTCTAATGATCCGACGCCCTCTCGTGCTGCTTGATGAACCTACTTCACAACTGGACGACAAGGCAAAAGAGAAGGTGGCCGAACAATATGCAGGTATGCAAGATATAACGCTACTTAGTGCATCCCATGATTCGGTTTGGATTGATTTTATGAACAGGATCATAGGACTGTAGCATTATGAAAGTAATTGATATTTCCTGGATACGACTACTCATCGGGTTCATCATGTTGATAATACCGCTTTGGATCTTATGGCGATATAGAACGGGGCTTATCAGCAAGTTCGCAATATCTGTCGTTCGAATGACAGTTCAGCTTTTGTTTGTTGGCTATTACCTGGAATACCTTTTCAAACTAAACAATCCATACCTGAATGTGGGATGGATGGTCGTGATGATCATTGTGGCGGATTATTCAACGATTGATCGAAGTGAACTCAGGATGATGCCGATGTTGTGGCCGATTTTTATTTCAACGGCAGTGGCCATGGGAGGTGTAGTTTTCTTTGTTATTGGTGTCGTAGTACATCCACCGGATACATTCGAGGCACAGTATCTCATACCACTAACAGGGATGGTGCTTGGCAACTGTCTGAGGAGCAATGTGATCGGAATACATGCTTTTTATTATGGGGTGAGACAGCAACGGGAGCGTTATGAGTTCTACCTGCTCTCTGGTGCAACCAGGGATGAAGCACTCTTTCCTTTTTTTCAGGATGCGTTAAAACAGGTGACCAATCCGACTCTGGCTACGATGGCTACGATGGGTCTGGTTTCCCTGCCCGGAATGATGACAGGGCAGATTCTGAGCGGCAGCTCTCCGCTTACTGCTATTCGTTATCAGATCATGATCATGCTGGCTATAATTACCGGCACCGTGCTCTCTGTCTATCTGTCCATTCATTTGGCTAACCGAAAGCTCTTTGATACCCGTGACAACTTTCGGGCCGAACTGCTGAAGGAGTAAGATAGTATTGAGTAGTGAGATAGGAGTATTGAGACTATTGATGATTCTTGTGCCAGCGATGCAGCAGTGAATCTGCAATCACGAGTATAGAGCTTGCTGCGACGAGAAAAATGATGGAGAGTACGGGTTCCCAGATAACAAGTCCGCCGATGGTTCCAAGCACTGCACCAAGATATTGGATGTAGCGCAGCTGTTCATTCGTGGTACCTTTTATGAGGCCTTCCAACTGGCTTTCATCCATTCCGAGAATATTTTCTTCAATCATGTCGTGCACGTCAATCTCGCTGATTAACGTGAATATCAGGTGTGTGACTACCGATTCAATGGATTCACTGTGAGTCTCAAGATGCTCGGGCAATGTATCCAGAAGCTCGTCCAGGCGCTGCATTTCATCCTTTAGGGCTTCAGGGATGCTCAGCAGGGAGTGTTCGACGATATTCACCATCTCACGTCCCCGAATCAGCCGGTATGTTTTGAGGGCAAACCGTTCGAATTGCGAGTGTTCGACTCCACGTTCCAGCTGATCGATCAGGTTTTTTGCTATTTTTTCCCTGAGCTCATCATTATTGAGCTGTTCCCCGACATACCAAAGGATCATGTCCTTCAGTTCTTCCCGAAAATCGGCACTTCCTGTCACATGACGGATGTACCCAAGCCACTGCTGGCGATACTTACTGATCATGTCAAAATCGTCAATCTTGGCTTTAATGAGTTCGGGATTTATAAGATCGCGGGATACAGCCTGGGCAAGCCGATAAGCGATACGTTCTTTCTGTGCCGGTATCAAACCCTGGCCCAATAGTGGGCGCTTCTTAAGTGGGCGAAAAAGCATCGTTATTGCCAGCCAATTGGTGCCGAATCCGATGAGTCCGCTCACCGTTATGATTCGGAGGATTCCATCGAGCCGGAAGGTCATGCCAGCTATGGTGAACGAATAACCGGCAAAATCCCAGAAAAAAGAAAAGATAAAGACGATGAGCAGGAAATAGGGGAATCCGAGCAGGGAGCCCATTAGGTAGGGATGATTGATCTTTTGTTGATCCGGATCATTTCGTTTTTTCGATGCAGCCCGCTTATCCGAATCGGATGCAGGACCGTACTTAACGATTAAATCCCATAAAGGACGCAATCCATTGGTATCATTAGAATTTCCGTTAACGGGAAGTTCCGTGATCTGTTCGTTTTCCTGGTGTCCTGTATTATTTTCGGTGTCTGATGACATAATTGTCTGTGTAATTACAGGGGTAACTCCTGTATCATACGATCTAAAGTACTCTTAAGTTTTGAGACTTCAATGGACTGGTTATTCATTAATTTTACAAGATCTTCCAGCCATGATTGCCATGGAAATGACCCCGAATCCCTTGTGTCGCTGTATGTCCTTCCGGGTTTGATGATGATTCCGGAACAGGTAATCCATTTCTCATCTATTAATGTGTCGAACAATTTCCCGAAACCAGACGGTCGGGCAGCTCCATAGGCATTCATAGTATTTAACAAATCGGAAATCGTAATCATTGTCCTGAAAACCGAGTCCCTTTTCAGGTCGCCGACAATTTCGTTTTGATACCTGCTGGCTCCATCCTGAATAAGAATAACCTTGCGAGCAGATTCAATACTGGCTGCGGAGATACTTTTGATATAATGATTATAAATGATGGTATAGATGTCGTACAGATTTTTTCGTACGAGGGGACGAACCACGCCCGGATCGATCGCGGGGTTGATAGGACGCAGACTCTCATGTGGTATTTGTACGGGAAGCGTGTCCCAAAGTGTTCGCGGGAGAAATGTCTCTGTCTCATTATTTTTGATCCAGTACCGATAGGAAAGATCCCAGGTTTCAGCGTAGTATCCTTGTGCTGAGGTTCTCGGATAACTGATCAGGCCGGTGCCAGGTTCATCAGGAATAGTTGTAAATAACCTGTTAAGATGTTCCTGATGCTGTTTCATGGAGCCTCCGTTGAGAAACAACTTCTCTAGCAAAACAGATGTATTGAACGGTCTGGTCGTTTTGCGCAGAATGTTTTGTGCTTCATCCGTTACGGATCTGACTTCCAGCGTAGTATTATAGCTGAGCTCAACAGGTTTGAAGAGGGTTAGTATTGATGAAGATCCGGCAAGTGTTGTATAATGAAATTTTCCTCCGAACAGATACATTAAAACAAGTCCGGACCATGGATTTGATCCCAGTTTGCCCCTGAGGGATCTGTTGAGTGACTGCTGAATCAGGTAACGATTCCTTAGGATTCCAAACTCATCCGGAAAGAACTCTTCCGATGCGAGGTCTATAGCCTGCTGAATGCCATCACGCGTAAGAGTTTGAATGTACGTCCTTAATGTTGGAACAGATTTCAGGAAACGTGAGATGGAATATGAGATAAACGATCCGGCCGGATCGGCATCAGTGGCAATCACAACTCTGGAGGCCCACGGGGCTTTCTTTTTCAATTGATTGCGAAATGAGACCCATGCAGGATCAGCTTTGGGTTTCAATTGCTGACTTTTCGTATCCCAAAGTGGTTGCCACGAAAATCCCCCCGTTGCCAACGCCTCGACCCCGGGAAGCTCAAATCGATTGATGATCCGCGCAAGGGTAGGCGATTCAACAATTAAAAGGGTATAAGCAATCATTTAAAAGTCATTCAGTGGCCATTTAGCTTCGCTGTCATTCGGTTGGCATAACTAAATTTTTTGGGAATAATACAAGTTACACTGAATATAACTACCGAATGACCAATGTATGACCATTGAATGACTCTAGACCAACTGCTACGATCATTTACCATTAACACAAGCAACTCTAAGTACTTTAGGCACTTTAAGTACTCCAAACTTAATTGATGGATTCGTTGCCTTTAAGCAGGAAGGATGGATTGAGAATATTGTTTTCCTTCTCAAAGAAGATACCGGCAACAACAGTCTTCATCTTTTCAAGTGATATCCGTTCGGTCGATTGCAGCATGACGGATTCGATGATACGTTCCATAGCCAGATAATCGAGTAAACCATAACTCATAAGTTCCAGAAGATAACCGTAAGCCTCAGGGGTTATCATCATTCGTTCGGCAATATGCAGAACACGGTGAGGTGCTCCCTTCTTTTCCCCTGCCTTGTGTCGATTCAGGATCGAGTCGAGTTCGCCGCTTTCCTTTTTTTGAATGATCCATGAATAAGCGGCACTTATTTCGGAACGATCATATCCCTTTAGTTGGTCGGCACTGACTTCATTCAGGCGTTTCCCCACCTCGATATTGCGAATCAAATGAATGATGATATCAATAACATTATTTTGCATGACGTTCCTCGTATGCTTTAAGATAAAAATTCTCACGTTCACGCATAATCATTCGTTCTTCATCTGTCTTATCGTTGTAACCGACTAAGTGCAACAGTCCATGTATAAAAACACGTCTGAACTCGTTTTCGATCTTTTCCCCTAGTTCCGCAGCCTGTTCGGCAATTCTTTGTGCACAACAAAATAAGGTACCGTCCAGAAACCGGGCATCAGAATGACCCGGCTCAGTGGGAGAGTCCTGGTAAGGAAAAGTAATGATATCTGTTACATAGTCGTGATTCAGATAGTTGCGATTGGTTTCAAGTATAGCGCTCTCATTTACGTAAATGACCTCGATCAGACCAAATGAACACGATTCATTGCTGCTGACCAATTCACCTAATTCTTCAACGTTCGGTTGAGACATCGGTACATCAAAACCGGATTCATTATGAATCGTAAAGAGTGTGTGATTATTAGTGATTTGGTAATCTTGACTCACCTAAATTTACTATATCTGAGCAGAACAAATAAGAATCTCTTACAAATAAAACATGTACAATAACGAATACTAAGGCAGATTCATATATCTATATGTGTAAAGTACAGATTTTATTCATCATCGAATGAAAATCCCTCGAAATCAACGGACTCCGTCAAAGACAAAGCCACGCTACCCATCATCAATTCCGGTGGCAGATTTGTGAAGTCACCGGTTATTAATGCCTCATCCATATTTGCATAAAGACTGCATCCGGCTTCTTTTTCTACAATCAATCCGGATACATATCCGTTTTGTTTGCCGAAAAAAGTAACCTGATTTAGCAACTGACTAGCTACAAACCCTATGCAATTATGTAGTTGCAGGAATGTTTCATGAGCGTAGGCGGAGACCATGTTCATCTTACGACCATTGATATCAAGATCCAGATGTAGCTCGATAGCCAGTTTCCGGGATGACGGTTCGTCATGCAACTCGATACGATATAAATTTCCCACCTTCTTAAAGGAAGCGCCAAGTGTTTTTCCAATAAGTTCGAGTTGTTCTTTACTAAATTCGCTGATCATGTAGATTACTTGTTCCGGTTGATAAATATAAGCATCCATAGCGTATACCTCTCGAATATACAATACTTGGTTCTAACAGTAAATTTATACGCAATGCCTGCAAAGAAGATTCCGAATTTAGTCGCCAAATATTTGTTTTACCATCATCTCATTTTGTTTTTTCGTTTTTGGGAAACCGACACGGTTATCAGTTATATCATTACCCTCCTCAGCCACAGCTTTTGCTTTGGTTGTATCTCCGCTCAGGTAGTAGATACGCTGTAGCATAAAGAGCTGGCCGGAATCGAAATAGACCTGCCTCATGTCGCTCTGATGGGTACTCATGAGGGTATGCGCGCGATCCTGGTACCCCCGTTCCGCAGACAGATTGGCATCTGCATTAGCCATCTGGGCTTTCTGTTGCAGATTTTCGATCTTCGACTCCAGATTTGTGAGTGTATTCATTGACTCTTTAAGATTCTTGACCATCGTGCTGTAGTAATCTTCTCCAAGTCGTCGGGCATCTTTATAATCTCCGGCCTGGGCATATTTGTACGCATAACGAATTTCAGATCCATACTGACTGTTGATAACATCAAATGGGATCTTGCGTTCGCCCCATTTGAGCCAGCTTATCGCGCTGTCGGGTTCATTCTTGGCAATGAATGCAGATGCTTCATTGTCGATCAGTTCACGGTAGTTGTCAATCATCCGGCGGATGTTCTGATCGAAGTAGGCATGCGGGTTATTGAAATTACGCATCCTAAACCCTCTCATGCGTTCACCATGAACGGCAGTATCCACATAAGGAGAATCGGAGGGATTTTCTTTAGGTACGATCCGATAGGCTTGTCCCTCAAGCCGGAAATATTTCTGCAGATTCAGTTGGGCATCATAAGAGACCGTGATGGCGAAGTAAATCGGACGCGTATTGATGTTGTTCCGGATAATATCCATCACCATATCATCCTGGATCATGGTGTAATATCTCTTATGACCCGATTGATCCTTGCCCATATACCGTCCCTGGTAGTACCAGTTTAGCTGATTATTAAGGGAATCAACGGGAACATCAAAGGCCATGCCCGGGTCGTGTAGCACATAGTTAGAATCCTGGCGCGCCGCCTCCGAGCCGGTTTTGGGATAACCGGCAGGAGCTTTACTGAAGTGTTCCTCCAGTTCCTTCTTATTAATCGGAATTTTCACCGTCTTTGGTGTCCAAAAGTCGGAAGGCTTGTCGAAGTTAAATTTATCCTGTAAATGATCAATTTGATTGTTAGTATAGGAAATCTTGAGAGGTGGAGAATTGTGGATCCACTGGTTCTTAAGTTGTTTGATATACCAATCTGTATTGAGCAGACTCAGACAGACCACACGGACATCGGTACGTACATGCTCTACTTCCTGCAGATACCAGAGCGGGAAGGTGTCGTTATCACCATTGGTGAAGACAACCGCGTAGGGGGCACAGGAATTCAGCAGGTTATAGGCATAATCGGGAGCCACATACCGGAGATGCCGGTCATGATCATGATAATTCTCCCGTATCATGTTAAAGGGCACTGCGATAAAGCAAAGTCCCACCACGGCATAGGAGATAAATTTGTTGTTTTTAAAATAATCGGCTGCCAAAGAGACCAACCCGGTGGCACCTATCCCAACCCATATGGAATAGGCAAAGAACGATCCCACATACGAGTAATCCCTCTCCCTGGGCTGGAAGGGGTACTGGTTGAGAAAGACCACGATTGCAAAACCGGTCATGATGAACAATGCCAGCACCCCGAGGGCCCGTTTCCAGTCTTTATTGAAGTGATATACCATGCCTATGATGCCCAACAAAAAGGGCAGGGCATAATAGACGTTGTGACCCGGATTATTGGCATGATTCGACTTTGAAAAACCCGCCGTCCACGGAGCATCCTGCAGGTCACTGTCTCTGCCGATGAAATTCCAGTTGAAGTATCTCACATACATGTGTCCGACCTGGTAATGCCAGAAGAAATCCCAGTCATTGGGATACTGCGCATATTTTCGGATATGATCAGCTTGTCCGTCATACCGGCGCGGAAACCAGACTTTATGGTTGTGATCTATGGTGCCTGTCTCATTATTATAGTCGTATCCACGGAAAAGCGGGGTAGATCCGTATTGATCTCGGTTGATATAACTTACAAAAGAGTCAACTGTTTCCGGATTATTCTCATCAATAGGCGGGTGGGTCTTCGCACGGATAAGCACCAGCGAATAGCTTGAGTAACCAATCAGAATCATGGAATACATCAGAAGTGCGATGTTGAGCGTACGCATTTTTTTCTTCTGCGTGTAATAGACCCCGTAGATCATGATAAGAATGATAGCCATCAACACCATCCAGGGTTGAATAACTCCATAGGTATTGTCATCGATATTGCCGGCAAACGTCGGGATCTTCGAGATCGTAATGGGATATATAAATAGGAATACACCACATGCAGCAGCACAGGCCAGCATGAATGAAGAGAATTTGAACTCGTACTTGCGGAAGTAAATGATGAGTACAACAAAAAAGATAGTCAGCATATTGAGTAGGTGGACCCCGATAGCCAGACCGATCATATAGGATAGCAGGACCAGCCATCGTTCACTGCCGCGCTCATCGGCATGCTCTGACCAGACCAGAACCAGCCACACGGCAATAGCAGAGAAAAACATGGAAGTGGCGTATACTTCGGCCTCAACAGCGTTGAACCAGAACGAATCAGATACGGCAAAAGCAAATGCACCGATAAACGCACCGCCATACAAAGCGATCTTATCCGACAGTTTATACTTATCGGGGTCTCCTTTCCATTCTTTTACCAGGCGGACGATGATGAGATAGAGCAGCATAATGGTCAATGCCGAAACCAGACCGCTCAACAAATTGCAACTGAAGGCCACCATCTTGGCGGGCATAAACATGGAAAAGAGGCGGTCGAGCAAAGCAGAAAGGGGGGCGCCGGGCGGGTGAACCACTTCGAGCCAGTGTCCTGCAGCGATGTACTCAGGTGGATCCCAGAAACTTGCGGTGGGAGCCAATGTTAACACATAAAGAATGAAGGATGCCAGGAAAACGAAAAACGCGAATATCCGGTTTAGTGACTTGTGATCAGTTCGCATGTGTCAAGAATTCATAGGTAAAGGTGCCCTTGTTTATTTACTTACTCCCGCAATTTCAGGAACAAAGTGATTTAGCAACGAAGATACACTTCAAAAAGTTGTATTCGTCACAGAATTCTTGACCGGGCTAAGTTTCAGCCACTCATAATACTACACTTATCCGTAATGGAAATATATATGAACGGCTGCAGGAAAGTTTTAGAATTTACGGTCCGAACATTTGTTCGACCATCATCTTGTTTTGCTCTTCCGTTTTTGGGAAGCCAACGCGGTTATCGGTGATATTGTCACCTTCTTCGGCTATCGCCTTAGCTTTGGTAGTATCGCCACTCAGGTAGTAGATTCGCTGCAGCACGAAAAGCTGGCCTGAGTTGATATAGACGTTACGGGTATAGGTTTGCCTGGTACTCATGAGGGTTCTGGCACGATCCTGAAGAGCCCGGGATTCTGACAGATTAGCGTCAGCATTTGCCATCTGAGCTTTCTGCTGCAAATCCTGTATTTGCGATTCAAGGCTGTTTAGATCACTCATAGACTCTTTTAGGTCCTTAATCATCGTGTCGTAATAATCCTGTCCTACACGCCTGGCATCTTTATAATCTCCGGCTTGTGCATATTTGTAGGCATACCGGATCTGTGAACCGTACTGGCTGTTTATCACATTAAAAGGAATCTTGCGTTCACCCCACTTGAGCCAGCTTATCGCACTGTCAGGCTCATTTTTGGCTATAAATGCCGTCGCCTCGTTACCGATCAGTTCACGATAATTATCAATCATACGGCGGATATTCTCATCGAAATAGGCATGAGGATTATTAAAATTACGCATCCGGAATCCTCTTAAACGCGCTCCGTGAACAGCGGTATCCACATATGGTGATCCCCCTGGATTTGCTTTGGGGACAACCCGGTATGCCTGACCTTCAAGACGGAAGTATTTCTGCATGTTCAACTGAGCATCATAGGATACTGTGATGGCAAAATAGATTGGCCTCTTGTTAATGTTGTTTTTGATGATATCCATCACCAAATCGTCCTGGATCATGGTATAATACCGTTTCTGGCCCGATTGATCCTGTCCCATATACCGTCCCTGGTAGTACCAGTTTAGCTGATTATCAAGGGAATCCACCGGTACGTCAAAGGCCATACCCGGATCATGCAAGACATAACCGGCATTTTGTCCACCCATTTCAGATCCCGGTTGAGGTGGCGGGCTGAAGTGTTCCTTTAAAGCTTGCTTATCAACTGGAATAGTAACCGTTTTTGGAGTCCAGAAGTCGGAAGGTTTATCGAAGTTGAACTTTTCATCAAGGTGATCTATTTGATTGTTGGTGTAAGAAATATTAATCGGCGGTGAGTTGTGAGACCACTGGTTCTTGAGCTGCTTGATGTACCAATCCGTATTTAACAGGCTCAGACAGACCACCCGGACATCGGTACGGTCGTGTTCCACTTCCTGCAAATACCAGAGCGGGAAGGTGTCGTTATCTCCATTGGTGAATACAATTGCATTCGGGGCACAGGAATTCAGCAGGTTGTAAGCATAATCGGGAGCCACATACCGGAGATGGCGGTCGTGATCGTGATAATTCTCCCGCAGCATATTAAACGGCACAGCAATGAAGCAGAGTCCCACCACTGCGTATGAGACAACTTTGTTATTTTTCAGATAGTCTGCGGCCAATGAAACAAGGCCAGTGGCCCCCAGACCGACCCATATGGAGTAGGCAAAAAAGGACCCTACATACGAATAATCCCTCTCCCTGGGCTGGAATGGGTACTGATTCAGGAATACAATTATCGCGAAGCCTGTCATTATGAAGAGGACCGACACACAAAGTGCCCGCTTCCAGTCTTTTTGAAAGTGAAAAACTAATCCAATGATGCCTAATAGAAAAGGCAACATATAGTAGACATTATGTCCGGGGTTATTCGCGTGATCCGACGTTGAAAAACCGGCCGTCCAGGGGGCATCCTGCAGGTCGCTGTCCTTACCGATGAAGTTCCAGTTAAAGTATCTCACATACATGTGCCCGACCTGGTAATTCCAGAAGTAATCCCAGTCGCTGTTGTATTGAGCATATTTCTGGATGTGATCGGACTGCCCGTCGTAACGCCGGGGGAACCAGACTTTTTTACTGTGATCGATAGTGCCGGTCTGGTTGTTAAAATCATATCCACGCAAAAGAGGAGTCTGACCGTATTGATCACGGTTGATATAACTCACGAATGAATCGACCGTCTCCGGCTGATTTTCATTGACCGGGGGATGTGCCTTTGCACGGATAAATACCAGTGAATAGCTCGAATAGCCGATCAGGATCATGGAATACATGAGAAATGCGATATTCAGCAGCCGCAAGTTCTTCTTTTGGGTGTAATAAACCCCATAAATCATGACGAGAACGAGGCCAAGCAATACCATCCAAGGTTGAATCAGTCCGTAGGTATTATCATCAATATCTCCGGCAAAAGAGGGGATTTTAGAGATCGTGATCGGATAAATCAGCAAAAAGATACCGCAGGCAATAGCGCTGGCCAGTAAGAACGTCTGAATCTTGAATTCGTACTTACGGAAATAGATTATCAAGACAACGAAGAAGATGGTAAGCAGGTTCAACAGGTGGACACCGATAGCCAGGCCGATCATATAGGATAGCAGTACCAGCCACCGTTCATTGCCGGGTTCATCTGAGTGTTCGGACCAGACAAGTATCAGCCATACCGCGATGGCGGTAAAGAACATAGAAGTGGCGTATACTTCGGCTTCAACGGCATTGAACCAGAACGAATCGGAAACGGCAAAGGTCAGTGCACCAATAATAGCACCACCGTACAAGCCAATTTTATCCGATAATTTGTACTGATCCGGATTCCCTTTCCACTCTTTGACAAGACGAACGATGATCAGATAGAGAAACATAATGGTCAGAGCCGAGGCCAGACCACTCAGAAAATTAATACTGAATGCCACCATGGTGGAAGGCATAAACATGGAGAAGAGGCGCCCCAGAAGAGCAAAGAATGGTGCTCCGGGGGGATGAGTCACTTCGAGCCAGTGTCCGACGGCGATGAATTCGGGTGGATCCCAGAAACTTGCAGTGGGAGCCAGTGTCAGTACATAAAGGATGAGTGAAGCCAGAAAAACGAAAAAAGCGAATATCCGGTTGAGTGACTTATGATCAGTTCGCATGAGTCAAAAATTCGTGAGTAAACATACCCCTGTTATCAATACTTAATCCTGCAATGATAGGAACATGAGAGTGATTAAGCAATGATGATCACTCTGAAAAATATTATTTATCCCTGTTTTGCTACGTCCAGTTTGTTCTGTTTTTTTAATCGGCACCGGGTAAAAGCAGGTGGTTGGAACTAGCCTTTTTATCCAGTAGACAGTTGAAGTTGTCAATTACAAACAAAAAAAGCCCGCCGCGATTTCCCGGGACAGGCTTTTAGCACGCACAACACACAAAAGGGAATTTATGATTTAGACTGAGTTTGGATATATCCGTCCAGTTTTTCTGCTTCCGTCTGGAACGGGGTGTTACCATAATCATTGAGCACTTCCGTGACGGCCTTCTGGGCGTTACTTAAATCCTTCGCCTTTAAATAGGCATTGGCGGCGGCAATGAGATTATACGGGGTGGTATTGTCATTCTGTTCCCAATGGGCCGCTTTGAAATACAAGTCACCAGCCTCCTTATACTTGCCCAGGTTACTCGAAATTACCGCGTGTAGTGATATAGGGCCCACGCCGAGAATCCCTTTAGGCACTTCATACTTCTGAATGTAATCGAGTGCTTTCTGATAATGATTCAGGTTAAATTCACAGACAGCAGCATAATATAGAGCCAGATTGCCGGCTGTAGTGTTTCCGTACTTATTTACGATCTGAGAAAAACCAACGGTGTAATTCTGAGGATCACCATTCAACGCTTTCTGATAATCAGATTCACGCAGATATTTCTCTGCGTTGGTCATCAAATTTTCGGCCTTGGCGTTCTGATGTTGTTCGTGGTAGTAATAACCGATCCCCAAACCCAGTACCAGCACAATGGCAACACCGATAATGATGGCCACTTTTGTGTTGCGGTTCAGGAAATCAACAAACCGCGCGTAATACGTTACGAGAACATCTTTCGTGATCTCATCTTTTAAGGCGTGTTTCTTCGACATGAATCAATGTTTAACGTTTAGTATAAAGCCAACAAATTTAATATCCTTTTTATATCAGGTCAACAAAAATCATGATAATGGGGTAAGTTTTCCCTTTGAAAGCTGATAAACATGCTCGGCATGCTGAATCAGGTCACGGTCGTGGGTGGCCATGACAATCGAAATCTGCTCATCGTCCCTTAACCCAAAGAGCAAATCGAGCAGAACGCGCGTGTTTGCCTCGTCCAGGTTGCCTGTCGGTTCATCGGCCATGATGATCCTAGGGTGATTCATCAAAGCCCTTGCTAAGGCGACCCGCTGCTGTTCGCCACCGGAGAGTTCCGCAGGCCTGTGATCGAAACGATGGTCGACATTGAAGCGTCGCAGTAAATCATGGGCACGATCCTGCAGCTCTTCCTTGTCACCTCCATTCAGTATGGCGGGAATGAACACGTTTTCAAGTGCCGTAAATTCCGGCAACAGATGATGGAACTGAAACACAAAACCGAGGCTGTGGTTGCGGAACCATGCGAGCTCATCTTCCTTCAGAGTGTTAAGGTCTTTGTTTTCATAGTAAACATTACCCACAGTCGGTCGATCCAGACCACTAAGCACATGGAGGAGGGTGCTCTTGCCGCTTCCGCTGGCTCCGACGATGCATAAAACAGACTGTCGCTGAATTTCGATGTCGATGCCATTCAAAACGCGCAAGGCTTCATCACCGCGTTTTGCGGGATAGTCTTTCACGATATTAACGCCGCGAAGCAACGTTTCCTCGCTCATACCTCTTCCATTTTATCATTCTCGAAATCAGGGAATATTACCGGTTCGATATGCACACAATGAGCGGTTTCCGGGTTGATCCGTATCAGGACGGCACAAAGCCGGTTCTCACCGTTCGCATTTTTGTATCGATGCGGTGTTGCCAGTAAAAAACGTTTGATGGCGGTATCTTTGTCCATTCCAAGCACCGAATTGAAGGCACCGGTCATGCCTGCATCCGTTATGTAACCCATTCCCTGCGGAAAGATCCTTGCATCGTTGGTGGGCACGTGTGTATGCGTTCCCACCAAGGCCGAAACACGACCGTCGAGGTACCAGCCCATTGCCCATTTTTCGGCGGTAGCTTCGGCATGAAAATCAACAAAGATGAGTTTTGTCTCCTGACTGATTTTCTCAATATAAAAATCAGCTGTTCGAAAAGGATCATCAAGGGCAGGCATGAAGGTTCTTCCCTGAATATTCAAAACGCCGATTTTTTGGTCAGTACCGGGTATATCATAAACTCCATAACCGAAACCGTGGGCACCTTTCGGGTAATTCATGGGACGCAGAAGACGGGGATCTGTCTTCATATACGGGTAAATCTTCCACTTGTCGAAACTGTGGTTGCCACCGGTAATTACATGGATACCCAGCTCGTAGAAATGCTTGATGATATCCTCATTCAGTCCCTTGCCTTCGTGTGAATTTTCACCATTGGCAATAGTGAAATGCACATTGTGCTTCGATATTAACGACGGCAAGATGGCATCAAGCAGGGCAATGCCCGGTTCGCCGACGACGTCGGCAATAAATAAAATATTAATGAGATCGCTCATGGGATATATTGTTTCGGAGGTCAAAAAGCAAAAGGGCACCTTTGTGCCCGAACTGATTGCCCCGAATATAAAAAAATCGCTAAAGAGGCAAAGGATGTGCAATAAACCTTGCAGCTACGGTGGGTGTCCTCTTACCCGGGTCTAACTTCCACTATTCCTCCCCCCATAAATCGGGGGAAAACATGAGGCCTGTTATTACCGGCTAAAGTCGAACTCCCTATTGTATAAGTATCGTTATTGACATTACCTTTTGTTGCCTCAATAGCGACTACTTAAATATCGGAATTTTGCCGCTTAATTTCAGCTAATAATTCAGAGAGTTTGTCAGAGGCATCGAAATATGCCTCATCAGCCGTATCGTCTGTCGATTGTTTTTGGCGTTCGTGAAAGAGTTCTTCGGCAAGGCTCAGGCACGCAAGCACCATAACCGTTGTCTCAGGTTGATTAATGAGTTCGTTTTTAAAGGTTTTCAGACGATGATCAACATACTGGGCAATTTCATACATGGGTTCGACATCGCTGTCATCAACCTTCAACGGATACTGTCTGCCCAGAATGGTAACTTTTATAGATTTCATGCCTGATTTGTGAGATGTTGATCGATCTTATCAATCAATCCTTTGATCTGCTGCCTCAGCACATATCGTTCGGTTTCGGATAAACGACCGAAAGGATCTTCCTCAGATCGATTTATCTCTTCCAACTGATGGTGTAGTTGCCTGTTCTCTTCCGCCAACGTCATACACCGTTGGCGCAGTTTTCTGAATTCCCTGTTAACCTGTGCTAACAGGGAATTAAATTCTTCCGTGGGATTTCGGGCATCCAGAGCGTCCATGACCCCTTATTGCATGTAGATAAATTAAGAACGCAGTTTGGCGGAGAAACGCTGTTCTGCAAGTTTCGTTATTTTCTGGATTATAGGTTCCACATCGCTGATAGTCAAGGTTTTGCTCTTATCTAAAAATAAAAGTCGGTAAGCAATGCTTTTTTTATCCTTCCCAATGGATTCCCCTTCATAGACATCGAATACTCGCAGGCCAATTAAGCGGCTACCCGCGGCCTCCCTGATCGTATTTTCAAGGTCACCGGCAGAAGTACCTTTGTTCAGAACAAAAGCAATATCATAGTCGATGGGTGGGAACTTTGGAATCTCCTCATAAATATTATCAGATTTCTTATCGAGAAATTCTGCCAGACGTGTCAGCGAAAATTCAGCGGCAAAAGCAGGGGTGTCGATTTCAAAATACTTACAGTAATCGTCGGATATCCTTCTCAGGAAACCCACTTGTTGTCCATCTAAAAAATATAAAAGAGAGGTATTATCTTTCTGTCTTTCAATGAGATAGTTTGAAAGTCCAAGCAGTTCGATGAAGCTTTTTATGGATCCTTTAAGGTCAAAAAAAGTGTACTGCCCCGGTTCGGTACGCCAATGCTCGACATGTTTGAGACCGGATAGTCCCAGCAGGATATGAGTTTCCTCCAGAACGTTTTCTATGTACGTGCCTTTCTCACCGTGTTGAAAGATATTACCTACTTCGAAGAATCGTACCGATTCGGTTGACCGGTTGAAATTCCATGCTACCGACCTGAGAAATCCATATAACAGATCGGGTCGTAACAAAGCCTGATCTTTGGATATTGGATTCAGTGTCGGGATGATATCTTTGTCATTCTCAGAGAACTTTGCAGCCTTTTCAGGAAGCAGTGAGTTTGAAAAGATCTCATGAAAACCTAGCGATCGGGCTGCCGTTTTTACCTGGTTCGTGAAGGTTTCTAAAAAAGGCAGTGGTGCCGGCCGGATGTAACGTACAAATTCAGGGGCCGGGATCTTGTTGTAATCGAAAATCCGAGCTACTTCTTCGACCAGATCTATCTCACGTTCGATATCGGGCCGGAAGGTTGGTACGATACAGCCTATGGTATCGCCATCCTTTTTTGTTGCCTCAATTTCCAACCTGTTCAGAATATCAACCGCTTCATCAATGTTAAAGCTGGTACCAAGTACTTTGTTCAGATAGGAGATGCGCAGACTGAGTTCTTTTGTCGAAGTTACAACCGGGTGTTCGTCGATGTAACCAATCACAATCGAACCACCAGCAATGTCGGCGATGATTTGCGCACAACGCTCAGCAGCAACGAGTGTTATATTCGGATCGATGCCGCGCTCAAAGCGGTAGGAGGCATCGGTTTGCAGTGCCAGTGCCTTGGACGTCTTGCGAATGCCTACAGGCTCGAAATACGCACTCTCCAGCAGCACGTTCTTTGTACCTTCGTGAATCTCCGAATTGCCGCCTCCCATGATACCGGCCAGGGCAACGGGTTTCTCCCCATCACAAATAAACAGGCCACCGGCAGGTACTTCCCGTTCTACATCATCGAGCGTAGTGAACGTTCTCTTTTGAAGATACGACTGCACAACGATCTTTTTCCCCGTCACGCGGTCGTAATCGAAAGCATGCAAAGGCTGACCCATCTCATGCAATACAAAATTGGTGGCATCGACTACATTGTTTACCGGTCTCAGACCGATGGCTTTCAAGCGGTTTTTAAGCCAATCCGGGGAATCAGTAATAGTCACATTTTCGATGATCTTGGCAACGTAGCGGTGGCATTTCTCCGGATTCCTGATCACGACACTGAGTTTCTTACCTACTTCCGATCCGGCATCAGGAATTTTAACCTCCGGTTTTTTAAGATTCTTATTCTCCACCGCAGCCAGATCGCGTGCGGTTCCGATATGGCTGGCGGCATCCGGACGGTTAGGGGTTAATCCAATTTCCAGGACATCATCTTCATAAAGAGAAAGTACTTCAGAGAGAGGAGTACCGGTTTTCAGACCGTCATCAAGCACCATAATGCCCGAGTGATCATTACTCAGACCGAGCTCGTCCTCGGCGCAAATCATGCCATGGGAATAAACGCCACGTATTTTTGCTTTTCTCAGGGTGAGATGGTTTCCTTCTTTGTCAGTAACAGGCAGAGTTGTACCGACGGTGGCTACAGGAACCGTCTGGCCTGCGGCCACATTTGGAGCCCCACAAATAATGGAGACTTCTTCAGAGCCAATATCGACCGTACACACTTTCAACCGGTCGGCATTTGGGTGATTCTCACAGGTGAGCACTTTGCCAACCACCACGCCGGGCAGTTTGCTTCCAATATGCTCGACGCCTTCGACTTCCAGGCCGGTGAGGGTTAGTTTTTCTTCAATCTGATCTACCGTAAGATCAGTATCGATATAATGTTTAAGCCAGTTTATGGAAATTTTCATGGAGGGAATAAACTATCAATTACAGGAACTGATTCAGGAAACGCAGGTCGTTGTCGTAGAACAGGCGGATATCGTTGATGCCGTATCTGAGCATAGCCATTCGTTCGATGCCCAGACCGAGAGCATAACCACTGTATACTTCGGGATCGATATCGACGGCTCGGAATACATTAGGATCAACCATTCCGGCACCGAGCACTTCGAGCCACTGGCCTTTGTGTTCATTTCCCCACCAAACATCCATCTCCAGGCTGGGTTCAGTGAACGGGAAGAAGGAGGGACGCAGGCGATATCGTACATCTTCGCCATAGAGCATCTGAGCCAGGATGATCAGGGTTTCTTTCAGTTCTGCAAACGTGACATGTGTATCGACGTATAAAGCTTCAACCTGGTGAAACAGGCAATATGATTTAGCAGTAATCGCCTCGTTACGGTACACCCGACCGGGCATGATCGCACGGATAGGAGGACGCTGACTCTCCATCAACCGGATCTGTACCGGCGAGGTGTGTGTACGCAGGACGCGGTCGTTCGAGGTGTCGTTTTCGTCCTTTCGGATGAAAAAGGTATCCTGCATATCACGTGCCGGGTGTTCCGGCGGAAAATTTAAGGCTGTGAAATTGTGAAAATCATCTTCCAGTTCCGGACCTGATGCCACCGTAAAACCAAGACGAAAGAATACGGATTTGATCTCATCCAGCACCTGGGTAATCGGGTGTAATGATCCGATCGGTTGTGGTTCCACCTGCAGGGTGATATCATCGGTGGCTTTTTGTTTATGGGTGGCACCACTCTTCAGATTCTGCTGTGCCTTCTTAAATTTGTTCTGAGCCAAATTCTTCAGCTGGTTCAATTCCTTACCCAGCGTTGCTCTCTGTTCAGGTGGAGCTTCACCGATTCTGGATAAAAGGTCTGGAATTATCCCATTGCGGGAAAGATATTTAAGCCGGTATTCCTCGAGTTCTTCCGAGGTCGATACCGGCATCTTTTCAATCTCTTCCCTGATTTCGTTCAGATCTGTGTTACTCATGGGCAATAGTGATTGCTACAGATAAAAAAAAGGCAGACCCTTTTACTGAGGGGGTCTGCCTGAGATTAGTACAACCGTCTTTATTTCAATGCTTCTTTAGCGACAGCACTGAAGGTTTCCGGATCCCGCACTGCGAGATCAGCCATAACCTTACGGTTGATTTCCATGTCTTTCTGCTTCATGGCTCCCATCAGCTTCGAATAGCTGACACCGTTCAGGCGTGCGGCTGCATTAATACGGGTGATCCAGAGTTTGCGAAATTCCCGCTTACGGACCCTGCGGTCGCGGTACTGATATTGTAATGCTTTTTCTACCGCATTTTTCGCAACTGTGTATACTTTGCTTCGTGCACCCCAGTAACCTTTCGCTTGGTTTAATATAGCCTTGCGACGGCGACGGGAAGCCACATTATTTCTTGAACGTGGCATTTATTGCTCCTTTTGTTGATTAAATACTTAGTGAATTACTTCGCGTATGGAAGCAGGTTCCGGATCTGCTGGGCATTGGCATCATCCACCAATGTGGCCGACCTCAGATTCCGTTTCCGCTTTGGCGATTTTTTTGTCAGAATATGACTGCGATAGGCTTTTTTACGTTTGATCTTACCGGATGCGGTAAATTTGAAACGTTTTTTTGCCCCGCTGTTTGATTTTACTTTAGGCATGACGGTTGTATCGTTATTCGATGAATTTTCAAAGCCTCAAATATACACAGCACCGGCGTCTATATCAATCGATTACTGCTTGGCCGGTGCCATGATCAGAGACATCCGCTTTCCTTCGAGCGTAGGAGGGGATTCAACCTTACCGACGTCATCCAGGTCTCCTGCAAGACGAACCAATAGTTCACGGCCCTGGTCGCTGTAAATGATATCACGCCCACGAAACTGAACGGTGGCTTTCACCTTGTTGCCTTCCTCCAGGAACTTACGGGCATGACGAATTTTGAAGTCGTAGTCGTGATCGTCGGTATGGGGTCTGAATCGAAGTTCTTTTACCTGTACAGTGTGCTGCTTCTTACGTGCTTCACGTTCTTTCTTACGCTTTTCATAAAGGTGTTTTTTGTAATCCATCACCTTTACGACAGGAGGTCTTGCGTCGGGTGCGATCTCAACAAGATCAAGATCATATTGCTCTGCAACCTCTAAAGCGCGTTCAATAGGTACTATTTCGTGATTTTCGCCATCTGGATAAATAAGGCGAACTTTTGAAGCCTTAATGTCTTCATTTACACGGGTATCGTCAGTGTTGTTGCGATTCCGGTTTGGAATGTATGGTCTTCTAGCGATGAGTTTATCTCCGTAGTTAGTTTTTACTGTTAGGTAATGCTTTGGATTTTATTTCTTCCAATATATTGGTAAGAAAATCAGAAAAAGAAAAACTTCCAACATCTCCTTTATGATGTTGGCGAACAGAAACCGTTCCTTTTTCCTTCTCTTTTTCCCCGAGAATCAACATATACGGTATCTTCTGCGTTTCAGCATCCCTGATTTTTGCCCCGATTTGTTCACTTCTTCTGTCATTATAAGCACGAACGCCTTTTTCTTCCAGTTTCTGCAAATATTCATCTGCCAGCGGAATCTGGCGATCGGTAATGGGTAGTATGGCAATCTGCTTCGGTGCCAGCCACAACGGGAAATCGCCGGCAAAATGCTCGATCAGAATACTCACAAACCGTTCCATGGAGCCGAATGGCGCCCTGTGAATAATGACCGGGCGATGCTTCTGGTTATCGGAACCGATATAAGTGAGATTAAAACGCTCAGGCATCACATAATCAACCTGAACTGTGCCGAGTTGCCATTTTCTTCCCAGGGCATCTCGAATGATGAAATCAATCTTGGGACCGTAAAAGCTGGCTTCCCCTTCAACAACGGTGTACTCAAGCTTCATCTCATCAGCCACTTCCTGGATTTCGCGCTGAGCACGTTCCCAGTACTCTGAGCGGCCGCCATATTTTGCATCGTTTTCATCCCGGAAGGAGAGACGAATATCCACAGGCATATCAAATAACCCGAATACATACTGGGTGAGTTCGATACAGTTTTTGATTTCCTGTTTCAGTTGATCGTGGGTGCAGTAGATATGGGCATCATCCTGGGTGAAGCCCCGCACGCGCGATAACCCATTGAGCTCGCCCGACTGCTCGTAGCGGTAAACGGTGCCGAATTCGGCCAGACGAACCGGCAGATCGCGGTAACTGTGCATCTCACTATCGTATATTCGATGGTGATGCGGACAGTTCATGGGCTTGAGGAGGTACTGTTCGTCGTCCAGATCGATAGGCGGATACTGTGAGTCCTTATAGTAAGGATAGTGCCCGGAGGTCTTATATAACTCCAGATTGCCTATGTTGGGAGTAATCACCTCGGAATAGCCGCGACGAACCTGTTCTTCACGTAAAAACTGTTCGATATTCCGTCGGATGACCGTTCCGTTGGGCAGCCAAATCGGCAGTCCCTGGCCAACCATCTGATCGATCAGGAAAATGCCAAGCTGCCGTCCCAGTTTTTTATGATCCCGTTTCTTTGCTTCTTCGAGATTCTTGAGATACTCGTCCAGCATCGACTTTTTGGGAAACGTGATGCCGTAGACGCGGGTCAGCATCTTATTGTGCTCATCACCGTGCCAGTAGGCCCCGGCAATACTCATCAGCTTGACCGCCTTGATCTTATCAGTCGATGGAATATGAGGTCCCCGGCACAGATCGGTGAAATTTCCCTGGTGATAGAAGCTGATGGTACCGTCTTCCAGTCGTTCCAGCAGATCGAGTTTGTAGGGATCACCCTTCTTTTCGAAGTAATTAATCGCTTCTTTTTTGGAGATTTCTTCCCTTTTGAAGACCTCTTTCTGACGGGCCAGCTCTATCATCTTGTCCTCGATTTTCTTCAGATCTTCATCGGAGATCTGACGGTCGCCGAAGTCCATGTCGTAGTAGAATCCGCTTTCGATCGGGGGACCAATGCCGAACTTGACATCCGGGTAGAGTTCCTGGAACGCTTCGGCCATCAGGTGGGCAGACGAATGCCAGAAGGTGTACTTGCCATCCTCGTCATCCCACGTGTTGATTTTGATGTTGCCGCCATGAGGCAACACCCGGTCGAGGTCATAAATCTGGCCGTTGAGTGTTACGCTCAGGGCGTTGCGCGCCAATCCCTGGGAAAGGGATTCGGCAACTTTACGACCGGTGGCGCCTTCGTTAAATTCTTTCTTTGAACCGTCAGGAAAAATCAGAGTAATGTTCTTGTCTGGCATAAAATTCGAGTGCAATACGATTAAATCGTTTGTTCGGCTGAAAAGTGAGCAAAGATATAAAAAAAAGGGTAGAGTATCAGTTTATATATCCGATTTTTAGTCACTTTGTTCCAATTTTTAAATAACGAAATACTATCTAAAATATCATTCATTGAAATGGGGTCAGTAGCATAAAAACTTTAATACTTTCTAATCAATATAAATCAAAGAATAAAGAGCAATAGAATTTCAAATAAAATCTAAATTTTATATACTTTTTAAAGAACACGCAGGCCTTTTATCTACTGATAGTGGCAAATCCTGCATAGTATTAGAATGGTAACTATGCAATGATTAATGAGGACATGAGATTCCATAGGCGCTGGTTGTATATCCATGAGCCACAGATCAGATGCTTGTAGCGTACATGTAACAAACGTGGAGTAAGAGTCTCTTTTTTAATAGTGCGAGGGTCCGGTTGCTTTCACACCATATTTCACTTCATCTGGCCCGACTTTAAGACAATCTTTAAGAGTGATAAGGAGATTATGAGTAAAAAAACTATAAATATCTCAAAAGCGATAGAAGTCTTAGAAGCCAATCTCATGCAAGTCGCAACAGTCACTGAGTGGTCAGATATGATGGGATTTAAAGATCCCAAAGTTTTTTCTACAAAATTTCAAAGATTTCATGCTGAGAGGCCCCTGAAAGTACTCGAGTTCATCCGGATACAAAGCATCATCAAGCAATTGAAACGAAACAATACCTCAAATTTTGAGATTGCCCAGACCCACGGAATGCCGGACGAGATAGCCCTGAACAAATTTACCAATTATCATCTTGGTTGCTCTCCAACCGATATTAAGTGTATGCCAGAAGAGCAGTTGCAAATGAAACTTGAAATATTCGGTAGTAAAATCAGGTATCGATTTTTTTCTGTGGCCCCTTGACAAAAGTTCAGTATTTAAGTAGCGTCTGTAAGTGGATACGATTTATAGAAAAGTTCCTTTCACTTGACCGGGAACTAGTTGACATTAGCCGTACATCGATATGACCGAATTTGATCCTCAAAACAACCAATCGATGTAATATCACATAGAGAGGTTCTCGGTGTGAGCTATGTTTGATCCTTACGATGTATTACATCTGTAAGTGATATGGCGGAGCTATATTTTTTATAACAAACTGGCACAAGCTATTTGATAAGCTTGCAGTAAACCACCTCCAAAACCATCATAAGAGTGCAGAATATACCCTCCTTTCGTACATATAATCACGATTCAGCGCCAGCCTATTGGCGTGTCTTCTACACCAGACCGCGCGCCGAAAAAAAATGTGAATGTTTGCTTTTTGAACAGAATGTAGAAGTATTTCTTCCGATTCGAACAGTTATAAAACAGTGGAAAGATCGGAAGAAAAAAATCGATGAACCACTTTTCCCAAATTACATATTTGCAAGAGTTGACGAACGTGCGCGCATTGGAGTTTTGCGGACGAGGGGTATCGTTAGATGTGTAACATTTGGAGGATCCCTTGCTGAAATAACGCAAGCCGAAATAAGTCAGCTTATGTTATTGCAGACAAGACCCGGTTGGCTGGAGACGGTCTGTGGACAACATTTTAAGGTAGGTACTAAAGTAACCATTGAGGCCGGGCCGCTACGCGGATTGACAGGTGAAATTATTGAATATCGTGGTACAACACGCCTGCTCGTGCGGGTTTCATCGATTGACATGGCTGTTAAAGTGGAAGTTCCGGCCAGTTTCCTTTCCAGTGTGTCATGACTGAAGAATATAAGTCGTATTTCTTATAACGATTAAAAACTACGCAATTACCTCGGCCTGATCCATGATCAAAACCCAGCCGTAATATGTGTACTTAAATTCACCAGGTAATGATTGATACGGTACTTGATGATATTGTAAAGAAGCTGAATGACTATATCGGAACGGCAGAACCCGATGTTGTCCTGGGCAACATTTCTCTCATAGACGCATATCACGATAACTCGGCGATTACAGACGATAAAGTAATTGCCTCGGTAGTAAATATTGAACAGGAAAGGTCGCTGCGAAATCTTCCGTTTCGTCGCACAGTGAATGACCAGAGCGGCATCCCCCATGGAGTCGAACGTGAACCGGAAATTTACCTGAATATCTATGTGGTGTTCGGTTCAAACAAGAAAAAATACAAGACAGGGCTTTTGAGAATCTCCCAAGTGATCTCATTCTTTCAAAAGAAATATGTTTATACCTCTGCTGATCTTCCAAGCCTGACTTCCATGAATGTTGATAGGCTCATTTTTGATATCTATTCAACCGGATTCGATGAACTTAGCCAATTATGGAGTGTCTTGGGAGGCAAGTACATACCCTCAGTTGTGTATAAGATGAGAATGGCTATGATACAGGCTGCTGAGGAAAAGGGCGCTGGTATTATATCTGAAATTCAGATGAAATCGGGTAATCTCGCTACCTGATTAGGAATCATGGATGTAATCGGTTTTAAATATCAACCGGAATTTATCATAAGAGTGCGTATTGACGGCCAGGATGCCGGTGACCAGGTGCAATTGATGCCATCGCCATCGGCCAGCGAGTCATTCAATAATTCCGGCTTAATAATGAAAGCAACCCCCGGAATAATAACAGGATATGTCAGGCAGAATTATAATGGTACAAACTGGGTACCGGCAGTTGATCTTACGGAACCCCGCGTTTTTTCATTTTGGGCGATTATCAGGCTGGGTACAAACTTTAAACCAATCCATTTTTTTGGCAGCGGAAACCAGGTATTTGGAAAGAGGGTCTTTTATGTAAATAATCTGTCCGGTTCAGGTGCCATTGATTCCCACCCGACTGGTAATGTAGTATCGCTTACTCCGGCCGGCCAAGACGAGAGGGGATCTTTGTGTCCTTATTTGTTGTCGGTAAAGATTAATCCCGGGGCTTACTCCCTACTAAAAGCAGGTAAAATTGAAGCGGGTAGTCCGGTTAGCTACTCTATTTCAAAAACAATCGATTCCAAGCAAACAAGTGTAGAGTTAGACGTCAGGTCACTACCGAAGGGAGCTTATGCGGTCAAACTTCAGGGATCCATACCGGTAGAAGAGCATGTGATTTTCGATCAGAAAGCATTGCTATCTGATGTTAACGGCATTATTGACATATACAAAGATGCCTGGCAGCTGTCTTCTCAACCCAGAGAATACAGGATTGATTTTTCTACAACATAGCACACTTAACACATAAAAAAATGTTGAACTTATCAAATCTCAAAACACCGGGTGTCTATATTGATGAGATACCCTCGTTTCCACCTTCAGTGGCCCAGGTAGAGACAGCCATTCCGGCATTTATCGGTTGCACACGTCTAACCTCCTACCAGGGGAATGATATTACAAACAAGCCGATACGCATCAAGTCATTGCTCGAATATGAGAACATCTTCGGGGCCAGACTGGAGACATTTACTGCAAAGGTTAAGACAAATGGATCCGGAGTTAATGTTGTTGATACCTATCCGACTGCACCAACTACCGTTTACCGAATGTATTATGCGCTGCAAATGTACTTTGCCAATGGAGGTGGTCCCTGCTACATCGTATCCATAGGACAGGATAAAACCGGTTCGCCGACACTTGACCAGCACCAGAAGGGACTTAAAGCGATCGCTAAAGAGGATGAACCAACTCTTCTGCTGTTTCCCGATGCCCCTTTGTTAGGTCGTGATAATTTTTACCAAGTCTACCAGCTGGCGCTTGCGCAGTGCGATGATCTGCATGACCGGTTCACTATTTGTGACGTATTCGATGGCGACAAGGATTATACGGGTAGTGTAGATGTCATTGATGATTCGACGAACGGTTTCCGAACAAAGATCGGAAATAAATCACTTGAATTCGGAGCAGCCTATTACCCGTTTTTAGAGACAACGCTGGTCTACAATTATGATGAAGCGGCCGTCAAGATTACGGGGAATATCGGTGGTTCAGCACTCCCGTCTGACGCTGTTCTGCGAATCAGTAATCCGACAACGGCTGAGGAAAAGAAGTCTCTTTATCATGTTGGCAACAGCTTATATCACGATATTAAAAATGCCATCAGTGCCATGCCGATTATTATGCCGCCAAGCAGTGCGATGGCTGGTGTTTATGCAAATGTGGATTCGACACGGGGAGTATGGAAGTCGCCGGCTAATGTGAGCCTGACGTTTGTCCGAAAACCAACCGTTCTCATTGATAAAGCTTCGCAGGAAGACCTGAATGTCGATGCAACCGGTAAGTCCGTTAATGCTATCCGCTCGTTTACAGGAAAGGGAATATTGGTATGGGGTGCCCGCACCCTCGACGGAAACAGCAACGAATGGCGCTATATCTCGGTACGGCGGTTTTTCAACATGGTGGAGGAATCGACCAAGAAAGCTACAGAGCCTTTTGTATTCGAACCCAACGATGCCAATACCTGGGTCAAAGTTCGTGGCATGATCGAAAACTTCCTCATTCTTCAATGGCGGGCGGGAGCACTGGCCGGTGCAAAGCCGGAGCAGGCGTTTTATGTGAGAGTCGGCCTGGGGCAAACCATGACTGCCCAGGACATACTTGAAGGGCGAATGATTGTGGAAATTGGCATGGCGGTAGTTCGTCCGGCCGAATTCATCGTGCTGCGCTTCAGTCACAAAATGCAGGAATCCTAATCAATAAAATGTATAGTCATGGCTTATAAAGTACCGGGAGTATACGTTGAGGAGCTAACTTTATTTCCGCCGTCAGTGGCGCCTGTAGCCACTGGCGTACCTGCTTTTATTGGATATACTGAGTTGACTGATGATTCGGAGGGAAATACGCTGATCAATAAACCTGTCCGGTTGACCTCCTTATTGGCATTTACCAATCTGTTCGGCGGTCCCTATAACCCTGCTTCCTACACGGTACAAATTGATACCACTGCATCAAACAAAATTGTGAAGATTACACCCAAAGATGATAAACGATATTATCTCTATGATGCACTGCGGCACTACTTCGATAACGGTGGTGGTCCCTGCTATGTCGTGACCGTGGGAGACTACTCCACTGAAGTGGATTATGGTGATGATGCAACAGGATTAAAGGGAGGGTTGAAATCACTAGAAAAAGTTGATGAGCCGTCGATCCTGGTGTGCCTGGATAGTATGGCTTTGAAGACCAGTGGGGGATCGGATTTTGTAAAGTGTGGTAATCTTCAAAAGGACATCCTGGATCAATGTTCCCGGTTGCAGGACCGGTTTGGCGTTTTGGATCTGATGGAGGGATATAAGTCGCCTGACGACACAACAGATATTGTCAAAAATTTCCGTGATAACGTTGGGAGTAAGAATCTAACGTATGGAGCTGCCTATTATCCCTGGTTGTATACGACGTATTTGAAAGATATCACGTTGTCGCAGCTCCATTTTGAAGACACGTCATCAAACCCGGTTCCGGACTCGGTGTTTCATACTGATAATACATTCTTCGATGATCTATTAAAGACTGCAAGGAATCGTTTGGATGAAGAGAATCGTGTTTTCACGGAAATTACGGCGATTACGATTAGCCGAGATAACTATGAGTCTATTTACGACCAATTCGGAAAGCTGCAAAAACAGGTAATGGCTGCTAGTGACGCGACAAGTGCAAGAAATGCCTTTAAGACCATGATCGGAGTCGTCCGTCAAATGGCACTGGCTTTTCAGGATCTTGACGCAGGCACAAGCAACTCATACGATTTAATACACCTTCTTGATTCACTCAAGAGCAATTCTGATTTACAAACACAGATCAAAAATCTTATCGCCTTTGAAAAGAATGCAGACGTGAGAAAATCGGTGAAAAGTGGTCGAAGCGAGAGTGATGTTACGTCAAATTATTCCTCGCTGGACAGCACGGACTGGATTAGTGGCGTGACGGTAAGCTCCATTACTGCCGATACAACAAATTTTCCCGGCAGCAGTATAGCTGAAACAGCCCATTCAGTGGCAAACTCTCCAATACTGCAAAAAGCCTTTGATATTATTTCCCGGTCGTTTGTATCTATTGTCAGCGACATGGTTCAGTTATCCGGGCAGGCCGATGCGAATCTTTTTTCCCAGCATCCTTACTTCAAAACGGTATATGATCGTGTACGAAGCGAAACCAGTCTGCTTCCACCTTCCGGAGCTATTGCAGGAGTCTACGCGTCTACTGATCGGACACGGGGAGTATGGAAAGCCCCGGCAAATGTCAGCCTCCAGGGTGTGATTGCGCCTGCCTGTAAGCTCGATGATTCAGACCAAAGCGGACTTAATGTATCGGATACGGGCAAATCGATTAATGCGATACGGGCATTCACCGGGAAAGGCATTCTCGTATGGGGTGCACGAACGCTTGCAGGTAACGATAATGATTGGCGCTATGTCAACGTCCGCCGCTTCTTCATTTTTGTAGAAGAATCCACTAAGAAGGCATCCGAACCTTTCGTATTCGAATCAAATGACGCTAACACCTGGCTTCGTGTGCGCTCCATGATCGAGAATTTTCTGACGATACAATGGCGACAGGGAGCCTTGGCGGGATCTATGCCTAAAGATGCATTTTATGTGAAGATCGGTCTCGGTGAGACCATGACCGCCCAGGATATTCTCGAGGGCCGGATGATTGTGGAGATCGGTATGGCCGCTGTTCGTCCTGCCGAGTTTATCATACTTCGTTTCACTCATAAGATGCAGGAGTCATAAGAGCTGTAACTCATTTTATTAACCCATAAAAACTAAAATCATGGCAGAATATCCAATTCCAAAGTTTCATTTCCAGGTTGAATGGGGTGGAACAAAAATAGGATTTACCGATGTCTCCGGACTCGATATCACTACCGATGTCGTCGAATATCGCGACGGTGCAAGCCCGGAATATTCGAAGATTAAAATGCCCGGACAGCGCAAATACAGCAATATCACCATGAAGAGAGGCACCTTTGCGGGGGATAATGAATTCTATGACTGGTTCAATACAGTAAGTCTTAACAAAATCGAACGGCGTGATCTGACAATCAGTCTGCTTAACGAGAATCATGATCCGGTTGTCGTGTGGAAAGTTAAAAATGCATGGCCAACCAAAATCACACCTACTGATTTGAAATCCGATGGCAGCGATGTAGCCGTTGAGACACTGGAACTTGCTCATGAGGGACTGACCATTCAAAACGAATAACCATGCCTGATAAATTAGCAAATTATCCACTGACAGGATTTCATTTTATAGTGGCTTTCGAACTGTTTCCGCAGCTTCCGACCGATTTCAGTTTTCAGGAGGTAAGCGGTTTGTCGGTTTCAGTTGAAATGGAGTCCTTTAAAGAAGGCGGTCAGAACCGTTTTGAGCATCGACTGCCTGTTCGGACCGGCTATACCGATATCATCCTCAAAAGGGGGATGTTTGAAGTTCCGTCCGGATTGATGGCCTGGTGTATCAACGCGGTTGAGAACTTTAACTTCCAGCCATCGAATGTTCTCATATCCATGCTGAACGATTCGCATGTCCCGGTACAATCCTGGTACGTTGTGAATGCCATTCCCAAGAAAGTTGAGTTTTCCAATCTAAATGCTGAACAAAGCCAGGTTGCAATCGAAACGATGACATTAAGCTACAATTACTTCAACATACTCAATGCATCGACGGCACTTGTGGCAGGGCTAAACATATCAGCCAGCATTAGTGCCGGGATCGGTAGTTAGGGTGTCGCCAGGATACCAAAGGTAAATCCGATATAAAAAAGAGGATAAATCGGGGAATAAAACCCAAAATTCAAATGCCAAAGCACAAATAAATCTCAATATCTAATGACTCAAATAACAGACATAAGACGAATTTGGGTCATTAATTTGTTTGATCCCTGGCCCCGATTAATAGGGATTGTCAGTTGTATTTTGAGATTTTTTTTACTACGGGACTATTTATGGGGAGATATGATCCGTGTGTTGGCATGTACCCTATGAGGCAGAAACCCAGTTGAGGCTAATTCATCTTAATTTATATCAAGGAACACTTATGCCATTGGAAATCAGAGAGTTGCATATCAAGGCTACTATTGTGGAAAAAAAGAACAAGACATCCGTTCATGCCGATGATTCGCGGCGTGAACAGGACAGGTTGAAAAAGGAGATTACCAAAGACTGCATTAACGAAATACTGCAGATGCTCGAAGATAAAAGGGAACGCTGATGATACCAATGGGTCATTTGGAAAAGATGCGCATCCAGGCGTACAGAGATGCTACCTGTAATACACCAATTGGTTCTCCGTACGCCTTCCAGGTCAATCCTGCCTCATATCATTTCCGATACCAGCTGGAACAGGTTGAAAACAAGGCACCGGGCACCAGCGGGAGCACTCTCAAGTATTTTCAACAAATTCCCAACGAATGGGAGTTTGAGATATTAATCGATGGCACGGGTGTAATAAAGAATGCAAATGCCCTGGATATTTCACTGATAGGCAGCACAAATACCTTGAAAGTTGAGGATGAAGTTACCAAGCTCAAATCTATTGTGTTGGATTTCAACGGCGATATTCACAGAAATCACTATCTCAAAATTTCATGGGGACAGAAGGCGGTTTTTAAAGGGACGCTGGTATCACTTGACCTTAATTACAAACTCTTCAAATCAGATGGCACACCGCTTCGGGTCATTGCAAAACTGCAATTGAAGGAGTGGGTAGATCCCGATCAAAGAATACGTCTGGAAGACGCCTCGTCACCGGATATTACCCACCAGAGAACGTATTCCCAGAGCGACCGTTTCGACCTGATGGTCAATAATATTTATGATACTCCCGACTATTACCTGGATGTGGCCAGGGCAAATAATTTTAACAGCTTTAGGCGGATAAGGACAGGTGAGAAGATCAATTTCCCGCCTTTAAAATAGACGATATGCCTGTTCAAAGAATCATACCGAATACGGAAAAGGCTGATCTGGTGACAAGGAATGTCCTGATAAACGGCACCGAGATTCCGTACACCATTCCCGTCATCAGTATCTCTGTTCAAAAGGAGGTTAATAAAATCCCGTTTGCGAGAATCAGGATTAGTGATGGAGACCCATCACTTCAGGATTTCCCAATTAGCGATGAAGATCTCTTCATCCCGGGAAACGAAATAGAGATAAAGTTAGGCTACCGGAATGATAACACCAGTGTTTTTAAAGGAATCATCACCTCTCTTTCAAATAAAATCACATCCAGAGGTGCAGAACTAATCGTGGAATGCAGGGATAAGGCAGTGAAGCTTACGGTTGGCCGTAAGAACAGGCATTTTGAAAACGTGACCGACTCAGACATTGCCGAGCAGATTATCGATTCATACGGGCTTGATAAAGACATCGAGTCAACGGCTGTGCAGCATGAAGAAGCCATCCAGTTTAATACAACCGACTGGGATTTCATTCTGTCGAGAATGGATATGATTGGCCGGATATGTGTGGTTGAGGACGGAAAGATCATCTTCAAGAAACCGGAAGTGTCGGCCGATACAAAACTGGATGTTCTGTTTGGTGCAACCATCCTGGATTATAACGCGGAGATAGATGCACGGAAGCAGTTTCCAGGGACAACCTCGAAGACATGGGATTACAGTAACCAGGAAATCTCTTCAGATACAGGTGATGAACCGGATATGAATCAGACCGGTAATCTGACCTCATCTGACCTATCAGATGTTATTGGCCTGGACAGCTATCTTTTATCGAATGGGGGCAAGATCAAAAGGGATTTGCTCAAGGAGTGGGCCAATGCCAAATTGTTGAAAAGCCGTCTTTCCAAGGTCAGGGGAGAAGTGTTGTATGAGGGATACCCGGGGGTTAAGCCTGGTGATATTATTTCACTGAATGGAGTTGGCGACCGGTTCACCGGTCCGGTTTTTGTTTCCTCTGTCCATCATGATTACGGTGGAGGGAACTGGACAACAAGGGCAGGCCTTGGGGCATCTGGTGACTGGTTCTCCGAACAAGTCAACCCCTATCATCTTTCGTCGCACCAGGGACAGTTGCCATCGGTTCAGGGGCTGCAAACCGGCATCGTGACCGACCTGGAAGATCCGGAGGGAGAATTCCGAATAAAGGTAAGGTTACCCATTGTAAATCCGGATGAAGAGGGAGTATGGATGCGGGTTGCCACTCTTGATGCAGGTAATAACCGGGGATCTTATTTCCGTCCGGAAATCGATGATGAAGTGATCGTCGGTTTCATCTTTAATGATCCCAACCAGCCGGTCGTTCTCGGTATGCTTCACAGCAGCGCCAAACCAGCCCCGTTATCACCATCTAACAGTAATAACGAAAAAGGATATGTGAGTCGTAGCGGGTTGAAAATGATCTTCAATGATGATGAAAATTCATACAATCTGGAAACCCCCAATGGCAAGAAAGTCACTTTAAGCGACAATGATGGAACGGTCCAAATTGAGGATGAAAATGGCAACACTATTAAGATGGAATCAAGCGGGGTGACCATTGAAAGTGCCACGTCATTGACTTTGAAAGCAGGCACCGATATCAAACTCAACGCGGTCAATATTATGCTTAGCCCGTCTTCCCAGTTTTCAGTCTTAAGTGGTGGCTCAGAGATAAAAGCCGGCCCGGGCAACGCCGAGTTCAAGAGTGCCATGGTAAAAATTGACGGTAGCGGTGTTACAGAAATCAAGGGTGGAATCGTCAAAATAAACTAAAATTATGCCTTTTGCTGCGAGAATAACCGATATGCATGTTTGTCCTATGGTCAACCCGAACGGGGTACCACATGTGGGAGGGCCCATATTACCGCCGGGAGCAGTGACTGTTCTCATCGGCGGGTTACCTGCCGCAACACTCGGTGATATGTGTGTTTGCAGCGGACCACCTGATTCGATTATCACAGGTTCTTCCACGGTACTCATTGGGGGTAAACCGGCTGCACGTGTCGGCGACAGCACGGCTCATGGCGGGAGCATCGTTTTGGGATCCCCAACAGTAATCATTGGGGGTTAGAGGGAATTTTCTGGACAGTAGGTTAAACGACCTTCAAAATAAATGATAATTCGATGGACGACTCATTTTTAGGAACAGGCTGGAGTTTCCCACCTTCCTTTGATAACCAGAGGCGAGAAGTGGCCATGCTGAGCGATGTCGCTGATATCGAAAGCAGCCTGCATATCCTGCTCACAACCAGGCTTGGAGAACGGGTGATGCAACCGGATTACGGGTGTAATCTTGATGATTTGATGTTCGAGTCATTGACTTCCACGTTCCAATCATTTATCAAAGATCTTGTGAAGACGGCCATTCTTTACTACGAACCGAGGATCAAACTCGATTCCGTAGAACTGGACGATAGCCAGACAGAGGAAGGTCTCATCTTAATTGTGGTCAATTATACCGTCAGGACAACCAATACGCGGTTTAATTATGTCTTCCCGTATTATAAAAATGAAGGTACAGATATCAAGTGAGCGGCGATTGCAGAAATAAAAACCCGTTGCAGCGGTCGGGCGTCAACCAGTATCAGAGAGTTTTAAAGGCGCTTCTACCCGACTCCGTTAAAGTCGATGAAAAAGAATACCCCGACCTCATTCTCTTTGCGAAGAATTATGCCACCTGGCTGAAGTATTATAAGGATAACAATTCAGAGGATGGCGACTGGAGACCTTTTGTAACCATGGATATATCGGTTACCCTTGCCTCGCTGATCCGGTTAGATATACGTGGATTCTATACTTACACTAAAGATATTTTTGACCAGATTCTTGCGACTCCGACGAGCCAGGAGTCCGATTTAAAGAAGTACTTTAAGACGTTGTTTGACCTTGGGTTTTCCGTTACGAAGATCATCAACGACTACTACCTGGCAATACCCGAAGATTTTGATTTCCGCGAGGTCATCGGAAATGCTGTGCATTCATCATTACCGGCTTATTTAGACAGACTGCAAAAATATTATAAAGAGGCCATTCTCGAGAATATAATCGACCCGGCCGGCACCTTTACTTTCGCCGATAAACCCGATGATCTGATACTTGCCCAGAATTTTGATGCTAGCCTCCTGCCCCTGATTTGGTCTGATAGTTCCGTTGCCCCTTTTTCGGCAACGTTCAATGGCGGCACAACAGCTTTAAAAATTAAAAATACAGCCACTCATAACTTGTTCACAGGGGTTTTTGATGCTTATTTAAAGGTCCTGTCCGACATCGTAAAATCGGCTTCAACCTATTTTGACCAGACACTTTCCGACTTCCCGACGCACAGTCCGCATTATGCACTTTACCTGACATTCCTCAAACTGTTCAAATTTGCACAGGATCATCTGAACGGTTTCACGGCAAGACATCTCGATCTGTACTACAAAGATATATTGCGACTGAACAAGCAGAATGCCCAGCCGGATAATGTTCATTTGGTGTTTGAACTGTCCAAGACGGCAGATGATAGCTATCTGATGGAAAGAGGGACTGTTTTTAAAGCAGGAAAAGATATTGATGGCAAAGAGATATTCTATGATCTGAAAGACGATGTCGTGTTAGGAAAAGGAAAAGTGGCGTCCTTGAAAAACCTTTTTCTTGATATCAATGATAATGATGATACCCGGCAACTTTTTGCTAGTTCGGTCGCAAACTCCGCTGACGGGAAAGGCGCCGGCTTAAAGACGACCGACAAGAGCTGGAAACCGTTTGGAGATACCAGCCGGGACACCGGAGAAGTCGGTTTTGTAGTCGCCTCTGACTATTTGTATTTGCAGGAGGGACAGCGAACTATCACTTTTAAATTTTATGCTCCCGCAGGAAAGACCATCGATCTCAGTGATAGTGAAATAAACAACGCATTCACTCTAAAATTAAGTGGCCAAAAAGGCTGGGTTGATGCTAAGATAACGAAGAATAATGTTAAGGTTGCCGGGACCAAAGAATATTTCAGTATTAAGGTCAGTATCAATTCAGGCGAGCAGGAGATCATACCTTATTCTCAAAAGATACATGGGTATGACTTTGATTACCAGTTACCTATGGCCCTTTTTCATATTGAGGAGGCCAAAGCCAAAGGGAAGCTATGGGATTTTAAATTTGAAAAGATAAGAATTGACGTAGCCGTATCCGGGGTTAAGAACCTGGAGATTGAAAATGATAATGGCGTATTGAATCCTGCTAAACCATTCGATCTCTTTGGAGCTGCACCATTCGTGGGATCGACGTTTCTCGTGGGTAGTAAGGAATTATTTATGAAGACACTTAAGCTTCAGCCGTCGGAAAGTGTTAAGGTGAGCTTGAATCTGGCATGGGATAATTACAATGACCTGACGTCAAAATACTCTTCAATGACCGGCAAAAAATCTGTAGACATTGATTATCTGAAAGATTCGATTTGGCAGTCGGCTGCCGCCGATCAAAAGTTGTTTGATGTGGAAAATAAAATTAACTATGGTGGTTTCTTTCTGGGTTCAGGCCAGTCCAAGCTACAAAAGTTCCAGATTCAGCAAGGTGCACAATCCATTCCTCTGGGACAACCATTTCCATCTTCGAGTATAACATTCAATCTGTCCAATTCGGACGTTGAAGCAGATTTCTCGGGAAATGAAAGTTACTCCACAAAATCAAAATGGGGATTTTTTCGATTGGTGTCGAATGACGATTTTGGACATGCAGGCTATATGGAGGGGATGGTTAAAGCGGCGCAAAATGTGACGATCACAACAAATCCAAACGGTAATAGCGGCACGACCACAACGATTTCTTTGGATAATCCTCCGCCCGAACCTTACACCCCTGTAGTCAAAGAAATCAGCCTGGATTATTCGGTTTCGAAACTGCTGGACTTTTCTGCAAACGGGGAAAGTAAGGTACTACACATTACTCCGTTTGGTTTTAAGGATATTAATGCAGGAGCTCAACCCGTGACACTATTGCCTAGATTCGATAATGAAGGAGAACTGTTTATTGGATTTGAAAAGCTGCTGACCGACCAAACGTTGCCGATTTTGTTTCAGGTGGCCGAGGGTTCCGCCAATCCATTAACTGAAAAGGAACCTGTTCAGTGGTATTACCTCGGCCAGAATAATGAGTGGACAGCTTTCGGGAAGGAAGATATCGTAGATAGTACCAACGGTCTGATCAAGTCAGGCATTATTAAATTTTCCATTTCCGGAGAAGCCGTTGCACAAAACACATTGATGGGTGCAGACCTTCATTGGTTGAGAGCCACGGTAAAGACGCAGACGCAGGCTATTTGTAATCTTATAGATGTTGTTGCCCAGGCTTCGGTAGCTCAATTCTTCGATTATAAGAAAACGGGTAATTATTACAAACAAACACTTCAGGCAAACACAATCAGTAAACTAGTCATTCCGGAAGCCTCGGTAAAAAAAATTGAGCAACCGTATGCGTCATTTGGCGCGAAACCGAAAGAGAATGATTCTTCCTTCTACCGGAGAGTGAGCGAGAGGCTGCGCCATAAGAGCCGCGCCATCACCATGTGGGATTATGAACGTATTGTGCTCCAGCAATTTCCTGAGATATATAAGGTTAAATGTATCAATCATACACAGATCATCGAGCATTCCACCATAACGCCGGTTACCTATACGGATAACGAATTGAAACCCGGCTATTCACTGGTAGTTCCGATTCCTTCCCTGCAAAATAAAAATGCATATGATCCGCTGCGACCATATACCAGTCTGGGTACGCTCAACGACATTAAGCAATACCTGGCGGGAAAAATTTCACCGCATGTCAATCTGGATGTCCGGAACCCACAATTCGAGGAGATTCAGCTTGCATTTAATGTTCAATATCTGACCGACGACGAAGTATTATACACGAAGCAATTAAAAAAGGACATCGAACAGTTTATGGCCCCGTGGGCCTTTGACCCGAGCACCGATATCGAGTTTGGCGGCAAAGTAAGTAAAAGTGTACTGATCAATTTCATCGAGGAGCGTCCCTATGTGGATTATGTCAGTTGTATGAAGATGTATCAAATCAATGAAAACGGGAAGTCAAACGATATTGAAGAGGCGATAGCATCTTCATCACGATCGGTGTTTGTTTCCGTGAAATCGGATGATCCCGTCAATAGCCATGTTATTAATGAGACTGTTTGTGAATGCTGACAGATAAAGTTTTGTATATCGACAAAACGCGGATTCTTCCCAGTGATAAGGATTACGAATATCTGCGTTCGGAGGGATTTAAATATATAGAAGAACTGGCCAGTGCCATATGGACGGATTATAACACCCACGATCCCGGCATCACGATTCTGGAAGCATTGTGCTATGCCATAACTGAACTCGGATATCGCACGGATTTTGATATCAAGGACCTGATGGCTGGTGAAAATGGGAAAATTGATTCCGGTCAGGCTTTCTTTTCAGCTAAAACCATCCTGACAGCGGAACCGCTCACAATCGAAGATTACCGCAAGATTCTTGTAGATATCGTCGGCGTGCAAAATGCATGGCTCTATCCATATCGTGACAGCGATTTCAAGCTGGTTGGCGAACCGGATCAGGAAGTACCGCTTTTTGCTCACTGTAAAAAAGATGCGCTGGTTTACGAGGAAACAGATCACCCTGTAAAACTTTACGGACTATACAATGTTGTTCTGGACCTGGAGGAGTCTGACGAGCTGGGCGATTTGAATAATGGAAATATCATTTTCCAATTTCCGGTACAGGAGCTGTTAAACCTGAAATTTCAATTGTTGTTTCCTTATTGGAATCAAATCGATTACGAGTTCGTCAACAGTCTTGATTCATCATACACTATTGGCAACATATCTGTCACTAATCTAAGTGATCGTTGGAATGTAACTTTTGATGTAACATTCCAGGGAGACACCCAATCGGTACAGTTTCAGGCTTTTGCTATGATGAGACCGGATGTGTCAGCTATTAAGGATGTAATAACGACACAGTTCAATGATCCGGAGCAGATTGCAAAGATATTTTCCCTGTACAAAAAGAAAATCGAAAGAATTACCGGGATTCTTCATGATGCCAGATGTGTCCTGAATTTTCATAGAAATCTGTGTGAAGATTTCCTGCCCATCAAAACTGTATGTACACAGGATGTTGCCTTCTGTGCCGACATCGAGGTAACTGCGGACACCGACATCGAAGAGGTTTATGCCAATGTGTTATTTGAACTTGAAAACTATCTCAACCCGGAGGTTAGGTTTTATACGCTTAAGGGATTGGTGGATGAAGGGATTCCTTCAGAAGAGATATTTGAGGGACCGGTTTTGAGTCACGGATTCATCAAAACCGATGAGTTGAAGGCAACGCAGATCAGGTCTGAAATCATCGTATCCGACATCATTAATTTCATCATGGATATCGAGGGGGTGTTGGCTGTTAAAAATGTGCTGCTTACCAAATATGATAATAATGAGAATCCCATCCTGCCGAGCGAACGATGGTGCCTGAAGGTGGACGATGGATGTAAACCCGTTTTAAATATATACCGATCTAAGGTACTGTTTATTAAAGGAAATTTGCCCTTCAGGCCCAGGCTGGATGAAACGCTGGATACTTTGAAATATCTGCAAGGATTGGAAAGTAAAAACAAGCTTAAAGGAACGGCCGGTGATTATGAGATGCCCAAAGGAAATTTCAGGAATCCGGAGGATTACATGTCCGTGCAGTACGAATTTCCCATGACTTACGGTATTGGCGATGTAGGTCTCCCTGACACGGCGAGCGACCAGAGAAGGGCGCAGGCAAAGCAGCTGAAGTCATACCTGATGTTTTATGATCAAATTCTGGCTGATTTCTTTTCCCAGATGTCTCATGCCAAAGATCTTTTTTCACTCAATGTCGATTTGGATCAGACCTATTTTGGACAATATCTGAATGAAGTAAAGGGAATTGAAGAGATCTATAAAAACCCGGCAGACCTGAAAAAAATATTGAGTGCTCCTGATGCTTCCGATACAGTTAACATAAAGGAGGGAAGGGGACGTCTGATGGAGACCCGGAACGTGTTTTACGACCGACGAAATCGGTTTCTGGATCATCTCATCGCCCGTTTTGCCGAGTCGTTCAACGATTATGTTTTGATGCTCTACGCCTACAGGAATGCAGACGAATACAGCGAGATTGATGCCAACGAGTTGCTTAAAGATAAGATCACTTTTCTGAAAGATTACCCGGTCATCAGCAAAGAGCGGGACAAAGCCTATGATTATTTGAAACAAGCCTGGAATACGGACAATGTTTCCGGATTGGAAAAACGGCTGGCACGCCTATCTGGAATCGATGATTATAAGCGAGGCTTCTTGTTCTGCTTATCATTAATTGAAATACAGAAAACAACTGATGCGCCGCCGAAATACTTCTTCCGGATAGCAGATGAAACAGGGACCATCCTCATAAAATCGACAAAAGAGTACGATTCATTCACTGAAATTACAGACGTGGCACTCAAACTGGGCAATGTGTTTGATGATCCATCTTCCTATAAACCGGTCGATGTCGCATCCAACAAGTTCTCATTTAACGTGGTCGACTCTGGTAACAATGTTTTAGCAGAAAGCGGAGTTGTGTATTCGAGCGCATCGAAACGGAATGATGCCATAAACACAATTTCCACAAAACTAGCGGCTGATTGTCCCGGCGAGGGCATGCACCTTGTGGAGCACCTGTTGCTCAGGCCGCGGTTCACGCCGCCCCAAATATCCGGTGAAACGGCCGAAAAGACGTATGAACTGTTTCAAGTCTGCCTGGGCAAGAACTGTACGTTCTGCGGAGAGGAAGACCCTTATTCTTTCCGGTTATCCCTGATATTGCCTTATTGGCATGATCGTTTTAAAACCCCCGAATTCAGGAAATTCTTCGAAACGATTGCACGAACGGAGACACCGGCTCATTGCATGATTAAAATATGCTTCATTAACAATACCCTGATGAACACCTTCGAAAGAGCATACAAGGAATGGATGGAGGCACTTAAAGAGTACGAGAAAGATCTGATTTCCAAAGATAGCAAGCAGGAAAAGTTGCGGCTTGCCAGTAATAAAATGATCGAAATACTAACGGTCATCCATAGTGAATATCCCGAGGCACATCTTTACGATTGCGGCCAGGTAACGCAAAACCCGGTGCTGCTCAACAACGCAATCCTAGGAACCTATAAAATCTGATACTAATGACAGAGTTTAACACCTATCCCGTATTTGTAGCTGACCAGGTTTTAACAGCGGACCAGCTCAACGAGATTGTCAACTATCTCGATCAACAGGAAAGATTAACACGCAATAAATTAATCGGCATCGGCATCGTATGCGGCCTGGAATTGAGTGTGGCGGCTGATTCGATCTCGATGTCGGAAGGATGTGGTGTGACCTCAGAGGGATATCTTATTGTCCAGTCACAGACGAAATTCACGCACTTTCATCCTTATAATTTACCCGAATACTTTTCAACGGAGTATAAACCGATATATGACAGCTGGCATAAGTGGGAACTGCTGACGGCTCAACAATCCCTTCAATTTGATGATGTAGTCTCGTTAAAGGAAAATGCTGGTTTCACAAAAGATAAAGTGGTTGTTCTTCTGCTTGAGATGACAGAAAAACCGCTTAAAAACTGTACAGACACGAATTGTAACGACAAGGGGGAAGCCATTGAATTCAATGTCAAACCCCTGCTGGTGAATACGACCGATCTGGATAAGGTCACCAACACCCTTGGTGTACAACCGACGTCAGGCAACAGTTTGCTTTCAGTGCCGGATAAGTTTAAGAATCTTCAACTGAAGCGATTTAATGTCCCTGTAAAAGACCTCACCAACACGGATCTGGTCCTTAATGCTTTTCTCCAAATCGTTGATGAAAACACGTTGACAAACATTGCCGGAGCCCTGAACTATTATCATGATCGCTATCAATTGATTTTGGGGGTAACAGACAATCCATTTGAAACCATCCTGGACACGTTTAAGGAGACACTGAACCAGGTAAAAACGTCCAACCCTTTCTTTATTCAATATTTCTATGACTGGATGGATGACATAGTCAGAGCATGCCGGGAATTCAGCGATACGTTGTTCGAAGTGCAGGCAATATGCTGTCCGGATGAAGGCCTCTTTCCTATTCATCTTGCGCTGGGGGAGGCTGATCGGGATACGACAGCAGATGTGAGGGATCAATACCGCAGCTACTTCATTTATTCCCCACTTTTCAACGAACAAAGGGAACGTCTCGATGAGTTGAAGCTCTTGTATCGGCGGTTGGTGGATATAACAGCCAATTACGTAGTGCCAAATCCCGATACGTTTCCAAATGAACTGGTAAAGATAACACCCAGCAAAATCTATGACTACCCTTTGTCCGAGAGGTGTATCCCTTACTATTACAATCCCCTGAATGTGTATAAGTCCTGGAGCTGGGAAAAGACCAGGAGGGGTGATGCCGATCAAAACCTGTCCTACGGGTCCGCCAATTATAGCGATAGCGACCAGGTGAATGAACCTTTGTTATACGATATTGAACCGTACAATTTCTACAGGATAGAAGGGCATATCGGCAAACCGTATAACCAGGCTTTGACAGCAATTGTAAACCAGAGAGATCAATATAATGTGCCCTTTGAAGTAGTGGCATTATCTACAGCGACAATTTCTGCAGCGTTTAATGCCGCCGATTATGCATGTCAGTTTAATGATCTTGACTCCATCTTTAAAGTTTTGATTGCCGAGCTGCAATGTAAGCTTGGTGATTTCGAGTGCATCGCTTCCGGGGTTCCTTACAAGATTATTTTATCAGAGGTTTTATCATCGGGAGTATTTAAAGGCAGCAGTCCGGGTGCCAGTGCAGATGTCAGTAACACCAGTCAACCGGATCCTAATGCAAGTGCCACCCTAAAAACGAATATTATCTTCAATCCGAGTATTGGCCTTCCGATTTTTAAAATTCTCGACTATGTCCGTGGAGATTTTTTGAAGAGTCATTGTGCTCCGGGCCAAAACACCATTGGAGAAGCATATCTGAATGCGGTAAAAAGCGGGTACTTCTTCACGAAGCCGTCAACCGTGACACAGGAAACGAAATCTTTTATTGCTGTTGGAAATACCGGTTCAAGTGTGCCGAATCTTGTTTACGCCTATCTCTTCTATTTCATTGACTGTGTAGAAAACACTTTTGCAGTTGCAATCAATAAAACCCTGGAAGATATCGACATCGTGGCTTTTACAGAGAGATATAAAACTCTTATGGATGCGGTAAGAGAACTTGCCAGAATTGGAGAGTTACTTGAAGAGATTGATCCTACTAATCAATTGATACAGAATCTGAAGAACATTGGTTTCTATGATTTTGCGGTTCAAGTACATGTATTATTGCACATTTGCCTGGATGAACGTCTGCGTGCACTTAAAGACGAATACAACAAGAGGGTCCAGGAACTGAGCCTGCTCACCAATTTTACGAATTACTTAAAAAAGCACCCGGGTATCGAGCATAAGGCTGGAGTAACAAGGGGCGGGACCTTTATTCTGGTCTATCACGAAACACCTCCTCTGCGTTTAATCGATCCGGCAATATTCACGAATAGACTCCTGGCGAAATTACCGGGGGCTGTTACTGCGGTCACCACAGGGAGCACAACTGAAGCTGCCAACCTGAATAATCTGATTGAAACTTCGTATGTGAAGGACCCGCAGTTGTTGAAAAATTTCCAGGTGGCATTAGGTAAATTTCTGGATACCTGTAAAGACATGGATCCGGCAACGAAGAACCAGATAACGCAGGTGTTGGTCAGAATTCCCCGGGAACCGATACCTGTCAAATTCCGGATACCGGAACAGTCGGTTATTTCCGATTTTTATGTGCCTTATATTTGTTGTTCCGATTGCCTGCCTGTCAGTTACGTCGTTCCCAAGGCTCCAACAGACGTCTTATCCATCAGTCTGAAACCAACCGAATTTTGTAATGATGATACCAATATATATCCAGTGCACGTGTCGCCGCAGGGTGGACAGCTCACCGCTTCAACAGGTGGTGTGGCGACAGGGACATTGAATTTTTCGCCGAAGGGATTGAAGGCGGGTAAAGACACCCTCACATATAAGGTATCGGATGGCCGCAGTACGAGCATTGATGTGTTGATTTCCGAAGCCTTCAAGATTAACATGGATACCAGCGTTGCAGAAGATGGAGTAACCGTTAAGTTCTACGCTGGCAGCAGTGCTAAAGGCAAGCAAATATTGTGGGATTTTGGGGATGGTCAAACCTCGACTGAACAATCTCCGACGCATACTTATCAATTCGACGGGTCAAGCCAAAGCTTCGAAATACGTTTGACGGTAACAGATGCGCCATGTACTGCCGAAACGAAGCAGACAATCACACTTACCAAGCCGGTCCCGGCAAAATTTACTCTCTTTTCAGGGATATTTTGCTCGAATGATCAAAAACCTTATGAATTCACCATAAGTCCGTTCCCCGATAATATTTCGCAAATAACCAATAAAGACGGGCTTGTAATGGAGTTGGATGGCATAAATAAGAAGTTGACGTTTGTTCCGGCTAATCAAAAGCTAAAAGCTACAAAAGATTTTAACCTGTCATACAAGGGGCTGACTGTGGCTTTGAGAGTAATCGTTGCAGACGCGAGCTTCTTCATGGCAATCACGAAGAATGGAAATGACTTCGAACTGGCTCTTCGGGCGAAACTGACCGATGCCACTGCGTACGAATGGCAGATAGCCCAGGGAAATACGGCACCCAAATTTAAAGGGCAAAAGTTCACCATATCCCTGGCTAAAAATAAATTAAAACCCGGAGCTCCTACCGTTATTGCCTTGACCGTAACGTATAAGACAGCGTCTGGAAATTGTACAGACAGTAAAAAATTCACTTTGAACGAAAGCATATTCTATGCCCACGTCGGCAAAGGTGAATTTGATAATAACACTAAGAAATAGTGCCGACTTTGAAGCGGCATATCATCCGGAATCAGGTTGTGGAAGTTGAATTCGAAAGTCATAATGGTATTCGGGATACTTTCGAATTCAATGAGCATTTATCTGATGTTTGCAGGAATAAGCTGTTGCCTGCCATAGAAAGACTGTTCGATGCCAAGTCCAGGGATAATAAAATTATCAGTATCGACAGCCTGCAGATTGATGCCGGTATTTTAGAAAAAGAAGACTGGGAAAACAGATTTGTTGATGAGACGATAAATCGTTTGGAGGAATACCTGGACAATCTTCTGGCAGGAAAAGATTCAGGCGAAGGGGACCAATCCGCCAGGGGTGAGGGAGCCAGGGTGCTCGATGAAGAGAATGATTCACAGGTGATTCTTCATTATCTCAAACACGGAGTTTTGCCTTGGAACTCATCCATTAAAAGCCAGTCTGAATTGACATCTTTACTGGTTGACCTGATAAATGATGACGCCGGTTTTCTAAGAGAATTGCGGAGCCTTGTTATTTTAAACAAGAGCGTATTTGACCGTGTTGTGATGCAATTTTCGGCTGAAGCGATCATTAAAGTGCTGGCCGATGACTCGTATTCGGCTGAAATAACGGAATTATACAGTAGTTGGTCTCACATTTTTGAAATACTACAAATTTCAGCACCGGAGCAAAAAAATAATTTTTTTACGGCCTTACGAACTATTGTCAATGAAGAATATAGAAAAAGCTTGACAGAGCTAATATCAGTAGCCATCCCAAACTCATTTGGGAAAGGGAAACGGGAATTACTTGATGGAATAGCTAGAAGGAAAGAGAAATATGGGTTTACAGAAAGAGAAGAGTCAATCCTGAAGTTAGTCCTGAAGGGCAACGCGAAAAAAGAAATATCAAAGAAGGATCAAGGAAAAAAAAATAATGACAGTAACGAGGAACCAGCGTTTTTCGAACAGAATCCTGTCTACATTTCAAATTCCGGGTTAGTATTGCTGCATCCTTTCTTAAGCAGGTTGTTTGCGAATATCGGATACACTAAAAAAGATGAGTGGGTATCGGAGCAATTGCATCAGCGCTCTTTGGTACTGTGCCAATACCTGGTATCCGGCAATGAGGAATATGCAGAATTTGAGTTGCTGCTGAATAAGATTTTGACCGGTTATCCTGTGGATGAGTCGCTGCCTTCTGAAATTATATTAAGTGATTTTGAAAAGAACGAAGCAGAGGACCTACTCAAATCGGTAATCAAACACTGGTCAGCACTCAAAAATACCAGTGTTCAGGGACTTCAGCAGACGTTTCTTCAAAGAGAGGGAAAGATGGTCAGGGCGGATATAGAATGGTTACTACAGGTTGAGCAGAAAACGTTTGACATCTTACTGGAGAAGATCCCCTGGGGATTTTCAACCATCAAAACTCCTTGGATGGAAGATATATTGAGTGTGGAGTGGACCTGAAATGAACATTGAAGTTAAGCAAAACAACTTGAGTAAGACATTGTCCGCTAATGGGAATCATGATCCCGGACATGTTTCTTATCTGACTAAGGCATTGGATTACCTGGAGGATTGTTGTATCTACCGTCTGTCTAATCATTTTGGAGGGGATACAAAGGAGTTTCCCGCAAAACCCTTGCCCGGCGGTAATGATATTTCTCCACTGGCCAATTTTGTTCGCCGCTATGAACTTACCCAGGATGAACTTACAATCCTGTTGATAACCATTGTCCCGTATGTTCTTCCGGGTTTTTTTGATAGTGTCATTCATCAATTTCTTCCAGAGGGTGGGGATTTCCCTGAGTTTGGGGGTACTAAGGGGCAGCATCACAGAGGGGTGCTGCCGACCGGGGAAACCGCTTTATTTATTCTGGCCGGAACGGATGTGCAGGAACGGCTTAAATATCTCCGGCTTTTTGATGATAACAGCTTTCTGTTTAAACAAGGTGTACTTTCACTTGAAACGGTACGAAGTGGGGAGCCTGCATTAAGCGGACGGCTCATCCTCGAATCTGAGTTTGTAGAGGTCTTTACCACAGGAAAAATCAATCTCCCAAAATTGAGCATCAATTTTCCGGCCCAGCATCTGTCAACGCAGATGGAATGGGACGACCTGGTGTTGGATGAACGAATTGTTCATCAGATCAGGGAACTGGAAAACTGGATACGGCACAACGACACGCTTCTCTACGAATGGGGCATGGTGAAAAAGCTGAAGCCGGGGTATAAAGCTTTGTTTTATGGTCCGCCCGGCACAGGCAAGACACTCACGGCGACGCTTTTGGGAAAATATACGGGCCGGGAGGTGTTCAGGATTGATCTATCCACTGTTGTTTCAAAATATATCGGTGAGACGGAGAAGAACCTGGCGTCCTTGTTCGATAAGGCTGAGCACAAAGACTGGATCTTATTTTTCGATGAGGCCGATGCCATCTTCGGGAAACGGACCGGTGTCCGTGACGCTCATGACAAATATGCTAACCAGGAAGTTTCATATTTGCTGCAACGCATTGAAACGTATTCAGGTCTGACGATTCTGGCCACCAATTTCAAGAACAATATCGATGAGGCTTTCGTACGGCGCTTTAATTCCCTTATTTATTTCCCGCCGCCAAATCATAAACAACGATTGTTGCTATGGGAAAAGGCTTTCCCAACTGCTATCAAGTTAAAAGACGACGTTGATTTGAATTCAGTTGCCATGGAGTACGAATTGACCGGTTCACACATCTTGAATATTGTGCAATACGTATGCCTCGAAGCATTGGAAAGAAACACGAATTGCATTTCACACGAGGACATCATCAATGGTGTGGAAAAGGAATTGAGTAAAGAGGGCAAATGACAGCATAAAAGGTAATCAGTGTAAGAAACAGGTTATGGTTATGATCACCGCAGAACCGAAAATAAGACCGGGTTTACATAATACGGGTTCTCATTTGTTCGGCAAGAGTAAACAGGAAAGTTTCTTTTCAACTGCTACAGACAAAACCGGGTTCTTCGGTCCGGGCGCCATCCAGCCCAAACTGGAAATAGGTGCACCTGATGATGAATATGAAAAAGAGGCAGACCAGGTGGCGGATGCTGTGATGCGAATGCCGGATCCGAAGATCCAGCGAAAGTGTAAAAAATGCGAAGAGGAAGAAAAACTGCAAAAAAAGTCGGTTGGCACTTCTGGCCCTGGCGGGAGAAATTATGCGGGGAGTGAAATAAGCAATGAGGTCGGGACAAGTTCGGGGAGGGGAAACCAACTGCCGGAAGACGTACAGCTGGAAATGGAGCAAAAAATGGGAGCCGACTTCAGCGGAGTGACTATCCATGCCGGTTCAGATGCTCATCATCTGAACCGGCAGTTAGGAGCACGGGCATTTACACATGGTCGCGATATCTATTTTAGTGATAGAGAATACAACCCGCAATCTGTTCGCGGGAAGCATTTGCTGGCGCATGAATTGACGCATGTATTGCAGCAAGGTGTTGTCGGAGGACAGCGTATCCAGAGGGATGGGAACTCCACAGAATCGACCGATGCGGGTCATGACAACAGCTTCGATTTTGATTTTTCACTACTGCCGACTTCTTTAAAATTTACCCTTGGAAACTGGATGCTTCAGGCAAATACCGGCAGGACCGAACTGCAGTTCAGCCAAAATCTCTTGCGGTATAGTCTCGGTTATAACTATGGGGGGAGCATTTTTGCGGGCATCAACCGACCGGGTTTTAGCACCCGGTTAGGGGTTGATCCCACATCAGGAGAAACTTCACTGAGTATGAGATACGGTCAGTTCCGTTTGGGAGGTTCATATAATCCGGATTCAACGTCCTTTGGATTAAACTTTGGATATGGGTCACCTTTGCTTCCGATGCCAGGTGCTTTGTCACAATCGATATATGGCGGATGGGCGGGGGCTTCCTCAATTCTAGGCAGCTTAGGCAGTATGCAGGATCCCATTAGTTTTTATCAGTCGCACCGGAGTGATATCCGTGAAGTTATGGGAGCCGTCCGGGCGCTGCAGCCCATGTTCGGTGCGCAGCATTCGGGTTTTGGCGCGGGGCTAAAGTTTAATTACAATCCTCATACAGGTATTCTTTTATATGGAGGCATGCAATGGCTGTTTTAGGTGAAAAAATCAAGATAATATTGCCGACTTACGTGCGTCATTGCCTTCACTGCCCGAGGGTTCATTGATGGTTCACACACGACCAATTGTCGAAGTAAGCTTTTCCGGTTTATAAATAACCTCTGCAATGAAAGTGGCGGAATCAAAAGTCAAAACAGGTCCAGACAAGGTAGAGACTCCTTTTTTCAACAAAGGCGAAAGTCGTAGTTTCTTCTCTACTCCGCTAAAAGGAAGAAGTAACTTCTTTGGACCCAACGCCATTCAACCCAGGCTGGAAATAGGCTCACCTGATGATGAATATGAAAAAGAGGCAGATCAGGTAGCGGATGAAGTGATGAGGATGCCGGACCCAAAGGCGCAGCGCAATCCTGTAGAAGAGGTGGATCAGTTCAGGCATAAAGATTTTTTGGCTATTCAAAAGCAGGAGTCTGGTGACAGGGGGACACCTCTATCATTAACACTACCAAGGCCATCCTTACTGCAACCCTCAATAGTCCCGGATTTCCTGGCTATGCGGCAACCCTTTATTGATCGAAATACTTTTTATTTATGGGATTTGGATTCAGCTTTACACGTGTGGCAGTTTAACTTAAATTTTTTCAAAAGATTCGGATTATCTCCGGATTGGGCTGCAGAACTCGCTAATATTACAGCACCGCATTTCATTGATGCCCAGTTAAAAGCAAATAACCCGACCTGGTGGGAGATAACGGATCAGGAATTAAATACTACCTCTTTCGTCGGTTCAGTACCGCTGCTGGAGTTAGGACCCGATTTTTCACCTGCGGCACCTTCGTGGTTTAGATCCGTTTTTCAGCATGGTGGCTCGTCGGTGCAGCGAAAGTGCACTACATGTGAAGAAAAAAAAAGATTGCAGCGCGAAGAAGAGGAGGAGGACAGGAATATTGTGTCACGTAAGGTTTCTGCTGATTTCGTTATAGCACGAAAATGTACATCATGCGAAAAGGAAGAAGAGAAAAAGAGACTCAGCCGGAAAAAGGATGATACATCAGGAGTAGAATACAGTCTCCGCAAAGTTGAACAAGTTTTACATTCATCAGGAGAACCATTAAATAAAGATATACAGCGATTCATGGGAGAACGCCTGGGGTATGATTTAAGCAATGTAGAGGTTCATAACGACCCCTTAGCCCATCAATCCTCAAAAGATATAAACGCTAAAGCCTATACTCATCGGAATCACATTGTTTTCGCGTCTGGTGAATACCGGCCTGATACAGATAAAGGCAAAAAATTAATTGCACATGAACTTACACATGTAGCCCAGCAAACAGGTCCTGGCGTCCGAAGAGTGATCCGGAGAAAGCATGTTGAGGAGTCTAAAAAATATGCAGGCATTGTTGATTACAAAAAAGCCAGGAAACAAAACCTCGATACTTGGTATTCTGAGTATAAATTTTTCAACCTGTTTAAAGAGAAAAAAATCTATCCCGGCTCCACGCCCATTGCCTACGCTAATCATATATATGAATTACAGACAATGATTGAAACGGCAACAAATGGTAAATGGACGCCTTCTGAATATGGCATTCTTGAAGAAACAATCACTAAAGATGCCACACTAATTCAGTTGGCTGTACTCGCCGGATTATATCACAAAGATACATCCAACACCTTTGGATTTGACCCTGCTCTACTGGAAAGAATACACAAGTATTTTGCCGCTTTTAATCCTAAAGCCCCGAGATTGGTATCCTCTTATTTCGCAGGTGTTTCCCAACTGGAAATGATTAATAGAAATGATCTTTTTTATATCAGCTTAGGTGATCGTGGTGAGTATGTAGAAAGAATACAGCTGGCATTGCAAAAATTAAATTATAACCTGGGGGCGGATGAAAAATTAAATACTCAAACCAAAGAAAATGAACCTACGGGTATTTTTGGAAGTGGAACCAGGCGAGCTGTTGTGAATTTTCAGCGTGATTCAGGTCTTGAGGGCAAAGATGTGGACGGAATTGTAGGGCAAGTTACACTCCGGCTACTTGACCAGCGCATGGGAGTACCGCAGTATAAGCCTTCATCAGGTGGAAATGGATATGGTTTTCAGGTGCCGGTAACGGCTGAGGATATGTTGAAAGATAAAGCTGCCATAAAAGAAGAATTGCTGAGACGGTTATTGAAGATCGCTTTTCCTATATCTGATGATAAGGTGGATATTTTACTTCGATCCGGCTGGCATTGGGACATATATAATGATATTACCCAGGAAGAAGTGAATCAGGGTTATAAGAGGGTGGTTATTCCGAGAGCGGATTATGAATCTATCATCGGTAAAGCAGAGGGAGGCGTAGCAGATACCATAAGTAAAAAGCTTGAAGTGCAGGCCTTAGATCTCTTAAAGACGAGTAAACTCTATGAATTAAATAAGAAGATAGATGCAAAACAAGTAGAATTAGGGTATGCCGAAATAGAAGCTGGAGGTGGGTTAGGCGCCGATATCAGGCGTATGCCAACCAGGGAAGAACGGGATGAAATGGCAAGGGGAAGAGCGAAAGTTGAAAAAATAAGAGGAGAGTTGGATGAATTAGTAAAACAACGTGATGAAGAATTACGCAAGCTGGGCATTACGCTGGATGATTATGAAAAGATGAAAAGCGGCTTTATTGAAACCTTTGAAAAATTTGCTGCCCAGACTGCATTTAAGATGTTATCGGAAAATGAAATACAGGCAAACATTGAGTTTGAGCACTATAAGAAAACAGGAGAAGTGCAGGCTGTTAAAAAAGTAATGAATGATCTGTCGGCAAAGTATTCGGAGTCTGAAAAATTGTGGTGGGAGGCAGTTAGTGTCGAAGAAGGATACGATAAGGGATATTATAAAAATAATGAGGACTACAAGGGTCTGAATATCGAGACCGTGGCGACTGAATACGGCGCCGGAGTGATTGACAATTCAAACCCTGATCATTATTACAATGAAAAGAATGTAGCTAAAAAATATAAAGAACTTGAAAGGACCCCTTCTTCCAATTATATGGCATGGCACGATAAAGAGAAAGAAATTGTCACCATGTTGCAGGGTGAGGTAAAAAAGTATCCAATATTAGCTTATCCCAAACTTGAACTTCGACAAAACGCCGGTAAATATGCAACGATGAGTGATGATGATCTGCAGAAAAAATTGGAGGGAATTATTGACAACAATGATGGAGATAAAGGGGTAAGGCAAAATATAAAAGCCATAAGAGAAAAAATCAGAGAGGATTATAAGATTGTCTGGAAGTTGCCTGTCGTGATAATCCGGGCGAAATATGAATTGGGGATAATAGAAGGAACGGTTCTGGATAACATCATAACCGACAAACAAAAGCAACTTGCTGATAAAAGTTTTTGGGAAAGTATTGGCGAGGTGGTTTTGGGGATCGGATTGGGATTACTGGCATTGGCATCAGGTCCGGTAGGTTGGCTGGCATTGGGTGCAAGCATTGCTCTGGGTTCCTATGATGCATACAAGACTTACCAGGATATTACATTCAGAAGAGAAACTGCGGGAACATCCATCGATCCCGAATCAGCACTGGGTACGGATGATCCCAGCTTTTTTTGGTTCTGGGTAAGCCTTGTTTCCGTAGGCATTGATGTGTTGCAGGCTGCCAGCCTGGTGAAAGCTATTGCCAAAGGTGCCCAACTTGCGGAAGACGTCGGTCAGGGATTAAAGAACTCGAGAAAAGTGCTGGAGGAAGAGTTAAAGACCGTGGAGGCAACCTCTGCGAGAGGAAAACAAATCACAAAAGAAATTGAGGAAATAGACAACGCGCTTCGCAAAGTAAATACACCGGAATTTGCTGAGAACCATAAGCTACTGGAACCGTTAAAATCCAACCCGATAGCGGTTGTGGTAATGAATGAGGCTTTGAAAGACAAAAAGATCGTAAAAGCAGTGCTCTCGCTGGAGAAGATAGTAGACAAGGAAACGTTCGGGACAGCATTGAAACTCTACGCGGGTGTGGGTAGAAAATCTATTGATGAATTACCTGAATTGGTGAGGCTGATTGAAGCAGGAGGGTTGCAAAAAAATACAGAACTTATAAAAGATTTATTGTCTGATCCCCGTATCCAACGAGTACTTCTGGATACACAGGATACTGAATTATTCGCCACACAATATGCGGCGTGGCAGACAGCTATAAGGAAGGGCGACTCTATCAGTTTACTGGATTTTCTTAAAAAAGGAGGCTTGCAACCGGGTTTTGCAACAGATACAAAGCTGGTTGATATGTTTGGGGAAGCCTTCGCAAAATTACCCAACAGCGCAAAGAACCGGCAAATATTAAGAACAATAGAACCAAAATTGCTGGATGCCTTTGAAGCCGGTCAATTACCAGGTCAGGCACAAAAAGCAATGGAAGTGTTATTGAATTCAGATATTCTGGCACAGTCGTCCCGGTTATCATCCGCTCAGGAGAGATTGTTGCATGAAATAAGCATTATTGGAAGTGCCATTGAAACACAATTCGATTTTGCAAAAGTTGTGGCTGTACTTGACAATCCAGCCGCACGCAAGGCCTTGTGGGATGGTGCTTCACAACTCGCAGGCAAAGATGAATACTGGAAATTAATATTGGCTGCGAATAAAAATATTCCCCCCCCGCCGGGGTGCTTGACGATATGATCCGTATTGGTCCCATGACCGATGCAGCGACGGTTGAAACTCTTGTAAATGATACGACGGGTCTTCGAAAAATTTTGGCAGAAAATCCCGAGGCAGTTACTGTTTTGAAGAAATGTGCTTCGCCTTGTCTTCCGTCTTTTATTAAACCCGAAGAAGTGTTGCAGGTTGAAAGAATTATGAAAGGAAAGTCAAGAGAAGATTTGTTGAGAATCAGGGAATATCTATATGGATTGAGAAGCGATGAAGCTCAATTTAAAAACGGGCTCAACATGCTGGAAGCCGATGCTAAAACAGCTTTGAAAGATGTGAAAGTTCCGGTTATTGATAAGCCAGCTGCGCTTAAAGTAAGCGATGAAGCATTAAGAAGGATTGTTGATCTCGGCTTGTCGATTTCAGAGCTTAACAAAATAATGCGCAATGCATCTAAAGTAAAAGCCGGAGATGAGGTGATTACAGACCTGTTGAGAGTTCTTGAACTGAAAAGAGGAGTTTCCCTAACCAATTTTGATAGACTTACAGCCGGGCTCGGCAGTACACAAGTCGGCGAGTTCAGAACGGCACAACATCTGTTGGATGAGGCCGAAAGGTTTAATAAAGCTTCAAAGGTTAAGGGGCTTGAATTCAGGTATACCGGGCTTCAAAAAGCAGATAAGCTTTTAGGTAAATTCTCACTTGCCGAAATGGACACCTTGATGAGGGCCAGATGGAGTAATAGCTTTGTAAATACTTTAAATGACCTCTCAGAAATGATGCCCGGAGTAAAGAATGCTGAAATCATCGAATTGGCAAATAAAGCTGGTACCGGGGGTAAGGCCAATCTGGGGAGATTAAAAGATATTGTTGATTCGATGAGAAAGACGGAGGTAACGTATGACGAAGCATTAAAAGCTATAGAAGCGGCTAATGCATTTGGGGCTGAGGTAAGTAAAGCCATGAAAGATCCAAAATCCGGATTTGACGCATTGGTAAAATTGATCTGGGGAGAGAATGTGACTATCGAAGATGGTGTAATAAAAGTTAAAGACGCGTTTGCGGGCGGATCAGAGACTATTAGCCACGTTACGGGTTTTGGGAAAGCAGACAAGCTGGCAGAAGGGATGATCACCGGAACAAAAGTGGATAGCGCCAAATGGGAGGTGTTCAGGCGTGTGATTGATCAAAGTGATATTGCCGTGGGAATTAAAAATAACATTATTGGTACCATGTGGGAACGGGTGAATATTAAAGCATTTGAAAAACAGGGATACACAGTGTATACCCAGGTTATGGTTTCCACAGGCAAAACAACAGCAAAAGTTGATGCGGTGCTTTTAAAAGGAAACGAAATTATATTTGTTGAGTTAAAAAGTGGGGGTGCTGTTTATGAACGAGGACAGAAAGTAATTTATCCTCTGCTGGAGCAGGGCAAATTTAAAAATGTAATGATAACGAATGATGAAGCATTGGCTGCAAAATTTGCAGATCCAAAATTTAAAATTAAATTCCGGCCAGTTAAAGAGGCGGAAGTAATCGCCGTTCATTGACCATACAGAACCAAAAAAATGGGTTGGACTTTTGGAGGAATGATATTTACAGGAGATCATTTGGGATCATATCCTTCTTTGCTATCTGATCTGGGACTCAAAAGATCCGATACGGGAAATGCATGGCTTTTCCAGGAAGCATTGTCCCAGGCAAAGAAGGGAACAGCCGTAGGTGATGTTTACGGCACGACCCTTCTGATGGATTATTTGTTGCCCTATGATTGCTCTTTCGAAGAAGGTGAAGAAAATAAGTTAGATGTCTTGTTAAAAGAATTCTCACATAAGGAAGATGTACTTGTTTTTTTGTTGGATAGTATTTCCGATACACACGCCTTTTCTTTGTTTGCCAATGGGAGGCGGAAGAGACGGTGGGCTGCCGACCGGAGCAATATTTTATGTAATGAGGGTGATTCGCTGAATGCGGAAATCCCGTTTATAGTCGGCAATGCGAGTGAGCTACCCATGTTTACCTCAGAACATGAAAGAAGAATTATTGCCGTAATGGATTCCTTTTTACAGGAATCATTTGAGGATCTGCTGAAAGACAACAATACCATGTTTCATTTTTTTGCATGACACATTGTAAGTTTAAGCCTAATGAATACAGATTAGTATGTCAAAATATGATCCGGTATTAAATAAGAAAGCAACCGGACTTTCATTCTCACTAAATAAAGATTGGAAAGCGGAGGATTCATTTTTTAAGGCTGCGATCAGACAAAAACTGACCGGGGATCAACTTAATGATCCAAATTCATCGATAGATAATTATATCTGCTTGCCGCACGGCAAGGGTCGTCCGCTTTCACGTGAAGAAAGAAGTTTTTTTGAGCCGACATTGGGATATAACTTCTCCAAAGTGCGCTTGCATACTGATACCACTGCCAACGAATCAGCAGAATCAATACATGCACTAGCATATACCCATGGAAATGATATCGTATTCGGACCCAATCAATACCGTCCATATGCCACCGAAGGGAAAAAATTGCTGGCCCATGAACTCGTGCATACAATACAGCAGAAAAAAGACCCGGCGATTCAAAGAAATGGAAAGGATATACAACGGAAACAACCAATAGATGAAGCCCGGAAAGCGGTAAAATTATTTAACGAAGATTTTAAGAATGCCTTCTCTTCCTACGTAAGTGCTGCTACTATTTCTGTTACCTATGACGACAAGCAGAAAGCAACTGTTAAAGCAGTAAAAGCAGGTAAAGATATTAAAGTAACCCTTGGTAATGCCTATCTCCACGAGAGCGACGACAACACGAGGTGGTCTTTAATCAAAACTGAAGTAATCGATCAATACATCCACCCGGACCGATTTGAAGATCTGGCTCATGATCCTACCCATTCAAAGCTTCACGAAATTAATCCTCCATACATGGCAGGACACTATTGTGAGCTCAATTGCCCTGCAACAGCCGCTTCATTAAGTGAATATTTAAAAACAGGCAAAATCAATAAAGCGTATTGTAATCCTTTGATGGAGGGCGGCAAAGGATATGGATTTGATATATCTAAAAATACTTTCTCGAAATCGTTCTCGTGGAAAAGCTCCGTTGCGCAAATTAAAAAACAATTAAAGAAACATGGTGATTTCGTGGTAGTTGAAGCTAGGAGAAGTCATAATCAAATGAAAAATAATAACTTAAGTGAATATCACTATTTTACTGTAGTCAATGTGAAAGGAAAATTATTTGCCATCGATGCTTTTGGCGGTGGTATTGTAAATGACGATCTCAAAGATTATATAGATAATTCTATTATAGCTACATCATACAGATTAGTAAAAGGACAATTCAAAGTTAAGCCGGTGATGTTACCGTGAGAATAATGCTTCACAGAAAAGCATCACCTTCAATTGATCATTTTTGAAGGTTGGCACGCCTGATAATATAAGCATATGTGCTGTGCAACTATTCGTATTTATTGCAAGTGTATAAAAATGGATCAATGTCATCACATAAATAACCGGGAGAGGATACATCCATGAACTTTCCAATCAAGAGAAAAGACACAGGCTCCGATGTCGAACAACTCCAAAGGCTTCTAAACCAGCGCGGCTATCCAATGGGTGTGGATGGCATTTTTGGAACACAGACATATAATGCTGTTCGTGCATTTCAGTCACAAAATCTGGATCAGCATGGCCAGCCACTGGTTGTTGACGGGAAGGTTGGACCTTTAACATGGTGGAGCTTAAATCACCCGAAACCCGATATTCAACCGGTTAGCGCTGTTGATTATTCGCAAATGCCACCTTTGTCGCTTGGCGGCAGTGAAATAGGGCGTATGGCGTTACAGACTGCGATCAATGAAATGGATGATGGAGCCAGGGAAGTTGGTGGAAACAACAGGGGGCCGTGGGTCAGAAAATATCTCCAACCTGCCGGACTGGATGAGGGCAATTCGTGGTGTGCCTCATTTGTGAGCTGGTGCTACTTGCAGGCTTCTGGAGGTGATGAACAGAATATGCCATTCCCGTACTCGCCGGGAGCAAGAGCCTTATTATCGAATTTTAAAAAGAAAAACTGGACCCACGACCCGAACAGCGGCTACGATCCGGTGCCCGGCGATCTGGTGATTTGGTGGCGAGTGAGGCTGGATTCGTGGCAGGGCCATGTGGGACTGGTCCATCAATTAACGGATGGAATGCTTTACACGATTGAGGGTAACAAAAGTCCCAGGGTACAGGGTTTTTCTTATGTGTTCAGCCGTATGGACAGATTGCTGGGATTTGGTCATGTTCCTGACTTACCGATATAAGCTGTTTAGGTAACTGATTGACCTGATTCGGTGATTAGAAAGAGGATTCCGGCTCCCATTTGGGATAAGTAGATTTGATTCAAAAATCAATATGATCATATTCTATCATATTGATTTTATATTAAATAATGGGTAAAAAATTAATTATTATAGATTAGTAAGGGACTATGAAGATAGTGCTTTAAAGAGGAGGTAGAATTTCCTCAAAAATAATCGCAGGTGAAATGCTGCGTATCACAGACCATCGGAGGAAGGGTATATGAGCCTTCATAATCTTAAGGTGGCAATTCATAAGAGTTTAATTTCCACCATCATCCTTCTTATAACTATTCAGATTACTGTACTGGCAGCAACACGATCCGTTGCATTGAGTACCGATATACCCGTATTGCAACAGAAGCCTAAAATCAACAATAACCTAAAACCCAGTTTAGCACCGCAGACAATAAAAAAAATTCAGCAGCAAAACCCGCGTTTAACGCTTAAGGCGAATCGGGATCATATTCAAGTTTATGAAGACGTAAAGTTCGTTGTCGAGCCGTCCAATCAGGTCGTTAATTCTCCGTACGATTTTATTTTTCACATCGATGGTAACGCAGTCGTAAGGAAGCCCAAAAATCGGAACTTTATTATTTACCGGTTTAGTAAAAAGGGGAATCACATAGTGTGGGTTAAGGTACAATCACCTACAGGTAGTGAAATATTTGTTCCCAGACCGATTGTTGTAAATAGATTGCCGGTGCAGGTTAATGAGGTTCAGCTTACAGTAACCCCTGACAGGGTGAAAGAAGGGCAAACCGTTTTACTGCAAACTGAATTTAAATCAACGATCCAAAATATTCGATATCGCTTTTTTTTCGGCGAAAACCCCACCTCATACTCTCAATGGACTCCATCACCCGGGATAAGTCATGGTTATCCCGCTGAGGGAACATATAAGGTATTTGCAGAGATAGGGGCAATGGCAAATAATCGGGTGAGGCTACTAACAAGGAGCGTTACCAGGGAGGTGATCGTTGATGCTGAACCAGCACCACAGACCCAGGGTGTTAAATTAATTGCTGACAGAACGCAGGCCTACACTGGAGAACAGTTCAGATTCACACTAAGTCCATCTGAAGCTGTATTAAACAACGCGATTAAAATCTTTTTTGATTTCGGTGATGGCAACCGAATTGAGAGAGAGCCCGGAACGTACGTTGTAACCCACCGGTACAAAGATGCGGGACATTATACCGTCATTGCAATTATTAGATCGGTCCCGACGGTCACACATGTTGCACCCATTCCTGCAATTGAAAATACAGTTGATGTTCAGGTTGATAACGTTCCTCTGAAAGTCGATCCAGTCAATACCGAGACCGGAGAGACTATAACATTCGAAGTCGGATTCAGAACCGATGATCCACAAATAAGGTATCGGTTCGTCTTTGGAGACAACTCACCTCCCAGTGAATGGATCAGTGACCCAATCACTACTCACCGTTACTCTTCATCCGGCAGCTATCATACCTATGCAGAAATAGCCACTCGATCGGATACATCAGTAGTTCCCTTAGCCAGGAGTATTGCAAGAACCGTTACTATTTCTTTGAAACCGGTTGTCACGAATCCTCCCGATAATCCGTACAGGAGGGTATGGGTGTATGTCATCCTTGTACTTCTTGCTGTTTCCGCTATTTCTTATCGAATCCGAAAATATTACTCTGCTTCACAAACAAAATTTGAACCAAGAGTTGATAAGGGTGAACAGAGTGTAAGTGATGGTAACAAACTGACCGTGAACTACGAAATCAGGTGTAATCCAAATCATAGGGATGGTCACTTCAAGCTAACAGCAAGTCAACCGGATCTCATCCAAAATATTAAGAGGAAAAAATGAGCAAATTGTCCACTACGTTGAGCGATATATTTGATGTATCCCGGGACGATTCTTCCAAGCCGGATGGTCAATGGGATAAACTGACGGCAAAAATCAAAGAAGAAATAAAGGATGTAAAATGGCCCGGCTCTCTTCCAGACATCTCTAAAAAAGCCGGTGAATTGCTGAACATCAAGATACCGGACATTTTAGTCACTTCGTGGAAGAAGGAACAGGCAGTTCAGAATATTATTGGCGAATCTGCAAGCTCGCCAGACGAAACCTTTTATATTGAACTCGTCGAACATACGATTAAAAGTGAACATCATCCCTACATTGAATTGATCGTAAAAGGGATGGCTTTAAAAAAAATAGAATTTTTACTTTCAATATTATTTAAGCTGAAAGGATTTGTTTTAAAAATAAAGGACGGTGCAATAGAGGAAATACAAACGGGTAACTGTGAAATAGAAGGTGCATTTAAATATCAGGATATCACTTTGGCCAGAAAAAAACTCTCACCTGTTAAACTGCCCGGAACGATTCATTTGAATTGAATACCCCCGAAGAATTTATGAACCCAACTACTTTTAAAAGCGCCAGACAATAACCCAATTTAACACTAGAAAATCAGAAATATTTTTTTATAAATTATTGTTTTTTTGTATAAACTGTCTACTGTCTACTGTCTACTGTCTACTGTCTACTGTCTACTGTCTACTGTCTACTGTTCCCCACCTTATCCCTGCGTTCCTGCAGTTCTTTCCAGGTCGTCAGGATGATTCCCTCTTTCTTGATGTATGATTTCAGTCGGGGATCCAGCATGGCCAGTAGATCGGCTTTACGTAGATTCCCGGAATCAGATATGTATTTGAAATTAGGTGAGGGATCTGTACAGTGCATAATGACCAGAGTTACTCCCGGCTGGAGTTTTTTGAACGATTCAATGTATTTGTCCGTCCTCCATTGCTGAAGTTTCTTATCAGAAGAAGCAACACCTTTGGGCACTTTCCAGTCGTAGCTGAGATTGTGCAGGTCATCGAGGACCGGCAGACCGGCAGACCACAACTGTTGACCGATTTTCTGAATTTGTGAGATTAATGAAGGAGCCTCGGGCATAGTCGACAGCAGAAGCTTATCCGCACCCGCCGGGACCATCACCGGTATATGATATTCGATGCCCAGTTTAACATAAGCCTCAATGAAAGCGGGAGTTGCAAAGACCGTCCCCATATGGGTGTCGAGGTGGGTTAGATGAAAACCCATCCGTCGGGCCAGTAAAATCTGTGCCCTGATTTCCTTCTCGACATCTTGTGGAGTGGCATTCTTAGCCACCGAATCCACGGTTGAGTAGAAGTAGCCGTCTTTATCTAACAAGCTGGGGACCGATTCCCTGCCTGCAACGGGTCCCCAGCGGTAGTTTTTCCATTCGGATGTAAGAGTCACATGCAGACCCACATCCAGGTTGGGATGTTCCTTATAGTAATGGGCGAATTCCGGCACCCATGAGCACGGCATCATAACACTGCAGGATGTGGCAATTCCTTTGGTCAGTGCCTCGATCGCTCCCATATTTGAATCGTGAGACATGCCAACATCATCCACATGCAGGATGATTACTTTAGCCCCTTTGGGGAATCCCAGTTTTTCAGCATAGGTTTCCTGGGCATACGTCCGTGCAGTAAAAGCGGAAAGAAATACCACCAAAATACCAATCAGAATAGCTTTGGTAGCACAATTCACGTTTCTCATATCACCTCAATTGAAATGGTTATTTGACACACACTTATTAAATAAACCGAAAGCAAATTAGCAGAAGCTGATTGATTTGCAATCGAACAACCACTGCTATTTCTGATACTTACAAACTTCAGATGTAATCACCTATTTCTGAGCCGGTGCCTTTAAGCCCAAAGCTTCGATCATCGGTATATTGAGATCGTAGTCAAACCGGTCCTGAGAACCTTTCTTGAATACACCAAACCCACCCTGGTAATCCCATATGGTCCATGGAATCCCGTTTTCTTCAAGGTACCTTCGTACTTGATCATACCAGTAGACGCGGTCCGTATTCGAACTGTTTTGCATATAAACTCCGAACTCACCACAAAAGACCGGCACTTTTCTTTGATTCTTGAATTGGATTGCAATGTCCAACAATTGCTTTATGTGAGCTACTGTCCCATCCGTCTTGTAATTTTTTAAACCGTCCTCAACCCAGGTTCCTTTAAGAGAGGGCGGCGTTGCAGGTATTTCCGAAGCATTGTAAGGGAAAGGAACACCGGACAGCGGTACCATGGAGGGGCTGGTCCAACTGGCGCCCTGGTGTGTGAACACCATCGGATCGTAAAAATGGAAAGTGTATAGCAGGTTGTTATCCGAATAGTGAGGCAAACCATTGAGATCGTTGTAGCTGTTCCAGCCGGCACCACCGACAACGATGGTATGTGTGGTATCGATAGTGCGAATCGTATCAATCACTTCACCTTGTATTTTCCCCCACAACTGGTTGGTAATGCCATGTGGTTCATTGAGTATCTCGTAGTAGATATACCGGGATCTATTCCTGTAATGTTCTGCCAGCTGCTTCCATTCCTTGATAAGTATGGGACCTACATCGGTGCTGGTACTGACAGAAGGATCGAACGTGTGATTGTCTATGATCAGGTGTAATTTCAATTCTTCGGCCCACGATACGGCCTGATCGAGATATTGGTAGAACAGGGGATCGAATTTGTAATCAGGAGCGCCGCTGGTCATCGCCTGCAGGTTGATGGGCAGACGAATGACATCGCAGTCAAGGCTTTTGATATTAATGAAATCCTGTTCGGAGAATTTGGTAAAAGGTATTTGTTGAGCACCCGATGCCTGAAACCAATTTGTCAGGTTAACTCCGCGATGAAAGGGCTCAGATGGATCAACAACTGGTCTGTGAGATGTTTGCCGGCAGGCAGAGGTTGCAAACAAGACGATCAGTACAATAGGCAGGTAATTGATAATTCTCTTCATGACACATACTCCCAAATGATAATAACTATTAACCCTCAGTTGTTACTACAACTGATTGAGGTACATCAACCTAACTATTACTACAATAAGAATAAAGTAATAATTACACCGGCATACTCATCCTTAAGACAGAAACGAGAATCACCTTATAACCGTCTCACGGCAGAATCTGAACCAACGGCAGATCGACTTCTGCCCAAAAGTTCTTTGCGGATTAATCCGTTACTGCAAAAAGAGAATCGATCTCAATACCGCGCAGTTCTGATTCAACGGCTTTCAGTTCATCAAGCATATCCATTTTCATGTCTTGAAACATACGGCTTACGTCGGAAACCAGTGATCGATAATACCGGATACCTTCACACAAGTTATCACGAAACGCGTTGAGATAATCCTGCTGCTTCTTGCTCGTTGCGTCCCGGATATCATCGACTGACTTTTTAAAGTAATCCAGATACTGATACAATTCCTTCAGGAACAAATTCGGACGATCGGTTCTGGTGATGATATTGATCCTTCCATAAATATGATCGACCATCTCTTTGAGAGACACAATCTTCGAAAAGTAGGCCATGTTAGGCCCCGGACATACCGAAACGCCTGTATTCCGTGTTTTGGATGTTACATCCATATCATTCTTTTGCAGGACAGAATTACCCAGGCCAATACAGAGACATGCCTTTTCAGTGATTTTATCCATTTCTTTCTGGTAGGTCACCGGATCCAGATTTTGTTCGTCCAGTTCCCGTTTTTTGAGTTTCTGATATTGCCGGGATGCAAGACATATGGGCTGTTCGGTAAACTCCTTGTTGAACATGAGAAACTGTTTGGGGCAGGAACTGCCAGGCCGGCCTTTCTCAATCAATTGTTGCTTGTGAATATCCTTTGTATTGCCACGCACACTGTTGAATGGCACACCAAGCGGGGAAATATGACTCAGGTAGAGATCCTTCTCGGTAGCCGATGCTAGCAGTTGTAAGGTTTTTTCATCAACATTGGTAGCTTCGGGTACGAGCAGGAAGGGGGTGCCCCATCCTACAGAATCCACTTCATAGTAATTCAGCAACATTTGTTGCTCTTCGACCGTCCCGACGCCACCCTGCACCGTAATCTTTAGTTCCGGACGTGTTTCAGGATAAGGACGGTTCTTGGAAGCCAGGGCAGAGGACCATGTTTTATAAGTATCTTCGGCAAGCTTCGACTTGTTGTTCTTGAACTCATTCAGGATTGGTCCGAGTAAAAAACCATCGGTAGCAAAGGCGTGGCCACCGCAGTTAAGTCCTGATTCTATCCGGTATTCTGACACCCAGACACCTTTCTTAGCCAGAAACCGCCCCTGAACCATGGCTGACCGGTAATCGCTTACCTTTAGGATGATCTTCTTTTTCATATATCCGTTGATATCCGGATAGAAGTCATCGAACTGTTCGATATAGCTGTATAGACGGGGATTAATTCCGGCCGACAGTACCAGCGACGAAGAGAGATTGCTTTGAGCATATCCCCTGAGTGCAGAATGTGCATCATTAAAGTCAATCGGAAGCTTTCCATCTTTCCCGTAATTTTCCTTGTCCAGCTTGGTCATGATGTTGACATCAATCGACCCTGGGGTGATATGATCATTCAGCCAGTTGCGCAAATCTTCCAGGCTGATGCCGGTGTCGACCAATTTCTTGAATGATTTTTTCAGGCTTGATGTATCGGGCAGCATATGGACGAATTTGTCCCATTCGCCACCAATGATAGAAACCGATTGTTTGAGCTTCTCAAATTTTTCCGTTACGATCTTTTCCACAAGATTCAGATAGGAAGTGATCCTTCGTGCTCTGAAATCATCCTGTTTTTCTGTGATCGGGGTATAAGGATGTCCGTATTTGGAACTCAGATACTCCCGCATCTGCTCGATGAGTATATCATCAACAATAGAAATGACAGATGAAATACCGTATGGAGCTACTTTAACCGGGGTATCAATGGAAAAGCTCGTACCCATTACGGGGATGTGAAATGTATGCGCGTTGGTTTGTGAAGTCATTGTGAGACGATGTTAAACAATGAGAAGTTATGAATCATCAGGCCTAAAATCATACATTCTGTAACAAAAATGCCTTGCATGAATTTCGGTTTTTTTAAATTTTAAACAATCAGACGTACTGTAGACACTGACGGACCAATTGTTGTAACCTTGCCTGTCATGTGTTCCAAAGAGATTCAACGTAAGGTACTTATCATATATTTCAGATATTAAGATCTTAAAATAAGCATTTAAAAGGACACCGACAATTTTGAATGCATTACTTTGAATATTTCAGGAGAAAAAATTGAACTATTTCAACCTGGGCTAAAAAGGGAAAGGTTTAACAGCGAGGCTTTATCGGGACATTGAATCGAGATTAGATACGGCTTATTCACTCTCAGTTAATAATATAGGATCGCAATTCCCAAGTGCCATTGCCGGTTATGGGCCCGAGACTAAATTCAGCCTGGCTCTTCCGAATGATCCCGACTTTATTTTTATACCACAAGGTATCTTTGGTCCACGAATTTGTGACATAGCCGACTGTTTTGGAAATCCGGTAGACATTTTGGAAAGTCCCGGCCGGAACTGAAATAGTCGACTGATCCAAAACTTTGGTGGTGTCGCCATATCGAGCGTCGGTATGCCAGTTGTTTCCGACGTTAAGAGGAAAAGCCAGACGCAACCTTTGAAGCGGCATCGTTGTGCAGCAGGGTTTGTTATAGAATACGGCTTCTGTATCATTGTACGTCACCCAAACCGAATCCATAAAACCCGGATACTTGTATTGCCAGATTTTGGCCATTTTGCCGTTCGGCAAGGTGCCCTGGCCAACGACCCTCACTTCTATGAAATGCTGAGTGCCATTGCTTTCAGTGTATTGGTAAGTCCATGAATCGCCAATTTTGTTAGGAAAATCTTTTACAAAGGGATTATGATGTACATTAAATAAACGGCAGGAGGAGAGGAATAAAATGAGAATTGTCAGGGTTAGGATTCGTTTCATGACAAATTGATTTTGATTGATCAATATATCACTGGAGTCATGGTCTTATGCATGATCAGGTATGTATTTTATACATTTATTAACATACTGTTTTTAATACGAATTTAAAGGGAAAAACACAAAACCTAACGTAAGATTCGAGCGGCACTAAGGTTAGTGTTACATAGTGTTGTAAAATGTTTCCAACGCACAAATCTTTGCCATGAATATTACAAGACTAAAAGAGGTAATATTTAACAAAAAGAGCCGCAACATACCATTTAAAGGAATAGTTGCGGCGCTTATTTATTCCGTTTGGTGTCGATCACGGTTTAACATTGTGATTGATATGGAAAATATTTTCCGGATCATATTTTCTTTTTATTTGGACCAGTTTGTCGTAATTGGAGCCGTAGGCTGTAGCAAGCTGGTTGGCCTCATCGCCCGTCATGAAGTTTACGTAGGCGCCAGGGATTGCATAAGATATGGTAGCCTTATAAAAAGAGCGAGCCCATGCGATGCACTGCTCATCGAGCTTCGCCGCTTCCCAACGTCCATGCACATTACATATGTATTTTGTGTCCCGGTGTGGATAAGCCATTGCGCTGGATGGTATTTTGTTAGCTTGGCCTTCGGCATTCCCTATGAATATTTCACAATGAGGTGAAGGCAGTTTGGCTGCGAATTCAATCATCGTGTCGATCAACCCATCACTCACTTCCGTGAAGTTGTGTGATTTCCAGTAGTTCCTCGCGCCCGGGGTGAGAAGCGGGTCAAAGGCCTGTTGCCACTGGGAGTAAGGTTGGGCTCCCACATGTTCTCCATATGCTTTGCCGAACTTCCTTACCGGATCGATCAATTTTTCACCCTTTTCTATGGGTCCGGCATAAAAGACAGGCAGAACCAGGACATCCTTGCCATGAACATTTTCTGGAAGAAACGGAAGCGGGGGGGCCTGTCGAAATACAGCCCAAATGTTCAATTCCGGAGGAGCATCCTTCATATATTCGCGATACTGTGTGAGGATTGATTTGGCCTGATTCAATGGAAAAACGATCAAGCCTGCAAGGATTTCAGGACCAACCGGATGAAGTTTGAATTCGAACTGAGTTACAATACCAAAATTCCCGCCGCCGCCCCGGATCGCCCAGAACAGATCCGGGTTCTCTTCTGCGTTAGCTTTTACTATTTTTCCCTCAGCGGTAACAACATTAGCTGAAACAAGGTTATCTATGGTCATTCCATATTTCCGGGATAACCACCCAAATCCTCCACCAAGGGTTAGTCCCGAGATACCTGTCGTTGAGTTTATCCCGACCGGAGTGGCCAATCCGTATTCCTGTGCCTTTTGATCAAAATCGGCCAGTGTTGCCCCCGGTCCGACATATGCATGCCGTTTTTCGGGGTCAATTCTCACATTTTTCATCAGTGACAAATCTATCATCACACCATCATCGCAAATGGCGCTGCCTGCTATGTTGTGCCCGGCGCCGCGCACGGATATTTCAAGCCGGTTCCTCTTGGCATATTCGATGGCACGGGGCACATCGTCTGCCGATTTACATTGCACAATAGCCGCCGGATGGCGATCTATCATGGCGTTCCAAATCTTACGGGCCTCGTTATAGCCCGCATCCTCGGGAAGTATCATATTCCCCTTAAAATTACTGATTGATTTACTGATTGCAGCTTTCATATAGTAATCCTCCTGGTAAGATGAGGTAGGTATAGAGATTTTAGGTAATCCTCATTTTTGTTGTCACCTGTATCGAATACTGCGGTAGAGTCTGAAGGAGGGTTGTTTAGAACATTTCGTTCAAACAACCAGTTTTTGAGAGGCAATGAAATAGTGCTTCTTTTACCTGGCTGGTTCTTGTACTATCCTTTACAGGTACATGTACTTTCTATTAAAGTCATGAGCAGCACCCGAAATTGCCCGTCTTGTGAGCATACCTGAAATGGTTGCCTGATTTACAGTTTCATACGTGGTGTGCAAAAGACTGCTGATATTATACGCTCCGCAATACCGCGGCGGTCGGGTACTTTTTTTACTTACGAACTAAACCTGGTTGATTCAGACTGATTGTCAATAACAGTTCAATTAAATGAAATGTAACACACTGTAAAAATTAAATTTATGTAATACTAGTACGGCAATACCAGATCATTATAAGCCATAATGGGATAGCATTACTCAGCCTAAATGAAATTGGTTGAGAAAAGTATTTGAAAAGCTAAGATGTATGTCTGATCTGACTACTGTATCGTCCATCCGCCATCGATCATCAGGGTTTCGCCGGTAATCATCTCGGCGGCAGGTGAGGCCAGGAATACAACAGAACGGGCGACATCCATAGGTTCACCGATCTTTCCAAGAGGGATGCGTCGTATGACGGATTTCTTGAATTCAGGATCGCCCAGCCATTTATCCGTACCGGGTGTCTTAATGAACGTGGGTGCTACGGCATTGACCCTGATATGATACTTCGCCCATTCCAGCGCCATGCATTTGGTAAGATGAGCGATTCCGGCCTTGGTCATGCAATAAACTGATTCGGTTGGCAGGGCTATGAAGCCAGCCTGTGAACTCAGGTTAACGATCCAGCCTTCCTTTTGCTCAATCATGATTTTTCCTACTTCCTGCGACACAAAGAAGGTGCCCTTCAGATTCACGCTGAGGATATAATCAAATTCATCTTCCTTCACGTTTTCTACATTGTCCTGCGTACCGATTCCGGCATTATTTACGAGAATATCGATGTGTTTGAAATGTCCTTTGGCGATCTCAACGGCAGATTTGATTTCAGCCATTTTTGAGATATCCATCTGAACCGGCAGGACGTCTCGTCCCATTTTTTCGATTTCAGTGGCAAGAGAATCCCCGGTCTTTTTATCGCGGAGTCCCAAGACGATGTCTGCCCCGGCTTCAGCGAGAGCAAGGGCACAGGCTCTCCCGATACCGCGTGCCGCGCCGGTTACAAGTGCCACTTTTCCATTGAGATTGTAGGGCGATGCTTTTGGATCCATCTGATTCTATATGTTTTAATTTCGAATGTCTATTTCAGACTATATAAAGATCTTGCATGATTTTTAAAAGGGGCAGGCGGAGAGATTCTCCGGGCAGTGCGGTCGCAACAATTGCTATTATGATCGTGCAAACGATTGAATGTGCTGTAACCGTTGCAAACGGGAAACAGTGTGTTGGGTACCTGATAGCGAAGGTACAGGCTCATAGTTTTTTCTTGAGAAATGTAAGGGGAGTTTTTGAAAGGTTAATACTATCGCAACGGTAACCTGCTGTGCCCGGTAAAAACAGGTAATACGGATAAAATGCGGCGGGTGTAATACGATGGTATCTTATGCAATCGTGCGTACCGTCGGACTGGCAGCCCGGCCTGCAATTCTATCTATTCTGAATGACAGAGGGTTTTTGGGGTTGTGATAGAAGAGACCTGAATTATATGATTGATTTTATAAATGAAGTATGGCACAAATCGTCGTACAACCTTGCTTCAGTCTTTCTTCACATTCAATCCATCAACCTTAACCACCGGTTTCTCACCGAGTGTGTCGGCATTTTTCAGTTCCATGGTAATAGTACGTGATTCACCGGGCAGAAGTGAGAAGTAGTTGTCACTGTAAATAACCGGTAGCAGTTGTTTGCCACTTTGATCACCCACAATGTTTAATCGCACGATGAGGGCCGGGTGACGGCTGTTATTCTTCAAAGTGGTCCTTAAAATCCACTCGTTGCCTCGCCGCGTTGTTTGTGTGTTTTCGGAAAGTCTGACATCAGGTAACTCTGTGGCGGCCTTCAGATCGCCGATTTCAGCCGGTTTGTCCGCTGAAAGTCCCCGCATATACGTATTCCTGGAGATCAATTGATTGCCACGCCTAAGTTCAAGACGCACAAAATAGACCGGACTTAATCCATCCGGCAAATCAACAGGGAAGACGTGAATCGTACTGTCTTCCGGGCAACTGACGGTAGTCTGTTCTTTCTTTTTAACCGAGCCGTCCATATCCAGAATCTGCATAGTAGCGGTCAGACCGGATCCATATTCTACGCTGTAATTAACAACTTCAACGCTGTCGGATAACGGGTTCCATTGTATATGAAGCGGTTCAGAGGCTTTTTTACTGGCAAAATAAGCTGCTGTCGGATCGAAATAGTAATCGTAGGTCTGCCATGTCAGGGAAGGCCATGCCGGATGGCTCATCCAGAGCAGCAGACCCATCCTGTGTTTACTCTGTGCTTCGAACATTGCCCGGTATCCCTGGTATTCCATCCAGGCGGCAAGTGAAAGCCATTTCTTCAGCTTGTTCACTTTCCCAAATGTTTGTTCAATCGTCTTATTAAATGTATCTCCATTCTGTGCTCCTTGAAGCGTGAAGTCGTGTACGCCCCACATACGCGATTGCGGCCACATATCAGAATCAGGCATCATTCGCCTGAGGCTCTCATACGAAACGATGTCGGGCATACCTATCTCGCTGTGTAACTTAGGAGTAGCCCTGTTTTTGAAGTAGTAGGTCAGGGGCATCATCAGATGATAAGGGCCGCCGCCACTGACAACTCCGAATGCAGAATTGGGGATGTAACGAATACCCGGATCGAGCTTTGGGAGCAGACGTCTGATGGCAGATTCGATCACCGGCGGGGGATTTCCTTCGTTACGTCCTACGTAAAGAGCAACAGAGGGATGGTTGCGTATGCGCTTGACGTAATCCTTCAGATTGCTGATGAACATCTGCGGGTGAATCGGGTTGGGGCCATCAACCGGATTTGCCAGCCAGAAATCCTGCCAGACCATGATCCCGTACTTATCGCAGGCCTGGTAGAACGCATCATCGGCGGTCTGTCCCACCCAGTTCCTGATCATCGTGAAATTCATGTCTTTGTGATATCGAACTGCAATGTTGTACTCCCTGGAACGATACCTCAGCAAAGACTCTGAAAAGCCCCAGTTGCCGCCGCGGCCAATGAAGCGTCTGCCGTTGACCCATATCCGCAAGGCTCCGCCTTTTTCCGAATAAGTCATTTCACGGACGCCGGTCTTGAATGACTTTGAATCTGAAACTTGGCCATTATCCGTCACAAATGCCAGTTTCACTTTGTAGAGGTTCTGTTTCCCGTATCCATTGGGCCACCAGAGTCTTGGATTATGTAACCTCAGCGATGGATTGGTAGCTGGATCGAGTGTGATGGTTTTGGTTTCTGCAGGTTCCAGGGTGACAGATTTCTCAAAGGTGGTCGTCCCGAAGCTGCCCTTCAGTACTCCTTTGATCCTTTGGGATACATGGTTATGAAGGGTTATCTGCACGCTTACATAAGCCGAGGTAGTATCAGGAAGTGGCAATTTGATGGAAACAAATGGGTTTTCAAGGGTAACCGAACCACTATCCGTCAGGTACACGTCATTCCAGATGCCTGTATCGCGGCCCCGAATGGTTGGTATCCAGTCCCACCCGATCGACGCATGAAAGGTCGGGTTGTCGGCGCCTAACTCGCCACCGTTGGCATCGGGACTGTTTCTGTTCTGCTCGGTCGGGAAACCGGGTGTATCATTTTTGATAATACGAACGGCAAGAACATTCTGTGCACCAGGTTTGAGTAAGCTGGTGACATCAAATTTGCCACGGATAAAACTCCCGTTGATGCGCCCGAGATCATGACCGTTCAGATATGCTTCTGCCTCCCAGTTGATGCCGTCAAAGTTCAGGTACACCCGTTTCCCCTTGTAATTCTGGGGGGCCGTGAATACATCTCGGTACCAGAAGTCGGAGTAAAAGTAGGAATCGGATATCAGAAGCTGATTATCGGCGTAGTTTGGATCGGGGAGAGCCCCGTCGTTGAGATAACTGACGAGTATGGTTGCCGGGACGGTAGCAATCGGCCATTTCGAATCATTATATCCCGGTTGTGACAGTGTGGTTCCGTTAGCCTCGACGAGTGTGCTCCGTTGCAATCTCCATGATCCGCCTGCCAGTTCGAGACGCCCTTTTATGTGGTTGACGGCCTGCCGGTGGGCTACCGGCACAGGGCCCCCGGTACCCATGATCTGCATTTCACTGAGAATATACCCATCAGTGGGAAATGCAGCCCTGGTCATGAGAAGGCGCACGTATCTTCCATGAACCATTTTACCCGGTTCTATATCGTCGATATTATTGCTATGATTGGGTAGATGCGCAATAGTCTTCCAGTGAACGGCATCATCTGATACCTGTACAGAGCCCTGCAGTGCACGACGAATCCAGTATAATTTTACACGGTTAAACGAACATACGGCTCCCAGATCGACGTACACCCATTCTTGTTTCGAACCGGCGCTTTTCCAGGCACTGGTAAAATGATAAGGTCCGCCGATTCTGGCATACTGTCCGTCATTATAGATGCCGAAAATGCCAAAATCCCAGTTTTGGGCGGCCGGATCATTTGCAGCAAAGCGATAAAACTTATAATGAACCTTATGTTCGAGCTTGAAGTGATAATTCAGAATCCGCCGGTTACGCGGAGCAAAACTCCTCAAAAAATGCATCTGTTCAGCCGTTAGAGGCTTGTTGCCGGGGCTGGGAAAACGTTTTAATAAATTAGCGAGCGCATCTTCACCGGGCAGGGTGTCAGCATTTACTTCTGCGAGCATCTGCCAGTCTTTCCCATTATTGGAACCGGTGATCGATAGTTCCCAATGTGAATTCGTTAGGGTATCGAGAGTCACTGAACCGGTTAGACTCAGGCTGTCGACAGATGGAATATCATAGTTCCCGGCCATTTCCACCTGATACCAGATACTGGGACCCTCAAAGGATTGGTGCGAAGTGCCATGCCGATCAAGCAAGTGTTCACGTCCATCTCTTCCGAGGATACCATCATCACTCGTACTTGTAACAATCCATCCCGGAAGCGTTGTGTCAATAATGCCGTCGGTAATCAATTGTCCGGTTAAGTTGTAATCATAAGCGCTCGACTGATATACTGGCCGAAGATGAGCAAGGTCCCGGTAATGCATCGAATCAATCTTCATCGATGGTGAAAAAACTTCAGACGGATCACCAGGATAGACACCAACGCCTCTCGAATACTGCTGGGCCCGGAGTGACTGGAATGGAATCAACATCATACATAGCAGGAGTGGTGATAACCTCGATACATGTGTCCCGATATGTCCTGAGGACTTAATTTGAGATGTTTCAAATATCATGTAACCCTCATAAAATGAATGTCTGTCGTGGACGTAGTTGCGGTAGTTGGCAGTTAAAATTCAGATCGTTTTTTATTCAACGATTAATTCAGATGGAGAAATCAACCGACTTGAACTGGCTTTGGCGGGATATTTCGACACACAGAGTTAACACGTGAATACAAAAAAAATGATTCGCTTACCGAGATTAATGTATGGAAATATCTTTGCAGATCAAGGTTTGTAGATGTGATTTAACGGCCGGAACTCAATATTACACAAGATTTAACAATCTGAATCCTGGAATTAAGATTGATGGTTGTGATTATCATGCGAATATTCGAGATAGAATGTTAGGATAGTGACCAGAGATAAAAAAAGGGCAACCCTTTCACAAGTTGCCCTATAAACTATTCATCAAGAGAGACGCTACTTGAGCGTTGTGTAATATACATAATTTCAGACAAAAAGATATGCTATTCGGGAATTATAATGTTATTTAAAAAGGGATTGTCATTTAAATGTTTGATTCCTTTATATTTGATAATTGCATTTCTAATGAAAAAAGATGGAGGTTACGATGAGGCGTTTTCACTTTGTGTTGATCCTATCTCTGATAATTGTATTTTCAGCGGTTTCCATCAGTATGGCACAGATCGGTGTAGGTGCCAAACCACCAAAGGGAGCGAAAGTATTGTTTGATGGCTCAAGGAAAACACTGGATCAGTTGTGGACGTACTGGAAAGGTCCCCGTTTTGCATCTTCATTGCCTATTAAGTGGAAGATCGTGAAAGATCCGGTCGATGCAGGTATGGTGCTGGAGTCGTATGATCCGGCAGCAGAAGGTGGCAAGTACGGGGCGGCAGACATTGTGACCAGGCAGAAGTTTCGTGATTTCAGACTGCATGTAGAATTCCTGATTATGAATAAAGGCGGCAACAGCGGGGTATATTTGCAAAACCGCTATGAGATGCAGATTGTTGACGGTGATTCCACGACTCACGGGCTGGCGGCGGTGATCAATGAAGCTGCCTCTCCTTATTATCCCTACAATGGGCTACGAAAATGGAATGCATACGATATCGTTTTTCGAGCTGCCCGGTTTAAAAATGGAAAACGTGTAGAACGGGCCCGGGTTACTATGTATTTCAACGGGGTGAAGGTTCACGAAAACCAGCCGATCGATCAGGTCTGGGGCGGACCAAACTCAGGAATTGATGGAGGCAACGACGGCGGGAAAGGAATCATGGATACACCCGGCGGAATCAAACTCCAGGCTGAGGGCCACGATGTGCGTTTCCGCAACATCTGGATTAAAGAGCTGGATTTGAAAACGCCGGATACGGAATTCTGAGTATCCGGTTTGTTAAACCAATCAACAACCAGTTAACCCTGATTGATGACCCGAAATTCGACTGCGCTTATGTGGGATCAGTAAACCGGGCTGCCTTCTTTAGCTCTCATTTCGAGTAGGCCAATGGCAGTGATGAGTACACCGGTGATAATGTTATGAACAAGCATACCTGCACCTGAATGTATTCCGGGCATAAACGAGGCCCAGACCAGCCAGGTTCCGATCAGTGCGGAGATCCATGTAACACCAGCAGCGTTGTCTACAGAGGCAAAGCTGATGATCATGGTGATTGCTCCGACAACGAAAAAGATCCAGCCATATACTGCTGAATGGAACTGGAAGAGAATGGATACGAGAATTAATAACCCGAGGATGATCAGGATTGTACTACTTGTCTTTTTATTCATAACTAATCACGACTTTTTTATGGAACGACCTGTTTGATGAAAGGTAAGAACTGGATTTAACAAGTGGTAGTTTCCGAACCGAAAATATAGATTCGATTTTTCTATCTGTCTGGTATAGTCTTTAAAATGGAATGGCTGGGTAACAACCGTTCTGGAGCAACAATAAACCCAAACACAAGGACCTGTCATCCTGCCGTCGATCCCGGCAGTTCCCGGGATCGGCTTAGGATCTCGTTAGCACCGGGCAACGAACCGTTCAGGTACCACAATCGTTTCCAAATGCAAACGTCGCGAGGCGTCGGGATCGGCCGGTAGGATCGTCGCCTGGAATAAGGTTTGGGTTTGGGCCACAGGATGACAGAGGTGGTGTCTGGAATTGGGGAGTACTTCGATACAGTAGGATACATTCCGTTGGTGTTAAAATCATATAATCTCTCTAACGACTCGATATATTACTCAAAAATGAGCGATAGGACCGATTAAAACAGAGTACACAGGTCTATTCAGATCAATATTTTGTAACTAAAGTGTTACATTAATCGTAGAGGAAGGTAGATCCGATCAATCTGTTATCAAAAGGGCCTCTCTCATGAAAAGTGTCACCTTCACGATCCCTTCAATGATCTTCATACTCCTGGTTTCACTGCTTAACTACTCATGCGGTAATGAAAGCAAATCCAAGGATAATGAAAAACAGGATTCGACTGCAACCATCCCAATAGAAATAAGCTTGGTAGAACGCGGGGATGTGTCAGCTAACTATATCAGCACCGCCACCCTGGAGGCGGACCAGGAAGCACAGGTTGTATCAAAAGTGAATGGAGTCGTTGAGAAGCTAAATGTGGAGGAGGGTTTTCTGGTGAAAGCGGGCCAGCCGCTTGCCGTTCTCGACGACCGCCAATACCGGTTGGAAATGGATCGCGCCAAGGCGGAACTGGATAAACTTCAAAACGATTTTCGCAGGAGCCAGGAACTATACGATAAGAAACTGATCAGCGTAGAGGCTTATGAAAATCTCAAGTACCAGGTAGAGTCTCAGCAAGCAGCTTTTGCATTGGCAAAGATGAACCATGAGTACACGACGATACGGGCTCCAATTGATGGAATCGTATCCAAACGCCTGATTAAAGTGGGGAACATGATTCGGTTGAACGATCCGGTATTTACCATTACCGATTTCGATCCGTTGCTGGCAATCGTATATGTTCCCGAGCACGAAATGCAGAAGATCCATTCGCAGCAGCCGGTCGGGTTTGAAGCTGATGCCATTCCCGGCAAATCGTTTCAGGGACATGTCGAACGTATCAGCCCGATCATAGATCCTGAAACGGGCACCTTTAAAGTAACCATAGAAGTAAACGATCCGACCGGCCAGTTGAAGCCGGGTATGTTCACACGGATACGGATCATCTATGACACCCGCCAAAACATATTGCTGGTACCGAAGGAAGCCATCATCAGCGAAGACGGCGTGAAAAATGTGTATATCATCGATAATCGAATGAGTTTTAAGAGGGAAGTCCGGACAGGATACGCCAACGGTTCTAAAATTGAAATCGTTAGCGGACTGAAACAGGGTGATACGGTTGTGACGATCGGCCAAAGCAGTTTAAAAGACAGTTCCCGCGTCGAAATCATCAGCCAGTAACGTAAGATATGGTGTTAAAAAGCACGTAATAAACAACCAGGCGTAAGAATCATTGCATCAGCATTTTATCATAATATCGCTACGAGAATCCCCCTTAATAAAGGGGGCGAAGGAGGTTGTCCAGGGGTTTCAGAAATGACAGTTGAATAACATAATCTTCGATTTCCGGACACAAAGATTCTCCCGGCCAAATGAGGGTAAACCATGAAAATAATCGATGTATCCACGCGGCGGCGCGTTACGGTGGCGATGTTCACGATCGGTGTGCTCCTGTTCGGCTTTGTTTCCCTTTCCCGTCTGAAGATCAATCTGTTGCCCGATTTGAGCTATCCGACACTTACGATAAGGACCGAATTCACTGGTGCGGCACCTGCTGAAATAGAGAACCTGGTAACCAAGCCGATCGAGGAAGCTCTCGGTATCGTAAAAAATGTCAGGCAGGTTCGCAGTATCTCACGTTCCGGGCAATCGGACGTCATCCTCGAATTTGCGTGGGGCACAAACATGGATTATGGGAGTCTCGATGTCCGGGAAAAGCTGGACGCCATTCAACTCCCCCTTGAAGTCGAACGGCCCGTCATCCTCCGTTTTGATCCAACTCTTGACCCGGTCATGCGTTTTGCCCTTTTTCGTGAGGAAAAGAAACAGGCAACAGCAAACATCACGACGGCTTCAGCTCAGACCCGTGGAGAACAGGTTCAGAATATCGAAACCCTGAAGTTCTTGCGTATATTAGGTGAGGAACAGTTAAAGAAGGAGCTTGAAACGGCAGAAGGCGTTGCTTCGGTGAAAGTTAGCGGGGGATTGGAAGAGGAGATCCAGGTTCTTGTCGACGAACAGCGTCTGGCGCACCTGAATATACCGATCGACAAAGTGATCAACGAATTGAGCGCGGAAAATGTGAACTTGTCGGGCGGGCGGCTCGAAGAGGGGACTTCCCAGTTCCTGGTACGAACGATCAATCAGTTTAAGACGGTCAATGAGATCAATGATATTGTCATAGATAACCGGAATAATAAACCTATTTACATAAGGGACATTGCCGATGTCCGGCAGGGATACAAAGAACGCGAGGCAATAACGCGGTTTAATGGAAAAGAAGCCGTGGAACTGGCGGTGTATAAAGAAGGGGATGCTAATACGGTTGCTGTTGCCAATGGTGTTGAAAAGAAGTTGAAGCACATCAGGGACAATCTGCCGCCCGGTGTAAAACTGGTAAAAGTGTATGATCAGTCGACATTTATCAATCAGGCTGTGCGCGAAGTTGTTAATGCGGCTATTATTGGTGGTATACTGGCGATCATCATCCTGTACCTTTTTTTGAGGGATTTTTGGGCCACGGCTATCATCTCACTTTCAATACCTGTCTCAGTTATTGCCACATTCAACCTGATGTACGGGTATGATATCACGCTCAACATTATGTCGCTGGGGGGGATTGCTCTCGGCATCGGTCTGCTGGTGGATAACTCGATTGTGGTACTCGAAAACATATCACGGCATCGAAAGATGGGGAAACCGATGCTGCAGGCCTCGCGTGATGGGGCCGGGGAAGTAGGAATGGCGGTTGTTGCTTCCACACTCACAACAGTTGCGGTCTTCTTTCCGCTCGTTTTTGTGCAGGGCATTGCCGGCCAGTTGTTCCGGGACCAGGCTCTGACCGTCACTTTTTCACTGCTGGCGTCATTGTTGGTCGCGATTACGCTGATACCCATGCTCTCATCGATCAGAGAACGAAAGAAAACCGCTGTTCCGAAGCCTATACGTGTCGTGCCAAAAACCAAGACAGGGCGCATATTCAGGAAAATCCGGCTCTTTCTTGTCGAAACGGTGCCTATAGTTATCGTTCATTATATCCTTTTGTCGATAGCGTTAGTAAGCATGCTTTTCATGTTTCTTATTCGGCCCTTCGTGAACGGCTTCTCAAAGGGGTACCAGTATATTGAAGATCGCTACCCGTTGCTTATTCGATGGGCGCTTGGTCACCGTGCAATGGTTCTGGTCATTGCCTTACTCATCTTTACAAGTAGTCTGTTATTGATTCCGCGTCTGGGTATTGAGCTGATTCCATCCATGTCGCAGGGTGAGTTTATGGTCGAGTTCCGCATGCCGCCGGGGACTCCGCTGAACAAGACTGATGACGCCCTGAGATCCGTGCAATTTGCTGCCGAAACCATCGGCAAAGTGAACACGACTTTTTCGGTGGCAGGGACCGGTAATCGTATGGATGCCAATCCCGAAGAAGGCGGGGAGAACTGGGGAGAACTCAATGTGAATCTGAACCGGGGTTCCGGCAGGGATGATGAAGAGCAGACAATGAATAAGCTCCGAACCCAGTTGCAGAGAATTCCCGGCTTGCAGTACAAGTTTTCGCGTCCTGCCTTATTCACCTTTAAAACTCCTGTCGAGATTGAAATAAGTGGATATGATCTGGATCAACTCAAGACGGTCAGTAGTTCGATTCTTCAAAAGATGCACAACTCCCCGCGCTTCACCGATGTGAAATCAACCATGGAGCGGGGCCACCCGGAAATTCAGATCCATTTTGACAGGGCCAAGGTTACGGCTTTAGGAATGGCCGTTCATACGGTTGCAGATAATGTCGTTCGTAAGATAAAAGGAGATGTGGCAACAAAATATTCGTGGCATGAACGGAAGATCGATGTGCTGGTAAGGGCCCGGGAACAAGATCGCGCATCAGCCGATGAAATACGCCGCCTGATCATTAATCCCCAAAGCGATAAACCTGTTCCGCTTGAAGCTGTTGCCGATATTGTAGTCACGACCGGTCCCAGTGAGATACGCCGAATTGCCCAGCAGCGCGTGGCGGTGATCACATCAAATCTGAATTACGGTGATCTCGGAGCTGCAGCGGTTGAAATTAACAACCTCATCCAAAGCACGGTGATGCCCAATAATGTCGCTGCACAGATTGGCGGACAAAATGAAGAAATGGATGCTTCCTTCAAATCGCTTGTTTTTGCATTGCTGTTGGCCGTGTTCCTCGTGTACCTGGTCATGGCTTCTCAATTTGAGTCATTGATTCACCCGTTTGTCATTCTGTTTACGATTCCGCTCGCCCTTACCGGCGCCGTACTGGCTTTGTGGATAACGGGGGCAACTATCAGTGTAGTCGTTTTTATAGGTTTGATATTGTTGGCAGGTATCGTTGTTAACAATGCGATCGTCCTCATTGATCTGATCAATCAGTTCAGGAGAAACGGTATGGAGAAGTTTGAGGCGATTATTGAAGGTGGCCGTTCGCGCCTGCGTCCGATCCTGATGACAACACTTACGACTACACTGGGATTAATTCCGTTAGCACTTGGGATAGGCGAAGGAGCGGAGGTGCGGTCACCGATGGGTATCACCGTCATAGGAGGCCTCACAGTATCTACATTATTGACGCTGGTCGTGATACCCGTGATGTATTCCATCATGGACCGCAAGGTCTATGAGACGGATACAATCCAGGCCACCGACAACGTGGTTGATCCCGGAGAACAATCATGAACCTGACCGGCAAAGCCATACAACGTCCGGTTACCAGCCTGATGATCTTCACCTGTTTCATCGTCATCGGTCTGATATCGGGCAGCCTTGTACCGCTGGAATTTTTCCCGGATATCAGCTATCCGGGTATGTATGTGCATATTCCGTATGCCGGTTCCACGCCCGAGGAAATCGAACGGCTCATCACCCGGCCGGTCGAGGAGGCGCTGGCTACATTGAGCGACATCGAGCTGATGGATTCCAATTCGCGGGAAAATGAGGGTGGCGTGTTTGTGCGGTTCAAGATGGGTACGGATGTCAACCTTAAAGCGATAGAGGGGCAGGAGAAGATCGACGGAATCTGGCACCTGCTTCCAGCCGATTTGGAGCGCATACACATCTTCAAGTTCTCGGCCACGGATGAACCGATCCTGAACCTCCGCATCTCAAGCGATCGTGATCTGTCCAACTCCTACGATCTGCTGTACCGAAACCTCAAGCAGAGGATTGAACGCATCGATGGGGTATCCAAGGTGGATCTGTATGGCGTGGAAAAGAAACAACTGCGTATAGAGATCAAGCCCGACCGGCTGGTGAATCACAACGTGGATCTGGGTAAAGTAGTCCAGGATTTGAGTCGCAGCAACTTCTCGACAACAGCGGGACAGATCAACGAATCGGGACACAGGTATATCGTCCGATCGATGGGACAGCTCACGAAGCCGGAAGAATACGCCAACCTGATCATCGGTCCGAATCACCTTCGGCTCAAAGATATAGCTGACGTATCCTTCAAAAATCCGGATGTAACTTATGGCCGTCATCTCGATCAGAAATATGCCATTGGTCTGGATGTTTTTAAGGAGTCCGGGGCCAATACTGTTGGGGTTAGCAGGGCTGTATTGAAAGAAGTAGAAGCGATCAAGGATAACCCGGCGATGAAAGGGATCCGAATCTTTGAGATGAATAACCAGGCATCCGGCATCATCAGCTCACTCAAAGAGTTATTCAATGCCGGTATACTGGGCGGTATGCTTTCCATCATAGTGCTATTTTTCTTTCTGAGAAATATCCCGGGTACCATGATTGTAGCCCTGGCTGTTCCTTTCTCGCTGATCGTCACGGTGGCGGTACTCTACTTTTTACATATGTCGCTCAATATCCTGACGATGATGGGACTGATGCTGGCCATCGGTATGCTGGTGGATAATGCCGTGGTGGTCACCGAAAATATCCATCGCCAACAGGCACAGGGTAAGGATCGAAAGGCAGTCACGGTGCAAGCCGTCAAAGAAGTGGCCATGGCCGTCACTGCCGGGACGATCACGACGATCATCGTCTTTTTACCCAATATCGTTAGTCAGCAGGATATGTGGGCGGTTTATCTGAAGCATGTGGCCGTAACTATATGCACGGCGTTACTTGCTTCGCTGCTGATTTCGTTGTCCATCATCCCGTTGTTGTACCTGAAATACGAGCCTAAAATAATCCGCACGAAACCGACGATCATTGATAAGGCAACCGATGTCTACTCCCGTATTCTCGACTGGATCATACATCATAAGAAGACAGCCGTCTTATCGATTCTGCTTATTCTGGTAAGTGTAATGATTCCAATGAAATTCGTAAAAACGGATATGTTCCCGAATACGGAAGGACGGACATTACGGCTGTTTTATAACATACGTGGCCATTATGTACTGGAGAAAGTCGAAGAGTCGGTAAGCAGAATAGAGAAGTATTTGTACGATCATCAGAAAGAATTCGAAATCCGGTCGGTGTATTCCTATTATGAAACCGGATGGGCTATATCTACAATTATGTTGACGGAAGAAGACAAGGCCCAAAAATCGGTTGAAGAGATTAAGGAAGCAATCCGGAAGGAATTACCCAAGATCAGTCTGGGCACGCCGACTTTCGAATACCGGAGCATGCGCGGTGATGAGGCCTTACGGGTGCATCTTATTGGTGAATCGAGTGATATCCTGAATGAGCTTGCCCAGGAGGCCGTTCGTCGTATCAAGAAAATACCCGGGTTTGCCGATGTGCGTTCGGAGGCCGAATCGGGTACCCAAGAAGTGCAATTGCGTATCGACCGCGAACGTAGCCGGAACCTGGGGTTGAATACCCAACAGGTGGCCAATATCGTATCGAGTGCGTTACGTGGCTATCCGCTCCGTAAAATCAGAACACCGGAAGGAGAGCGGGACGTGATTCTGAGCTTCACCGATACCGACCGCCAGACCATTTCCGACCTGATGAACCTGCCGATTTTCCTTCCCAGTACTAATGAACCGGTGAAGCTATCGACCATCGCTCGTTATGAAATCAGAAGAGGACCGCACGCGATACACCGTGAGAATCGTCTGACTTCACTTGCTGTCACGGCAAACCTGGATAAACTGACGATGAACGAGGCGAGGGACAGGATCAGTAAGCTGATGAACCAGATTGATTATCCCACTGGTTATGGGTGGAGTTATGGCAGGAGTTTTCGTGAAGAAGACAAGACGATGAATGAAATGCTGTTCAATATCATCCTTGCTCTGATCCTGATCTACCTGGTGATGTCATCGCTCTTTGAATCGGTATTATATCCAACGAGTATCATTACATCCATCCTGTTTGCCGTCGTAGGCGTTTACTGGTTCTTCTTCATCACCGGAACGGGGATCTCCTTCATGGCGATGGTCGGTATCCTCATTCTGATGGGAATTGTCGTGAACAACGGCATTGTGCTGATTGACCACGTCAATTTGCTGAGAAGCCGTGGACTGAGCCGCAACAAAGCAATCGTGCAAGCCGGCAGAGACCGCATGCGACCCATCCTGATGACGGCCGGAACAACGGTACTGGGACTGGTTCCTCTCTGCTTCGGCACCACCCAGGTTGGCGGTGAAGGTGGCCCGGCATATTTCCCCATGGCCCGGGCTATCGTTGGCGGATTGACCTTCTCGACGGTGGTTACCATGTTGATTTTGCCAACGATTTACATCTTGCTGGATGACTTGCGGAACTGGTCGGTGCGGGTGATCAGGATGGCGAAAGGGTGACTGCAGGTTTCTTATCGTTCAATGTAAAAAGGAGAAAGAAACGCGGACGACACACATGGCACTGATTTTCGCGGATGGAATTACAAATATTCCCTCTTTCATGCTATTTAGTAACCTGGCACCAGATTTCTCCCCTCACTCGAAGTTTCTTTGAGTAAGTGTTAAAAATTGTTCTTTTGATGAATTATTGCAACAGCCCGTACACCACCACCTGGCTGGCAAATGTGGGAAGGTAGACATGGCCGTTGGCGATAGTCGGGGATGCAAATTTTGCGTAATATCCACTATAGTCGCGCTTCATGTTCTGGTGATTGTCCCAAAGCTCTTTAGAGACATCATTTGCATCAAAAGCTGCCAGAATACCCGGGGTTATGCTATGTTCTGCGTCGCCATTCCATGCGTAGGAGGCCCAGACTATACCCGTTCCGTCTTCTGTTCCATTGGACGAGACCGATAAGTTTGCACCGTTTTGGCCCGTTGGTCCCCCGAAGTTGGAAACAATCTCCTTGCTCTGATCCAGCATATTACTGCTGCGATCAAAGGGGAAGGCGCGAAGCTTGTCATTTTCGGACCAGACGTATACGTATTCATTGGTACTTCCTTTAAAATAGGCGGCCTGGCAATGTTCATTGTAGTTCGGACCCAACTGGATTGTCTGTTGTATTTGATTTGATCCGGCGTTGTATCCACCCATATTATCCTTATTCAATAAATAAAGATTTCCATCCTTGCCTCCGGTAAAGAAATAGTTTGAATTGGGGATCAACAGCGAACCAAGACTACCGTAATCGAGATCAAAGCCATTGAGATGTTTGTAATTATAAGGAGTGAAATGGCTCATAACCTGCAGAGTAGACCCAGATGGCTTCAGTTTCATTGCGGTTTCCCCTAGGTTTGTAAGATTCGCTGGATTAGTGGTATCACTGACCGATCCGTTTCCGGATATGGCGTACAGGTTACCCTGGGCATCGGCTGCCATGCCGTTGCCGCTTTCCCACAAACCACCGGCATATCCGTCAGGCGTATCATTGTATACAATTTGCTGCTGGAGTGTTGAGGCGTTGTAACCCAATATCCAGCCGTGGTATGGCCCCCAATCACAATGGGATGAAAACGTCACATACACAATGCCGTTAACCAGAGTCAATGCCTGGCGCTGATTTTGCCTCTGGGCATCGAAGGTAATCACATTATTGACACTGCCATCGCCATTTCCCTTATAAGTAGCGGTGATTTTTACCGGGACTGCCGGGCATTTCACCTCCGGTGACGATATTTACAGCGTGCAGATATTGTACATAGGTACTCCCATCGGTACTGCGGGCAACGAAATAAATGGTCTTGGTGGCACCATCAATCACAGGTGTGCCTACGATACCGATATTCCCGTTAAAATCATGATAAAAGCCGCCACATGCGCCTGTCATATCGCTGTTTGTGGGCGGACGCATGCCCGGGGCGGTGTAGTTGTTCTGCCAGTATAATTTCCCCGTATCCCCATCATAGGCATAAACCGAGTTATTGACCGTAGCGATATACACCACGTTATGTAGTCCGTTATTGATATATAAATTGCCTACTACCAGTGGCTGGGCATAAATCTGATCATCGACAGGTAAGGCAAACAGTTCACCGAATTGTTTAACGTTTACGTTGCTGGTCGTCAGAACTGTCTCATGATCATTTAAGCCAGACCGGTTGTTGTCGTTGTGCTGTGTTAAAACAGAAACCCGTTGCGGATTGGATGTATCATTATTCGCCATCTTTCTTTTACAGGTAGTAATAAACAGAAGAACGAGGAGCAGGAGTACGTATCTTTTAGCCATAAGAACCTATACATCATGTATTACAGGGAAATCAGAATAAAAGCCAACAGCAGCTAAAGACTTGTAATTTCAAAACTACTGAATTATAATCTCAAACCCACCTTTAGGCTTTGCCCTATTGGATCATCCAGACGCCACCGAAATGTCATAGTTGATCGATAGACATTACAAATATAATTGATGCCGTCCAAAGGGTTTTAAAAAGTGTGTCTGACATTCAATGACTATACGCAGCAGGATTCACCGATAATTGTTCTGCTAAATACCGTGAGTTTGAGATAGAGTATCATCCCATGAAAACCTCAAATCACAAAATACAAATGACAACTCCTATTAATCGGTGCCAAATAACCAACCCATAATGACCAAAACAACCTTGGTAACGCTGGGGATGTTTGTTATTTGAATTATTTGATATTGAGATTTATTTGACCCGGTTGACCGGAGCCCTTGTACTTTGCTGCTTATCTCATTTTGCTAATATTGAGCTGATGTTAAATAGCGTATAAATTTATAAACCGTAATAAAATAAAGAAGGTATGCTTGTATTTATTTGAAAAAATAAAATATTATGTGCAGGCAAAGTGTATTTATTCCCTTTAAAATATTAACGGGATACCAGGCTTGAACAGTTGAATCCGAGGCAGTCGAAGATTGAAGAGTAACGTCAAGTCTGGATAAGAAATATTACAGGATAGATGGTAGAGAAGAATGGTAAAATCCGGTTCATAGTGGCAGTCGAGTTTTTGGGCTGTTTATCGCCCGATGCATTGGGGACGAACGTGGCAAGGGTAGTTGCCCGTGCGTGGATTAAACATGAAATGAGTGAAAGGAAATCCCAGTGACCTATTTCGCCGTTTGCTCTGAGGTTTTGCGCGTTATACAAAAAAAGGCCGAATGCTAATTTTATGTGGAGGAAGATTCGATGAACCCGGATCGGTGGAATCAGGTACAAACACTTTTTAAAGAGGTTGTCGAGCTCGATCACAACACAAGGGAGACACGCTTAGAGCAGATTAGGGACGAGGACCCCGATCTGTATGAGGAATTGAAATCCCTGCTGGTGGCGGACGCTGACGAGACCTCCATTCTGGATGGTTTTGCAGTGGACAGCATCGATGTTTCAGAATTCTTTTTACCTGAAAGTTCGAGAATCGGGCCTTTTCAGCTTGCCCGTGAAATCGGCATGGGAGGCATGGGGACCGTTTATCTCGCTGAGCGGGTAGAGGGTGGATTTGATCAACAAGTGGCTCTTAAGCTTATCAAATTCGGAATCAATTCCGGTAAAATTCTGCACCGTTTTGAAGCGGAACGCAGCATATTAGCCCGGCTGCAACATCCCAACATTGCACGGCTCATTGATGGTGGATTGACAGATGACAACCGCCCATGGTTTGCGATGGAATATGTTCAGGGAGAGCCGATTGATACCTACTGCTCCCGCCTCAACCTGCCGGTGGAAGAACGAATCGATCTATTTATAAAGGTAATTGCTGCTATTCAGCATGCACATCATAATCTGATTATTCACAGAGATATCAAGCCTGATAATATACTCGTCAGCGGGACAGACGGTATCTCGCAAATAAAGTTGCTGGATTTCGGTATTGCCAACATGATCAGTGATGAAGATGATCATCCTGAGAATGTGACCGGAATGACCAAGGCCTATGCTTCACCGGAGCAATTGATCGGCCGGCAAACATCCATATCCAGCGATATTTATAGTTTGGGAGTGGTTTTGTATGAATTGCTTGCTCATTGCCATCCAATACCGGAATTCAGGAGAAAAGGTTGTAGTACCGAAACATTCGATGATGAGCTGGAATCTATCTGCAGAAAAGCAATGGCATCCGATCCCAAGGATCGGTATCAAACGGCAAACGATCTCAACAACGATCTCCGCAACTGGCTCGATGATAAACCCGTTTCGAGCTTTTCAAACAGCAGGATGTATTTTGCCCGGAAATTTCTAAGCAGAAACAAATGGCAGGCTGCAATAACGGGATTATCTGTTTTAGCAATTCTTTCGCTTATTGCAATATATACATTGAGACTACGAAAGGAGCGCGACCACGCCCGGCAGGAGGCATTAAAAGCATCACATGTTACCGATGTACTGGGGAACGCACTTCAATCGGTTGATCCCTGCGTATCCAATACTTCCAGCATTTCTGCCAAGACCTTTGTTGATCAGTTCATGGGTTACATCAATGGCAATTTATCAAATGAGCCTGAGACCAGGGCAAAACTGTTGGGTTTGATTGGAATTGTTTATATAAATCTCGGCAGTTATCAAAAGGCGGATTCTGTCTCAGCCATATCATACAATTTGTATCATAAAGTAGCCAATCCGAATGAAAAGGATTTCATAGACAATCTTGTGAAAAGGTGTGAGATCCTGCTGGATGTTGGCAAATTTGATGAAAGCGGGCGTGTCATTCACGAGGCAATGAACCGGGCAAATAAATATCTCGATCCGAACTCTGTTGCGTATGCCAACGTCAGTTTTTCGTATGGTGATAATCTCTATCAAATAGGTAATTATAAAGTTGCTGATTCGGTATTTAAGAAGATTCTCCCCGTCTTTGAACGAAACAAAAAGACGGACATGCAGGATTATATGGATATCATTTTCATGATCGGTACGAATTACAGGAAAATGGCGGTGTATGATTCGGCGGAGGTGTACCTGTTGAAAACACTCGATCTCAGCCGGGTGCATGATGGACTGGTCAGTGACAATTATGCGTATGATGAGAATCATTTGTCCAGTCTCTACCAGGATGAGGGGAAATATGAGAAAGCAATTCCATATGCACAGGATTCTTATAAAATCAGAAAGAAGATATATGGTGCCGAAAATATGAACACTATTGCAAGCCAGGCTAATCTCGCACGTGCTTACAAGGGAGCCGGCCGTCTTGATGAAGCCGGAGTTATGTATGATTCCACAATCAAAATATTCGAGAAGAAATATGGGACATCTAATTATAATCTGGCAGGACTCCTGGGAAGTTATGGCGATGTGCTGATCGAGAAGAAAGAGTATAAAAAAGCTGAGGCTGTGATGCGTCAAAGTATTGCCGTCAATAAGAAACTACTGCCTCCTGACGACCTTCATCAATCATATGGAATCCTGGGACTTGGCGATGTGCTTGTGAAAGAGGGACGATATAAAGAAGCTCTGCCATATCTTAAACGGTCACTTGCCATTAGAAAAAGCCATTTGCCGGAAACATCCCCATTGATTGCACAATCGGAATTTGCCGCAGGAAAATGTCTCTGGCATCTAAATCAGAAACCGGAAGCAAGGCAACTGCTTGACGATGCCTACAGTATTTACATCAAAGAACCCAAACATTATGGCGATCAGATCAGGACGATTGAGGCGATGGGAGTGAGGTGAGGCGTTTGGGTTCGGCACCCCGGTTTATCGGGTCAGATTTGCGACATGATGGGATATCGCGTCCACTGTCTGCTGTAGGGTCGCTTCGCGAAGCGACCCTACAGACCGTCAATTTCCACGTCACGTTATTCACGGCCCCGATCGGGAATCTGTGGGGCGACTATTGTTAATACCCATTGAGAATCCCTGCATAAATTTGGGTAGCATCATAACAATGATAGCTTCTTAATGACATCTTATTGTATTTAGTGGATGAAATAAGCTATAATATTATATCATGACCATGGTGTGATTGTGCCCCCATTAATGCAAAAGAATCCAGGGATGAATCAGAACGCAGAGGACATTACGCTGTTATTGAATCAGCTCAAGGAAAATGAGCATAACCAGGTCGAAGCTATTTATCCATTGGTTTATACCCATCTCCAGGAAGTTGCGCGGGGACAACTGCGACACGCGCGTCCGGGGCATACGTTTCAGACGACGGCACTTGTTCATGAAGCGTACCTGAAGATGGTTGACCAGGATCGGGCTAATTTCCATAACAGGTCCCATTTTCTGGCCATTGCGTCCATCGCGATGCGGCGAATCCTGATCAGCTATGCCCGAAAGCGGAATGCAGATAAACGCGGTGGGGATCAGATCCCGGTAACCTTTCACGACGGGATGGCTGCGTACCAGGCACGTTCGAATGAGTTGTTGGATCTGGATGAGGCTCTGACAAGGCTTGAAACGTTGAATCCACGGCAGTCGAAGATTGTGGAATATCGTTTTTTTGGGGGGTTGACTTACAAGGAAATCGCTAAGGTGATGGGTGACACGGAGCATTCGGTTCGATACGACTGGCGGGTAGCCCGGGCGTGGCTTAAACGGGAAATGAGCGAAAGGAAGTCGGAGTGACCGTTTCTCAGCTTATCTTAATATTTCAGCAGTTTTACACTATTGGCTTTATGTTTGTCTCATGATAAAAGAAACTCTATGAACCCGGATCGCTGGAATCAGATACAAACACTTTTTAAAGAGGTTGTCGAGCTTGATCATAATTCAAGAGAGACACGTTTAAATAAAATATATGAGACAGATCCTGATTTATATAACGAGTTGAGTTCGCTGTTGGCGGCTGATGCCGAACCATCTGGCTTATTAGACGGATTCTCCATTGGTTCATTGGATATCTCCGACCTACTGTCGATGGATGGTATGCGCGTTGGTCCTTTTGAGATTGAGCAACAGATCGGATCCGGAGGGATGGGAAATGTATACCTGGCCAGGAGAGTGAGTGGTGGGTTTGAACAGAACGCGGCCCTGAAGCTGATCAAACAGGGTTTAAGTTCAGAGCAGATTTTACGTCGCTTTGAGAATGAACGTAGCATCCTGGCTCGGTTGCAGCATCCGGATATTGCGCGTCTGATAGACGGCGGACTCACGGAAGACGGTATGCCCTGGTTTGGAATGGAGTACGTTCAGGGAGAACCGATCGATGCATACTGTACCCGTCTTGATTTGTCGGTGGAGGAGAGGCTGAGGTTGTTCCAAAGAATTGCCTCGGCTGTGCAATATGCACATCGCAATCTGGTAATACATCGCGATCTGAAGCCGGCTAATATTCTGGTGAGCGTAGAAAATGGATCACCGCAAATAAAACTGCTTGACTTTGGTATCGCACGACTACTGGATGACGATAGTGGTAATTTTATGACCCAGGAGGGCGTGAGACCCATGACGCGCGCATATGCAAGCCCTGAACAGTTGACGGGTGAGCCCGTGACCACGGCATCGGATATCTATTCACTCGGGGTAATTCTTTATGAACTGCTGTCCGGTCACTTACCTTTCCAGCCGGATAACCTTACCTCAAACGAGTATGAGCAACTCATTTTGACCGGTGATCCGCCCAAGCCGAGCCATGTGTGCACAGATCGCAACCGTCAAAAAATGATCAGGGGCGATCTGGATATGATCTGTTTGAAAGCTCTCAGGACGGAACCTGACCGACGTTATGAGACGGTTGAGCAGTTATCGGAGGATGTCCGTCGGCATCTCGTTGATCTCCCGGTACTGGCTCGACCGGAATCCAGGGCGTACCTGATCAGAAAATTTATAGGTCGACACAGGTCAGGTGCCACTGCGTCCGGGTTTATTGCGCTTTCGTTACTGGCAGGCATTGCAGCTTTTGCATGGCAATACCGGATTGCAAGACAGGAACGAGACCATGCGAGGCAAGAGGCTGCGACATCCGGACAAGTCGCCAATTTCCTGCAAAGTCTTTTTGAAGTTGCCGATCCGGCCGCGACTAACGGGGATACACTTACAGCGAGAGAGTTGCTTGACCGGGGGGCAAAACAAATCAATAAAAAGCTTGCGGGACAGCCTCAGGTTCAGGCACGAATGTATGATGTGTTGGGTAATGTGTATCTGAACCTCTGGAGGTATAGCAAAGCGGATACCATGTTCTCCAGGGCGCTGGATATTCGACGAAAGGTAGCAAAGAATGATATTCCTGATATAGCAACAAGCCTGTATAATATCGGCCTGGCCAGCATTGGTATTGGCAAATATGACAGGGCAGATTCTGTTCTGTCCCGTGCCCTGGTACTTCGAAGAAGTGAAGCAGGCGAAAATGACACATTAACAGCACAGGCGTTAGCATCTCTCGGGCTGCTCAAGTACAAGGCCGGTCAGTACAATCTCTCGCTGAAGTATTATCAGAAGGCCATGGCAATATATCAGAGCTATCCGGAAGAGGAGCAAGGCAAATACGTGGCACAAATTAAAAACGATATTGGCCTGATATACTATAGTAAGGGGAATTATGAACTTTCGGCAACGTTTATAAAACAGGGGCTGGATTATTACATGAACCATCCTGATTCTTCTAATCGAGAGATCATTTCGACCGATTTGGGCAATCTCGCTACAACGCTTATAAAGATGGCCAGATACAAGGAAGCCGATTCCTTGTTCCGGGAGAGTATCAGAATCACAAGGCGTCTGTACGGAGACAAGCATCCGAAAACAGCACTTAAGTTAAATAATTATTCGACATTTCTGAAAAACCGGGAACGCTATGTGGAGGCGGAAAAATACCAGAGTGAGGCTTTGGATATTTTCCTAAAGGCATATGGTCCGAATCATCCCTATGTCGCCATGTGTTATAATAATATGGCTAACCTGTATGATGATCAGGGTGATTATAAAACCGCTCTCAGGTACGATCAAAAATCCCTTGAACTAAATAAGAAAATTTATGGAGAGAATGGGGATCTTGTTGCTAACAGTTATAACAATATCGGGGTCGTTTTGCTGGATCTGTATCGTAACAAAGATGCCGAAGAAATGTTCAGGGCGGCGCTTCGTATCGACACGATTACATATGGGAAAAGCCATCCCTATGTAGCTATGGATTATCAGGCAATCGGCATCGCTCTGGGTGCGCAGGGTAAGGTTGACGAGGCAGAACGGTTAATACGCTATTCAATTTCAGTGTTCCGAAAGTCGGAGGGTGACGAAGGTCCGGAAACGGAAATAGCTAAGGGTGAACTTGGACGGGTTCTTATAATGAAGGGAAAATATGATGAAGCAATGAAGCTTTTGCGTGATGCTCTCGATCACCAGGAGAAAACGTTGCCCAGGAATTCATGGAGATTGGCAGAAGTAAAATCCTTGCTTGGAGAATGCCTGTTCAAAACCGGCCATGTGAAAGAGGCGGAACCTCTCCTTACCGAAGGTTACCGGATATTGCTCGAAAGAAAAGGGAAGAACTACCGCTATACCAGGGGAGCAAAAGAGCGTTTGGTCGCCTATTACCGGGCGACAGGACAACTGGCAAAAGCGAATGAGTATAGGAAATAGGGGTGTTTTTTTCGGGATCGGTATCCAAATTGGCGAGATTGCCACGTCGCCTGAAGCCACCTCGCAATCCCGTGTACCCTGGAAACAATCGTACTGCAAGCCGGACGACACAAAAAAAGCCACCTGAACAATCAAGTCCAGATGGCACTTTTACCAGGGATCATGAAAAAAAATGACCCGGGGGTCAACCCGGAACCCATATTTTCCGGGAGACCCTCGGTGTCTGACCATGGCTCCGTATCCACTGATTGCAGGCCGACTGATGCTGTAATGCAGCGGAATACGAAGTTGGATTGAGATTTATTGACTGTTTGACCGGGCGATGCCTACATACACACGGTTCCTCGCCGAACCGTCATCCCATATGATATCGGCGCGTTTATCACCGGTGATGTCGCCTACCAGCACCTGGAACTGCGACCAGTCGTCGACTATTTGCGGCCTTCCCTGGGGCAAACGGCTGAAGTCAAAGGTGCCGTCGGCTGATCCCAGTCCTACATAGATGGAGTCTTTTTGGGGATTGTAGTAAATGATATCATCGCGGCCGTCTCCATTGACATCTCCCGTTCTAACGACATCATATCCATCATTCCTCTGAATAGGAATTGATTGATAACCGGGAAATGTAAACCGGCCGTTTCCGCTTGAAATATTACGATGAATTGGAATTGGACCATTATGACCGGGGATTTCTGTTGCCGTGAAAATAAGGTCCATTCCATTCTTACCATCAACATTACCAGTTAGCATAATGTACGAACCCCATCCAATTGCATTACGCGGTTGTGATGACAGGAAAGTAAAATACTGTCCGGGTGTTGTGCTGTTAAACAATCCAACATAAGTAACGTTATTACTCGCGCTCAGCTCGTTCCATATAATGTCCATCTTGCCGTCATTATTTACATCTCCCAGATGAACCGTATATCCACCCCAGCCGCTATTGGGCTGATCCTGATATGCCGATGGCATGTCAAAGGTTCCATCACCGTTCGAAAATCCGACGTATGTACGATTCGTTGTACCAGGATAGTTCCATACGATATCATCATACCCGTCTCCGTTTAGATCCCCAATAAGACGCGTATAGTGTTCCCCCCAATTACCTGCAGGATGCACTTGAGCAGGAAGAAACTTAAAGGAGCCGTTGCCTGTCGAAAGGGCCACGAATGTTCTGTTTTTTACACCGTCGTAATTCCAGAGAAGATCTGCTTTACCATCTCCATTGAAATCGCCGGTCAGCAGTTTGTATTTTCCCCAACCTTCCGGTGCAGTTAGCGTATCGGTGACGACTTGAGGTGTGCCAAACGTGCCGTCTCCATTTGACAGGGCTATGGCGATGTCATTTGTAGCGCCCAGGTGGTTATAGATCAGGTCTTTTTTGCCATCATTGTTCACATCGGCCAGATGAATTGTAACCGGTGTTGGGATGGGCATCCCGAGATCCTGAGCGGTCCGAAGGTCAAATGTACCAGGAGTTGCCTGTCTGGCGGTACAGGTACGAACGTTATAATTTGTTGTTTCCGATACTTTTGCGATGCTGTTGTCCCCAAGGTTCCTAAACGTGTAAGACAGGGGGGCTGCGCTCGAGAGTGGTGCATTATCGGTAAAATATTGCGACCAGTCACCCGATCGGATCATCTTTATGGTCGCCTCGGCATCCCCGCCGATAGAGGTGACCGCGATTTTGGCATTTTGTAAAATAGACTTTTGTTTTGCTTTCAACTGCCCGCTCGCACTTCCTCCGATTGACTTGTAACCTGCCTGCATGGTCGCCCGGATGTCGGAGACGCTGGCTGTTGAGGTAAGTGAGAACATCATCATACGTCCGTAGACGATGTTCGATACATAGACCGGCAGGTTGTCCGGACCGATCCTTCCCAAATTGATCTGCTCCTGGAGTTTTTCATTGGTGAAATCACTGCTGAAGAATCCACCCGGAGTCTGCGGAGGCTGCATCACTACCGTGTACATCTTCTGGTAGAACTCAGCTGTCACCGTATGTTCCGCCTGTGTCTGGCTGATACTGCCGCTAGCGGATGCCGAAAATCCAAGGTATCTGCCAGAAAACCCCATCTGAAGAGCAGCCTGCTGCTCATTGTAGTAGGTCGACATCCGGAAGACAATCGTTGACGGGGTAGAGAGTCCGCTTTGCGTTGCATTGCCGATCATAGATCCGATAGCCTGATCCACATTCGCCTGTGTCGGTTCCTGAACAGTACGTGCGTTATCGTTATTAGCCAGAGATGGGATGGATACCTGTATCGGTGCCCGTTGATTAATCACCAGGGGCAGCAGGCTGCCGAGTCCACTTGCGTAGCTTTTACCTTGAATCAGGGCGCCAGCCCAAACAATTTCCCTGTCCGGACTGTACATTGCCAGTTTCTCAGGAGTACTTGTTAACGTATAGGGTTGTACCTGGCAGCCGTAGACCACATTCTTCTCAGTATAAACATTACCTGAGCTGTCAATCATGTCCACATTCATAGTATCGGGCTGCTCTGTTGTTGCCTGACCAGTAGGGGTCGGAGCCGTAGAATCCTTGGGCGGTGAAAAGACCGACCAGGCTGGAAGTTTGGTCAGATAGGTATTTACATCCTTTACGGTACCATTGTTGGTCGGCGATACCGGGTTGCTGCCTTTTTTACAAGTAGGCAAAACAAGCAGGAGAAGCATCAATACGATGTATCGATATCCTCCAACTGTTACAAAACTGAGTAAGTGAGTGTATTGCCGTTTCATGATCCTCTGGTTTTTTGATGGTTGACAGAGGCTATACCCGCGTTGTAATCGGCCTCTATCTGTCTACGCGCAAAAAAAGAGAGAAACTGGCGAGGGAGCGATAAAAAAAATTTACTTTGGTTCCAGATTTCAACCTTTTATTGTATCCTGCAGCACAATTAACGGCCAAAAAGATTAGCTGCTAAAACACGTACCAAGGACTTATGCCTTTTTGAGGAGAAGAGTAACAGATCATCATTTCGATAAAAAATTCTTTTCCCCGGAAATGTGATAATTCAATATCAAACATTACAAATTTTATCATAACCAACCGCTGAATTCTTAATATGGCAAACTAAATAACATGATGTCTGAAGAATCCGGTTTATTCGGTGATATAGAATTGAAAACAAAAATAGGTTAAATGGTGGCAGGTATGTCTATTTTACAAAAACTGCCAGGCACAATAGACAGTGGCAAATTGCCCCCATCGTTTGGAAACACAATCTTCTTATTTGTAAAAAGAATTGGTGTTCCGGCGTGCGATTTTACATCCCTATTTAAAATTCAAAAAAAATGCTTATATATAATGCGTGCATTTTATGGCATGTTCCTGCTTATAAGCATTCTACTACAGCTTTTGGTGTGCCAATAAACATTCAAGGAAGGATTATTAATCCCATGTGTGTTTCTCCGCCTGATACGATAAGGAAACGCTTCCATTTTCTAAGCGAAGCTGTCCAACGAACGTATTCCCACCTACTTGTTACGCAACTATATAAACCGCTAGTCATTTTAAGGAATTTATATGCGAAACTTATACAATACCGTTTTTTTTCTGGTTCTTATTCTCACGATAACTATCTCCGCATCGGTCAGTTATGCACAATCAGAACAGCAGAGACAGGAGCATGTCAATAAGATATTAAATGAAATGACCCTCAATGAGAAGCTGACTCTAATTGAGGGTGCGACGGATACTGCGGCCAATCGGCAATACCAGGCCGGTTATCTGCAGGCTATTCCACGACTTGGCATTCCATCACTTAAGCTCACCGATGGTCCTCCGGGCGTAGCCACAAAACACAACTCAACAGGTATGACCGCTACTATGGGTGTGGCCGCTACCTTCAGTAAAGATGATGCTTACGCCAATGGAGTTGTCATAGCAAAAGATGCCAGGGCACTGGGCCAGGATGTGGTCCTGGAGCCGTTTGTGAATATTGACCGCGATCCGACCTGGGGACGAGCCTTTAATACCTTTGGGGAAGACCCATTGTTGACAGGCGAGACCGGCGCGGCTGAGATCAAGGGTATTCAGAGCCAGGGTGTGATGGCCCAGGTGAAGCATTACATTGCCTATGATGGAGGAAGTAATGTGAATGTGGGGGAACGTGCATTACATGAGATTTATCTCCAGCCGTTTACCGATGCCGTTGATGCCGGAGTTGCCTCGATGATGAGCTCGTATAATATGGTCAATGGGTACTATGCATCAAATAATGCGCACAATCTCATCGATATCCTGCGTAATGAACTGGGTTTCAAAGGATGGATTGATTCAGACTGGGGCGCCAATCATGGCACAACATTCTTTAATGCCGGTTTGGATATGGAAATGCCCGGTGGCACCACATTTGGGTTTTTGCATTCATATTTCACAAGAGCAGCAATGAAAAAAGCCCTGGCTAATGGCACGATAACGGAATCAGCCATCGATAATGCGGTAAGACATGTTTTGTATGAGTATGACCAGTTTGGTTTGCTCGATGGCAAGTCTAAACATTCGATAACTCCGGAACCCGAGGATGCTGATGCCAAGGTCGTTTTGAAGACCGGTGAGGATTCCGCAACATTGCTTAAAAACGACGATAACGCATTGCCGCTAACCAACAGAGAACTTCGTTCATTAGCGCTTATCGGTCCCGGTGCAGGACAGACTATTGCAACGGCCGGAGGGGGTGAAAAATCAGCGGGGATCGCATCCAGGCAAATTGGCACCTACCAGGTGCTGAAGCACGAATCAAAAGCACGTTTAAAATACGAAGCCGGTATTGATATGACCGGCACGCCGGTTCCGGCATCAGCCTTCTCACACAGTGGATCGAGGGGACTGATCAGAACGGATACGAAAACCCATAAGACTGCCGTCGTATCACAAATCGATAACACAAATAAAAATAGAAAAGCGCTAACTGCTGGTGCCGCTTACAAATGGGACGGTACACTTCGTGTTCCGGCTACCGGTAGTTACTGGCTGAATATGCAAAGTCTGGGTGCCACTGCCAGCCTCAGCATAGATGGTAAGAAGATTGGCTGCAGCGGGTGCGGATTTTTTGGAATGACGCCACGCTACGGCGCTGTCCATCCGGGCGATAACGGCGTTCTTCCGACAACAGATGGGTTGAACAATAACCGTTTTTACCTCAAACTTACCGCTGGTAACCACTCGATCTCGGTGGTTGAACAGGCCGATGTCTCAAGTAACCCGGTCCAGGTTCGTCTCAACTGGGTGACCCCCGACCAGCAGGGAAAAGACTTCAAGGCTGCCGTGAAAGCGGCTAAATCTGCTTCAACCGCTATCGTTTTTGCGTGGAGCACGACGGATTTATCCAACCCGTTGCCGGATAGTCAGGATTCTCTTATCAATGCTGTTGCAGATGCCAATCCGAATACCATTGTTGTACTCAACAACAGCAACCCATTGGCGATGCCATGGCTGAACAAGGTCAAGGCGGTATTAGAGATGTGGTACCCGGGCGATGAAGGCGGTTATGCGACGGCCAATATCCTTTTGGGTAAGGTCAGCCCGGCGGGACGCCTTCCGTTCACCTGGCCTTCCCGGCTTGATCAGGGACCTGCCAATCAGCCCAAATTGCACCCAGAACGCACCTCTGTTGGTGTTGACAGCACAGGTACGCTTTGCAAGAAAGGCAGCAGCGGACCCATGTCTTCAGCCGGTTGTACCACCACGTATTCCGAAGGAATTTTTGTGGGATACCGCTTCTATGACAAAAACAACGAGAGTCCTTTGTACCCGTTTGGCTACGGACTCTCGTATACCACGTTCCGCTATTCCAATCTCTCGGTGATGCAGAAAGACGACGGTGATCTGGCGATAAGTTTCGATATCACAAATACAGGCAAAATGTCTGGCGATGAAGTGCCACAGGTTTATCTGGGATTACCGGACAGTCCGCCGAAAGGTGTGCCATTTGCGCTGAAGGCACTGGCTGGTTACGACCGTGTTTCTGTACCGGCAGGAAAGACCGTCAGCGTGAAAATGCAGGTTCCGCACCGGCAGCTTCAGTACTGGGAAACCGGTAATGGTTGGGCGACCGCCAGGGGAACCAGGATGGTATATGTCGGTTCTTCGGAACATAATGTCCGGCTCTCACAAAAGATCGATGTAACCAATTAATAAGCACGGAGTCCGGCTCCCGGAAGGTGGTCAGTGCTACGTTTTCCGGGATGCCGCTGACGTCGGTTATTGGCATCAATAACATATATCAATGATTAATCCTTAATAAGGAGGAGTGTTTATGAGACGATTATACAAAGCAGCAACTGGCGCAGCTTTATTGCTACTGTCGGCTGTGCCGGTTACGGTATGCTACGCGCAGCAGGCACCGCAATTGGGCAAGGATCCTGTAAAAAAAGTGGTTCAGGCCATGACATTACATGAAAAAGCGCAGATGGTTGTAGGTCTGGGCCGTGTATTTCATATTCCCAAAGGAATGAAGGTCCCAGCTCGTTTCAGGCATATGAAACAGGATCCTGATGCTGCAAAATATCCGGAGAAGGTTCCTGGTGCCGCCGGAAGAACCCATCCGATTCCGCGGTTGGGTATTCCCTCTATAACACTTTCCGATGGTCCCGCAGGGGTCCGCATTCCTCCTATCCGTAACAATGACAGCAGCCGTACCTATTACGCTACCGGTTTTCCGGTAGCTACATTGCTGGCTTCAACGTTTGATACCAGCGTTGTACATAATGTTGGAGTCACTTTTGGCAAGGAAGTACATGATTTTGGCATTGACATCATCCTGGCTCCGGCAATGAATATACACCGGAATCCATTGAACGGTCGTAATTTTGAATATTATTCGGAAGATCCTCTTGTAGCCGGCGAAATGGCCGGAGCTGTTATCAATGGTATCCAGTCGAATGGTGTGGGAACATCGCTCAAGCATTTTGACGCCAATAACCAGGAAGCGAACCGTAACTCGATCAACGAATTGATCACTGAACGGGCATTACGCGAGATCTACCTTAAGGGGTTTGAAATCGCTATAAAACAATCACAACCCTGGACTGTGATGACCTCGTATAATAAAATAAACGGTACATATACCTCACAACGACACGATCTGGTGACTACCGTGCTTCGTAACGAATGGGGCTTTAAGGGATTTGTAATGACCGACTGGGGAGGAGGGGATGATCCCATTGCACAGATGGATGCCGGTAACAATCTACTGATGCCTGGAAGTGTCAGACAAATGGATGACATTGTCGCGGCGGTTAAAAACGGTAAACTAAGCGAAAAGGTATTGGACGAAAATGTGGAAGGAATCCTGAATATTATTCTCAAGTCTCCTTCATTCAAACATTATCATTATTCGGATCGTCCCGATCTTAAGAAAGATGCACAGGTGTCACGTGAGGCTGCCACCCAAGGCATGGTGCTTCTAAAAAATGACGGCAATGCGCTTCCGTTGACCAATGCACATCGTATCGCATTGTTCGGTAACACATCGTATAACACGATCGCCAACGGAACCGGAAGCGGTAATGTTAACAAACCTTTTGTTATAAACCTTAACCAGGGGCTTTCAAACGCCGGTTATACGCTAGATGCGTCGCTCCAGACATCGTATGAAGATTATTTGAAAGCGGAAAAAGCCAAACAACCGGTACGGAGATCTTTCTTTATGAGACTGCCGCCCATACCTCAGTTGACCATTGATCACGCCCTGGCTGAAGAAGCAGCGGCTACGAACGACGAAGCCATCATTACCATCGGCCGGATTGCCGGTGAAGGTGCCGACCGTAAACTGAAAGACGACTTCTATCTTTCCGGTAACGAAAAAGCCATGATTCACAATGTGTCTGATGCGTTCCATGCCAAAGGAAAGAAAGTGGTGGTTGTACTGAATACCGGTGGCGCTATGGAGGTAGCCAGCTGGAGGCATGAGGTGGATGCTATTCTGCTTGCCTGGGAGCCGGGCGAAGAAGCCGGAAACGCCATAGCCGATATCTTAAGCGGAAAAGTGGATCCATCCGGACACCTGGCGACCACATTCCCGATGAAATATTCGGACGAGCCTTCTTCCAATAACTTCCCGGGAAAACCCGAAGATAATCCGAAGCAGGTAATCTACAAAGAAGGCATCTATGTCGGATATCGGTACTTCAACACATTCCATGTAAAACCGGCTTATGATTTCGGTTACGGACTTTCCTATACGACCTTTAAATTCGATAATCTGAAATTGAGCTCATCGCATTTTAATGGTTCCGTCACCGCCACTGTCGATGTAACCAACAGCGGTAAAGTGGCCGGCAAAGAAGCCGTTCAACTTTATATCAGCGCCCCGGACAAAGAGCTGAAAAAACCATCTGAAGAGCTGCGTGCCTTTGCCAAGACGCGCCTGTTGGGTCCCGGTGAAACCCAGACGATTTCTTTTACAATTAAACCGGGCGATTTGTCCTCATACGACACAGCTAAAAGTGAGTGGATCGATGAAGCCGGTGAATACACGGTGAAAATAGGTGCCGCGTCCAACGACATTCGTCAAACGGCAACATTTACATTGTCTAAAGATCTTGTTGTTGAAAAGGATACCCGTGTGTTGACGCCGCATGTAGCTTTTCACGAGCTTTGACAAAAATCGGATGTGATGTCATCGTTTACGATGGTTATGTCCGTTTGTTTAACTCATAATTGGAATAATTGCCCCGACCTTCAGGTCGGGGACTAGAAATCAAATACTACAACCAGGACTTTAGTCCTTTCGAAACTTGTAAAAGGACTAAAGTCCTCGGTTTTAGTAATCCTTTTATTCCCCGCCCTAAAGGACGGGGCAATTCTATGCTGGTAATATTGAAATGTTTTATTTCGGGATGTGGGAACCGGTGTGCCGCATTCCGTTTAATTGTTTTTTAATTCGTTGATATGTGTCACATTGTTCTAAAAAGGAGAATCATATGAAACGCTTGTCTTATCATATTGCCCTCACTGTGTTGATTCTCGATGATTGCTTTTACACAGACGGCCAATGCACAGCAAAACAACGCAAATCCCAAACCCGACCCCCGTTTTAAGGCTGATATCCTTGTGGTTGTAGCGCACCCGGATGACGAGTCGATGATTGCCGGTTACCTGGCCAAAGCCGTATTCGACGAGCATAAACGGGTTGCCATGGTTTTTGCAACACGCGGCAACGGTGGCCAGAACCTGGTCGGTTATGAACAGGACCAGTCGCTTGCGGATATCCGTGAGATGGAGGCCCGGCAGGCGGTCGCCTCCATCGGGATTCATAACGTATGGTTCCTCCGCGCACCCGACACCCCGTCGCCGGCCGGAGACAACATGGACGTGCTGCGATCGCTCGAAACGTGGAATCATGGCAAGATCCTTGGTCAACTCGTACGTTTCATCAGGCTGACACGCCCTGAAGTCGTAATAACGATGCTGCCGGATGTCGTAGTCGGTGAAAACCACGAGGATCACCAGGCCTCCGGGGTCATTACTTCAGAGGCATTTGATCTGGCCGGCAATCCGACGGCTTTTCCGGAGCAGGTGGCTGCACCCGAAGATCGGTTGTGGTTCAACAATCATATGGAGGGATTGCATACCTGGCAGCCTGAGAAGCTGTACTATTTCACCGATGCCACCCAGCTGGGATTTGTGAAAGGGAAGGGGCCAGTGTATCCGATGACTACTATCTCACCCTCGCAACATGTCTCATATGGAAAACTGGCAGCCAAGGAGATTTCCTACCACAAAACTCAATATGGGGATGCTCCGGAAAGAGCACTCAAAACGGGCAAACTCGGATTTTACGAGCAACCGCTGCCGTTTATCTTGGGCAAGTCGTTAGTTGGTGGTTCTGTTACAGGCGATATCTTTCAGAACGTCGTTCCCGGACCCATTCCATATGCACCGGTCCGCGGATACCAACCTCCCAAGAACAAACCGGACTATTCTATAGAATTGGGTGGACCCTGGGCTTTTTATCACAAGTTTTATCCCGCACATAACCTTGATAACCTGGTGGATTTACTATCTCCTGAAATAGGCGTGGGCGGGGGACAGGATTTTCCGGTTCCCCTCATTCTTCACAACAATACGGACAAGACGGTGACCTTCCACCTGCAAACTGAGTTTCCCAAAGGCTGGTCCATCGACAGCAGCTCGTCACAATGGGCACATCATCCCATGCCAGTCAGTGTCTTCCGTGTCGCCGCTCACGATGACTACCCGTTGCGCATACGTCTCGTCGCCCCGCATCTCAACAAATCCGAATGGCAAAACGTAACCTGGACAGCAGAAGTTGATGGGGAGAAGGTTGGTTCAGTTACCTTGAAATTGTATGATAGGAATTGATATGTAGTTGACTTTACGCGGCTAGCACGATGAATGTCACTTTTGTATTTATTTGTTTCAAAGGGTAACTGTATAGAAGTGACCTTCATCGGCTAATCTAATCACTTCGCAAACAGGTGTTATATATTCCAAAAGATCTTTATATCGATTAGATTTTGCTTTCAGAGCAATCACAGTTATCCCATATCTTGAAAGCTCATGCTGGTGAGCGAGATTTTGATCAATAGTTATAAATATGTCGAACTCTTTCTGAGCCTGTGAAAGCAATGTACCATTTTTAAATCCAGTCCATTTTTGATCAATGACCGTTGATACCAGAAAGTCCGGATCTTTCTCTTGAAATCTATACTTAAGCTTAACAGGCAGGCATTCGTCAAGAAGTATTCGAGTCATTTGGTATTGACGATTCTTTTTTGAGCTCGATCAATTAGAGCGATGGCCTGTTTACGATCCACAGAAGGAAAATCTTCCAGGAAATCTTCCAGTGTGTCGCCCGCTTTTAAATAGTCCCAGAGCGTTGCTACCGGTACTCGCGTCCCCCTAAAAACCGGTGTTCCTCCAAGAATCTGTTTATTGCGGGAAATGATTTTATTTGATTGTTTTACAGCCATACTACAAAATACCCAATTTTAGACGAATTACAGTATTTAATGGCAGAGCCTTTCTTCTTTGATTTTCCATGCCTCCATGGCAATCACTTCATATAAATAAACTTCTTCGTCTCTGAAAAGTTATTCGTCTGAAGCCGGTAAAAGTATACACCGGTTGACAGACCCTCATTTCCCGGGTTGAAATGAACAGAGTGGGATCCGGCTTGCTGAATCCCGTTTACAAGCGTTGCCACTTCGGTTCCCAGCAGGCTGTAGACCGTTAAGGTAACATCGGTCCGTTCGGGTATCGAGTAACGAATGACTGTTGAGGGATTGAACGGGTTGGGGTAATTCTGCATCAGGGAATAGCTCATTCCCGATTTGGCTGGTGTATTCTCGATGCCGGTTGAAGTGGTGTAATTCGTGACCGGCTCGGTTATGCTAACATGTCCGCGCGTTTGGATATCCTCGTGGTCGACTACGCCATAATACTGTGGACCGATCATGTACGGATAAGCCGAGCTGCCGTCGGAATTGATCGTCACGAAATAAGCATAAGTCCCGTTCGGATATTCGGGCGTGACGGTAAACCGCCCGTTGTATTGGTCCAGGTCGCCGGACGAAGCCACATATTTATAATCTTCAATGAAGTAACCGAGCGGGTAATTTGATGAGACATCCGGACCATATTCAGAAGGTGTTAATTGCGTGCCGTCGGGCAGGGTCGTTCTCTTTGTGATATTTCTGAGTTCGTAGCTGCTGACCATTCGTTTTATGCCGCCCGAACCGTCGGAATTGGCATATCCGTAAGGTCCGTAAATGGGATAGCCGTCGAAAGCATAACCGAGGATAGGGGAGTGTTTGGTGGCATCTGCTTTGTACAGGCATCCCGGGTTCTGGTGGTGATGATAAATCCCCTGCATCTGTGGGTGGCCGAGGCAGGTATCGAAGCTGGATGCTTCCACAACCACGGCATTGCGATGCCAGATGCCCATGTTGTTATAAGTATGTGCATCTTCTGCATTAAATATGGCCACACCGTTGATTAGCACCCCGATGGTGCCGAGTGGTGTGGATGTTTTCGTACCGGTCTCTTCCGTCGGATTTCGGGGAATCTGGAAGACAAAGTTTTGGTCGGATGCCTGGTTCGGATCACCCGGCCATGGACCGATGGAGTAGGCGGGGATGCCGGAGCTGCTTATATACACATAATCCTGTGAGTACTGCACTTTCTGAACATTGGCCGGGAGACCGTTATACCCTGTGATGCCCGCCGTATTCAACAGCCAGGAGCTCAATTCCGGATCACTGGACTGCCCGAAGCACAGGCCGGTCGCCCAAAGTACAAGAAGTACCGCGAGTAATTTTTTCATCTGGTCACCTTTAACATAATGATTACTATCAGCTATGTTATATTGAGACAGTAGCAGTCTGAAAAAAACTTGCACTTTAAAAAAGTCGTTTATGTCGCAAGTCTGTGACTTGTGGTCATAAATGGACGTTAAGTAAGAGGCTACTTGCTCAAAGAACCTTATGAACTCAATCGTCCGTTTTCAGCAATTCCGGATGCTTATTACGGTCGCGAATTTTAATGATCGTTACGTAGAATAATGGAATGAAGAAGATGGCCAGCAAGGTAGCCGTCAACATGCCGCCAAATACAGTATAACCAATGTTGATACGGGCATTGGCGCCGGCGCCTGTTGCGATCATCAAGGGGATAACACCCAGATCGAATGCCAGCGAGGTCATCAAAATCGGCCGGATACGTAGCTTGGCAGCTTCCATCGCAGCCTGTACCACCGGCACCCCGCTCTCGTATTTAATCTTACAGTATTCGACAATCAGAATGGCATTCTTCGCTGCGAGTCCGATCAGTGTGATAATACCGATTTGTGCGTAAATACTGCTAGACAAACCGCCGATCATCAACGACAGATAAGCCCCGAAAATTCCGATGGGAACGGCCAGCAATACGGCAAAAGGCACAGCAAAACTTTCGTACAAAGCCGACAGGAACAGGAAGACGAACATAATAGCAAGGACAAAAATGATAATGCTGGTTTTTCCACTTTCAATTTCCTGCAGCGACGTTCCGGAAAACTCATACGAATAGCCCGCAGGCAATACCTGTTGAGCGACCTGCTCCAATGCATTGATCGCATCACCGGAACTATAACCGGGAGCGGCACTTCCACTAATGTCCACATTCCGGTCCATATTATAGTGGGTGACAACCGGCGCCGAGGTACTCTTTGTAATGGTAACCAAGGCACTCACCGGGACCATGTTTCCGGCACTGTTCCTGACGTAGTATTGCGACAAATCGTTGATGTTGGCACGGTAACTTGAATCGGCCTGGGCGTATACACGGAATGTCCGGTTGAACAAGGTCAAATCATTAATGTAGTATCCACCCAGACAAGTTTGGATCGTATTATCCAAATTGGCAAGCGAAACCCCCATTTTTTTGGCTTTTATCCGGTCGAGGGATATGTTGATATCAGGATAATCAAACGTAGCCGTGGAATACGCCATCTGAATCTCGGGGCGCTTTCTCATAGCTGCCAGGAACTTATTCTGTACCATTTCCAAATCCTGAATACTTCCCGTACTTTGCTTCAGGATAAAAGAAAAACCGTTGGTGGTTCCAAGACCACGAATAGGCGGCGGAGATATAACCCTGAATTTGGCTCCCCGGATGTGTGATGCTGCAGCCATAAGCTGTCCGATAATTGCCTGCACCGAACCATTCTTCCCCTCGCGCTGATCCCAATTGGTAAGGTCTATAAAGGCGGATCCGAAGTTTGAAAGGCGAGCCCTTTGAAGAATATTGAACCCGGGGGCCAGGAAATAATGGTCCACATTTTTGTTCTTGTTGAGGACTTCTCCAAACTGATCCATTATGGCCATGGTTCGTTGCATGGAGGCAGCCGGAGGAAGCTGGACCACTGCCATCAGCATGCCCTGATCTTCATCAGGAAGGAAGGAGGTAGATGTATATTTTGTGAATAATCCGGTTCCGATATAGATAAGGGCAAGTAAAATAAACATCAAAGGCGAATGTTTAATGGTTTTCCTGACGCTTTCGCCGTAATTTTCAACCGTTTTATCAAACCAGATGTTAAATTTATAGAACAAATAATTCAGTCCCCGGCTGTGTTCATTTACCGGGTTGGGCCGTAACATGATAGAACATAGCGCAGGTGTCAGGGTAAGCGCTACAAAAGCGGAGAGCAATACGGAAATAGCAATGGTAAAGGCAAACTGTTTATAAAGCATTCCCGTGATTCCCGGCATGAAAGTTACAGGAATAAATACGGCCGCAAGAATCAAGGCAATGGCGACAACCGGGCCGCCCACTTCGCTCATGGCTTTGAAGGCAGCATCTTTTGCCGAGAGGCCGAAATTATCGATGTTGTGCTGAACCGCCTCTACCACAACAATGGCATCGTCCACTACAATACCAATAGCCAGTACCATCGCGAACAATGTCAACGTGTTTATCGTAAACCCGATGAGAGTAAAGATAGCAAACGTTCCAATAATAGAGACCGGAACCGCAAGCATGGTGATCAGCGTTGGCCTCCAGGTCTGCAGGAAGAAAAATACTACAAATGCGACCAGCAACAATACTTCAAATAGTGTTTTGACTACTTCGTCAATGGAAGACTTCACGAAACGTGTATTGTCCACCATAACGGTCCATTTCACATCCGCCGGAAAATTCCTGGAAATCTCTTTCATTTTGGCCTGAACCAAATCAGCGGTTTCCAATGCATTGCCACCAGGAGTCTGGTAAACAGCCAAACCAGCACCAGCTTTTCCATTAGCCTTTGGGGTCCCGCTATAGGATTGAGAACCCAGCTGAATTCGTGCAATATCTTTCAGGTGGATTACTGAACCTGTGGCTGGATTCGTTCCGATTATGATATTTCCAAATTCCTGAGTCGTCACCAACCGGCCTTTTACCTGTACACTTATCTCAAAAGTCTGTCCTTTCGGAGCAGGAGAAGCTCCTACAGAACCTCCCGGAACCAATGCATTCTGTTCTCTGACTGCATTAATAATATCTTCAGTTGTCAAATGTAAATTGGCCATCTTTTGCGGATCAAGCCAGATACGCATGGCAAAACTGTTACCAAAAACATGCACATCACCCACCCCATCAACACGCGACAGTTCATTTTGAACATACAGGGCAGCATAGTTGCTCAGAAAATTGCTGCCGTGCATACCATGAGGCGAATAAAGGGCCACAATTTCCAGCATGTTGGGGGAAGCCTTCCTTACAGAAAGTCCTGTTTGTTTGATTTCTGCAGGTAAAATCGGGGTAGCCAGGTTTACACGGTTCTGCACATCCATGGCGTCAATATTCACATCGGTGCCCAGCTTAAAAGTAACGTTCAGGGAAAAGCTACCGTCGTTGGCGCTGGTAGATTTCATGTACATCATGCCCGTTGCCCCGTTCACCTGATTCTCCACCGGGGTGGCGATGGCTTTTTCAACGTCTACCGCATTGCCCCCGGTGTAATGGCCGGAAACGCTCACCGATGGCGGGGTTACTTCCGGAAGCTGAGCAACAGGCAGTATGAAAATTGAGATAATACCCATTATGATGATGAACAGCGAAAGGACAATCGAAGTAATGGGTCGGTTTATAAATACTTTTGAAAACATTTGATCCGGTTTTAATCTATATGAATCGTTTACATCAGGACTGCTTAGCCGCTCCCTGTTCCATCGGAACCGCATTGACTTTTTCGCCTTGGCCTGACAGATTCTATTCCTTCAACAATAACTTTCTCTCCCGGTTTTAAACCGCTCTTTATGACCTGCATATTTTCGGAAACAGGGCCTAATTTCACTTTCTTTTGTGAAACGATACCCTGATCATTTACTGTATAAACATAATATTCGTTCAACAACTGTTGAATGGCCTTTTGGGGAATTACCATCACTTTTGAGGTACTGTATTGGGTAGAGCGGACAACACCATTCATCCCCGATTTAAGAAGATTAGCCGGATTGGGAAATTTCAAGCGCACCATCAAAGTTCCGGTAGTGGGATCTACGCTGTTGTCAACAGAATACAACGTCCCTTTATAAGGATACAACGTCCCGTCAGGAAGTACCATACGGAATTGTGAAAGCTTTTCCCTGATACTTTTGTCGGTAGAACCAAGCTGCACGTAGTCATTTTCCGCGATGAAAAAATCGGCATTCATATTGTTGTTGTCCACTATGGTAACCAATGGTGTCTGGTAAGCCACCACCACGTCACCGAGCCTGACTTTTGAAATATCGGCGGAACCGGAAAAGGGAGCCCTGACGGTTGCATAGTCTAAGTTCGTTTTGGCACTTTCAAGATTAGCTTTTGCAGCAATAATGTCGGCTTTATCAACATTTACCTGTGATATAGCATGGTCAAGCGTGATCTGATCTATAGCATCTTGTTTCCACAATTTTTTGTAGCGCCGGGCGTCAGTTGTATCTTTTGCCCAATTCGTTGTGGCAACATTCAGTTGGGCTGCTGACTGATCGTAAGCTGCCTGGTATAAATTTTTACTAATGGCATAAAGCGGCTGGCCTTTCTTCACGGGGCCACCTTCTTTAAACAAAATGCGATCCACCCGTCCATTAACCTCAGAATGCATGGTAATCTGCTGGTTAGCTACCAGCGTAGCGGAATATTCATTCACTACCGGCGCAATTTTGTTTTCCACTGTCGTTACCACCACGGTTACCATGTTGCCACTCGTGTCTTTTTTCTTGCCTGTTCCGCACGAGACCATTAGAAATGAAAGAACTATTATTGCAGCACTTAAAATAATTTGTATTCTTAATTGAATCTTTTTCATTATCGATTCTATTACTGTGAATTAATCTATTACTGATTCAGCGGTATGTTGCCCATTGCTTTCTCCACATCAATCTTGCTGGAAAGCACATTGAATAATGCATTCAGATAGTTGAATTCCGATGTACGTAAATCCGATTCTGCGTTTATAACATCCAGGTACGTTTTTATTCCTTGTTTGTACTGCAGGGAGATCACATTATAGACATTGTGAGCCGTCTGTACATTCTTCTTCAAGACAGCCAGTCATTCAGGTTACTTTTATAGGTGGACATCGCCTGGACGAACTGGGTATTAATCTGAAATTTGATGGCGGAAATATCCCAATCGGATCGTTCCAATTCCAGCTTTGCAACTTTGATATTCTGAATCCGTTTGGTTCCTTCGAAAAGCGGCAGTGTGATCTGCAAGCCAATCAATGAATTGGGATAGGAGGTGTTATAAAGCTTATTGAAATCATCATTCAGATAAGCCAGGTTGTAATTGTAAAAAACGGAAAGGGTGGGGAGGAAACTCAGCTTGTAATAATCCAGGTTATCGATCTGAAGTCTTTTTTGTGTCTGCAGCGCCTGGTATTCTATGCGGTTTTTATAGTTTACGACCTGTGTCGTATCCAGGCGGACATCATCTTCCATCTGTGTGGTATCGTAGCTGAGTGCCAGGACGTTGTCCGACGGATAGCCCATTAACTGTTTTAGATAAGCATATTTGCTTTTTACCTGTTCCTGTGTTGTTTTTAAAGCAGCGAGGGAATTATTGAGGGCAATCGACGCTCGCTCGTAATCGGTCTGATCGACAATACCTGCCTTATACTGTGTGTACGCATCATGTTCACTTTTGCGCAACCGGACAATATCCTGCTGCAGGATATCAAGCTGGCGCTGGCTGATCAACACATCATAATAGGCCTTGGTAACATCAACGATCGTATTGATCTTGGTTCCCACAACATTTTGGGATGCCGCCCTTCGGACATCTTTTGCGGAGCGAGCGGCAAGCAGCACATTGTCGTTGAAGATCGTTTGATTCACGTCCAGATTAATAGTGGAATTGTTGATCAAACCGGTCTTGATAGGTTGTTTTGTTCCATTATTGTTTGAGACGAACGATGTAGGCTGCTCAATATAGTGGTTAAGATCGTAGTTCAATCCAACCTGTGGGAGCCACTCAGCCAGTTTGCTCTTTACGGAGTGGTCCGTTATTTGCTGATCCAGGTAGGATTGCTGCAACGCGGGCTGATGGGATAAAGCATAACGAATGCACGACTTGAGCGTCGCATGATTAGTCAAAACGTCGGACGATTGCCCCTTCGCATTCGAATAAAAGGTCGCAGAAAAGAAAGTTATTGCCAATAAAAAAAATACCTGTTTCATACTTTTCTCTAAAAACCGATCACGTACCACATAAAAAAACAGTTGCATTTTGCTTGCTTGAAAAAACACCTAATAATGCCATATACCCGCGCGACAAAGGTTAGTTTGCAAGTAACAAATTATACATTAGTATCCCGTAAAGGAGATAAAAGAAATCACACCATCTTTACCAGACAAGGTAGTTTTTTTGCCGATCATTACTTTTAAAAATTTGTGAAAAGATTGCATCTCCTGTTTAGACTGTTGAAGTACTGCTTTCTTGCAAAACCCTTCTATTACTGACAATTCATTTTCAATTGACCCATTCGCGGTTTTTTAAATCAACCGTATGACTGTCTGCCGGGTGTCGCAGTTCCATTATTCGACAATCTTGTCGTTTTTCATCCACAGCATGCCTACCAGATGGTTGTGCCAAAACTGTATAAAAGAGGTTTTATAGTCAGTATTCTCTGGGACCCACAACCCGATTCATCGGGAAAAGGAGACACAATGTTCACAGAGAAATAAGGTTGAAGTCGCTGTGTTCTCTGCGTAATGCTCTGTGTGCCCAGTGGTTTCTTTTACCCGTGCGCAATTCCCAGGCACCTGTCGGTCTGATTCCGTATAGTCATTTTATTTTTTTTATAGCATGATCAACCTAAATACTTCTTTCTTGAAAAACATCAATTCTCTTTATTGATGTGGTCGTTAGCAAATCAAGCAAAGCTCAGATAGATAAATAGGTGGAAATCCTCATCAACTAAATGTTGACACGCTTAAATGTTACGAATGCATGATAAATACCCGGTTCTTTAAACTTTAGTGCAACTGCTACCGTTTCCACGTATGGTCGCAGCGGACGCAGTGATATTTATTCTTGGGCAGGGAAACGGGAAGAAAGAATGTGATCAGAAAGAAAAGTCCGGATAATATGGAACGCTCCTGGAAGATATTGGTACTGTGGCAGTTGGGACATCGCATGACCGGCTCAATATTTTCATCAGGGAAAAGCTCTCTTAAATCGTTCTCATGGGTTGTTTCATTTGACAGGATTTCTCTGGCTCGTTCCCAATCCTCTTCGGCAACATAAATTTTGATGCCACCGACGGCATTGGAGTAGAAGGGAACCAAATTCACCGTATTGCTATCTGTCTTGTATACATCTAGCCCCTCGTCCCTAAGTTGAATCAGGTCCAGGTCGGCCTGATGCAGAAAGTCATATGTTTTAAGAATTCTATATGAGGAACTCATATGGGCTGTATTCAAATCTAAGACTCCGGGGCCACCTCAGGATATCATTATTTCAACAATAATTCATCACGTGAATGTCTTATTGCGGCATATGCCTGTTAATCTTATAAATGTAAAATAAAAGATACATGATGTAACCTTTTTTTTACATCGCGTATAGATATTTATACATGCCATTATAAAAAGTATGAATAAACGGAGGGTAGTATGTCGAGACGGGAAATGTACGCGTGGAGTTCGCTGGGAATGTCACTGGCCCTGCTTGGTTATTATCTGGTTGCTGTATTCGGCTGGCCATCGGGTTTAGAGGATCACGCAGAATATGTCACCCGTGTTTTTTGGCGGGTTCTGGGAATCGGGATAGTGGCACAGTTACTCCTGGACTTGTCCAAACACACAAGTTGGGGAAAGATCGACAAGGATGAGCGGGATGTGATGATTGAATCGAAGGGCTATCGTAATGCCTATTATTTTGTGATGGTCGCCATTGCCGCCATTGCCGCGAACGTACTGCTAAGCGATCTGACAGGAGGGGCAGGATGGAATCGGATCTTCCAAACTATTCCGTACATGACCTTCCATGCACTTGTCATCGTTTTGTTTGTGACTGACATTACCAAATCGGGCACCCAGCTGTTCTATTACCTGAAGAGTTCCTGAAATGGCTGACTACGAGATTAAAAACGATATCAGAAGATTGCGATTTCAGAACCATGAGATGACTCAGCAGGAACTGGCTCAAAAGGTGGGGGTAACCAGACAAACGATTCATTCTATCGAAGCATCTAAATATTCCCCCTCGCTCGAACTGGCTTTTCGTATAGCCCTGGTATTTAAGCGGCCAATCACGGAAGTTTTCCAGTATGTCATGAAACAGCGATGATTCTCGCTGGTTCACGTTAATTACAATCGAGCTCTTTTCCAGTTATCGAGAGGAAGGGCCATGGAGTGGCGAATGGAAACGCCGTACATGCTTTTGGTTTCGGGATCGGCAGCCTCACTGCGAATGATTTCAAATCCAAAGCGCTGCCAAAAACCCATACACCCTTTTTGCTCGTTCTTGTATCCGGGTTGATTATCCGGCAACACGTTATGCACTTCAAATACATGCCAGCCATTCTGTTTCGCCCAGTCCAGGGATCGGCTAATTAATCCGGTGCCGATTCCCTTCCGCCGATAGTCCGGATTTTGTACCAGGGAGATGCAATGATGCACAAGCGTCGAGTACCTCGCATTATGTTCAGTCCCCCAGCCATAGAACCGGGTGATCTGTGCGATCTCTTTGGGGAAGAAATTGTTATACCCAACTACACCTCCGTTCTTCCAGGCGACAAACCCACAACAGCCGATGTTGTTCAGTACCGTCTGGTACAGACTCACCAAGCGCTTACGGCTTCCTTTGGTGTAGTATCCTTCCAGACTTGCGCAACCCGCTTTAGGGTTGGATGTCTTCGGATCGAATGGCATCTCAAAGGACATGCAGCGATCGGGCAACCATTCCTCCGGATTTATCGGTCGTATCTCATACGATAACATTTCAGGCATGGTATTATCATGAAGGCCGGCACATTAATTAAGAAATATCTTTTGAATCCATAACGGATGTAAACAGGAACATAGCTCCCGTTATCTTCTCCGGTGAGCCGAGCACATACAGGACATCGGAATTTTGAAGTACTGTTTCGGCTCCGGGATTTGGCACGATCCGCCCATCCCGACGGACTGCAACAACGGATATTCCATGTTTCTGCCTCAGCGAAGCCTGACCAAGAGTTTTCCCGATTAACAAGGATTTATCCTGAATCTGAAACGTGGCGATATCAATATCATGAAGCTTCCTTTTTAAGTCTGAAAGGGAGGTCGATGCTCCGGCCGGACTCCTGAACATTTCGTATCCATCGGCGCGGACCGATGCGATCAGTTTGTCTATTTCATCCCGGGGTATCAGATATCCGGTGAGGACTCTTGTAAATATCTCTACCGAGGTCTCAAATTCTTCCGGGATGACTTCGTCGGCCCCCGCACTGTACAGATCCGGCATATCCTGTATGTACCGGGTACGAACGATCAGGTGTACCCCGGGATTGAGTCGTTTTACCCCTTCGATAATGCTGCGCATGGCGGCGGGATCGTTGATGGCAACTACAATAATCCTTGCACCCATTATGTTGGCATATCGCAGCACAGGTTCGTGTGTTGCATCTCCGTAATAAATGGGTTCTCCATTTGCCTGTTCGCTCTTTACGGTGTCCGGGTTCGTTTCAATAATTACATACGGAATGCCGCTTTTTCTTGCAGCACGAGCCACATTTCTTCCGTTCACTCCAAACCCCACAATGATCAGGTGATCATCCGGGATAACCGGTTTTGTAACGCCCGCCGGTGCAGAACCGGATTTTACTCTTTCCGGAAGAGGCAACCGTAAAACGAGGTCAGCCAGGCGTGGTGCGAAGGCGATAATAAAAGGGGTGGCTGCCATGGTCAGAATGGCTACAGCCAGGAACATTTGGTAGGAATTACCGGTCAGCAACTTATACTGAACGCCGGTCAGAGATAGGATGAATGAAAATTCGCCGATTTGACTCAGTGAGAGACCTGTAAGGACCCCGGTTCGAAGTGAATATCCAAGAGAAAGAGTGACACCTCCGGCGATCAATGCTTTCAGGATCAAGACAATAAGTGTTATGAGAATAATGAGACCCGGGTGCTGAATGACTAAGCGGAGATCGAGCATCATGCCGATGGACACGAAAAAGAAGGTTGTGAAGATGTCCCGAAAGGGCAGGATGTTGCCCAGTGCCTGATGACTGTATTCAGACTCTGATATGATCAAACCCGCAATGAATGCCCCCAGGGCCAGGGACAAACCTGATTTTGAAGTCAGCCAGGCAATCCCAAAACACAGAACAACGACGCTCATCAGGAATAACTCCTGGTTCCGGGTTCTTGTAATTTGATACAACAAATTCGGAATAATCCATTTGGCCAGTGCAAGGATGAGTAAAATAATACCGATGCCCTTTGTCAGGTTAAGTGCAATGGATTCCCCGGAAATATCCATTGACCCGGCCAGAAGTGGAGTAATCAATATCATTGGTACGATAATGATATCCTGAAAGATAAGTATGCCAAGTGCCGTGTTGCCGTGAGGCGAGTCGATTTCAGCACGTTCCTGAAGCAGCTTCAACACTATTGCCGTACTGCTTAGTGCTGCCAGGAAGCCGAAGAAGACAGCAGTACTCGTATCCTGGCCTATATGAATAGAAATAAGGAAGACAGCAAAAAAGGTTATCAACACCTGGAGCGACCCGCCCATCAAAACCGACTTCTTGATAGATAATAGTTTGTCGAGGGAGAATTCTATTCCAATCGTGAAAAGCAGCAGTACAATGCCAATTTCAGCAATCAGCTCGACCTCATGAACTCCCGTAATTAACCTTAATCCGTATGGCCCCGCGAATATCCCTGTTATGAGAAATCCGACAATGCTTGGAATATGTAGCCGGTGACAGATATACAATACGACAATCGATAGCCCGAAAATGATGATGATGTCACTCAGCAATGGTATTTCCATATTGGAATTGACCTGTTTTTACTGGTTATATATCTGCAATAGGATGTAAGTAATATGGGATTCAGCGTTATTAGAAAAACGCTAGATAAATAATGCTTATGATGTATGATGCAGTTCCCTTATTACCTCAATGACTGCTTTTGATTGCCCTCCATGTGAGTTACTTCTTGGAATAAATGATGTACTCAACGATCAAAAGGAACAACGGGAAAGTGATACTCAACAGCACGTGAGTATCCCATCCAATCACTGGTTCTCTATGAATGTGATTATTCAGATTGAAATATTCAAGATAATGACACCTTTTTTGATCTTTGTCCAATAAAGCAGAAGGCGTTCCGTTATTTAGATTGATTAAAAATAATCGAAAGAAATACCTGTTTTTCGCTGTTAATCACCATATGATTTTCTTATATTCAGTCCAGATAAGCATGGTGCAGATAATCATTGAAAATCAGTAGTTAATCGATGGATAGCAGGTTTTCAAATTTCTGGCACTACACGATCACTTTCACAAGTAAAAAACGATTCGGATTTTTATATGAGTGATACCCAAGTAGTTGATAATGTCATTAAACGGCCATACAAATACGGGTTTGTCACAGATATCGAGTATGATGAGTTTCCCAGGGGTCTGAACGAGGATATTATTCGCCTGATATCTCAGGAAAAAAATGAACCTGAATTCATGCTCGATTTCAGGTTAAAGGCATTTCGCAAATGGAAGACGATGCATGAACCCCATCACTGGGCGAATCTGACATATCCGAAAATCGATTACCAGGATGTCGTTTATTATTCGTCTCCAAAATGGAAGGAGAAAAAAGAAGAGTCTGGATGAAGTGGACCCTAAGCTGCTGGAAACGTATGAGAAACTGGGGATTCCGCTGGGTGAACAGAAAATGCTGGCCGGTGTGGCTGTGGATGCCGTATTTGACAGCGTTTCAATTGCCACGACTTTCAAGGAAAAGCTTGCTGAATCCGGTGTGATTTTCTGTTCGATCTCGGAAGCAATTCAGAAGTATCCCGAACTCATAAAGAAATATCTTGGCTCGGTCGTGCCATATAACGACAATTTTTTTGCATCGCTAAATGCTGCCGTATTTTCAGACGGCTCATTTGTCTATGTCCCAAAGGGTGTGCACTGCCCGATGGAGCTATCAACCTACTTCCGGATCAATAACCAGGAATCCGGACAGTTTGAACGTACGTTGATCGTCGCTGAGGAAGGAGCTTATGTAAGTTACCTTGAGGGATGCACCGCCCCGATGTTCAGCAAGAACCAGCTTCATGCTGCGGTCGTCGAACTGGTTGCTCTTGATGATGCGGAAATCAAATATTCAACCGTGCAAAATTGGTACGCCGGTGACGAAGAAGGAGTTGGAGGGATCTACAACTTTGTTACCAAACGCGGCATGTGCAGAGGACATCATTCCAAGATCTCCTGGACACAGGTCGAAACCGGTTCGGCAATTACCTGGAAGTATCCGAGCGTGATCCTCAAAGGAGATAACTCAATTGGGGAATTCTATTCCGTAGCCATGACCAACAACAAGATGCAGGCGGATACCGGCACAAAGATGCACCACCTGGGTAAGAATACGCGGAGCACGATTATATCCAAGGGTATTTCTGCAGACCGCTCAAACAACAGCTATCGCGGACTGGTTTACGTCGGACCCAAAGCCGACAACGCCCGTAATTATTCACAATGTGATTCCATGCTGATTGGAGACAAGTGCGGTGCGCATACCTTCCCCTACATCGAATCAAAAAATAACACTGCCAGAGTCGAACACGAGGCAACAACATCCCGTGTGGGTGAAGACCAGATTTTCTATCTGCAGCAACGTGGACTAAGTGAGGAAGATGCGGTTTCTATGATTATTAACGGTTTCTGTAAGGAAGTGTTTAAGGAACTGCCGATGGAGTTTGCTGTAGAGGCTACCAAGTTATTGGGTATCAAGCTTGAAGGTAGTGTAGGTTAATAAAGAATATCGTTTAATCAATAATCTAAAAATTAATAACACGTGCTTAGAATTCGAGATTTGCATGCCACAGTAGAGGGCACTGAAATATTGAAGGGTATTAATCTGGCTGTCAATAAAGGAGAGATCCATGCGATTATGGGTCCCAATGGAAGCGGTAAGAGTACACTCGCCAAAGTGATTGCCGGGCATCCGGGATATGTGGTGACCAAAGGAGAGGTCTTGCTTGATGGCGAGAACGTTCTGGATATGGATCCGGAAGTGCGTGCTCAGGCCGGATTGTTTATGGCATTCCAGTATCCGGTGGAAATACCCGGGGTTAACAATTCCACTTTTTTGCGCCAGGCCTACAACACCATTCGTGAAAACCGGGGGGAAGAAGAGCTTGACCCCCTTGAGTTTGACGACTATGTCCGGGAAAAACTCAAAATCGTGGACATGGATCCTGATTTTCTGAAACGCAGTGTCAATGCAGGGTTTTCGGGTGGAGAAAAGAAGCGGAATGAAATTTTGCAGATGGCTGTGCTCGATCCCAAATTGTCGATCCTGGATGAGACGGATTCCGGTCTGGATATCGACGCTCTTAGAATTGTAGCGGAAGGTATCAATAAGATTGCTGATGCGGAAAAGGGAATCATTTTGGTTACACATTATCAGCGTATTCTCGATTATGTGGTACCCGATTTTGTACATGTGATGGTGAAGGGAAGAATCCTCAAATCCGGCGATAAAGAGCTGGCTCTCGAGCTCGAAGAGCGCGGCTACGACTGGGTGACCGATGATATTCTCGTAAACGGCGAAGCAAAGTAATTGAGGAGTACTGTGGCTAAGAAAGAGACATCATTTTTTACCGATTTACTTGCTCACAGAAAGGTTCTGCCTGGTCAACCTTCATTTCTGGAAGCTTTCGGGTCGGTAGCGGCGGAAGAACTGCCGGAATTGGCGATCCCGACGACGAAGGATGAAGAGTGGAAATATACCAATATCAGCCCGCTGCTGCGCTCGTCATTGGTACCTTTTTTTGAGGTATATGGAAAAGTAGATGACACAATCCTGTCTGATTATAAGATTCCGGAATCGGACGGTGCAAGGTTGGTATTCGTCAACGGAGTATATAACGCAGAGTTCTCATCAACAGACAACCTTCCCGACGGCGTGGTTCTGGCACCCCTTGCCGAAGCGGATGAGAACGAACAGGAAATCATCCGGAAGGAACTGGGTAACCATATGAGGATCGAGAAGGATCCATTTCTTTACCTGAATGCTTCTTTTCTGCAGAATGGCGTGTATTTACGGATTCCTGCCGACACGAAAGTTGAAGCTCCGGTTCATTTCCAGTTCATATCGACAGACACTGATCAGCCTTTTTTTGCTGTTCCACGTTGTCTGATTATTGGCGGCCGCTACAGCAAGTTTACAATTATCGAAGATTATGTCGGTCTGGGCCAATCGGCTTATCTGAATGTACCGGTTGTCGAGATAAAACTCGAAGAAGGTGCCCACTTGCTGCATACCCGTGTTCAGCGTGAATCGCCCGAAGCATTTCACGTGAGCAGAGTGGGTGCAACATTGTCCGATCACAGCGATTATGAATCGTATTCGGTACATATCGGATCCAAAATTTCACGCAATGATGTGTATTCGTTGCTGGCTGGCCGTGAGATCAATTGTACGCTTGATGGCTTGGTAATGATCCACGATGATCAGTTGTCGGATACGCACACGATGATGGATCACCAGCAGCCGTACTGCACCAGCCACCAGTTGCACAAAGCGCTTGTCGACGATAGGTCCCATTCCGTGTTCAATGGAAAGATTTATGTACGCCAGGGGGCGCAGAAAACCGATTCATTCCAGGAAAATCGCAACCTGCTGTTGTCTTCGGAAGGAACGGTAGATACCAAACCGCAGCTCGAAATATTTGCGGATGATGTGAAGTGTTCACACGGTGCAACCATCGGTCAGTTCGATGACGATGAACTCTTCTATCTTCGCAGTCGTGGTCTCTCTGATGAAACAGCACGGCAGTTGCTCGCGTATGGTTTTGCACTCGACATTATCGAACGAATTCCTGTAATTTCCCTTCAGGGACAGCTTAGTTCATCTGTCAGCAAGTTTTCCAATCGAAATGAGGAGATTCAGGATTTGGTATGAGTGATGCAGAGATAAACCCGATCAGCGCCGGCACTGCGGCGAAATCAAGAAAGAAGCTGGATATCAACAAGATCCGGAGTGATTTTCCTGTTCTGTCTGAGCAGGTTCATGGAGTACCACTGGTTTATCTCGACAGCGCCGCTTCAAACCAAATGCCGGTTTCGGTCATCGAACGAGTCGACCACTATCACCGGCACGAACACGCTAATGTTCATCGTGGCATCCATACGCTAAGTAATTTAGCCACAAGAGCTATGGAAGATGCCCGCGATAAAGTGAAGGAGTTTGTCAATGCAGCGTCGAGGGAAGAAATTGTTTGGACCTACGGTACTACCGATGCTATAAACTTAGTAGCCAATACCTTTGGACGCATGAACTTCCGTAAGGGAGAAGAGATTATCCTTACGGAGATGGAACACCACGCCAACATCGTCCCCTGGCAGATCGTCGCCGGACAGGTGGGCGCTGTAATTAAAGTCATTCCGATGGATGACCGCGGCGTTCTGCAGTTCGATGAGTTTACCAGGTTGATTGGTCCCAAGACGCGTCTGCTGGCCATCACGCAGATATCAAATGTGCTGGGTACGGTTAATCCCGTTAAGAAATATATCGAAGTGGCACACGAGCATGATGTGCCGGTGCTTGTAGACGGAGCGCAATCGGCGCCGCACATGAATGTGGACGTCCAGGATCTGGACTGCGATTTTTTCGCCTTCTCCGGGCACAAGATTTATGGTCCCACCGGAGTCGGTGTCTTGTATGGCAAACGGCATTGGCTTGATGAAATGCCCCCGTATCGCGGCGGTGGTGAGATGATCGACCGTGTAACTTTTGAACAGACAACCTATAACGAGACACCGTATAAATTCGAAGCCGGGACACCTCCAATCGCAGCGGCTATAGGTATGGGAACGGCGATCGATTATATCCGGGAAACTGGCTTTGAGGCCATGCAGGAGCATGAGCATGACCTGCTTCAATATGCGACGGAAAGATTGTTGAAGATCGATGGCCTGAGGATCATCGGTACGGCTCCGGATAAAGCATCGATCATTTCATTCATGCTGAAGGATATTCATCCGCATGATATCGGCACGTTACTCGATCAGCAGGGAATTGCCATTCGCACGGGCCATCATTGCGCGCAGCCTCTGATGGATCGGATGAATATACCGGCTACGGCACGGGCTTCTTTTTCTATCTATAACACCCGTGAGGAAGTCGATAAACTGGTCGACGGGACTAAAAATGGTACAACGGATATTCGCCTGAAGTACTGATCTATGTGTGATATACGAGGAAAAGATTAATTCGTTAACAAAACAGTTATCAAAAGAAGAATTATAAAAGAAGAGAATCATGCCAAAGATAGCCGAGATAGAACGTACACCGAATCCTGATGCCATGCGGTTTGTGCTTAAAGAGCCCATCAGTCAGGGAATTACACGTTCCTATGACTCGCCTGATCAGGTCAAGGAGGACGACGAATTCGCCAAAACGCTTTTCGCGATTCCTCACGTGATTTCTGTGTATTATGTAGATAAATATGTAACCGTTACGCAGGATGGGGAAGCGGACTGGCCAGAATTATTGCGCGAACTGGCTCCACCGATTCGCGAAGCCGAACCGCTCCACAATATCGTTGAAGATGAAGAAGTCCATGCTACGCGAGAAGCCAAGGAGTCGAGTGATCCCCGAATGACTTTGATCAACCAAATGCTTGACGAACAGGTGCGACCCTATCTGCTGGCTGATGGCGGTGGCTTGCAAATACTGGGTATGGAAGATGATGTGTTGCGTGTCCACTACCAGGGGGCTTGCGGCACCTGCCCGACGGCAATGTCCGGTACCTTGTTCGCTATCGAGAGTATGGTAAAGCGTATCGATCCCAACATCCAGGTTGTGAACATATAACAAGTTGATTTATGTCTATTAAAGTAAGCGAACGAGCCGCAGAGCGTATCAGAAACATTCGCACGGAACAGCAGTTGGCAGATAGATGTGCCTCTTCGAATCGGTGTGGTCGGCGGAGGTTGTTCAGGGTTGACGTACAAGATTGACTTCGACACCGACGAGACAAAAAAAGACGACAAGGATCAGCATTTTGAGGATAACGGGATCGACATCGTGGTCGATATGAGGAGCTTTCTCTATCTGGCTGGTACGCAACTGGACTATTCCGATGGATTAAAAGGGCAGGGATTCCACTTTAATAATCCCAACGCCACACGCACCTGCTCCTGCGGCGAATCTTTTGCAATCTGAAAATCATTCTGATTTATGGAACCCATCGTCAATAAAGTCGCGAAGTCAGGTCTGATCACTATCGATCTTCAGAGTTATTGTGATCCTTCGATAGTTAGTGAATTGGATATCAAGGACTTCCTATTTCAAGAATTGCTATTAAAAGAGAAGGATTTCAGGGATTATCTGGATAAACATGATTGGTCGCAGTATGAGGGTAAAGTCCTGGCCGTTTACTGTTCAACGGACGCTATTCTTGCGCCATGGGCATTTATGTTGGTGGTAACACATGCCCGGCCTTACGCCAAAGAAGTCATTCTTGGAAATCGCCATGAAGGCTATAGAAGAGTTGTACCGTCGTGCATTTGAAAATGAGGATTGGAGCCGTTTCGCAAATCAGCGGGTTATAATTAAAGGATGTGGAGAGGAGTCAATTCCCCCGTTTGCGTATCTCGCAGTTACGCAGCATCTAATGCCACATGTTGAACGTTTGATGTATGGAGAGGCCTGTTCGTTTGTTCCTGTCTATCGAAAACCTAAAATCTAATGAGTCAATTTTTTGGATAATAAACACGTTCATGCGCTGGTGACCGGTGCATCGAGGGGAATCGGCAAAAGTATTACAAAATGTCTGCTGGATTCTGGGGCGAATGTTATTGGAACAGCGTTTCGATCATCATTTCCTAAAGAATTTTATAAAAATGAGCGATTCAAGGGTGTTAATGTCGATCTGGGAAATCCTGCCGATGTGGAGTCACACCTGCGCCCTTTGATTGAAAGGAAGGAGGGAATGGATGTCCTCATAAATAATGCGGGCATTTCGGAGGATGTAGAATTTGACTCATCAGAGGACAGTTGGAATGATAACTGGGAACGCACGATGACTATCAATTTAACGTCTCCTGTCAGGCTTTCCCGCTGGGCCTTGAATTATTGGTCAGCTCATCAGGTAAAGGGTATCCTCATTAATATTGCCTCTCGGGCTGCTTACCGTGGGGACACAGCATCATATGCTCCTTATGCGGCATCAAAAGGTGGATTGGTTGCGTTTACCAAAACAGCGGCCAGGGGATTTGGTAAAAAATACATTGCTGCTTACTGCATAGCGCCTGGCTTCATTGATACGGATATGGCGCGACAAACTATACCCGTTTACGGTAAAGACTATCTGATGCAGGGCATCGTTATGCCTGAACTGACGCCACCCTCCGAAGTAGGTGAGCTGGTAGCCTGGCTGGCAAGCGGTAAAGTCCGGCATCTGACGGGATCGACCTTTCATATTAACGGCGGATCCTATATGATCTGATTTTTTCGATACCCTACACATCCTTACATTTGTATGACTTTTGACCGTAATTGAAACAATGAAATCACACATAGATCACAATATTTCTTCTTCTTTGCGCACTTTGTGCCATCTCTGTGAACTTTGTGGTTATTGTTTAACGAATAACCCGGGGCTAATGTCCATTACGAAACGGAAAGCCGAACATGTGGAAATAAGTGTCTCGGGCCGGGCTGCCTATCACAAGACAACCGGTTTCGAACGCTACGATTTTGTCCACAATGCCTTGCCTGAGGTTGATCTGGATGAAGTTTCTACAGAGGCCACCTTCCTGGGCCGTTCGTTTTCTTTTCCTTTTTTCATCTCTTCGATGACCGGTGGTTATGCCAAAGGTGGCGCCGTGAATGCAATCATTGCTGCTTTTTGTGAGAAAGAACATCTTCCATTCGGAGTCGGCAGCCAGCGGATTCTTATCGAAAAGCCTGAATCGATAGATACCTTTTCCATAGTGCGGGATGAAGCGCCTCATGCCTTTATAGCAGCCAACGTGGGAGGTTGCCAGGTTGCGGAGGCCGTCAAAAGCGGAGCCATCCGAACCATGATCGACTCTGTTCGGGCTGATGCGGTTATTGTTCATTTGAACGTGCTGCAGGAGCTCATGCAGCCTGAAGGCGACCGGTTTTTTAAAGGGATTCTCGAAGGTATCAGCGATTTGGTTAAAGCTACAGAACTGCCCGTTATTGTAAAAGAGACAGGAGCTGGAATTAATGCGGCTGTCGCAAACCGGCTGGTGGATGCGGGAGTGAAAGTTATCGACGTGGCCGGTGCCGGAGGGACAAGTTGGTCGCGTATTGAAAACGAGCGCGATCCGGATCATCCAAATAAGAAGGTCTTCGATGAATGGGGAATACCTACAGTCGACTGTCTGCTTGATATATTGGAAAATGGTCCCGAAAACTGCGAAATTATTGCTTCGGGTGGCATTCGTTCGTCCCTGGACATTGTCAAATCACTGTGTATGGGAGCCACGCTATCTGCGACGGCCCAACCTGTTGTTAAAGCCATTATTGAGCATGGATATGACGGTCTGGAACAGCTATACAATAACTGGCAGAAAGAGTTCCGCTTTGCGCTTTGCCTGCTTGGATGCCGAAATCCATCCGATTTGTCCATGAAACATTTGAGAGAGGTTTGTTGTTAGCGCAAAATCTGTTTACTATCAGCTGGATTTCGAAATAATCAACGATGCAATCTAAAGAAACGACAACAACCCGGTCAACGCTTCCACAGTTAATCGAGCAGGGGATAAAAGATTTGAATATCCCTGATGTTCCGTATAATCTGTACCGGCCGATAACGTATACACTGGAACTCGGTGGCAAGCGTATCAGGCCATATCTTGTTTTATTGGGCTGCGGGCTTTGCGGCGGCGATCCCCGGGAGGCCATCCACGCAGCTATGGCCATTGAGCTGGTGCATAACTTTACACTTATCCATGACGATATTATGGATGAGGCCGAGACACGGCGCGGTAAAACCAGTGTCTATCGCAAGTGGGATTCTGCCACTGCCATTCTTTCCGGTGATGCCATGTTTGCCCTGGCAATCGAACAGCTTCAGCAATATGGAGAAACCGACACTATCGATAAACGGCAGTATCATGCACTTCACCAGTGTTTCATACGTTCTATAAAAAGAATATGTGAAGGGCAGATGCTCGATCTCAACTTCGCCGATCAAAGTAATGTATCGCTTAGCGAGTATGAAGAAATGATCGGAGCCAAGACAGGAGCTTTATTAAGCTGTGCCCTGCAGATGGGTGGTATTGTCGCCGGAGCGGATAATCAAATAATAGACCTGTTAGGCAAGATAGGGCTGGAAGCTGGCATAGCTTTCCAGATTCAGGACGACCTGCTGGATGTCGTTGCCGATTTTGATAAGTTTGGCAAGAAGATCGGAGGGGATATCCGGGAGGGCAAGAAGACCTATCTTGCATTATTAGCCATGGAACGCGTTACTGAACAGGATCGTAAGACATTATCACGCATTCTCAACAAAAAAGAAGAGAAGACGGACGACGAGATACAATGGGTGATCTCATGCTATCAAAAAAGCGGTGTTATCGATGAAAGCAATAAGGCTATAAGATATCACTATGAAAATGCGTTAGATGGATTGAGGAGTTTTGAAGATTCGGGATATTTAACCGAAATTAGGCACCTGTTACAGAAACTGATAACCCGCGAATTTTAAGCCAAGCGATTTATAACTACATGATCCACAATAGACGTTCAGGATCCTTTATCCTGGTGATTGGAATTTTTGCTTACATACTGGCAGGATGTACCAACAAATACATAATAAAACCCGGAGATACGCTGGATGTAGCGTACAAGAAAGCGGAGCATTTTTACAATGTTCACGATTACGATCAGGCAACCACTGCGTTTCAGACCGTATTATCGCTTGCACGGGGAACGGCCAGGGCCGAACAGGCTGAATATTACCTTGCTGAGAGCTATTACCATAATAACGAGTTTTTGCTGGCGGCGAACGAATACAAACGTTATTACACATACTATCCCAAATCCCCAAAGCGGGAAGAAATGCAATTCAAGGAGGCTCTCTGCTATTACAAGCTGAGTCCGCGTTACAAGCTCGATCAAACGAACACCAACAAGGCGATCGAGTTGTTTCAGTTATTTATCAGTCAGAATCCCAACAGCGACCAGGCTAGTCAGGCCGGCAAATACATTGACAAGCTCAGGGACAAGCTGGCTCATAAGACCTATGCTGCTGCCAAATTATATATGAGGAATAACCACTATAAGGCCGCTGCCATCTATTATGGGTTGACGGTTGACCAGTATCCGGAAACAAACTGGGCTGAGGCAGCAATGGCCAAGCAGGTAACAGCTTATCTTGAACTGGCGCAAAACAGTGTTCCTTCCAAACAGAAAGAGCGTTATAATAAAGCCATAGCGGCATACCAGAAGTACGTTCAGATCTTTCCCGATGGAAAGAACAGGGCAGAAGCCGAAAATTCGTACTCCACTGCCAGGGATGCCTTGTCGAAACTCAACAGCAGTAATAAATCAAAAAATCTAACGGCATCGAATGGTTAAAAGGGTCGGGGTTCTCGGAGGTACCTTCGATCCGGTGCACAAAGGCCATCTCGCCATTGCCCGGTCATTTCTCGATTCGGGACTGATTGATGAGCTTTGGATAGTACCGGCGGCCTTCCCGCCGCATAAAAAAGGGGATGAGGTGACTGCGTATGCTGATCGGAAGGCCATGCTGGAACTGGCGTTCGGGCACTGGGATAAGGTTAGAATCTGCACAATTGAAGAACAGTTGCCCAAACCCTCTTATACTCTTCAGACTATCACGGCTTTAAAAGAGGCTTATCCTGATCTCAAATTCTACCTGTGCCTGGGCAGCGATAGCCTGGTAACCTTCAGCCAATGGCATCGTTACAAAGAAATTCTGAAGGAGTGTTCTCTTTTAGTCGCAAAGCGGCCCGGGTTTGATGATCATCAGATTGAACCCGAAATACTCGAAAAAACAAAATTCATCGATCACAATCCTGTTCAGGTTTCATCAACAGAACTCAAGGAGAAAATGGCCGGATCAAATCTACCCGAAGAAGACCTGCCAGAAGCAGTTGTTCAATATATTCGCGAGAAAAAGCTGTATTTGTAGAGAACAAATCACTGAACACTCCGACAACGACATCCCGAGACTGAATTGCTATAATCAAATAGCGGTCAGATGGTTCCGATGCAGACAATTTCTGATATCCGGATAAAGAATCCAGGACCTTCAGACTGTTATCCAACCCACGAAAAAAGAGCATAAATTTCGTACTATTTCATGTTGGAATTGTTGTTTTTTTTTTGAAAATTGGGAATAATTTAAAGTGAGAGATAAGTAAAATACCTGGAGAGGCCCACCCGATGAGACGGAGGATGTATATACTAATAGCGCTTCTACTTGCCGCAGCAAGCTGCGGATTATTTGAGAACAAAAAAGACCCCGAATCCCCACCCGGCCGCAGAGATTATACCTGGACCGTAGACAGCGTCTACAGCGCCCCAAATGGATGGATTTATGATATCTGGGGAGCAAAACCCAATGATGTCTGGGCCGTTTCTCCGGGTGGAGCGTACCACATGTGGCACTACGACGGGAAAAGCTGGAGTCCGGATTCGAACAGAAATCTGTATGGGCTGCATGGTATTTATGGTTTCTCTTCCGACAATATCTGGGCAGGGGGTGAGGATGGGCATCTTTATCATTTTGACGGGAAGCAGTGGAACAATACGTTTACATATGTCAAAGACAAGCAAATATTAAATTATGCTAGTGATATTTGGGGAAATTCAAGGGATAATGTGTATGCCGTGGGTTTGCTATCTCTGAATGACGGGAAAGATTTTAATGTGTACAGCTATCTCTTACACTACAACGGTAAGCAATGGCAAGAGGAGTTTGTCACAGATTTCGGCATACAGCTTCAACGGGTCCGACAAGATAACAATGGTGTGTTTTTATTTGGAATTACATAGAAGGCTTTGAAAAACCCTTTGTTGTTCTTTGATTTATTTTTCGTGGCTGAATGTGGAGATATTTCTGCTGGATTGCTTGTGTTTTCCACCAATCCTTGTTCGAAATGACTCCCTGGCAGCCTTCAAAAGGCTGTAAGAAGCCGGTTGTATGTGCCCTTTTGGGTTCATAGAGCTACCGATCCCATGGATCTTGATGTTTCAAGCAAAAATCCTGCTCTCGACAGGTTCCATCCCATACAGGTAAACAGGAATCGAAGCCGGTTACGAGCCTGATTTTTAGCCCTCATGAGCTCCATCCGGGCCTTGGTCTTCATCCAGGCAAACGGGTGCTCCACTGCGGCCCGTACGCGACTGTGTTTGCGGTTTCGCTTTTTTTGAGAACCCGACAAGGGCTGGCTTTTGGTGGCTTTGTCCAGCACTCCGTAGTACCAGCCGAAGTGCCGGGCCGAAAACTTGTGATCCCCATTGAAGTAGGCCTTATCACCGAACAGGGCCTTCTCATCATAGCTGACCAGCTGTTCGGTCTGGGTGCTGTCGTGGTAACTGGCGGGGGTTAAGATGGCCTTACGAATCAGTTTGGACTCGATGTCCACCCCAATATGACCTTTATAGCCAAAGTAGTAGACCCCGCCTTTTTTCGTAGAGTTGGCATCGGTATCGATCTGGGGGGAAGGCCTGCGGGTTAGCTCCTGGCGCTTCTCATCCGAGAGGGGACGATTCGCCGAGGGAAGAATCGTAGCATCCACGATGGTGCCTTTTTTGACCATCAGCCCTTTGGCTTCCAACTGCTGGTTGATCAGATCAAAAATACGCTCATCCAGCTTATGGATGCTCAGTGCTTCTTTGAAGCGCCAAAACGTGGTAAAATCTGGAATCTCCTGGTCCAGGTTGACCCCCACAAACCGCTGAAAGCTTAGTCGGTCAATGAGTTGATCTTCCAATTGAGGATCACTCAGGCTGAACAGGGATTGTAGAAACGTGGCTTTGATCATCCACAGTGGGTTTTTACGAGGCCGCCCACCGGTCTTAGTATCGGTTTTATCAATAATGGCAATCTCCTGAACCAATGGCTGCCAGTCGATGATCTGATCGAGCTTAGCCAGGTGTTTGGAAAGTTTGCTGATTTTTCGCCTGCTTGAAAGAAGTCCGTCGCCAAAGCTTAATTGGTTGATATCAGCCATGATGAAAAATCTGAGTTTGAGTGAACATTCAATTAGACCGAAAATAATGTAAATCCTTTACAACCTCACACTGTATGGGGTTTTGCAAAGCCTTCTAATAATGGTGAACCGGACTCATCTTTTATCTTTAATTATAAAAATGGACAATTAAATAAATTGTTGTCCATTTCACATAATGAAACCAGTGCGGATTTGTGGATGAATAACATAGAGAAAAACATCTATTTCTTGGTTGGAAGCAGATTAAAACATTACAGAATTGACAATTTTGAGACAATTAGAACATTTGACATTCAAGATGGCGTTGACACTTTTTTTGCAAGGAATTACAACGATATATTTTTAATAAACAAAAATGGACTATTGCACTATAATGGAAAAAACGTGATCTATTTACTCAATAGAGTCTCCAATAGTGTTGAAAGCTTTGTGGCTAACGCATTAGTATTAGATAAGGAAGTTTTTTTTGTAGTTAGAGATTTCCATGAGGGCACCAACCTGATCTATCACGGAGTTTTACCACAGGAAGAATAAGAAACTATGCCATAACATAATAAACAGGGTGGGGACAGTGCCTGAGGGACTTCCATAAAACCCTGGAGTAAATAACTCAGGGATGATACGAAGGTCATTACCATAATATTAGTCCATACGATGCAGAGGGTATGTATGAAAGCAAATCAAGTGGAGAGAATTATTACAAAAACTTTCCTGAAGAAGGAATGGCTGCATCTGATTTTTCTGACGTTTCTACTTGCCGCGGCAAGCTGCGGATTGTTTGAGAACAAGAAAGATGCCGAACCCCCACCGGGCCGCCGCGATTATACCTGGACCGTGGATAGCGTGTACAGTGCCCCAAATGGTTGGATTTATGATATCTGGGGAGCAAAACCCAATGATGTCTGGGCCGTTTCGCCGGGTGGAGCGTACCACCTGTGGCACTACGACGGGAAAAGCTGGAGTCCGGATTCGACCCCGAGTCTGTATGGGCTGGAAAGTATTTACGGTTTTTCCTCCGATGATATCTGGGCGGGGGGAGATGGGGGCCGTCTCTACCATTATGATGGAGAAAGGTGGAAACACGTTTATACTTATACCCAAAAGGGACAAGTAATAAATGAGTTCAATGATATCTGGGGAAGCTCGGCTAATAATATCTTTGCGGTAGGGTTATTGGTTTTTGATAGAGACAACCCCTACAGTTATTTACTGCACTATGATGGCAAGGATTGGAAAGAGGTTCTTGTAACAGACTTTGCGGTGCAATTTGAACGTGTCAGGGCAGATAGAGACGGGGTCTATATTACCGCCTATAAAGCAGGTGTTGTCGATACAACACTATTCTATCACTACGGTGGAGGTCATTTGAACGAGCTTTTCGCAACAACTGGAGAAGCATGGATGAACGTGATTAATGGACGACTGTTATCACTCATTGACAATACGTTGTATCGTTCTCCTCCCGGCACGTTTGGGAATGGAATACCTCTTCCAACAAAAAATAAAGTGTATGATCTGAATGGAAGAAGTGCGGACGATCTTTTTTTAACTTCCGCGAAGGGATTGATGCATTACAACGGGGTCGACATGCAGTATCTCTTCCACATCGATCACCCCTTTGACTACTTCTCCAGCGATGGTCTTATGCTGAAACGCGATGTTTTTTTCGTTACCAATGATTTTCAAGCTGGCACCAACCTGATCTATCACGGAGTTTTACCACAGGAAGAATAAGAAACTATGCCATAACATAATAAACAGGGCGGGGACAGTGCGGTAACACTGCCCCACCTTTTGGAATAACCTGTAGGGTCGGCACCCCTCGGCCCGGGAAAATCCCGGGTCACGGGTTATTCATTTTTATTAACCCATCAATAGGAGTTAACATCATGAAGGTAACAATATATTCATGGTTTTTCATCATCGTTCTGTTTGGGATAACCCTGCAAGTACGAGACCTGATGGCACAAACACCACGTGTCGAAGAGACAACAACTATAGTTCCTTCAATAACCAGAGTAGGAAAAGTGACGGACTCAACCGGTACTGATTACGCTTTTAATGTCGATTATAGTCTGGGACGTATCCATCCTTCCAATCAAAATGATCCCCAAAGTTCAATTGTGGCACGATCATATGCTATTATATCTTTATCTTCGATTGCTCACCTGGGCATAGATGTTGTGATAAAAAGGGTAGTGGTACATTATCAAACATCTGGTGCTTCCGGATTGTATACCTTTACAATAAAGTATCTGAGTGCAGTTGACCAACAAAATGCTTCTGCCGCATGGGACGATATTGGCAATGCACAAACACAGCTCGAAAGCGGTCTTCCCTACAGTAACTCAGAACAACAACACTTTGAATCCCAGGCAATTGCTGCAAAAATGGATGATTTGCTTCAATCCGGTGTCAGCCAGTTTATTGTCGGTATCATGTGCCAAGACGAAAGCGTTGATGATTCACAGGCAACCATTACTTCTCTGACCTATGAAGTTACGTACGAACGCAATGCTTACAATGTAAATATTACTGCACGTAACGACTTTGACAGTCTGGATGGTGGCCAGATAGGGGTTGGACTGAATACTTCGCCCACTCCTCTTCCCAGCCCGCAACCTGTACCCGCCGTGGAAGGGCAAACCCTGAATCTGGAAGCATATGATAATCAAACGATTGGTGATTATGAGTGGGTGTTTAATAATACGGAGGGACAGGAAAACCGTAGTAGCTGGGATAGAAAAACCTCAGATGGACATCTTCACTTCTTATCTAATTCCCAATCCACCAGCCGTACATTACTTAATGATGACGGATCCACTTTCATTGATTACCAGCATAAATATTACCATATAGAAAGAGATGATAAGACCGAATTTGGAACTACCCAGGCAGGGGTTGTGACGAAAATTGTGGAACTAAACTCAGGCCCCCTGTCAGCGCCGGCCACAAAAACTCAAAATAGTCATACGCTGTCATTTGTTGGGTGGGAGGAGGTTAGTTCCTCAAGTAACCCGCTGATACTTACTCCAGAAAATAATGTGAAGTATACAGCACTGTACAAAGGCCTGCAACTCTCCGATAATACCTCGGCCTACAATGCCAACCAGCGTCATTACATCCGGTCCGAAAACGGCTGGACCCATATGGTCTACGAGAGCATGGGCCATGTCTGGTACGAGCGGAAAGCGCCGGGTGGCGACTGGCAACTGGTCCCGCAGGGCGGCACCGCCAATCCCATACATCTTGATCATTCCAGCGGCAAATCCCCGGCTATTTATCGACTTTGCTAAAAATTTCCCCGGTTATCCGGGTCTGGTCGGCATCGTGTACCAGGAGGGAAGTACCATCCATCTGAAAACCTGGTATTACAGTCCGACGTATGGAGAGTACTATAGTTGGCAAACCCGCCAGATCACAACCGGGGAGTCGTCTTCCTATCACCTGCGCCCGAATATTGCATGGGGTCCGGACAATTACGTGATGGTCCTCTGGGAGTCTCCATCCGGTCTGAAATATGTACAACTGGACATGAGTACGGATCACCCCCGGCCATCCTATTCCGGAACCATTCCGGGCACCGACGGTAATTCGGTTCATGCCGCTATCTCCGATATTAAAACAACCATGGGCGGGTATGATATCGTCTGGGAGCAAAACGGCAGCGGGGGCAGCGATGCGATCAAATACATCTATGTCTATGACGAATCGACCACTACCTGGCCCTCTTCTCCCATGACCATCTCCAACAGTGGTTATCCCTACAACCGGGGCCTGAGCATCATCAGCCTGCCGGATATCGGTCCCCGGGTTGCCTGGCTTGAGGCCAACCAGGTAAATCCCAACCCATTCAATGTACACGTGGCCTTTTGCGATCCATACGGTAGTACGATCAGGACGTATGATTATCACGACACCTCGGTCTCGCTGAATAAGGTAGATGACAACAGCAACTTTTACCTGGTCTGGAGCCAGAATTTCGATGAATCCATGTGGACCGACCACAACTTTGTGGTTTCCGGGGATAACTTGTCTACCTGGTATTTTGCCAGTACCAAAGGGAAATACATTCAGTTAAATAATGGAAGCAGTTCATCGCAGATGCGGGTCTCATCCTATTATACAGATTCGAGCCCCTATCATTTCGTAGAATCCAACCCGGTGGGAGGTACCCAGTCACCCACAACGATGGTGGCCGCAAACGCGGGAACGACCGTGTCATCGCCCACCATCTATACCGGCAGGGGTGCTGTGATTGGAAAAGATGGGGCCGGGATAGCATACACTCTTTCCCACATAAAAAACGGCGTGCAACAGGTCCGGTTTGTTCCGGTCTCCGATACGCTTCGGTTTCATACCGTGGCGCAACTTAATAAAGAACTGACTACAAAACCGTTTACTTTGCAAAAAGGTCTGAAGCTCGGTTACGAGGAAGAAGTGGAATATGGAGACTCAGTCGCGACGGGCCGTCTGTTGTCCAAAGGCAGTGTTATACGTTATACCGTGGACCTGGTGGATGCCTCTTCCGGACAGGTGTTGGAAAACATTCAAAACCGCGTGTTTAATTCCGCCCATCAACCGGTCCGGGTAGCCCGAGCAGATAGTATTTCGGCGGACGCCTTTGCCGGTCGAACAGTACAATTGCGTATCACCTTGTCCACCAATATCAAGAATCCTGATGAGATGCGACTGATCAAGGTATTCCGCATGGAAGAGCAGCAAAAACAGGGTATAGCAAAAGAGATGACTCCGGAAGCACTGGACAACATTACCCAATTCGAACTCAATCAAAACTATCCCAACCCGTTCAACCCGACTACTAATATCACCTACCAGGTGCCCAAACAAAGCAGGGTAACCCTGAAGGTGTATGACGTGCTGGGGCAGTTGGTGGCTACGCTGGTCAACAGCGCCATGGCCAAAGGCCGGTATACTGTTACCTTTAACGGATCCGGTCTTGCCAGTGGGGTGTATATCTACCGACTAACGGCCGGAACATTCACCCAAACCAAACAATTTATGCTTGTTAAATGAGATGAGTTAGATCCAATCGCCCATGGGAGATGACAAGGCCCGTTTCCCATGGGCAGGAAATCAGATTTACAGATTGGGCCCAATCCAATTCAACATTCTCCCACCGAAAAATTCAGAATTCATCATTCAAAATTCTTTCTTCCTTTTATTCCTAAAAAACTCCTTCAGCAGCGTCTCCGACTCCACATCCATAATTCCCTGAATCACTTCCAACCGGTGGTTAAGGGCGGAGTTTTGCACGATATTCATGATGCTGCCGCATGCCCCGGCCCGGGCATCGGGCGCACCGAATACCAGGCGGTCGAGGCGGGACCATACCAAAGCCCCGGCGCACATCGGACAAGGCTCTAGTGTCACATAAATGGTGCATCCGTTGAGAAACTTTGTGCCGAGCGTATTGCAGGCGGCGGTCAGGGCGATGAGTTCGGCGTGAGCAGTCGGATCTTTCAGTTTCTCCACCTGGTTGTAACCGCGCCCAACGACCTTTCCGTCACACACGATAACGGCGCCCACCGGTACCTCGCCTTCCGACACTGCTGTCTTTGCCAGGCTAAGTGCCTGTTGCATAAAGATTCGCATTTGTTGTTGTATCGGCAACATTCTATCGGCAATTGACGTCATTTATAGTGATTTAACAACAAAATCGCTTTCAAAACAGAATCGTTTTGGTTATAATGGCGATTTGTAAAAATGTGGTGATGTTATTGATGAAACCTTTTGAGAATCAAATCATTGATTATCTGAAGTCGAATATCCGCAATATTCCGGATTTTCCGAAACCCGGAATACAGTTCAAGGATATTACGCCTTTATTGCGCGACCGGCAGGCCCTTGAGTTGACGGCAATGCTTTTATCCAGGCCGTTTCAGGGCAAGCCAGTGGATGTCGTGGCGGGCCTGGAGGCCAGGGGATTTCTGTTTGGGACCAATCTGGCAATGAATTTGAATGCTGGCTTTGTACCGATCCGTAAACCCAATAAACTTCCGGCTGAAACGGCTTCCGTAACATATGCGTTAGAATATGGGTCGGATTCTCTTGAAGTTCATAATGATGCTATTTCAAAAGGTACGAAAGTTGTGTTGCACGATGACCTTATTGCGACAGGTGGATCAGCGAAAGCAGCCACTGAACTCATCCAGCGCCTGGGTGGAGAAGTGGTTGGTTATTCGTTCATTATTGCGTTAAAGGAGCTTGATGGAATTAAAAATTTGCCTGAAAATATTCCTGTAAATATTTTGATCAATCTCTAGATTCAAACGAAATAGTGGTTTAGTTTCAATAAGAATGTCAAAAAAACGTTTATTTTCATTTAGTAAATCCATAATCTTATAACTATTTTTGACACCAATGTATTTGGTTATTATGTTTATTTTTGCCTTGTTCGGGCATAACCGACTGAATACTAAACAATAAAGACAAATAAGGTATCCAATTGCCATGAAAATCAGCCAATATGTTACCAGAATAAGCAAGCTGCTTACTGTCCTCTCCCTGCTTTTTGTAACAGCTTGTTCAAGTTCCCTGGTTATACAAAACGTGAACTATGCACAGCCGGTTGAGTCGGTGCTTCAGCCCGATGCCAACGGTATGGTCAAAGATATGCGGTATGCAATCTCATTTAATGTGACTCCACTTCTGCAAAGTGAGTCTACCAAAGGATCTGCGACCATGAGTGTGCAGGAAGTCCATGTAATCAGAGGAGTTGAGGGATATTACTATGTAACTGCTCCGGGATTTAAAGATGTTTACATCATGGCTCCCGGCGACGGTACGCTGAAAACCAAGAAGAAAGTACTTGTTGATAAGAATGGTTTGAAAGATCCTGCCTTCAATCAACGCAATCCTGTCATCCAGTTGGTTGATGGGTCGAATACCTACTCTCTTACACAAAAAGGACTTCAAAAATAGAGTTTGAATAAATGATGGTTAAAACTATGAAAACACAAGTTCAGCGTATTTTAGCTTTTGCTCTGCTTACATTGGTGGCCGCGCTGCCGGTAGTGCATGCTCAGCAAAACCAAACTGATTACCAGGTTGTACAGGGTTTTCGTACCCAGTATAGCAACCTGAAAAGTCAGGTTGAGTCTGCCCGTACGGTTGATGACATTAACAATGTAATCTCGAAAATCAATGCCTTTGAGAATGAGTATGAATCACATAAGCAATTGATTGACAGTTCCATCTACCCGAATACGTACGACGGGCAAATGAGCGCTATTAAAAGTTCCGCTCAGACGAAATTGTCCAACCTGCAGACCATTCAGCAACAGAGCCAGCAACTGGCTAATCTGAATCAACAGGTTGCTCAGTATTCCAAGCAACTGCAGATGCTTTCAACCGAGGCAGATTCCATTCGCAAGGTAATGGTGAAGAGCCAGACAAGTGGGCGCAATCTTCGTGCTTTGGTTCGTCGTTACCGCGACAATATGCAGAAACGTGATCAGTTGATTCAATCGATGATTGATACACTCTATATTGCTTCCAACAAGAATATGCCTCAAAGCGAAAGCGCCAAAGGCGGACAGATGGGTGTCGATGTTTTGGGAACAATCCATAACCTGATTCAACAAAACATGAACTTCATCGACAACAACCCAACCATGTCGACGGAAGACTTCCTGCATATGTATGATGTTCAGGCTGAATTCACAGATATGTGGAGTCAACTTGGTGACAAGATCGCCGCTGTCTATTCCGGTAACAAGAAGGCGATGGATGTTGTCAATAACATCAATCAGGCCGACCAGCAATGGCACAGCAAGATTTCTGATAATACTTTCAAATCCATTGCTGCTACATTCAAGGAACAAGGTTTTGATTTACCGCAATTCAATGACGGTTCCAGTTTCTATTCTGCACTGCGTACCTATCTGGATAATGCTGTAAAACGCAGCCGTGAGCATGCTGATAATGCCGAATATCAAAACTTCCAGAAATTCTCTGATCTCTGGAATAATACAGTCAAAACGAAATGGGCTGAGTCTCTGGTTAAAGGTAAAATCATGACCTATGATCAGATTGCCAATATCGATGCCCAGACCACTCAGTGGGGACAACTGGCACAACCAAAGTCCTATGCCATGTTTATCTATCTCGGCATAGCACTCCTTGTGATCATCATCCTGGCCGTCATGTTGATTCGTGCAAAATCAGCAACGAATAAAAGCTGACAAAGCCTGATAAATAGCTTATTTGAAAGCCGGTCCCGATAAGGGATCGGCTTTTTTTTGTAGGTCGGACGGCCCCGTCCGACAAGCCTGCACGATACTCCCGAAGCTATCGTTTAATTACTGGTCATTTCACCCCTCCTCTGCTGTATCACGCAGCCAATGGAGAACTGACACGGCAATCCTTTACCAAACGAGGTCTGGGTAGGTCCTATAATTGTGGATTACCTGGTTTAACGAGAATATCTTTGTGCCCATCGTGAAGATTCCCTGGTGTTCATTGTGGTTATCCGACAGCCTGAAGAATAACCACTCCCACACAAAGGATGCACAATGCTCACAACGCCTTAACCTTTCTGAGTACCCATTCGGAAGTTAACAGAACGAGTAGCAAAATGAACCACCAGGGTGATTGATGAACCGGATATGAAGCCTCCTCCGTTTTTTGGATCACGTTCATCAAACCTTTGTCTCGTATGCCTGTAATTACGCCTCCAGCCTGTTTCCACGTGTAAAACGTGCCGCCGGTTGTCTTTGATATGTAGCGCAACAGATCGTCGTTTCGCTGGGTATTCACGAATTCGGTTCCCTTGCTTCCTACTACGAACTCTCCGCTGGCTTTACCGGCAGGGATCTCCTGCTTGCGTGCAGTAGCTGTATAATGATATCTGCCATCAGGTAACGTCCCGATCTGTATGCTATACTGGCCGGTCCCGGTATGTTCCATAGTGAAGTGATGATCATTGTACTGATTTCCACCAACTGTTATTTCTATGACAGCTCCATCCTCCGGTTGCCCGTTCTGATTATTCAGGGTTGCATTAAATACCACAGGTTCGGACTCATCATAAACGGTCTGTGAGGGTTGAAGGCGTAACAGGCGGTTATCAGGCTGGGTGGCTGTCCATTTTGCGATATTGGAGATGAGTTTTGTTACGTAATCGCGTGTTTTCCCGGGCAGCTGGTACCAGTGATAATATCCAAAGGCGAGAAGCTCAGCCAATCGCCGGTTGCCCACAGTTCGAAGTGCCAGGATAGGTGAGTTCGTATCCTGGCCATGGTAAGTGGCTTTCAGAAGAACATGAGATCCCTGTGAGGCAGCGACATGAGTGATCGGACCATACCAGAAGGGGGAACTGCTTTGATCTTCGATGTGTGGCAAGTCAAGAACAGGGTGTCCCTTCTCAGCTTGGTTCTCTTCCAGGGAAATATCCATCGGAAGATACTTCGCGGGGCCGATAAGAGGTAAAACGGCACGTAAGGATTGATCGGCTTGTGATATGTCCATTTCCGGGGTGGCAAGCAGGACAACCGGTTTATTTTGGATGAGTCGTCGAATCTCATTCCTTGTTGATACGGGTATGGAAGGATTGGGATAACCCTGGAGGATGATCAAATCAAGAGAGTCTGTTCTGTCGGGTAGCTTTCCCCCAATGAAGGTGTCGCCCGAAATCCACGTTCTGGATTCCAGTTTTATTCCTTTATCCTCTCCCAGAATGGTTCGCACTGTCTTGACATCCGGATAGATTTCAAAGGCGATATCCAGTATCCGGGTTTGGTTATCCAACACATTGAGTGTCAGGTACCGGTGATTGTTTCGTCTATTGGCTTCCTCTTTCAGAGCAGGGACATTAACCTCATACTGCTGCAGCCCGGTATGTGTCGGTTTAACCGAGAAATTGACGGTCGTCGATGAGCGCTGGCTGTTCGTTTGAATGGTTTTATGATTGACAACACGCCCATCCCTGAGCAATTGAACGTCAAACTTGCGTCCGGCAAAGCCGTCATTCAACACGGTGACACTTATTGGCGTCGGGGAATCTTTATACGCTTTATCCGGATGAACGACGTTTTCGACAACGATATCCCGCTCGTAATTGGTGTCGCCGACCGCCACAGTAAACACCGGAGTGTTCAGTTGATTGACCGTATATGTCGGATCAGGACCATATGTTGAGATTCCATCGGTGACCAACACGATTGCCTTATAATTCTGATCCTGTTGGGTGAGAGATTTCAGAGCATTGTCAAGGTCGGTATCCTGCCCATTGAGTTTTAGGCTGTCGGGATTTGTTTTTTTGACATCTTTAGAGAATGAAAAGATTTGATAATGAACGTGGCTGGTATCCGAGAGTTGGAGTGATTTAACCACATTTTTGTAGTCCCGGCTGCCCTGGTAGTCCCCTTTTTTTATTGTGACACTGGCTGAATTATCAAGTAAAACAGCAATATCCGGTTTTTCTTCCCAGGTATGAGCCATACGAATGACGGGATTCAGCAACACAGCCAGAATGAGCCATAACGCCAGGGTCCGTAGTCCTATCAACAGATATCGCATGGGATTACTCAAAGCAACGGGCTTTCGGTAGGACCACCACGCCAGAATAGCAGCTGCCGGAAACAACCCTACAAGTACAATTAAGGCAAAGGTTGAATGGTATGCCGGATTGAAAATATCCATGTACCAGCGTTTCCGTCAGGTTAAAATTGGAGAATGATGTGAAGTTACCCTATAGCTTCTGAAGCAACCGTTTGATCAGTTCAACGCTGTCAATATTGTCAGCTTCTGCAGCATAGTTGGGTACAATACGATGTCTCAAAACAGGGATTGCCAGTGATCGTATGTCCTCTTCGGTAACATTGTATCGTCCCCTTGAAAGAGCTCGTGTCTTTCCTCCAAGGATCAGGTACTGAGATGCGCGCGGCCCCGCCCCCCAACTCATATATTGATTGACGAAATCCGGTGAGTTATCGGTATTGGGACGTGTCATACTGACGAGTCGAACTGCCGAGTTCAGCACATTCTCTGGAACGGCAACACTTCGAACGAGTTTCTGTAACTCGAGGATTTGTTCTGCATCCAGGATGGGATCAACGCTTCCGTTTAAAGAGGCTGTTGTTCGTTTGACAATATCGACCTCTTCCTCAAATCGCGGATAATCGAGCCATAGATTAAACATGAAACGATCCAACTGAGCCTCAGGCAGGGGATAGGTACCTTCCTGCTCGATAGGATTTTGTGTGGCCAGTACGAAAAAGGGTGGATCCAACTGGTATGTGCTGCCGGAGGCGGTAACGTGATATTCCTGCATCGCTTCCAATAGAGCAGCCTGAGTTTTGGGAGGAGTACGGTTTATCTCATCAGCCAGGATAATATTAGCGAATATGGGGCCATGAATGAAGCGAAAAGCCTTGTGACCGGTTTTCATATCTTCCTGAATGATTTCTGTTCCCGTTATATCTCCGGGCATAAGATCAGGAGTGAACTGAATCCTGTTAAATTTGAGATTCAGTGTTTGCGAAACGGTACGTACCAGCAAGGTTTTGGCTAGACCCGGAACACCAATCAGCACACAATGTCCCCTGGAAAACAAGCTGATCAGCAGCAATTCGACAATAGTATCTTGCCCGACAACAACCTTAGCGATTTCTTTGCGGAGCCGTTCAAAAGAATTCTGGAAAAAACTGGCAGCTTCAGCTAAGTCGCCTGGGATGTAATTCATAAACTTATCCGGATTGTTGTTGGCTTAATTCCATCTTCTGGTCACTTTTGGGAACCGGAATCATATATTCAACATAAACCTGATTACGAAGACCCTGCATCCACTTAGCCATAATCTTCATCTTCTTTTGCTGCATAGCATAATTTTTGATTAACTCAAAGTCTTGTTGGAGATTGGCCTGATGTTCCTTGACTCGGTCTTTGAGTTGAACAATCCGGTAAGCTTTTTCTTGTTGCGGATTTTGTATCGTATAAGGTTTCGGCTGGGAGATTTCACCCTTTTTGTCGAGAAGCAGAACGATGCGATAAAGGGAAGGATCGAGCTTGGTCAGATCCAGGTATTGATCGCCAGTCTGTGGATTCAGCAATTCGCCGCCCGATGGCGCTGTCGCCTCGTCATCGGAGTATTTCCTCGCCATATCGGCAAAACTCTTGTGATACTTGAGGACGCTGTCGCGTATCTGATCCAGGAATTTGACAGCTTTCTGATCGTCGCGGCGATCCTTGTCGATTTTGATGAGAATTTGGTCGGTATCAATTTTATCACCTACACGCTTGTTCAGGCGTATGACATGATAGCCAAACGATGACTTCACAACATGGGAAATCTGACCAGGCTGCAGCGCCGCCGCCGCCGCCGCGTATTCGGGAACGAGATCTTTAACGCTAATCAGTCCGATGTGTCCCCCGTAACTTGCCGAGGGCCCCTGACTCCATCGTTTAGCCAGAGCTTCGAAATCTTTGTGATACACCACTATGGAATCCCGCAGTTCACTCGCCAGATTGTAAGCGGCTTTCTCAGCGTCTTTGTCGGGCGGTGGTATCTTTACGATTTGTGCAAGTTTTACGCTTTCCGGTATTGTCGGCAAGGAATCCTTCGGAATGGAATTATAAAAATCAACTACTTCTGCACGTGAGATGTCAATCTTGCTTAATTCATTTTGGCGCACTTTGTTAACAATAGCATCCTGCCGGTAGAGATCTCTCCATTGCGATTTAAGTTCAATGATACTCTTGCCAAAATAATCCTCTAGTGCCTTTTTGCCACCCGCTTGTTTTTCCATCTGATCAATCCGTTGATTCAAAGCCTTATCAACTTCCTGATCCGTTACCGTCACCGAGTCGATCTTGGCCTTCTCCAGAAGGACATACTTGTCGACTTCTGATTCAAGTGCCTGGTACCACATGCTCTTATGAAACGTGACCTTACCCGATTGTTGCTCCGACTGTAAATACTGAGCAAGCACACTGTCAACATCCGATTTTAGGATGATGTGGTTATTGACGACGGCGACAATCTGATCAAGCACTTTCTTTTGCTGAGCCTGAACAGCGGATGTAATAGTTAGAAGGCCGATTATGGCCGCTAAAAGAGTCTGAACTCGAAATTTTCGCATATAAAAAGTTATTTTGACTTTACTGAACCGGTGGTATCAGAGGAAGCCTTCAAAAAGCCAGTGGGTAAATTGATTTCGTTGTTGGATTCGGCTCTAAGATAGAGATTCTGCTCGAAAGTACTTAAGGTTTTACGACGCTTTTCCAATTTCAACCATTCTTTGATTCGGGCAAGGACCCATTTTATATCCGGATGTGATCCTTTGGGTCTTTGATCTGTGAGCTGAACAAAATGATAACGGCCGTCAATAAATCTTATTGGTGATATCTCCATATTTCCAATTATATGCAGATATCGGTTCATAATAGGATAATCATGAGCAGCCAGGGAGATTGGCCAGAATCGTTCAGATGATCTCAATTGATCGTCGGGGTGCAGACTGTAACGTTGTACCACGGTTTTCCAGCTCATTCCATGCAACAAATCCTGACGTGCTTTTTGGGCGCTATCGAGAGAAGAAGCTATCAGATGTCTGAACTTGACGTATCTTTCATTAAGAATGAATTGATCCTGGTGGGCTTCATAATAGTTTTGAGCTTCCTGATCGGTGATAGCGCTGGTATCGGAATGGCTCAAAACATAAGTTCGCATCATTTGCGCCAGGAGCTGGTCTTTCATTTCATTAAGTTTCTTCTGAAACCCGGGCCGTTGATCGAACCCATTACGTTTGGCTTCCTGAACCAATAATTGTTCTCTAACCCAGCTGTCCCGGTATTTGAGCAAGGCTTTGAGGTTATCTTTCTTTAAGACTTCAATTGGGATATCCGACTTTGCCCCGTCAACTGTGAGAACTTTAGATCCAACCTGTGCAATAACACTGCTGTTGGCATTGTAACGAGACTGCCGTGAACAGGCCGCAAGCATCATAATCACCAGAAATGGTAATAAATATTTCGTTGATTGTTTTCTCGTTACCACTTTTTACTTATTGATTTTATCAGACCAGAATTTTTCCCGCAAATGGTCCGGGTATGCCCGAACAGTATACTTTTTACGAAGGTTTTCCAACCATTTCTTTTGTCTTATCGGCTGATAGTCGGTAACTAATTGGTTATAGGCTTCATCAAAAGACATTGGAGCAGGTTTCATAATTTTACTCAAGTAGAAGATGCTCTGTTTGCCATTGAATTCGAATGGGACGGTCGATTCGCCGGCCGTGAGTCCTTTCAAGCGCTCATAAGGCTCACCTTCCAGATCGGTTACGATATCCTCCTGAACGAGTAGATTTTGTTTTTTAAACTCATTTCTGACACTGTCAGGCGAGGCACCTTCATGGATTTGGTTAAGAGCTGCATTCAGAATGGAGTCGCTGTCGGCCATTAGTCTGTAGTACTGATATCGTGTGGGGAACCAGTACTTTGTGGAGTCGGAGTTGAAGAGCTTCCGTAATGCTGTCGTGTCGTGTTGGGCATAACTCCACACAGAGTCGTCTGTTATCTTGTAGACCACCAACCCGTCCATATATCGGTTTATATCATTTTTAAACTGGAGAAAATGTTTCTCAGTGAGTGGAACGAGCTCTTTTGCGGCCATGTCATCCTGGAATTGAAGAAATTGAGGGAATAATAGGATGTTTTGTCCTTCCTTGGATTTATGCTTCAACCAATCGGAAAAATCGTTGACCGTATAGGTATGATTGTTGATTTGATAAACAGGTTTTGAACCAAGCTCTGTGGGTATCTTTATTTCTGATGGTTTAAGAGTATCCTGCCTGTCAATAACTTTGGCCATGCTGGCATAATTATCGGCGTAAATATGGGCATTGCCAATCTGTTTTATATGTTGAAGCGTGTTGGCCTTATTATCCTTGTATCTTGGAAGCCGTTTAAGTTGGGCAAGCCAATAAATATCCCGCTGCTTCTTGTTCTTAAACGATCGTATGGAATCAATCTTCACAATATGGACACCATAGCCACTATAAAACGGATGATAGGGCTTATGCAATTGGCTGATGCCAAAAACGGTATCCGTAAAGGTTGGACGAAACCGATTATGATCGATCCATCCGATTAAACCATTTTGATGTCTGCTGCTCAGATCTTCAGACAACCCAACAAGTTTGTTCCAGCTTTCACCATTTTGCAATTGATGGTATACGCTGTCGGCCCGTGTCATAGCTTTCTGAATCGAGTGCCCATTGCCGCGTGTCCTGAAGAAGATATGCGATACCAGACGATCGGGCTGATGTCTGCGCCGGCCCTGAACATAGATCAGGTGATACCCAAATCTTGTCCGAACGGGCATGGAAATACTATCAACGGGCGTATTGAATGTGACATCTTCGAATGGTTTGATCGCCCATCCTGCCTCGATATATCCGAGATCACCCCCCATGGGCCTGCCGTTACGTTTCGTTGAATATTCGTTGATAAGCTTTGAAAAAGGTTCTCCGTTCAGAAACTTACGGCGGGCCTCCATTAGGTTGTTCCATGCCTTGAGCGTATCGGCAGGGGGAGCCTGAGGCGGCAAGGCTATGAGGATATGCGAGGCATGGACCTCCCATTTTGAACGGGCAATGAGAGTATCAAGCAATTCCTGCCGGATTTTTTTATCCATCCAGAAGGTGTATGCGTATTGCCTGGCATACTGACCCAGCTCATTCTTTAAACTCGTCTTCTGAAAATAACCGGATTGTGTTGCCTCCAGAATCTTGGCCCGGTAATCCAGATATAAATTCAGAAAATCCGAAAGATTATGATAGGTAGCCGTGTCCGTTCGTACCGTATCATCCGGATTTGATTCTTTATATTGAGTCAATAATTGTTGATAAGTAACAGGCGTATTATCTAATATACCAACGACATCTGATTTATTCTCTTGCGAGTGATTGGTAACTTTTTGTGAACTGCTGCATGCCATATTTATAAACAGCATCACAACAAGCAACACGGAAAATTTCGCTACGAATTTGAGATTCTTGGTCATATGTCTTGATAGTTTTTAAAACGTAAAGTAATGCAATGTATATTTTCAGGAAGTAAACAGCATCCCGGCGAAGGTAGCTGTCATCAAATTGGCAAGAGTACCGGCAATAACCGCTTTAATACCGAAACGTGCAAGTTCCGATTTTCTGCTGGGCGCCAGCCCACCGATACCTCCAATTTGAATGGCAATCGAAGAAAAGTTAGCAAAACCACAAAGTGCAAACGTCGCCATTGTTATTGCTTTGGGACCCAGACTGCTGACGGCAACTTCCTTGGCGAGGTCCAGATATCCTATAAATTCCGTAAGAACCAGTTTTGTGCCGAGCAGGCTTCCCACGTTAACAGCATCATGCCAGGGAACACCAATTAAGAAGGCAATTGGTGCAAAAATCAGTCCGAGCAATCCCTGGATGGTTAGGTCAAATCCTGGGAAGAGATGTGTGAGTCCGGTGTGTACGCCAATCCAGCCGAGTATGGAATTGAACATGGCAAGAAGGGCGATAAAGGCGAGTAGCATGGCACCTACATTAAGCGCCAGTTTCAATCCTTCAGCCGCACCCGATGCAGCGGCATCAATACCATTGGCATCGGTCTTTTCAACGGATATCTTGACGTTACCTGCCGTTAATGATTCCTCTGTCTCCGGAACCATCATCTTTGCAATGACCAGGGCAGCCGGGGCTGCCATGACACTGGCACCAAGTAGCTGCTGAGCAAAGAGCAGTCGACCTGCTGCAAGAGCAACATGATGAGCCTGAGAGTAAGCATCCCCAAGCATCTGGATATATGCGGCCATGACCCCACCCGCGATAGTGGCCATTCCTCCAACCATAACGGCCAGAAGCTCGGAACTCGTCATTTTTTCGATATACGGTTTGATGACCAGGGGTGCTTCCGTCTGCCCAACGAATATATTGGAGACTACGGAAAGAGTCTCAGCACCAGAGGTTCCCATCAGTTTCTGAACGCCCTTAGACATGTATTTCACGACACCCTGCAATATCCCGTAGTGATAGAGCAATGAGGTCAGAGAAGCAAAAAACACAATCGTGGGCAGTACCTGAAAGGCGAAAAAGGACCCCATGCTTTGATTCTGGCCCGGACTGATTGCCAGATTACCAAAAATAAATTTGGCCCCATCGGTTGTGAAATTCAGGATCACCACAAAAAATGAGGATATCCAGCTGAAGAAAATCTTCGGCCAGCCAAGCGGGCCAAAGAAATGCGCCATCTCACTCCCTTTAAGTATAAAAACAGCCAGTACAAATTGAATGGACAGACCTGTCAGGACCAGTTTCCAGTTAATACTTTTTTTCTTGTTGCTCATTGCATATGCAATGGCGAGAATGGTAATAATACCAATGATACCGCGGATAATTTGCATTTGCGTTCAGGTATTGGATTCTTGTGTAGATGTTTTGGGATGTAGGGGTTTGATGGGTTTTCCCCGTTTGATATCCACGGGTGGACGGAAACAGTGACGAGCCCTGGGTTCGTAGGCATCCTTCTCTCCAAGAAGGACACGTTCATTACTTTCGACAACGCGCTGAGAATAATGGGCGATCATTCCGCTTTCAGAACAAATAGCGTGTAGCTTTGTCACATATTCTGCAATAGCCATCAATTGTGGAATCGGCTCGAAAGGGCGTCCCAGATAATCCATATCCAACCCGGCGATAATGACCCGGCGGCCGTTATTAGCCAGTTCATTGGCAACATCAATCAGCCGGTTGTCAAAAAACTGTGCCTCATCGATACAAATAACCCTGGCACTCCCAGCCAGCAGGACAATCTGGTCTGCTGTATCCGCAACAATCCCCGGTAAAAATTTCGAATCGTGAGAGACGACGTTTCCCTCGTGATATCGTTTGTCAATGGCAGGCTTTACGATGACCACTTCCTGACCGGCGATGTGAGCCCGCATAGCCCTGCGAATAAGCTCCTCTGTCTTTCCGCTGAACATGCCACCACATACTACCTCAATCCAGCCTGCATTTTCTGGTAGGATCGTCGGTTCATTCATATCCGGACTGTATTTTCTTCGCGCATCTTATTCCGATGTAATAAACAGGGAATATATTGGAGGCACACATAAATTAAAAACATTATGCCCTCTTAAAATTCAAAATTGGAAGATCATTATTGTTCCCGAATCATCATTTGACAGTTGCCTTGCTCCCAATTCGGTTTGTTTCTGTTATCCTGTTGCATAAGTAACCCGCATAACTAATTATCATTTAGAGAATTGATTGTATGCCTGCATTTCATAAATTGGGATAATTTTTGAGTCTTAATACAGGAGGGTGACATGAAACTCAACAGGAAGGAATTTCTCAGGAAGATGGGGGTAGCGGTGCCTTTTTTGATGGGGGGACCAGTCTCGTTGGCATCCGGTAAACCGATTAGATATCAAATCTTAAAACGAAAGAGCAAGGTTTCGGCGAATGACCGGATACAAATAGGCTGTATCGGTATGGGAATTATGGGATTTAATGATGTTCATGCCGCGCTTTACACCGATGGGATCGAGCTGGTTTCGGTTGCCGACTGCTATGATGGGCGACTCGTTCATGCGCAAGAGGTTTTTGGCAAACAGGTGAAAACAACACGCGATTACCGGGAGGTCCTTGATGATCCATCTGTGGATGCCGTCATTATCGCCACGCCCGATCATTGGCATCATAGGGTAACCGTCGATGCATTAAAGAAGAAGAAGCCTGTCTATTGTGAAAAACCCATGGTTCATCATATTGACGAGGGGTATCAGGTTATAAAGGCACAGAAGCAAGCTGGACTCCCGATGCAGGTTGGCAGCCAGTATGTGAGCTCGATCGTGTTTCAAAAAGCCAGGGATCTGCTGAAACAGGGGGCGATTGGTGAGTTGAATTATGTGGAAGCCTATGTAAACCGACACAGTGCCCTCGGCGCCTGGCAGTATTCGATTCCCACGGATGCTTCTCCGGAGACGATCGCCTGGAATACGTTTTTGGGGGATGCACCAAAGGTGGCATTTGATCCCATTCGTTTTTTCAGGTGGCGAAACTATCGCGATTACGGCACCGGTATCCCGGGAGATCTCTTTGTTCATTTGTTCTCGATGCTTCATATGGTTACCGAATCCACAGGACCAGATAGAATATACGCTACAGGTGGATTGCGTTACTTTAATGACGGGCGTGAGGTGCCGGATATCATGCTTGGTCTATACGATTATCCAAAGACAGAGAACCATCCAGCCTTCAATTTGAGTCTGCATGTGAATTTTGAGGATGGTTCGGGTAGTGAGGAGGTCGGAATTAAGTTTATAGGCTCAGAAGGAGCGATGTCGGTTGGATTTACTTCGCTGACACTCTCCATCAATAAATTTCCGAAGGCCCCCGGCTATGAAGGATGGAATTCATTTGGAACCTTTTCCGAAGCCGAACAAAAAGAATTCATCAAAGAATACGATAAGAAATACGGTGATATCAGGCCGCATATGCTGGATCCGGAAAATATGGTATACAAAGCTCCGGATGGATATACGGGCAGCAGCATGCATTACGACCATCTGGCCAATTGGTTTGATGCCATCCGTAACAATGGAGAAACGGTAGAAGGACCGGTATTCGGACTGCGGGCAGCCGGACCGGCGCTTGCCTCAAATATCAGCTATTTCGAAAAAAGGATTGTAAAGTGGGACCCTGAAAACATGAAGACGATTTGAAAAGGGTAGATGAGAAATCCACATTGGCAACGAACATCTATCCGGGTACAAATTTTTCTAATTTCTAATTTCTAATTTCAATTAATCCATTTATTCGGAAAGCGGTCTGATCCAGATGTTACGGTAGCTTACGGGATTATGGTGATCCTGCAACAGCAGGGGCATGGGGCCATGTTTCTCGTAATAAGGATGACCAATGTACAATGTTCGGCCCTTGAGCTTTACATTGTTTTGAATGAGCACCCCGTTTTGAAAAGCCGTTACTCTTGCCGGGCTCTTCAGAGTCCCATCATCATTGAAACGTGGTGCGGTAAAAATCACATCGTAGGACTGCCATTGACCGGGTGGGCGGCATGCATTTACCAGTGGTGGATATTCTTTGTAGATACTCCCGGCCTGACCATTGACGTACGTTTTGCTATTATAAGAGTCCAGTACCTGTAGTTCATAAAGCGACTGGAGATAAACGCCGCTGTTTCCACGTCCCTGGCCTTCGCCTTTGGGTGGATAAGGTGCTCGCCATTCGATATGTAACTGAAAATCCCCGAATGATTGTTTGGTCCTGATATCCCCGCTTCCAGGTTTGATCGTCATGATTCCGTTCGATACGGTCCACCCGGCAGGGGCGCCGGTCTTGGCATTTACCCACTGGTCCATATTCTTCCCGTCGAACAGAACGATGGCATCTGATGGGGCATCGGCTTGGTTTTTTCCAGGCGTAACAACCTTTGGGACCGGTTTATAGTATTCGGTTTGCTCCGGCTTCATGAGTTTGTTTTCCGGTGGTTCCTGCGCCATTGCGCCGACTGCAGACAAAGTCAGCATAAAGATCGTGATAAGAATGAGCTGTTTCATCTTTTAAACATTGAGATTGGTAATAAGCATTACAAAGGAAGGATGATTTAGTAACAGATAAACACACATATATGAAGTAATAATAAAAAAATAATTGATCAAGGCTAATGCTCTAGCTGTAAAAAATTTTGACCCTTGATTTTTAGAAAGTATAATATCCTGAACATTGGTGTTTCAAACTAAGTGGAAGCTATAACAGTGTCATTTCAATAACTATATGATATTATGAAAACATGTATTAAATCAGCATTGGTCATAATCACTTCCTTGATTATGATGTCCTGCGGTACATCGACAAAGCAAACAACGCCCGCCGATTTAGGTTGGGATATGGGAGCTCAAGCCTATACCTTTCGTAAGTTTACGTTTCTGCAGACGATCGACAAGCTGCAGGAACTGGGTCTTCACTACGTTGAGGCATATCCCGGACAGGATATCGGCGGTGACATGCAGGGTAAAATGAACTATGAGATGAGTGCCGCTTACCGACAGAATATTCTGGATTACCTCAGGCAGCATGATGTCAAATTGATGGCTTATGGTGTCATCACTCCTGATACAAGGGCACAGTGGGATTCTTTATTTGCGTTTGCAAAGGAGATGGGTATCCAAAACATTACTTCCGAGCCGGAGAATGACCAGATGTCATACGTGTCGCAGTTATGCGATAAATACGATATTGACGTGGCCATCCATAATCATCCGCAACCATCCCATTACTGGAACCCTGATACCTTGCTGGCAGCGATAAAAGGGCAGAGTTCCCATATCGGTTCGTGTGCTGATCTGGGGCATTGGGTCCGTTCGGGACTGGATCCGCTCGAGTGTGTAAAAAAACTGAGTGGGCATATTAAAGAAATACACATAAAGGATGTCGCCGAAAGGAGCCCCGAGGCCGTGGACACTGTTTGGGGTACAGGCGTCATAGACATGAAAGGAATTTTGGAAGAGTTACACAGGCAACATTTCAAGGGATTGTTTTCAATTGAATATGAAAGTCATCCTGAAAATAACATGCCTGAAATCAGGAAGAGCCTGGAGTACTTCGACAATGTAGTTGCTAAAATGAAATGATTATTTATGATACATCTATTTGTATTGCAATGATTTACATAGATAATCAGATGTTTTTTATATATGCAATTTGAGCTGCTAAAGAAAAAAAACGATCTCTTTGTCTGTATTTGAATCGTTACTGATAAATTATTAACGTGATGATTGGTTTTAAACCTGGCGTGTATGGTGGATCTTTACAGACGGCCATCCCGTAGGCGACGTGTTTGGTTTGATGAATCTCAAGTGCCCGTCAATGTGTCGATTAGTGCAAATTGCAACAGGTATCAGCAAAATGTGGCGTTACCTGTTTTATACCATAACATCCATAATTGAATAAATATGGAGAATCAATCAAGTTCAAGGAAGTTGTTTATCACCAGTTGCCTGGCTCTCGTCGTGACATCCATGACTTTTGCCATTCGTGCTGAAATTGTAACCATTTGGGGGTCGGCTTATAAACTCAGCGGGGAGCAATTAGGGCTCATCGCTGGAACCGCTTTCTGGGGATTCACCCTTGCCCAGATTGTCGCTGGTCCGTTTGTAGATGCTATTGGTATGAAAAACGTCATGCATATCGCATTCATCGGACATATGATCGGAATCGTGGTGACAATATTCTCAGCCAGTTTTTGGCCCTTATACATTGGTACTTTGCTGATTGGTATCGCTAACGGAAGTGTAGAAGCAGCCAGCAACCCGTTAGTCGCCACGATATATCCCAAAGAGAAGACCAAGATGCTGAATCGTTTCCACGTATGGTTTCCCGGCGGTAACGTGATTGGCAGTGTGATTGCCTATCTGATGATAGAACGTTTAAACTTAAGCTGGCCTTGGCTGATGGCTGTACTTATACTGCCGACCCTGGTTTATGGTTTTCTTGTCTTCACATTGACTTTCCCGGAGACCGAACGGGTGACATCGGGTGTCTCGTACAAGGAAATGCTGAAAGCGTGCGTGAGTCCGCTGTTCATTTTTATGGTCATTTGCATGCTTATGACCGCTTCTACCGAGTTGGGGACCAGCCAATGGATTAACGCCTTACTGGGACAGGTTGGCGTTTCAGCCATCCTTATACTTGCATTTATCAACGGAATTATGGCTATAGGCCGAGCATTTGCCGGACCCGTCATTCACCGGTTTAGCCCACCAGGGGTGCTCCTGATGTCATCGGTATTTGCGTTCATTGGGTTGATGTGGCTGAGTGTTACTCAAGGATACGCGGCATTTGGGGCCGCATTTGTATTCGCGGTCGGCGTGTGTTATTTCTGGCCGACTATGCTTGGTTTTGTCTCTGAATATATCCCGAAATCAGGTGCTCTCGGTTTGAATATCATGGGCGGAGCAGGGATGCTTTCTGTAGCTTTTGTACTCCCGATCATGGGAAACTGGTATGACGATAATAAGGCACAAGCCCTGAAACAGGGTTTTAATGCTGTAAACGCCGAACTTCAGGCAGGTCGTGATACACTCCAGATCGTCGCTATCTTTCCATTGATACTGATAGTGGCATTCACCTTTTTATACATCCGATATCGGAAAAAACCAAAGGAAGAACTCGAGGTCAAACTTAAAAGTGCATAAAGAAAATTTTATCAATGGATAGAAAATTACGTATGGGGATGATCGGGGGTGGCCCCGGGTCTTTTATCGGAGCTATTCACCGTCTCGTCGCATCGATGGATGGACAGATTGAGCTTGTATGCGGCGTTTTCAGCAGCGATCCTGAAAAATCGAGGAATACCGGCAAAGACCTTCTTCTATCGCCGGAACGGTCGTATGGTACCTACCAGGAAATGATCACGAAGGAAAGTCAGCTTTCTTTGGAGGAACGGATGGACTTTGTGTCCATAGTCACGCCCAATCATGTGCATTTCGATCCGGCCAGACTTGCTTTGGAGAACGGTTTTCATGTCGTTCTCGATAAACCAATGACTTTTGACCTGGATGAAGCCAGACGGCTCAAAAAGCTGGTCGATGAAACCGGTTTGGTATTTTGCCTGACGCACACCTATACCGGCTATCCCATGGTTAAAGAAGCGCGTTATCTTGTGACTTCGGGTAAGTTGGGTGCTATACGTAAGGTTTATGTCGAATACCCGCAAGGCTGGCTGAGTACACGGCTTGAAGACACCGGAAACAAGCAGGCCGTATGGAGAACGGATCCAAACCGCAGTGGTCGTGGTGGAGCGCTGGGCGATATCGGCACACACGCCGCAAACCTGGCTGAGTATGTCACAGGAGCGAGGATCTCAAAGCTGTGTGCCGACATCAATGCAGTAGTCTCCGGTCGTGTTTTGGATGACGATGGTGCAGCACTTTTGAAATTTGACAACGGCGCTAGTGGGGTACTGCTTGCCACTCAAGTAGCCGCGGGCGAGGAGAATTGCATAAAAATCCGCGTTTACGGTGAAAAAGGCGGTATCGAATGGAAGCAGGACGATGCCAACTCATTGGTGATCAGATGGCTGGACCGACCGGTTGAAATACTCAGGGCAGGTAGTAACATAGGTTATCTATCGAGTCACACCTTGCATAATACCCGGACTCCCGCCGGTCATCCCGAAGGCTACCTGGAAGCATTTGCAAATTTATACCGCAATTTTGCCCTGACTGTTAAGGCCAAAATGAGAGGAGAGCAGCCCAAACCCGAGTGGCTTGATTTCCCAAATGCGGAAGACGGTGTGAGAGGAATGTTGTTCATCGAAAAAATGATCGAATCTTCAAAAACCGATCAAAAATGGATCGAAGTCGGAGACTAGTAAAATAGTCTTGAGTCTTGAGACGATCTGATTGCTGAATGCCGACAGCCGACAGCTGACAGCTATATAACACCCAAACACTTTAACACCTTTTATACCAATGAAAACAATTAAGGGCCCCGCTATTTTTCTTGCACAGTTCATGGGCGATGAATCGCCTTTTAATAATCTCAGGAATATTTGCAGATGGGCGAAAGATCTTGGATACGAAGGGATACAAATCCCGACCTGGGACGCCCGGTGTATCGATCTGAAACAAGCCGCAGAAAGTAAAACCTATGCAGATGAAATTAAGGGCATTGCCAACGAAGCAGGACTTGAAATAACGGAGCTCAGCACTCATTTACAAGGTCAGCTGGTTGCTGTCCATCCGGCCTATAATGAATTGTTTGATGGTTTCGCCCCTGAAAAGCTTCGGGGCAATCCTGATGCACGCACCGTGTGGGCTGTCAGACAGTTGAAATACGCGGCACAGGCAAGCAAGAACATGGGAATCCATGCCCACGCCTCATTCAGCGGAGCTTTATTGTGGCATACCATGTATCCGTGGCCGCAACGGCCAACCGGGTTGGTTGACATGGGATTCAAAGAGCTGGCCAAACGCTGGGTACCGATATTGAATGAGTTCGATGAATGTGGCGTCGATGTCTGTTATGAACTCCATCCGGGTGAGGATCTGCATGATGGGGTGACCTACGAACGGTTTCTTGAGGCGACGGGTAATCATGCCAGGGCCTGTATTTTATATGATCCGAGCCATTTTGTTTTGCAGTGTCTCGATTACCTGGAGTTCATCGATATCTATCATGAAAAGATACGGATGTTACACGTTAAGGACGCTGAATTCAATCCAACGGGACGAAGCGGCGTGTATGGCGGGTATCAGAGCTGGATTGACCGGCCGGGACGTTTTCGCTCATTGGGTGACGGACAGGTTGATTTCAAAGGGATCTTCAGCAAACTCACGCAATATGATTTTGACGGCTGGGCCGTGCTCGAGTGGGAGTGCTGCATGAAACATCCCGAAGACGGAGCAAGTGAAGGATCTCAGTTCATTAGTGAACATATCATCCGGGTTACCGAAAAAGCCTTCGACGATTTTGCAGGGACCGGTTCGGATGAATCGTTGAACAGGAGGGTTCTAGGATTGTAAGTGATAAAAAACCCTGTCAAGGTTGGGCCCTGACAGGGTTAAGAATATCTTTTGCTCCATTTAATTAAATGGCAGCGGTGCCGGCCGAAGCAGAGGCGTTTGTTTCCGGACGGGGAACGATCTTAGATCCTTTGAAACCGTAGAACATGATATACAGGTAGCAGAGGACCGGCAAAACATACGCGTAATGGATGCCGATGTTATCGGCCAATACACCTTGCAGTAACGGTATGATAGCCCCGCCGACAATGGCCATGATCAAGAGACTCGAAGCTTTGTCGGTCAGTTTACCCATACGTTCAATGCCGAGGGTAAAGATGGTCGGGAACTGGATGGAGTTGAACAGTCCGACAGAAAGGATCGCCCACATGGCCACTTTGCCTGTTGTGAGCATGGTAATGACAACCAATGCGGTTGCTATCGTGGAAAAGATACCCAGCAGCTTACGGGAATCAAGCTTCTGCATGAGAGCTGAACCAATAAACCGGCCAACCATAGCGCCTCCCCAATAAAAGGACAGGTACTTGGCTGCCGTACTTTCTGATATGTGACCGATCTGTGGTTGGCTGATGAAATTCACCATGAAGCTGCCGATGGAGACCTCTGCGCCGACATATACAAAAATGGCAATTACACCGAACAGGAGATGTTTATGTTTGAGTGCCTCGGCAAAGGAGTATTTCTCTTTATGCTCATGTTCTTCCTGCAAGTCCTCTTCAGTGACAACAGAAGGGAGATGAAACAGGTACATCCCGGCGGCACAAATAAAAAGGATAATTGCAAAAGCGATATACGGCCCCTGAACCGTATGAGCCTGTTCTGCCTGATAAGCCAGTTGTTTTACATGAGACAAATTTCCGAATTGTTCTGAGGTCAAAATCGGTACGGATAAAATCAAGACACTTCCCAACGGTCCGGCAATCATCGTTCCCAATGAATTAAAAGCCTGGGACAGGTTGAGCCTGCTGGCCGCCGTCTTTTCCGATCCAAGCAAGCTGACGTACGGATTGGCTGCTACCTGGAGTAGCGTAATGCCGCTGGCAAGGATGAAAAAGGCGGTCAAAAACAATCCATAGGAAGGAATAGCAGCAGCCGGGTAGAATAAAAGCGCACCTATGCCGGTGACAACAAGACCGATAATAATACTGTTTTTATACCCGGTTAGCGATACGATTTTCCCCGACGGCATGGACATAATGAAATAGGCGAGGAAAAACATGAATTGAATGAGCATAATAGCCGCATAGCTCAGATGGAAAAGCGATTTGAGATGCGGTATCAGGACGTCGTTCATCACCGTCAAAAATCCCCACATAAAAAATATAAAGGTGACGACTGAGAACGCGAGGGCGTTACTGGTTTTCTTTCGATTCATTAGAGGTAAAATTTATCTGTGGTTACCAAATAGCTGTTTTGTCAAGCGAATTTAATAAATCCCCAAACATGTGCCATTATTTTCTCACAAAATCAAAGCTTCCATCAGAATTGTAAAGTGGCAATTGATGATTCTCTTAACCTCAGATTTGAGATGAATGTAAATATTTGTATAGAAGTGTGATGAAACGGTGGGGGAAAAGCAAATTAAATTGTATAAACTGTGCAAAGGCCGTATTAAGTGAAAATGCGGCAATTACTTAAAAAAAATTATCTGGTGAATCATATGGGTCATAAATCGTATAAAATGAGATACATAAAAGAAGCAGTTGGTATAACTATGCGATTACGAGGGGTTTTAATTTTAGCGCAGGTCGTTTTGCTGACCTTAATTTCAACGTCATGGGTCTTCGGACAAAACTACTCATCCGAAAACCTTTTTTATCTGACAGGATCCATGCAGGGTTACGACAGCTTTATAAAGCATGCCGATGAGATATCCATTGTATGTCCGGCAGCATATCAGATTGACCAGTACGGGGTTTTAACCGGAGGGGTCGATCGACGTGTGTTGGAGACAGCCGCAAAGAATGGGGTTAAAGTGATGCCATTGTTTGCGTCTTTCGATCAGGAGGGGCTTCACAAGCTTTTAAATGATATGCCGGCCAGAGCCGAAGCGATACGCCTGATGCTCTTCTACGCCCGCAAGTATCATTACTACGGTTGGCAGTTCGATCTGGAAAATATGCACGTGACCGACCGTGACGCCTACACATCGTTTTATCAACAAACGGCTGACAGCTTACATAAATATGGATTTAAGGTTTCAATAGCTGTGGTGAAAACAGATCAGCCTGCACCTATTTCAGGCAATTCAGCTTATGCACGATTTCTTTACGAAAACTGGCGTGGGGCGGTCAATATGCCTGCAATAGCAAAGGCAAGCGACTTTATCTCATTCATGACCTATGATCAACATACGGCCTTAACACCTCCCGGACCTGTTGCCGGGTTGCCATGGATGAAAAAAATGCTTAATTATCTGCTCGAAATCGGAATACCTCCGGAGAAGATTTCATTGGGCATTCCAAGTTATTCGGATCATTGGTATCCGACATGGGATAAACAGCAGGGAGCCCATTCAACGCGTGATGAGATAAGCTATGCAAAGGCGAAAGATTTGTTGGATCGTTACGAAGCAAAAGAACAGTGGATGGAAGATCAGCAAGTCAATTATGCCCGCTGGGAAGAAGGCGGCATCTTTAACTGGCTTTTTTTAGAGGATGCCCACTCATTTGCCCCAAAATTTGACTTGGCAAAAGAACATCATCTCCTCGGGATTTCCGTATGGGTTTTGGGAACAGAAGATCCGGCAATATGGGCAGTTCTCAAAAAACAGGCGAAAACAGTACGGATAAAATGAGTTATCCGTAGTATAACGGAAACATTTTCATCAATACTAAACAAACAGATTCTATGAAAAGAAGTATAGCAGTACTGGCAGTACTCTTGATGTCAGTTGGGATAGTGCAGGCCCAACGGTTTGTGGTGCATCCCACCCAGGACTCCCTGGTCCTTATGCCGTGGCCCCGCCATATTGATTTGATGAGCGGTAAATTCCGTTTGAAAAGAAACCTGACGGTAAGTGTTACTGGAAATCCTGCACCGAGAATGTACGACGGTGCAACACGATTCCTGCGTCAACTCCAACGAATGACCGGGCTTTTTCTTACACAGGCCAGTGTCACCCCAACCGACACAAGTAGTTTCTCTTCATTCGCTATCCATGTAAATCGTCCCGGTAAAGTTCAGCTCGGCGAAGATGAGTCCTATTCACTGGAAGTGACATCAGACCGCATTGAGTTGAAAGCCGAGGATGACATCGGTGCCCTTCATGGGCTACAGACGCTGCGACAACTCATTATGGCAGATAACTACGGATATTATATCCCGGCTGTTAACATAAAAGATGCACCGCGTTTCAAGTGGCGCGGATTGATGATTGATGTCGGCAGGCACTTCATGCCGGTTGATGTAATCAAGCGCAACCTTAACGCCATGGCTGCAGTGAAGTTAAACGTCTTTCACTGGCACCTGACTGAGGATCAAGGTTTTCGGGTTCAGTGCAAGACGTTCCCAAAGCTGTATGAAGACGGATCGAACGGGCAATACTACACCCAACAGCAGATAAAGGACATCATCAAATACGCCAATGATCGTGGAATCCGCGTGGTTCCTGAGTTTGATATGCCGGGTCATACAACAAGTTGGTTCGTAGGATATCCTCAATATGCAAGCGCTCCCGGTCCCTACAAAATCGAGGATCACTTTGGCGTATTCAACCCGGTTTTTGATCCGACAAATAAAGCCACATACAAGTTTCTCGATAAGTTTTTCAAGGAAATGACAGCCCTGTTTCCGGATCCGTATATGCACATTGGCGGTGATGAAAACAATGGCGTGCAGTGGAGTAAAAATCCGCATATCCAGAAGTTCATGAAAGAACATAACATGACGACCAATGCGGAACTGCAGACTTATTTTATCAACAAGGTGTCGCATATTCTCCAGAAATACGGGAAAAAGACGATTGGCTGGGACGAGATCCTCGAACCGGGTGTCCCGCAGAGTGCGGTTATCGAATCATGGCGCGGTAAAGAATCACTCTACAAAGCTGCACAGGAAGGGCACGGGGCCATTCTCGCAAACGGATATTATATCGATCTGCTAAGACCGGCCAGTCATCATTATCTTAATGATCCGATTCCGCCCGATCAGAACTTGCCTGAGGCAGTGAAGAAGAATATTCTGGGTGGAGAGGCCACTATGTGGAGTGAACTGGTGACGCCGTTTACCATCGATTCGCGCATTTGGCCGAGAACGGCAGCTATCGCAGAGCGACTCTGGTCATCCGACAGTGTTAATAATGTCAATTTCATGTATGAGCGGTTGCCTTTCGTGAGCCGGGAACTTGAATTTGATGGCACAACACAGATCAAAAACCAGATCATGCTACTGCGGCACCTTGCGGGCAGAGAGCACATTGGCCCTCTGAAAAAATTTGTAGACGTTATCGAACCGCTGAAAGGGTACAGACGGAACCAGGATGATCAATATACGACCCAGTCACCGTTTACGATGATTGCCGATGCTGCCGTGGCTGATGCTCCAGACGCACGACTTTTTCGCGACGCTGTGAGCAACTACCTGGCCGGTAAACAAACTGATGCTATGGAGACGAAAATCCGTGGTTATCTGTCCGGGTGGATTTCAAACACCCCGGCCTTGATGGATATCGTCGATAAGGCACCGGACCTGCATGATATCCGGGCGATGGTTGAAAACCTGAAGTCGCTTTCAGAAGTAGGCCTGGAGGCAATGGATACGCTGAAATCCGGGGTAACAGCAAAACCTGCCTGGGCTCTTAAAGCTCAAAAAGTTATCGATAATGCACAGCAATCATACGGTAAAACACAAATTATGGTTGTAAGTGCTGTGGAGCAGTTGGTTAAGAAGGCGGCAGGTTCCGAGGTGCCGGCAGAGAGTGCCCCATCTAATTAATTGTCAGGATTTTTGACAGCTATTGGGATAATGGAAGATTGGTTTTCAATTCATCCATTATCCCAATTTATTCTATATTTCAGGACAGGTCTTTTGCCAGATAAGGAGGGAAAATGGTTACCTGCATAATAACAAAGCCTCTCCAATTTTTGCTGAGGCTATCTGCCATTGTGCTACTTCTGCTAATCACGATTTCGAGCTCCGCAGTGTTTGGACAATCCATTGGAAGAACTGAATTACGTAGTGGATGGATGATCCAGTCATCTGCAAAAGTACATTCAGATGGCCATGAAGTTTCCAGTGGTAACATGGATACCAGCAATTGGTATCCAACGAAGGTGCCGGCCACCGTGCTGGCTGCACTTGTTAAAAATGGGATATACAAAAATATCTTTTTCGGGAAGAATTTTGAGAAAATTCCAACCAAGCCGTTCGAAGTACCATGGTGGTATCGAACCACCTTTACCTTGCAAAAATTATCACCAGACCAAACTATCAGGCTTCAGTTTAACGGAATAAACTACAGGGCCGACGTCTGGCTAAATGGCAAAAAGATAGCCTCATCGGATACTATGATGGGCGGATTCCGTCGGTTCGGGCTTGATGTCAGCAAGGAGGTTAATAATGGGACCAATATCCTGGCACTTAAAGTAGCGGCTCCCAAGCCGGGAGACCCAACGCTTGGATTCGTAGACTGGAACCCGATGCCACCGGACCATGACATGGGGATATGGCGTAATGTGTGGCTTGAGGTGACCAACGCGGTAAGTATCGATCATCCGTTTGTTAAAACAAAAGTCGACACGGTCACACTAAAACACGCTGATATCACGATAACTGCGGATATTAATAATCATTCAAGTAGATCGGTTTCAGGTATCCTCAAAGGAGAAATTGGCGGCATTCATTTCGAGCAGCATGTATCACTGAGGGGAAACGAAACAAAGAACATCTCATTCGAACCGGACAAGTATCCACAACTGGGCATTGATCATCCGATACTTTGGTGGACCCATGATCTGGGAGATCCACATCTTTATACGCTGAAACTGACATTTGAAGCAGATAACAAATTATCAGATCAAAAAGAAATCCGGTTCGGCATCAGATCCGTCTCTGATTATATCAATAAACAGGGTTTCCGGGGATATAAGCTGAACGGTAAAAAGATCCTGGTGAAGGGCGGAGGCTGGACCGATCCGATGCTTTTGAATGCAAAGCCGGCTTACGAACAGGCCGAGATCCAGTATGCAGTACATATGGGGTTAAATGCCATCCGGATGGAGGGATTCTGGGGTCATAACCAGCATATTTACAATTTATGCGACAAGTCTGGGATTCTGATTATGGTCGGCTACAGTGCGCAGTGGGAATGGAAAGGGGTATTTGGAGCACCTGCCGATGAATACGGAGGGATCAAAGGACCCGAAAAAATGATGATTGCCGAGAAATCCTTCCGTGATCAAATCTTGTGGTTGAGAAACCATCCAAGCATTTTCCTATGGGCATACGGCAGCGACAAACTGCCGAGACCAATCCTGGAGAAGAAGTATCAGGAGATATTAAAGGATTATGATCCGACACGGCCATTTATAGCGTCGGCTAAGGAGCACACCAGTCAAATTACAGGTCCAACTGCCGTGAAGATGAGAGGTCCATATGACTATGTTCCCCCTGATTATTGGTATGTAGATACCCAATATGGCGGGGCATTCGGTTTTAATACCGAAACCTCCCCCGGACCCGAGATACCGGTTCTGGAGAGCCTCAAAAAGATGATTCCGGCTGATTCGCTGTGGCCTATTAACGATATCTGGCTTTATCACGCCGCCAGAGGCAATTTCCATAATTTCACGCGGTATAATAATGCCATGGATCACAGGCTGGGAAAACCAACCGGGCTCTCGGATTATCTTCGAAAGGCTCAGTATCTGAATTATGAGGGGATGCGAGCCATGTATGAGGCTTTTGAAGCCAACAGGTTCAAGTCGACCGGCATCATCCAGTGGATGTACAACTCATCATGGCCCAAATTATGGTGGCAGCTTTTTGATTATTACCTGATGCCAACCGGTGCTTTCTATGGTGCACAGAAAGCAAACGAGCCGGTTCACATATCCTACAATTATGGGTTGAATGGCATTGACATCATCAACAACACCGCACACGATACCGGGCAATTGACAGCGAATATTTCGGTCCTCAATTTTGATCTGAACCCATCGATGGTTAAATCGATTCCGGTATCATCAGTAAAGGCAAACTCGACGGATCCAATTTTATCACTGCCGGATGAGATGAGACTGTCCAAAACCTACTTTTTGGATTTAAAGCTGAGAGATGAACGTAACGAAGTGGTCAGCTCCAATTTCTATGTTCTCTCGACGCAACACGACGTTCTTGAGCCGGATAGTTCAACCTGGTTTTTTACTCCGGAAAAACAATATGCCGATTTAACTCAACTTAATGATCTGAAAAGGATTAGGATTACTCATCAAGAACGATTCGAGAAAGATGCTGATCAGACTATTGTGCATGTTGCTCTCAAAAACGAAACAAATGAATTGGCTTTCATGGTCCATTTGGATCTGAGGAAGGCGACAAGTGGAGCTTCTGTTGTGCCCGTCTTTTGGGGAGATAATTATATCTCATTACTACCAGGCGAAGAACGAGTCATTACAGGATACTGCAATACCAGTGATCTTGACGGGGAGAAACCCAAAGTAACCATAACCGGCTGGAATGTTGAACAATAAGATTATTTGCGGTCTGCATTGCTGTATTCGTTCGTGCTTTGCCTGGGTGATTGTTTTTCTGTTCTTTGCCGTCAGTAGTTCCCATGCCCAGATTGTAACCGGCAAACTTGTGGGAACGTATAGGCAGCAACACAATGGTGTGGAGGTGACAAATCATTTTCGGGGTTACATCGTCTTGTTGTCCATGTCCGGACATGATTTTGTGCCGGTCGTATCCAGTCTTCAAAAAGGGTGTACAGACAAGCAGGCATCACCTCTTGAGCCGCTATATAGCTGGTCGGCAAAGAACCACACCTTCCTGGCACTCAACGGGAATTTCATCGAACCGGAAAGAGAGTATAAACCCGGTGATTGCCAGCCCATAATCGGACCCCTGAAAAGCAATAACAAGGTTGTTGTCGGTCTGCCATCGCGTCCTGATGGCAAAGGAAATCCTGCACTGTGGTTTGATCGTACATATAATCCGAAGATATCGATGCTGACCAATCAAACGTTTCGGCGCGCATCAAATGTTATCAGTGGGCAGTGGCGTCCCCATATTAATCAACCCGTCAATGGTTCACTTCTCATAAATAACGGGGTTAACGAGCCTGATTCAGCATTACCAGTACCGGATGAAGCTGCACCGCGAACTGCTGCCGGTCTGACGAAGGATGGCAACATATTGATTCTTGTGATGATTGAGGGCCGGATGCCGGGCATTGAGGGAATCACACTACCGGCGTTATCTCAGCTTCTAAAGTCGTACGGTGCCTGGAATGCTGTTAATTTTGACGGGGGAGGCTCCAGCACAATGGAATATATTCCGCCACATAACCTGCAGGTAAAAGAGTCACCGGAATTGTACCATTTGATTCGAAATGCCGGTTCAATTCTGTCGACAGATTACAGCCTGACGGTCACGTTTCAGCAACTGGATTCACGATTACCTTTTGCGAGTACGGCAGTCAATCAGGCTGGAAGTACATCAAAAGTTCATAACCAGCTCTATCGGCCATTAAACGTGTTTTGGGGATTCAGAATCAGGAAATGATATGGGAAAAATAACCTTTGAAATTGCGGTGGAGAGCATAAACTCTGTTAAATTAATCCAGGAAAATAGAGTTGCAGACCGCATTGAACTATGCGATAATCTGTTGGTAGGAGGTACCACGCCAAGTGCCGGGTTAATACAGCAAAGCCGGAGATTGTCGGATTTGCCTTTAATGATTCTTATCCGGCCACGCCCTGGTGATTTTTATTATTCAGAAACGGAGTTCGAGGTTATGTTCTCGGATATCATGTTTGCTAAAATTGCAGGTGCTGATGGTATCGTAACCGGGATATTGAAATTGGATGGACAGGTTGATCGCAACCGAATGGCCAAAATAATTGATGTCGCGAGACCTATGGAGATCACCTTTCACCGGGCAATTGATATGACTCCTGATCCCGTTGAAGCGTTGGATGTACTTTCTGAACTGGGAATCAACCGGGTTCTTACGTCGGGACAAAAAGCCTCGGTCTGGGATGGAAGAGAGAATATCAGGAAACTGGTGGACCATGCCAAGGGACAGGGGGTATCTGTCATGGCTGGCGGAGGGGTCAACGAGCGTAATGTTCAGAATCTAATTGAAGAAACAGGCGTGACAGAGGTCCATGCTTCGGCTCGGGGCAGGGTCGAAAGTAAAATGACATTCAGAAGGGATGAAATGTCAATGGCCAGCCCGATTGCGCTTAATGAATATCAATGGCTGGAAACGAGCCAGGAAGCAGCTTTCCGGATTCGAAAGCAACTAAGTACTATCGTGTAAATAGTTATGACGCACTTCTGGTGTACGTCATAACTATTACTACTAAATATTATCTTCCTATTGGCGGATTGATCGTTTGTAAACTGGCAGGAAGACGGCTTTCATTATTTTTTGTGAGATACCGGTCGATGTTGCGGGCGGCATCCCGTCCTTCGCCAATGGCCCATACTACGATAGACTGCCCACGGCGGGCATCACCTGCGGCGAAGACTCCCGGGATATTGGTCATCATGTTTTCATCAACCTTGAATGTGCCGTTTTCGACGACAACGCCGGCATCTTCAAAATGGTTGGACTGGGCACCCTCAAAGCCAATGGCTACCAAAACAAGATCGGCGGGTAGCTTCATGTCTTTTTCGAGAACTTTTTTACTCTTTCTTCTGCCGTTTTTATCGTATTGCCATTCGACACGTTCGGCACTCAGGTAGTTGACGTGACCATCTTCATTATCATCAACAAATCCGATGGTATCAATACTGAATTCTTCCGCTCCACCTTCTTCAATGGCATATGTCTTCTTATAAACCAACGGTTGCTCCGGCCATGGATTGTGTGATGGCCGTTCGCCCGGTTTTTGCGGGTTGATGCTGATCTGGATCACTTGCCTGGCACCCTGGCGATGCGCGGTTGCCACACAGTCGGCACCCGTATCACCACCGCCCAGAACGATCACATTCTTGTCTCTGGCGTCAATAAGATCATCGACCGGACGACCGGCTTGTCGCTTGTTGGCGTTAATAAGGTATTCCATGGCAAAATAAATGCCTTTGAGATCCCTGCCCCTGAGAGGAAGATTTCGATGTTTTTGGGCTCCGATAGCCAATAAAACCGCATCAAAATCTTCATAAAGACGATCAAACGGCATATTTACACCAACTTCAATATTAGTCATAAACAGCACACCTTCACGAGATAGCTGATCGACGCGCCGTTTAACCATATGCTTGGCAAACTTAAAATCGGGAATACCGTAGGTCATCAGACCGCCAATCGTGTCGTCGCGTTCAAAGACGGTCACTTTATGACCTACACGATTCAGCTGCTGGGCTGCCGACAGTCCTGCGGGTCCGCTTCCGATAATGGCCACATTTAATCCGGTCCTTTTCTCAGGAGGTTCGGGATTAATCCAACCCATTTCCCATCCTTTATCCACAATAGCACGCTCAATGCTCTTGATTGCTACAGGATTATCATTGATGGACAGGACACAGGCATTTTCGCACGGGGCGGGGCAGGTATAACCGGTAAATTCCGGGAAGTTATTGGTGGCATGAAGGCGATCCAGAGCTTCATGCCAGTCGCCACGTGACACGAGATCATTCCAGTCGGGGATGATATTTCCGATAGGACAACCACCCATGCAGGTTGGAACACCGCAATCCATGCACCGTTCACCCTGTTTCTTCAGATCATTTTCTTCCCAGGCCGGTGCCCAGATGTGTTCGAAATCTATTACTCGTTCTTTGGGATGACGTTTACCAATCGTTTCTCGTTCGTACTTGAGGTATCCGCCGGGATGATTCTCACTCATGCTACAACATATTGTTTGGGTTTACGGGGTGGTGTAAGGCGAATATCTTTTCCTTTCTCGAGATATTCACTAAGGATACGGGCATAGGCATCCGGAATCACCTTTATGAAATGCTGAGAACAGTCGTTCCAGTTGTCCAGGATGAACCGGGCTTTTTTACTACCCGTATATAAAAAGTGATTTTCCAGCAGGCGCTTCACGAGTTTCTTGTCGCGAGTGTCATTGAATGGCTCCATGTGCACCTGCTGTTTGTTCAGCCGTGGCTCGAACACATGATTTTCATCATAGATATATGCTTCACCGCCACTCATACCAGCGCCGAAGTTTTTACCTGTAAGTCCGAGCACAACCACCACGCCACCCGTCATATATTCGCATCCATGGTCGCCGATACCTTCGACTACAGACATGGCTCCGGAATTACGAACAGCAAAACGTTCACCTGCCTGCCCGTTAAAGTAGGTTTCGCCTCTGGTAGCTCCATAAAGAGCAACATTTCCAATGATGATATTTTCTGAGGCTTCGTACGGACTGTCATCCGGCTTTTTAACGATAATTTTTCCACCCGACAAGCCTTTGCCAACATAGTCGTTTGCTGCCCCCTCGAGATGCAGGGAGATACCTTTCGCCAGGAACGCGCCGAGGCTTTGTCCGGCCGATCCGGTGGCATTGATGGTGATCGTATCATCTTCAAGCGACGACATGCCGTACTTCTTGGCAACGGCAGAACTCAAAAGGGTACCAAATGTACGATCCCTGTTGGAGATCCGGATATCGAACGATGGTTTCTCCTTCTTTTCTAGGGCAGGCATTGCTTTTTCAATAACCTTATGATCAAGCTTGCGGTCGAGCTTATGATTCTGTTCGCGCGTCTTGATGGGATCATCATCCGAAGGTTGTTTGTACAGCAGCGGAGACAGATCGAGAAAGGTTGTCTTAGCGTAATTGATTTCCTTAGGACGAAGCATCTCAACGCGTCCTACCATCTCATCGATAGTGCGGAATCCCATTTCAGCCATCAGCTCACGTACTTCGCGAGCCATGAAACGCATGTAGTTAATGATATACTCGGGTTTTCCGGTAAATCGTTTGCGAAGTTCCGGATCTTGTGTGGCGATACCTACAGAACAGGTATTACAATGGCATTTACGTAGCATGATACAACCGAGAGTGACAAGCGGAGCAGTTCCAAAACCGTATTCTTCGGCACCTAATAAAGCCGCTACAACGACATCTCGTCCGGTTCTCAGCCCGCCGTCGGTACGAACCCGAATCCGTGAACGCAGGTTATTGGCCAGCAGAACCTGGTTAGTTTCCGCAAGTCCCAGTTCCCATGGGGTTCCGGCCGACTTGATGGAAGTCTTAACCGCAGCCCCGGTACCACCGGAATCCCCACTGATCAGGACCGAATCGGCGCGGGCTTTTGCAACGCCTGCTGCAATGGTCCCGACACCGGATTTGGAAACCAGTTTCACATGGACTTCGGCTTCCGGGTTGGCACATTTCAAATCGTGTATAAGCTGTGCCAGATCTTCAATCGAGTAAATATCGTGGTGTGGTGGAGGGGAGATCAGGCCGATGCCTGGTATGGTGAAACGAACATCTGCAATGTGTTGTCTCACTTTGCCCCCGGGAAGTTCGCCGCCTTCACCGGGCTTAGCTCCCTGGGCCATCTTGATCTCAATCTGTTTTGCACTGGCCAGGTACTGGATCGTTACACCAAATCGCCCACTGGCGACCTGTTTCATGGAACAATCGCGTTCCGTACCGAACCGATCCATAGGTTGGCCGCCTTCTCCTGTACCTGACTTGCCACCAATCCTGTTCATGGCGATAGCCAGCGTTTCATGGGTTTCAGGGCTCAAAGAACCATATGACATGGAACCGGTAGAGAATCGTTTCATGATGGCTTCTTCCGGTTCGACTTCATCCAGCGGGATGGATTCCCGGTAATTTTTCTTGAAGTCAAGAAGACCACGAATGGTAAACTGGCGCTCATTTTGTTCATTGATGGAATCGGCAAACTCCTTGTAGAGCCCATAATCATCAACTTTTACAGCATGCTGCAGCTTTCCAATCGAAATCGGGTTCCATTGGTGTTCTTCGCCATCACGGCGCCAGTAATATTCGCCCCCCTGATTCAGAGGTAGTGTACCGGCAACTTTATTGTCAAACGCCTGTGTGTGACGTGTCACTAATTCCTTTTCTACCTGACGTATTCCAATACCTGCCAGACTTGCCGTTGTTCCCGGGAAATATTCTTGCACGAAATCATTGCTCAGACCTATAGTCTCAAAGATTTGTGCCCCCTTATAACTTTCCAGGGTTGAAATACCCATTTTGGACATGACTTTCAGGATACCGCCTTCAACAGCATTCCGGTAATTCTGATAAGCGTATTCCCGTGTTGCCACAGTGTTGCCGTTACGCAGCATCTGCGTGATGCTGCGATAGGCCAGCCATGGATTCACGGCATCAGCACCGTATCCAATCAGTGTACAGAAATGATGCACCAGGCATGCCTCACCTGATTCGACGACGATTGCAGCTCTTGTCCTGAGATTTTCACGTATCAGGTGATGATGCAGGGCTCCGACTGCCAGAAGGGCAGGTACTCCAATTCTTTTCGAGCTTACATTCCTGTCGGACAGGATCAGGATTTCATAACCATTAAGAATGGCCTGCTCAGCACGTTCGCGTATTTGCTCAATGGCCTTGTTAAGCTTACGATCTTTCGGATAGGTTATGTCGATTGTAACGGAACGGATTCCATTGGTATCCATATCCTTAATGACGGCGATCTCCTCATCCGTCAGTATCGGAGACATTAGGGAAAGCTGACGGCAATGGCCCGGTGTTTCAGCCAGTAGATTGTGTTTCCGGCCAATATGGCTTTCCAGCGAAGTAACCAGTTCTTCACGTATGTAATCAAGAGGCGGGTTTGATACCTGGGCAAAAGCCTGTTTGAAATAGCTGAACAATGAACGATCGTGAGTCGACAAAACAGCCAGCGGAGTATCATCACCCATTGCTCCAATGGGATCCTTACCCTGTTCCAGCATGGGCTGGACCAGCCGGGTCAGATGTTCAATGGTGTAACCGAATGCCTTCTGGTACTTTGTTATATGATCAAAGTTGAATGTATCCGTAAGCTCGGCATCATCTTCCTTCATCAGGTCGGAGAGCTTTACCCTGTTGTCGGTCAGCCATTTTTCATAGTGTTTCCCGGTCAGTTGATCGAATATCTCTTCTTCGGGAATGATCCGGCCTTCAATAGTGTCGGCCATGAAAAGTTGCCCCGGTTTCAGGCGACCCTTCTTAACCACCTTATTGTTTTTGGTTGGAAGAACACCATCTTCACTAGCCATGATAAGTTTCTCATCCTTGGTGATCAGGTACCGGCAGGGACGCAGTCCGTTACGGTCCAGGATAGCAGCGACACGATAACCGTCGGATGCTGCAACGAGCGCCGGACCATCCCATGGTTCCATAAGGGTAGAGTGATAATCATAAAAAGCTTTGCGCAGTGGATGCATAAACGGGTCCTTGTTCCATGCTTCCGGAACCATCATACGCAGCGCATGGGGAAGATCGCGACCAGCTTCAACCAGCAATTCCAGCACGTGGTCAAATCCGGCACTATCGCTAATCTCAACCTGGGGAGTAATCGGTTTTATTTTCTCTGTATCCTCACCAAACCTTTCACACGAAAGTTCATGCTCGCGCGTCTTCATCCAGTTCAGATTGCCACGCAGTGTATTGATTTCACCATTGTGAACAATCACGCGGAACGGATGGGCCAGATCCCAGGAACCCAGCGTGTTCGTTGAGAACCGCGAGTGTACCATTACAAGACTCGTCTTTACCTTTGAATTCGACAGTTCCGGATAATAGGTCCTCATCTGAGCACATGTCAATAATCCCTTATAAACAATTTTGCGGCGGTCGAGTGAACAGATATAGAAAATGTCACCACCCCACATGGCACGTTCCCGGACAGCTTTCTCCATAAGACGTCGCAGGATATAAAGCTTGCTGTCGAGTTGTTCCGGTTCAATCGGTTCGATTGGTTCAACAAAGAATTGAAATACTTCCGGTTCTGTCAATAATGCCGTTTTTCCCAATCCGGTATTGTCTGTAGGGACCTTTCTCCAGCAGATGATATTGAAACGTTCGCGCCGTGCAACCTCATTCATCGCTTCTCTCAGAGCGAGTTGTTTTTGTGGCTGCCTGGGGAAGAAAACCATTCCGACGCCATAGGAATCGAAACTGCCTAGTTCAGGAATAATTGCTTTAAAAAAATCATGTGGTTTTTGTATCATCATCCCGGCGCCGTCACCGGTTTTTTCTTCTGCACCCCGAGCTCCGCGATGATCCAGGTTTTCTAATATTTGAAAGCCGTCTTCTATCAATTGGTGAGATTTTCCACCTTTTAAATTTACGACGATTCCGACTCCGCAATTGGAGTGTTCACGCCTTGGATCAAACAGACCGTGCGCAGGCTCATGAGAGATGTGCTTCATAAAAATATCCCTTCACTGATTGGTAACTAGGTTGAACGCGAGAATAACTTGATTATAATGAATTATGAGCATAAAATCAGGTTTTAAATGTAAACAGACGTTATTTTTATTGAAAGCGCTTTTTTGTTATTAAAGCATCGTAAAAACTGATATTATGGATGAAAATATGATAAATAAAATGTTATTAAATGAAGTTATTATGATAAAAATGATTTTATATATAATATTCAAAAATAATTTTTTATACGATTTTTTAGACCTATGATTAAAGCAAAAATTGCTCCATTTGTACTTATATCGTAATTGAAAGTATTGCATAGCATCAAAACTCAGAATTTGTGCTTATTGTTTACTAAATGTATTTAATTGGTTTGTGGTCGAAGTTGTAGAAAGAAATTTATTTTTTCCCGCAGATTGCCGTTGAATGTTTATATTGAATGACAGACAAGACTCAGTTATTTCCCACCAAGTGTTTCAAAATAATATATGCCGATAGTTGAACAAGATATTCGACAGCTCATACTGGATACGACAAGGGATCTTTTGACAAAGGATGGCTACAACTCCCTTAGCATGAGAAAAATAGCTAAGACCGCCGGTTGCGGACTAGGCACCATTTATATCTATTTTGAAAATAAAGATGTGCTTATCCATGATTTAATTGACGAGGGCTTTGAAAAAATGTTTTTGAGCCTTATTGAGACCGTGGAAAAGGAAAGAGAGGCACGATTACGGCTTGCCGCGTTCATCAGGGCATATATCCATTTTGGACTTCAAAATCCGGAGTTTTATGAAATAATGTATCTTTTGCATCCGGAACGTATGCAACGCTATCCCAGAGAAAAATACAGAAGGGCCCGCAGATCACTAGAGTTACTGGAAAGTTTGATCAAAGAAGTGGGATCAAAAAAAAGTGGGCAGGGTAATGAACAACTCCTCAGTTATTCCATATGGTCCGCTCTTCATGGAGCCGTGACCATAATTTTGGCTAAGCGGCTTGATAATAGTATCTCCCGTGAGGCATTTATTGAAAGTGTTATTAGCGGGGCCTTATCATCCGTGGAATAAGAATAAGCTTCGAGTGTTAAAATAATTGTAAGCGCTTTTCTCAATTATTTATTAGTTTATTTATGATTGTGAACAGTGTTCATTATATATTGATATACCCGGGTTTTAAACTGAAACTTCAATTTCCAGTTTCATAAGCGATGGAAAATATCCAGGCATTATTCGGCTTTCTACTGCATATACCTGCCATTTGGCTCATAATAGGTATTGTAGTTGTTACCTTTGTTCTCAGTTATGTCGGCGCTCCCTTATGGCTTTGGATGCTATATGCAGCCATATTAATAGGAGGTTTCCACGGACCGGTATGGCTATGGATCGTTTGGGCAGTGGTAACCTTAGTCCTCGTTGTACCACCTGTTAGAAGAATGGTTGTCACGGGTCCACTGATGAAGCTGATGGAGGCGCTTCATTTTCTCCCCAAAATATCCGAAACAGAACAGGCGGCAATAGAAGCCGGAACTGTTTGGATGGAGGGAGAACTGTTTTCCGGGAAGCCAGATTTCAAGAAAATTAATGCTCAGTTATATCCTGCATTGAGTGATGAAGAGAAGGAATTTATCGACGGACCTGTTGAAACATTATGCGGGATGGTGGATGACTGGGACGTTTTTCAACGACGGGATTTTACACCTGAGGTATGGAACTTTATCGTAAAAAACAGGTTCTTTGGGATGATTATACCTAAGAAGTATGGGGGATTGGAATTTACGGCATATGGTCACAGTGCGGTTATTTCCAAACTTTCCTCACGGTGCGGACCACTGGCGTCAACCGTGATGGTTCCAAATTCACTTGGTCCGGCTGAACTGTTATTACATTATGGAACGGATGAACAAAAGAACTACTACTTGCCCCGACTTGCCGACGGGCGTGAAATACCCTGTTTCGCATTGACGGAACCCCATGCCGGATCCGATGCGGGTGGAATTCGATCCAGGGGCGTAGTGTTTAAAGATACGGATGGAAGCCTGAAGATCCGCCTAAACTGGAATAAGCGATGGATTACCCTGGCTGCAATATCCACAGTCCTTGGTTTGGCATTCAAACTGGACGACCCGGATAATATTCTTGGAAAAGGGGAGCACCTCGGTATAACCTGCGCCTTGATACCAACCCATCTGGAAGGCGTTGAATTGGGTCGACGCCATGATCCACTTCACGTTCCTTTTTACAATTGCCCGACACAGGGACATGATGTGGTCATTTCTGTCGATGATATCATTGGAGGTGTCGACAATGCCGGGAAGGGTTGGCAGATGCTTATGGAAGCTCTGGCTGCAGGACGTGGGATTTCTTTGCCGGCTTCAGCAAACGGAACTACTAAAGCAGCCGCAAGAATAGTTGGGGCTCATGCTCGTGTGAGGAAGCAGTTTGGACTACCTGTCGGTATGTTCGAAGGCGTGGAGGAACCGCTCGCGCGTATCGGCGGCTTTACATACATGATTGAAGCCTTGCGCCATTTCACTTGCGGAGCGCTTGACTCAGGGGCTAAACCGGCCATCGTAACAGCAATGGCTAAGTATAATGCGACCGAACTGGGGCGCAAAGTGGTTAACGATTCCATGGATGTACTCGGGGGAACCGGCATAACTTTGGGACCCAAAAACCTTGTTGGTCATGCCTATATGGCCACCCCGATAAGCATCACGGTGGAAGGTGCAAACATCCTTACCCGTACACTCATGATTTTTGGTCAGGGCGCTATTCGGTGTCATCCTTATGTGTATAGAGAGATCGAAGCCCTGATGAAACATGACGTAAAGGCATTTGATAAAAACTTTACGCGTCATGTCGGCCACGTGGTTAGAAACGCTGCCCGGACCAAACTACTCAGTCTCACGAGGGGATGGATAGCGGGGAGTCCTGTGTCCGGACCCACGGCGCGTTATTACCGGAAACTATCATGGGCGTCGGCTAATTTCGCCTTGCTTGCCGATATGGCACTGGTTTCTCTTGGGGGGGGGCTTAAGATCAAAGAAAAATTAACAGGTCGATTTGCCGATATCTTTTCTTGGATGTTCATTGCGACATCTGTTCTCAGGAAATACGAGGCAGACGGAAGACCCAGTGAAGACGTAATTTACGTCGACTGGACTATACAATATGCTCTGAACGAGATTCAGCAGGCGTTTGACGGGATTTATCGACATCTGAATCCTCCCGGACTCGGCTGGCTGATGAAAGGGCCCGTCAGGTTGTGGAATCGTATCAACCCGATTGGTTCGCCGCCGTCAGACAAACTTGGGCACATGGTAGCTAAAAGCCTGATTGTACCAAGTAAGCAGAGAGAACGACTCTTTGGCAATATTTATATCCCAAAAGATGAAAGTGAGCCTTTTGCTGAGCTTGAATCTGCCTTTAATATCTCTTATGCGGCGGATGAGTTGCTTAGCAAAATTCACGTGGCCAGTAAACAGCACAAACTACCCAAGGGGAAACCCGAAACTCTGGTTGAACAGGCTCTGGAGAAGGGGATCATATCCAGAGAAGAATCTGAGTTGATCAAAAAGGCCGAAATAGGCAGAGATAAGGCCATTCAGGTAGATTCATTCACCCTGAAAGAATATTTACATGATGGGGAACCATATTTCCCCGGAAGAGAAAAGAAAAAAACACCAATGGCGATTCATAAAGATTGAAATGCGCCCATCTATCTGCTGATTAATTATTGGTCGGGCGATTAACCTATAGAAAGAAAACCCATACTCATTGAGAGTATGGGGTGTTTTACCTTGGAAACTCCTTATCACACTGCTGATGCTACCCGGTCAGGTGGTAGTTTAACTATCACGTTTATGAGTGGTCTTTATCTAACTTAAAGTAAACAGGCAATATGCAGTGAACCCTTACCGATTGGCCGTTGATGGTTCCCGGATTAAATCTCGCATTGTGGACCGCTTTGATGACGGCCTGATCGCATTCGTAATCCAGAGATTCCACTATCTTAATATGTGAAGCGCGTCCATCAGGTTCTACGATAAAGAATACTTTAACGAGACCTTGAATGCCTTTTTCAATGGCCTTTTGTGGGTAAGTTATTGATTTGGTAAAATGAACTTTATCCGTTTTATAGGTTGTAGTCTTATCAAGCCATTTCTTCTTTGGCACTTTCGGATCATCCCTGCTCTCGACAACATACAAACTTGAATAGAATTCGGCGGGCAATATGGTCGTATTTCCATTACTATTATTTTGGTCCGCACCCGTTTGTGCCATTGATCCACTGGTACACAAAAAAATCAGTGTTGTTGCAAAAAGTGGAAATAATACCACTTTGACGTAGTTCTTACAGATAATGATGTTCTGTTTCATAGTATCCCCTGGTTCAGACATTTATGACTTTTGCTAATCCCGTATAAGGACTTAAATCGAAGATGGCACTGGTCATGCCATCCCATGTATCAAGACAACCTTAAAAGGCTATCTTTTTTGTTATTTATGAACTTACGCTTTTGAACAGCTGCTGTTTCGGGTTTGTGACGGGAAGGTGCTAGCAGTGATAAAGTGGATCAAATAGTATTTAAACAAATACCCATAAAATATTGATATGCAATGATATAGTTGTTCTTTGTATGGCATAATCGACATGTTTTTTTAGAGACTCTGTTGGGAACAAAAAGAGGAGGGTTAGTACAGCTATTTACAGTCAAAAAGACTACTACACCCTCCAAAAAAAATTACTTTTTGGCCGGTGTAAATTCTATGGAAGATCCATTTAAGGCAATTAATCAAACATCCCCAGGCTATGCCGGGGGATGTTTTGCAATTGGCAGTTAGCTGCGACCGGGACATCTCTTGATAGATATTGAAGCCATGGAGGTTATTTCCCAAGGCCAAAGTAAACCGGGAGTATACAATGTACACGTACAGCCTTTCCATTAGCTATTCCAGGCTTGAATGTTGCATTATGCACGGCTCTGATTACAGCCTGGTCACAATCATAATTCAGCGACTGCACAATCCTGATTCCAGAAGCTTTTCCATCCGGCTCCACAACGAAGAATACCTTAACGACACCTTCTACTTTGTTATTGATTGCCGATTGGGGATAGTCTATAGATTCGATAAAATGGCGTTTCCCGTTATAAAATGTGACCTTTCGCTCCAGCCACTTTGGATCTTTATTTATAGTGATATTCTCTGATGGGATGTACAGAGATGAATCGACAGGCAAATAAGCATCCAGATCTGTTATAGGGTCATCGATTAACTGATCGACCGTTTCTTCCACAGGAACAGTCGGTTTTTTCCATTTTTCATCATTAACCGATTTTGAGGCGGCAGCCACAGCTTTGCCGGCACCTGAATTCTGATTATCGGTCAAGTATACCGATTGTGCTTCAGTTTTACCGGTTTTAACCGACATCATAACTACTGCTGTTATTAAAGAAAATAACGCAGCCTTGAGAAAATTTCTTGGCGCATAGATATTGGATTTCATAATGATCTCATATTTAATGTGTTGTGCATAGAACTTTTACTAATCCCGATTTCAATCGGTTTATATTCACATGCCTGCTGATGTAGGCATCCACAAGTCAAATACCCGCAATAGGTTATTTGATTTTCCCTACTGGTTCTCTTACGCTTCACCGGACCGTGATGTGTCTGTTTTGTGACCAGACGGAGTCTGATGTTATAATGTGGATGCTGAACAGCTTAACCTGAATAAAGGAATGGGGTATGGGCGAGGGGATCCATGATTATTCCGACGGATAATAGCCAAATTTATAGCAATGATATTTCAGACAATTCATCATTTAAATAATCCACTTTGTCACAGAAAAACTATATCATAGGATACTTACTATTAGTTTCCATCTTTAAAGATTGGTTTCTGTAGTTATCTTTAGAAAGGATGAAACAAACAGCGGCACGTTTAATTCAAACCTGGCAGTCACCCAAGCGATCATCCTTGCGTCAGTATTTCATTCAAGTGGCTGGCATTATCGGCATCTGGGCTTTAATAGCTGTATTTTATTCGCTGATAACAACCTTTACAATGGTCGGGCGGGGTGAACAAATTAATTGGCTTGAGGCCTATGGGTTTGAATTGCTCTGTATTTGGCCATGGATGGTTGCAACGCCCTTCATTTTCAAGACCGCTTATAGGTTCAGACTTAAGCGTCCCCATCTGATTAAAAATATATCAGTCCATTTAATATTGGCACTGACGATTTTTTTAGTTCATTCCGTAAATCAAAGTCTGGCAGTTCGCTGGTTCTTCAGCGAACCTATTCTTAATGGCTACATCATAACCGACTTCATATTCTTTTTTAACACCCGCTTTGTACTATATGCCGGTCTGGTTTTGCTTGCGTATTTATTGGAGTTTTACAGAAAGAACCACGATTCACGCTTATATGAAGCCAGGATACAACGTGAGCTTACGCAGGCTAAATTTGACACTATTAAGCATCGTGTTCAACCCCTGTTTGTATTGAGAACCCTCGATGCAATTGAAGAAAAGATGGGGTACGCTTCGGAGGCAGATACGGATAAGATGATTGCCGATTTCAGTGAGTTACTCAGACTCATGCTCGATCAAAGAGGGATTCGATTGATCCTGCTGGAAGATGATTTTCATGCTATTGATCTCTATGTCCAGTTATATAATAAACGGTTTGGCCTGAATATTGAATGCCAACTGGATGTCGACAGTGAGTCAACTCAGGCTGCCATTCCATATGGACTATATATGGTTTCGATTTTTGAGTATTTGGCTGAGCATCATAAGGAAGAACTCAGGAAAATTTCCAGGATTTACTACCAGGCACGGACATTTGGGGATAAAACGGAGTTAAAAGTATTGTTCCCAGGTCTTTACATGGATAAGGAAAATATCAAACAACTGTTTCGGGAAACCAGTTTTGATGAATTAAACTCCGGGCTTCAGACATATTATAATGAGAATTTCCGGGTCACCATAAATTCTGACAAAGAAGAAGGGGGAATTTATATTCTGTTGTCCATCCCTTATATCAACTACACGAAATTCGTGGAGGATGAAAATCAACCACTTCCTAACAGCGTGCAAGTTTGATGGCCAATTTTAAGAACATAAAACAGCATTACTGGTGGATACTTCCCATCCTTATTGGATGGTTGATTATTGTTTTTTCCGCTTCAACCGAGGTTGTCTTTTTCCTGAAGATGAGAAGGGAACCGGTCAATGTTTCGCATGTGATGGAGAGATCGTTTCTTATTTGGTCCATCTGGTTTCTGTATATACCGCTGATAATTTTGCTGGTCAAAAGCGTACCCTTGCTAAAAAAACAATGGATACTCAGGGGCATATTATATGTGATGGTATATATCATTTTGGTATCGTTTCATATCTTTTTTGATAATATCAGTTACACGTTTTTTGGGGGGGACACCTCATTTGTGATGAGTTTGAGAGAAACGGTGGTCAGGGGTGTGCAGTTATATGCCGTAATCGATTTTATCCTTTTTCTCAGCATTATTTTGGGTTTTGAGCTGAAAAAGACATACGAACAGTACCGCGAACGGGAATTACGTGCCGTCAATTTGAAATCTCAACTGTTAAATGCACAGTTGTCGTTATTGCGCATGGAATTACACCCGCATTTTCTCTTTAATACGCTCCATGGCATTTCATCTCTGCTCGATTACGACCCGTCGGGTGCCCGCATTATGTTACGGGACCTGAGACATCTTGTTAAACGATCGTTTGAGTCACAACCCAACCATACAATCACTCTTAGAGAAGAGGTAGAATTGACCCAGGCTTATCTTAATATTGAAAAAAGACGATTTAGTGATCGTCTGAATGTTGTTTTCGATATTGAACCAACAATTAATAACACCGAGGTTCCGGCTTTTCTCCTGCAACCTCTTGTTGAGAATGCAGTGAAGCACGGGATATCGAGCAGAATCAAACCGGGGCAAATCAGAATTTCTGCGGGTAAATGTGAGAACGACCTAGAATTAGTTGTAGAAGATGACGGCCCCGGTATAAATGCTGAACAAAAGAAAAACGGCAGTTCCTCACATCACGGTATGGGGTTGGAATATGTAATGCAAAGGCTTAATTGTCAGTATGAACGATACCGTTTCTCATTGGGCCAATCTGATTTGGGTGGTTTGAAAGTGACGATCAGGATACCGTGGAAAACGGAAGGAAATGTTGGAAAAACTGTTTTGGAGAATGTAGATGGAGAAAATTAAGACTGTTATCGTAGATGATGAGCCGCTTGCGCGCGAGCGTCTGCGTAAGCTTATTTCTCAGGAAGAGGATCTGGTTTTGAGCAAAGCATGTGAAAACGGGCAGGAGGCCATAGACTATTTAAAAGAAGAGTTGCCGGACCTGCTTTTTCTCGATATCCAGATGCCGGAAATCAATGGGTTTGAAGTGCTTAAACAGATTGCCTATGAGAGCATCCCTTGCATTGTTTTTGTTACTGCCTATGATGAGTATGCATTGCGTGCATTTGAGGTCAATGCACTGGATTATTTGCTCAAGCCCTTTGACCAGCAGAGATTCAAAAAAGCAGTATCACGCGTAAAAAATCAGCTTCAGAATAAAACTCAGGCCCAGTTAGATACCCGTCTGACCAAACTTGTTAACACACTCGACAAGAACAGCAACTATCTCGACCGAATAATGATTAAAACAAATGGCAGAGTCTATTTCGTGAAGACCAACGAAATTGACTGGATTGAAGCTGCCGGCAACTATCTCAAGTTGCACTGTGACAAGAAAAATCATATGGTTAGGGAAACAATGTCTAATATGGAAGAAAAATTGGATCCCGATCAATTTTTCCGAATCCACAGATCTGTCATTGTAAATATCGAGAAGATCAGAGAATTGCAGCCCTGGTTTCATGGCGATTACATGATCACTCTTTTGGACGGTCAGAAACTAACCATGAGCAGAAACTATAAAGATCTTCTCCAGCGATTCTGATTTCTTTGTAATGAGCATTTCCGCCTTACGATTTTAGAAATAATTACGGGTTGCGTCTCATGCATACAATTGTGGGGGAGCAAATCATTATAATGAGTGAGAACCTGTGGAATGGAGGTGCCAGGTGGTCGCCGTCATAATCACGGTTATCGGGTATTTATGTTCTTAATATCAAGGTTACATTGGTAACATATCTTGGTTTTGTTCGTATTACTTATGTAAGTCCTATACAACCCTGAAAAGGAACGTTTGGTCACAAAGGAAAATGTTTTTCTCAAGTCATTAGTTATCATACTTTCGCACACACAACCAATACCGGGTACCGTAGAACGCCCGCCTCAAGTGTGAAATCAGTAGAACCTACTTCATAGCTAACACACATGGAATCTCACACAACTCTACGGTACCGGTTTTTTTTTGCCCATCTTTCAGAGTGCACACTGTTAGTGTAACAACAGTTCCCGCGGTAGGCCATACCGGAGAGTAAAGTAACGTGAGTTCGATATAACGAAATCCGACGAACAAAACCCCTTGTTGTCATTCCGATCCCGTTTGAATATATGTCATTTCGGCCAGGGTTAAGGTATTTCCTTTATTAGTGGCTCGAAATGACACCGGAGGTTAGGGCTTTTTTGTAGAGGACACTTGTCTCGTGCTCACGTTAAAGTACTGCCATCAGAATTAAAACTTAATGACAATCCGTAAATAGTGGAGCAACTGCATGCCAGAGATTTTACAGTCGTGATTCTCTGAAAACCACATCCCGATTCATCGTGAAAAGCAGACACGATATTCACAGAGAAATAAGGCTGAAATCGCTGTGTTCTCTGCCTAATTTTATACACAGTAAGGGATTATCACATCTATCAATTTTTCAGGAGTTGAAAATGATAAGAGTTGCGTTGAGAAATATTTAAGAATTCTAATGTACGAGCGATAAAGAGATTTAAAGCAAAGAAATGTTGAGGCACTAATTAAATCAGCCAGACAAACAATTTTAGTCCAAAGGTTATAATTAAACCCAACAAGGGGAACAACGACTAATCAATAGAGATAAAATAGTCAGCAATGAACAAGCGGAGAAGTACAATCAGTACAGAAGTTTTAGGCAACAAAAGAATATATATAAGTATGCTTATTTGTAACAAAGTGCTTCCTCGTGTCTCTTATGATATGAAGTCGTTGAGTAAAAGAAGGTTTCCTTCTAACCAAACTCCAAACAATCTCTAACCTAACAACAAACAACTACACGGAGGTATCCTATGGGTCAACAGCAGTTGTTACTCGTAATACTTGTAACCATTATCGTTGGGGTGGCAACCGTTGTCGCAATCAACGTTTTTGGAACCAGTGCAATCAATGCCAATAAAGATGCAGTACGCCAGGATATGCTAACCATTGGTTCGCAAGCTCAGGGCTGGTACATGAAACCGACCATGATGGGCGGCGGCGGCGGAAGTTTCCAGAATATCACCTTTGACAATATGGGATTTGGATATTCTCAGAAAATTTCCCCCACAGAAGTCAAGAATGCCAATGGAACCTATACAATCAAGGTAGTAAACAACAAGACTACCAATGATTCATTGGTTATATCCGCAGTACCGGTTCAGGAACAAGATTCCACGATCGTAGCTGGTGTTGTCGCTGGAAGAATCACTTTTAAATAACCAGTTATCATAATCTACAGACGGTATTATTTACCGTATAGTTACGTCGATACATGCTGGGAGTTTTACTCCCCGCATGTTGACGTGATAAATCGGTGTTAGGCAACTGGGATTCCAGGTGCCAATCATAACTCCAGAAGAGTATGACGACAAGCTGATTAAACTGAATATTTCCACTTATGTGACACAGCTATGCCACAATTTCGATTCAAGGGATTCACTTCACATGGGAAAATGGCCCAGGGGGAGTTCGAAGCGGTCAATAAAAAGGCAGCGAAGAAAAAGCTTCAAAAGTTGGTAGAGCTTCGCAACTTGCAGATTAAAACCCTTGAGGAGAAGCAACGCTTTACTTACAAAATCAAGAGGGATGGGAAAGGGGTCATTTCCGGAGAACAGGAAGCATACAATAAAGAAGATGTTGAGCGAGCCCTCCAAAAACTAGGGTATAAGGTCGTTGGGGTACAGAAACCACTTTTAAATTTTACCGGTGGTGTACCCTATACTGAGATCGTGACATTTATTCGCCTTTCCGCAGATCTGTTAAAGCAAAAATTATCATACGACGAAATTCTTACTCTTCTTTATGAGGATACTGCCAATAAGAAATTAAAAGAGACGATCAGACAGATTCAAAAGGATCTGAAAGAGGGGAAAGAAGGCTTCGAAGTATATGGGAAGCATGAATCTGTTTTTGGAAAATTTGCAGCATATATGTTAAGTGTGGCGTCAACTAGTGGTAATATGTCGCTGGTTTTTGAGAGTGCCGCCAAATTTCTGGAAAGAGATGCTGCTTTTAAAAAGAATCTCAAGAAGGCATTGATGATGCCTGCTATCACTGTAGTGGCTGTTATAGGTGTAATTCTTTTTTATGTGGGATATATTTTCCCAAAGACGGCGGAAGAATTCGTCAAGATGCACATTACAGTCCCGCCGATGACAGCGGCAACGCTTCAGTTCAGCCACTGGCTTCAGGCCAATTGGCTTATTATTACCGCAAGTTTTGTCGTTCCCATAGTCACGTTTATTCTTTTTGTAAGAACGGAAAAGGGAAGGTTATGGCTGGATCGCAATATTATTCGGATACCGGTTATCGGTGATCTCCTTCATAAAACCAGTATTGAAATATTTGCACGTGTCTTTTATACCCTCTACAGCGGATCCGGTGAGAATATAGATGTTATCCGAGTGGCCTCGGAAGCATGCCGGAACAGATATATGGAGAAACAGATAAAAGAGATCACGATCAAAGAGATGCTTCAGGATGGAACGGGACTGGTTGAGGCTCTGGAGCACTCCAGGGTTTTCACCCAAACAGCTCTGAGCCGTTTCCGTTTGGGTGCCGAATCCGGTGCTTTACGGAATAATGCCAAGCAACTGGCTGAGTACTATGAGATTCAGACGACATACAAAATGGAAACGACCGTGGAATTAATAAACCTGGGAATAAACCTGTTTATAATGACTGCACTGATTGCGATCACAATTGTTTCCTCAGAGTTGGCTATTGTCCAACCCCACATAAACAATATGTAATGGGATCGAACCGACGCTTAACCGAGATACTATTTGAAGGTTCAAAGGCTTAGAAATGGCAAAAGTTGATACCAGACGGCATATTGGAGATACCCTTTTAGAAAGAGGGGTGGTGACCCGTGAGCAGTTGATGCATGCTCTTAAGATACAGGAGAAAGACGCGGATCGATCACCACGGCGTCTTGGGCAGATCCTGCATTCTGAGCTGAATCTTGACCGGCACCAGGTTATGAAAGCCATTGCCGACGTATTTGCTTTTCCCGAAATCACGTTTGACAAAACACCTCTTCCGGATCAGATAATCGAACGCGTCAAAAGGCTGACTGACAAACTGCCAAAAGAAATTATTCAAAGCATGCGGGAGATAAAAGCTATCCCGTACTTGTCGCAAAATAATACTCTGGTAATAGCAGCATCGGATCCGACGGAACCGAGTTTGCCTGAGTTGGCTTCTCAACTCCCTTATAAACACTTTGAAATTGCCTATTGTCGCCTGGAACTAATTCAGGAAATCAATCATCGTGTTTTTGAACAAAAAAACGAGTACCTGGATCTTCTTGATGAAATCGAGTTTGAACAAACCGATATCCTTGAAGAGGAAAATGAATCCCTGAACGAGTCAGAACTTGATGCCGAGATAAACCAAAGCATGCTTAATTCATTAATTGAAGGCATGCTGATGGAAGCTGTTCGGAAAGGGGCCAGTGACGTTCACATCTTACCGGCCGGCCCCAGACGTACTGACATCATGTTTCGGATTGATGGTAAGCTGCAGCTCTGGCACAGGCAAGAGAATGTAAAACCGGAGGCTATCTCATCTGTTGTTAAAGATAAAACACGGAATGTCGACCGGTTTGAAAGGGATACTTCGCAGGACGGTTTTATCCAGCGAAAAATTGATGGCATCAGCATCCGCTATCGGGTGTCCATTATGCCTCTTGTTGGAGAAGAATTTGACCGGAAATTTGAGTCTATCGTCATTCGGGTACTGGATGACCGTAAAGTTATCACCGATCTGAATAAGCTGGGACTTCAAAAAAATGCCTACCAGGATTTTGTCAGAGCTATCACCAAACCATCAGGCATCGTAATCATCACGGGCCCGACAGGGAGTGGTAAGTCGACAACTCTGATCGCAGCCTTATATTCGGTAATTGATCCATCCCGGAATATTCTTACGGTCGAAGAACCTGTTGAGTACCTGATAAAAGGAGCACGACAACTTAAGATTGGTCAGCATATGACGTTCGATCAATCAATGAGAGGTATCCTGCGACACGACCCCGATATCGTACTGGTTGGTGAGATTCGGGATCTTAAGACGGCTGAGATTGCGATCAAACTGGCAAATACTGGTCACCTTACATTTTCGACACTTCATACAAATGATGCACCGAGTGCTATTTCTCGTCTGTATAGCATGGGGATTGAACCATTTCTGATAGCAAACGCGATAAATCTGGTGATGGCGCAGCGACTTGTTCGAACGTTGTGCGAAAAATGCAAACAACCGGTAAAACCACCCATTGAGGCACTTAAAAAAATGGGTTTTAGCGATCAGGAGATAGAAGAAACGACATTCTATCAGGCCGTGGGATGTGATCATTGTCATGGCGGCTACAAAGGCCGTATCGCGATTATGGAAGCTCTTTACTTCGGGAAGGAAATAAGAGAAGCAATCATGAAGGCTGGAAATAATATAGATGAAGAGCATATTCGGCATCTGGCGATCCATCATAATAATATGCTGACATTGCGTTCATCCGGCCGGGAAAGAATCAAGGAAGGAATCACTACGATTGATGAGGTCGCTGCGATTACCCTCGAAGATTAGTTAACAGTAATCAGTGACGGCAATCGGCAGGTATGACGATTGCTGTAAAAAGAACGGGAGATATTGACATGTCTGGAAGATCCGATTTATTTATGGTTCTCGGTGCAGTCGTCTTGTTCTCGATTCTGCTACTGAACATAAACGGATTCCTCTTCAACAATCAGAAGAGTAAAACGACGAGTGAAATCGAATACAACGGAATTGCTCTTGCACAGGATATCATAGATCAGGCCCGTTGGAAGTCATTCGACGAAATGACTCAGTATGAAGGATATTCCGCAGTTGATTCTACCGAAAGTGGTGTGTATGACATTTCCGCCGATGTTGTATATATAGACCCTACAAGTACCAACGGGAATAAAACTCACGGGACGACTGACTATCGAAAATTGACTGTAACGGTTCAAAACAAGTTTTTGAACTACCCAATTCAATTGAGCTATATAAAGGCACGGTAACGACAAGGTGCAATTTTAAAAGATAAGGTTATTGCAATGAGCTTTAGTACGATTTCGAGTTTTATTATCGGTGGATTGCTGCTTCTTTCAATCCTGGCACTTAATAACCGTGTTATGCAGGAGAGCGGCGATACGACCTATGATTTCATGAGTAAGCAAAACATCGACAATATCAGCCAGGTTATGACACTCGATATGCAAAATCTTGGCTACGGTGTTGCCGATAGTGCAATTACGGAGGCCACCGAACACAGTATTACATTCAAGACTGATATAAACAACGACGGGAAATCGGACGTTGTCCGGTGGGATTATGACACATCCATAGCGGATCAGGTTACTGACAATCCCGATGATCATCCTCTGTACCGGATTGTGAATGGAGTGCAAACGACATTGCACGCTTGTATTACCTCATTCAAATTTTCGTATATCCTCTCCAATGGCACGGAGACCGATAGTCCGACTCAGTTAGATCAAATCAAGAATATACGGATACAAATTATCGCAGAGTCACCGGAAAAATATAGTGGTTATTACGAGAAGTCGAGCTGGCAAAAATTGTTTACGCCGGCAAATCTTCAGTTGTAATCATATAAAAATCAATTTAAAAAGGATACAGCATGGGAAGGGCAATGTTATTCCTCGTATTCGGGATGGTTTTCATCCTGGGTATTGACCAGACCTCGATGTCGAGCCGTCAGCTATTAATGTTTGACAGAAGCAGCAGTTACGCTTCCCGGAGTCAGTCCCGGAATATTGCTTCCAGTATGATCAGCATTGGTTTGCATGATCTGAATCAGGATATCGGCTGGCGGGATGGATTCCAAAATGATAGCATTCTGGGAGGTGTTGGTTCGCTAGTTGTGCAGACACCAGCTCAGGATACGTCGTTAGATCCTTACGAATTGAGCTTCGTAGCCAAGGGCAATTATAATAATTTTGCATCAACAATAAATGTAAAACTAAAACGCACGGCCTTTTCAAGATTTGCCTATTTTACAAATCAGGAACCAGAAATTTATTTTGTATCCCAGGATACAATTAATGGTCCGGCGCACACCAATGGGGTCTTTCACATGTGGGGCGAACCTGTTTTCAAAGCAGAGGTAACAAGTCCCAATAAATGGGTCGGTCAGGCGACCCCGAAATTTGAAGGCGGATACAACTTCGACAGTAACCCGATATCATTGCCTCAAAATCTGGATCAAATTAAATCCAATGCTATTTCAGGAGGCCTTAGATTTAATAATGATATAAAGGTTGAACTGAAATCCAACGGTACCGCCCAAATCAGTGAACTGCAGCGTACGTTTAACTGGCATGCAGGATGGGTCAACACCTGGGGAAGTCCACAAACCTATAATCTGTCAAACTACAATGGCGTAATATCCACGAGAGGGAATATGGACGTCGAAGGTACCTTAAAAGGGCGATTAACGCTTCATGCCGAAAGGGATGTGAATATTACCGGCGACATTACATATGCAAATGATCCTGCGACAGATCCCAATTCGAATGATATGCTGGGCATTGTGGCTGAACATGACGTTGTGATTCAGGATGGTGCACAAACAAAGCATGACAGTCAGAATCTTACGATTGATGCCAGCATCATGGCCCTTGATCAGATGCGTGTCAACGATTACTACAGCGGCACATCACGAGGCATTCTTCATATTTATGGTGGAGTTATTCAGGGAAAACGTGGACCGGTAGGAACATTTATAAAAACGACCGGAGGAACCCGGCTTAACTCGGGTTATAGTAAACAGTACGACTACGATCAACGTCTGCTTACTAAATGGCCGCCTTTTTTCCCACTGCAGGATAACTTCCAGATAATAGCCTGGAAAGAGTATTAGAAAATGTAGGATCAGGATATACAGGAGTAGGAGAGTCTCTCCCAGAAGTGTAAGTATATCCTGATTCCCTTATCTCTTTATATCCCAGTTTACTAGATGGTAATCAGGGATTTTTTTTTCATCTCTTACGTTAGAGGATCTTAATATTTGTTCAATCCCATTCGATAAACAGCATTATGGAAGCAACGGTAGATATCAAAAAACTGGCGGATCTTGTACTCCCGCTCAAACAGCAATTACCCCGTACCGTTACGGGTATAGAACGTCATGAGAAAATAGGGGAGATCATCGAGAACGCAACGGAAGATGTTCGTTTGCAGATGAGAGCCATTCTGGACTTCTATCTGGATGGAATGGAAAGACCGGAGGCATCCGATATCGATTTGGGAGGCCCCGGCTGTGGAGGGCGTGTCTGGTACCGTGTTCATGGCGATAAGAGTCCTGTTGAGAATGATGTAGAATATTCCATTATCGAGACAGATTTTCTACTCCACAACGTATTGATGCCGCAGCAGCGCAAGTATCTGTTAGAAAATCGCAATCTGGACTTTTCATACATGATTCGTGAAGACGAGACGAATCCCCAGCGTTTTCGTGCCGATATGTACTTTGATCTTGCACACTTAGGGTTGAACATGCGTCGAATAGATAACACTATCCGGCCATTTACGAATCTTGGATTACACACCGAAGTTGCAAAGTCACTCAGTTTGAAATATCTCAAATACGGCATGACACTTGTAACCGGGATCACAGGTTCTGGTAAATCATCGACCCTTGACTCTATTATTGATGCGAACAACCGGACGCTCGATTCTCATATTATCATTATTGCATCCCCTGTTGAGTTGATCCATAAACCTGTTCGGTCGATTGTCCGTCACCGGGAGGTAGGCAGGGATGTCACATCGTTCAAAAACGGTGCTATTCAGGCTCTTCGCCAAGACCCGGATATTATCATGATTGGTGAACTCAGGGATCCCGAGACGATCATGACGGCTCTCGAGATTACAGACTCAGGCCACAAGACATTCAGTACCCTGCACACCTCGTCGGCCATGGAAAGTATCGACCGTATCATTGGTGAAGTTCCTGTTAACGAACAGAACCGCGTGCGTACGCGTCTTGCTGATGTTCTGACGTGTGTAATAAGTCAAAAACTGGTTCCAAGTATCGATGGGAAGCGAGTGCTGACCAAAGAAGTATTAATGACCACCCCGTCAGTAAAGGCAGCAATCCGAAATAATAATGTTGGTGAAATTTACCAGATGCTTATGGAGGGTTCTGCATACGGAATGCATACCATGGAGCAAGATCTGAAAAGACTATATGAGGAAGGGAAAATTACCAGGGAGAATGCTATCAACTATGCAAACAACAAGAAACGGATTAGTGAACTAATCAGCTACATGAACTAACTTTTTGCAGGTGATCTAATGGGTAACAGAGAATATACTGGTCTTGCACTCGATGGTGACATCCTCCGAATAGCTCGTCTGCATGACGGGAAAAACGGGTTGGAGCTGCTGCAGCTTGATCGCATATCTCTCGTCGAAGGAGCGGGAAACAAAACCGAGTCCGACAAGCCAAGGGATAATTATAAAGGACTGGACACTGAATCGGTATTCGGTATATCGGACTCACCAGCAAACGGTGCGGCCAAGCCTTCTGAATCAGATGGCACTGAAACCATGACAGCCACCGCTGACTCCGATCTCCTGGCCATGGTGGACAATGTGGATGAGGATTCGGTCAACAGCAATCAGGTTTTGATGCACAACCTGTTAGAGAGCATCGATAATAAAAAGGTGATGCTTGGATTATCGATCTCGAAGGGGGCCACTATTTTTGAGGTCCTCAACAATTTGAATTACTCGGAAATAAAGAAAAAAGAGCGCAACGAAATTATCCTTGATCGTCTGAAGAGTATCTACGGGGATATTGATATTGATATTGAGGATCGGTTCGTTTCCGAGATCCGTGAAGACGGTGCCATGATTGTGGCCTCCAATGAAAAAAAGCCTGCGCTTCTTGAACTAGTGGATCAGGGCCGCGAGTTATATCATGGCTCTGTTTTTATTGAGGAGATTTTACCGGAAGAGATCTCTGTTATCGGGATGATTCGTGCCAACTACGAATTAGGTGAAGATGAGATCACCGGAATCGTACAGATGGGACAGAATTCTACCAGACTGGTCTTTTTAAAAGGTAATACTATCTGGTCGGTGAGCCCTCTCATTCATGAAGGGACACGTTCTTCTCATCTATTATCAACTATTTTCAGTAAGATTTTATACCAGCTCGATAATGGCAAACTGCCCAGCCTGGAACGCCTCATCATTGCTGATAATGTATTAGGTGATCATCCGATAGAATTCTTCAGGAAAAATTTCCCTGGTATTGAAGTTGAATCATTTCAGTGGAAACCTGAATTACTCATGATGAATGAACGCATGGAGAGTAATTCCGGGGCCTACACGTCTGCGATTGCGACCGCGATAGCGGCAACGGGTAAATACAAGAATGAATATGGTAACTACTCTTTCCTGCCTGATTCAGTTGTAGATCGTCAGAAGGTATTTAAACTCGACTGGCATGGTATAATGCTCTTGGCACTTATAGCACTGACACCCATTATATTCAATCATTTTTTCCAGAAGAATCGGGATAAAATCAATAATCTGCAGGGTCAGATTACCAGGACGGAGAAGCTGATCACTGATATTCAGCCAGTTGTAAACGAAGCGCACAAGATCAGCGGGGAATACGATTCCGATTTCAAAAAATTTGAATTGATACGGAATCTGAGCCATGGCACACATAAATGGTCGAGTGTATTGTTGGCTTTGAACCAAGGGATGAGAAACATCAACAGCATCTGGCTTACTTCCATGAGTTCGGTAAAGGAAGGGGTGATGCTGCAAGGGTATTCTCTGTATCGGAATCGAATACCAAGAATGGCCGATTTGTTTGGCAAAGCCGTTCTTCAGAATGTCAGCATTAAAAATATCCGCGATCTTCGCGCATATTCATTCACTATTATTGTTAAAGAGGCGCTGAAAGACACCGCGGCTTACTCTCCTAAAGTAGCTCAAAAAATTTCAGCTTTTGCATTTCCGCCCGATACTACAGTTAAGGACGGAGACGAATTTTATCCGCCTGGAAGCAGTGGTGATGGTTTATTCTCAAGTAATAATAAAACCACAAAAGCAGGTGGACCCACTATTCAGGAAACCCCATTACATATTGAATTAGCCATGACGTACGGTCTTCGCAACACATTAATTCTCTTGTTTGTATTTGTAGCTATGAGTTTAGGCGGTTGGGCCTACACTCATTTTGTACAGGACAAACAAATTGCCACGCTTAACGGCAGCCTGCAGAATAAGACCAAAGAACTGCAACAAAAGCGCGCCGTAGCGGATACTTATGATAATCTGGTATCTAAATATGATAAACTGAAATATGCGATGGCGCATTTCAGTAAGGCCCTGCCCGGCCGTATCGACGCTGACAGAGTATACCGTTATCTGGATCACGCCAGTGTGGGCAGAGCTTATACTGATATTAATTTTACATATCTCGATACCGTGAGTAATAAGGCGGGGTATGGCATTGTGCAGACCACGGTCGGAGGCAAAGGAAACTATCGTTCGTTGTATAATCTAATCAAAACGATTGAATACAGCCGTTCGATTGCCAAGGTCAAGAATGTGGTTATCAACCCCTCCAATAAACCGGATAATCCAAGTGACGTGGTCTATACCTTTGACCTAAATAGCTATTACGCTCCGGAGACCTACGATACCACCTACGGAAAGGATATTAAACTTAAGCAGGGCAGTGTTACGGATAATCCTTTTTATCCTCTCATCAGGCCATTGCCACCAAATAATGGCGATTTACTAAATATTGAATCGTGTAAACTCATAGGCGTTAGTACGGACAGAATATTCATCAGTGATTCAAATGGTAAAATACATAACCTGTCCACAGGTGATAAAGTCTATTTGGGCTACCTGGATCATATTGATGTCAAACATAAAACAGCAGTCTTTCACTTAGATAAAGGCGGTATATCTGACACCGTCACACTCAAGGTAGATTAATATCATGAATCCGAAGCGCACCCCCCATTTGCTTCTGTTACTGGCACTGACAGTATGGCTTGGTAGTGTCCTGCCCGCCAGTGCCCAACAGAGCAGCCAAGTAAAACCATTCCGGCAGTACACCAACCCGGATGCCATGATTACGTTGAGTAAAGATATGACCTTTGGCCAGGCCATTGATGTCCTCAATACCTTTGCTCAGCGATTTGAAAACCGTTTCATTTATGATCACAGCGGTATCAAAGGGACCATTGGTGTCAGTCTACCCAATATGGACTGGAGAGATGCTTTAGATTATTTAGTACGGCTTAAAGGGCTCAAGCTTGAAGAGCATCCCAAATACTATGAGATCAGTCAGCCGCCGCAGATTAAAACCACCGATAAAACCGATGAGAATAATGGACCGAAAATCAACCTGAAAACACGGGAAGTTCGTATTTCTGCAACCTTTTTTGAAGGTAATAGAGAAACATTACGGGAAATTGGTGTTGACTGGTCGACACTTGCTAATGGTAAAGTCGACGTCAGCTTTAAGGGTGCCGATCAGGTTACTCAAAGTATGTTTAACGGAGAAGTAACACTTAGCAAACTGGGGAAAACTCAGATAAGCGTTAACACTTTGTTGAGTACCTTCGAGGCAAATAATCTTGGTGAGATACTTGCCCAGCCAAATATCAAGGTAATGGACGGTATGGAAGGGAGGATCCAGGTTGGTCAGGATTTCTCTATTAAGCAAAGAGACTTCGCCGGTAACGTCACGGATAAATTTTTCAGCGTCGGTACGATTTTGAAAGTGGTACCTCATATTATTGACATACATGACACCACATTCATCTATATGGAAATCAATGCCCAGCGATCGACGGCTCAGCCTGACCCCGTTAGTACAATTGTCAACAAGCAGCAGGCCACCTCGGATATCATGCTGGTAAATGGTGAGTCGACAGTCATTGCCGGTCTGTATCACAGGGAAACCAATAATGTGCGTAAGGGGATTCCAATTCTGAAGGATCTTCCTCCATGGTTCTTTGGTTTACGCTATCTGTTTGGGTACGAATCTCACGATGTCAAAGTAAGAGAGCTTGTCATTATCATTAAAGCTCAAATTGATCCGAGCATTCCTCAGCGTTTGAGAGAAGAGATTAAGAGTACCCATGATGTTCTGCAGCAGAAGCTTAGAGACATGAATAGTGGAGACCAGCAATTGAAATGGTAATAACTTAATAAATGACAAAAGGCCGTTCATGACTTGATCCGTGAACGGCCTTTTTTTGTAGTTTTTAAAACTACTGGATTCATTAAAGTGGACATCATTAACAGGAATTAATGCAACTCCTGTCATTTACACCACGATTTTCTTGTTAAACACTCGTTGTGGTGATCACTTCAAACAATAAAGGGTGATTTTATAATCGCAAAAAAGTCAGGCCGGCATCCGGTTGGGTGCCTGTTTCTAAAACTTCACCTTCATGCCCTCTGTTACATCATGGTTGATGCAGTAACCCCCATTTAACTCCACTACGTACTGTGCAGGTGATCCCGAGCTCAATTCATTTTTTGAATAGGGGGTGGTTGAATGATATATCCTAATGATTTTATAGTCTTTATCAATAAAAATAATATCCAGCGGCAAAGGAGTGTTAGCCATCCAGAAGCTGAGAGGCTGAGGTTTCTTGAAGATAAAAAGCATGCCATCGTATTCCGGTAAATCTTTTACGTTCATCAATCCGGCATCCCTTTTCTCGGGTGTATCTGCGACGGCCACTTTAACTTTTGCGATTATACTGTCCTGATCGCTGATAAACGAGAGCGGGTGGGAGTAGTTAAACACAGGTCCCTGGTCAGTAGATGAGCTGCTCTTTTTGTTGCCAGAACTTTTACACGCAGACACAGCAGAGAAGCATATGAGAGCCACTAACAGTAGTATGCTGTTCAGTCTAATCTTCTTCCCCGGGAATATCTTCTGATTCATGATCATTTGTTGGGTTAATAATTCTTAAAACCGTTTCAGACTTTTCCTTACCGTTGATAAAATACACAGGATAGCTTCCCGATTCAGCATAGGGATACGTTTTATCGTTAGCATATTTCTTATTAATCTTTAAATCCCATGTAATCGAATGAAATCCAACCCGTACCGGTTGTTGCAGGGTCTGCAACGTATGACCTGTCGAATCCCGTATTTCCACTTGTATATTTTTTACCCCGGGATCAACTTTTCCTATATAATATTCGAATCGCACGCTTGGTTCGGGTGCCTTCAGGTATGAATATTCCTTTTTCCCCCACTGCTTGTTGTAGACAACGTTTTCGGGCTTAAAGGCTACAATATAACGTGTTAGTTTTTCCGGAGTCATTTCTTCGAACGGGGCAATATTAACAACCCATGCGCTGCGGCCATGCGTACCTATGGCAAGCATGGAATCACGTTGCTGGACAACCATATCGTGAACCGGAACATTGGGGAATTTTGATGTAAAGACCTGCCAGTTTTGTCCGTCATTCAAACTCATATAGGCCCCCCCGTCCGTTCCTGCAAACAAGAGATGCGGATTGACCGGATCCTGAAGTATCACATTTACATTCTCCTCAGGCATATCACCGCTGATTGATGCCCATTTCTTGCCATAATCGGTAGTCTCATAAACGTAACTGTGAAACAGATCGTAAGTGTAACCGGAGAGTGAAACAAAGGCAGCACTTGTGTCAAAAGGTGAAGTTGTCACTTTGGTGACCCACAGCCTCTCACCGTTCGGAGCAGGAAAGTGACCGGAAACGTTTTGCCAGTTCCCTCCACCGTCTTTGGTCACCCATACGTTGCCATCATCGGTACCAACCCAGAGCAATCCGAATTTCAGAGGCGATTCAGCTATGGTTGTGATTGTCGAATATGGGACATTGCCTTGTGGCTGACGATTGGTTGTTAAATCACCACTGATTTCTTCAAAATGGTTGCCACGGTCCACACTCCGAAGCAGTTTTTGGGTACCCATGTAGACCACGTCCGGATTATGGGGACTTACAACAACAGGTGTATTCCAGTTAAACCGGTACGGCGGCTCTCCAATGTCATGAAGCGGTTTGATATTTGTATACTTTTTGTCTTTCCTGTTGATCCGGTAGTAGTTCCCGAACTGGAACCCGGCATACACTGTATTATCATCAAGACGATTAACAGCTACATGCATGCCATCACCACCAAGAAGCCGTTTCCAGTGAGGCGATTTATCCGGAGTTGTATTCCAGGGACCGTAAAAAACGCCATTATCCTGCATCCCGCCATATAAATTGAACGGTTTTTCATTATCAACGTTAATGCTGTAGAACTGTGCGACAGCTGTGTTATTCAGGTGCGTCCAGTGCGAACCGGCGTCATAACTGGTGTAAACCCCGCCATCGCACCCGACAATAAGATGCAATGAATCACTCGGATCGATCCAAAGGGCATGGAAATCACTGTGAACATCCTCATTGGCAGCCAGCTTGAATGTTCGTCCGCTATCATTTGATTTGAGAATCGGAACGCCTAAAATATATATGTCATCAGGATTCTCGGGATTGACGCGGATCTGGCCGAAGTAGTATCCATAGGTATAGTATAATCCGCCGAGATGATGCTCATTCATCTTCTTCCAGTGCTTCCCGTAGTCGTCTGACCGGTAGACCTGGGCACCGATGACACCGGCGTTTATCAGGTCCTCATCCGCGCTGTTATGGTGATAATCATATAACGCTTTCGGTTCGTATTTTCCGGATTCTACCTGCTTTTTTACGATACGGGCATTGTATCGATCGGGAAATCCGTTGTTTCGCAGGAAAGTATTCAACGATGAATCACTGAGTGCCAGGAACTCTTTCCTGTTCATACTCTTAAATGATTCTTCGGTCAGACCCTTTTTCTTTTGTTTTGATTTCTTTTCCGTCTTTCCTTTTGCAGATTTTTGCTTTTTCTGATTGTCAAGAACAGCATAAATGATGTTGGGGCTGCTCTGGCTCACAGCTAATCCTATCCTCCCGACATTTTCTCCTGATGGAAAACCGCCCACTGATTTTTTCCAGGTATCACCTCCATCAGTCGATATGTAGATGGCAGATCCCGCACCTGAGCCGATAAAATTCCAGGCATGTCTGGATCGTTGCCAGGTTGCAGCCCACAATTCATCCGGATTCTTTGGATTGATTGCCAAATCGATCACACCCGTACTGTCATTAATGAAGAGAGTTTTTTTCCATGTTTTCCCACCATCGGTCGTTTTATATACACCGCGGGCCGGATTATGTGAATATAAGGCTCCAATACTGGCAACCCACGCAATATCCGGGTTGGTTGGATGGGTGATGATGCGTCCGATATGCTGAGTGCCGGGCAACCCTTCGTATGTCCAGGTGCTGCCGGCATCAGCGGATTTGTAGATGCCGACGCCCGGGTAACTGGATCGGCTGCTGTTATTTTCGCCTGTTCCAACCCATATAATGTTCGGATCAGCTTTCGATATAGCGATATCACCGATGGTCAGGCTTCCTTCATTGTCGAAAACAGGCTTAAATGACTGGCCATTGTTGGTGGTTCGGAAGACCCCGCCGGATGCGTAGGCTACGTAAAATTCATAATGATTTTTCGGATTGACAGCGATATCGGTGACGCGTCCTCCCACAACAACGGGGCCGGATGAATGTACCGGATACCCGCTGACTTCCGACGACTGCATCTCTTTCTGATGCTCTTTAACGATATGCAGAATGCCCTGGGGTGTGGTGGAAGACACTTGTGCCATTCCAAACGGGATATTGAACAGGAATGATGCCAGAACAAGAAAGCTGAACTTCATGGGGTTAAAAATTTATTGTCGTAACTGAAAAGATCAGGAATAATAGAAAACTCCGTCTGAAAATGCCTGTTAAATCGTACAATCTGGTAGAAAGTAAAACGTTAATGAGTCACTTTCACGTGAATGATCGCCGCTTAATATCTGAATATTGAGTAGAAAACCGTCAGTTTCAGAGAAGAGTTTTAGGATTGGAATTCTTTTGAAATTAGGCTATCTTTGCTGTGCTGAAGTGAGCCTGCTATGGGTCTCACTTTTTTTATTCATAGGAACTGTTATTTGACTGTGCTCGATAACCTAAACGACCGAATTAGAGAACTTGCTGAAACCGTACTTGAAGGCCGGCCACTGTTTGTAGTTGATGTACAAGCAAAGGGCCAGAAAGGCAGTCGTACGGTGTGGATATACATTGATTCGGTAGAAGGTGGAGTAAACCTGGACGAATGTGCAAAAATCAGTGAAGAATTGAGCTTACTATTTGATGCACATAATGTTATTGATGGTTCATATCGTTTAAACATCTCGTCCCCAGGATTGGATCGACCTTTGGTGGATCGCCGGCAGTACCTAAAAAATGTAGGACGAAATGCAGCCGTTCGCTTTAGTAAAGCAGGTGATGAACAGCGAATCGAGGGCATAATCAAAAGATTCGAAGAAGACCGGCTCATCATTCAGAAAAAAGACGGTTCGACGGAGTCCGTTGATTACGGGAACATATTGGAAACAAAGATATTGGCAGCCTGGTAATTAAAGGGAAATTATGCAAGGAGAAGCTTCGAAATTAATCATACAATCCTTCGCAGAGATTGCGAAGGAGAAGGGAATCGACAGAAATTTACTCCTGTCGATATTGGAAGATGTGTTTCGGTCGATGATCCGAAAAAAATATGGTGAAGAAGTCGATGATTCTTTTGATGTTATTCTGAATCCGGATCGTGGGGAGATCCAGATGCTGCACATTCGTGAGGTTGTACCCGACGAGGAGTTTTCGGATCCGGTTACGGAGATTCCTATTTCAGAGGCGCACAAATTTGATCCCGAGCTCGAATTATATGATGAGTTCGCCCAGGAAATTCACCTGAATGACTTTGGTCGCCGTCTCGTGAAGATGGCAGAACAAACGCTTGCTCAGCGTATTCGCGAAATTGAGAAGGAAAACATATTCGAAGATTACACCGACCGGGTTGGTGAGATCATCTTAGGTGATGTCTATCAGGTTCGTCGTAATGATATTCTTGTGAATCACAACGGGGTGGAATTGATTCTTCCCAAATCACAACAAATTCCGAAAGATCATTTCCGGAAAGGTGATACCATCCGCGCCGTTGTTACCGAGGTGAAACGGGAAAACGGGAACCCGACTATTTTGATTTCACGGACCTCGCCGCTGTTTCTCGAACGCTTATTTGAAAACGAGATTCCGGAAGTGTATGATGGTATCATCGAAATTGTGAAGGCCGTTCGGGAACCGGGGGATCGTTCAAAGGTTGGCGTTATTTCGCATGACGAGCGCGTGGATCCGGTTGGCGCATGTGTTGGAATGAAAGGTGTTCGAATTCATTCCATTGTGCGTGAGTTATGTAATGAGAATATCGATGTCATCCCATATACAGAGAATAAGTATGAGTTCATAAAACGGGCCCTCCAGCCTGCCGATGTACTTTCTGTCGATCTCGATAAGGATCAGACCTATGCCAAGGTAGTAGTGCCTGCTGACCAGGTATCCAAGGCCATTGGCCGGGGGGGAGTCAATATTAAACTCGCCTCAAGACTCACTGAATGTGAGATCGACGTATACCGTGAGATTGATGAAGAAGATGACATTGATATTTTTGAATTTGAAGTTGATTTTGGACATGATGTAGTACAAACGCTCTATGATATTGGTTGTGACACGGCAAGAGCTGTTCTGGAATTGGATCCGGAAGAACTGGTTCGCAGAACCGATGGAAACATCAGTTTGGAACAAGCCGTAAGGATCATAGACACCATTTCCGAAGAGTTTGAGGAGGAAGAATCCTAGGCACCGGTTTACGGCCGGGATAGCGGTTCAACCGTCTGATGCGAACTTCGGACATAATTGAAAGAAAGAACTAAAAACTGATATGGCGCGAGGCGGAAAACAATACAAACTCTTCAGAGTTGCTAAGGAATTTAATGTGTCCTACCAGTCGATCGCAGAGACACTCTCTGAAAAAGGGTATACGATCGATTCGAGGCCTAACTCGACCATAACTCCGGAGATGTACAAGGCTCTGGAGGATACTTTTGGTACGGACAAGGTCCGCAGTCAGGAGCATGTGGTAGCACGTGAAGAGTATCAGGAACGACGCAATGCACTGCGCCAAAACCGATTTGAATCGATTAGTATAGAAAATTTCATTGAACCGATAGACGATGAAGAGGAGACCTCGGAAGAAGAGGAACTTCCTATTGAACCGGTCGACGAAAAAGAAGAGAAAAAGAAGGGCAAAACAGAAGAGCCCGCTGTACATGAGTCGTCTGAAAAAACGAAGAAAGAAGAAGCCGAACCTGAAGTTCAGGAAGAAGAATTAGAGCCTGTCGAGGAAGAAGAGACGGAACCGGAAATCGTTGAGCCTCAATCTGAGGAGAAAAAGAAAGAAAAAGAAGCTCTGAAAAAGCCGGCTGCTGAAAAGAAACCGGAGAAAAAGGAAGAAAAACCTGAACCCGAAGAGGAGCCAAAAGAAAAGGAAATACCGGTTTCCTCTGAAGAAGATGATGAGGAAGATTTTGAAGAAGAGTACGATGAGGAAGAAGAAGAGGATGATTCAGTCATCCGCGCCAATACGGAAAAGCTTCGCGGTACAAAGGTATTAGGTACAATTAAAATCCAGAAGGAAGAGCCCACTAAGCCCAAAAAAGGTAAAGGCAAGGGAAAACCGAAAGAAACTGATAAAGAAGAAGCTCCATCAAAGAAAAAGAAAAAACGGCGCCTGAAGAAAAACCGAACCACACAGGGTGAGACAACCGAAGAGGAAGCAAAGAAGAAGAAGAAAAAAGCTAAGAAACGCCCTCAACGCATTGATGAAGAAGATGTTGAGCAGAAAATGAAAGAGACAATGCAACTGCTCAAGTCATCCGGTGGCGTTGGTAAAAAGAGGCAGAAAAGACGCCGTATGCGCCGCGAAGAAATCGCGGAACGCAGACAGGAAGCCGCAGAACTGGCTGAAGGCGACAACAAGCTGGAGGTTACCGAGTTCATCACTGTTTCTGATCTGGCCGATCTGCTGAATGTGAGTCCCACGAACGTCATCACAAGTTGTATGAATCTGGGTATCATGGTTTCCATCAACCAGCGACTGGAAGCCAGTACCATTGAACTGATCGCAGAGGAATATGGGTATGAAGCGGAGTTCGTCGATGCCGAGGAAATGCTCGAAGACATCGAGGAGGAAGAGGACGAGCCCGAAGATCTCAGGGAGCGACCGCCTGTCGTTACTGTGATGGGACACGTCGATCACGGTAAAACTTCTTTGCTCGATTATGTTCGTAAAACACATATCACAGCAGGCGAGGCCGGGGGGATCACCCAGCATATTGGTGCCTATTCCGTGGACGTTGGAGATGGACGCAAAATTACGTTCCTCGATACACCAGGTCACGAGGCGTTTACCGCTATGCGTGCCCGTGGTGCCCAGGTTACGGACATTGTGATCCTGGTTGTTGCCGCCGATGATGCTGTCATGCCGCAGACTGTTGAGGCTATCAACCACGCCCTTGCAGCCGGCGTTTCCATCGTCGTTGCCATTAACAAGGTGGATAAACCCGGAGCCAATGTCGATAAGATCCGCCAGCAGCTGTCTGAGCACAACGTGATGGTTGAAAGCTGGGGTGGTAAATATCAGGAAGCCGAGGTCTCTGCCAAGACTGGACAGGGGGTGCCGGAACTGCTTGAAAAAGTACTCATCGAAGCTGAATTGCTCGAGCTTAAAGCCAATCCCGATAGAAATGCCCATGGCATCATTCTCGAATCGCGGATTGACAAGGGTAAAGGCGTGGTCGCTAACTTACTCGTACAGAAAGGTACGCTCAGGGTGGGTGACTCTTTTGTAGCCGGACCCTATTTCGGACGTGTCCGTGCTGTGGAAAATGAATTTGGGCAGAGAGTGTCGAGCGTTGGCCCCTCAGAGCCGACACAGATTACCGGCTTTGACGGGTTGCCACAGGCGGGTGACAAACTCATTTGCATGCCTGACGAAAAAAGAGCCCGTGAAATTGCACAACAACGCCAGCAAATCAAACGTGAACAGGATCTGCGTCATACCAAACATATTACGCTGGATGACCTGTCTCGCCGGATGGCACTTGGTGAAGTAGCTGAACTCAATATCATCATCAAAGGTGATGTCGACGGTTCCATCGAGGCCCTTTCCGGATCTCTGCAAAAACTGAGTACGGATGAAGTAAAGGTTAATATCATACACACAGGGGTAGGTGCGATCACTGAATCCGATGTGTTGTTGGCATCGGCTTCCGATGCCATTATCATTGGATTCCAGGTGCGGCCCAGTTCAAGTGCACGAAAGCTTGCCGAACAGGAAGAAATCGATGTTCGTCTCTTCAGTGTCATTTATGATGCTGTGGATGCCGTTCGCGATGCAATGGAAGGCTTGCTGAGTCCGGAAATTGGTGAAGAAATTGTTGCAACGCTTGAAGTTCGCGACACATTCAAAGTGCCGAGCGTTGGAACGGTTGCCGGTTGTTATGTCACGGATGGCAAGCTTACTCGTAATGATAAGGTTCGTATTGTACGGGATGGTATTGTGATCTATGACGGTGAACTTGACTCACTCAAGCGGTTCAAAGATGATGTTCGGGAAGTGACGTCAGGCTACGAATGTGGTCTTTCCATTCATAATTTCAATGATATCAAGGTTGAGGATGTGATTGAAGGATACCGCGTAACAGAGAAGAAACGAACGCTTTGATAAATTCCTGATAAATTCCTGATAAATTAATTAAGCATGAGCTTACGAACTGAACGACTTGAGGCACAGCTGAAGAAGGATCTTGGTCCCATTTTCCAGGGGTATCAGCAGGGGAGCATGATCACTGTTACTGAAATTCGTATCACTCCTGATCTGTCGCTGGCAAGAATTTACATAAGCATTCTTGCCCCTGGCCGGGATAAGGAACAGGTCTTCGAGTACCTGAAAGAACATAATGCGGATATCCGGAAAGAACTGGCAGGAAAGATAAAGAACCAGGTGAGGAAGATACCCGAACTCAATTTTTATCTGGATGATACAGCCGAATATGTGGATCATCTGGAGCATCTTTTTGATAAGATCCATGAGGAAGACAAACCTCAACCAGGTTCATCCAACGAAGAAGAATCCTGACGAATGTCCCGTGCATTGCCGTTAGAGGAAATACCGGTATTTGATCAAAAACACCCCCTGCCTGAAGAACTGACTCCTCAGGAACCAGCTGTTATCCTTTTTGATAAACCCTATGGGTGGTCTAGTTTCAAAGCGGTCAAAGCCATTCGCAAGCGATTGAATATCAAAAAGGTAGGACATGCCGGAACACTCGATCCATTGGCAACCGGATTGTTGATTATTTGCGTGAATAAAGCTACCAAGTCCATTTCTCAGGTTCAGGAACTACATAAAACTTATCGGGCTCTGATACGTTTTGGCATGAGCACTCTCAGCTATGATGCCGCTACCGAAATCGATATGGAAGCTCCCTTTAATCATATAAATAAGGATATGATTGAAGCAGAATTAGCCAAATCCTTCAGTGGCGATATCGAGCAGATTCCACCCATGTTTTCTGCTATAAAGAAAAATGGACAGCGGCTATATAAACTCGCCAGAAAAGGGGAGACCGTCGAGCGAAAGGCCAGAACAGTAACGATCTTCAAAAAAGTGATACATTCGTACGATCCTCCAGACCTGGATATCGACATTGTATGCAGCAAGGGTACGTACATTCGCAGCATAGCGCACGATCTTGGTATTAATCTGGGAAGCAGGGCCTATTTGGCAGGACTCCGAAGAACTAACATCGGTAATTTTGATGTTCGCAATGCACTACAAGCTGATGATCTACAGGTAGCAAAATCGTCATGACCAAAATCATTCCACTTTCAGAAATTAAACGAGATCCGAACACGGTTCTTACGGTTGGTACATTCGATGGTGTACATGAGGGGCACCAAACGATTATAGAACGGGTTGTGAACCACGCAAAAAGATTACACGCGCGAAGCGTTATTGTTACGTTTGATCCTCACCCAAGGGAAATCATTCAACCCGGAAAAGAAGGTATTCATCTACTTACAACCATCGAGGAAAGAGCCGAACTTTTGGACAGATTGGGCGTAGAGATCATGAACGTTATTCCCTTCGATCGTGATTTTTCCTTGTTGACCTCCGAACAGTTTGTAAGGAATATTATTTACGACAAAATAGGCGTTAAAGAGTTTGTAATTGGGTATGACCACCATTTCGGACGCGACAGGCAGGGATCGAGGGATACCGTCGAACGTATTGGGAAAGATCTTGGATTTAAAGTGGAAGTAATTGAGGCACATGAAATTGGACAAATAACAGTAAGCAGTACACAGGTTCGAAAAGCGCTGGAATTGAGGGGTGAGGTTGAACTGGCCACGAAGTTTTTGGGACGCCCCTATCGTTTTTCAGCGACGGTCATACACGGTGATAAGCGAGGTAAAAAAATGGGTTATCCCACAGCGAATCTCAAGCCTGACAACTCCAAGAAAGTGATACCATCTAACGGAGTGTATGCAGTAGACCTCGTTGTTAATAGTGAAATTTACAAAGGTATGATGAATATCGGGGTTCGACCCACTTTCGATGGCAGCCACGAGCGAACCCTTGAAGTAAATCTGTTCGATTTCGATCAAAATATATACGGTGAAACGATTGAGGTTCGTTTCATTAAAAGGATACGCAACGAGCGTAAATTTCAAAGCGTTGACGAGCTCATTGCGCAGCTTGGGCATGACAAACGCGTTGCACAGGAAATTAATAAGTAATATCTTATATGCTTTGGTAAATCTGGTTATCCGGGTTACCAATGTCCCGAAAATCGGGAAATTTTGTAGACCTCGTTTGTGTCGGTAAATAGGCGACCATAACGATATAAATCTACTTTAGCATGGTATAATCTAAAGCGGAGAATAATAAATGAATATCACGCAGGAAGAAAAGAAAGAGATTATAAAGAAATACGGAAAAACAGAGACGGATACCGGATCTCCGGAAGTCCAGATCGCTATGTTTACCGAACGAATCAATCGCCTGACCGAACACCTCAAATCACATAAAAAAGACCATGCAACCCGCCTTGGTCTGTTACGATTGGTAGGTAAGCGTCGGAGACTTCTCAATTATCTCAGTAACAAGGATATTGAGGCGTATCGTCAACTGATCAGCCAACTTGGTATTCGTAAATAACTAAAAAGGCACGGAAAACCGTGCCTTTTTCATACATATACACCAGCACAATGGTTCGGGGAGGCTTCGAACAGGTCGGCATTTATATCCCGGCCCGATCGTAACCTCCCGGATCGTGCTTTTATTAAAACAATAGGAAATAAATACTTATGAAAGAAGATTTCAGATCAATAGAAATAGCACCGGGAAAAGTGATTTCTATCGAAACGGGTCGTCTGGCTAAACAAGCCAATGGTTCGGCTGTAGTACGGCTGGGCGACACGATGGTTATTGCCACGGCAGTAAGTAAGACAGAACCACGACCCGACCAGGATTTTTTCCCTCTGTCAGTCGATTTTAAAGAAAATTTTGCTGCGGCAGGTCGTTTTCCGGGTGGATTCATTAAACGTGAAGGCCGCCCTTCGGAGAAAGAAATTCTCTCCAGTCGTCTGATCGACCGTACCATCCGTCCGATGTTTCCGGAAGGATATATGAACGAAACTCAAATCATCTGCTATGTCATCTCTTCAGATGATGAAAATGACGGTGATGTATTGGGTGGAGTTGCAGCTTCAACAGCTTTGACACTGTCTGATATCCCATTTGATAGTCCGATTGCCGAAGTACGGGTTGGACGTATAGATGGAGAATTGGTTATCAATCCGACTGTTTCCGATCTCAAAAATTCGGATGTGGATATGGTCGTCGGTGGCACCATTGAAAGTGTGGCTATGGTTGAAGGGGAGATGCATGAACTCTCCGAAAATGAGATGATTGAAGCCATTCAGTTTGCCCACGAAGCCATCAAGAAACTGTGTGAATTCCAGATCGAACTTCGTAAGGAATTTGGTAAGGAAAAACGTGAGTTTACTGCGCCAGAACCTGACGCCGAGCTGGTACAGAAAGTAAAAGACCTGGTTGGTAACCGTTTCTTTGAAGTTTCTAAACAGAAACTCGAAAAACTTGAGTACTATGCTCAGGTCGATGCCATTGCTAAAGAGGTTCAGGAAAAGCTGGCTGAGGATTATCCGGAGCAGGAAGGGGCAATCGGTTCCATCTGTCACGATATCCAGGCTGAAACGCTTCGGAATCTAATTCTCGACGAGCAGTTCCGTATTGACGGCCGCAGCCCGGAAGATATTCGGCCAATCTGGACCCAGGTTGGTTATCTGCCGCGTGTTCACGGTTCAGCCATTTTCACCCGTGGCGAAACTCAGGCTTTGGTTTCCACCACACTTGGTACCAAACACGACGAACAGAGTGTTGATACCCTGTTCGACAACGAAGCAAAGCAGTTCATGCTTCAGTATAACTTCCCGCCGTTCAGTGTTGGTGAAACCAAACCGATGCGTGGACCCGGTCGTCGCGAAATCGGACATGGTCACCTGGCCGAACGTGCTATCCGGATGATGATGCCTAGTCATGATGAGTTCGGTTATGTTATCCGCGTGGTTTCCGATATTCTCGAATCCAATGGTTCCTCATCCATGGCTACTGTTTGCGGAGGTTCAATGTCATTGATGGATGCAGGCGTTCCTTTAAAGAAACCGGTTGCCGGTATTGCTATGGGGATGATTGTTGGTGAAAAGAATACCGTTGTCCTTTCCGACATCCAGGGACAGGAAGACCACATGGGCGACATGGACTTTAAGGTCTGTGGTACCGCAGAAGGCATTACAGCCTGCCAGATGGATATCAAGGTCAAAGGCATCGATTATGATGTGATGGCCAAAGCACTGGATCAGGCCAAAGCCGGGCGCCACTATATCCTCGCCAAAATGGCCGAATCAATATCTGCGCCACGTTCTGAACTCTCGAAGTATGCACCGGCTTTCACACGCCTGGAAATTGACTCCGACCAGATCGGAGCTCTTATTGGTCCGGGTGGTAAGGTTGTGCAAGGTATTCAGCGTGAAACCAATACCGAGATTGTCATTGAGGAAGAAGGCAATAAAGGCATCGTAACTATCGCAGCGCATAATCAGGAGGATTCGGAAGCAGCCGTCAAAAAAATCCGGGCTATTACCGGACAGCTTGAGGAAGGAACTATTTATGAAGGAACCGTACGTGCCGTTAAGGAATACGGCGCCTTTGTTGAAATTATTCCCGGGCGCGATGGCCTTTTGCACATCTCTGAAATTGCACACGAACGGATTGACAAGGTCCGTGACGTGCTCAAAGAAGGCGACAAGGTGATGGTTAAATTGCTTAGCATCGAAGATGGTGGTAAGCTGCGACTTTCCCGTAAGGCCATCCTACCCAAGGAAGAAGAGACGGAAAATAACTAAAAAACAGTCTTGAGTATTGAGAAATACTCAATTACCTGATCTGTATTGATGGAAGTCCGAACAGACTTCCTCATCTTGTTATTTATATTAAAGTCCTGACGCGTTATGTTGCGTCAGGACTTGTTTTACCTGTTATATTCTTCACGTCTGTTCATTGAATCAGAGTATTGTTAAAGAGGGTTGGGCCAGATATCTCATTACTCCATACTCACTACTCTGTACTAAAAAAGGATTTGTATGAAAGAAGAAGTTAGTCAGACTGAGATTGTTCAAAAAAGTACGCTTCCAAATGGTTTGCGGATTATTACGGAAACTATTCCATCTGTACGCAGCATTTCGGTCGGAATCTGGGTGAAAATCGGAAGTCGTTGGGAAAAAGAACCGGAGGCCGGGATCACCCACTTTTTGGAACATATGCTTTTCAAGGGAACCGACACACGGACATCATTTGATATTTCATCAAGCATTGAGGGGACCGGTGGTTATCTGAATGCCATGACGAGTTCGGAGTATACATGCTATTACGTTCGTTGCCTGGATTCGGAACTGAAGACGGCCATCGATGTGCTTACCGATATGGTGCTGCATCCCAAATTTCCTGACGAAGAGATTGAGAAAGAGAAAAAAGTTGTCATCGAGGAGATGAAAATGTACCGGGATAATCCGGATGATTTCATCTTCGAAGAGTTTATCGGTCAGCTTTACGAACAGCACGCACTTGGCCGGCCAATTATTGGTTATGAAAGCACCGTTTCTGGATTCAAACGGGACGATCTGTTCAAGTTTGTCTCTGATCACTATACACCGGAGAATCTGGTCGTGGCTGTGGCAGGTAATGCCGATCATGATACTGTGTTGGAATTGTTTGAAAAGTACTATAAGCGTCCGGTTCCAACGAGTCGGAATGACAGCAATGGCGTCAAAAAAGACGTGCTCACTCCATATCGTACGAGTCGGAAAACCCTTGTTCGTCCAATAGAGCAAACGCATTACATCATAGGAAAACGCGGGCTGTCGAGCAGTGACCCGGAACGGTACAAATTGTTGCTTATTCAAACCATTCTGAGTGGTGGCATGAGTTCCAGGCTGCATCAAAACATCCGTGAGAAGTATGGCTACTGCTATTCGATCAGTGCGTTTATTCAATCATACCTGGATACGGGCGTGTTTGGGGTCTATATAGGGACAGATAAAGATTATCTGACACATGTCAAAGAGTTGATATTCAAAGAATTCACCAAACTCAAAGATGTGCTGGTGGATGAAGATGAACTCGGGCAAGCCAAATCACAGCTTAAAGGAAAGTTGCTGCTATCTCAGGAGAGCATGAGCAGCCGTATGAATCGTTTGGCAAAGAGTGAGATTTACTTCGACCGGTTTATCACGCTCGATGAACTTGTTGAAAGCATCGATGCTGTCAGTGCCGAAGATATCAGAAATTATTCCAGAGAATTTTTCCATGAAGATGAGTTCACGGAAACCGTACTACTTCCGGAACAGAAGGAAGATGAAGAAGAAAGTTAATTAGGCGCAAGTTATGGTGCAGGTGGGGACGCCTGTACCAGCTGAAAAACGGTTGAGACTAAAAATTAGGTAACGTCTGCGACAGCTCCACCTGCATAGAAAAATATTTTGAATCTTTTGCGACCTTAGCGAACTTTACGGTTAAAAAGATGATACGTGATTAATGGACTATATTTCTGAATTGATATGATCAAAATTAAAGATCTTGCAAATTATGAGGGGCAGACGGTTACCCTAAACGGATGGGTCTACAATCAACGAAACAGCAAGAAATTAATATTTACCATTCTCAGAGATGGTACTGGTTTATGCCAGTGTGTGACGGCAGAGGATGATGTTCCCGCACAAGTCTGGGAATCAGCATCTTCTTTGACCCAGGAAAGTTCAGCCAGTATAACTGGGACCGTTTCAAAAGACGAACGAAGCGTGGGTGGGTATGAGCTGCATGTTACTGATCTGTCTGTTATTCATAAAGCACACGAATATCCCATAAGCCCGAAGGAGCACGGTGTCGAATTCCTGATGGATAACCGCCATCTTTGGCTGCGCAGTCAACGACAGTGGGCAGCCATGCAGGTTCGTGATGAGATCATCTATGCCATTCACAGGTTCTTTCATGAACGTAATTTTGTCCAGTTGGATGCACCAATCTTTACAGGCAACGCGGCCGAAGGAACAACCACACTTTTTGAAACAACCTATTTTGATCAGCCGGCATACCTGACTCAATCAGGCCAGTTGTATGCGGAGGCTATGGCCATGGCTCATGGCAATGTCTATACATTCGGGCCAACATTCCGGGCTGAGAAGAGTAAGACCCGCCGCCACCTGACCGAATTTTGGATGATCGAGCCGGAGATGGCGTTTTATGATCTGGATATGGACATGCAACTGGCTGAGGATTTGATCAGCTACATCGTTAACAGTGTTCTGACAAATAAGAAAGATCAACTTGAGATCCTCGGCCGTGATATCACCCATCTCCAAAATGTAACGGCACCTTTCCCGCGTATCTCATACAGCGATGCCGTGGATCTGTTGAAGAGTGAAAAGACGAAGAATATGCTGGATGAGATGGAGTCATCTCATCATGATGAACTGACGGCGCTTGAAAGGGAAAGTGCGGAACTTCAACAGGAATATGGTCAGGCGAAAAAAGGTCGCAAGTATCAGATTGATCGACGGCAACAGGAAATTCGGAGCCGGTCTGAGCAGTTGGAAGAAGATCTCAGGAACATCCCTGTTTGGCGCGAATCAGTACTTAACTTTCAGTGGGGCAATGACTTTGGAGGAAGTGATGAGACTTTATTGACCATGCAGTTCGACAAACCCATCATGGTGCATCGATATCCGGCCGAGGTCAAGGCTTTTTACATGAAGCGGGATCCGGAAGACAACAGGCTGGCCCTTGCGGTTGATGTACTGGCTCCGGAAGGATATGGTGAGATCATTGGCGGATCACAAAGGGAGGATGACCTGGATGTGTTGATGAAGGCCGTCGAAAAGCACAATTTATCTGAAGAAGTGTTTGGCTGGTACCTGGATTTGCGGCGCTATGGTTCGGTAACTCATTCAGGATTTGGACTGGGACTCGAACGAACGGTCGCCTGGATTTGTGGTTTGGATCATGTGCGCGAGACAATCCCGTTCCCAAGAATGCTCGGCCGTTTAAGACCGTGATTTGGTGTAACCCGAAGATCGCTAAGTACTCTGATATATATATATATATATATATATATATATATGACTTGCGCATTTAAGGTGACTTCGAAATAAGAATATGAGGATAATGGATGAAAAACGGTCCTTCAGACACACCCTCACCTCCTCACCTGTTATTCCCGTGGATACGGGAATAACAGAAAAGACTCTATCTTTTGATTGATACAAGTGTATATTATTTTTTAGATTTAGTGGGTGGTTAAGCCCAAAGCTAATAGATATGTAAAGCAAATGGCCAGAAAAACCAGCCTTGAACAGTTCCAGAATTTATTAGCCGAATTAAAAGGAGGGAAGCTCAAGCCGGTTTACTACGTGGCCAGTGAAGAATCTTTTTTCCTGGATCGCATCTTTGAAGTGGTTCCGGCCATGGTCCCGGCGGATCAAAAGGACTTCAACTTTGACGTCCTGTTTGGCCGGGAAACCGATATGGATCAGATTGTTTCGATTGTCCGAAGTTACCCTATGATGGCTGACCGGCGTGTTCTGATCGTGAGAGATTTCATGGCCGTCTCCGAAGGCGATTCCGCAGGCAGACCAGAAGAGATAATTCCCTACCTGGAAAATCCCAATCCTACAACCCTGTTTGTTTTGCTTGATGAAAAACCTCCTCCGGGTAACACAAAATTAGGTAAGGCGCTTCAAAAAAATGAACATGTCGGCTTCTATAAATTTGACCCTGTACCTGATTACCGGCTCCCTGACTGGATTGTAGAATGGGGCCATTTGAATCATGAGATTAGAATCGATCCGGCAGCAGCACAGGTCCTTGCTCAACATGTAGGGGATAATCTGTTGCAGTTAACCAGTGAGATCGAAAAGCTGCGTAACTATGAAGGTGAGAACCGGGCGGTAACGCCTGAAGCCGTTCGTGAACTGGTTGGAATAACGCGTGAGTTTGATGTTTTCGAACTGAAAGATGCGATTCTGTCACAGAATCCTGCAAAAGCTCTTTTTGTGACCGACCAGATGCTCGCCAATTCGGATAACTCAACCGGCGAGGTCATGAAGACCATCGGCTTCCTGTACAGCTATTACACAAACCTTTGGCAGATATGCCGTGCACGCGACCGTGGCCTGGCACCCGATCGTATTCAGCAACTGACTGGTGTGCGTAGTGCCTACTATTTCAATAACCTGATGAAAGACGCCCGCTCGTTCCACACTCAGGATTTTCCCATCATTTTTGAGATTTTGCTTGATGCCGATAAAGCGGCAAAAGGTTTTGGCAACCTCAGCGCTGAGGACTCCTTTCTGATGACAATCAATAAGCTGGCGGATGTGCTGGTGTGATTGATTTAATAATGTGAGACTCTGACTGGGTAAATCGTAAGAGTTTACTCAAAACTCCTGGTTTGTAACCGGCGGACTTGTCGGGATGATGATCTTGTTGAAACCAAAGTGGTTTTTCTGATGACAGTTGTTACAGGTCTGTGTCAACAATCTAAATTCGCTTTTAAAAGCTTCTTCATTGTGAGCATCTATATCTGACCGCAGGTTTTCAACAGGATTCCTTATCATAGGGATATCTTTAATTTCGGGCCGGTCTGTTTCAATCTTTTGAGCCACATCAAACATTTCGGTCAGCTCATCTATTTCAAAAGAAGCCAGGTCCCAGTTTTCATGAATGCCGGCATACCATAATTTAGCGTGATGAAGCTGGATGGTATTCATGATTTCCCCCAATCCCGGTTTATAATGCTCTTTTATAAATTCGATTTCAGCCTTAAGGCTATCTATTTCAGTATTAGGTTCTCGTGGAACATGGGGTTTATTGGCACAAGAAATGATGAGCACGGCATAGATCAGCAGCACTGTGGCAAGGACGGTTAAAAACTTCATAGCATGCAAGTTAGATAAGCAGTTTGATCGGTGACTGGTCTTATATTTTATATAGCACTTTTGTTATCAACATTCCAATGAATAACAATAGGATATGCTAATTATATTCAAATTTTCAGTTCATGGTTGTTTTGACTGATTGGTATCCTATTTTAAAAGAATGAATTTATCAGACCATTTACCCTTATTAAGATGAAACAAACAGTCGCACTTCTAATATCTTTGTTTTTAACAGTTGCATGTTACGCTCAAAACCGGATCACTTTTCCTGCAAATAAAGTCGTACCAAGTCAACGGCAGATTGCCCACCAGGAAATGGAAATTGTAGGATTTATTCATTTTAGTGTGAACACGTTCACCAACCGTGAATGGGGAACCGGGAAAGAAAACCCGGACATCTTCAATCCAACTCATCTGAATGCTTACCAGTGGGCGGAGGTAGCGAAGGAGGGAGGCATCAAGCTTTTGATCCTCACGGCAAAACACCATGATGGCTTTTGTCTCTGGCCTTCGAAGTACACGAACTTTTCGGTTAAATCCAGCCCATGGGAACATGGAAAGGGGGACATCGTAAAGGATCTCTCAGCTGCCTGTCGTGAGGTTGGTATCAAATTTGGATTGTATCTGTCACCATGGGATATGCATGAACCAACCTACGGAACTCCCGCTTACATCACCCACTATACCAACCAGTTGAGGGAACTCCTGACGGAATATGGTCCCATCTCCGAGTTCTTTTTTGATGGGGCAAAATCGCCGGAATATCAGAAGAAGTCGATTTATGATTTTCCTAAATGGTGGGGCATGATCCGAAAGTTGCAGCCGCAGTGCATTATTTTTTCAGATATTGGTCCTGATGTACGCTGGATTGGCAATGAACAAGGATTTGCCGGTAAGACAAACTGGAGCATGTTTTCACCAGAACGCGAAGGCATCGGAAAGACACACAATCCATACCAGAACCAGGGCGATCCGTATGGTACCCAATGGGTCACTGGTGAATGCGATGTGTCCATACGACCGGGTTGGTTTAACCATCCATCACAAGACTCGCTGGTGAAATCCCCGCAGGAACTCGTCGATCTGTATTATAAGTCTGTCGGTCGCAATGGCGTGCTGTTGCTGAACTTACCCCCAAACAAAGAGGGACTGATCAGTGCGCCGGATATTAAATCAGTTAAAGAGTTTCATGCCATTTTGGAGGCTACCTTTGCCCATAACCTGGCGCAAACTGGTAACGTTAAGCCGAGCAGCATTTACAGAAACAGCAATCAGTTTGCAGGTGAACGAATTTTGGATAAAAAGCCGGAAGATACATTCTGGGCGGCGGATCCGTCAGACAATAAACCTAGCCTAACTATCGACATGCCAAAACCCGTTACGTTCGACCGGATTATGCTTCAGGAGCCTATAAAGTATGGTCAGAGAATTGCGGCCTTTGCCGTGCAGGCATTTATGGACGGACGCTGGCAGGATATCGCAGGAGGCACAACTATCGGCTATAAGAGGTTGTTGCGCATTAAACCGGTGACGGCCAGTCAGGTCAGGATCATATTTTTGTCGTACAACAATACCCCGGCACTGTCAAATTTTGGGCTGTATAAAGCCTCTCCGCTTGAGGGAAAACCGTCGGATGACTAAATATATTTTATGATTAAAATTCAGTATAATCCATTAACTAGCAAATAGTTACTTGTATTTATAAAAATTATAGGCAAACTATGTTTCGATTCCATAAGCCGATTTTATTACTCGTTACGGGGATTCTGTTGATGTCGGTCAACTCGAATGCCCAAAGCAAAATTAATCCGGAATTGTTTAAACATAATTGGCCGGCCTGGTGGATTACCGCACCGAATGCCTCCCGCGATGGCTTTGGAGTTTATCACTTTCGCAGAGATTTCAGCATTTCTAAAGTGCCGTCGTCATTCATCGTGCACGTATCCGCAGATAACCGGTACAAGTTATATGTGAATGGGAAGTTTGTTTCTGATGGTCCGGCTAAGGGCGACTTGCCGCATTGGAGATTCGAGACTATTGATCTTGCTCCATACCTGACATCCGGGCACAATGTCGTTGCTTCGGTCGTTTGGAATGAAGGCAGATATAGGGCGGCTGCGCTCCAAAGTTATCGAACAGGTTTCATCCTGCAGTCTGATGACACAACAAAATCGTTTATTGATACAAATAATAAATGGAAGGTGCTGAGTGATAAATCATATCAGCCCGTTCCCATCAACAGGAAGGAAGCCGGTAACTATTACTTTGCCATTGGTCCAGGATTGAAAATCGATGGTGCAGAATACCCGTGGCAGTGGAATGAACCCGGTTATTCTGATTCAGGATGGGTGAATGCGAAACAAATCCGGCATGGGGTACCCAGAGCCGGGAATACGTATGATATCTATGCAGGATGGCAACTGGTACCACGAGCGATTCCTTCTATGGTCCACCAAAAAGAAAAGTTTGAGAAAGTAGTTAGAATCAGTAATAACTCATTGGATGCCAATCGATTTATCGATGATAAAGAAGTTACAATTCCGGCAGGATCACATGTAAAGATACTGTTGGATCAGGGATATGAGACAACAGCTTTCCCTGTGCTAAATGTCAGCAATGGAAAAGGCAGCCGAATCAAGGTTGTTTATGCTGAGGCATTGGTCAATTCGGCCGGTGAAAAGGGCAACAGGAACGTGATACACGGTAAGCATATCAGGGGATATAACGATGTATTTTTGCCATCTGGTGGAAATAATGAGACCTTTGAATCACTTTGGTGGCGCACATATCGTTATGTCCAGCTCGACATAACAACTACCGATCAGCCGCTGGTTATCAATGATTATTATGGATTATTTACCGCATATCCATTCAAGGAAAAAGCAAGTTTTACCAGCAATAACCAGAGCCTGAAAAACATCTGGACGACAGGATGGAGGACGGTCCGTCTTTGTTCGCACGAGACCTATATGGATTGTCCGTATTACGAACAGATGCAGTATGATGGGGATACACGGATTGAAGGCCTGGTAACTTCGTATGTATCCGGAGACCCGGGACTACTAAGAAAGGCAATCACACTGTTTAACGACTCGCGTCTTCCGGATGGACTCGTACAAAGCAGGTATCCGGCACATGATGAGCAAATAATCCCGCCGTTTGCCTTTTTCTGGGTGGCGATGGTGCATGATTATTGGATGTACACCGGAGATTCGACGTTTGTCAGGCAAAAGTTGACACCAATCCGTGGGGTGCTCGAATGGTTTGAACGGCATATTGATAAGAAAGGATTGCTGGGATATATGCCAAGGTGGAACTTTGTAGACTGGTCGTTTAAAAATGGAGGCGTACCTGCAGGCGGCAGACAGGGAAATTCATCCATACTTACCCTTCAATATGTATATGCATTACAGTTGGCTGCAGACATGAATGATCAGCTTGGACGGCATGAGACGGCAGTTTTTTATAGGAATCTGGCTGAAAAGCTGGGTAAGGCTGTTGAAAAACGGTGCTGGGATCCGGGCAAAAAACTGTTTTCTGATACCCCGAAAATGAATGAATTTAGTCAGCATGCGAACGTGATGGCTATCCTGGATGGACTGGTTACAGGCAAAAAGGCCAGGGACCTGATGGAGCGGACGATGAATGATACCAGCTTGATCCAGACTACGTATTATTACCGTTTTTATCTTTTCCAGGCCCTGAAAAAAACGGGACTTGAGGATGCATTCTTTAAAGAGCTCAAACCGTGGTACCATATGCTTGATCTGGGATTAACCACGTTTGCCGAGCAACCCGAACCAACCAGATCGGATTGTCACGGATGGAGTTCGAGTCCGTTGTACGAATATCTCACTATGGTAGCGGGTATCAATCCGGCCGAGCCCGGTTTCAGCCGGGTGAATATTGCACCGCATCCGGGAATGCTTACGGACATTGAAGCCAGTATGCCGTCGCCAAAAGGTAAGATCCAAATGTCATGGAAGAAATCCGACAATCTCTGGAGTGGTCAGGTTACGTTGCCTCGAAATGTATCCGGAACCTTTACGTGGAAAGGAAAAACTATTCAGTTGCATCCGGGGAGTCAGAAATTAGAAATTCGTGACTAGAAATTGGGAGACCTCCAAGGTTTTTAAAACCTTGGAGGTCTGTTACGTTAAACGTTTTTCGATTTCATTCTCAACTATTGTCAATTCTTCATTAGTAAGTATTCCGTGGTAAATTCCACCTGATTTTGTGGCCTCCTGAATTTTGGATACGTCTTAGCACAAGTTTCATCAAATATGCTACCTCCAAGATTATCGAAAATGATTTCAGCTTGTTCGATTATAAGTTTTTTGGGAAAAGTCTGTTTTAAATAATCATCAAATTCTTGGAATGTGGAATTATTCAATATCTTGCAATCGCGTAATGTAAGTTGTCCATACTTTTTAATTCGTTCAATTGTGTGCTTAAGTCATTTGTTAAACTAATTTCAATATAAGGCTATATAAGCGATAGCGACCCGATAGTAATTGTCGCATAATTTATATTATGTAAAGTTGAAATGATTGCGCTAAAACAAACTGCCTTATAAATATCGAGATCACACGCCCCTTCTTTATTTATCCCGAATGAATTCTCTAATTTCTAATTTTCGAATTTCACTCTCCAGGCTTATACGTCGCTACACAAATAGTTGAATCGGCGGCCCCGTAATACAGATACCAGGTTCCTTTATACGGGACAAGTCCTTCCAGGAACGTCACGTTGTCTACCTGGCCTTGTTTTTCAAAAGTGCGCTCGGGTGTAAAGAAATAGTGACTCAGTCGTTCCTTCAGTTTTCCGGGATCATTTGCACTGAATAGTGCCTGTCCGGCAGAGTATGTTCCGGCCGGCAAGGCGGTGTTTCCGGAATCTGCCGCATTGCTGCTGTTATAGATCAACAAAATGCCGTTTTTCGTAATCATTGCAGGTGGACCAGACTCAACGAGTTTGCTGTCAAATTTACCCTTTCTGGGTCTGAGCGCAGGCATGAGATTGCCGTTTGAATCCTGAACAGGCGTCCAGTCAACCAGGTTATCTGATGTGGCAAGGTATATATTGGTATCCCCCCAGTACATCCAGTATTTTCCGTTTACCTTCGTAGCAATCATGTGGTCGCCGTCTCTTTTAGTCACTATTGCTCCTGATTTAGACCACAGATCCAGATACTTTCCATTATTTGCCTTGGCAAATACGGGTCCCTGTTTGTTCCAATGCCGCAGATCCTTCGATGTCGCTTCGCAAAGACGGGCCGTTTTGCCATCATATGCGGTATATGTCAGATAATAGGTTCCCTGATCATCCTGAACAACTCTTGGATCCTCTGTTCCCCCCTCCCATTCGTAGGTTTTCATGCTATCATCTGCCGGATATAATACGGGATGATCGTCTCTTGTGAAATGGGTTCCGTCCGTGCTCCAGGCCAATCCAACACGAGATGTTCCCTTATACTTACCGATCAGGTCTTCAGCCCGGTATAAAAGATAGATGGTGTCGTTTCGAACGACTGCTGCGGGGTTAAACACATCCTTGGCTTCCCAGCGTACAGGCCTTTTCAGGATCGGATCCATAAAGGTAATCGAGTCGATGGGCCCCATAATCGGGTTTAGGTTCTTTTCTCTTGTAAAGGGTCCTAAAGCCCAGTCCGGGAAGTTTTGTTGGTTAGTTGTTTCCGCCCCCTTTTTACTGCAAGAGACCGAAAAAATAATGCTGAATAGAATTAATCCTATTGTTGACCAATGAGTTATCTCCTTTTTATAATACATAATCTATTAAGCAAGACTGTTAATGTTCCGAACCAGAATAACTATTTACGAACTTTTTCAATAAAAAACCCGGATTTAAGTATTCTCAACCTTTGTTGCCATATACGATGGGTATTTAAAGGAATTAGATACCCATCTGTATGAATGAGTATCTATATTTAGATAAAAAAAAGGCATTCATCTTGAATGGATGCCCTTTTTTAAACAAGCAACATTACTGCTTTAAATCTTTCGGAATCAATACACTTATCAATCCAGCTCAGATAAGGTTGACTGGATAGCTTCAAAATTGGGAAGGTCGCCAGCGTTATCGAGGACTTCAGCATAGCGGACAAAGCCATTTTTATCGACGACAAAAGCGGAACGTTTGGCTACCCCGCTAAATCCAAGGAAGTCTTCGTAAATAGCACCAAATGTATTAGAAACATTCTTATTGAAATCACTTAATACATTAAAATTCAGCTTGTTTTCTTCCTTGAACTTGCCGAGTGTAAACGGGCTGTCGACACTGATAGCCAATACCTCAGCATCCATATTCTCATAGACTTTCAGATTGTCGCGTGTGCTGCACAGTTCTTTCGTACATACACCTGTAAATGCAAACGGGAAAAAAAGGATTAATATATTTTTGTTTCCCTTGAAGTCACCCAGGGAAATTTCTTTACGTTCGGTGTTGGAAAGGGTGAATTCCGGAGCTTTATCGCCGACTTTGATTGACATGTTTCCTTCCTTTTAATTGGTTTTTACGGTTTTAATTATTCATGGGGGTATTTATCCCCATCTACAGCAAGAATTTCATTATTGTAAGCGACCCAGCCGTGCACAGTTATAATCAGCGAAAAAGCAAACAAAAGTTCCCAAAGCCAGGCATTTTGACTCAATAAATTTACTGGCAGCCAAAAAACAAGATACGCCACAGACATGAACCCAAGGCCAAGCAAGGTTAGCTGGTTTTGATTTCCCTTGTGATGATTCATCGCGATAAGCATAAATCCGGCTAATAAACCACCACCTTCATAGGCGCAGATCAGCCATTCTTTCAATACAAGCGTACCGTCGATGAACGGCCATACCATGATAAGCAACAGAGGCAGGGATATAAATACCTGTGGGAAACGTGCATATTCAGGTTTCGAAAACCTGATATATTCCATGAGACCCGATAAAACAATGGCAATAGTTATCATTCGGGTCCATCCTGCTGCCTGAAGGTAAAAATCATTCTCGAGGTTTGTTCCGAAATGAAGATGCAGGTAGTAAAGAGACAATGTGAGGAAAAGGGTGACACTGGCGATCGCCAATATTCGGGAATGCCAGTCTTCCGTTTTCATAAAAACACCTGCCATACGAAACGCAGTGTAGAGGCCTGACACCAATAACAGGAAATCGGCTAAATGCTGGAAGGTCATTGTTGATGTGTTTTAGGGGCCATTTTCATCGTCCATGGTCATTACCCGTTCGGCAACCTTTCTGAGTTGCTCCCGTTCATTATCGATCATGTTGTCCAGTAAATCAAACAGGGTGATATCGCGTCCGACAACCGGTTCCTTCCATTCCTCGGAATGAATTTTATCCACCGTTTTCATAAGAGAAACACGATGACCGATGATCGAATCGAGAAACTTATTAACTGATGTTACCTTGTCCTGTTTAAACGTGAATTCAGGTTCGTCTTTCGGACGCAATTGTTTGTTTTGTGCCGCCAGTTCAAACAACGGCCTGTAGATGTGTTCCTGGGCATAATCGATCAGTGCAATTAGTTCGAGTATCGAGTATTCACCCAATGGTTTTTCCCGGTATGGCACCGATTCGATAACGAATTTAAGAGCCTCCAGTTCATCTTCCAGGTAGGAAGCATCATCCAAAAGTTGGTGTAAACCGGCTCTACCCTGCGTGGACGGCTTCGAACTGCTGGCATTGCTCATAGCACACCACCGAAATTAAAAACGTATGTGATTATTGCCGTAATCTGATCAGGCTTGAACTTCTGTGTTCTGGGATTCCCGTTTAGCTTCCAACATTTCCACTAATGAGAGACTGGTTTCCCAGCGTTTGTCACGATTCCTGACAGAGTGAATATTATTTTCCTCCTGAAAATCCCAGAATTGACCAAACTGACGATTCTTATATTCACGTAACCAGTCCAGACGATACTTAAGATCTTCTTTGGGGATAAGCAGTTTTTTCTTGTCGTATACAGCCTCTTCCCTTGATTCGAAGACAAGGTCGAAGTCGTTGCTCATCACAATGGCTTCTTCCGGACAAACTTCCTCACAAAATCCGCAATAGATACAACGAAGCATATTGATCTCGAACTTCTCGGGATAACGTTCTTTGGGGTCATCCGTTTTTTCGGAAGCCTGCATACTGATGGCCAAAGGCGGACATGCCCTTGCACATAACCCGCAAGCCACGCACCGCTCCTGACCATTATCCTGAACCAGAACAGGCCGGCCGCGGAATACCGGAGGTGGATCAAAACGCTCTTCGGGATACATCATGGTGAATTTGGGTAGAAACATCTGGCGAAGACTGTACCATAACCCCCTAATGATCTCCGGGATGTATATATTTTCCCAGAAATTCAGTGTGCGTTCTTTATTTACGTCTTTGTTGAGAGCGTTCAGAACAGGTTTTTCAAGATTCTGAGGCATAGCTTAAAACAACGTTGTCTGTCTAATTTTTCAGCAATTCATAAACTCTGGGAAACTAACGAATCTCGCTCGTTATGCGTTTCCCGGACTTTCATTTACCGTCGAAAAATACTTCGAATTAACAATCATATCAAAAGATATTGCAAATAACCTGATAAGGTCTGTAGTCTAATATCTTATCTTTCTATTTCTCCTTAAATACCATGGTGATTGGCACGCCCTCAAACCCGAATGTTCCACGGAGTCTGTTTTCGATGAAACGGCGGTAATTTGCAGGCAGTTCATAAGGATGATTCATAAAAAACGCGAATACCGGAGGGTTGGCTTTCACCTGGGTACCGTACTTAATGGACAGAGTATGTCCACGCTTCTGTGGCAAAGGACGCTCCTGAGTGATAGTCTCAATAAATTTGTTCAACTTGCCGGTAGGGATGCTCTTTTGTCGCTCTTCAAGCACCCTGTCGACGAGTTCCATTAACTTTTGCACGCGCTGACCTGTCAGAGCGGAAACCGTCAGAACAGAGATATACTTCATGTCTGGGATGCGCTCGTAAACGGCGTTGATATACAACTCATTGCTCTTAGTATCTTTTTCCACCAAATCCCATTTGTTGATCAGGATGATAATTCCCTTGTTGAATTTTTCGGCTTCCTTGAGGACACGTATATCCTGGCTCTCGAAACCAACCACGGCATCGATCAACAGAATGGCCACGTCACATTCCCTGATCGCCTTGAATGCGCGCAATGTGCTATAAAATTCCACACTCTCCTTGACGCGTGTTTTCCGCCTTAGCCCTGCCGTGTCTATGATTTCATAGTATTTGTTGTAGTACTTCAACACACTGTTTATGCTATCGCGTGTGGTTCCCGCAATATCAGAGACAAGGCTTCGCTCATCATTCAATAACTTATTCACCAGGCTGCTCTTGCCAACGTTGGGTCTGCCTACGATAGCAAGTCTTGGATACCTGGGCCGATCCACGGTATCTGCTTCTATTTTCGGAAAAAGGGAGCAGATTTCATCTAGCAATTCACCAGTTCCGGTTCCACTCATCGACGATACCGGGAAAACCTCATCGTAACCAAACTCGTAAAACTCTGTCGCATCAAGAGCGATATCCTGGTTATCCGCCTTATTGGCAGCTAAAACGACCGGTTTGTCCTGAAGGCGTAGCATCTGTGCAACGGTCCGGTCAGCCTCCACGATACCGGTTCGTACATCAACAAGAAAAATGAGAACATCCGCTTCATCAATAGCCAGATCTACTTGGTCTCGGATACTGGCTACAATTTTATCAGGATCGTCCGGGACATAGCCACCGGTATCAATGACCCTGAAATCAACACCATTCCAGAATGCCTCACCGTAATGGCGATCACGGGTGACACCCGATGAATCGTGCACAATCGCGCGACGTTCGCCGATCAACCTGTTAAATAACGTCGATTTGCCCACATTGGGTCTGCCTACAATAGCTACAACCGGAATCATTATTTAGTATTGAGTAAAGAGTACCGAGTATTGAGAATAAGACGTTATGAAACGAACATCTCAGTTTTGAAATGTCGGGTAATTTGAAGTATTTTTGACATATAAGTCGACAAAAATACATAATAATTTGATCAATACGGCATTTTATGCTTAAGTGGATATACAATTCGATTGGATTCTTTTGGACATTTTTTTTGGCGATTGTCGTCTTTCTACTATTTATATGTTATGTGGCCGGTGTCGCCGGCATTTCCGATTTAAAGATTTCTGAGAAGAAGAAAAACTGGCTCTTGGTTTTTGGTATTGTCTTTCTCCCCTATCCCGTCATCTGGTTGTTCAAGGATATCATTCGGCAACGACACCAGCTTAATCTCTGATCTTTTTACTCAGAAAGTAGCTTTGAGTCAGAATTTGATTCAGGCAGTGCATTCTCTTCCGTCTCCTCCACAAGTAACCATGGTTCCAGCTTATCCTCTTTGATATCCTTCAGAAAGCGGGATAAATTAGTAAAATACTCTCCATAACTGTTCTCCTGGACAACCGGATATGTAAGATAAAGATTATTTCTTGCCCGTGTACAGGCGACGTACAAGAGTCGCAGTTCCTCATCGATGTCTTCTTCATTTTTCACCGAATACCCGGATGGAATGATCCCATCGAGGCACTGTATAATAAACACCTGATCCCATTCCAGTCCCTTTGCGGAGTGTATGGTACTGAGTACCAGCGGGGATTCATCCTGATTTGAAGCCTTCGTGTCGACAGCCGTCGATTCAATAGGATCCAGGGCGAGGTCTTCGAGTAATTTTTGGAGTGTGGGATAATTTTCCGATATACCTACAAAGGTCTCCAGGTCTTTTACCCTTTTGGGATAGTCGTCAAACTTCTTCTCGCAAATTGGCTTATAATATGAAACGACATGGCCGACAGCCTCACTGGTGGAATAATCTCTGGTTTTGAGATCCTGAAGCAGGCTGCTGAGTGCATGTATCTGTTTGAGATAGCGTTCGGTGATCAGATTAGATGCACCGATCTCGTAAGGATTTTGCTGTTTTTTGAGCCACTCCGTGAGATCTGTTGCCGTCTTCGGACCAACGCCTTCAAGTAATTGCAGGATCCTGTTCCATGCAATGGCATCATTGGGGTTTACAACTACGCGGATGTGTGCAAGTACGTCTTTGATGTGGGCTGCTTCAGATAGTTTTTGCCCGCCGTATTTGACAAAAGGAATCTTCTTTTGATTTAATTCGATTTCAAGATCGAAGGAATCACGGGCATTCCGGAACAGGACCGACATATCAGACAGTTGGATTCCCTGTTCACGTAGATTTAAGATCATCTGGCTGAGGAACCTGGATTGATCCCGGTCGCCCGGTGCTTTAACCAGTGCCGGTAATTCTCCTGTGTCGTTCCGGGTATACAGCCGTTTCTCGTATTTGTTTTTTGCCTGTTCGAGCAATCGATTGGCCAGGTTGAGGATGTTTTGTGTCGACCGGTAGTTTTCCTCGAGCTTGATGATCCGGGTCCCGGGAAACTGTTCCGGAAATCGCATGATATTCATGTGATCAGCTCCCCGGAAGGAGTAAATGCTTTGCGCATCATCACCGACAGCCATCACGTTTCCATGCCATGAGGAAAAAAGCCGGACCAATTCTGCCTGGAGTGCATTGGTGTCCTGGTATTCATCGACCATCACATACCTGTTTTTCGCAGCGACCTGCTCACACACTGATTTATTTTCTGCTAATAGTTCCTTTGTTTTATACAGCAGATCATCAAAGTCCATGACCCCATTGATTGTTTTGTATTTTTGGTAGCGATCGGCAATTTCTTCGATCCGGTCAATATGTGTCAGAAACTGCGGATACTGGCTGTCGATGACTTCATGCAATGTTTGCTGCTTATTGACGGCCGTGCTTATAATGTGATAGATCGAATTTTTTTGAGGAAACCTCTCCTTAAGCTTGTTGAATTTCAGTTCCGCACGGATACTTTGTAAGATGTCCTGAGCATCACTTGAATCCAGGATCGTAAAGTTGTTTGGATAACCTATATCTTTTGAATATTGATGGAGAAGGCTGCTGCAGTAGAAATGAAAGGTCCCCCCTCTCACCTTGCGGCATCGATTATCCAGTAGACCGGCGGCACGCGAAAGCATCTCTCTGGCCGCCCTGCGTGTGAAAGTCAACAACAGGATATGTGCCGGATCGACACCGCTTTCCACCAAACGAGCGACCCGATACGTCAGGGTTCTTGTCTTGCCTGTTCCGGCACCTGCGATCACTAAAGAAGCACCACCATCGAGAAACACAGCCGATTTCTGGCGTTTATTTAGCACATCCTCATAAGGGATGGTATAGTTTGGTTCCCTTTGCCCGGCCTCGTCATTTTTAAGGACAAATTTCTTCATGACCGGAAAATACTCATTGCCTGACTATATGTAAAATATATGTTTGTGATGGATGGGAGAATAAAAAAAACCACCGGGGTCACCCCGGTGGCGAATCATATCTGCGGGTTTTGGCAGCTAGTCCCGCAAATGTGGTGGTCAGTAATGAGAACTCTTGCATTATTTGTTTATGTCATTGTAACGCAATGATATAAATAAAGTAAATTATTATTATCTATAAGCTTTCTTGCTACTGCCTTCTACTCGGTCTGCTGGCTATTTCACTACGATAACTGTTGACCCGGATACCCCATCAACTGTTGCAGTGATCGTAGCCACGCCTTGTCTCCTGGCCTTGACAATCCCATCGTCGCTGACGCTTGCCACCCTGTCGTCGTCGCTGTGATACTGTACATGTGCATCCGCCAGATTCACAAAGGTACCGTTATTGTTGACAGCTTCGATAACATTGTCGGCTACAGCATGTGGTTGCTCACGGGCCGGATTGGTGTCGTTTTTGATCCATTTGTTCTTTCCATGCAGGTTGATAGTTTCCCCGACATGATAAACGAGCTTTTCCGGTTGAACCGTTACATGAATAACCTTTGAAGTCAGTTCACCCTGGATATTCACAGTTTTGGATTCAGCGACGTCGCTGGAGTTGTATGCAAGCTGGAATCCATACGAACCGTTGTAAACGACACTTTTCATATCTTTTTCGCTCCAAAAAGCCAGGTTGCCGGCCTTGACTTTCAGTGTGATGTGCTGGGTCTGTCCGGGTTCCAGATTTTCCGTCTTTTGAAATCCTTCCAGCCTCTTTATGGGCAATTCCAAGCCTTTAATTTTGGGTGATGTCACGTAGAGTTGCGCCACCGTCTCACCAGCTGTTTTCCCGGTATTGGTCACATTGAAACTTACCGCGACACTGTCATTTGGCGATATGTGCGTGTCTGATATGCTCATATTGGAAAACCTGAATTGAGTAAAACTCAATCCGTAACCAAAGGGATACGTTGGAGCTCCGACGGACTTAGGCCCGGCGAAATTGGTCACGTCACCGGTAAAGTACATATAGGTACGGCCGATTCCATTTGTTCTGCGAGGGGTTAAGTAATAGTCTGACTTACTTGGAAGCTGGGTGTCATCCCTGTACCAGGTAAAGTCGAGATGACCGCTCGGATTTTTCTCGCCCAGCAATACATTAGCAAGTGCTGTACCCTGGCTTTCGCCGTTGTATCCACTGAACACGACTGCCGGAAACATGTGCTGTACGACATTTATCTTAACAGGACCGACCGACTGGATGGCCATCACCATATTTGGATTACCTTGCGCGGCCACCTGGTAGATCATAGAATCATAATTACCAGGCATCGCCAGACTCGCACGATCATGCCCTTCATGGGATATAGCCATATCGGTTCCCACAAAAACGATTACCAAATCCGCGCTCTTGATATCAGATTTTGTTTTTGCACTTAAATAGGCTGGTTTTTCAGCCGTAGTCGAAGTACCGGTACTGTCGAAGACCACGGTAGCGTTTGGATTAGCAGCTTTCATAGCGGAAGTAATACCCTGTACGGCATCGACCTTCAGAGTAGGATCACCGGAATAGCCGCCCAGAGTCACCTTGTTTGCCAGATTGCCAACGATCACAATCGTGTGCAGTTTGGAGGCGTCCATTGGCAACAAGCGTCTGTTTGTACCGGATACAGAGTCGTTCTTCAGGAGCACCAGGGTATTCTCGGCAACCTTCTCCGCCAGTTTCTGATGAGCCGGGCTTTGTATTACTGCCTTTGTGATTTTTGTGTATGGGACTTCGCTTGGAGGATCGAATTCACCGGTTCTCATACGAATAGTGAAGACCTTTGTCAGTGCGCGATCGAGCACATCCTTGCTCAGAATACCGACCCTGATGGCATCACTAATATTAGGAAACGTATACTCGGCACCGGTACAGTTGAGATCGGTACCAGCTCTTACAGCGTAGGCCTGTCCGCCGGCAGCACCAGGAACAGTGGCACCTGTTTTTTTATTGGTCCATGTAGCCTTATTACCCTGTTTATCTGTGCTCCACCCAGGTGCCGCCCAGTCATGACCGACCGGGAAGTTATTATAGGTTGTCCCTACTGCACCACAGTCAGATGTAATGTAGCCGTTAAAATCAAAGGTACGCTGAGCGAGTTCGTTAACGGTGTATGTATTTGCTACTGCTGGAGTTCCGTTTATAGCATTGTAGGAAGTCATTAAACCGGCGACATGGGCATGTTCAATAAGATAACGGAAAGTGGCCGTGTAGTAATCCCGGATGGCCTCGTCACTCGCGTTTGATGAGATACCTTGACGATTGTTCTCAATATTGTTTAAAGCAAAATGCTTTGCCGTAGCTGCAACCTTCAAATAACCGGTCTTGGATTGTCCACTCATTGTTTGTCCCTGGAAGCCGTCCACAAACGCAGCAGCCATGTGTGAGGCCAGGTAAGGATCCTCACCGAAGGCTTCATCAGTACGTCCCCAGCGGGGATCACGGTCGATGTTCACCGTGGGCGCCCAGTAGGTAAGATTGCCGTAATCATCACGTGACTCCCCGAGGTTATTTTGTCCGGTGCCGAACAGCGATTTGTCCAGGAAACCGCGTGCCTCATCTGATACGGCCTGGGTTTCCCGGTAAATGAGATGGGGATCCCAGCTCATCGCCGTAGCAAAATTGACAGGAAAGCTAGTTGCATGGGGTGAGCCATAAGCACGCTCCCGTTTCTTTTGACCATTATGGATGTTCCCGAATAACGCGTTAACACCATGCTGTCCTTCACTCCAATAAATATATTGATGCACACCTAATCGGGGTATCGCCGGGGCATTGTTCGTGTGTAGCTGTTGCACTTCCTCTTTCAGCGTCATACGAGAGACCAGGTCAGCTGCCCGCTCTCTGAATGAGTAATGCGTATCCAGATAAATAGGTTTTTTCTTACCTTTTTTTACCGTTACAACCGGTGATCCGGGTGACTGTTTTGCATTTTGTGCATAGGTGTCGGATATAAATCCGATACTTAAAACAATACAAATGGCAAGAATCAGAGATTGTTTATAGTTGTGCTTTACGACACACGTTATCTTATTCATAAAAATTGAATTTTTTTGTTTACGACTTCATGCAAAATTTTAAGATATATAAATAGTCGGTATTCTGGGGTTAACCAGTGGCCAACCCCAGAATACCTGCCATTAAGTTTAAAATGATCAGCAACCCGGGTTTTGAGTGATCTTTGGATTTTGATCTATAATATTCTGTGGAATTGGATCGAGATGACACTAAGGACCTTCACAATGGGAACAAGGACCGGGCAAAGCAGTTTACGCACAGTGTACCTCCATCACAGCAGAACCTCACAATTTCAACTCCCCCCAGCCTTGCCGGTAATCGCGTTTTACGTACTGATTAGCCGGTTCAAAATTGGTCACTTTCATATTGTCGGCGTCCCATTCCAGTGTGATGCCACGCCCGGGATAATCGAATCCTTTTTTGTCCTTGCGTTCGATCCGGTAATTGAAGCTGCGAACCGCGAGATTTCCCATCAGGACCGACTCCGTCAGCGGGCCGGCGTATCCGACAAAGGGCGAGTCGACGGTTGCATTGCCAAATCCTGCCAGGCATGCCTCGACCCACTGGGCATAATGTCCATGCATCCCTCCGGGTACTCTCGGATATTTTTGAGGTACGTGGATGTCTTTAGTCAGTGATACCGGCAACAGCCGCGGATCCATACCATATGTGCTGCACATGAACTTACCTCTCGTACCAACGAAGAGTGTTCCATTTCCTCCATCCCCCATTACTTCGTTTGGCTCGAGTTCTTCAGGACGTTCAGGCTGAATACCACCATCCATCCAATGAAGTTTTATCTCTTTGCCATTTTTCATGTTGTATTTAAAGTGTATCGAAGTGGCGACCGGGCAACTTTTGGGATAGTAAGCCTCTTTAAAAGCGCCTTCGAACAATGTTGTTACACTGCTGTTCACTTCGGTTGGATACCCGAGATCCAGAACCTTAAATGCGGGTCCAACGATATGGCAAGCCATATCGCCCAATGCTCCGGTACCGAAGGCCCACCAGCCGCGCCAGTTGAACGGTACAAGATTATCGATATAATTAGTTTCTTCAGCCGTACCAAGCCAAAGGTTCCAATTCAGTTCTTTCGGGATCTTTGCATGTGCGTTCGGCCAGGCAATTCCCTGAGGCCAGATCGGACGATTAGTCCAGCAAAAAACCTCTGAAATATCGCCGATCAAACCAGCCTCATACCATTCTTTCATGATTCTGATGCCGTCATTTGAAGAGCCCTGATCTCCCATTTGAGTCACAACTTTGTACTTATTGGCCGCTTCGGTGAGTATCCGGGCTTCATAGATATCGTGTGTGAGTGGTTTCTGTACATACACATGTTTGCCGAGCTGCATAGCACTCAGAGCAACGATGGCATGATTGTGATCCGGAATCCCGACACTGACCGCATCAAAGTTTTTTGACTCTTTATCCAGCAGTTCTCTCCAGTCGTGGTAATATTTCGCTTTTGGAAAATCCTTGCGGGTCTGAACGGCCTGCCGGTCATCAACATCGCAAAGATAAGAAATCACGGCTTTGCCGCTTTTGGCAAACTGGTGTATATCATCTCCCCCCTTTCCACCGGCGCCTATTCCGGCGATATACAATTTGTCGCTGGGTGCTATGTATCCTTTGCCGCCCAGAACGTGTCGAGGCACAAAATAAAATCCTGCAGTTGCCAGTGATGCGTTTTTGATGAAATTGCGTCTGCTGATGTTATTGGGTTTGTTTGTATTGTCGGATTTTGCCATGGCTATAGTTTCTTAAAAGTGACAATTCATATTGCGAGGCCGAACTGAAAATGGTGTCATGTCTTGTTTACAAACTGACTTTTCCCCCGAATTTCAGGTATTGGGAACAGGTACTGAACTGAAAGAATTGGTTTGAGGCATACGAATGGAAGCGGTTCCGGAATAAAGTATTACGCACACATCGAAAAATCATGATCGCATATCCTCATATTCTTTATATCTACAAATGACTTAGATAAATAAAATTATTAATTAAGTATTAATCCAGTTTTTAAAGAGATGGATTTTACTTTTTTTGTTATGAGTATGCTTACCTAATGAAAGGTTTAATAAGAAAATGCAGCCCATGAGGTCCATTTCCTATGATCATTTTCAATAGTATTCTTACTCTCGTATTTGTCTATTTTGCGCATCTGAATCTGAATGCTCCTGATGCCTGGCTCTGGGTGAGTATTTATATGTTTGCTGCCATTTGGTGCGGTGCTGCGGTATTCGGCAGATATTATCCGATTACCTATCTCATTCTTATCGCATTATACCTTATTTTATGCTGTGTATCTCTTTTTTGTCAAAGATGGTACGCTGGACTGGATCAGGAAATATCACATGGAAAACATAGCTGCAAGCATGCAGGCTACGAAACCTTATATCGAACAGACCCACGAATTTTTCGGATTATTGATTGTCAGCGCAGCACTGCTGATTAATTATTTCGTTTACAGGTAGAAATGAAACCGAAACACTACCTCTGTCATCCCGAGGCTCTATTGCATTGTATATTTGGTAAAAGAGGGTCGAAGCCGAAGGATCTCGCCAAATACCGGAACCGATCATTTCAACTAAGGTGAAAACCATCCCACGGCAATAATATACAACTCATATCCGGGGAACGGCCAAGCAACAAAAGCGTCTGCGTTATTCCTGCCATGGAAGCTAGCGATTAAGCCGTCTTCATGTGACGCATATGTAACGCACTTGTGACAGTTTTGTGATTATTTCGCGGCAAAACATGGGTAACTATAGAACGCGGGCAAATATAGTTACAAACTCAAAACAGAAAGACCATGTTTAGACGAATACACAAGACACTACTGCTAGTTGCACTGTCTGCCGTCTTGGCGACGGCATGTCAGAAGTTTCACCACGGGAAGGCCACCCGGTTTAAGATAACCATTCAGAACACTGGAAAGATCTATAAAATGATCAAAAGCGGGGCATTCACGACGCCTGTTGGAGCATCCAGTGCCGGGGCCATTGGTCCGGGGCAATCCTATGAGTTCTCCTTTACAGCACCAGTAGGATCCAACCTGTCATTGGCAACCATGTTTGTACAATCCAACGACTGGTTTTATTCCACTGATGGCACAGGCATTCCGCTGTACAATGCGGATGGTTCAAAAATGACCGGTGATGTCACCTCCTACTTCAAATTGTACGATGCCGGCACGGAAGCTGATCAGGAACCCGGTACCGGAAGCTATCAGGCTCCGCGCCAACCTGCACCCAATACGGGGCCGGCTGATCCGAACAATATGGTACGTTTGGTGACTGCATCAGGACTGCCCTCTGTCGACCAGGTTATAAAAGTAACCCTGATGTCCGACGGAACGACCTATGGTTTTAAGGTTATGATTACAGATGTATCCGACGCCATGACACTGAATACCTCCAAAGGGAGTGTTGCTGTTCCTGTTTCCCCCGGTGTCTGGTTTGTACATGATCCGTCGAATACGAATCTACTCTACACGCTGGGTAAGCCGGATTACGGAATGGGACTCGAATCTTTGGCTGAAGACGGAAATCCATCCACATTAGCCGGAAACCTAGCCAAAGAAACGGGTATAACCGTTCCACTTTCACCAACTGCCTATGCCGTTTTCAACGGAAATAATCCCATTTTTAAGGAAGGCAAACCTGCAATGGACAACGGTCTTGAGTCGCTGGCCGAAGACGGAAATCCGGGCATGCTGAAGACGGCGTTGCAATCAGAGAAGCAGGTCTCAAGTGCAGGCGTCGTGGATACACCGGATGGCGCCAGTTCACCAGGCATCCTGTTGCCGGGACACACCTATCAGTTTACCGTAGACGCCAAAGAGGGAGACCGCCTTACTCTGGCTACGATGTTTGCCCAGTCGAACGACTGGTTCTATTCCACCGGTATGAACGGGATTCCGTTCTTCAATAAAGGCGTGCCCGTTTCCGGTGATGTGAGTTCGCAAATCGATCTCTGGGATGCGGGAACCGAAGCAAATGAGGAACCTGGCATCGGAAGCAACCAGGCCCCGCGGCAGCCGGCTCCCAACACCGGACCAGCCGATCCGAACAACCTGGTGAGAATGGCAAACACTACCCTGCCAAAAGTTATCAAAGTGACTATCACCCCCATTATGCCGTAGTAACAAAACATTCGGTGATCCCATCCCTATACTGTTTTGGTTAATGGGATCACCGGATTCTTGATTCTACGAGAATTGAACGATATCAGTAGCTATACAAATAATCGATAATTTTCAGTAACCTGTGTAAAGGGAACGTCTTATTAGATTCACTGTAAACAGGTGAGAACAGATTAACGTCATCTCCGTCCAATGATCAAATCCCTTACCGTTAAAGGCAATGCAAAGGCCATCACTATTGTGAATAACCAGGTTAGTATTATAAATGACAACTATTGACACGTTACCCGTCCTTCTCATCGAGGACGATCCAGATATTCGTGATTTGCTGGAAATCAATCTCCATGATATTGGGGTTACTCTTGATGCGGCGGCTGATGGACCATCGGGTTTGCAAAAAGCCACATCAAACAGCTACCGGTTGATCATCCTCGATGTTATGCTGCCCGGTATGGACGGCATTGAAATCTGTCGCAGGTTGCGGGCACGTGAGATTAATACTCCCCTGCTTATGCTAACTGCCAAGTCGCAGGAACTCGACCGTGTATTGGGACTCGAAATCGGGGCCGATGATTATCTCACAAAACCGTTCAGTATTCGTGAGCTGCAGGCCCGGATTAAAGCACTTTTACGCCGTGCCAATCTATCGAATCCTGTGAATGATATAACTTCTGTGGAGGATGAGATTGTTTTGGGCGAGCTTCGTATCGATACGATAAAGCGTAAGGTAACTTTGAACAATGAGCTGATATCGCTGACAGCCAAGGAACTGGAATTACTGGAATTATTTGCGAAAAATCCTGGCCGGACTTTTACCCGCCAGGAGCTGTTGAACGAGGTGTGGGGATACCAGTTTGAAGGATACGACCATACCGTCAATTCTCACATCAATCGTCTTCGGACGAAAATAGAAGAGGACCCTTCCCAGCCTGTTTATCTGAAGACTGTTTGGGGTATTGGGTACCGATTCGTAGAACCGGAAGAGCTGAAAACATGAAATCCTTTTTCTCCAGTTTTTACGGTAAAATATCCATGACCTTTTTGCTGCTTCTGCTGATTGTGGGTGGGGCTCAGGTCTATCTTACCTTTCATTCCTCGGTGCGTTTTCTGGATGAGGTCGACCAGAAACTGAACCTGAACCTGGCAAAGAATATGGCCGGTGAGTTGGAGCCGTTGGTCAAGGACAGCCTGTCTATACCGGCGATTAAACAATCCATCCATTATATGATGGTGATGAATCCGAAAGTGGAGATTTACCTGACCGATCATACAGGCAAGATCCTTGCTTTTTTTGCGGATCCTCCTCAGAAAGTCGAGCAAAAATCTATCGATCTTCAACCCATATTTCGATTTCTTAAAAGTGATCATAGCTCATTGATCCTGGGTCCGGACCCCCGCCATCCTGATGAGCAAAAACCATTTTCAGCTTCGGGCATCCGGCTTGCCAACGGGGAGACTGGTTACATGTACATCATCCTTGGTGGTGAGCAATACGAAAATGCCCTTAATATGGTAAAGGACAGTTATATCCTGCAAACCAGCCTTAAGACCCTGATGGGCATCCTTTTTCTTGCAGGTATCATAGGTTTGATCCTTTTCGCTTTCCTGACACGAAGGCTCAGGCGTATGTCAACAGCCGTTGAAGCATTTGAGGCCGGTGATTTGAAGCGTCGTATTCTCGATCAGAGCAATGACGAAGTTGGTGAACTCGCCGGCAGTTTCAACCGGATGGCTGACACGATTGTATCGAATATGGATGAACTGAAGAACACCGATAAGCTGCGCCGGGAATTGATTGCCAATGTATCCCACGATTTGAGAGGTCCGCTTGCATCCATACACGGATACCTTGAGACGATCATGATTAAGGCGGAGAACCTGTCGGTAGAGGAACGGGAAAGGTATCTGCAGGTCATTCATAAGAATACCGCAACTCTGAATAAACTGGTGTCCGATCTTGTTCGAACTATCCAAACTGGATGCAAACAGATTGAGGCACGTATCGAACCTTTCTCCATTGCCGAACTGGCCCAGGATGTGGTGATGAAGTATAAACCGTCTGCGGATCGAAAACATTTATCCATACAATGCAGCCGGAAGGTACAATCCCACTTGTCAATGGGGATATCGGTTTGGTGGAACGTGCATTGACAAACTTGATCGATAATTCCATTCGATATACGCCTGAAAATGGTGAGATCATCGTTCGCGTACGTGGTACTGCCGACGGCGCGGATGTGATCGTCGAGGATTCAGGCCCAGGCATTGCCAAAGATGATATCATCCACTTGTTCGACAGGTTTTATCGTGTAGAGAAGAGTAGAAACCGGGACGATGGCGGCTCGGGACTTGGACTCGCAATCGCCCAAAAAGTCCTGGAAATTCAGGATATCCCGCTGTCAGTGGAAAGCACCGTCGGAATCGGAACTCAATTTAAGATGCATCTTCAAAAGGTTGGGTGACGAGTATTAAACAGCTTTCCGTTCATACCCAAAGGCATTCAAATTCGACTGATCATTTTAGATAACATGACTTGCCTTCGTATTCATATCTTTGAACGACATATTTCCTGCCATTCCAGCGCATGACCGGAAAGCAAAAACAGGTCCACCTATTTCAATATCAGGCCACCCCTCTTTACTGTGAGTGGTTAAAAAAGTCAGGATACCGGTTCCTTTAAATACAAGCTTCCAGCTTCTATCGGGCTGTTTACTGACAAGGCTAAAGCCGAATCCAGTGTTTCCATAACAAAGGACACTGCTCTCGGTTATGACAGCTTCCGGGAGGCCGTCGCCATTGATATCCCGAACCTCTTCAATTGCCCCTGGTTCGTAAACAGCAGAGGAATCGTCGCATGAACGCCAGTGGTTCTCCACAAGTCTGAATCCGGCTGCCTGAAAGGCCGCTGACTTATCTTTCGCTGAGAGTTTTACCGGTAAGGGTTCACTCATATTGAAAAGTATCACTGATATGACGGAAATTAATACATATGATTTCATTGAATATCCTCCATTATAAACAAAACCATATTACGTGAATTCAATTACTGAAAAATTTAGAAAAATAAATATACTAATGTTGCTAAACGTTATTGTAAGATGATTCATAATGTGATTTATAGAATAATATTAGATAGTAGAAAATAATTTTTAAACTAAAAAAATAGATTTCATTATTGTTGTATTTAAATTAAAATAATTCGAATTAAAATGATTTATTTATGAATTATGATAGAATAACAGTACGTGATTCATCGCAAAAATATCATTTTACATGTTAAGTATAAAATGTTTCCATTTATATAAATAACGCTTCGTTCGGTATGGGTTGAATATAGTTTTGCAAGAAGGGTTTTGCTCCTCAATTAATTATACATTTCATTCATATTTTTATACTGGTATTTATAATCAGTATATTCTGAGAATTAATCCCTCAAAAATCAAATTATATTATGAGATCAATTCTTAAAATAACAGGTATCTTCAGCGTATTATGTTTTTTTATTGTGGCAGGTGTAACTGCACAAACGCGCGCTGGCCGGCAAAGCAGACCCCAAACCCCTTAATCCAGATAGTATTTCCAGCAAGGAACTCAGAACCTTTGAACAAACTTCCGAAGAAGCTCAAAAAATTCAGCAGAATTCCGTTGCCGAAGTAAAAACGGCTGTCCAAAAAGATGGGATGACTTTCAATCATTTTCGTCAGTTAGTTATGGCCAGCAGGAATCCCAAGCAAAAACAGCCTAAGATGTCCAAATCGGATCAGAAAAAAATGAATAAAATTCAGAATGATCTGATGAAAATTCAAATGGAAACGAATCAAAAGATCATCAAAAAAATAAAGAATAATGGGATGACTGTTGATCGCTATCAGCGCATTATTGCGACACTTCAGACGAACCAGAAACTTCGTCAGCGTTTTGGTAAACTCAAACAGGAAGAAATGGCCCAATAAGCTCAGCTGTTTTAGACACGTTTAAAAAAGGCTTCGCTTAATGTGAGGCCTTTTTTTTATCACAATTCTTTTCGGCAGCAATTTTGTCACCTTCCCACTTTTAACAATAAAACCAGATTTTTTTACCGATCTCTCCAAATACGTCCAAATATAGAACATACGATGTATGGAAGAGAACCACATCCCCATCTTAATCTTATCTTAGAACCTTATTTATCCCAACAAGTTAGAGGGTTATGGAGAAGACATTCAAGAGTATTACCGTTGGGTTGATGGTACCTGAACCGGAAGAAGCGCTTACGTGGTATTCACAGTTTCTTGGAACCGGACTCGTTTTGCGTCCAAGCAGTGCTGTTATTGAGATGGAAATTATGCCACATATCTGGCTTCAGTTCATCCAGGGTACCGCCAAACCGGGGACATCTGTATTTCGTCTTGGTGTGGAGAATATCTACGAAATGAAATACAACATAGACTCGATGAATATATTGACCGGTCAGATTCGTGAGGTGCCGGGGAAAGTCCGCTACTTTCAGTTGACGGATCCCTACGGGTACGGTCTGAGTTTTTACCAGGAGTTGTAACCGGTGTTACTTTTGTCGGTTAGCGATGATGCGCAGGCCATCAAGAGTCAGCCAGCTGTCTCACTTCATCGAAACAGGTGGTGTGAGGTCCAATGACTTCGGACAGCCCGCCGGTTGCTATAACTTTAGCCTTTCCATGTAATTCTCGTTTCAGCCTGTCGACTAGGCCTTCAATCATACATATGTGGCCAATAAAAAGTCCGGATTGCATGGCAGATCGTGTGTTGGTGCCTATGACGCTGGCCGGCGGTTCCATAGGGACCTCCGATAGTTGAGCCGTGTTGCCCACTAATGCACGCATCGTTATCCCTAGTCCGGCTGCTATCGCCCCTCCTGCAATGATACCTGGCTCTTTTACGGTCATGAGCGTGGTTGCAGTTCCAAAATCGATGACGATACAGTTCGTTTTAAACCGGTTCCATGCCGCTACAGCATTGGCGATCAAATCACTGCCGATAGTGTCGGACGGATTAACACCGATTTTTAATCCCGTGTCAGTTGTATGATTAAGGACAATCAGATCATTGTATCCCCAGCGTTTGAATAGTGATTTAAAAACACCCGTCAGGATAGGAACCACGCTGCTCAATATAACCTGGTCGAAATCGCTCGTGTTGAGCCCCTCTCCTGCCAATAAGGATCGGAATGTTACTGCATATTCATCGGTAGTTCGCTCGTGGACTGTTTGAATACGCCACTGGTGAATCCACTCTCCATTACGGGAGATCCCCACTACAATATTCGAATTACCGATATCAACAGCTAACAGCATAGGATTGAAAGTATTACGAGGTTATTATGTTAAGTTATGATAAGAAATTTAGATTTGGTGTTCATTGTATATATATTCTTTTCCTTTCTGGACGTCATTCCCACGGAGGTGGGAATCTCCTTTGCTCCAGAACAAGTAAATCAGGTTCAGCACGTTTCGGGTTTTCCAAGTGAGTCCACGGAAGCGTTGTTACGGCATTTTATCAATTCACAGAATGACTTTAGCCATAAGAGATGATCCAAACACACATCAATCCGTGGCAACGATAGTCGTTTCTGAGATTCCCATTTTCATGGGAATGACGTTGGGGGTGTTAGTGTAAGTTTATGGAATTACAATTCAGGAAACAGATCATTCCAATCGGGATTAATGGCTTCAATCAAATTAATCTTCCACTGGCGATTCCACTTCTTAAGTTGCTTCTCTCTGTAGATGGCTTCTTTGATTGATGTGTATTCCTCATAATAGACTAATCTTGTGAGTCGATATCGTTTCGTAAATTTTGATCCCATTCCGGTTTTGTGTTGCCTAACTCTCTCACTCAATAGATTTGTTACACCAATATAGAGTACACCTTCTTTTTTATTGCTCATTATGTAAACGGATGGGGTTTTCACAATTTTCTCTCCAGTGAATAGACCTGTATCTATAAAAGAGGATCAAAAAATTGATGTAACCTTACAGAATCTTATTCATTTATGAGGGCAAGAGCACTCTTAGTTCACCAAACCCAAAGAGAATCGTCATTCCCACGGAGGTGGGAATCTCCTTTGTTCCAGAACAAGAAAATCAGGTTCATCGCTCTTCGGGTTATCCCGGTGAGTCCATAAGGCGTTGACGGGCATTTGTCTCAATTCACAGGATGACCTTAGCCTGACAGATCATCCAAACGCGCATCAGTCCACTGCCTACAATAGTCGTTTCTGAGATTCCCACCCTGTTCGCCGTTTCGGAGTGCCGGGAGGCGGGTTGTTTAGCTTTTGATGAAATTGACAACGAATACTGGTAATATGACAGCGAATGATAACCACTAACCATCTGATATCAGCCATGTCCTACAGCGAAGCATTAGTTGATAAAGTAAGAGAGGCCCTTGTCGACCAGGTCGATGTTGAGGAGAAGAAAATGTTCCAGGGCCTGGTTTTTATGGTGAACGGGAAACTATGCGTGGGTGTGAGAAATGACGAAATTCTTTTCCGGATCGACCCTGAAGTTGCCGTTAAAGCACTCGAACGAATAGGAACGCGAGCCATGATTAGCAACGGCCGGATCATGAAGGGTTATGTGTTTGTCAGTAAAGAGGGATATAAGAGGAATGAAGATTTCCAGTTTTGGATCTTACATGCGCTCGATTTTAATAAGTATGCCAGGGCTTCAAAGAAGAGGAAAAAGTGAAAAAATCAGGAATGAAATTTGACCAAATTTTCCGATATAAAAATTCCAGTGTCTGCTATCTCAGCATCCATTGTGAAGTTCCTCTGTGTACGGAATAAATACTACTTCACGCTATCGTTCAAATAAAAAACTATGGGTAACCCATTTATTGATAACAAGGAATTTCAGGGTAAAGACTTTTCAATCGCTTTTCTGGAAAAGGGCGATTATGAAGGTTGCTCATTTTCCAACTGCCGGTTTGCCAAATCAGATTTGTCGGGTATACAGTTTACGGAGTGTGACTTCGTGGACTGTGATCTAAGCATGTGTAACCTAACAGACACCGGATTTAGGGACACTCGCTTTAAAGGATGCAAACTTTTGGGATTACAGTTCGACCGTTGTAACGACCTGCTCTTTTCCGTGAATTTCGATGGCTGCCAGTTGAATCTCTCCTCTTTCTTTAAAATGTCGCTTAGAAAGGTACGTTTCAAAGATTGCAGCCTTCAGGAGGTCGATTTCACTCAATCAGATCTCACGAAAGTTGTCTTTGACAATTGTGATCTGATCAGGGCAGTTTTTTCTCACACGATCCTGGAAAAAGCCGATTTGCGGACATCCTACAACTACTCTATCGATCCGGAGATGAACCGGATTCGCAAAGCAAAGTTTTCCCTGACAGGCATAGCAGGTCTTCTTGACAAGTACGAGATTGATATCGATTGATAGTATAACAGGGCCTCTCATTTGCCTGCTGCATTTTATGGATAGCATCAAATGTAAGGCATATCGCTCTCTTTTTTCCCCGGGCGGACAGTTATCCTCAAAATTGTGAATGAACTGACTGTTTATATTTAAATGTCTATTGTTAAATCGAAATAAAAACAGTAAATAGGAACCAGGTTTGGGTTGACCACCATCTGTACCAACTAACTGCGTTGGTGTATCTTGCATGTGCCGTTGTGAATTGATCTGCACGTGGTGTACCCTTTTTTTGAAATTAAATGACCAGGAGGATCGCCATGAGTCTGAAAATTATCGGAGCCGGTTTTGGAAGAACGGGCACATTATCTACTTATACTGCCTTGAATCACCTGGGATATCCCTGCTATCATATGTTGGAGGTAATTCAGAACAAAAAAAATAAGTCACACCTGGATTTTTGGTACGACGTCGCCAATTCGCCTGAGGGAAAACAAAAAGACTGGGACAAAGTATTCCATAACTACACGGCCACTCTCGACAATCCCGCATGCTGCGTTTGGGAAGAATTGTTCCAGAAGTATCCGGATGCCAAGGTGTTACTGACGCTTCATCCCAAAGGACCTGAAGCATGGTATGAAAGCACAATTAACACCATCTATTTCACCGAGAAGATGTGGCAGTTCAAGATTCTGAAGTTTACCACCCCTTTCGGAAGGAAATTTGGCAACATGTCATCCCGATTGATCTGGGGGCGGTCCCACAAGGGAACAATGGTGGATAAGGAGGAAGCTATTGCCTATTACCAGAAGCATATTGAGGAAGTAAAGGCCAAGGTTCCGCCTGAAAAGCTGCTTATATTTTCTGCTGACCAGGGATGGGAACCATTATGCAAATTTTTAGGCAAAGATATCCCGAACATGGATTTTCCCAATGTTAATAATCGTGAAGAGATAAAAAAGACTATATCGGGTATTGTTAAAGGAGCCTATATAATCCTGGCGGGGGGAATTATTGCACTGATTGGATTGATGTATGGACTCGTTCGCATTTTGGGATGATTAAGTTTAAACCAAGGGATGGCACATCTCGAAGACAAAGTGATCTTGTTGATAAAGTTGTTTGTATCAAAAAAAAGGCAGAATTTGTCGGAGAGTTTATTCTAAACGGAGTGTTGGTTAACCATCAAAACCATGAAAGTCTATTTGAGTTTTATCCCCGCCTTTTGTGTGGCTTTGTTTCTGATAACAGGTTGTGCCTCATCAGGAAAGACATCGACTTATTATGGGGCAAACAGGGATACCGTAACCTTTAAAGGAGATTATAACCAGGTAGTTCAACTGGCTGTTGATGCAGTAAAGGATCAGGGACTACGAATTGATAAAAATTATGCCGTCAATATAAGCAAGTACGTTATCACAGCACATCTCAGTAATGAGTATTTGACGAGTTCTCCCTATTCAGGAAATGCGAATCTTCCACAGGAATCGGCAGTCCAGGTCGTTATTACATATGTCAGCGATGTGAGAACGAAAGTCTTAGTAAAAGAGCCGAAAATAGAGGCTTCAGGGGTCCGGAATACCTACAGAAAGAACATAAATGGTCAGATTTTTCACTACATCGGTGAACATCTCCAGTCGGATTAACCAATGCTTCTGAATAATCCGGGTTTTAAAAATTTCGGTTCATTGGATATAATTTTGTGTCCGTTGTAGAATCCAAGTATTCCTTGTTGTTTCCTGACAAGCCGAGATACATAGCTGTGTAAATCCGCGGCGATATCTACACCGAACGCTGATAACTGCGAAATGCGCGCGTTGCCAGCCAGCCGCAAATAATCATAAACAGCACCAGTAATGGTCCGTGAATTGAAATATATGCAGGATCGACTGCTGCTGTGATCGCCTGTCGCCCGGTATTTACGGCCCAATCAACCGGGTTGAAGTCTGCGGCAATACGAATCCAGTGGGGAATCAGATTCTCCTGCATGAAGGCTGATGAGAGAAATGTGAGCGGCAACAGGATCAGGTTTGAGGCCGCAATCACCGATTCCTCTTTGCGAAGCAGCAATGCCAGTGCAATCGACAGTGAGCTTATAGATCCACCCAGGATCATCGCGCTCAAGATCAGGACCAGCACGCCAATGGTACCTCCTGGGAAATGGGCTCCTACGATCCATGCCAGGAAGATGATAATAACCGACTGAACGATCGTAACCACTCCCTGCTGAGCCAGGCGTCCGGTGATGATCGCTCCCCTGCTGACCGGTGTCACCAGAAACCGGTCCATGACACCCCGGTCCATGTCGTCAATCACGCCCATTCCGCTCCAACCGTTAGAGAAGAGCGCGCTCATAATCACGATGCCGGGAGTCAGAAAATCGATATATGATTTGGCATGAAAACCCGGGACGCTAGCGATGCTTTTAAATAATCCACCGAACAGGAGCAGCCAGATGATCGGCTGGACGAGAGTAATAGCGACGTACCACGGCTGACGCATCAGGTTGCGAAGCTGTCGTATGGTAATATGCCAGGAATGGATGATCTTCTCCCTCATTTGAGTACCTCTTTCTTTTCTTCATGATGATAGGCGTGACCGGTATAACGCAGATACACATCATCCAAGGATGGCCGTGCTACGGTCACCGATGCGACTTTGATCCCTTTGGCATCCAAAATATTCAGGATCGCCGGAACGGATGAAGCACCGTGGTCGGCTCTCGCATGGATCAGGCGCCCTTCGATTACCACATCTCTGACTCCTGATACCCGGCTGAAAAGGTTTTCAATAGTGCCATCTGACTGCGTTTGAGACAGCTCGAGGTGGATGGCGTCCCCATGCAATTCCGATTTGAGCTCATCCGGGGTTCCCTCGACTACTATTCGCCCGTGGTCTACTATGGCCAGACGTTCAGCCAAACGGTCTGCTTCTTCCAAATAGTGAGTAGTCAGCAGAATCGTGATATGTTCGTCATTTACGAGGTTTTCTATTTCATTCCATAAATCCGACCGGGCTTTTGGATCCAGGCCGGTTGTCGGCTCGTCCAGAAACAGAACCTGCGGACGGTGTACCAGTCCCATGGCCACGTCAAGCTTGCGCTGCATACCGCCTGAATACGTGCGCGTGATACGATTAGCAGCATCCGACAGTCCAAAGCGGTCCAGCAATTCATCAACCCGGTGTGTGAGTTCACTGCCTCTCATTCCATACAATTGCCCCTGCAGCGTCAGGTTTTCCCGGCCGGTCGCTTCGCGGTCAACGCCCGATTTTTGGGCAACGCAGCCAATGGATTCGCGCACCTTGTCCGGATATCGTACAACATCCAAGCCCACCACACGGGCCTCTCCAGACGTTGGACTTGAAAGCGTAGTAAGTATTTTGACTGTTGTCGATTTCCCCGCTCCGTTTGGTCCCAGCAGACCAAAGATGGTTCCCGATATTACAGAAAAACTGATGCCGTCCAATGCACGGATTTTGTCCTGGTATACTTTTACCAAATCCTGAACCACTATTGCATACTCATTGGGCATGTCTGTAGGGCTTTTTTTTGATTTCATATGGCTACATGGATGTGTTAATATGTATCCAAATTCAGATTAGATGCGCCGCCATTTATTTTAATGTAGTACCGTTTTGAAGTATGCATGAATCCAGATGTTTCTTTCCTGAACGCCGTATCAGCCTTTTCAACACTTTGACCATCAAGAGAAAGGTTTTTGATACCGCCATTCACTATCAACTGAACCTCAGTGCCTGTAGGCCTGGTGATCGTCAGCGAACGGGCTCCACCACTCACCTGTACATCAATATTGTGTGCGTGATTTGGCAGAATGAGTTCCATATCTTTTACGGAGGCGCGAATATCGATCTTATTCAAATTTAGTTCTTTCAGGTTAAGTGTGACTTCATAGGCCCAGCCGTTAATAATGATGTCCCACGGAATGAAGCCGTTTAATAAAATTTAGCCCCTCGGACTATGCACTTTCCGGAACTGATAATTATAACCGTATTCAACGAAGACCGTTCCGTCACTCGTTTTCATTTCCGGTATCAGTCCTTCAAAATAAGAACTGAACAGATCGGTCCCGTTAATGTCCGCAAAGACACGGACCATGGCAGCACCGTTCGTAAAGATCAGCTCTCCTTTTTTCTCATTATGAAGAGGTTCACTGTGCTTCCAAAACCCAAAACCGCGTGAACTTTCTTGCCGGATATCCATAGTCAAACCCAATAGCTCAGTTCTTCGCAGGCAAACCCATTTCTATGAACAATTGCGATGATTTGTTCCGCTGACGTGTTCATGCATTCGATACGCAACACATTGTCGCAGTCTTCAAGATCGATGGAGCAATCGAATACGCCCGGTAATTCTTTGAGTTCCCGGTACAGATGGATGAAAACCGAACTGCTGTCAATATTTGTTCGGAAAACAAAAATATCGGTCAGGTTCTGTTCCTGGTGATCATATGGTGTTGTAAAATTCATACTGCTTCCCAAAAGCTTACAGTTACCCTGGTCGTGTTTGCTGCTTCTTGTTATCAGATCTTGATCCATTCACAGGATTTTCCTCTTTTCTTTGATTGTAGATCTGCCCTGAATACGTAAATTTTCCTTGTATTCAACCAAGTCCAACTCACAGCCATCATTAATGATGATATTCTTGCCGCGAACTACTTTTGCCTTCGTGCAGGCCAGGCGTATTTCGTCCCCCTCTATTGAATCTGCCTGAAGGGTTCCATTGTGAAAATTGGATGGCATAAAGAGAAATTTGACCATCTGTGTTACCGAAGACTTAGAGCCTTTACGGATAGTAATTTTGTTGCCGCCGATCTCGGCCACTCTCGACCGTCCATATGTACTGATGGTGATCTCATCGGCGTTAAGAAGTCCTTCGATCGTCAGTTGCCCGTCTGCCCTGAATATTTCCGTCTCACAGTTTTTTTTGATCGTTACATATCCCTTTAGTTTGACATCGTCGCCCTTCACATTTCCACCGGTTGTTATCCCACCTCTCAGCACAATCTTTTGGGATTGTACATCACCGCGGGTATCCATATTCCCTGTGATGATGGCAGTGTCTGATTTTGAGGCACCCGCTATTGATATAGAACCCACTATACGAAGATTCCCAGCTTTTAGATTCCCATTTACTTTTGAATCCCTAACCGACTTAAAATTGACGCAGTCCATATCACCGTTTACGATACCGTTTCCTATCACGCGTGCATTATTGAAATATCCGCCTCCGGTACTATTTTCCCCGATAATCTTGAAATCATGTCGTGCAGTGCTATTCATGATGATGGTTCCCTTAAATTTTTCTGCTTTCATTAATTCGTATGCTTGAGTCGTTCTCTTTCTCAAAAGTATCTTTGTATTCGAGGACATCAATCTGGCAACCGGAGCCAATCTTGATATTGTTGCCACGTACTACTTTAGCAGTAGTATTTTCCAAATAGATGTTGTCGCCTTCGATGGTTTGAGCTGAAAGAGCGGTTTTCAATGGCCATCCGGAAAAGAATGAACCAAGGAATTCCCTGAGTCCCGATGCTCCACCGGTCCTTATATCAATTTCTTCTCCTCCGATATCCGACGCCGAACAAGGAGCATATATGATGATTTGAATCTTGTCCGCATTGAGTAGTCCGCCGATTTTAAAGCCCCCGTGCGAGTTAAACGCTTCTGAGCTTACGTCTTTTGCCACACCAAGCATGCCACGGTTCTCGACTTGCGTTGCCGTTACACCTTCGGTTATGTCAATCTTCCCATCAATCATCATGGTATCACTTTTGATATCGCCCCTGATATCCGACTTGCCTGATACTTTGAAGGTTTCAGCCGTTACATTTCCATCGATGGTACTTAACCCATTGATCTGTAAGTCATTACACTCCACATCGCCGTTAATCTCTCCTTTCCCGTTTATCTGCACGGTGTCGAAACTCCCGCCCGCCGAACTCCCGACACCGTTGATTCGGAGATCATTCTTCGCTTGTTTTTCCATCTGTGATTCCCTTGTTGACAAGTTTGGTTTTAAATTCTTCCGTTGTATCAGCAATATGTAACTGCGTTACTGTTTTTGTTCCCTTATCAAAAACGATTTGATTGGGAATCGTGGCCAGTAGACAGGCTGACACCCCAAGTTTTCGTATAAAGATCAATTCACATTGCCCGTTCTGGAAAGAGGCAAAATGGTCATCCAGGGTGTTGATTATGATTTTCCCCTCTTCGGCGTTTATCTCGCCAGACCTGAGCAGGCTGTCGAGAAGGTACATGTGCAGGACGTTTATAAAACTGTAGGTCGCTTTCTTTCCGAACGACTGTTCGTACAGGTCCAGGGCAACAGGCGAAACGATGTCTTTATCCAACAAATCCCGTCTCTGAATCTGTAAATCGGATGGATTTGGGGAGAGTATCTCAGCCAGTTCGTCGAGGGATGCCCCCTCTTTCATGTTTTTTATCTTGCCGATTCTGTCCAGGATCTTTTCGCGCGGGAAAAATGTCTCCTGACCAGTGAATGTCGACTTGCGAATAAACCAGTCTTCCGGGATCAGCATTTTTCGTTTCCACCGGTAAAGCTGACCATACGAAATGTCGGTTAATTCGAGTAGCTCCTTTTTTGAAATTAATTCCGCTTCCAATTCAAATTACCTCAGGAAAGTGAATGATATCGTTACTCCGTATAAAGTAACATAACACTGTTACGTTGTAAATAGGCTTTTATATTAATTATAGATCGTTTTGAAAAGTATATTGATTTACAAACGTAACAATCCCCTTGTACGCTCTCTCGTTTGAATTGTTTCCGGAAAGATAATTTGGCTACAGAAATCAGTATCTACTCTGTGGTTCTTTTTGTCGCTAATTTAAGCTACAGAGAGAGCACAAAGTCATCATTGAGAACCACAGAGTGTGAAATGTTGGCAAAATGACACTCTTTAAGCGTCTCTCTTTAAAATGACTTATCCCATGCAGAATGTTCAATCGTCCCTGTCTTTCCCGGTCTTCTCATCCTGTCGCCGGTGTTCTGCTTCCATATCGGCCGGGTCGTCAACCGGTGGAGCGTCTCTGACGGCTTTCCAGTCGAATTTGGCGTCCATTGGAGTCAATGCCTTTTGAGGATCAAAGATGCGGGGATCCTCATGTAAGGCGTCGTAAGGTTGAAAATCGGGCCTGTTCGTAAACAAATCGGAAAGATCCGTGGCACTGGCATCATACTGATTCAGGTAAGGCACGTCGAGCACATTCCAGATTGTCTTATGGATGCTCCCGAAGCTGTAATGGGTATGCCCGACATAATCCCTCTTTACCCAGGGTGAGATTACCATCAGTATGCTCCGGTGGGCATCTACGTGGTCTACCCCGCTTTGCGGGTCGTCTTCCGTAACGATGATCGCCATATTCTTCCAATACCGGGTATGCGACAGAAATTCGACGAGTCTCCCCAGAGCAAGGTCATTGTCCGCCATATAACTTTCGACGAAGGGATAACCATCTTTTGGCCGTTCTCCGGAACCATGATCATTAGGCAGATACACGGTCATCACTTGCGGCAGCGTGTCGTTCGGGCCGGCCCAGCGCTTGTTGAATTCTTTTTTGAACATCGCGAAACGGAATTGGTCAGGAACAGCCGTATTGAATGTGGCATAGATATGCGAACTATTGTTGAACACACCCGGAGAAACCGGATAGTTGACCAGGTAGCGTATACCGGCATACTTAAAGGCCTGCTTCTCGTAGCCGGGAGCCATCTCGAGACTGAACCCAAAATTGAAGAAACGAACGCCGTGTCGCATGAACTGATCCCACATGGCTCCCTCTTCATTATAATCTTCGGGATAGTACGAAGCCGAGGCTCCCACAAATCCAAACATGCCCGGTGATTTGGAAAACAGATCCATATTACGCTTACCGCCGTATGAGGCTGCAGCGCCTGTTTCCATCCACTCGTTGGGATAGTTATCGACCAGCCAGCGGTGGCCGTCGGCAGATACATCCGAGTCGGTGTAGAAATTGTCGGATATGGCAAACGTCCGTGCCAGTGCCAGGTGATTCGGCATAACTGTAGCGTCGGTCACGGTCTTCGTACCTTTCTCATTAGAGAATGTGACGTGCTCTCCGTAGCGTGCCAGCGATGAATCTCCCCGGCCCTTTTTGATCTGGCCAAACACCTCGTCATACGTTCTGTTTTCTTTCGAAACGAAGACGATGTATTTGATCGGGCTTTTTTCCTGACCGGGATAAAGAGGAACCGGGTTGTTCTTCCGGCCGTCAAATGCAGGATTATCAGTTTTCCGGAATCGGAAATTGTTAGCAATGACTTCCTGTGTTAATCTATCTAGTTGGCTATCCGCAGGTATATCGAAGACCGATACACTGCCCTTCATGATATTGCCGATATAACTGCCTTCAGGCCCCATATGAAAATTGGGTCCGCCATTTGGTCCGCTTCCAAATCCTTTTGCATTTGCCACGATCAGCTGCTTGCCGTCCGGACTAACCCTGAGTTTCGACGGAAACCAGCCGACCGGGATATGACCGAGTAATTTCATCGTTGGGATATCAATCACACCGATAGCATTGATCCCTGATTCAGCCACATACAATCGTTTCCCATCGGGTGATGCTGCCAGTCCGAAAGGAATGATGCCCCTGAGATGGTCAATCCTGGGATCGAGGGTGAGTTTTATGGTATGAACGACGGTGTCTTTCTTTGCTGAAATCACCGATATGTTATCGTTGTTGCCGTTGCTTACAAATACATAATCACCGGTTGCAACAACAGAGTTGGGACTCGACCCGCCAACGGCCGGAATGCCATTGATTTTCTGACCAACCAAAACCCCGGTCTTTATTTTAGCAATGACATGAGGATTATTAGATTTAACATCGATAGTCCAAACAGAAAATGATTGTGGCACATTGGGATCACCAAGACCAGGTATATTTAATGTATCATTATGGATTCCTTCTTTCATCTCCTTCGATCCATAGGAGAAAGCAGGGAAACGAAGTCCGGCAGAATCCAGGTTATTCTTGTTCAGCCCACCGACCAGGTGATATTCGAACATACCGGCATTGGCAACGTAAGCACGTGAACCATCCGGGGAGAGTGTGATGCCGAATGGATAGCGGCCTACCGGCACATCGGCAATCACCTTTCGCTGATGCGTGTCGATAATGATCATTCGAAAACCAATCTGATCGACGGCATACAACCGGGATCCGTCCTTGCTCAGAACCATATCTCCAATATAGCCGTCGGTGTAATCATGACCATCTTCCTTCGTGGCACAGTCAATGACACCGGTTCGTTTGCCTGTGTTCAGGTCGAAAATGTAGATTTTGTTCTCAGTTCCTCCGGCAACGTAGACGGTTTGGTTATCCGGGGTGATGGCAAGGCCCATGAAAACCGCCGCAAGCACCCCTTCATCATTACGGGCACCGGGAGGTATCTGCATAACCTGCGGATCATCTCCGGTGATATCGTGTATGACAGATATTGAGAATGGCCGCACGCCGGAGTTGGCCGTGACAGCCACAGAACCATCCGGACTCAGTGTCAGTCCGTACGGATGTGGCGCAACAGTGATTTGATGCCCGAGAGGTGTCAGCAACCGTCCGTTTGGAATGACCGTTGTTGAATCCCGGTGTATTTGTGTACTCGCCGTATCAGCAGGCGCACTGATCACCCAGTGTTGATCCTCCTGAGAACATCCGATGGCGAGAAATGCGACAAGCGTAAAGAGGCAGAATATCTTCATGGATTCTGTTTAATAATGAATAACCGACTTCCCAATCGTAACAAAGACCGGCAATTGATTTGATCAGACCAAATCAAAATGCCATTCAAGTCAGAATATATACAGCCGACACTTCTACTACCCTATTAACATACGGACACAAAATAAGATAGGCCACGTGTCCCTAATGAAGTTTTAACTCTTAATTATCGTTTTTAGAATATGAACTCATAACAGATGCTATAAACATCTCATTGATGAGATAGAGGCACCTCGTTATGACTGGTAAATAATCAATTAAAACATCACCAGGTTAATGCCTGCCAGATGCAATATGATAATCGTGAGTCCGACGATGATGCGATAGTATCCGAATATCTTGAAACCGTGGCTGGTCAGATAGGTGATGAATGATTTAATGGCAAACATGGCCACGATGAAAGCCACGACGGTACCGACAATTAGCAATCCCACTTCATTACCGTGAAACCCGCCACCCTTCAGATAAAATTCCAGCAATTTATATCCGGTCGCGGCAACCATCGTCGGTACAGCCAGGAAGAACGAAAACTCAGCAGCCGTCTTTTTGTTCAATTTACCAAAGAGTCCGCCGATGATGGTGGCGCCGGAGCGTGACGTGCCCGGTATCAGGGCAAAACATTGAAAGAGTCCGACCAAAAACGAGGTTTTATAGCTAACCTCGGTATCGCCGTGTTCTTCAGAGTCTTTGAAGTAGTAGTCGACCCATATAAGAATAAAACCACCTATAAACAGGGAAATGGCCACAACCAAGACATCGCCCAGCAGGTAGTTAATCGTTTTGATAAGTGACAGGCCGACGACGGCTGCCGGAACAAAGGCAATGAACAGTTTCCAGTAAAACTTGAAGGACTGTATGAACCGGCGCCAGTATAACACCAGTACAGACAGAATTGCACCCAGTTGTATGGCAACGGTGAATGCTTTTGTAAAAGGATTTTCCGCGATCCCCATCAATGAGGAACCGATGATCATATGGCCGGTTGAAGAAACGGGGAGGAATTCGGTGAGGCCCTCGATGATGCCAAGGATTACCGCCTGTAAGTAGTTCATGTATAGCAGATTACTCTTGTAGTGTATTTATCAGTTTTCAAGGTATGAGAAAATACACAAAAGTGAGGAAAGGTTAATAATCCTAGAGATAGTGTCAGTCGTCAGTTGTCAGTTGCCGTAGAAATATACGTTGTCAAATACCACCGATAACCAGCTACGGACTACTGACCATGGACTACTGACAATCCGCCAATTCTGCCATTTTCATCTTGCGAACAGCCTCAACCGCGTCGTTGAGAGGTACCTTTGTTTCGTCGCGATACATGCGGATAGCATCCAGTTCCCTGTCTTCCCTGAGAAGTTGCATCACTCGCTCCTGGCCTGATTCGTCGAGTGGTCGTTGTTTCCCGCGTAACAAAAACAGGGTGTTAAGACGTTGCCATTGAGTCATTTAGTCTCTCCGTCGTGTTTATTTTTTCCAAAGTAAAAACCTTGGATGGGGTTTAGTCTTATTTATTATCGTCAGCCGATGTTATTTTATTGAATACCTTGTGTAAAATTATTATTAAAAAAGATAAATGGATATTGGTATTCGGCTCTTCCTGCGCCTACTTTAAGGCACTTAAATTACTAATTATTTAGATTATAAATAAGATAAATCGCCGATATCTCAATATTGAAGGTTAAGTAATGCCTGGAGGATTTCTTTTGTTCTAATGAAAAAAACTCTGCTCGTTCTGTTTATCACTGTGTTTTCTTCCCTGGCTAAAGCACAAGATGCTCATATTTATCTTCGCGTTAATCAGATTGGATATTTCCCGGGAGACGCCAAAATAGCTGTGGCATTTTCCGAAAGTAAGAAACCGGTAAGCTTTGAATTAGTTGATGCAAAGGATGGCAGGTCTGTTTGGGGGCCGGTACACGTCAAAAAGAACAGTGGTGCCTATGGCAGGTATCATTATTACCATTTACTGGATTTCAGTTCCTTTCGTGAATCCGGAACCTACCAGATCAGGATTCTTAAGACCGGAGAGGAATCGTTGCCGTTCCGGATAGGATCGCATGTCTATCAGGGTCTGGCCAACAAGATGCTCATTTTCATGCGCCAGCAGCGATGCGGGTATAATCCTTTCCTGGACCAGGTCTGCCACCATAAGGATGGCCGCACGGCATACGGTCCTATGCCCGACGGAACCTATATCGATGTGAGCGGCGGCTGGCACGATGCCGGCGATTTCCTCAAATACCTGATGACCTCAAGCAATACAGTCGGCAGATTGTTGTTCTGCTACCAGGAAAATCCCGCAAAATTTCCCGATAGTGTGGATGCACTGGGCCATCCCAGACCGAATGGAATCCCGGACGTGCTGGATGAGGCAAAATGGGGATTGGACTGGATGTTGAAGATGCACCCGGCCCCGGACGAGTTATTCCACCAGGTCGCCGACGACCGGGATCACCTTGGAGTGGTGTGGAAGCTGCCATCGAAAGACTCGGCAAATTATGGCTGGGGACCGGGCAGTTACCGCGTCGTGTATTATGCAACAGGCAAACCTCAGGGTCTCGGAAAGTACAAGAACACATCGACGGGCATTGCCAACCTGGCCGGACGGTATGCGGCCGTTATGGCTATGGCAGCACGGATTTGGGAACAGGATCTTAGCGACACCGTTACGGCACACCGCTTCCTTAAAGCTGCCAGGCAGGTCTATAAGATGGGCCTGGCCCAGCCCGGAAACCAGGAAGGAACTCCCTACCTCTCTCCTTTTCGGTATCACGAGAGCACCTGGGCTGATGACATGGAATGGGGCGCCACGGAGTTGTATAAAGTAACCGGCACCAAAAGTTACCTGGACCAGGCCATTAAGTACGCTCGTAAAATTGGAAGCATATCATGGATGGGCAAAGATACCACGCTGCACTACCAGTATTACCCGTTCATGAACCTCGGGCATTTTGAGTTGTATCCTCTGGTTGATAAAGCCTTTCAGGACACGCTTGCCGGTTATTATCGTACCGGATCTGCAGGCCGTCTATGACAAGGCAAAGAAGAACCCGTACCTGGTCGGATTCCCATTCATTTGGTGTTCGAACAACCTGGCATCAGCCCTGATCAACCAGGAGATCCTCTATGAAAAGATGACCGGTGACAAAACGTATCGAAAGATGGCGCTGGCCGCTCGGGACTGGATCCTTGGACGCAATCCGTGGGGTGTGAGTCAGTTGATCGGCTTCGGTACTCATTATCCAACAGAACCGCAAAACTACCTCGAATATTTGACTCATAGGCAGGTAACCGGTGGTTTAGTTGATGGACCTGTTTACGCATCCATTTACGAACGATTTAAGCGGTTTATCCAGCTATCAAGACCAGATCCCTATGCTGCCTTTCAGTCTGATCACGTGGTCTACCACGATGACTGGTACGATTTTTCCACCAACGAACCAACCCTGGACGGCACAGCCGAGGCAATGGTATGGATGAGTTTTCAGTGAGTTTGTCTGTTGTCAGTAGTTGATTGTTAGTGGCTACCTCTTCACCTCCTGTCGCAGGTCTGCGACTTGTGACATACCAACCCAAAAATGGCTAACCCTGTCTCTTTTCCAACATGTTCCGGGCTTTCTGAATCGCACTTTTGTAACCGGCCGGCATGTTTAAGGCGGATATTTCATCAAAACCGAAAAGAGCGGCCTCTTTGTGCTCGTAACTCTTTTCAAGCGTCAAATTTTCAGATTCGATCGGTTTACACAGGTAAGCAGTGATAAACACATTTACTTTGTTCCTGATATTGTAGATCCAGCTGTCGAGGATGCAACGGACCGATGCCTTGATGTGCAGTTCTTCATGAATTTCCCTTTCAACACATTGTTCAGGGGTCTCTCCCGGTTCTATTTTCCCGCCTGGCAGTTCCCACTCATCCCGTTCATTCTTCAATAACGCGACTTTGCCGTTTATGACAAGAACTCCTTTGATCGAAACCGGGTACTTCCGGGCAAACCGGTCGGATGGTATAAACCTGAACAGGATGCGCAGAATGGCATTCATCGTTTGTCTTTCATATCTGCTGCTGAGACGGCACCCTTAGTCCGAAGCCAGTCAACAAAATCTTTTGGTCCTTCTCTTTCTGTAGCATCCAGTGGAGTCCGGTTCTCCCACGGTGGCAGCCAGTTGATATCGGCACCTTTTTCAAGGAGATATTCAGCCGCCTTTTTTTGACCACCATGGCATGCATACCAAAAAGCCAGGTTTATTTCTTCGGGCTCCGGCTGCGTTTCGCTATTGAATCTATCTTCGACGTTATTCATCATCCCAAGCGCGGAAGCGAGCCTGAGGTCGACTTTTGCACCACGTTCCACCAGTCGCCTTGCGGCATTCCACTGCCCGAACCCCACTGCATCGTTCAAGGGTGATCCACCCGCAATAACGGCACCTGATGCTTCGATATCGGCGCCATTATCCAGCAAAACATCGAGGGCGGTCACATCATCATTACTTGCTGACCAATGAAGTGGGGTCTCTGTATGAGCGCCAATGAACCGGGCGTTCACGTCGGCCCCGGCATCGATCAGTGTCGTTATCGTTTCCCTGGTTTTGGGATAGTGCCCGGGCCAGTCCGTGGCGATGTGCAAAAGTGATCGGGAAGATTTGCCGTCATTTATTCTGACATTGACCAAATCCGGATGTCTGCTCAGCAGGCTTTTTAATGACTCGATATCTCCCTTCTTTATAGCCTTTGTTATATCAGCGGCTAGTGGATCACTGGATTGAAGTGTGAACATGAGTATTTAGAATCAGAAATAAGTTTTTATATCCCGAAAACCAATATTTATCAAGGTACACAAGTAAATGAAAAGTAGCCATCAGCTTTCAGCCGTTAGCTTTGGGGTCGCCAACCAAGGGCTAATCGATTTAACTAAACTCTGCTGATCAAACATCGCCCTGCCCCTTTTTTGAAGTATTTATAAGTCCTTGTGGCTCTCAGCGTTCTCTGCGGTTTATTCTTTTTAAACCGCTAAGTTTGCAGAGATTTACAAAGTTTGGGTGGATCTGTTGTTACTTACCGAAAAGATTCCGAAGATTTGGTCTATTATCTAAAGTCTAGGCTCTAATATCTCAAGACTCATTGTTAACTGATACCTGTTTACCGTTCACTGTTTTTCTATCCTCCATCACACGTCCATCTACAAGCTCAACGATGCGTGTTCCATATTCGGCAAACCGCTCCGAGTGCGTTACCTGTACGATCGTCACCCCTTCTTCCCTGTTGAGCTCCAGTAGGGTATCCATGATCTGCTCGCCCTGCTTCGACTGAAGGTTGCCGGTTGGTTCATCAGCCAGGATCAAGCGGGGTTTGATGATCAGCGCCCGGGCGATCCCAACCAGTTGTTGTTGCCCGCCGGAAAGTTGACTTGGAAACAGGTCTTTCTTGGCCACAATGCCAAACCGGTCGAGTGTGTCGGCAACCAGGCTCTTTCGTTCGGAGGTTTTTACTTTTTTGTAGAGCAGCGGCGTCTCCAGGTTCTCGTAAACCGTCAGGTCATCAATCAGGTGATAGGCCTGGAACACAAACCCGATAAACTGCCGGTGAAGCTGGGTGCGCTGTTTCTCGCTTAGCTTATGGACCGGCTGGTCCTGGAAGTAATACTCCCCTTCCGAGGGCTCGTCAATCATGCCAATGATATTCAGCAAGGTTGTTTTGCCTGCCCCGGACGGTCCCTGAATTGATAGGAATTCACCTTCGTTGATCGTCAGGCTTACATCCCGGAGGATATGTGAATAGCTCAGTCCGTTGCGGTAGGTTTTGAAGATGTTTGATATGCGTATCAAGGTGTTAGGGTGTTTAGGTGTTAAAGTGTTAAAGTGTTAAAGTGTTAAAGTGTTAAAGTAGCCGTCAGCTGTCAGCAATTAGCTTTCAGCCGACGTTGCGATTCGTTTGTTCGTTGTCAGTGGTCAGTCGTTTGTCGTTGATTTCTGATCCATAATCCTGCTAATTAAGTCTTTAAAAGATACAGCCCAAACCTCCCCCTTGGCGGAGGGGGCTGGGGGGATTGATATGACGTTTCAAAAAGTTAATTTCCAGTATTACATTTTCACCGATCATTGTTAGCGGTAATTATTCATTCCTAAGGCTCTCTACCGGATTCGTCACTGCGGCCCGTATTGATTGCCAGCTTACCGTTGCCAGAGCGATGATCATTGCTACAGCTCCAGCCAGTATAAACGTAACCACTCCGATATGGATGTGATACGCAAAATTCTGCAGCCATCTGTGCATTGTATACCATGCAATGGGAACGGCAACCAGAAAGCCTATTCCTACAAGTTTCAGAAAATCTTTGGAGAGTAAGGTTACGATGCCGGTTACCGAAGCGCCGAGGGTTTTACGGATACCGATTTCTTTAGTACGTTGTTCGGAGGAAAAGGCGGCTAATCCAAATAAACCAAGGCATGCGATGAAAATGGCCAACAAAGCAAACGCTTTGAAAATCCTTCCCAGTAAATAATCCGATCGGTACATGGCAGCAAACACATCACTGAGAAACGTGTAATCGAGAGGATGGTCCGGGACGAAGGAAGCCCATTTCTTCTTTACAAATGAAATCGTTTTTGCGACGTTGTCTGCCCCGGTTCTCACGGCTATATAGTTGTTTGGGGTGGATATGGGCTCGATAATCGCAGGCTCTAATTTTTGTCTGAGTGACTGGTTATGAAAATCTTTTACGACTCCAATCACAAACCTGTTTTGATCGCTGTTTACCTGCAATTTTCCGTGCTTAAATACCGGGACTTTAAATCTTATACGCTTCCCTATCGGATTCTTCCATCCGAATTTCTTCACGGCTGCTTCATTCACAATGACAGCACGGTTTTCGTCATTAGGATGATCTTTTAAGAAATCTCTTCCTTCAATAATCCTCAAACCGAATGTTGGAGACAAAATCCGCATCTCCCAAAAATTCAGTTAGTTCTGTTTTCCGGTTATATCCCTGAATATCGCCCGGACCAAAACTCAACAAATCATGGATACCCGAAATACTTGCTGTGGTTGTGACAGATTGTATTGCCGGATTCCTTAATAGTTCTGATTTAAACGATTGATACTCTTTCCTTGTAATTCCATGGTTCCTGATCATAATGATATGAGCGATCCGTGAGCCCGGACTGTGATTTCGAATAAAATTCATTTGATTTTGCAGCAATAATGTGCAAATAATCAGGCTGATAGAAATCACAAATTGAAGTACTACCAATCCTTTACGCAAATTATTTCCCGGATCGGTAAATGACTTGTCCCTTCAAGACCGAACCCGGTTGGAACGATGACAAGAAAATGGAAGGATAACTTCCCCCAATAACACTGATACTTAATAAAATGAAACAGAGCAAACCCAGAATCCAAAATTGATTAATGAACCTTAAGGAAATCGGGAGTTGCACCATTTGATCGAAATACGGCAAAACTAAACCGACCAGTACTACGGAAAGGACAAGGGCAATTAGGTTTAGAAAAAATGTTTCACAGAAAAACTGGAATGCGATTTGAAGCCGCCCTGCCCCTGCCACTTTTCGAATTCCTGTTTCAACAGCCCTTTCAGTGGATCTTGCTGTAGTCATATTTACATAATTGAAACCGGCAATAAGCAGAACAAGCAGAGCGATGCCGCAAAAAAGATAAACGTACCTGATATCACCCTGCGGTTCGGGTTCATCGAGTAATACTGAATGTAAATGAATACGCAGAAGGGGAATTAATGAGAGAGAAACATTTTTTCCCTGAATTTCTGGTTTATTCTGTTTTATGTAATTTGAAATTTGGCTTTCAATCAATGTGGGTTTTGATCCGTCTCTTAGCAAAAGATAGGTATACGCCGCATAGCCCCAATCCCTGGTTGATATTTTCCCGGCAATGGTGGCAATAGAAACCATAAAATTGGCATGGATGTGAGAATTTGGCGGAAAATCTTTATATACCCCGGTTACTTCGTAATTAAGATCGTTTGCCACCTGAATCGTTTTGCCGACCGGATCCGTTTTCCCGAAAAATTTTTGGGCTATTGACTCGGAAAGGAAAATCGTGTTGGGGCGTGATAACCCCGTAATCAGATTACCTTCCAACACCGGGATGGTAAAAATCCTGAAGACTGAGGGGTCAACAAAGTAGCCTTTCCTTAAGTAGAATCTCTTGTCATGATAACTATACTGAATATCACCACCAGCGAATGACGAGAGGAAGAGTCTCATCGGAATCATCCTGGCAGTTTCCTGGATGCCCGGTATTTCTGATTTCAGCACCGGCGCGATAAAAGACGGTGAACCAGCAAATTTATGATTGATCAGTTCGGTTACCCGGTAAATCCGATCCGCTTTCTTGTTGAACCGATCGTAACTGAATTCATACTGCACATAAAGGAATATCAAAATACACGCAGCCAACCCGATAACCAATCCACCGATATTGATGAAGCTGTAAAGCTTATTCCTTCGAAGATTCCGGAGTGCTATTTTGAAATAATTGCGAAGCAATGTATTGGAGTGTTAAAGTGTTTAAGTAGCTGTCGGCCCTCAGCAATCAGCTTTCAGCATGCTTGTTAGTTGTTAGTGGTTCGTGGAACATTGTTTAATTCAAAATTAAAAATTCAACATTCAAAATTACCTAAGTAGGTACCTACTCATTGCGTAAGCTTTCCACCGGATCCATCAAAGCGGCACGTAATGCCTGCCAGCTTACCGTTGCGAGTGCTACAAATAAGGATCCGACTCCGGCCACTACGAAAACAGCCACCCCGATATCTGTGCGGTAAGCGAAGTCGCGGAGCCAGATGTGCATGATGAACCATGCCATTGGAGCGGCAATCACAAAGCTGATCACCACCAGTTTCATAAATTCCCAGGAGATCAGTTGTACGATATTCCCGATGCCGGCACCCATTACCTTGCGAATGCCGATCTCCTTTGTACGTCGTTCCACACTGTAGGCGGACAAACCGAGGAGTCCCAGGCAGGCAATGAAAAGGGCCAGAAGCGAGAAAGCGGACATAAGGTCTTTCACACGCATATCAGCACGGTAGAACTCATCGAAACGCTGATTCATGAAGGTGTAGCTGAACGGTTGCCCCGGTGCATACTTCTTCCAGGATGCTTTGAGCCGAGCAAGTGCTTCGGTGGAGCTGCCCTCTTTTATACGGAATGCGATGGCGCTGGCATCGGCATCACGACCCAGGAACAAGGCAAGCGGACCAATCTTCTGATGCATGGACCGGTAGTTGAAATCCTTTACGATCCCAATCACTTTGTAGAATTGCATCTTTTTCTTATTCACCGATCCGTCCGGGTTGGTCGAAAAATCCTTGACTTCCTTCCCTATCGGATTTTTGAAACCAAACATTGCTGCCGCTGTCTGGTTCAGAATCACGGCGCTCGAATCGGTCTGCATGCCTTTCGTGAAATCACGGCCATGCAGGATCTTCATCCCCATAGTCTTCACATAATCAACATCGACATACCAAGTCTGCATGTCGACCGCATTTTCGGTTGATACAGCTTGCTTTCCCGGCCAAAAGGTAATGTCCGAGGTGGTGTAGCCGTAAACAGGCAGGAAGCTGGTAGCCGTCGCATTTTTAATAAAGGGATAGCTCAGCATCTCCTGCTTGAATGGTTTGATATTGCTGCCTAAGCCATTCGCGTTATTAATGATAACGACATGTTCCTTATTAAAGCCCGGTGACCGTTGCTGAATGTAGTTCAGTTGCTTGTTGATGACCAGAAGGCCGGTAATAATGATGATCGATATGGTGAATTGGAATACGACCAGGATATGCCGAAACAGGCCGTGGCTGAATCGCTCACTGATTGCTCCCTTGAGTACGTGCGCCGGCTGAAACGAGGATAACATCAGCGCCGGGTAACTGCCTGCAATGATGCCTGTCAAAAGGACGATACCCAATGTTGTCAGAAGAACAGCGGGACGAAACAACGCCGTCAGATTAATCTGAAACCCGGTTATGTGGCTGAAAAAGGGAAGCGAAACTTCCGTGATTATGACAGCTACCAGAAATGACAGCAGGCTTAACAGAATGGACTCTGTGAAGAACTGGATACTGAGCTGGCTTCGAAGCGAACCAAGCGTCTTTCGGATACCCACTTCCCTTGCTCGGCGACCTGATCGTGCCGTAGCCAGGTTCATGAAATTGATGCAGGCCAGAATCAGGATAAAAAGCGCGAGACCGGAAAAGATATAGACATACAGGATATTTCCATTTGGTTCGATCTCATACTGCAAATGAGAATAGAGATGGATATGTCAAAAGAGGCTGCAAATACAAATGGTATTTATTGCCGGCCGCTTTGAATTGTTTAAAATCGATCCCCAGTACGTTTCTCAGTTGGGGTTCAATATATGTTTTTTTAAGAGATGCGAAGTTTTTTGCAAACTGACTGCCGGTCACCCCTTTTCTGAGCAAAACGTACGTGTAATAATTATTGCTGAACCAGTTTGGATTCCGGGAGTCCGGGTAGGAACTCATCGACAGGATGAAATCAAAATGGAATTGCGACGCCTCCGGAATATCCTTGATCACCCCGGTTATCTTATAGTTCTCTTTATCATTGAATAACATCGTCTTCCCGACCACATCGACGGTACCGAAATATTTCTCGGCCGTTGATTTTGTGATGACCACCGAATTGGGATCTTTCAGCGCTGTGGACGGATTTCCATACAACATGGGAAGCGTAAAAACATCGAACAGCGTCGAGTCGGCGTAAGCCACATGATTCTCTTCGATGTTGGAATCCCCTTTACGAACCAGGAATCCACCGGTGGTGCGTATTCTTGTAGCTGCCACTACAGATGGATAATTCGTTTCAAGAGTAGGTCCCAGCGGCGCCGGCGTGACGGGGAAATTCCAGTGATTACCTGCGAAATCAACATTGGCTGCAATCCGGTAGATACGATCGGCCTTCTTGTTATAGGTATCGTACGACAGCTCATGAAACACATACAATAGGATGATCATGCAGCTGGCCAGTCCGACCGCCAGTCCCAGGATATTGATTAATGCATATCCCTTCTGCCGCCAAAGATTGCGGAATGTGATTTTTAGATAGTTGCGGAGCAATGTGTTAGGGTGTTAAGGTGTTAAAGTGTATAAGGAGCGGTCAGCTTTCAGCTTTCAGCTTGATTATTGACCGAAGATGGACGACCGTCGACCGTTTCTTTTCCATTATTAATTACTCATTACTAATGGTTCATTATTCATTGCGTAAGCTCTTCACCGGGTCCGCGATTGCCGCCCGTACCGATTGCCAGCTCACTGTTGTCAGAGCAATTACCATAGCTACGACTCCGGCAAGCACAAACGTCCAGATGCCTATATTGATGTGGTAAGCGAAGTTCTCCAGCCAGCGGTGCATGGCATACCATCCAATGGGAACTGCGATCAAGAATCCGATTCCGACTAGTTTTAAAAAATCTTTGGAGAGCAATGCAACGACGCCTGTTACTGAAGCTCCGAGTACTTTTCGGATGCCTATCTCCTTGGTGCGTTGTTCTACGACGTAACTTATCAGACCGAATAAACCCAGACAGGAAATAAATATGGAGAAAAAAGTGAAATAGATGAATAACTTACCTGTTCGTTGCTCGGACCGGAACAGCCTGTTGAAATCATTATCCATAAAAGAATAAGTAAATGGCTGCCCGCTCATCCCGGTAAAGACATGATATTGGTCTTTAATTTTGGAGATCAGGGTTGGTATATCATTCGTATGAATCCGGATTCCCATGCTGGTAGCATAAGCAGCAAGAGTGAAGATGTCCGGACTGTTTTTCTTATGTAGAGATCCGGCATTGAAGTCCTTTACAACACCGATGATGTGATACACTACCGCCTCACCATTATCTCCGGGTTTATATAATTTTTTTTGTAAAGGGTCTTTGTAACCCAACATGTTTGCAGCTGTTTCATTAATGATAACAGCCGATGAATCAGTGGGCATTTCAGGAGAGAAGTTCCTTCCGGATTTCATTTTCATATCCAAAGTAGGAATATAATCAGCATCGACAGGCCATTGTTGAAATAGAAATGATTGGTTGGCGTTTATAGAAGCATCCTTCGAAAAAGTGAGTGTATTGATGTCGGTTCCGTCAGTTGTGGGAAAAACGCGTGCCAGGGTAACGGCTTCCACTCCGCTCATTTTTTGGATTTCATTTTTAAATGACCGGGCGTGTGAGCCTAATAAATAGATGTTTCTTACGATTAATACGTGATGGCGGTTGTAACCTAATTTTTTGTTCTGTATGTAGTTAAGCTGGTTATAGATAACGAGCGTGCCCACAATCAAAATGATGGTAGTGGCAAACTGAAAAATTACCAGGCCATTCCTCAAAAAAACGTTTTTAAATCCCGTCGCAATGTTACCTTTCAATACCCGGGATGGATTAAAAGACGACAAAATGAATGCAGGATAGCTTCCGGCAAGTAATCCTACAGATATGGATGTCAGCAGCAGGCCGGGAAATAACCAGATGTTAGACAGAAATGAAGTTATGGATATTGCTTTACCCGTCACCTGGTTAAAATAGGGTAACAGCAATAGCGTAATAATGAGGGCCAGAAACAGGGAAATAAAGCTGGTTATAAAAGACTCGGTTATAAATTGAGCAATCAGATTGGAGCGATTGGAACCCAAGGCTTTTCTGATTCCAACTTCTTTTGCACGTCTGGCTGCTCGTGCAGTAGAAAGATTGATAAAATTAACACATGCAATTAGAAGAATTAGAAGAGCGATAACGATAAAAATATATACGTACTGGATATTCCCGGTTGGTTCAAATTCGTCGGGCAGTGTGGAGTGTAAATGAATCCGGGTCAGCGGCATGCTTTGGTATTCAAAATAACCGCCATTTTGTTTCAAATCAGAAAATGTGTTGTGCGTGACACTTTGAAAGCGCGGGGCTACATATTTCCGGACAGTCTGTCTTAAATAGTTTTCGACGGATTGCCGGGTAGTACCGTGTCGAACTAATAAAAAAGTGACACAATTAGTATTCAGCCAGTCATCGGAACGGCTGTCTTGTAACTCCGACATGGGCCTGATAAAATCCAGATGGAAAGAGGATTGAACAGACATATCTTTTATTACACCCGTTATTTTATAATCAGCCGTATTATCGACGTGCAAAGTTTTGCCGATTACATCAGTAGTGTTGAAATATTTTTTAGCCATGCTTTCCGACAAAACAATGGAATGCGGTTGGGTCAATGCCGTTTGGGGATTCCCTTGGATCATTGGCAGGGTGAACACGTCAAATAAGGTGGAATCGGCAAAGAATGAGTTATGACCTTCTACCGTTTCACTCCCCTTCTTCACCATGATTTTACCCCCACCCCTGAGTCTCACATAATTTTCGATTTGCGGATAATCATTTTTAAGCGTGGGTCCCAGGGGTTCGGGAGTGTCGATGCTGATATAGTTACTTCCGTTAATGCGAGCATTTGTGTTTAGCCGGTAGATACGATCTGCTTTTTTATTGTACTGATCGTAGCTGAATTCATCGTTCACAAATAAGGCTATCAAAAGACAAACAGCCAGTCCCAGAGCCAGGCCGGAAATATTGATAACAGTGAATCCTTTATTCCTCCAAAGATTACGGAAAGCTGTTTTTAGAATATTACGGATCAAAGTATTAAGGTTAAAGTGTTTAGATGCCAGTCATTCGCCTTGGTGGATTACTTTCAGTTTGTCTCACTACTCTGTACTCAATACACACCACACTAGTTTTTATAATCCTCACCAGTTTTGGGATACTTCATCTGGTATAACATCGGTACTCATACCGGATTGGCATTCCGGGTTCTGCTGATAGTTGTTATTTCAATAATTATGCCAGAAACATAAATCAACTTATATGAAGGTTAAGGGCATTTTTTGCTTCATATCATGTTTGAAAATGAACAGTAAGTGTTCGATTTCGGACAGTGTCAGTAGTGTGTTGAAGTATTTAAGGTGTTAAGGTACCAAGGTTATTATCAGCTATCAGCCTCGTCGCTGTGTTTTATCTCACTACTCAATACTCTGTACTCATGACTCAATGTTCACTCACTCCTAAGATTATTTGCGGGATTGGCAAAAGCGGCGCGGATCGTTTGCAGGCTGATTGTGAGCCAGGCGATGGAGATGGTTCCAATCATAACTATCACTATCGGCCAAATTCCAATGTCAGCATGGTAGACAAAGTTGTTGAGCCACTGGCTGACAGCGTAATATGCCAGTGGAAGTCCGATAATCAGGGAGAGTCCTACATAACGCATGAAATCAACGGACAATAGGGTTACAATCTGCCTGACCGTAGCCCCGAGAACTTTCCTCACGCTGATCTCTTTCGCACGTTGCAGGGTTGTATAGGCCGCTAGCCCCAGCAATCCGAGGCAAGCGATGATGATGGTCAGGTAGGTGATAAACCGGAGCATCTGTGAAATAATCCACTCCAGGTTGTATGTCTGCTTGATCTGTGTTTGTATGAAAAAATTGTAAAAGAATTGGTCCGGGAAGTCGTGTTTCCAGGTGGTGGTGATAAACTGTGTCGCGGCCTGGAGATGTTCCGGATTGACCTTAACAATGAGCAAGGAGAGTTGGCCGGGATCGTTTAATAAAGCCATCGGCTTGATAGGCTGATCGAGCGTTTCATAATTATAGTTTTGAATCACCCCGATGACCGTTAGTCGTATATTCTTCCCGCTATCATTCTTCTCCGTAATAACCTTTCCGATCGCATTGACATTATTCCAGCCAAAACTTTTTACTGCTGCTTCATTGATGATTATCGCGTGGGTACTGTCGGATGCTATATCCTTGTTGAAATTGCGGCCTTCTATAAGTTTCAGATGGAGCAGCGGAATGTAATGGGAATCACTATAGAAGGTGTGAAGCAAGACCTGCTCGTTCTGGCTGCGCCGCTCAGCGGTATAGGTCTTTACAACCCCCGGTGAAAAGGGTCCGGAAGAGGCAAGCGCCACATTTTCGACAAGGGAGTTTTTCTGTATGTCCTGTTTAAATCGATCAGCCTGCTTCCTGGTCCCGGAGTAGTAGATTTGCATCACACCCTGGCGGTTATAGCCAAGATCTTTTTGGAAAAGGAAATTAACCTGTTTGTTAACAACAAGCGTGCAGAGCAGCATGAAAACAGCAAGGGTAAACTGAGTGATAACCAGTCCGGCCCGCAAGCCTGATTTGGAACTTCCCGTTGATGCGGATCTGAAAATTCGTGCCGGCCGGAACCGGGAGAGGAAAAATGCCGGGTAGCCGCCCGCCGTAAGTGTTACAAAGGTCAGTATGCCAAAAACAGAAATCCATAAAAAAGAACTATGCAGGAAATCCAGGTGTACTTCCCATCCGCTCATGGCATTGAATGGAGAAAGCATAATCTCGATGAAAAGGAAAGCCAGCAACAGGGCCAGGATGGCCACAATGCCCACTTCAAACAGGTACTGGAACACAAGTTGTTCGCCGTTTGCTCCGATCACCTTGCGTATGCCCACTTCCCTCCTCCTCTTTGAAGCTCTGGCAGTTGAGATATTGATGAAATTGATGCAAGAGATAAGCAAAATCATGAACGACAGCGTCAGAAATATGTAGATATAACTCTTATTCAGCGTTGCATGCGGGTCATTCATGTAAGTGGGACCCAGATACATCGAGAAGAGCGGCTGCAATTCCGGGGAGTAGTGTTCGGTGGCCTTTGTCTCAACAAACCGTTTCAGGAAACCGGGCATCTGCTTTTGTATCTGGGATGGACTTGCTCCCTTTTTCAGTAAAATGTACGTCTCTACGCGGTGATCATTCCAGCTTGTAAGTGCGGGATAGTTGGATTGCTTAAGGTTCGATGTCGATACCAGCACACTAAAGTTATTGGTCAGGCTCGATTGACGGGACAGTTTTTTCAGGACACCTGTGATCAGATAGTTATTCTGGTCAATCGTGATAATCTTGTTTAGGGGATCCGTTTCCCCAAAGAGCATTTTGGCTGCTGCTCGCGTCAGCACGGCCTTATTCGGACCATCAAGTGCGTGCCGCGGATTCCCTTCTGCAAAGGGATAGGTAAAAACATTGAAGATCGAGGGATCCGTGTACATCACAGCCGTATTAAATACATGATCATTTTGAATGACGGATTTGCCCAGCATCAGAAACCGAACGTAATGCGATATTTCCGGGAAATCGGATTTCATGGCGGGTCCCCATGGCATGGGAGTCAACGCGTTGGTGACCTCCGATCCATTTTCACTCTTTATGTGATCGACAACCCGGTAAATACGATCACCGTTTTTTTGTGACCTGTTGATGTGCATGGCATAATTGGTCAGCAGCAGAAGAAAAAGGAAGCATCCTATGCCCATTGCCAGGCTGACGATATGGATTACGGTGTATCCTTTTTCACGCACGAGGTTGCGGTAGGCGACTTTTAAGTAGTTACGTAGCAAAGTGTTAAGGTGTTTGGGTGTTAAAGTGTTTATAGCTGTCAGCTTTTAGCAATCAGCGTTCAGCGTATCTTTCTACTCTGTACTCAATACTCATGACTAACTCTCCTCACTCCGTTCGGAGAGATTTCGCCGGGTTTGCGATTGCAGCCCGAATCGATTGCCAGCTCACTGTTGCCAGGGCTATCAATAAAGCGATGGCACCTGACAGCAGGAAAATGCTCAGTCTTATATTGATGTGATAGGCAAAGTTTTCAAGCCATCGATTCATCACATACCAGGCGACGGGTATGGCTATCAGGAAGCCCAAGCCAACCAGTGCCAGGAAATCTTTGGAAAGCAGTACAACGATTCTGGCGACAGAGGATCCGAGAACTTTCCGGATGCCAATCTCCTTGGTGCGTTGTTGCGCCGAGAATACGGACAGGCCAAACAATCCCAAACAGGCAAGGACGATAGCCAACAAAGATCCCCACATAACAATATTTCCAAGCCGTTCTTCCTGGCGGTACTGGCTGTCGAGCGCGTTATTCACAAACGTATACTCAAAAGGCACTGCAGGGGCGATTTCTTTCCAGACCTGTTTCAGTTGACTCATCGTCGCCGGTATATTATCCGTATGGAGTCTTATGATATACCGGGCGGATGGCGGATAAACAGCACTGATGTTCTCAATCCCGCTAAAAATTAAATCAGGATTCATTGCCAGAACAAGCGGCTCAATCGACGTGTGCAGCGACTGGTAATGAAAATCGCTGATCACTCCTATCACTTGATGGTTTTTAAATCGTGGTCCCGGTAATCGCTTGCCAATTGGATTCTTCCAGCCAAATCGCTTAACAAGTGCCTCATTTACTACAATGCCTCGATGTTCGTCAGAGGTATTCTTTTTCGAAAAGAAATGGCCTTCCACCATTTTTGCATCAATCGTCGACAGGAAATTGGCATCGACGACGTTGAAATGAAAATCGTGTCGCTGCCCCTGGTTGTCTGTAAAGTCAGCATTAAACCAGCCGCTCGATTGTGCAGGCGTGTAGATGGAAGCGGAAATTTCCCGGATACCCACGATGGATTTGAGCTTTGTTTCAAGCAGCTGTTTGCGGCGTTGAGCATCCTGGAATACCTTGCTGACCGGAGTGTTGGGACCCGGCTTGAATCCGGATGGAAGTACGACCAGTTCATCTTTTTTGTATCCGAGATCGGTTGTTCGAACATACTCCATCTGCTGATTAATGATGATGGTGCCGATGATCAAAACAATGGAGAGGGTAAACTGGAACACAATCATACCTTTGCGAAAAAAGCTCCGATTACCTGCAATTTTGATTTTCCCCTTTAATACTTCTGAGGGATGAAGACCGGAGATTATGAGCGCCGGATAAATGCCCGCTATCAGGCTGATGAGCAAAGCCGAGCCTCCAATGATGAGTAACGTCTGCCATGAAAAAGCAAGGACGAGTCGAGTTCCGGCAAGTTGGTTAAAAAGAGGCAGAAACAGGGTGGCCAGTATACTACTCACTGCAAGTCCGATGACCGTAACCAGGAAGGCTTCGCCCCAGAACTGCGTAATTAACTGTTTTCGTTCTGCTCCAATAGTCTTTCTGATCCCTACTTCCTTGCCCCTGAAAACAGAACGGCTGATTGCCAGTGTCATGAAGTTTATGCAAGCTATAGCTAGTATAAGCAAGGCAATAACCGCAAGAATGTAGGAATAGACCGGATTCGTGACCGAAGCAATAGCCGTTGGATAGGTAATGTTTAAGTGAATATCAGATAATGGCTGCAGTCCAACGGTATAATGGCTCCGGTTATAATCCTCTCCAAGAGTCTGTTTCATCATAGCCGCAAGCTTTCCGGTCAACTGAGTCGGTGTAATATCTTTGTTTAGCAAGACATAAGTTTCAACCGATACGTTAAACCAACTGTGCTGAAAGCGCTGATTGAAGAATGCAGAGGCATTCGTAAATGGTATGAGTATCTGAAACTGGAGGCTGGAATTTACCGGTGGTGCTTTAATAATACCCGTTACAACAAAGTTAGTAATCTTATCACCGGTCTTGATAGACAGTGTTTTTTGAATGGGGTTCTGTTTTCCGAAAAATTGTTTGGCAATGTCAGGAGTGATGACAACAGAATTAGGCTTACCGAATACCGTATTCTTATCGCCGCGAACAAGGTTGAAATCGAAAATCTTTAGAAACGCCGGGTCAACCATCATCACCGACTCAGGTGTTTCCTGCTGATTACTCTCAGTTTTCACAACATCATTGAATGCATAGATACGCGTCACAGCGTCAACTTCGGGAATATTCTGCTTCAGAGTCGGTCCCAGCGGGACGGGCGTCGCCACGTTAAAATGTTTCTCACCGCTTGCATAACTCTCCTTTACCCACGCCCTGTAGATCCTGTCAGACTTAGTGTTAAACTGATCAAAGCTCCACTGAAATTGTACATACATCAGTATCAATATGCACACGGTCAACCCAACGGATAGTCCGGCAATATTGATGAAACTGTAGAGCTTGTGCCTCTTCAGGTTACGGAGTGCTATTTTTAAATAATTGTGGAGCAAAGTGTTAAGGTATTAAGGTGTTAAAGTGTTTAAGTAAGCTATCAGCCTTCAGCTGTCAGATCGGTGGTTAGTTGTTAGTGGCCCGTGGAGTCTTCTTTAATTCAAAATTAAAAATTCAACATTCAAAATTATTAATGCCTTCTCATTCCGTTCGAAGCGACTTCGCCGGGTTCGTTATGGCTGCCCGTACCGATTGCCAGCTTACTGTAGCTATTGTTATAATCGCTGTTACGATTCCGGCAATGATGAATATGCCGGCTCCGATGTTTGCATGATAAGCGTAGTTATCCAGCCAGAGATGCATGGCATACCACGCAAGCGGCATAGCAACCAGGAAACCGATTCCGACCAGTTTCATGTATTCTCTTGAAACCAGGTACGCGATGCCGGACACTGACGCACCGAGAACTTTACGTATCCCGAACTCTTTCGATCGTTGTTCGGTCATAAATACGGTCAGACCAAACAGCCCCAGACAGGAGATCAGGATGGCCAGCAGGGAGAAATATCCGGCCAGTTTTACAGTGGTCGTTTCATTCTGGTACAAATGATTGTATAAAGCTTCAACAAAATGATATTCAAATGGATAGGCCGGGCTTAACTGTTTGGCTATCCGTCTCATTCCCACGATTGCTGCCTGGGTCTCTCCTTTTCGGGTTCGAACCAGGGCATATCCTGAGTTTTGCGGACTCAGCATCAGTATCATCGGTTTGATCTTTTCATGGAGGGATGCAAAGTGATAATTCTGAAAGACACCGATGATACGCCCCTTCCCCATCCAGAAATCAATCTTCTTTCCAACAGGATTTTTCATTCCCATCAGGTCAACTGCCGCCTGGTTGATCATGTAGGCCGTGGTGTCTGAGGCATAGTCGGGCGAAAAGCTGCGGCCTGATACCAATGGAATCTGCATCGTTTTCAGGAAATCGTAACCAACCTGCAGCGGACAGACACTCACAGACTGATTCTTGGGTTTACCGGGCCAGTCCAGGTCACCCGATGAGGACTGGTTATTGATTGGATTGCCGCTAGTAAAAGACACATTTTGAATACCGGCTTGCTGCAAGAGGCTTTGCTTAAGTACGTCCATCCTGGAATTCATGTTGCCCTGCATCGGCATCATGATGAGTTGCTCTTTATTGTATCCCAGGTTCTTATGCTCGACATATTGAATCTGTTTATAGATGACAATCGTCGCAATAATCAGGAATATGGAGATGATGAACTGAAAGGTCACCAGTCCTTTTCTGATTAATACACTACCCTTCTTTTTTTCGATACCTCCCTTCAGTGTTGCAACCGGTTTGAGGGATGAAAGGAAAAATGCCGGATAGCCGCCCGCCAATAAACCGGTAACTACGGTGACTATTACTACGGAAAGGATAAATAAAGGATGGTCAAAATGTGACGGGATCTGTTGCTGGGTTATATGATTGAATACGGGGAGCAGCAGCTTCACAAGGAATAATGCAATGATGGTAGAAAACAGGGTCATGAGTGCAGCTTCGCCGAGGAACTGTAATGCGAGTATGCCCCGGCCAGCCCCATTTACTTTTTTTATCACTACCTCCTTCGCCCGGTGAACCGCTCTTGCAGTAGACAGGTTCATGAAATTGATGCAGGCAATGACCAGTATAAATAGGGCTAATGCGGCGAAAAGATATATGGCATTGATACGACCACCCTCAGGCTTTCCATTCCTGAACGCAGCGTATAGATGCATATCAGTGACGGATTCCAGGTACAATTTTGTACCCTTTTCGGACGGGTCATGTTTCGGGACAAGATTCAGTATCTCTTTTTCGACCCGGCTCTTATCGGCATGTGTATCCAGTTGAACATAGGTGGTGATCGTAAGGACACCCCAATGTTTCTTCATCCACGGCCGGCTTTTTTCAAATTGTGACTCAGGTAATAAAAAGCTGAACTGAAATGATGAAATGGATGGAATACTTTTTAACACGCCGGTCACCCGGTACTCCTGGTGATTGGATATTTTGACGGTCTTTCCGATTGGATCTTCATTCCCAAAATATCTTTTTGCGAGTTCCTCAGTAATGACAATATCGTTCGGATCCTGAAGTGCTTTTTCAGGATTACCCTTCACAAGCGGATAGGTGAACATATTCAGGAAATCAGGTCCAGCATACATTCCCCGTTCTTTCCGATGATTCTGACCAACCGCAAACAAGAGCGGCATGCCCCAGGTGGTCTTGGTGACGTACTTTATGCCAGGGATGTCATTTCTAAGCACATCGGCAAGCGGTGCAGCACTCTCCGGAAAAGATTCGGTATTGTACGTCGACTGGGTCATCACCCGGTACAGGTGATCCTTATTCTTATTGAACTGATCGAAGCTGAGTTCCTGCCAGATCCACAGCATGATCAAGATCGCCGTCGTCAGTCCCACAGCCAGCCCGACAATATTGATAAAACTGTAGAGTTTGTGTCTCTTCAGGTTCCGGAGTGCTATTTTTAAGTAATTGTGGAGCAATGTATTAAAGTGTTAAGGTGCTAAAGTGTTTAAGTAACACTCAGCAGGCTGACCGCTGATAGCTGAATGCTGAAAGCTTTTTCACACATGAAATTTCTCGTTGAAGTTTTCGGTTACGATCTGGCCGTCAAACAGGTTGATGATGCGGTGAGCGTAGTCGGCATCGTAGGGTGAGTGAGTTACCATCACGATGGTCGTTCCCTGTTCGTTGAGACCGGTTAACAGGTTCAGGACTTCTTCGCTTCGATCGGAATCGAGGTTACCGGTCGGTTCGTCAGCGAGGATGAGTTTAGGGTTGGCTACCACGGCGCGGGCTATAGCAACGCGCTGCTGCTGACCGCCAGAGAGTTGCTGCGGGAAGTGGTTGCGTCGGTGCATGATGTCCATGCGTGTGAGCGCCGCTTCGACTTTCTCTTTTCGCTCAGACTCGGGCACTTTGAGGTAGAGCAACGGCAACTCGACATTTTCGAATACCGTCAGCTCATCAATCAGGTTGAAGCTCTGGAAGATGAATCCGATGTTCCCTTTTCGCAGTCGGGCCCGTTCCCGCTCCGAAAATTGCGATACTTCTTTTCCCAGGAAATGATATTCGCCCTCGCTCGGGTTGTCGAGGAGTCCCATGACGTTTAACAGGGTCGATTTCCCGCACCCGGATGGCCCCATTATCGCCACAAACTCTCCCTCTCCAATCTCGAGGTTCACCTCATTCAGCGCAGTCGTCTCCACCTCGTCGGTGGTGTAAGTTTTTTTTAGGTTTACTGTTTTGATCATTATGATGTGTTAGGGTGTTAGGGTGTTAGGGTGTTAAAGTTCGACGATCGTATGCTTGATGTTTATGGTTCGTACATCACAATCTCATCTTCCGTTTTGTTTGATTTGAGATGTTTGATAAGTCCCAATGTCATGAAGCGGCATGAATCACAAAGATTTTGGAGCTTTTCTATTTCTTCTTTGGGTAGATAATCAAGATCAAGAGCTATATATAAAAGACTTTTTACTTCAGCTGCTGAGCTCTGTGAATAATTCAGAAACCGTACAAAATCCATCTTATTAAACCTGGCAAATCCTTCAGCGATATTTGTCATAGTCGAAATACTAGCTCTATGTATTTGATCACGAAATGCAAAATCATGTGAAATAGAAGTGGTATTTGTGATTCTATACATATTGGAGACCAATTCCCTTGCTTTCTTCCAGCAATCCAGATCTTCAAATCTTTCTATTTTACTCATCACAAAATCTCGGATTAGTTCATGCTATCATTTGTTAAATGAACCAATATCAAACAACTCCTTACATAACACTTTAACACTTTAACACTTTAACACTTTAACACTTTAACACTTTAACACCTATTTCAATACCAGCACCTCATTATCTCCGAAATTATCATAACTCGATGTTATCACTTTGTCGCCGGGTTTGAGACCGCTGAGCACTTCGAAATAATCAGGGTTTTGCCGGCCGATCTGGATATTCTTCTTACTGTGCATAATTCCCGGAGGGATCCAGGACATAGACCCAGTTCCCGCCTGTCTTCTGATAAAATCCACCACGGGCTAACAACAGAGCCTTTGAGGATGACCCAAGCGCCAGGCGTATTTGCAGCGTCTGCCCCGGTTTCAACCCATCCGGTGCCGTTCCCTGAAACGCCATATCCACCTGGAACTGTCCATTGCTAACTGATGGATACACTTTGGTTATCTTGAGCCCATATGTGTGATCGTTGAAGTCGAAAGTACCCACGAGTCCGGTATCGATACGCGTCAGGTAGTGTTCGTCGATATTAACGCGGGCCTCATAATCGTTGAGCATGTCTACCTGACCCAGACGCTGTCCCTGACTGACGGATTGCCCCACCTCAAGATCCGGTGTTGTCAATTGCCCTTTGATAGGAGACGTTACCACCAGGTTGTTCAGGATGTTTTCCACATAATCCAGACTCTTATTGAGCCGAATTTCAGATTGATCCAATTGCTTCAGCCGGTTATGGTGCGAGAGCGAATCCTGCTGGTAAGCGGCCTGTGCGATTTGCCATTTATCTTTCGACCGTTCATAATTGGCTTTATCATCTACGAAATCTTTGGCGGACAGTGTAATGGCGCCTTTTGCATGCAACACGCTGTCCCGTTCAAACTGCGACTTTGCCGTTTCGTACGCATACCGGGCATCCACCATGGCGTTGCGCAGGCCAAGACTCGTTTGCTGAATGGTTATGCGTGTATTCCGGACATTATTGATCTGATCGTACAGGTTGGAAACCTGGAACATCGTCTGCAACTGCATACTTGCGTTGGCAAGCGTCAGAATGGTATCACCAGGTGCAACCATTGCCCCCGACTCCCGATAGATATGCTTTATAACCCCACCCTCGATAGCGTCAAGATAGACGGTTTGAACGGGGGTAACTGTCCCATCAACAGGGATAAATTCCTGGAAAGAGCCCTCATGAACGGTTGATATCGTCAGCGTATCTCTATTAACGTTCAATCTGGATGCCGAACCGACGGAAAGCAACATATATACCAACGCAATCACGACGATAACGACGCCCGACCAGAAGATCATCCGTTTCGGGGTCCAGAACTTCTTCTCGATTTTTCGATCCATTCCCACGGATCAATTTCCTTTCATTTATTGAATAAATACATCTATCCGTGGTAGTACCAATAATTGTGCCAGAACGATGAAATCCTCTGGTTAATCGAGATATGGGCCTGTTTAGAAGAGTAAACATGTTTGAAAATGAACAGCAAGTGTTCGTTTTCGAACAATTCTAAAACAAAAAAGACATGATGATGTGTAAGGTTTTATTGAAATCCGTATCAATATAATTAACAAATGGATGCTAGCACCTGGCTTCAGCCAGGTGATTATGGAGTTAAAAAAAAATTGAAACCGTTTAAACGGTTTCCCAATTAACAAGGAATCAAGAGAATGTCAGTTCATGCCTATCATCGCTGTTTCGTACACCTCATATGGTCGACATATAAAAGAAGAAAAATACTGCCAGTCGAAGCACGAAAACGAGTATCACGCTTCCTTTACCAATATGCTGAGTCACGAGATGTCTTTATGAAAATCAATTATGTGAATGCCGATCATGTTCATACACTCATAGATTTATCACCAGATAAGAGTATTCAAGATATTGTCAAATTATTAAAGGGAAGTTCTTCTCACTGGATCAATAAAAAGAGAATAATTGAAGAGAAATTTTCATGGGGCCGGGGATATGGCGCCTTCTCAGTTTCTCAATCCAATGCAAGTATTGTTATTCACTACATTGAAAACCAGGATATCCATCATCGAAAGAAGAATTTTTCTGATGAGTTTGAATCTTTTCTCAGTGCAAATAATCTGGACATTCGGAGGGAAAAAACCGTTTAAACGGTTTCCCTTGATACATCTCGGGTCACCTGGCTCACCTGGCTGAAGCCAGGTGCTGAGATTGATTTAAATAACCAGTTCCAATATCCCCCGCCCCTTTATCCCCATTTCTTTTTTGATTATTTATCATCCTATCTTGAGGTGTTTAGATTAGAACCCAAATTTTGTTTTTGGCTCATGAAAGAGACGATAGGTCGTATTTTGATCGTGGACGATGATGAGGATATCCTGCAATCAGCCAGGTTGTTCCTGAAACAGCATGGAGCGCATGTTGATACCGAAAAAGATCCGGTATCTATCCCCGCAATAATCAAAAACGAGATGTATGATGTCATCCTGTTGGATATGAATTTCAACAAGGATATCAGCAATGGTGAAGACGGCTTTTACTGGATGAGGAAAATCCTGGAAATCGATCCATCCGCCGTTGTCATCTTCATTACGGCGTATGGGGATGTCGGTCAGGCAGTACGTGCCATCAAAGAGGGTGCTACGGATTTTGTGTTAAAACCCTGGCAAAACGAGAAACTGCTGGCTACCATATCCTCTGCCCTTAAGCTACGGGCGTCCCGTAATGAAGCGGATAACCTTCGATCACGCCAGAAACAACTCAGCGCCGACATGGACCAGGGCTTCCAGGAGATCATAGGCCGCAGCCTCGCTATGCAAAATGTGTTCGATACGATCAATAAAGTGGCTGCTACCGATGCCAATGTTCTTATCCTTGGAGAAAACGGCACGGGCAAGGAACTGGTGGCACGTGCTCTTCACAGGCGATCCAAAAGATCCGATGAGGTGTTTATCAGCGTGGATATGGGAGCCTTAACCGAGACCTTGTTCGAGAGCGAACTGTTTGGTCATGTTAAAGGAGCCTTCACAGATGCTCACGCCGATCGTCCCGGCCGTTTTGAAATAGCCTCAGGAGGAACACTCTTTCTGGATGAAATTGGGAACCTTTCCATGCCCATGCAATCCAAACTGCTCACTGTCCTCCAGCAGCGGCAGGTGACGAGGGTTGGTTCCAATAAAACACATCCCATTGATATTCGATTGATTTGCGCCACCAATCAAAATATTCACCAGATGGTGCAGGATCAGGATTTTCGTCAGGACCTGCTCTACCGGATCAACACCATTGAGATCCATCTTCCACCACTTCGCGATCGCCGGGGTGATATTTCGCTGTTGCTCAACCACTTCCTGGAGAAATACGCCCAGCGTTACAACAAAGATGTCCATTCCATTGGTGAACCGGCCCTGAATAAGCTGATAAACTACAGCTGGCCGGGGAACGTGCGTGAACTTATTCATTCGGTGGAACGAGCAGTAATTATGACTGAAGATGACATCCTGCAACCCCAGGACTTCTTTTTCAGCTCAAATACTGATAAACAATCCAATGAATCACTGGTTATGGACGATCTCAACCTGGATGAAATTGAAAAACTTGCGATTCGCAGGGCCTTAAAAAAACATCACGGTAATATCTCTCATGCTGCAGATGAACTCGGTATAACCCGGGCGGCACTCTACCGGCGAATGGAAAAGTATGGCTTGTAATCGAAAAATGCCTAAAGTGCTTCGAGTGCCGGGAGTACTTTAGTTGTGGCAATAGTAACAGATATCAACTCTAAGTACTCCTAACTCCAAGTACTCAAAACTTTCTCACCATGTGGATCAGACGCTTTCGTTTTCTTATTGTGACACGTATCGTGCTGCTCGTGGTTAGTATCGCTTTATTCTTCTATCTGCTTGACAAGACTGAGTATCTGTTCGCCGATATAATCATTGGATTGCTCATCGTCTACCAGGCGTACCGATTGTTTTATCAGTTCGACCGGTCCAACCGGGAGTTGACACGTTTTCTTGAAGCCATCCGTTATTCCGATTTCTCCCAATCATTTACGAGCGTTGCAAAGTCCAACTCGTTCAAAGATTTGGAACATGCTTTCAGTGAAATTATAGAACAATTCAGGGAAACGAGGGCAGAAAAAGAAGAGCAAACCCGTTATCTACAGACGATCGTACAGCATGTCGGGGTAGGACTGTTATCATTCAACCAGGATGGAAAAGTTGAACTCATCAACAATGCGGCAAAGCGACTGCTGGGTGTTACAGTGCTCCGTAATATTGATACACTCGCTGAAACAAGTCCTGAGCTTTTTGATACCATCAGCAGGCTGCGAAGCGGTGATCATCTAACGGTTCCCTTTCAGAAAGCTGGTGACGACAGCAAGATGTTGTCCCTTTACACTACGGAGTTTAAACGAAAGGGAAACAGCTACACCCTGTTGTCTATCCAGGACATACGCAGCGAGATGGAAGAACAGGAACTGGAAGCCTGGCAAAAACTGACACGGGTTCTGACACATGAAATCATGAACTCGATAACTCCCATATCCTCTCTAAGTTCCACCCTCAACGGTATCATAACCGATGAAGATGAGCCCCATGCTATTTCAGATGATACCTGGGATGATATCCGCCTGGGTCTATCAACAATTGAAAAGAGGAGTAAAGCGCTTATTCGTTTTGTTGAGGATTACCGAAAGTTTACACGTGTGAGAACACCGCAGTCCTCGTCTTTTGCTGTAAAAGATCTGTTTGACAGAGTAAAAAGACTGGTCGAACCTGCTCTGAATGATAAAAATATCCGGATCCATCAGAGTATCATTCCGGAAAGTCTGGAACTCATTGCTGATCAGGAATTGATTGAACAGGCACTGATAAATATTATCAAGAATGCCTCTCAATCGATTGAACAACAAAAAAATGCACAAATCACACTCAGGTCGGAAATAGACAGGAACAGCCATTTGATCATCCAGGTGGAGGATAATGGGCCGGGGATACCCAAAGATGTCATGGAAAAAATATTCGTGCCCTTCTACTCCACCAGGAATACCGGTTCCGGAATTGGTCTCAGTCTCAGTAAACAAATCATGAAATTACACAAGGGGACTATTTCTGTTCAATCGGAGCCCAACGTCAAAACGGTGTTTACTTTAAAATTCTAGGTGTTAAGGTGTTAAGGTGTTAAGGTGTTAAGGTGTTAAGGTGTTAAGTATACCTCTTTCCGTGAATAATTCGGGTTATGGTCCAACCGGACAAAAAAAGCAATGAAGTAACAGACGTGTTAGAACTGTTACTTCGTTGCTATATCGCTGCTGCGCTGGTGTATACACCCGGAAATTCAGAGATCACCTTAACGCTGATAATCAGCAGAGGGATTATTTCTTTGTCGGTATCCAGCGTTCCACGTTGTTCATGACCTTGCCCCTGAAGTTCGCCTTTGGGATGCATGGTGGTGTGGACAATTACGTAAGCGCTGTCGTCCTTCATCACCCGGACCAGGTCTTCAACGGAATGCCCTTGCAGGGGTCCGGAAAGATCCTGCGAAGTTATTGCCCCGGTAACAAATTGGCCGTCAATCGGACCCGGCATCAATTTAGGACTGTGTTCGCCTTTGGGATATAGCCATACCAGTTCAGGTCCAATCGGTTGTCCATTAACCTCGTGAACGTGGATCATGGTCACGCTGTCGGCTTTCATAAGATAAATCGTGTAGTATAGTTTGGTCTTATCCTGGTTCAGACGGAAAAAGACTTTACCATTGGCTTCTGTTCGAACCGGATCGGGTTGGACGCGGGCACCGGATAAATCCGCAACGTAGTGACTGTTTGTTGCAAGCGCCCGGCCTTTTAATAATGGGTTATCCTGCAATTGAGCCTTGGTAACCTCATGATCCTTTTTTTGGATAACGTTTGTATTACGTGAACACCCAAATGAGATGATGATGCACGACAGTAGAACAAGCACAGTCGAAGGTCTTTTAATTAATGCATACTGAGACAACGAGTTAGCCATGATAACAGTGTTTAGAAGTTCTGATGTTTTTGGTACCTGCATTAACACACACGGTAAGTAACAGGTGCAATGATATGATAGTTCGTAATAGTGTCACATAGTAAACATCCCGCAAAATAGGTTGTTTATCAGTTTAAGTCCTTGTGCACAAATACAAAAACCTAACATGTTTTATTGTCATTTTATTGTTGAAAGATGAAAGAGACAGGTAACAGAAACTATTTACCCTTTTCAGGTCGGTCAAATTCATGGTAACCGTTTAAAGATTCGTATTTTGAGATCTATTCAACAACAAATAGCGGAATTTTTTTATGACCGGTCTCAAGGAAAAAACGGAAACTGTGCGAAAGGAAGCAGGACGTCTGGGATTTGAGGCATGCGGTTTTTCGAGGGCTCGCCGTTTGGAAGATGAGGAACGTCGTCTGGAAGAATGGCTGAATCAGGGACGCAACGGTTCAATGTCATGGATGGAACGTTATTTTGATAAAAGAGTTGATCCAGGCAAGCTCGTACCGGGCGCCCAATCGGTTATATCGGTACTATGCAGCTATAACCAGGATTTTGGAAAGATACATCCTGGATCGGGACAAGATGATGGTGCTAGTCCCAAAATATCCAAATACGCTTTGGGTGAGGACTATCATCAGATTTTAAAGGAAAAGCTCTTCTCCCTTTTTCATTTTACTGAAGAGCTACTTGGAGGACTTGAAGGTCGCGTATTTGTGGATTCGGCGCCTGTTCTCGATAAGGCATGGGCGGTCCAATCAGGACTCGGATGGATTGGGAAAAACAGCAATCTGCTCAGTAAAGAGCTGGGATCATGGTTTTTTATTGGAGAAATGATTGTAGATGCCGAGTTTGAATATGACACACAACTGGCAGATCATTGTGGAACCTGTACCCGCTGTATCGATGCTTGTCCAACAGATGCCATATATGAACCTTATCGTGTAGACGGGAGCAAATGCATCTCCTACTTTACCATCGAGCTGAGAGGCGAAATCCCGGATGAATATCAATCGCAAATTGGAGAATGGATGTTTGGATGCGACATCTGCCAGGATGTTTGTCCCTGGAATCGAAAAGCCCGTAAAGGCTCTGAGAAACGGCTGTTTGCACGGGAAGACCTGATTGGCCACGACCTCGATTTCTGGGAAGAGCTTGATCTGGATACCTACCGCGAATTATTCCGAAAAAGTGCAGTAAAAAGGGCAAAATTCGAAGGCCTGAAGCGTAATATCGAGGTTGTATCGCGGAATTTGAGGAAACAAAGGGATTAAGGAAAAAATATTGAACTATGAATTGATTACCCATTGCCTGAACCATCAATAAGATGTAATTCAAAATTCAACATTTAAAATTCATAATTCAAAATGTGCCGCGCTTTTCCTTCAGGTACTTGTACAGAAGCTCACGGGCCCGGAAGATATGCGCCTTAACCGTGCCAAGTGGCAGATCCAGCAATTCTGATATTTCCTGGTAACTTTTCTCTTCGATATGTCTCATCTCAATGACAGCCCGGTACTTCTCCGGTAGATTTCCGATTGCTTCCTGGATGATATTTCTACGCTGTCTCTGTATGACTACTTTGTCGGCCTCATAGGTGCTATCCGGAACATCAATCGCCATCTCCCCTTCATTGGTCTGAATCGGCTCATCCAAAGAAAGCGTTTTCAGTTTCTTCTTACGCAGATGATCTATGGCGTGATTGGTAGCAATCCGATAGAGCCAGGTAGAAAATGCATAGTCGCTATTGTAAGAACTAATATTGGAAAAAGCTTTTGCGAAGACCTCTTGTATCAGATCTTCCAGGATCTCACGGTCTTTTATCAGTTTAAGAAGGTGATAATAAAGGGCGTTGTGATATTTATGAGCGAGTTTTCTATACGCATTTTCATCACCTTCTACGGCATGCTGCACTAGCTGTGCATCTTCAATACTGCTTTGAGATGCATGGCTTTCATGGGATACTGAGAAATGCTCATTCATGCAGATTCGTACGTAGGTGATGATTTCTATAAAGAACGTAAGTTATCATATTCCTACCCTTGTTAGCAAATAAACAATTAAACGAGTTTGATAACCTTCTGGTTGTCCAACTGTGCTTTTACACAGTTCAGATTGGTTGCAACGCACATTGATAAGGCTTGTAAGTCTTGATACTCTTTAACGTTGGATTCATCATAATCTGAAGTTGACAGGAAATTATGAACCCCCAAAATGCCGTTGGCGTTTATCGTTTTTGCAAAGCCGGGTTATGTCATGGCTTGCTTAAGAAATTACATAAGGAGACGCATGTTGGCGACACAAGTCAAATGGTACTGACCGCTGGGGATTTGGGTACCAATAGCACCTCGATACATACCTACTATCATGTAGTCTACATCCCGACTGCATGATATTCCGATCAATTGTTAATTGATCGGAAACATCACGACGAGCCGTTGTACATTGATATGTACAACGGCTTATTTTTGAACATTGAATACCGTAAGACAGGCAACTTGGTTCTGCAGGGTTTTGGTATTGGCACTCAATACATTAGAAATCATTTATTTACCCATAAATAGCCACTCTTTGTTATTGTAGTTTAGAAAAACAGCGAATACATTCATCCATGATTAGTATTGTTTGCGATGAACACTTTAACAGGACAGATATGAAATCCAAAATTTTACTCACAGCTTTAGCTGTTTTTTCTTTGATAAGTGTAAGCAAGGCCCAGTTGAGACTTGGCCCTGCGCTGATTTATGGGACAAATATAAATGAACCTGGAATCCAGATTAGCGGATACCTGCCTATTCCACAGGTCAATAAACTATGGGTGGGCGGTGATCTGTCTTTTTATTTTGCACACACTTATCACTATGCCAAGGAATCATTTTGGGAAATAAATGCCAATGCTCATTACATGCTGTATGATAAAGAAGGGTTGAGTGCATACGGTATAGGCGGTCTGGGTATTACTGCCTATCACTGGAAACCCAGAAACGGGTACACTGCCGCTACCTATTCAACTTCAAGACTTGGACTCAATCTTGGCGTTGGAGGTGCAAAAAGCATGGGCTTTGGTAGCATTTTTGCTGAGGTGAAATACGTTGTGACCTCCGATCTGGACCATCTCACAATAGGGGCAGGCGTCCGGTTTCCTATAAAAACACAATAAAAGCAAGGACGTGTTGTAAGGATTTATAAAAGCTTTGATGAATCCTCAGAAACGTAGTCTTACACATTGAACCGGAAGAGCATGATATCCCCGTCCTGAACGACATACTCTTTCCCTTCGGATCTCATTTTACCGGCCTCGCGGGCTGCTTCTTCTGAACCAAGAGCTATGTAGTCATCGTATTTAATCGTCTCAGCGCGGATAAAGCCGCGTTCAAAATCGGTATGAATAACACCGGCTGCCTGGGGCGCCTTGGTGCCTTTATGGATTGTCCAGGCGCGAACTTCCTTGGGGCCTGCCGTGAAGTACGTAATCAGTCCAAGTTCACGGAAGGCAGCTCTGATCAAACGATGAAGACCGGGTCGATCCAGTCCCATTTCCTCCAGGAACATTGCACGTTCGTCTTCATCAAGCTCGGCTATCTCTGCCTCAATTTTTGCACATACCACTACAACCTCTGCTTCTTCTTTGGCCGCATGTTCCCGTACTCTCTCAACAAACGAATTACCTTCCCCCTCGGGAAGATCGGATTCATCCACATTACACACATACAGTACGGGCTTGGCAGTCAACAGGAAGAGATCACGAATGAGCTCTTTATCATCCTCATGAATGTCGAATCCCCGCGCGGGGTTACCCTGTTCCATGAAGTCATGCAGTTGCTTTACCAAATCGAGCCGGTTTTTAATAGTCTTATCACCATTTTTCGATTCCTTCTGCAACTTATCGAGTCTCTTTTCAATGGTCTCCAGGTCTTTAATGATCAGTTCATCCTGGATGATAGTTATGTCCCGGATCGGGTCGACACTACCTTCCACGTGAACGACCTCGTCATCTTCGAAGCAGCGTACGACATGGATAATCGTATCCACCTCGCGAATATGTGAGAGAAAAGCATTACCCTTCCCTTTTCCTTCTGAAGCACCCTTTACCAGGCCTGCGATATCTACAAATTCTATGATGGCGGGTGTTAACTTGGCTGGATTGACCAGACTGGCCAGTTTATCCAATCGCTCATCAGGAACAGGAACGATACCAATATTAGGATCGATCGTACAAAACGGGAAATTGGCAGCTTCAGCGCCGGCATTGCTCAGTGCGTTAAAAAGTGTTGACTTGCCAACATTCGGCAATCCAACAATACCACATCTTAGACTCATAAAATTTACTGTTCAGGTGTCGAGAGATTCTTGTTGTATAAATGTTACTTCGGGCAGGAGTACAGCCGTGAGTTTACCCATACCCCTTCTGCGGCTGTAGACACATCCCGTATCAATGCCAATCATATTTGGTCCCGTTATGGGTTCCGGTCGAGGTGTGTGACCAAAGACCACTGTTTTTTCCCACTTGTTATGTAACGTGAGCAGATGAGACCGCTCCCAGATGAAATGTTCAATCTGTTCCGGATCAGCAATACTATCGGTGATGGTCATATCAGGATTTAAACCGGCATGGACAAAAAAATAGTCCGTGGTGTCGTAAAAGGGTTTCGTACTTTTGAAAAAATCCATGTGCTCTTCGGGAATATAAGCCTCCCCCTTTTCATCCCTGTAGGAATTGATGGTTGCCTGACCGCCATTAATCTCCCACCCCGCATAATTATTGTTGAATAAAGCATCCAACATCATAAACTCATGGTTACCCTGCAACATTACACAGTTATGCTTTTCAGAATAACTGATGAGCTGATCGACGACGGACTTCGAATCAGGGCCACGGTCAATGTAGTCGCCAACGAAAACAAATATTCGGTCACTGTAGATTTCCAGATGTTTCAGTAAAGCTTCAAGTGTCCGGGCACAGCCATGGATATCACCAACGGCAACATATTTTGTTTTATCCGACAAGATTCACAATCAGGATTTAGATGAAGATTTATTCACGGAATGTTCGACCAACCCTCTGCCCATCTTATGGATACGATTATCACTGGTTAATTTCTGAAGGGCGGAATCAAGGATTCCATTTACAAATTTCCCAGACTTTCCCGTGGAATATTTTTTGGCTATTTCGATGGCTTCATTAATGGTCACTTTGGTTGGGATATCCTCGAATTCAAGCATTTCGCAAATAGCCATCCGAAGTACAAGCTTGTCGACAGTGGCCAACCGATCCATTTCCCAGTGTACAAGGTGAGGGGCTATTTCATTGTCCAGTTCTGCCGTCCGATCGATGGTTTTCAGGAAAAGACTAACCGCAAATTTTTCTGCCTCAGATGAACTAATGGCATCATCGCCGCTGGAGTCTGCTGTATCTTTAAAAATTTCATGTACAAATGGCTTGAGGGTGTATCGAATTACTTCATTGACATCCTCATTTCCCATTTCATGAGCATACAGTGATTTAAGAACTGCTTCCCTCAGTAATCGTCTGATCTTCATTCCGGTCTATTGGTTTTCATTGAAAGCTTGTTAAGATAAGAAAGTTCTTAACGAAATGTGAAAAGAACAGAATCACACGAGTTGATATTATCAAGTCAATTACGACTCAGAGGGTTCCTCTATTACATATCTTTCAGTAAGGTGAATTTAGTTGGCTTGCGATGACTAATAGAAAGTTCCCGCAAACCGCATAAGCAATGCTTATACCATCCGGTGTGATACAAAACCGAATTTGCCGCCGCATAATTTTTGAGAATGACCTGTTTAACGAATCCTTCAGTTATAATGGAGACTCTATATATAGTTGGATATTTTATTTATAGATAAAAATCTATAAAATATATCATTATATACAATGTTTTGTTTTCATGATTATTCACGGCATTAGGAAAAAGGAAACAGCCTGTACATTTTCAATGTATTTGAGTCTCAAAACTAATATTATTCTCATTTATGAGGTGTATCTCAAGTAAAAAAAGAGCCATGTGCTTACTTTATTACGCAACGTTATATGAAATTTGTTACAACCTTTCTGTTAGCCGAAATATTTCTTTGTCTGAGTAATCTCGTTTATGCTCAATCCACTTTTTACAGGGGGTCGGATCTCTCTTTCGCGCAGCAACTGGAAAACAATGGCGCCGTTTTTAAAGACAATGGGACTCAACAGGATATCCTTGATATATTCAAAAATCACGGTTTAAATATTGTCCGCCTGCGTCTCTGGTACCATCCGCAAAACGGTTATAATGATCTCACCCACACCCTGACGATGGCCCGGCGCATCAAAGCAAAGGGGCTCAAATTGTTGCTCGATTTTCACTATTCCGACACATGGGCGGACCCCGGTCATCAGACTAAACCGGCTGCCTGGCAAAATCTTTCTTATACTGTTCTTAAAGACAGTGTATATCAATATACCCGCCAGGTGATTCAGGCTTTAAAAAGTCAAAATACCCTTCCATCAATCGTACAAATTGGTAACGAAGTAACATCCGAGATGCTTTGGGATACGGGGCGTGTTGGCGGTAGTTTTGATAATACTTCCCAATGGGCACAATTTGCAGGGCTGTTGAATGCGGGTATTAAAGGTGTCAAAGATGTGGAACCCAAACCGGACACTGTGAAAATCATGATTCACATTGATCGCGGCGGCGATTATAGTGGAGCCAAATGGTTTTTCGATAAACTGAATGCACAAGGCGTCAATTACGATATCATCGGGCTCTCGTATTATCCGTGGTGGCACGGGTCGCTGACCGACCTGAATAACAACCTGGATCAACTTGCAGCCAGGTATCATAAACCGATGCTTATTGCCGAAACGGCCTACCCATGGACCTTAAACTATGACGATGACGTAGCTAATATTGTTGGAAGCTCTAATCAGCTGCTTCCGGGGTATCCGGCAACGGTTGAGGGTCAAAAATCCTATCTGAATAAGGTTTTTGATATTGTGCACAATGTCCCAGGCAACCTTGGCATTGGTGTTGTGTATTGGGAACCTGATTACATATCTGTCGCGGGCGTCGGGTCAACCTGGGAGAATCTGGCGATGTTTGATTTCCAGGGAAATGCATTGGCGTCGATGTCTGCTTTCGAACCAGCAGATGCCACACCGATTGAACAGGATCAAAGTGTTCACCAGTTTTCTTTGGGTCAGAATTATCCGAATCCTTTCAATCCAACAACCGTTATCCCGTACGATTTAGCAAAACCATCGCATGTGAAACTGTCGGTATACAATATCTTAGGAGAGGTTGTCGCCACACTCGTTAATTCCGAACAACCGGCCGGGGTATACAAAAGCAGATTTATGGCAAAAGGTATTCCAAGCGGAATTTATCTGTATAAGCTTCAGATAAATGATAGATCATTCATCAGGAAGATGATGCTGGTAAAATAATTGTAGGTCGGACTGCCAGTCCGACGGTACGAACGTCTGATTAGAAACTATCGCAGTATACTCATTACATCTAACCCGTATCGTTTGTTTTTTCTGAAACGCTGACAGATTATAGTAACGTTTCTGCTAACCTTTCAGGAACATAATATGTCGCAAGTTTGCGACTTGTAACACTTGCCAGGTATATGCAGAGTTAAGGCAAACTAACCACAACCTTATCCCAGTCGACTGGCCTTTGGGTCGAAGGATCTCAATTATATTCGGCACAATTGTGGCATCTGATAGGTCCGGTGCCTGTTGCGTACGGGATCCGAAGCCGATCCCGGGAACAGCTGGGATCGCCGGCAGGATGACATGCCGTTGTGTTTGGGATTGGAGGGTTTTAATTACTTTTCTGTAAGGCCCTGGCCTGCGATGGGTCTCCTTTATAAAGACTCATTCACATTCAAAGTCATGTCCTACTATGTTTACATGCTCGCCAACCAGAGGAGAACGGTGCAATATACCGGAATAACCAGCGGCTTAATAAAACGTACTATTCAACACAAAGAGAAGAAGTATCCCGGATTTACCCAACGGTATAATGTAGACCGACTCGTTTATTATGAATCACATGAAATAGTTGAGGATGCCATTAAACGAGAGAAACAAATAAAAGAATGGACCCGCAGGAAGAAGGAGGCGTTAATCAACCGGTTCAATCCTGAGTGGAAGGATTTGTTTGAAAGCATCATAGAATAAAACCACTTACCAAAGACCGACCGCCAAACACCAGCCCTGTCATCCCTAGGCTCAACCCAAAACCTTATCCTGGCGACGATCCAACGGGTCGAGAGATCCTGTCTGCATCCGGAAACGATGGTAGCATCTGAATGGCTCGCTGTCTGCCACCGACGGGATCCTAAGCCGATCCCGGGAACAACCGGGATCGGCGGCAGGATGACATCCGTTGTGAATCCTTACATTATTAATTGTTTACTGTTTACTGTTTACTGATCACTGATAAACATCCTCCCAGTAATACGGACGATCATGATCCGGTACGGTTTTGATTGTTAACGTTGCGTCCTTCAGCCCATCCGATGTGGCTTTAATGTGAATCGAACCTACCTTGCGTGTGGATTGAATAATGGCCAGGCATAACCCGTTGAACGCCTTCCGTTGGGAGGCTTTGTGTGGTTCATGATCGAACGGGTTGCCATTTCCTACCCCGATAATCTTGCCTTGCCCCTGCAGATCAAACGTAACAAGGTTGTCGGCAGTGGGTACCACATTTCCATTCACATCAACTATTTCCACTTTCAAATTGGACACATCTCTTCCGTTTGCTGTGATGCTGTTATGATCAACTGACAGACGAATAGCAGCCGGCGCACCTGTGGTCCTGACTTCGTCAATTATGGTTTTCCCATCCTTCCTTCCGACTGCCTTCAAAACACCAGGTTCGTATGGGACATCCCATTCCAGGTGCAGGTCGGCTATCAGCTAACTGAATGCTGATGGCTGATCGCTGAAAGCTCATATTAGTAGTGCGTATACTTATCAAACACATCCATAACAGGCAAGGCGTTGCCATTTTTGTCGAAGTAGCCGCGGGCACCTAACCCGCCAACAACGGCCGGTTCCCACCAAAAGATGCCCTTAACTTTGGTACTGGACACGTTCAGGACCGTTCTTACCAAAGACTGCAGGTACTCCTTCTGTCCTTGTGGAGTTTCCGGGAATGGAGCCGGTCTGTGGACATATTCACCGGGAACATGGTTGTAAGCCGTTTCTACGACGATGACGTCTTTATCATAGGTTTTTACGATATGCAGGAGATTATCCCGGAGATCCAACAGGTTGCCATGCCACCAGGGATAATAGGACAAACCTATTACATCAAATTTGATCCCATAGGAATCAAGTTTATCAAAAAAAGCCTTGGTCAGGGCCCAGTTGCCCCCCTGATCGAAATGGATCATGATAAGGGGACGTGGTGACATGCCACGGCCTGCGTCAACGCCATTGATACCCGCCTGGATCAGCTTCGCAAACGTATCCCAGTGTTCGGGGAGCTTCCCGGTCGGCCAAAGCATGCCGTTTCTGACCTCATTGCCGATCTGCACCATATCCGGCATCACTCCCGCCTCCCGGAATGCCTCGATTGTATTATGGGTATAAGCGTATACCGAATCGATCAGGACTTTTGGGGATAAACCCTGCCATGCTTTTGGCGTTGGTTGCTTGCCGGGATCGGCCCAACTGTCGGCATAGTGATAATCGAGCAAAAACTTGTAGCCGAGTTTTTTGGCAGCCTGTGCTTCCGAAATGGTATAGGAAAGATTATTTGGTAACTGTGTCGGATGATAGAACAGGCGAAGCCGTATCCAGTTGTAGCCGTGCTCGCGAAAGATAACCAGACCTGGTTTAACCTTGCCACTGTCCTTGAACACCGTGCCGTGATCTTCCGCCATTTTAAGGAATGAAAGATCCGCACCGACAGCGAACTTAATATGTACCGTAGAAAGAGAATCCGGTTTTTGCGCCAGTGCTTTGTTAAGAATTGATTGGGATAGCACCAAAATGATGCATAAACCCAAAGTGATGGAAGGTGTTCGTCTTTTCATGATTGTTTATTCTATATTTTTCAAATGATCCTCCGGCCGCCGCACATTGCCTGTCATCATGATGCTGTTTTGCTTGCAAAACGGCGTAGGATCTCGTAAGCAAGAAACGATCTTTTCCAAATGCGACGAGATCCTACTTTATCCCGCAAGCGGGATAAAATCAGGATGACAGATTAAGTGTGGTCGGTTGAAGAATACTACTATTAATCATTATCCAACCAGATCGATTCCACCTCGAAATCATAAGGTTTGTTATAATCATCGGGTTTGATTCCCGGTCCCATTACAACTTGTATGGATTGTAGATCCTTAAAATCCGGTGACTGATTACTGTTTGATTCAAACCACAATGGAAGAAATCCTGGAAATGATCTGGGAAGCAGCATCATCGAATCAGGCTGAAAAGCCGACAGTGATAAGCTGTAATCTTTAAACTGATCGCTTAAGGTGACATCAGTCCGGTACGAGGTACCCTTTTTATCAACCAATATGATATGCAATGGTGCATTCCTGGCATGTTCTGACCTGGCTCTGATTACAATGTGACTTTGGGTATTTATATCGTAGAGTCGGCCTTTCATCATACCGGCGACGTAGGTCTGCCATCCGAGATCATGTGTCTCATCAGTCAGCTTGTCTGCTGCTACTTTCACCGCAAACTTGCCGGGGTCATCTATGGATATGGTTTCAAGGTGGAATCCACGGTTCCAGAATGAGAAAGAGTAATCTAACCGCTGCCCATTTGCAGCACTGTACAGCAAAATCGGTGATGACGGTTCATAAACCTTCGTTTGCCAGGCATCCTTGTAGTAATAATCCCAATCCATGGGAGATCCGGGATGATCACCCGGAAATGTAACGGCGTCCTCACTCCGCCCGACAACAATGCGATAGCTCAGAAAACCGGGTCGCACCATATTGGCAGGTATCTCTGAAACATAGTGGTAGGTATCTTCTTGTTTCATATTGATAGGCCGGGGTCTGAATCCGGCATTAACCAGCAGCCACACCTTTTCATCTTTTGAAATTCCTGCTACAGTTGCTTTAATAGTGACCGGTTTTCCGGCAGTGACCGACTTATAGGGTGTATGTCGCACGATTGGTTTTGCAGGAGTCGGCATAGGAGCCACAAACTCACCAACCTGTATATTGCCCATCCGGGAATTTGGTGACCAATGCCTGTCTCTAACCCCTTTTCTTACAAGAAAATACGTGCCGGGTTTAATGGTAAATGACCCAATTTCAGCCTTCGTATCGTACGTATTGCCTTTATTTATCCCCTTGACGTAAAAGGAATTGCCAAGACCAGGCAGATCAATCTTCATAGTATGATCTTTCCATTCAATATAAGTGACATCTTTCTTAGGTGAGGCACGTTCGAACGGGTCACGTACCGGAACGGCATCGGGCATCACTTCCAGGCGCCATATTCCTCTCGACAGCTTGTCCAGGAAATAGGCTCCCCATCCGTGGTAGCTCACAACCGGTGAAGAACCCACACCCGCAACATGTCTGAGGACACGAGGTTTGAGCGGTTGGGTTTCTGTGTTGTTTGTATAGTAAAAAGCCGTATCGGCATTCATTACGCTCAGATTCTGACTCTGACTCACAAAGAAATGGCTGAATGTGGTATCTGCAGGATAGGAACCGAAATCTTTGTACAGCGGAACCTCGTGGAACACTTTCGAAGCAATAAGCATGCTGATTGCTTTGGAGGGGGTGTAGGCCAGGTTCAGGTAATGAGTCTGATAATCGGTGTTGCAGTACGCGATGGCCATCGGAGTATATGTGAATTGGGTGGCAAATTGGAACCCTGCCGTCCGGAAACTGCGGGCCATAGCCGGATAAATATAAGAGTCAGGTTCGTCTGCTGAACTGAACTCATAGACCATCTTAGCAAGCTGTTTAAATCGTTTGTTATTCCTGTACGGTATCAGGTATCGGTCGACATATGGCAGATAATTGCCTTTTAGCCGCTGTCCCCTGACGAGTCCGGCCGGATACCATTGAAAACTGGCCCCGTTAATTTTCGCATGAGCAATGGCGAGTGCGTATTTGGTGTTAGCCTGAGAAAGATTGTAGAAAATAGGTTTCTTCCATCCTGTTGACCGAACAGCCGCAGCCAGAGAATCAACAAACCTTGTTGTTTGCTCCGTTGTTTTGGCCTGATCCGGTTCATTGAGAATTTCTACAGCCAGAATATTCGGATCATCCTTATACGACAGACCTGTGTACGGATTTACGTGATCGACGAAGGCTTTTAGATATCGCTCCATTACCGGCCAGTATTTGGGGTTCTGTGGAGCCTCACGTTTCGAAATGTAATTGGCAAATCCCGGCGTTTTGGTGGGCCTCTGCGGATAACCGTTGTTGTACAGATTCATCGGAGTGAGTATGGCTCTGATCCCGCGTTCTTTGAGTTTCCACAGCAGATAATCCAGCAATTTCAGATGCTCATTGTCGAGCAGGTGTCCCAGACTATCACTGATTTCCGTGTCCCAGATATGCAGGCGAAAAGCATCAAAGCCCAGGCGCGCCATGTGATATACGTCGCCATCGATCTCCCTCTCCGGATTCACGCCCATCTGTTTCATCTGACGATAGTCGAATGCGAACGGTAACGTATAATTCACTCCAAAAAATGATGGTTCCTTATTGGTCCCTTTCCAATGCATAACTCCATGGGAGTCAACAAAAAGTATCTTTTCCCCGTTTTTATTCCCTGAATGTGATTGTCCATACAGATCCGAAACAGATACGATCATTAAAATCGAGAGAAAAAAATAAAATGATCGAATCTGCCTTTTCCTATAGATGGGTTCTGATCTCATTTTGTTTCTCGTTTGTCTGAAATCCTGCCGAAGATTTCATTTTGCATGGTAATCGACGAGTTTCAGGTCTTTGGCGTATTCCGGAACGGCTTTGATGCCGGTTATTTCGGCTTTGCCCAAATCATCCCTGGCTGGTTTTCTATCAAACCAGATCTTGTATCCCGGATGCAGAGGAAAAACACTAAATTTTAAATTTTGACCATCTAATCTGTTGCCAAACTTTTTAAGCGCGATATGCCAGGTTGTCCCATTATTGAAGTTGTCATCAATAAGGCGGTAATGAAGACGGCAGCGGGCCCGGTCACCGATATAATTGACATACAGATACAAGTTACTAAGGCCGTTCAGATAACCGTCCGGAATAGTCAGCGTCCATTGTTTGGAACCAGTGACATCTGTTGTATTAACCTTCTTTGCCGGGACAATATCCGGCTTTTGTAACCTTCTCAAATCCGTCCATGGTGCCGGATACGTATAGGATTGATAGGTCAGCCATGATTGATTGGTTGAGAAGGTTATCTGGTCACTGTTTGCATAAGTAACTTTTACTGTGGCTGCAAAGGCCGAATCCCCGGCAGTGAAGGGAAAGTCGAGTAAGAATTGATTATCCCCTTTCCTGACGTATCCGGTGATATCAAGGGCATTTACCTTTCGGGTAGTGATGTGCTGGTTAAACCATGTGTTATTGATCTTCAGATTGCAGGGAACCTCTGAATAAATAATCAGTTTTGCAGAGGTGATGGCTGCCGGATTGCCAAGATTAAACTCCTTGAGGAAGAACTTGTGCCACAACTCATTCTGAGCGGTCACACTATCCACAGAGATCTTCAACCATTTCGAGTCAGAAAGGGCAGGATAAGGTTTCAGATTCAACGAGATCTCACGTTTCGGAACAGAAACATCGTACTCGGAATAGGCCCCGTTTTTTTGGGGATGAAGGAGGCCTTCGTGATCACTTAAAACAGCTTTACCGTCCAATTCAATGATCTTCATATCGTTGGATTTAGAATAAACATGGAGCCTGTTGTGATCCAGGTAGAGATTGGCTTCTGAAAGGAACAGGTATTTTTCCCCATCATGGTTAAATAACCAGACATGTTTCGCCTGTTCTGAAGACAGGATATGTACCTTTTCAGTGTGTCCTTCTTTGCCGTGAATGGTTATAACACTATTTAATCCCGGCCGGATATTGGAAATAATTGATTCTCCATGCGTTTTGCGAAGACTTCCGCTGCTGGTTTGAATATCCGATATCGTTTTGTTGTCGAAACTGAATTCCGGATCGATTCCACGGTTCTGTATGAAGTACCAATCGGTACCATTTTCCCCATTTATCCTGCATAGTGGCTGGGCGGTTGCGTACTTCATCAAAACCTTGTTTATATGAAAGTTGAATGGCCAGATAAAGTTGCAGCTATCGGGAATGTTCACCGGCGTGGCGGGGAACTTCACACTTTGACCCTTGAGCCTGATATCAAACTGGACGTCTTTTTTTGTTGGTTTCTGAAAGCCCCGGTAGTAGTTGACACCAAATACATATCCGGACTCCCCATCTGACCGCACAGAATAGAGCAGGTTTTTATGCGGATCTTGTTGTGGTCCAATCACCGGCATCATAGGCGCAAGCTGACTGCCGAATTCATTGACAAAATAATGCAGCTTCTTAATCTGGAAATAAGATGGAGCCAGTTCCCCTGTTTCCTGTATGGCCGCCTGGAAATCGTAGGATATTATCGGATACCGATTCCAGTAGCCGGTATTTTTGCGGTCCTCTTCCAACGTAGTAAAAGTGCCAACCTGATCAGCTCCACCTGCAAACATATAATACCCGAGCAGGTTCGCCCCTGAACCCAGGCGTGTTATTACAATAGAAAGACCATCAATCCCGCTAAAAACAGGTCGTCTATGGTATGTGACCTCATTCCCTACACCCATTTCAACTGTAAAAAAAGGATAGATTTTAGTGTCCGGATGATACCCTTTCATACTTTTTCCCTGAAAGATATTTCCGCTGCTACGCAGATCCCCGAATACGAAGCTCTGACTATTTGTGATCTTTTTAAGATTTGGATTCCATGGTGCACCGGGGTATCCGCCCCAGAGCGGAATCACCTGATCTTTTGGTATCGACGCATTTCCCCAGCCGGTGACAGCATACATGGGAACATTCATACCGTCAGCTATGGCTGTCTTCTTCAGCCACATGATGTATTTTTCTCCCTGTTTACCGCCGGAATATTCGTTCTCGAGTTGTATGCCGATGACAGGTCCGCCATCCTTATACATCAGTCCTTTCATCTGCAAACCGATCTGCCGGAAGTATTGCTTCACATAGTGTTGAAAAACCGGATCATTGGATCGGGGATGAATGTATTTCTTCTGTAGCAGCCAGTCGGGGAAACCGCCATTCCGAACTTCACCATGGCACCACGGCCCGATTCGTACAAATACATGAAAACCATCTTTTTGACACAATTTCAGAAACGCCCGAAGGTCTCTGTTGCCAGACCAATCAAACTGCCCTTCAATCTCTTCGTGATAGATCCAGAAAACGTAGGTAGAAACGATATCTATGCCGTTGGCTTTCATCTTGAGCAGGATATCCTGCCATTCACTCTTTGGATACCGCACATAGTGTACCTCACCCATAACCGGTAAGACAGGTTTTCCTCCAATTGCGATGTAGTGATTATTGATTTTAATCTCGTTCCCTGCAGGTCCGGGATTTCCCATGTGATATTCACCTGATTTAACCCTGGTATCTACTTTAGAGGCATCGATATTAATGACGTTCTGAGATCGAACAACTGACGTAAAGGCAAAGGTGATAATTATAGAAAGGACCAGATTTTTTATCATTTATAACACCGACGTTACAATTAAAGAAATAATAACCATTATAATATAAGGTGCATTTATCATACATGTGAACACGCAAAATGTCATCTAAACGGACAGCCCGGCAATTGGCGACTGATCATTTACTTTTTTTATAATGAACCTCTGAGAGTTCTCTAAGCCTGGTTACACTCAGCTCAGCAGTGATATCCCGCTGCGCATTTGCCAGCATTTCATAGCCAACCATAAATTTTTTTACGGTTGCCGAGCGAAGCAGTGGCGGATAAAAATGCATATGGAAATGCCATTCGGGATGCTCCTCCCCGTCTGTCGGAGCCGGGTGGAAACCGGCGGAATACGGAAAGCTCACATTAAACAGATTATCGTACCTGGTAGTAATTCGTTTGATGATATCAGCAAGTCCGTCCTTTTCATCATCTGATAAATCCGTAAAACTGGCAAGATGTCGTTTCGCCACCACCAGGGTTTCAAATGGCCATACGGCCCAAAACGGAACCACAACCATGAAATGATCATTCTCGAGGACAATTCTTTCTTTTTGCTGCTGTTCGAGTTTAAGATAATCGCACAACAGGCAGTGATCGTGTTTCTTCAGATATTCTGTCTGCTGATGCAATTCTTTCGCAGGTTCGACTGGTATTGTCTGCTGGGCCCATATCTGCCCGTGCGGATGCGGGTTGCTGCATCCCATCATCTCCCCTTTGTTCTCGAAAATTTGCACATAGTTGATGTTTGGTTTTTCGCCCAACGTGCGATATTCGTTTGTCCAGACATCCACCACGTTGCGAATTTGATCTAACTCTAACTCAGGGATCGTAAGGTTATGACGCGGCGAGAAACAGATTACACGACAAATGCCCTGTTCTCCTTTGGCAATCAACAAGTCATCCTTGTTGTAATCTGCAGTTGGGGTATTCTCGAGAAGAGCACTAAAATCGTTTGTAAATACAAAAGTCGATTCGTACTTCGGATTTTGTGCCTTCCCGCCAGAACGGGAATTACCCGGACATAAATAGCATTTGGGATCGTAATCTGGCCTGGTGTCTTCAGGCGTGTCTTCCTGCTGTCCCTGCCAGGGGCGTTTGGCACGCTGCGGAGATACCTGTAACCAATCACCATTCAAAGGGTTAAAACGCCGATGGGGATGTTCTGGAAAAGAAAAGTCCATGATTAGTCGTGAGTATTGAGTCTTTAGTCTTTAGATTCATAATGTTGTTGACACTTATATACCGAAAATCGGATAACCCAAGTAACGCAAAGCATGCAACAAATATCTATTTACTAATTTTCTGGTTACAACACTTGGTATCTAAACCAGTTTGCACGTTTTCTCCTCTTCCGTTACCACTTCGGTACCGGCATCAATGCTCGTTTTATAGACCTTGATCGATTTACCTGTCCTGTCTTTGTATGCCTTCTGAATATGAGCAGTAAACGATTCGAGATGTTTTTCTTCCACAATATTGATGGTGCAGCCACCAAAGCCGGCGCCCATCATGCGAGAGCCGAGTACGCCCTCAACTTTTTTGGCTTCTTCAACCAAAACGTCCAGTTCTTCGCAACTCACCTCATACTCATTACTCAGACCATCATGCGATTGAAACATGCGTTTCCCAAAGGATTTAAAGTCATTGCGGCTGAGATCATTACAGGCGGCAAGCACTCTGTTGTTTTCCTCCACGACATATTTACATCGCTTGTAGATGATCGGATCAAATTCATCTTTATGCCGCTGCAACATCTCAGTCGTAACGTCCCTCAGGCTGTTGATGCCCGCATCATATTTTTTTAGGATAGCGACGCCTTCTTCACACTGTTTGCGGCGAATGTTGTACTCGGAGGAAGCCAATTCGCGGCGCACTTGCGTATCACAAAGCACGACACGGATGTCGTCACGTTCAAACGGGACTAACTCGAAATCCAGCGAACGGCAGTCAAGTTTGATAACCTGGTGATCTTCGCCAAAGATATTGATGAACTGGTCCATGATTCCACAATTTACACCTACAAAATCATTCTCAGTTCTGACCCCCATTTGCACCATGGTCAGCTTATCGACATTCAGATCAAACAACTGTGTCAATCCGAAAAGGAGTCCGCCTTCGACGGCAGCTGATGAAGACAGTCCAGCCCCGATCGGAATATTTCCACCAAAGGCACAGTCGAATCCACCAATTTTATGTCCGGCTTTTTTTAACTGTTCAACAGCTCCCATTATGTAGTTTGGCCAGTGTAGATCGGACTTTACAAATGTCTCGGCCGTAATGTCAAATTCAAACGACTGCTTCATGTCGACCGAATAGATCCTGCCCTTTGTCGAGTTGTTTTTGCCCAAACCGAAAACGATCACTTTATCGATCGCGGCGGGGAGTACAAATCCTTCATTGTAATCAGTATGTTCGCCTATCAGGTTAACCCTGCCCGGAGAACGAATAAGCAGCGGCTCGTTATCATATTGAGATTCAAAAGTCGTCCTCACCTTATCATATAAGGAATCCATTGTTCTAAGATTTATTTAACGGTTACATCTTTTGTTTTCCACCAGAAGATTACTCCGGATATCATCATCACAATTCCCCACCAAAGATCAGGATGAAGATTATGCAGCACGGTGTGACTCTGATTCGGATAAATCACGTAGTAAATACCGGAGAGTGTTATCACGAAACCCATCAGGCTCAAGATAATGCCTACAAAATACCAGATGGGTCTCATTCCTTTTTCTTCATTTTCCATATTAATTCCTTTCTTTTACCAGAAATAGATGTTTAATGCGAGGAACACAATAATTGAAATGATTGCGTAGAATCCGGGTTCCTTATAAAACGGATACTCACCGGTAGTTTTCTCTTTTGTTAAACCTTTCACAAGACCGACCAGTTCTTCTTTCGACCTCTTTTGAGTAAACAGACTAATAATAATAGTTGCCAGGAAACAAATTAGCCATGCCCACCAGGCACGCCAGAAGTTAGCTGACATATCGCTTGCCACATGAGAAAAGGTGATCGAGCTTTTGGCAATCCATTCAAACTTGACGCCCAGGTACATTCCGAATGAGCTAACCATGCCGATCAACAGGCCCCAGAAAGCCCCGGCTGGTGTGATCCACGTGATGAACATACCCAATAACATCGTTGCAAAGAGAGGCGCATTAACCCATGAGAAAATAGCCTGCATATAGTCCATGATAGTTGGCATATGCATCGCCCAGTATGCTGTAATAACACTGATAACGACTCCGACGATGGTTGCAACACGACCAACCCAAAGTAAATGGGCATCTGTAGCGTCGGGTTTGATAACAGACTGATAGATATCATAAGTCCAGACCGTGTTGAAAGCGCTGATATTGCCAGCCTGACCTGCCATAAACCCGGCAAGCAGGGCTGTCACTCCAAGTCCAAGCAATCCATTTGGATAATACCGCTTAAGTAGCTGGGGGAGCGCAGAGTCGTAGTTTATGGCACCGTTCGCATCATGAATCAGGTGAAATCCGGAACCCGATTCCTTGGCAAGAACAAGAGCGATCAACCCTGCCATCACGACGATAAACGGCAGTGCCATCTTAAAGAAGGATGCGATGATCGGCGTCATCCTGGCCGCACGCAGATCCTTGGCCGAAAAAGCGCGTTGAACAACCAGGAAGTCGGTAGTCCAGTAACCAAATGACAGGACGAACCCAAGTCCGAGTACGATACCACCCCAGGTAACCATCATCCCGTTTTGAGAGGCATTGCCCGATGTTGCCCACAGTGATTGAAATGATTGCGGAATATGAGCAAAGACCTGATGGAAACCGCCAACATCAATAAGCCCCAGAACAACGACCAGGAGCAGACCAAACCAGATCAGGAAGAATTGAACGATTTCTGTGAAAATAGCAGACAACAGACCACTCATCGTAATATAAACGGCCACGGTTACGGCAGAGACCCACATACTCACATTCCAGTCCCAGGCAAGGAAAGTGTGAAAGATCAGTGCCATGGCATACAGGTTGATGCCAGCCACAAGCAGGGTCATGATAGCAAAAGAGATGGCGTTGAGCACACGCGTTTTCTCATCGAAACGGAGTTTAAGATAGCCGGGGACGGACTTTATCTTGGCGCTATAGTAAAAAGGCATCATGTAGATAGCCAGGAACAGCATCGCCGGGACGGCTCCAATCCAATAGAAATGAGCAACAAACATTCCGTATTTGAACGTATCTCCGGCCATCCCCATCAGCTCGAGAGCACCCATATTAGCCGACAGAAAAGCAAGACCAGCTACCCACGCGCTGTTTTTTCTACCGGCGAGAAAAAAGTCAGACTCGTTTTTCGTGAATTTTCTCAGATAAAATCCTATACCGATTATAAAGCCGAAGTAGATGGCTATTATAATCCAGTCTACAAAATTAAGTGCGATTTTTTCCATACACCGATTCCGTATAGATGAAGATTAAACGTTAATTATTGTATCAATTTTTCAGGCCGTCTCCCTGTAATCAACTGATGGAATAAGGGTTTATTACCAATTGTGTACATACCTCAATCATTTATCATAACTGTAAGACCTTGTTAGATAAAGTCGTAGTCTTTTAAGTTTTGCCGTAATTAATGTAAGCGCTTTTATTAATCAGGAAAAAAAACGTCACACAATCGTACATTTTTTTACACATTTGAGTGCTGCCAGCCAATTGGCCCATACGGTCGATTAATCAGCATAACCTGCCTCAAATTATGTTAACGATAACATATTGACTTAGGAAAATAAAAGCAAGTAATAAATCACACCTATAAAAAAAACCTTACTGTCACGGTTTAAAAAGTAATACTAACCATGACAGTTAAACTTTAGGAAATAACAATAAACATTGGTCACTGCACTCCCTTTTCTACAACCTTTGTGATGATTTAAGTCTGGATGGATTGAACAGGAAAGCGCCGGGTGGCAACCCGGTTGTTAAATTAAGGTATACCTAACCCCAAAATGGTGTCTAATTTCAATCCATTAATTCTTGCGGTTGAATGAATAAGGAGGAATGAAATTGTCCTTTTACAGGTCGAACTCACGTTATTTTAATGATAATATCTCTCGTATCTGCGACAGCGATCACCTATAAAAAAAGCCCCATTGCCTGAGTGAACCAGTTGATGGGGCTTACAAATGTGGAATATAAGTTATAATAAATCACTTTACGGGGCTGTCAGGGGAAAGCAGTCCCATGTACCGCATCCAGTTTTTACATAATCCGGGCCAAGTTTTAAGCAAAGGATATTTTTGTGCCAGTCCGAAACCATGTGGGCCCTGAGCGTAAAGATGCATTTCAACAGATACCCCATGTTTGTGCAGTGCTTCAAAAAAGGCGACACTGTTTTGTACCGGAACCGTCGTGATCGGTTGTAGCCTGGAATATAAACGTTGGAGGTGTTTGCGCCGTCACATGCTTTTCATTGGATAACAGCTCCACAAGTTTGGGATCCGGATTTTTTCCCAGCAATTCGTGTTTAGATCCCTCGTGAGTAAACGAATCTTCCATTGTAATGACCGGATATCCCAAAATCATGAAATCCGGACGGGAGCTTACGCTTTTCAGGGGATCCTTGCTGTCACTTTTCCCATTATCCCAATGGGTTCCGACTGTTGATGCAAGGTGTCCCCCCGCTGAAAATCCCATGATACCGATCTTCGCGCTTTTCAGCCCCCATTTTTTTGCGTTATACCTGATGATCCTCATGGCTCTTGTGGCATCCTGGAACGGAGCCGGGTAACGATAACGCTCACCATGACGGTATTTCAGAACAAATGCTGCCACACCAAAACTATTAAGCCATTCAGCCACTTTATACCCCTCTTTATCCATGGCTTCATGAGAATAGCCGCCACCGGGACAAACAAGCACTCCTGTTCCCGTAGCCTTGGCTTTAGACGGCAAAAAGATTGTCAGATCAGGTTTGTCAGCCGGCGTGTCCCCTTTTGCTCCGGGCGCTCCATTAGGCCAGACAAGAATAGTCTCTCTGCCGGCAACCTGCGCTTTCGTATTTTGTGCTGTCAGTCCAATCACAAATGGAATAAACAGGGCAGTAACCCAAAGATATTTATGCATCATTATCAACTCCGTTGTTGGTTAATTGAGGAAAACAAAATTAGTTGATCCACCACCCTGACATCCAGCCAATTCATGCTCAAATAAAAGATAATCAAGCCGTTTATAATAACGTCCCACCTAAGTAATATAGCATGCATAAATGTCGCCGCATGCCGGCCAACTATCATTGCAGAGTATAATCACGAATTATTATAGCTCCAACAACAAATCCAATTCAGTTGCATCAGAGATCACAACATAGGCATCATAAATATCCCAAAATCTAACCGGGAGACAATGATCATCGATTTGAATTACCTCTTGAATCACAGTCCTCTTAAAAAGTAAAAGGGCTGTTTCACCAGCCCTTTTACTCGGTTTATCTGGTAACCAGGGTTTGCTTGAGGTTACCCATAAGAGATTACTATCTAAAAGATATTTGTGCTACAATCGATAATATAAAATGTAATCGGTACACTTCTGTTACCGATAACACACCTGTATGATAAGAATTCAGTCTGTCAAAAGTCAAGAGATGCTCAAATTTATACTTTTAAATGAGTGAAAATAATTTATATATGGTGTTTAAACCTCAATAATTGCTTTTTGAGAAATTGCAGACAACCCTGCTTCGGACATGGAGGTTCATTAAACAGAATTAATAAGACGCCTATTGTTTGTAGTGAGAATAATAATGAAGTTTATCTATGTAGATGCAACATCTCTAAGGTGTTTATTTGGGGTTCACCAGGTGTTGCATACGATTGAATAGGTAACAGCATTATTAACTAAATCTGCGAACGACGAACGTTGGCCGCGTTACGTCCTGTTTAATTGCAGATAAATCAGATTGGGGTAACTGGAGTCAATTATGTTCAGCTTATCTGGTATTCGTATGAATACGGACAATATTTCCCTGCGAACGGCGGGTGTTTTATTCCTTTTGCTGGGTCTTATCAATCTCTTTAATGAAGCTTCCCAGCCGGTTCATGTTCTTGTAAGTACCTCCGGCATTGCATACATCATTTGCCTGTTGATCGGTACCCTCCTGTTTCTGAGGATACCGGATATTGTCCCATTTGCCCGGTTTACAGTCATTGCAGGATTTGTGTTACAAGGTGGGTATCTGATTCTGCATGGTCTCTTCCTGGATTTTATGCTTCAGCTTATTTTATGTGGGGGGCTTTGGTTGGTACTGTCACCACGATCAAAGGAATTCCGGATATTACAATTAAGTGGTATTCTGTTTGTCGTTCTTGTATTGGGTGTGGATATGTTTGTTCTGGTTACTCGTTACGATGGTGCGGGGAGTATGAAAGATAACCCTACAATAGGTATTTCAGCGGCAACTGTCGATACTGTGTATGGTAATGCGTACGCATACAGGCTTGATTTCGGAGAGTCAATATGGCACGAACGTTATCGGAAAACGTATCTAAAGAGTGATCCTGCTACAGATCTATGGCTTGTTGACCCTCAAAAAGATGCACATTTAATAGTTATTGGTGAACATACCCCTGATGGTTCAAATGCCAATCTTGACGCTTTTGCTGCGGCTGTCAAATACAATCTTCTGGAAAAAAATCCAGGAGCCAAACTAATCAATATCAGCCGGTTATATGGCGTTTATTACGATGGAATCCTGCTTAAACTAAAATCAGATGTGGATGGAGTGCCACTGGAATATTTGGTGGGACTCTACACGGTAAAAAACTATGCCTTTCAGGTTATCGGTTATACGCATGTGAAAGCGTTCTCGTCGTTTGAGCCTAATTTTGTAGACGCTATCAAGTCATTCTATTTTGATGCAAAAGCTCAACAAAAAATGAATCAAATCCATGGTCATAATCCTATAGCGGATGATATACACTGAAAGATTCTGAATTCTGATCAGATCTCACTTTTACTTACAAAAAAAGGGACCAACAAGGTCCCTTTTTGCTATAAATATTCCCGTGTATCTCTTATAAAATGGGCAGAAGCTGGTTACCATAAAGGTGCAGGTATGCATACATGGTAACGACAGCAAAGACGAGGTTTAGAATAACTACAAAGAAAATGGTGCTTAAACCCCAGTTTGTACCAAACATTCCTGGGTCAGTAAATGTTTTACCCTCACCGTAGTGTGGATGATATTCTCTGAGTGTACCGAGCATAACTCCGGTGAATAACCCCTGAGCAAAACCAAATATCAATCCAAATGGGATACTGGGCTGCTGAGACAAGCCAAGCATCAGGGTAACATAATAGAATCCCCAAAAGGCACCATACAGTATCATTAATCCCAAACCTATCGTAAAAACACCTGCCTTCTCACTCGGATCTTTGAAAATCGAACCGAGAATCTGTATAAAATCGACTTTCGAACCAAATAGCCGGAAAATGTACATCACAACAATCAATGCAATAATACCGATAATACCGGATAAAGCTGCTAACCATAGGTTGGCGTTAAAACTCATTGTAGAACTCATAATAGGCGAATTAACTACTTAAGGGTTAGTGACCTGATCAAAACACAGCCCAAATGTAATAAAACAATCTCAACGATGACATGCTTTTCCAATAAAATGTTTATATATAAATAATAAACATTTGTAATTCCGTCATTTAAAAAGAGGAAGATAAAAATGGGAAAAGTTAGTGTCCGGTATATTGTACACGATGTTGATGAAGCCATACCATTCTACACCGGTTATCTGGGCTTTGAACTGATCATGCATCCTGCCTCCCCCTTTGCAATACTCGACCGCGGTGACCTGCGTCTCTTGTTGAGCTCTCCGGGTAACCAGGGAGGTGGCGGGCAAACACTGGGAGACGGATCAATACCCACTCCGGGAGGCTGGAACAGATTTCATCTTGAAGTTGAGGACCTTGATTCTCTTGTCGCCCAGCTCGAACAAAAAGGAGTTCATTTCCGAAGTGAGGCTGTAGACGGTGTCGCCGGCAAACAAATTATACTGGATGATCCCTCCGGAAATCCTATTGAGCTTTTCGAGTATTATGATAGTTGATGGCATTAATTGGTAGGTTCGTTACTGGTTACTTTTTTCAAAATGGCTTTCAGTTTAGGGCCTACGAACCAATTTCCAAAAACCGATTGCGATTCATTCTGGAAACTATGTATCTTTGAGGCTCTGATGGGTCGTTAGCTCAGTTGGTTAGAGTGCCACGTTGACATCGTGGAGGTCGGCAGTTCGAATCTGCCACGACCCACTTGACGATGCTAACTCATTTCTATGTAATGGATTAGCATCGTTAAAATAAATTCTACCGCTCTTCCCCATCAATCAAGAGAATTATTCTTTTACATAGCGACTAATCCACTCCACGTTTGATCCTTGTTTATTTTAACGATTTTACCCCCTCAACTGTTGAAGGTTCACGTCGCAGCATATCAAACACGATAATCGTATTACTCCCTTTTTTGAGCCATGATCCCGGGCAGTACAAGCGTTCCTGAGGCCCGACATTCCAGTATCTGCCGAGGTTGTGTCCATTAACCACCACAAATCCTTTTTCCCATCTGCTCATATCCAGGTAAACACTTCCGGTATTTCCCAGATTGAACGAAGACTTGAAAAAAGTCCCAACATGGGTACCTTCCTGCTGGTCGGTAAAGAGAAGTTTGTCCAGGTAACTGTTCGTCATCGGAAGTTTGTATGCTTTCCAATTCATCAGAACCATGTGATTCAGCAGCACCCGGTCTGTTATCCCCTTTCGGTCGATAATCCTGTCTCCAAAGTTGATGCGACCCATGGCTTCGACCAAAATATCCAGGGTAGGATTGGGTTCGTTTGCCTCAGGAACCGTCAGCGTATCAATATTCATGCTTCGATCCATGGTTCCTATAAATTTACCATTGAGGAAAACCGTGGCATAATCGTGCAATCCTACAATCTTTAATAATCCATGAGTGGCTCCGAGCAGTCTCGTCCGATACAAAATGTATCCGTAATCCTGCCCGAGCTCTTCCATTGGTTTGGGTTGTGCCAGATTAACCGGTTCGGGCAAGGCGTCCATCAGTGATACACTTTTCATGAAATGAATAGCGGGTATCGTTGTTGATGATGTTGTTTTTGGAACATCCGGCAGTTTTTCATTTGGAGGCAACAGATCTCCCAGGGCCTTTCGCATCGCAAAGTACTTCGGTGTCGGCTGTCCCATTTCGTTCACCGGAGCATCATAATCATAACTCGTAACATCAGGCTCATAGCTTTTTCCGTAATTCGCTCCGGTTGTAAATCCAAAGTTCGTGCCACCATTAAACATATACAAATTGAATGATTTGTCATGCTTCATATACCATTGCAACTGTTTCACGATGCCTTCAGTACCAACCGTTGCCCATTTTTCTCTCCAGTGAGTCAGCCACCCGGGGTAATATTCACTGCAAAAAATGGGAACTCCCGGTCTCCACTTCGCAACCCTGTCAAACTGATCATCATTAACGCCCGGATCCAATCCAATAGCCAATCCCGGCAGTGAACCGGCCTCAATGTTTTGCTTTCCGGCACCATCGGCCGTGAAAAACGGAACATCAATGCCGTTCTTCTTCCACAAACTAACCAGTTGCTCTAAATATGGCCGATCATTGCCATAGCTGCCGTATTCGTTTTCGATCTGCCACATAATGATAGGCCCTCCTTTGGTAACCTGTAGATCCCGAACCTGATCGGCAATTTGTTTCACATAATCTTCCACATTGCTCATGTAGGTTGGATTTGTGCAGCGTACTTTAAGCTCAGGATCTTTCAATAACCAGGGAGGCAATCCGCCAAAATCTCTCTCTCCACATACATATGGTCCGGGTCTCATAATCACTTTAAGCCCAACCTCACCGGCAGTTTCGACAAATTTCTTAAGATCATTGATGCCTGTAAAATCCCATTGCCCTTTTTGCGGCTCAACGTCACTCCAAAAAATATACGTGGCTACTGTATTTAGTCCCATAGCTTTAGCCAGTTCCAGCCTCTGTTTCCAGTAGGCCTCCGGTATTCTCTGATAATCAATTTCACCGGATCTGATCTGATACGGCTGACCGTTCATCTCAAATCGCTCTCCAGAGATGATAAATTTATTTTGTTGCGCGAATAAAGAACTGAAGGTTAGTAGTATCACGCACAAAACGGGCAGGATACTGCGAAACAGGATGTTGCCTTTCATTTGATCATCATTGGTTATGGAAACTGGTTTAGGCGGTATTATAAATAAAGTTTTAGACTGAAGCGCTTGGACGTGCTATTAAATTCGATATACTATGCCGAAGGAGTTCATGCAGATACAAACTCCGGCATTAGCAGAAGGTAACATTTTTTGATTTCTGACTCTCCATTCACTGATGTAAATTACGACCGGTACTGATTCCCTAAACTATATGCTTAAGCAATGAGGTATATCTGTCTATTCCTTCTGATCATGATTGTAAATTTTAACGATTCAAACGCTCAACAGGTGAAAGTGCCGCCATATTACCAACTGGATTCTTCCCTGAGTGATTCCCTGCGTGGTTATGTACATGATCTGGGATTGGACAGCACCTTTGATGTCGGAGCTGACGGTACAGAACAGATCTCATTTGCCGTCATCGATCTGATGAGTAAAAAACCTAAGCTCGGTGGTGTGAATTACGACAATTTCATCTACCCTGCCAGCGTCTATAAAATGTATGTGGCGGCCGAGGTTCTGCATCAGATCAGTGAGGGCAAATACTACCTTACAACCAAACAGATAGCACGGTTTCCCAACACCGTTGACACCGTAAAAGAGATTCCAACCGATCCAAGACCCCTTTTGCAGGATGGGGATACCGTCACTGTTGGTTATTTGCTAGATCTTATGCTGACACGCAGCGACAATTCGGCCGCCAATTGCCTGATTGACCTGGCCGGCCGACCCAACATCAACAAGCTGATCCATGACAACGGTTGGTTCGGCAGCGAAGTCACACGCAAGTTTTTGAGCCGGAAGTATGAGGATCCCGGTTACAAAGACATACGCGGGACCATGACCTGTGCCCTGCATGCAGCCGATTATATGTATAAAATTTATGAGAATAAGCTTGTTAACCCATGGGTCAGCATGCAGTTAAAGACATTTTTTGGGAGACAACGGGACACAACTAAACTGGCTGCCGGGCTGCCTCATAATGTCATGTTTTATCATAAAACAGGCTGGTGGTCGTACTGGACCAATGATGTGGGCATTGTCGATGACGGGACGGTTAAATATATCATTGCTTGCTTTACACCGGTACCCGAAGAAAGAGCGGACCCCAAACTAAAGATTCTATCGGCGGATGTGTACCGGTTGATGAAAGAACGAAGTGCTGAGGAAATTAGGAAATAAGGTAATAGTTGAGTTGCTACTTTACTGTACCCAAAAAGGTTAGCTCAAATCAGCAGGGTTATTCTGGCTAGTATTCAACGAATCGTTTTTGATAAATTCTTGCAACTTCCGTAGTAACCTCTCTCCTGCATCCTTATTGTCGTTTTCTGATTCAAGTGTGTTTTCAATGAAATGAATATCGTGCTTAATCGCATCAAGCATCCGTATTTTAACAGACTTGCGATCCCCGTATTGCGGGAAGCGCTGCATAAAATCGTAATAAAGCAGAAAGGATAAAGGATAAGTATCCCAATACTTATTCCATTCAGACACAGTTTCGGGAAGCAGGACTTTTTCGATCGTGTTGTTGAAGTTCAGTGCATCCGTCATGTTATCAACAAACTCGCTGTCTTTAGCTAAAATCAGTTTTTGGAGACGTTCCTTTTCGGGTGGTAACGAGGATGCAGCCTTTTTATACAGGTTAGTTATTTCATGAACGAACCTTTTTGTAACCTGATTTTCGTGGTTAACGTCGAACTTTATTTTCATTTTAAGCCAGACGCCTATTGGCTTCCCGTTGCCTAAAGCAGGATTGAATACAATGTTACGGCAATATTTTTCTGCGGCACTATCGAGGACCAAATAACCTGATGACTCTAACAAATTTACTCTTCTGACACGACCTTCTTTATCTACATAAACCATCATTTTCGCCATGCCTGTAAGAGAATTCTCTTGCGCCTGCACCGGGTAGAAAATTTTGGGCTGATATTTTAAAGTCGGCGGAGTGTAATCCTTAGTGTCAAGATTTTTCATATGTCCACATCCGTCAAGAAGGAAGAAAGTTGCCAAAATTATTCCAATAACTCGTTTCATGGCAAACCTCTGTTAGTAATTTTTAAAATGTGCACCCATCGTTTTGCATAGAATAACCACGCCGAAACAGACGAATACCATAAAAAACAACATTAAAGGCCCTTAAATGGTTGCTTTATACGTACATGTTTATTCCGGAATCCCTGGTTATTTGGAACGATAAGAGTGTTTCGAATACATCGGACAGGCTGTTGCATCACAATTCATCGAAGGATTCGGTGAGTTCATCGAATTAAATTTGAGCTGATCTGCTAAATGATGTTCTTACTTGTGGTTGATGATAACTAAACAACGGTGAACATCATGAAAACAAAACGATTATTACGGAGCACACTCATGCTGGGTGTTGTGGTTGTTATTGCCACGGGTTGCATAACCTCCGTACATCCTCTATTTACAGACAAAGAGTTAATCTTTCGTCCTGAACTCATTGGCACCTGGCAAGATGGTAATGAAACAATGGTATTCAGAGGGATAGGCAGCACACGCTACTCTGTATTGCATGTCGAAAAGACCGACACAATAAAACTTATCGGCCGACTGGGGAAACTAGGCGACCATTATTACCTGGATATGACCATTGATCCGGATGATCAAAAGGTTAATGACTTGTTAGGCGCCTACATTTTCCCGGTTCATATTTTCTTCAAGGTGTCATTCGAAAACGGTCAGCTAAACATGAATGCATTTGCCTTCTCATCGGACTGGCTCGAAAAGCTAATCCAGGAACGTCGAATCAGGATTAAACATGAGGTAGAAAATGATCAGGTATTGTTAACGGCATCGACGGAAGAACTCCAGAAGTTTGTTGTCAAATATGCTGATGAACCAAAAGCCTTTGATAATAATCCGTCTTCTTATAAACGAATTACAGCGCCATGACAAAACCCAATAAAGCATCCGTCCTCTTGCAAAATCGTGGTATTCAGTACGCGATATTCTGGCTGGTGTCGTTCCTGTTTCTGGTGAATTACTTCACCCAGGGATACGACATCGGCCTTATTGATATCGTATATACCATGCTCTTTCATATCAGCCTGGTTTTTGCAGTTAGTATCAATAGTTTTTATTTGTTACCCAATTACTTAGCCCATGGAAAGTATTATAAATATAGCATCCTTTTATTGGGTCTTATCATCATTTCGATGTGGCTGAATATCTTTACATTTCAATATTTATCCGACTGGATTTTTCCTGGGTATTACTTCGTCTCATACTATGAGTGGTGGGAACTTCTGGAGTTTCTCGTCATTTATGTTGGCCTGACATCCATGCTGGAATTTTCCAAGAGCTGGTTCCGTGAGATGCAGGTCCGGCGTGAAATGGCGGAGCTGGAACAGGAACGGGTTCAAACCGAGTTGAAGGCCCTACGCTCACAAATCAATCCGCATTTCCTTTTTAACAGTCTGAACCACATCTACGCCCTGTCGGTCAAGCAGTCTGTTCAAACGCCCAAAGCCGTATTGCAGCTTTCGGATTTGCTTCGTTATGCCATCGATCACATGGACCGGGATCGGGTGCCTCTGAAAAAGGAGCTGGAATATGTCACCCAATTCGTGGAATGGTATAAAGCGAGGACGGATCATCCGGAACGCATCGTATTTACCTGTCCCGAAACACAGGATAAGCTTCTGATTGCCCCACTCCTGCTGGTTGTGTTCGTTGAGAACTGTTTCAAGCATGGCCGCTTGTCGCGTTTTGACGACCGGATAACCATAACTTTAAGTCTTGTAGATTCCACCCTTCAACTTATAACGGAAAATGCCATCTATCCGGACCGGGAGTTGCCTGTAGAAAGTACCGGGCTGGGACTGGAAAATGTTCGTCGAAGACTTAACTTGTTGTATGAGAACAGGCATCATTTGGATATCCGCGATACAGATAACTGCTACAGGGTATCCTTAACCATGGAACTGGAGTGAATTATGTTACGCTGCCTGATTGTTGACGATGAACCTTCGGCACGTGAAATCCTCTCTGCATATATCCGGGACACTCCTCAGCTGGAGTTGTCCGGTGAGTGCAATGACGCACTTGAAGCAATGGATTTTCTCGGTAAACACCCTGTCGATTTACTCTTTTTGGATATTAATATGCCGCGCCTGTCCGGCATCAGCTTTATAAAATCCCGCACTCAACTTCCTGCTGTAATCATCACTACCGCCTATGATGAATATGCCCTGGAAGGGTATGAATTGGATGTCGTGGATTACCTTTTAAAGCCTTTTTCGTTTGAACGTTTTTTGAAAGCGGTTGAGAAGATGGAAAAACGGCTGCACCCTCTTACGACCAATCAAAATTTTCTCTTGGTAAGATCAGATAAGAAAACCTATAAGATTCCGTACGCGGATATTCTTTACATCGAATCACTTGGTGATTATGTGATTATCCAAACGCATTCTCAAAAATTGACGACGTACGAAACGCTGAAGAACCTGGAAGAGCAACTTGTTCCGCATCATTTTATGCGCGTTCACAAATCTTTCCTGGTATCCCTGGATAAAGTCGACTATATGGAGGGGAATATGCTGGTCATCCAGGGGCATGAGATACCCATCGGAGGGAGTTACAAAGAAGAAGTCGTTAACCGTTTTACTCGGTCCGTTTAAAGGCCAGGTTATTTTGTCGTGATCAGGATCACCCCGTTAGCTCCTCTCGTACCATAAATAGCTGCAGAAGCTCCCTTCAAAACATCGATGGATTTGACATCTAACGGATTGATAGTGTTAAGGTCGGTTGAACCAGCTAGTGGTACTCCATTTAGCACAATAAGTGGCTCATTGCTTCCATTAATTGAGTGAATTCCTCGTATTCTTATCGAAGTTCCGGAAACAGTCAGTCCAGCCACCCGACCTTCAAGATATTGGTAAATACTGGTATAACCATTCATCTCGTTCTTTTTTGGCCTGAGTGTTGAAACCGATCCGGTTACTTCGTTGGCACTTCTATATCCGTATCCTACATCGATGAGCTGATCAGTGCTCACAGAATTTCTGATAGCTTTCTTGTCCTGTGTGATGAATTGTGGCTTCAATGCCTTAGGACTAACGGTTGTAATCACAGAATCCTGTTTTTCCTTTTTACTCATTTTTTCCTGGGCAAAGAGCGATCCAGCACTAACGGTCAGAATGAAAAATAAAACAATAAAGCAACGCATGGCAGGTCTCCTTAAAAAAGACAATTTTATATAAGTATTATAGTCAATTGCCATTAAATAGTCTATATAAAAAAGCTACTAAATCTAATTTTATCGCTTTCGAATGACAAAAAAAAAAGAATAGGTGTTTAGTAACGTATCTGTCCTTTTTTTAAGATTTAGCTTTTACGAATTATGCCACGCCCCTTTTGTTGCTACTTTAGGACTTCGGCCGGATAAACAGCATAAAAATGGTAACGTTTTTAATATAAGTTAATAACAAAGGCCTTGATCCTGGTTAACTCATAAATCTTAGTAATAAGTTTTTCATTTTCTATAAGGTTGTCGATTTATCTCTTTTCCAAACGACTACTTACTATACAATCACCCAAAAAGAACTGTAATGAAACGATATCTGCTGTCGCAATTCGATCTGCATCAACGTCTGTATAATAATGTTCTTGTGGATTTTACCGACGAGGAAACCAACCAAAGGCTATACGGCGACACAAAAATGAACCATGTGAAATATATCGCGGGACACCTGTTAAATTCCCAATGTGCCCTGGCGCTTTTAGCAGGGGTTCCTGTTGACAGGAAATGGGATGATCTGTTTGCCGGCGTGCGACAATCGGAGGCACGGGATGATATTTCTTATCCCCCTATTCAGCAGATTAAGGATGAGTGGAACAGGATTTATGTACCTATCAGAAAAGGCTTTGATTCACTTTCTGATACAGATCTAAATCGTCCGGCCCCGGATCCTCTCGGCAAAGCCTTTCAAAATGATGATTTCTTTCCTAACTCCATTGCCGGAGTGTGGGCATTCCTCAATCACCACCAGGCTTACCATATAGGTCAGATTGGAATCCTGAGGAGTGGTTTCGGAAAAGAACCGATGAAATACAATTAACTTTTTGTTAACGGACATCGCAAGCAATTCACCGAACAAATAAAAATGAAGACCATATTTGACAGGGCAGTTCGAGATGAGTTGATTGATAGAATCAACTCGCTAAGTACAAATAATGAAGTCCAATGGGGACAAATGAATGTCTATCAAATGATAAAGCATTGTTGCATTTATGATAGTTGGGTATTGGGCAAAAACAACCCAAAATACAGACAAACCCTATCCGGAAAAATATTTGGTAAAATGGCTTTGAAAAGCATGACAAAAGACGATAGCCCTGTAAAAAGAAACATGCCTACTATAAAAGAGTTTATTGTTAAAAAAAGGGACGGCGATGTGGAGCATCAAAAAAAGATATGGATAAGCCTGATTTCAGAATACGAGAACTACTCAAACCCAGGGTTCATCCACACTTTCTTTGGCAAAATGACAAGAGAACAAGTAGGAATTCTTGCCTATAAGCACGCTGACCATCACCTGCGACAGTTTGGGGCCTAGAAAACAACACTCCTTAATAACCAGGTAAAAGACGAAATCATAATGAAAACGATCGGAGTCTACAGAACAAATGTGGAAAGCCGGGAAAGAGCCAACCTGATTTTAGATGCAATATACAGGCTGCTGCCCGGGTGCGAACCCAGCTTCGACCTCGAGGATTGTGACAAGGTGTTGCGAGTAGAAAGTCCTCATTGCGGAATTAATGAATCGACTATCAGGACCATACTCAAAAAGTACGGGTATCACATGGAGAGCATGATTTAACAACCACAGGAAGATTTGTCAGAGAATAAGATTAGAGAATACCACGCCCGGATTCGTGAACAATGCGATCTGATTATTCGCCCCAAAGGCAAACGAAACGTAATTTTATCACTCATTCAAATCATTGCATCACAAATAATTCGCGTTGTTTATCAATATTTTTTTATTGATTATTAATTATCATGATAACTGCTATTTATGTATTTATGTTATCCTGTTCATATCTGATATGATATATCAATATCAAAGAGATTGATTATCAAACGCCTCTCTCTTCCTGGAGGCACATCCGAAACGAAACTATTTTCAAAATGAAGGATTTAAGATATATATCCAGACTTTTTTTGGGGGTATTCATACTGAGCTTTTCAGCCTTATTTTCACAACCGGTTTGTGCGCAGAATAGCGACCCGACAAACGGTTTGGTATATCCCACTGCCCGTCGCGACAGCACTGTAGATACCTACTTTGGTACGAAAGTACCTGTGCCATACCAATGGATGGAAAATTTGAACAGTCCGGAAGTGAAGCAATGGGTGGATGCGGAAAACAAACTCACCTTTTCTTATCTGGATAAGATTCCTTATCGCAACTGGATTCGTCAGCGGTTGACCAGGCTTTGGAATTATCCGAAGACGGGTACGCCGTGGCAGGTTGAAGGCGGCCGTCTCTTTTTCAGTAAGAATTCGGGTCTTCAAAACCAGTCGGTCGTCTATGTTCAGAAGTCATCTGCTGCAACCCCGCGTTTGCTGCTTGATCCCAACAATCTGTCGAAAGACGGGACTATTGCCCTGTCCGGATACCAGCCTTCGCCCGATGGAAAATACCTTGCCTACGAACTGTCGCAGGGCGGGTCAGACTGGGAAACCGTACATGTGATGAATGTTGCTACTGGTAAAGAACTCACTGATCGCGTGAGGTGGGTAAAATTCTCGAATATCGCCTGGACCAACGATAACAAGGGTTTCTTCTATTCCCGTTACCCGGAACCGCCGAAAGGTGAAGCGATCAGCCAGCAGGTCATCAACCAAAAACTTTACTACCATAAGCTTGGTACCGATCAAAGCTCGGACAAACTCATCTTTGCCCGTCCCGACCTTCCCAATTGGATTATTGGCGGGGATGTTAGCGAAGATGGACGGTATCTTTTTGTATTTCTCATAAATGGTACCGCACCACAGAATGAACTCTTCTTCGCTGATCTTGGGAACCCGCAGGAGCCGGATGTTACTGCAAAACCTGAACCTCTTTATACGAAGAATGATGCGCAATATACGCCGGTTGGTCACGATGGCAATACCCTTTTCCTTCAGACGACGCTCGATGCTCCTAAAGGACGGGTTGTAGCGACCAAATTCAATGATCCCGATCCGGCACATTGGCATACGGTTGTTCCTGAAGGTCAGGGTGTGATTCAAAGCGCGTCTATGGCAGGCGGACATATCCTGGTAAATTACCAGGTGGTGGCTAAAAGCGAGCTTTCACTGTTTTCCACTGATGGGAACAAACTCGCAACCCTGCCGTTTCCAACCATCGGATCCGTTGCCGGCATTTCAGCGAGAAACGCCTCTTCAACCATTTACTTCGGTTTCAGCTCGTTCCTGTATCCGACGACGGTGTATCGGTATGATATAACCAGCGGCAAGACTGCAACCTTCTTCAAGCCATCTGTCGATTTCAACCCATCTCAATATCAAACCAAGCAAGTCTTTTATCCATCAAAGGATGGGACGATGATCCCGATGTTCATTGTCGCCAGAAAGGATGTGAAGCTCGATGGAAGTAACCCAACCATCTTATACGCTTATGGTGGCTTCGACATCACAATCACGCCGCATTTCAACCCGATGTTGCCGGTGTGGCTCGAACTGGGAGGCGTTTATGCCGTTGCAAACCTCCGTGGCGGTGCCGCTTATGGCGAGGAGTGGCATACAGCCGGCATGCTTGGCAAGAAGCAGAATGTATTTGATGATTTCGCCTGGGCCGCCAAATACCTGGTAAAGAAGGAATACACCTCAACAAAGCGTCTCGGCATCCAGGGTTATTCAAACGGTGGGCTGCTGATCGGGGCCTCCATCACTCAGCGACCTGAACTATTCGGAGCAGCATATGCGGGGGCAGGTGTGATGGATATGCTTCGGTACCAGAAATTCTCGGGTGGCGATCTTTGGGCGCCCGAATACGGAACATCTGCAAATCCTGAGGCATTCAAGTGGCTCTACGCATACTCCCCTCTCGCCAATGTGAAGAAAGGGACCTGTTATCCTCCAACCATCATCACAACGGCGGATCATGACGACCGGGTTGTTCCTAGCCACTCCTATAAGTTCGCGGCGAAGCTACAGTACAACCAGGGTTGTTCCAATCCAATCCTGATACGCGTCGAGACACAAACCAGTCACGGGTATATGCCGACCGACAAGCGTATCGCCCAGACTGCCGACGTGTGGGCATTCGAGGCTTACAGCCTTGGGGTAAAGGGACCTGTGTCTAAAGGCAATTAGTGATCCATGAGAGAGTGAATGGGGAATCAAACCATTCACTCTCATATTTCAGCTTATCTTTGCATATTCCACTCAATAGCTTATTATAAAAGATAAGTTCTTCCAGGTTTTCTACCCGAAAAAAGCAAAATCCTCTCAGATGATGGCGGACATCGATTCAGGGATTAATCATATTTCCGACACGGCGTTGTGGGTTGCTGTGTACCGCGCCGTGGAAACAGAACGCAAAGACGCCCTTTTCCGCGATCCGTATGCCAGTATCCTTGCCGGAGAACGCGGGAAGCGGATTGTCGAGAACATGTATCAGGGGCAAAACAGCGCGTGGTCTATGATTGTACGAACGGTCGTGCTGGACGAGTTTGTCACCCAGACGATAGCGCATGATAACATCGACACCGTGATCAACCTTGCGGCGGGTCTGGATACCCGGCCTTACCGCCTGGATCTGCCTCCATCCCTCAACTGGATAGAAGTCGATCTCCCCGGTATCCTGGGCTACAAAGAACAGAAACTTGTGGATGCAAAACCCCACTGCCGCGTCGAACGCATACGGCTAGATCTCACGAACCGTGATGAACGAAAGAAACTCTTCGAAAGGATCAGCAGAGATGCAGAACGGGTGCTCGTCATTTCGGAAGGACTTCTTGTTTATTTAACAGAGGAAGACGTGTCCGCGCTTGCTTCCGACCTGTACGATCAATCTAACTTTTACTGGTGGATGATGGACCTGTTAACGCCTGAACTGCTTGACTGGCTTCTGAAGAATACTTTCAAACGTTTTGCATCGGGTGATATTCAGATGCACTTTGCCCCGAAAGGTGGTGCCAATTTCTTCCATTCATATGGGTGGGCGACTTCTGAGTCTCGTCTCGTATCGAAAGAGGCGAGACGGTTAAAGCGGGAAATGCCAAAGGCCTGGCTGTTTCGGCTGCTTTCGCCGCTGGCATCCAAAAAGCAAAAGGAATTCTACTCGAAACTGGATTCTTATTTTGTACTCCTGAATCGTGACAAAGTCAACGAACCGTGAGACCGTGGAGGTTTCTAAAACCACCAAGATCTGAATACGTACCCATAAATTTTTTTGATGGGTGTCGATTTCGGTCCTTATCAAGCGACTACTTTATAGAAAATAGTCATGAGTTGTGAGTATTGAGTAGTGAGAATCTCAATTCATATCGCTCAACACTTAAAAACGGAGATATTATGAACACGATCACACCCTTCCTTTGGTTCGACGACAATGCCGAGGAGGCCGTTGCTTTTTACACATCCATCTTCTCCCATGAAGTGGGATCAAAAACCGGCAGTGCGGTTCATTATAGCGATGCCAGTGCAAATGCCTCTGGCAGACCAAAAGGGTCGGTCATGACGGTCCCTTTTGAATTGGCAGGACAGAAATTTACGGCATTAAATGGTGGACCGGTTTTTAAATTCACACAAGCTGTTTCATTTTTTGTTCAATGCGAAACTGAAAATGAAATCAATAAGCTTTGGGAAAAGCTTTCGGAAGACAGTCCGAAGATATTCTGGCCGCTTAAAGAATATCCTTTTAGCAAAAAATACGGGTGGGTCACCGATAAATTCGGTGTTTCCTGGCAATTGAATCTTACACACTCACCTCTAAAAATCTCTCCCTTTTTGATGTTTGATGGCGCACAGTGGGGAAAAGCCCAGGAAGCCATGGACTTTTATGCCTCTATATTCGATGATTCAAAGATAGATCGGGTATGGCGTTATGGTCCCGAAAATAAAAAATGCGAGGGACTTATTGTACATTCGGATTTTACCCTTTCCGGCCAGGAATTCATGGCGATGGACAGCGGCCTGCCTAATAATATCAATTTTAACGAAGCGATATCGTTTGTCGTCCATTGCGAAACCCAAGATGAAGTGGATTATTACTGGGATAAGCTCTCAGCCGTTCCTGAATCCGAACAGTGCGGATGGTTGAAAGATAGATTCGGGGTGTCGTGGCAGATTGTACCCAATTCCCTCGGAAAGTTTTTGAGCGATCCCGTCAAAGCCCAAAGAGTGATGCAGGCCATACTTCAGATGAAGAAGATTGATATAGCAGAATTAAAAGGAGCATACGATGGTAAAAACCATTAAGAAGTTAAGTTACATTAAGATAATACTTTAACTCACCTTCATTCCTTAATGGTTTAGAAACAGTTGTGAAGACTAAGAAAGAAATAACCCAATTATCTTATGAGATAACAGGGTATGCATAAGGGTACACAAAGCGCTTGGTCCCGGACTCCTATGGAAATATCACTATGGATACAGATTTGCGGTTAGACCTGCTGGTTAATGATTGTGTTGTAGTAGAACTGAAGGCAATTGAGAATATATTACCTGTCCATGAAGCGCAGTTATTAACCTACATGAAGTTGTTGCAGAAACCCCAGGGATTGCTTATCAACTTTTTCACTGACAACATTACAAAATCAATGAAACCGTTTGTAAATGAATATTTTAAAATACTGCCGGATAAATAGGATTGCGAACCACTAAGAAATTAAGATTCATGAAAATAACGTCTTAACTATTCTTCATTCCTTAATGGTTTAGAAATAAACTGCCGAATGAACAATGGGACATAAATGGAATAACCATTAAGAAGTTAAGGTTCATGAAGAATCCAAGTGCCACTTAATTTTTGATTTGAACACTACCCAATGGACGACCCCTCACCAGAACATATCAGACAGGTACTTGATGATGTCTATCGCACGGAGTCGAGACGTATTTTTGCTACGCTTATTCGCTTATTGGGTGATTTTGATCTCGCCGAAGATGCCATGCATGATGCTTTTCGGGTGGCCATGGAGCAATGGCAAGAGAAAGGCATCCCGTCGAATCCGCGGGCATGGCTGGTATCGACGGGACGGTTCAAGGCAATCGACCGCATACGCCGGCAATCCCGGTTTGACGCTATGCAGGCAGAACAGATCGAATCTGCTGCAAAAGATCCCTCTATGCAGGTTGACCAGGAAATTGAGGATGACATTCTCCGGCTTATCTTCACCTGTTGCCACCCTGCTTTGTCTGCTGAAGCACGGGTAGCCCTGACCCTGCGTGAAGTCTGTGGCCTTACAACCGAGGAGATTGCACATGCGTATCTCATAAGCCCCTCAACCCTAGCCCAGCGTATCGTTCGCGCCAAAGCTAAAATTCGGGATGCCCGCATACCGTACCAGGTACCAACCCCAGACGAACTTGCTGATCGCCTGGATGCTGTTCTTCAGGTCATCTACCTGGTCTTTAATGAAGGATACTCGTCTTCGTCAGGTGATACGCTCACACGCCCGGATCTTTCCGGCGAAGCTATTCGCCTCGGGCGGTTACTCCTGGATTTGTTGCAGGAGCCGGAGGTGATGGGAATCCTTGCTCTGATGCTGTTGCATGAATCCCGACGATCGGCGCGAACTACATCAACCGGGGATCTTATTCTCCTGAAAGACCAGGACCGGTCTCTTTGGAACAAGGATATGATCACTGAAGGATTGACGTTAGTAGAGCGGTCATTATCCTCCAGGCGTTTTGGCCCTTACACTCTGCAGGCAGCTATCGCGGCAGTCCATGCTGAGGCGCAGGACGAAGAATCAACGGACTGGAATGAGATTGTCGGGCTTTACGGTTTGCTTTTACGGGTTAGCCCCTCGCCTGTCATTGAGCTAAATCGTGCTGTGGCTGTAGCTATGCGCGATGGACCCAAGGCCGGACTAGATCTGATCAACGCCATTCTTGAACAGGGAGATCTGGCTGACTATCACCTGGTACACTCCGCACGTGCAGAATTATGCAGAAGATTAGGAAGGGACGCTGAAGCAAGGGCTTCCTACGAACGGGCACTTGCACTTACCAGTCAAGAGCCGGAAAGAAGATTTCTTGAAGCAAGATTACGGGAATTGGGAAGATAAATTATTGATAATTAATACATGTTCTGCGTAAAACCATTCGTTGCGGCAAATTTGATTTTTAGATATTTGAAATTTGAAGATTATTTGTTATCTGTAATTTGTTTTTTGTGGATTGCTTCATCTTTTTCGGTATAAGGAACTAACAATCATAGACCTGCGGGATAAAACGAAAGAAAACCATGAAATATCTCTGTCTTGTTTACGGTATGGAGGAAAAGATCGGCGCCATGACCGATGACGAATGCATGGAATACGATGCGGAAATTCGGGAGTCCGGCTCATGCATTGCGTCCGAAGCCCTTCAACAGGTTAAAACGGCCAAAACCGTTCGTGTCAGGCATGGTAAAGCGTTCGTTACAGACGGGCCTTTTGCCGAGACCAAGGAACAGCTCGCCGGGTTTTACCTGATTGATGCGGAGAATATTAACGCGGCAATTGATATTGCCTCGAAGATCCCGCCCGCACAAGTCGGTTGCATTGAAGTGCGTCCTATCAGGGAGTTGGTTAGCACAACTGGTAAATCGCGTCAATCTGACAAAAAATTGTTGAATGTATCTTCTAACACCGTGACGGGAGATAGACTTGTCACTTGCACGAAAATCGTGACGTGGCAGAGCCTACATCACGAGGTTCTTGTAGAACCAAAACGGATCTTAATTTTCGTGATCTTTCGTGTTACTGTGGCTAAATAAATATAAAAAAATAGGGCTTTATTGTCGATTTCTCCGTCTTACAAACGACTACTTAGTGTTAACAACATAATCACTAAGAAAACAGATGGAGATAATCATGGAATTGGCAATGACATCACGTTCGATATCGGTAAAGTCACTTTGGTCCGGTAGAATCATAAGTGCAATCGCCGTTCTGTTTCTGCTCTTTGACAGCATTACAAAAATAGTTCAGGCGCCTTTCGTCATGAAAGCCAGTGCACAGTTTGGTTATTCGACCGGGATCATTCCTGTCATTGGAATCATCCTCCTCGTTTGTGTCGTGATTTATGTAATCCCCCGCACCACTATACTCGGTGCCATATTGCTGACAGGGTATTTAGGCGGCGCTGTGGAGGTCAACATACGTATCGGAGCACCTCTCTTTAGCAATGTTTTATTTCCTGTTTATTTCGGCATACTCGTTTGGTCGGGATTATACTTGCGCAACCAAAACCTGCGCCGCTTTATTCCATTGTTTAAAAACGATTGACGCTCTGACCAAAGAGTTGTGAATCGGGTTGACACATGTTATAGAACGGGAAAACAGGGATGTCGCAGATTAACACAGGCTATTTTTTTTAAATCCGTGGTTTTCCGTGTCGTCCGCGTCATCCGTGTTCCATTACTTTATAAAAAGAATTTATTCATATGTCGATTTCGGTTCTCCCGATCGACTACTTAGTAAAGGCAATAAATCATACATAAAAAATGGAGATACAATCATGCGATTCATGATGTTTATGATTCCACCCGAATATCAACCCGGAGCACCTTCAGAGAAGAAAGCAAAAGAAGACTTTGCTCCGCCTAAAGAGGCAGTAGAAGCCATGATGAAGTACAATGAAGAACTGGCAAAAGCCGGGGTGCTCATATCGCTCGATGGCCTCCATCCCCTGCTGAAAGGGGCACGGGTAACATTCAAAAGCGGGAAAACAACCGTAACGGACGGACCATTTGTCGAGGCAAAGGAAGTCATTGGCGGATATTGGATGATCGATGTCAAATCGAAAGAAGAAGCTATTGAATGGGCGAAGAAATGTCCGGCGGTTAAAGCAGATAGTGGAGCTGTGATTGAAGTTCGTCAGATATTTGAAATGTCGGAGATGCCGGAAGACGTACAGAAAGCGGGGGAAAGCAAAGTGGTGGAAGAAGCTATCTTGAGCAAACAAAAAAAATAAATATTCGACTCATGTTAGCGGTTTGGATCTGTTTTTTGTTAAGGACTTCCGGTGAAGCATTCACCACGAAGGAATTCGAAATTATATGGCTAAAATGAGCACAACAGGAGAACATATGAAATACATTTGTTTTGGATACATGGATGCCAGCGTGTTGGAAAAGATGACCTCCGCCGAGCAGAACACCTTCATGGACGAATGCTTTGCATACGACGATGAACTCAGGGAAAACGGAAATTACACCGGTGGAGAAGCGCTTCAGGGACCGCAAAATACCACAACACTCAGATGGAGCGGAGGCAAGGTGTCGATAACTGATGGCCCATTTATCGAGACGAAGGAACAAATAGGCGGCATCATGATACTCGAAGCTACCGACCTCAATCATGCCATAAACCTCATGTCGAAGCATCCCTCCCTTCGTCTGGGTAAAGGTGGCGGAAGCTGGGAGATACGTCCCGCTGCAGATCTGTCGGCCATGATGGAAGAAAGCGAACAACGACGGTCTATAGATAATCGGAAATCAGTATGAAATACATCTGCCTGGCTTACGAAGAAGAAAACAAACTGAATGACCTCTCTAAAAGTGAATGGGACTCCCTGCGGGAAAAAACGCTCGCCTATGTTGATGAACTGCAACGTAAGGGCACTCTGATCACTGCGGAACCACTGCAAAGTGTAGACAATGCAACAACGGTTCGTATCCGGAATGGGAAACTTTCTGTTACCGATGGTCCTTTTGCTGAGACCAAAGAAACGCTCGGGGGCTTTTTTCTTATCGAAGCCGATGATTTGGATGAAGCGATCCAAATAGCCGCAAAATGGCCCTCCGCACGCCTCGGCAGCATCGAAGTAAGGCCCATAGAAAGTGAACTGCGGGAAGACGGTCGTTATGAGAAGCTATCCAACCGCTGAATGCTGACCGCAAATAACTGATAGCTTCCCCTATCACTTTAACACCTTAACACTTTAAAACCTTAACACTTCCCTTATGAAATCAGTAAACCCCTACCTCAACTTTAACGGAAACACCGAAGAAGCGTTCGAATTCTACAAGTCCGTATTTGGCGGAGAGTTTCTTTTTAAGATACGCATGAAAGACATGCCGGGAATGCCCGGATTAGACAAGATGTCTGACGAGGATCGCGAAAAGATAATGCACATAGCTTTGCCCATTACAAACGGCAGCATCATAATGGGTTCCGATGTCCTGGATTTTATGGGACGGTCCCTGAATATTGGCAACAATGTCTATATCAACCTCGAAGCCGATAGCGGTGAGGAAGCGGACCGGTTGTTCAACGCCCTTTCTGATGGCGGCAAAGTCGAGATGGCGCTTCAGAAAACCGCGTGGTCGGAAAAGTATGGATCGTGCATCGATAAATACGGCGTTCAGTGGATGGTAAATTACACCGGGAATGTGCAATTGCGTGTGTAATGAAGAATAGATGCAACGTGCGTGGTCCAGGCGAGGACGCCTGGACCGGCATGGAAGACCTTGGAGGTTTTAAAAACCTCCAAGGTCTGGCACAAATAAAAAAGCGCCCGGAACACATTTGAATATCATTTCTTTTGGGGAAAGATACACAACCGGATCGCGGACTTTTGTTTCGACCCTTTTGATGCGTTTGCCGTGGCATTCACATCAACTGTGTTCACTAGTTAATTAGCACAATCCGGTACTCTTTGTCAATAGCCAGAACCATTTATTTTTAAACAACTTTTCCACAATGTTATCAACAGATATATAGATAAATATGCAGCCGTATTCACTGTTCGATATACTGTAAAATAAATGGACTCTGAGGCCATAAATATTACACTCACGTTCAGATTCCTCAGGAAAGATAAACGCAGAGTCATGAGACTCAGGAGCTGATGGCTGAATGCCAGTTAAAAGACCATAATCATGGAAACGGAAGAATAAATACAAAATGTAAATATATTGGCAACAAGGATTAGTAAACACATCACCAGGAACCAAAAAATGAGGGCTTTATTATGAGCAGCGTACGCGTATTAGTTGGCACGCATAAAGGTGCCTTCATCCTTACCTCGGATGGGAAACGACAAAAGTGGGATGTCCAGGGTCCCTATTTTGCGGGCTGGGATATTTATCATATGAAGGGATCCCCTGTTGATCCGAATCGCATCTATGTATCCCAAACAAGCGGATGGTTTGGACAAATCATTCAGCGATCCGATGACGGCGGCAAAACGTGGAGCATTCCGGGTGGCGAAAAACTTCCTGATCCCTATGGTCCGCCTTCAGGTCAAGGCAACAAATTTGTCTATGACGCTACGCCAGAAACAGGAAAACCCCTGACGACGCATCAATGGTATGACGGCACCCAGCACCCCTGGGAGTTCAAGCGAGTCTGGCACCTGGAGCCGTCTCTGAATGATCCGGATACTGTTTACGCAGGTGTAGAGGATGCGGCCCTTTTTAAAACAACCGACGGTGGGAAGTCGTGGCATGAACTATCAGGTCTGAGGGGCCATAATTCAGGCGAAAAATGGATGCCTGGGGCCGGTGGCATGGGATTGCATACGATACTGCTCGATCAGAAAAATCCCAACAGAATGTATATCGCTATTTCTGCTGCCGGTGTTTTTCGCACAGATGATGGCGGCAAGACGTGGAAAGCAGCTAACAAAGGTCTTCGCTCCGAATTCATGCCCGATCCGGAATCAGATGTCGGCCATTGTGTCCACCGTATCGCGCTGCATCCGTCACGCCCGGACGTACTCTATATGCAGAAACACTGGGATATCATGCGAAGTGTCAACGCGGGAGAATCGTGGCATGAGGTCAGTGGAAATCTGCCATCGGACTTTGGGTTCGTTATTGATGTTCATGCGCATGAGCCTGAGACAGTGTATGTCATCCCTATTAAAAGTGACTCCGAACATTTTCCTCCTGAGGGGAAACTCCGCGTGTACCGAAGCAAAACCGGCGGCAACGAATGGGAGGCTCTCACGAACGGGTTGCCCCAGAAAGACTGCTATGTGAACGTCCTGCGTGATGCAATGGCCATTGATCAGCTCGACTCATGTGGTATCTATTTCGGCACAACGGGCGGTCAGGTTTACTGCTCTCCGGATGGCGGCGACAGCTGGAGCACGATTGTCAGGGATCTTCCGCGTGTATTCTCTGTGGAGGTTCAGACCTTGCCATGATACGCGTTGAGCTTCCATATCATCTAAGGATGCTGGCAAATATTGACGATGAGGTACAGCTGGAAATTGAGGAGCCGGTAACGCAGCGATCCGTGCTTGACGCGCTGGAGCTTCGGTTTCCAATGCTGGCCGGCACTATTCGCGATCACGTTACTCAGGAACGGCGCCCTTTTCTGCGATTTTATGCCTGCGGAAAAGATCTGTCGCTGCAATCTCCTGATACAGAACTGCCCCATGAAATCATATCCGGAAAGGAACCGTTGCTTATAATTGGTTCTATCGCTGGTGGGTGAGGTTTTGTTTTAGGGGGGGCGAAGGAGTCTTTATACAAAAAAAGCGCCAGTACACATTTTCTCGTTCCCATGCTCTGCGTGGGAACGTTCAACCAGGAAGCTCTGCTTCCCCCTGGAAATGGGAGGGGGGAAACCAGAGTTGACATCGTGTAAAAGAGCATTGTAACTTGAAGTAAGAAAGGTACCCATGCGAAAACTAATCCTATCCATTAACGTATCGCTCGATGGCTTTGCTGATCATACGTTGTTTGATGCGACTGCTGATGACGAGTTACATGATTTTTTCACGGATCAATTCAACACTATAGACATCTGTCTGTTCGGACGTGAAACCTACCAGTTAATGGAAAGCTACTGGCCTAACGCACCTCAGGATCCTAATGTCACAAGAGCTATGATCGATTTTGCCCGCAGATACAACGCAATGCCTAAAATCGTTTTTTCCCGAACTCTTGAGAAAGCCGGGTGGAACAATACAAGATTAGTTAGAGACGATATGGTTGAGGAAGTAATCCGGTTAAAGCAACAACCCGGAAAGAATTTATCAATTGGTGGAATCAGTGCTGCACAAAACCTCATGGAAAACAATTTGATCGATGAATATGTGCTATTGGTTCATCCTGTTATTGCAGGTGCTGGAAGAAGGTTGTTTCCCGCGGATGAATCTTTTTCAGGTAACGGCCGGCTGCAGCTTAAGCTGATTGACACAAAAACATTTAAGTCGGGCGTTGTTATGCTGCACTATGGGTATAAAAAAGAATAATGTCGATTTTTACCTCTGCAAACGACTATCTATAAAAAATGGTTCAGAGTCCTTGCACGGGGTTCAAGAGATGACGCCTGAACCAGCGTTGAAAGGACGGCAGGAACTAAATATCCCAAACCAGATGTTCGTAACTCCCTGCTATTTGCCCCTAAAGAATAACACGGAAAAGAAATATCATTATGAAAAAAAACAACTTACTTGCGCCTCTCCTTAACGGGAAGAGTACCAGGCTCCTGAATATCAGTATGTTATTACTCCGTTGTGCCATTGGTATTATTCTCTTTGTCGTTGGTGCCAGCAAGGTATTAGGATGGTTTGGCGGTATGGGTATGGCAAAGACAGTTGTCGTATTTGGCAAAATGGGATATACACCATTTCTCATCTATCTAAGCAGCTATACCGAATTCCTTGGAGGCTTATTTCTTATCCTCGGGCTGTTCACACGTCCCGTTGCTGTTCCTGTCATTATCAATATGACGGTAGCAACCATATCCATGTTACCCAAAGGATTCTTCTTTGGCGGAGCCGCGTATCCGTTTTTAGTTCTGATATGTGTCATTATCGTCTTACTAACGGGTCCGCTCGAATATAGTCTGGATAGTCTGTTCTTTTGATCCCGGGTAATAGCTAGGAACAAGGTATGATGATCACGAATCATATTCGGAGAAACGTACCTGGCTATATTCCTCTTGATTTTCAGATCAACAGGAATAAAAAAAGCGCCCGGAACACATTTGAATATCTTTTCTGTTCGAAATAGATACACAACCGGGTTGCGGACTTTTGTTTCAACCCTTATTGATGATCTTGCCGTGGCATTCACATCAACTGTGTTCACCAGTTAATTAGCAAAATTCCGAGTCCTTTGTCAATAGCGCAAAGCACTTATTTTTAAACAACTTTTCCACAAAGTTATCCACATGAGCCGATATGGTATAACCAGCCTGTGTTTATCATTGATTTTGCACATTTCTCATTCCAACACAGGTCCTGAGTCAGGAACAGAATAATGGGATATATCTATATATTTTTAAAGAAATTACTGTGTATATAACCGTTGACAATTCTGTTCAGAAGACTCACTTTATTATTTGACCAGTGTCTATCAAACTATGAACTAAAAAGGGAGGATTTATGAGATCTGCAGGTTATTTCATCTTATTCATCTCGTTGGTGACTGTCATAGCATCATGCAGTGAGAAGTCAGAAACTAAGAAAACTAAACCTGTTTCTGTTAACCTTTCTGATAAAGCTTCTGTGGACATCATTGCACAGGATTTCAAGTTCCAGGTACCCGACACCTTGCCATCCGGATGGGTTTCCATTCGTTTCCATAACAATGGCAAACAAACTCATTTCTTTATGTTCAACAAGCTGCCTGAAGGAAGGACTTACCAGGATTATCTGAACGAAGTGGCCCCTCCTTTTGGGAACGTATGGACGGCATTAAGAGATAGCGGAATCAGCAAACAAGAGGCCACAAACAGGTTGATAAACAGCCTGCCCAAATGGTCGGCTGATATACAGACTATCGGCGGCTCCGGCCTTATAGCTCCGGGTGCGACCAGTACTATCGCCTTAAAACTGATTCCCGGAAATTATGAGATGGAATGTTACGTAAAAACCCCGGAAGGCGTATTTCACGGAGCTCTGGGTATGATCAGTCATGTTATTGTATCCGAAGATTCAACGACTCTCAGACCGCCGGACGCCGATATCGACATAACCTTGATCAATCATACGATTAATTATGAGGGAAATATTACGGCAGGCGATCATATCGTTGCTGTCCATTTTAAAGATACAGCTCCTTTCGGAATGGGTGATGATGTTCATCTTGTGAAAATGGATAAGACAACAGATATAGCCAAAGTTGCAGAATGGATGAACTGGATGAACCTGCACGGTCTGGAAGCCCCGGCCCCTGCTGTTTTTTTGGGAGGAGTTCAGGAAATGCCGAAAGGAAGCACCGAATATTTTAAAGTAGATCTGGAACCCGGCAACTATGCCTGGATATCAGAATCGTACGCCAGTGCTGGTATGTTAAAGCCGTTTACGGTCGAATAACCCTTCAGAATGATGTCCCAAATCTTGCGGGTCTAACAGCATTCAAGGTTTGGGACATAAAAAAAGCGCCCGGAACACATTTGAATATCTTTTCTGTTCGAAATAGATACACAACCGGGTTGCGGACTTTTATTTCAACCCTTATTGATGATCTTGCCTTAACATTCACATCAACTGTGTTCACCAGTCAATTAGCAAAATTCCGAGTCCTTTGTCAATAGCGCAAAGCACTTATTTTTAAACAACTTTTCCACAGAATTATCCACATGAAGCGCATCCTGTGTTATACAAATTGGCGGCCAATGACATAGCTTCCCATGCTCTGGTGATGCCGGTTATTGTCCCGGGCATTTATTCATGACTATTAGAAAAACCTATTGACATAGGGTTGTCATATCGTGCGTATAATTTATTCGAAGACACTTCATTAAAACGACAACCAAATTTGACACGCCATGGAAATCATACCATTATTACTAAAAGAGATGAATCAGGAAGCTCAGACAACCAGAAAATTTCTTAAACGGGTTCCGATTGACAAATTCAGTTGGAAACCCCATGAAAAAAGTATGAGTCTACAAAATCTGGTGGTTCACATTGCCGAGTTGCCCGGATGGGTTGAGATGGGACTGCAAACCAGTGGGATGGACTTTGCCACAAGTCCGTATCAACCAACACCCGTGAGTAACTCAGAAGAATTGCAGGCTCTTTTCGAGGAGTCATATGAGAACGGCAAAACGGCATTGCAGGAAGCATCCGAAAATGATCTGGAAAAGGAATGGACCTTGCGAAATGGAGATCAGATCATAAGCGTGATGTCGAAATACGAGGTCATTCGTCATGCATTTTCACAAACAACGCATCACCGGGCGCAGTTGGGAGTTTATCTACGCCTGTTAGACATACCGATACCGGGCAGTTACGGTCCCAGTGCGGATGAGACCGCATTCTGATTTTAGAGCCTGTCAGGACATACCGTCCGGCAGGCTCTTTTACATTCAGAACATATCTATAGGACTTTTAACGCCCATTCCGCCCTTCTTGATGATATGGGTATAAATCATAGTCGTAGCGACATTTTTATGTCCAAGCAATTCCTGGACGGTGCGAATGTCATATCCGTTGACGAGTAAATGAGTTGCGAAACTATGTCGAAGTGAATGACATGTAGCTTTTTTGGATATACCGGCAGCGTGAACAGCCTTTTTAAAAGCTGTTTGTATACGCACGGTAGAGATGTGATGTCTGTGACGCAATCCGCTCCTGGGATCTTTTGATAATTTTGAAGAAGGAAACATATACTGCCAACCAAGCTGTTCATCCTCATCAGGATATTTCTTCGCTAATGCGCCCGGCAACAATGTCTTCCCGAATCCCTTCTTCAAATCGCGTTCATGCAGGTTTTGAACCCTTTTCAGTTGTCTCTGCAATTCGGGGATGCATCTTTGAGGAAGTAATGTTACCCGGTCCTTCATCCCCTTGCCAGACCGAACCCATATTTGCCTGTAATCGAAGTCGACATCCTGAACCCTGATCCTCACACATTCCGATATCCGGAGTCCTGCTCCGTACAGCAGCTCACAAATCAACAACGGCCTTTTCTCGATGTGCTGAAAAATGCGTACAATTTCTTCCCCCGACAGAACCACTGGAAGTCTTTTCGGTTTCTTTGCCCGAACCAAATCCTCGAAATGCATCTCTGATTTACCGAGTACTTCTTTATACAAGAACACCAAAGCGGCCACCGCCTGATTCTGGGTAGATGCGGCCACGTTCATACTATTTGCCAGGTAATTCAGATATGCTTTTACATCCTCGTCATCTAACATTAGCGGGTGAATGGTGCCATGAAACCGGATGAACCGTTTGATCCATCTGACATAAGCCAGTTCGGTTTTATAGCTATAATTTCGCCTTCTGATTTCGGCCCTCACCTGTTCCAGTAATTTCAGCTTTTCCATAATTCTGAATGAATAGTTAATCCTCTTTCTAATAAGAACAGAAAATGGGCGGGACCTTACAGAATTTTGATATTATCTTAACAGATTATCCAAATGCCATTTAGCATAAAATCACAAAACCCCCAACTCTTTGATTTAAAGTACGATTTCCCGACCTTATCTAAGGTTACATAAGTAATCAGCTATTTATATATTAGTATGTTAGGCAAGCATTACAGCTCTATGCTGGATACCTCTTTAGACCTGAATATTATATCTTGATAAGATGATAACGTTTTGTGTATTTTTACAACCATTGAGGTGCACAATAACTGAAACCGATTTGAAACCACTCTGTTTGCCTACTATTGTAATCTAGCATTATTCCAATAAGTCTGTGGATATCCTCTCTAACCCGGCTACAGATACGGCGAAAATGTCGTTCTCAAAAGTTGTATGAAGAAGATAAACTCAAGTAACGAGCAAGTAATATTGTATCTATGACAACGAAACTGAATGATGTCACTTATATCTTAATTACTGTAGCCCGCATCAATGCTTTATGACTTGATCAAAAGAATTAAGGTAATACTGTGATCGCTTTATTCAGATGGGGCTTGTCTAGCGATGTACTTAATCAAATTTACTCGCATCATTTAAACAAGCGAAATCGAAAACTATCAAATTACACAAATTGGAAGTTGGTGAGTATCATCTCAATTTACCTTACAAATTAACCAGTACGTCATCTGAAACCGATACGCTTATAGCTAAATTTTATATACAATAAGGTTTGCCTAACAAGCGCATTAAGGGGACTAAGCCGGTCGGGCATGAATTCGCATTTTGCTTGTGCTCAAGGTGTTAACTAAATTAATAATCGTTGCTCGTATCTTAGCCCCTTATGCGCAGGGTCGTTAGGCAAACATAACCATCTGTACCTTTTTTGACCTGAATATTTATCTTGATAAGAGATAACGTTTTGTTATTTTTAAACCAGGAGGTGACAAAATGAAACCGATTAAACCACTCTTCTGCCTACTATTTATTAGTATTATTCTAATAAGCTGTGAATCCTCTCTAACCCAGCACAGATACGGGGAAAATGTCGTTCTCAAAAGTGAGAAGAAAATATACTCAAGTAACGAGCAAGTAATATTGCATCTATACAACGAAACGAATGATGTCTTATATCTTAATTACTGTGGCCCCACATTGCTTTATGAACTTGATCAAAAAAATAAAGGAAACTGGACGCCTTATTCAGGTGGGGCATGCCTAGCGATGTACTTAATCAAATTTACTCCATCAGTTAAACCAGGCGAAACGAAAACTATCAACTTACACAAATTGGAAGTTGGTGAGTATCAGCTCAATTTACCTTACAAATTAACCAGTACGTCATCAGAAACCGATACGCTTATAGCTAAATTTTATATACAATAAGGGTTTGCCTAACAAGCGCATTAAGGGGACTAAGCCGGTCGGGCATGAATTCGCATTTTGCTTGTGCTCAAGGTGTTAACTAAATTGATAATCGTTGCTCGTATCTTAGCCCCTTATGCGCGGGGTCGTTAGGTTGCCTTAACTGAAATGAGGTTTTGAAATGAATTATACTTTTGAAGTTGCCATCCCAACTGATGACGGGTATGTAGGTAGACAATGCGATAATCACGATTGTAAAAAATACTTTAAGGTATTTCATGAATCGCTGAAAGAGAATATGTATTGCCCTTATTGCTCCCATGAATTTAACAAAGAGGATTTGCTAACAGATGATCAAGCTAATTATTTAACAGATGTTGCTACTGAAAAAGCAAAAGAATGGGCTGTAAATGAATTGAATAAAATGTTTGGGGATATTGCTCAGGGAAGTGACTTCTTGGAGTTTGAAGGGAGCTCTTATAAGGCAAAAGACATTCCGCCAAATTATTCAGAGAAACAAGTTGACAGCGAAATTACTTGTACCAAGTGCAACACAAAATTTCAAGTTTATGGGATTTTCGGATACTGTCCAGGTTGTAAATCAGAGAATATTCAAATCTATGATGCTAATTTCGATATAATCAAAAAAGAATTAGAGCAAAATAAGTCTTCAAATCGAAACCTCAGGCATGCTTACAACGATATAGTTTCCACGTTTCAAATCGTATGCAAAAAGCAAGCAAATCGAATTACCACTGATAAAGTTAATTTTCAAGACTTGTTTGAAACAAGGAAATTTTTCAAGGATCAACTCAACGTTGATATTCTTTCAAATCTTGAACCAAGTGAGGAACTGGCACTAAGGCGCATATTTCAAAAAAGACATGTCTATATCCACGGAGATGGAACCATTGGTGAGAGATATGTGAAGAAAATTCCAGAAGACATTAAACTGAAGGGGGAAAAAGCTGAGCTATCATTTGATGAATGGGAAATTGGTATAAATTCTATGAAAGATGTCTTGAATAATCTCATTAAACGGGCAACCTAACAAGCGCATTAAGGGGACTAAGCCGGTCGGGCATGAATCCGCATCTCGCTTCTGCTCAAGGTCTTAGCTACATTAACAATCGTTGCTCGTATCTTAGCCCCTTATGCGCAGGGTCGTTATGCGGCTTCGAAGCCCATATTTCGCTCTTTGGTCACGCGCCCTTAACATAAATAATTGTCATTCCAAGTCTTTATTGATAGATTTTGTATTGATATCGTCTGCTTGATAAGTCATAAACTATTTTACTAAGGGTTGCGATTGAAAAGTTATCTTGCCCTTAATTTGGAGATAATTATGAAACGCTTTCCAATTTATATCATTTTGATTAGTGCAGTCGCTCTTGTTGCGGGTTGTAATTTATTTGGCTCCAAACAATCCACAAATCTGTCATCATCTTTTCCCTTAACTCCCGGAAGTTCCTGGACCTATGCCGTGCATGATTCAACCTCTCCTCCAAAACAGGATACGCTCCGGGTGAGTATCCTGCAAACAGATACCACATCAGGGCAAATTCAGTCCTTATGGAAATTCAAATTTATGAATCATACGGATTCTATTACGGTCATCTCCTCCAGGGGGAACCCTCCAGTTTGCCTTTCCACAAGGCCTTCATGCAAGTCCCCAGGGCTTTGCGGTTACAAAAATTGTCTTTCCTTTGGAAGTCGGCAAGAAATGGTCGGATGATACCAGCAGTTACTCGGTTGTCTCCAAGGATACTGTGTCCTGGAGTGGAGGTACTTTCAATGAAAGTTATCGAATGGTTCAGAAAATCAATGCCCTTGAGGATAAAGGCACTATTACTTACTGGATTGAACCTGATATTGGCATTGTGAAGGCACATTATAATGAGACTTTTGGTGGTTACCCCCCCAGTGCACCTGTTTCGTTTTACATTGCAACGTGGACGTTATTGTCTTATAAAATAAACTAAACATAACGTTGGTAAAAGAGAGATAAATAATTGATTAAGTAACTGAAGATGAAGAACTGAATTTTAAAATAAAGGGTCTACTTTCAAATCAGCGCAATCATATTTTGATCCGAAAATTCGCCCGCCGCATAACACCTTAAAAAAGGATAATGTCAAGAGAGCAGTCCTCACCTGTCTTCCTGCAGGGATGCCCGCAGGAGAAGAATTTCAGTTGTTTCATCAGTCACCGTTTCTTTGCTCCTGAACTGGCAACCGGTATGTGATCTTCGTGCGGATTACCTACTGGCAACCAAACACCTTAACGGGCTCCTTTCCCATCCATTGACAGGAACCGTCTCCTACTCGGAGACTATCCCAGATCTATAACCGGCGCTCAGCCTATTCCCCAATCAATACGCACGGGCTTGAAAGCCCTGTTATGCAAACGGGTTTATAGGCTGAGGCCAGCAGGCTCCAGAGGCCACCCGCGTGGGTTGCCCCTTAAATCCTTTATAGGGTTCTCCCTTACTTAGCACATGCCAGGTGATCCTGGCCAGTTCTTTGGCCACCACCGCCCGGGCGATGTTCTTGCCACTCCGTCGCTTAATCTTCTGATAGAATTTCTTCACCGGCCGGATAATGGGTATATCCGGCCACCGCCGCATCCCCGAAGGCTATCCTCAGGTACTTGTTTCCATCTTTACAACCGGACTTGTGGCGACGGCTTCCCCCGCTGTCCTTGCTTCCCGGGACCAGACGAGAGTAACTCAGGAATTTCTTATCGCTTGTAAAACGCCCGATATCTCCCACCTCGGCCAGCACCGTCCAGCTGCCCACCATGCCCATGCCCGGAATCGGGGCCAGCAGTTCCAGCTCCCGGGTAAAATCCCCGGTTTGCTCGATGGCTTCTTCCAGCCTATGAATGTGTCGCTGAAGCTGGATCAGTTCCTCGATTCCTAACTCCGCCTGGATCTGAGCTGAGGCCGGCAGCCGGGGTTGGAGCCAGTCCAGAAGTTGGCCGGGATACCGCCAGCCGACTTCCCCGATCCGCACATTGTATTTACCGGCCAGATTCCAGAGCGAAGACTGAAGCTTACCACGGCGCTGGATCATACGCAGACGGCCCCGGGTCAACTCCCGCAGTTCCCGCTGATCTCCGCGGATCTGGTAGGCCTCCGGGATCAGGCCTACCCGGAGCAATTCCGCCAGGGTCCGGGCATCGACCTTGTCGGTCTTGACCTTGGCATAACTGATTGCTTTAACCATCTTGGCGTGGGCCAGTTTCAGGGGGATATCGTGCTCACGGAACCAGTCTGAGAGCCAATACCAGTTACTCGTACACTCGACTACGGCCTGAACCGGCTCGTCAAAACCGAGAAAAAACTCTTCCAGGCTTCTCCGGCTGGCTGGCAGCTTCCCCTGGCGAACCAGTTCCTCGTTGTCATTAATAGCGACATTGACCATATTGGTGCTATGTAGATCGATTCCAGCGTGAATCATGATGTCCTCCTTAGAGTTTGGTTATTGGCGAATAACTAATCTAGGCGAGGACATCCTTTTTGGAAAGATCAAGCGCATTAAGGGGACTAAGCCGGTCGGGCATGAATCCGCATTTTGCTTGTGCTCAAGGTGTTAGCTAAATTGACAATCGTTGCTCGTATCTTAGCCCCTTA
>CAWBCD010000004.1:0-156722 GCA_963787205.1 uncultured bacterium
CACACTCCCACCTTGGTGATCGTCCAGCTGCCCACCATGCCCATGCCCGGAATCGGGGCCAGAACTTCCAGCTCCCGGGTAAAATCCCCCGTTTGCTCGATGGCTTCTTCCAGCCCTATGAATGTGTCGCTGAAGCTGGATCAGTTCCTCGATAACTCGAACCCGCCTGGAGCTGAGCTGAGGCCGGCAGCCGGGGTTGGAGCCAATCCAGGAGCCGCCCCGGATAGCGCCAGCCCACTTCCCCGATCCGCACATTATACTTACCGGCCAGATTCCAGAGCGAAGCCTCCAGCTGACCCCGGCGATGGATCATTCTCAGCCGGCCCCGGGTAACTCCCGCAGTTCCCGGCTGATCTCCGCCGGATCTGGTAGGCCTCCGGGATCAGGCCTACCCGGAGCAATTCCGCCAGGGTCCGGGCATCGACCTTGTCGGTCTTGACCTTGGCATAACTGATTGCTTTAACCATCTTGGCGTGGGCCAGTTTCAGGGGGATATCGTGCTCACGGAACCAGTCTGAGAGCCAATACCAGTTACTCGTACACTCGACTACGGCCTGAACCGGCTCGGTAAAACCGAGGAAAAAACTCTTCTCAGGCTTCTCCGGGTGGCGGGCAGCTTCCCCTGGCGAACCAGTTCCTCGTTGTCATTAATAGCGACATTAACCATATTGGTACTATGTAGATCGATTCCAATGTGAATCATGATGTCCTCCTTAGAGTTTGGTTATTGGCGAATAACTAATCTAGGCGAGGACATCCTTTTTGGAAAGATCAAGCGCATTAAGGGGACTAAGCCGGTCGGGCATGAATCCGCATTTTGCTTGTGCTCAAGGTGTTAGCTAAATTGACAATCGTTGCTCGTATCTTAGCCCCTTATGCGCAGGGTCGTTAGCACCAACAATCACTGTCAGCTATTTTTCTTTTTTTCCTGAATCACGTCGGGTAGATAATTCGCATCGAATCTTATGCTTTGCTCGCGAATCAACTTGTCCTGGTTTGCTGCATTTTGAATTCTTTGAAACGCTGTAACGGCTTCAACCCTGTTTGTGTTTTTGCTTGTTTGCATCCGTTAAGTCATTGGCATTGTTGGTCTAACAAGCGCATCAAGGGGACCAAGCCGGTCGGGCATGAATCCGCATCTCGCTTCTGCGTAAGGTTTTAACTAAATTAATAATCGGTGCTCGTATCTTGGCCCCTTATGCGCAGGGTCGTTATGCGGCTTCGAAGCCCATATTTCGCTCTTTGGTCACGCGCCCTTAACATAAATAATTGTCATTCCAAGTCTTTATTGATAGATTTTGTATTGATATCGTCTGCTTGATAAGTCATAAACTATTTTACTAAGGGTTGCGATTGAAAAGTTATCTTGCCCTTAATTTGGAGATAATTATGAAACGCTTTCCAATTTATATCATTTTGATTAGTGCAGTCGCTCTTGTTGCGGGTTGTAATTTATTTGGCTCAAACAATCCACAAATCGTCATCATCTTTTCCCTTAACTCCCGGAAGTTCCTGGACCTATGCCGTGCATGATTCAACCTCTCCTCCAAAACAGGATACGCTCCGGGTGAGTATCCTGCAAACAGATACCACATCAGGGCAAATTCAGTCCTTATGGAAATTCAAATTTATGAATCATACGGATTCTATTACGGTCATCTCCTCCAGGGGAGCCTCCAGATTGCCTTTCCACAAGGCCTTCATGCAAGTCCCCAGGGCTTTGCGGTTACAAAAATTGTCTTTCCTTTGGAAGTCGGCAAGAAATGGTCGGATGATACCAGCAGTTACTCGGTTGTCTCCAAGGATAGGTGTCCTGGAGTGGAGGTACTTTCAATGAAAGTTATCGAATGGTTCAGAAAATCAATGCCCTTGAGGAAAAGGCACTATTACTTACTGGATGAACCTACATGGGCATTGTGAGGTACATTATAATGAAACTTTTGTGGTTACCCCCCATGTACCTGTTTCGTTTAAATTGCCACGTGGATGTTATTGTCTTATAAAATAAACTAAACATAACGTAAAAGAGAGATAAATAATTGATTAAGTAACTGAAGATAAAGAACTGAATTTAAAAATAAGGGGTCTACTTTCAAATCAACCGCAATCAGATTCTATGTATTGAAAAATACGCACGCCGCATAACAAGCGCATTAAAGGGGTTCAAGTTTGAAGTGCAACAATTACTCATTTTTTTCATAGAACTCCTTTGGTGTTAAATACCCCAATCTCTTACGGGGTCGGGTGTTGAGAATACGGGCAATCCGGGTACATTCCCATTGACTTACTTCCTTCATACTCTTTCTCTTTGGCAAGTATTGTCGGATCAGGCCGTTGGTGTTTTCATTAGTGCCCCGCTCCCATGAGTGATAAGGATGAGCAAAGTAAAAAAGGACACCGGTTCGTTTCTCTATCTTCCGATAGCTATGGAATTCAGTCCCATGATCAGAAGTAATCGTCCGGAAACTTCCCGGATGGTTCCCTATCAGCCAGCAAGCACGCTGGCTGGTTTGCTCCTGGGTGCGGTTGACTAATTTGCCAATCAGGGTAAATCCACTACGCCGTTCGACCATGGTCAGGATGCAATGTTTATCTTCGGATCCCATGACCGTATCGATCTCCCAGTGGCCCATTTCTTCCCGCCTGTTCACCCGATCGGGACGCTCTTCTATCGAGCGTTTGCCCGCCAGACGTCCCCGGGAATCATAGGCTTGGTATCGTTTACGCCTTTTTTTCTGTGCACAGCGCAGATGCTTCCAGAGCTGGCCGCCCCGGGCTTTATCCGCCCAGACATACCGGTAGATCGTCTCGTGAGAGATGCGAAGCCGGTCCTCCAGAGCCAGCCGGCCGGCGATCTGCTCCGGGCTCCAGTCCTTCTCCAGATGTTCCCTGACCAGGGCGATCTCTGCCTGCCCGAAGTGGGTGTTGCGCCGGGATCGGGAGCGTCGTCCGTTGGTCTTCGCCTGAGCCTTGCTGGGACGGTAGATGCCCTGCCAGTTGCAGTTGCGGGCAAACTCCCGGCCGATCGTGCTCCGGTGATACCCAGTCTGGGCAGCTATCTCGGCCTTAGTAAAGCCTTGCTTTCTTAACTGAGAAATGATATATCTTTCTCCTTGGGTGATTTGGTGATACTTCACGGTTCATTCTCCTTATCGTGGTTGGTAAGTAAATAACCTAGTATCCCAAATCCCCTTTTCTTTTAAAAATTTTGTTGCACTTACTTTATGAATTCGCGCCGGCTAACAAGCGCATTAAGGGGACTAAGCCGGCCGGGCATGAATCCGCATCTGGCTTGTGCTCAAGGTTTTAGCTACATTAACAATCGTTGCTCGTATCTTAGCCCCTTATGCGCAGGGTCGTTAGCACAACAATCGCTGTCAGCTATTTTTCTTTATTTTGAATCACGCCGTGTAGATAATTCGCGCCGTATCTTTTGTTTTGCTCTGCGAATTAACTTGTCCTGGTTCTGCTCATTCTGAGTTCTTTTATAACGCTGTAAGGGCCTCTGCCCTGTTTGCGCTTTTACTGGTTTTCTTCGTTAATTGCTTGCAATTGTTGGTCTAACAAGCGTATTAAGGGGACGTTTTTCGCTCGGCCTTTTAACGTTTCCTGATCATTTTTTTGTTCGGTTTTTCATAGATTCGTATCAAAAACGTCCCTTATACGCTGGCCCGTTAGCACCAACAATCATTATTCTGCTATTTTTCTTTTTTCCCTGAGATCGCGTCTTCGTTTATAATTCGCCTGCTGAATCCTCTGCCCTTTTGCTTTCTAACAATTGTCCGAGTTCGCTGCAATTCTGAAGTTCTTTGTAAACGCTCGTAACGACTTCCACCCTGTTTGTGTTTTTGCTTATTTGTATTAGGTAAGTCATTGGCATTGTTGGTCTAACAAGCGCATTAAGGGGACTAAGCCGGTCGGGCATGAATTCGGTTTCTCGCTTCTGCTCAGGCTTTTAGCTAAATTGGCAACCGTTGCTCGTATCTTAGCCCCTTATGCGCAGGGTCGTTATACGCCTTTCTACCTCCAACCGTTTTCACATGTGTCGCAGATTAGCTACATTTAAATATGTCTGAGAAAGAACTCATAAAACAACTTAAACGACTTCCATCCGAAGCTCAGCAAGAAGCAGCGGACTTTGTCGATTTCCTATACAAGAAATATATAGGACAAGGGAAAAAACGTACAGAATCAAAAAAATCTATTTTGGAGAGTTCTTTTAGAGGAATTTGGAAGAATCGTGAGGATATGCAAGATAGCACTCAATGGGTTCGCAATATCCGCAAAAGCCGTTGGGCCAACTGATCCCCCATTATGGCTGAGCAAGTCGTCGTAGACACAGATATTCTTATTGATTTTGGCTTGGATAAGGCGGATGCTGTTCAAACGATGGCACTTCTTGAACAAAAATATGAAATGAGTGTCAGCGTGATCACCGCAATGGAATTGTATACCGGATGTCGTAGCAAGAAAGACCTTAGGCAGGTCGATGATTTGCTTTCAAACTTTGAGGTTCATTACGTGACAAAATCAGTATCTGAACAAGCATTTGAATGGATGAAAAAGTTTAGATCCAGTCATGGTGTGGAAATCAATGATATGTTGATTGCAGCAACAGCCTATACTATTGAGGCAACCCTTGTCAGTAAAAACCAGAAGCATTATAAATTTTTGCCGGATTTGAAGCTTCTTGAATACCCAGTCATCGGCGTATAACAAGCGCATTAAGGGGACTAAGCCGGCTGGGCATGAATTCGCATTTTGCTTGTGCTCAAGGTGTTAGCTAAATTGACAAGCGCTGCTCGTATCTTAGCCCCTTATGCGCAGTGTCGTTAGCCGTATTTCCGCTTCTCTCCTTTTGTCGATACTTTTTTGCTAATTATTTCGTATTCTACGTTAGAACATTGTAAGAACACATGGAGTACTATCATGATTAAGAAACTTCAGCATATTGGTAATAGTCAGGGAATAATCCTTGAGAAGGCATTGTTGAAACTCTTGAATGTCGAGAATGATGACAAAGTCGAGATTATTCCGCAATCCGAAGGGTTATTGATTAGGAAAGTAACTCCCCAAACGGCCTATCAAACTATCAGCAAAAAACATCGCAAGTCTCTGGATAAATTGGCTGAGTAATGATCGAACCTTCGTTTCTGAGTCTTGAAGATATTCTGTATATCCATGACCAGGAGATTGAGATTGCCGGCGGGGAACAAAACCTTCGTGATTTAGAAGGTGTGAAGGCTTGTGTAGAGGCACCGAAGGCCAGCTTTGATGGTGAATATCTGCAGGATCTGTTTGAGATGGCTGCAAGTTATGTTGTTTGTCTATCCATTCGTCACCCTTTTGTAGACGGAAACAAACGAACGGCATTGGCCTCTGCTCTTACGTTTTTGTATCTAAATGGATATGAAGTTGAGGAGTCCTATGATTTGGAGTTGGCTGATCTTGTTCTGGGGTTTCTCGCTAAAAAGATATCCAAAGAACAAGTTGCCGATCATTTAAAATCCAAAGCAACTCCACGGTAAAAAAATACGGCTAACAAGCGCATTAAGGGGACTAAGCCGGTCGGGCATGAATTCGCATCTTGCTTCTGCTCAAGGTTTTAGCTAAATTGACAATCGGTGCTTGTATCTTAGCCCCTTATGCGCAGGGTCGTTAGGCATTTTGAAATACTATGAAATATCCAAATGATGAAAATGGTGATGTCTTCCGTCGGATGGAGGAACAGAATTTCGACTTCTCAAAAGAGCATGTTGTCGATTTTTATGCTGTGTTTGCTACCGAAGCAGAAGCAGATCAGGTAGCTAGAATGTATGTTGCAGATCATAACGCGGGCGATAAATACACCAATATCGAAACTAACCCACATTCAGAAGGCGGCATGGAGCTTATTCTGTCTAAGAGGATGCTTGTAACCTATGAGGCTATCTGCGCACTTGAACAAGTTCTATCAAGTAGAGTGTCACAAGTAGAAGGTTACTTAGATGGTTGGGGTGTAATGCAAGAATAAATGCCTAACACGCATTAAGGGGACTAAGCCGGCCGGGCATGAATTCGCATCTCGCTTCTGCGTAAGCTTTTAGCTAAATTAACAACCGTTGCTCGTATCTTAGCCCCTTATGCACAGGGTCGTTAGCACGCTGAGAGATCCCTTTAATAAATTCAGCTCGATATATACAATTTTTGATTCTTCTTAGTTATACTGTAAAGACAAGAACATTCAAAATCCGAGACTATGGCTACCAATACGAAAGAACTTAAAAGTCTGCTTCATGAAAGTATCGAAAACATCGATGATGAAGCATTTCTTAACGCGATAAAGAATATCCTGGATCGTAAATATGAGCCGAAGGAGAAGATTGTTCTTGCGCCGGAACAGGAGAAACGCATAGAAAAAGCTAAAAAAAACATTAGGAGAGGTGACTACCTTACCAATGATCAAGCAGACGAACTGGTGGCTAAGTGGCTAAACAAATAATCTGGGCACCGGAAGCAGTTGCTGATCGTATTCAAATTTTGGATTATTGGTACAAACGTCTCGGAACGAAAGATTATTCGGGCAAGCTGGATGAAATGTTCAAAGAAACAGTGCAACTCCTATCAATATTTCCATTACTGGGCAGGCAGTTAGAAAATCGTGAAGAACGCGTAATTGTTAAGGATTATTACCAGATTTTCTATTTAGATGAGGATGACGGTATTAAAATTTTGCATTTATGGGATAGTCGCCGAAATCCGGAGGAATTGAACCTTTAAGCTGCGTGGTCAGCGTGCTAACATATATATGGCCTCCAAAGTCAAGAGGGTGTAGCAATTTTTAGCCAGAAAAATTGCTTCCTCGCCTGGTTGTTTCGATACCTTTCCGGTGGAGTTGTACTACAGGCAGTTTTCAATACCGGTTTTGCAGTTCATCCGACTGCACCAAACATATATAGAGGCTCGGCAACTGACGGAGGGGACAAAGCCCAAATTCACCAGTTGGTCCCGCGGTTTGCGAGACGGCCATAGCCCCGAGGTGTCGGGGTACGTACCCTGAACCCGGATGATCAAACGCGGGGCTATGACCCGGAAGAGTCATTCCAGTTAGGGAGCATCTCGGAGCAGGGGCAGTACAGATCACGATCATCAAAAGGTGAAAAAATAAAACCATCGTTATACGTATCGAATGCTATGAAATTCCGGGGCCGCCCCCGCCTCCAATCAAGCGCACTGAGCTGGGCGTTTTGGCCTATCCAACCGGATCATGATCTGCCGGGCAGTCATAAGAATTCAAGCTGGCTTACAGGCTCTTACCATGGCTCTCAGTTAGACCTCGGGCTGACGGGGGCTCCCCGTTTATGCTTTTGGGCTGGTCACTTTTACATGGTTCAGAAATTTTGGTTCGTTAAAGGGTTCCTTTCTTTTGAGCATATAATAGACGGCCACGCCCAGGCGCTTGGATACAATCGTTAGGGCTTTGGCTTTCCCGTGCCGGCTGATCAACCGGTTATAATATTTCTCGGCAGCTTTGTTTCCCCGCAGGTACAGCAGGGCCGCCTGCGAGAAGGCCCAGCGCAGGTGCGCATTGCCCATGCGGGCTCCGCTAGTCCCATAGCTCTTTCCAGCCGAGGATTTCTGTCCCTTGACCAGCCGGGCGTAGGAGCAAAACTCCCCGCGCGAGGGAAACCGACCGATATCATGAATCTCATAGAGCATGGTCAGCGAGAGGATCTCCCCCACTCCCCGGATCGTTTGCAACAAGTATAGGCTCTGCGGATCGTGGTCTTTGGCCAGGGTTAGGATCTGTTGGTCCAGCTCGTTAATCATCGGGTCATACTGATCGATCAACCTCAGATCCATTTCCACAATACCCCGGACTACCGGGTCGGGAAAGTGTCCCACAATATCTTTATCCCGGCGGTGATGAGCCCGGGAGAGGGTGCCCAGAGGTTCCAGGTTGTACTGCATGGCCGTATTCTGAATGTGGCTGATCAGTTCAGCCCGCTTGCGCACAAAATGGATCCGACGGCGCATCAGGTCCCGCGTGGCTCGCATCCGGGGCGGATACACATAAGCTACCGGGAAATTACCGCCCTTAATCAGCCGGGCGATCTTCAGCGAATCGATTCGGTCGTTCTTGGTCTTGACCCCGTGAATTGATTTCATGTACAGGGCGTGACCCAAGCACAAAATTATGCCTTCCCTCCCGCACAGGTCCGCCAGCCAGTACCAGCAGAAGATACATTCTACCCCCACAACCAGGTCCCCGCGAAACGGGGCGATCGCTTGTAAAAAACGCTCCGGCCTGGACGGCATGTTCTTGTGATAGACGATCTGCCCAGCCGCATCCAGGATGCACACATACATCGTTCTTGCGTGAAGATCGATTCCGCAGTAATATGCGTGTTGTTTATAATAGACGTTCATGGTTCTCCTCCTCGGGTTTGTTATGAGTTTAGCAGAACCGTAATGTACGGCTCCGGGGGGAGGCCATGAATAATATCAAGCGCATTAAGGGGACTAAGCCCGTCCCGAAAGCTTTCGGGGATGAATTCCGCATCTCGCTTGTGCGTAAGGTTTTAACTACATTGACAATCGGTGCTTGTATCTTGGCCCCTTATGCGCTGAAGCGTTATACCGCTTTTTGTTCTGCATTTTTTGCTAATCCTATAAATTCTATATTAATAATATCATAATCAGTATTAATATTTGATTCCATGTAATCGTTTTCCTCAATCCAGTCGTTAATATATTTTTCTATTTTCCCAAAAGGATGGTCCAAATCATGTACGTAGACAAATATTATTTCATCAGGATCTGGCCGGTTTTCGAATAATAAATATCTTATTGTTACTTTATAGATAAGTTTTGAATCATCCATTTTAAATTATCAGCGGCTTAGCTTGCTGTGGAGGCTACGTAGCTAACTCCCGGGAGATAGCACTAATGAAAAACAACAACACGAAGAATCCAACAACCGGTCCCGCAAAGGAAGCTGGAAGTAGCGGGTCGCTCTGGAGCTGGCTCTATCCCCTGGTGATTGCCCTAGTCGGAGCGACGGTCATCCAGTACGTCCTCGTCCGCGTGGCACAGATACAGTGGCGCCCGATGTATTCCTGGTTGCTCTATCTCGGTCTTTACCTGATCTGTAGCTGGGTCTTCAAACGGAACCTGTTGCGGAGCGTAAATACCGGAGCGACCCGCCACCCGGCCCTGGACTGGCCGGTGCCGGGCCCTATCCGAAAGGCAGGCCGACCAGGCCAGGCCGCTGCCTTTCTCACATCAACGTTCCTCTCGGTGTTCAACCCGTTCCTCCTGTTGCAGCAACTGCGACTCACCTTCGGTCAGATGGCCACGTCGCGTCGCTTGGCCGGAAGCGAAACAGACGTAGCGAACTACCAGACGTGCGTGACCTACCGCCTGCCGCTGGAAGGTGAATGGCTCGTATACCATGGCGGACATACCCCCGAAACATCCCACTCGTGGCAAGTGCTGAACCAGCGCTACGCCTACGACTTCGTGAAGGCGGATTCCGGATTTGCGCGACACCGCGGCAACGGACGGCACCTAAAGGACTACTACTGTTATGGAGAAGCGATCCTCGCCGCAGCGGATGGGGAGGTCGTCACGGTGCATGACGGGCACCACGAGTCGCCGTTCACCGGGTATTTCATGCCGGATTTCCTCGCCACCCAGATGGCCGGCAATCACGTCATCATCCGACATGGCGAAGGCGAATACGGTTTCTACGCGCACCTCATCCCCGACTCTATGCCGATTGAGGTTGGAGATAAGGTCAACCAGGGCGACATCATCGGACGCTGCGGGTTTTCCGGCAATTCCACGGAGCCGCACCTGCACTTCCATCTGCAGGATGGACCCGATTTCTATTCCGCCATGGGCTTGCCGGTCCGCTTCGCCGATATCGTTGTAAATGGCGCATACACTGATGAAGTTGTCGTTGAGCGAGGCATGCGGGTATCGTATGCGGGATGAGCAGCTGCGCGCGCGCTGGCCGTTCCCGTCGGAAGGCTCACGCCTAGGAATCCCAAGTAAACAGCGAAGACGCCGAGGAAGACCATCGTTATCGTTGAGATCGTTCCCTGGGGCAACAACTCCAGGCCGAAGCTGAACCAGAAAAGCGGAGGCGGTCGTCAGCAGTCACACTGCGCCGAGTACGGGGCTGTTGACCGCGTCGCCACAGTGAACTATCTGACCGTCACCAGAAAGCTCATGATAAACGGCGTGCCCTTAGCCTTCTCGAACGCATCCTTTACTTGAGTAGCAAGGAAGGCGGTGTGAGCGGCGCGCACGTCAAGCTAACTATGCGTTCAAGCGGACTGCGGGGACAGCTCATCGTGTTTCGTAATATGTCTTCGGCCCGCAACTGCTTAACGTGGCGTTATATGAATAAACTCACTTTAAGGTACATAATTATTCCGAGGCAATAGTGTCCGAAATTGGAAATAAATTCAAAGATACCAGAAAATCTGGCACAAAATTTAATCGAAAATTTTAATTAAAGTTAAACTCTTGGGAAAAACACGCCACCCTAACGCATCAAGGGGACCAAGCCGGTCGGGCATGAATCCGCATCTCGCTTCTGCGTAAGGTTTTAACTACATTGACAATCGGGGCTCGTATCTTGGCCCCTTATGCGCAGGGTCGTTATGTTGCCTTCTTTTCCCTTTTTAAATCCAATGAATTGCTTTCCAATTCGTTTTTAGTCAAATTAGACAAAGCATGATAAAGGTTTCACTATGGAAGATACGCTCATAAAAGAACTTAAAAGGCTGAATAAAAATGAAAAGCTGCTTTTGGTAGAAGCTCTATGGGATTCGATTGTTTCGGATCCAGATCAGCCAGATATTCCCGACCATCATAAGACCATCCTTGAGAATCGGTTAAAAACACTGGAAGCTGACAAAGCCAGCGGCTCTTCTTGGAATGATGTTCGAAAAAAATATCAGTGATCGGCTGTGCCTAAAACAATCATTCTTACCCCACAAGCACAGCAAGATTTGGATGAGGCCTACCAGTGGTACGAAATACAGAATCAGGGATTGGGTAAAGAGTTTGTTCGATGTATCGATGCCAAAATAGCTTCTATTCAACGAAATCCACTTCAGCATCAGATTATTTTTAAAGAGATTGTGCGGCGTGCCTTGGTCAATCGATTTCCTTTCACGATTTATTTTGTCGATGAACCTGATTTAACAACCATTTTTGCAATCTTACACCAAAGAAGGAATCCCAATACGTGGGAATCCAGAGTATAGTGGGTCGGCCACCTATCAAGCGCATTAAGGGGACTAACCCCGTCCCGAAAGCTTTCGGGATCGGGGATGAATTCGGCATCTGACTTGTGCGTAAGGTTTTAACTAAATTGACAATCGCTTCTCATATCTTGGCCCCTTATGCACAGGGTCGTTAGCCAAAGTGTCGCTCAGTCTCAATAATTTCACCTTTCATTTATTCGTTGTTTTTCTGGTGGTTGCTTACGATACTACAGGAGGAATACAACTCAAGTTTATTCACGATGGAAAAAACCGAACTCAAAAAAGAAGTAGAAAACCTTCTCAGAGATCTACCCGATGACGCTAATTGGGATGATTTGATGTATAAGATCTATGTTCGCCAATCTATTGAACAAGGACTCAGGGATTCTGAAGAAGGCCGGATTATTTCACACGAAGAGATTAAGAAGAAATATCGGCTTGCTAAATGAGAATTGACTGGACTGAGCGGGCCGAAAAGCAACTCGATCAGATTTTTAATTTTATTGCCCTGGATTCTGAGTACTATGCTTATCGAACAGTGGAACAAATTGTTGAGATAGCGGAAAGCACGAGTCCGTTTCCCAGAAAAGGCCGTATGGTTCCTGAGTATGAGCGAGATGATATACGAGAAGTGTTTCATCATCCATACCGGATCATTTACCTTATCAAAGACGAAAGTATTGAAATCTTGAGCGTTATTCATGGAGCTCGTCTGTTGCCAGATGAACCTTTGTAACATTTTGCTTCGGTTCAAGTTTGACGTGCAACAATTACTCATTCTTTTTTATAGCACTCCTTTTGTGATAAAATACCACAAACGTTTGCGAGTTCGGGTATTAAGAAGACGGCCAATCCGGGTACAATGCCATTGGGTTATTTCCGATATGCGGCCAGACTCGGCATGAGATCACCGGAACAAAAAATTGTCGACAGATAAAAGACTGCTACCGCCCGTACGATAGTATTTTAGATGTAACACATCGCCCTTATCGACGCCAATGGCATAAAACGCACCGTAAAACATGCTTGCTCAATCTTCACACACCGGTTCACGACAACCATCCGAACCCCGATTGAGCAGATACAGGTGATCTGGAGCAATATTGACCACATATCCATATTTATCAGATATTTAACAAATTTTAGAAAGTATGGATAGCCAATGTAAAAGGGAAGATTATATAACTACGTGGGCTGACTTTCGGAGAAAGCCGTATAACCACAAAACACAGCGTCAGTGGTTTCTTAAACATTATACATATCAATATCCTTCCAATCATCCGATCCTAACTCTGCTACTTTCGTTTCGGTGGGGATCGATCCTTCGGCGATTAGTTGTTGAATTTCGCCAAGGGGCTTCGGGCCTTTGGGTACGCCGCCGGGAATCATGTAATAAAAAGAATTGACGGGATGATCCGGGAGTACATTACCGGAGATCATTTTACCTGCATCGGCAGCATGGGCCGACAAGCTTTTGGCGGCTCCGCTAATATTGCTGCCGGCACTTTTTAAGAGTTGCTTCAGGCGTTCGCCGTCATCGGTCTTGAATTCTTTTAAAGAAGTGGAATCATTGCCCGACACGTCAAACTGCAGATACGGCGCTTCGGAAAAGCCGATGAACTGGGCAACAAAAACGGTAGGAATAGCTGAACGTTTTGTATTATACTCTTTCACCGATTGGTTATACAACTCCCTGCATTTTTGGACGTCGAGCTCACATTCGCTGATATTATCCATCAGCTTCTGGTATTGTTCACTTGCTTTCAGATTGGGATATCTTTCGGCAAAACCCTGGATGGAAGAAAGCAGGGCGCCTGATTGCTGGTACGAAGCCATCAGGTTGGCGGCATTGGTATCCTGGGCAATCTTAAGCTGTGTGAACTGTTCACTTTCCTGGTAATTTTTTACTGTGTCGATCAACTGATTAATGAGGGTCATTTTTTTACTGATCGCCACCTGCACGTTGGAAGCTTTTTCTTTGACATTCTGCGATAATTTCTGCAACGAATTATAAGCGACGACAACAATGATCAAAACGATCACAATAAGTATGGCCAATAAAGTTCCCATATATATGTTTTTAAAGAGCTAAAGCAAGCCGATTTTTAGGAAAAGTAAGACAACGCACAGCTTTTTGTCACGCTGCGTTTATTTTCTGCCGGAGATGATTTATTATTTGAATGAATGCTACATTTAAATAATAGTTAACCATACATAAATTGTGGCATAACACCTTAAAAAGGAAAAAATCAAGAGAGCAAGTGCATTAAGGTGGCTAAGCCGGCTTGGTATGAATTCCGCACTTGGCTAGTGCTCAGGGTCTTTAACTAAATTGATAATCGATGCTCGTATCTTGTACCCTTAAATGCAGGGCCTTTATACCATTTTCTGTTCGATATTGCCAATCAAACTCTAAAGTGATACTTTAGTAGTACTATGAAAACGGAACTTGTTACCACACTTAAGCGTCACGCCACCCAACTCCTGAAAGAGCTTCACGAGGAGAAAGAGCCCGTCTTGATTACCGAACATGGGAAACCGTCTGCCTATCTTATCGATGTTGATCACTTTGAACAGATTGAAAAAAAACTTAAGCTTCTCGAAGGATTGGCAAGGGGTGAAAAAGCAATTCTCGAAAATCGCGTTGTTTCTCATGATGAGGCTAAGAAGCGCATGGCACGATGGCTCAAATAATATGGACGGAGCCTGCTATGCAAGATTTGGATCGGATCGCCGATTACATTTCACTGGATAATCCTGAGGTTGCCAGGAGGCTGGTTAAGAAGACATTTGAACAAGTAGGACTTTTGCATCAGCATCCCAAACTTGGAAAATCTGTTCGAGAAATTGAGGATTCAATATATCGGGAAATTTTGGTTTCTCCGTGTCGTATTTTCTACCGTGAAGAGGACCAGATCGTTTATATCGTCCATGTCATGAGAGTGGAACAATTACTCCGCATTGATATCCTTAAATCAAGATAAATTCCAACAAAATCTTAGGTTCAAGTTTGAAGTGCAACGATTAACTCTTTTTTCATAGCAAGCTCCTTTGGTGTTAAATACCCCAATCTCTTACGGGGTCGGGTGTTGAGAATACGGGCAATGCGGGTACATTCCCATTGACTTACTTCCTTCATACTCTTTCTCTTTGGCAAGTATTATCAGGATCAGGCCGTTGGTGTTTTCATTAGTGCCCCGCTCCCATGAGTGATAAAGGATGAGCAAAGTAAAAAAGGACACCGGTTCGTTTCTACTATCTTCCGATAGCTATGAGAATAGGTCCCATGATCAGAAGTAATCGTTCGGAAACTTCCCGGATGGTTTCCTATCAGCCAGCAAGCACGCTGGCTGGTTTGCTCCTGGGTGCGGTTGGCTAATTTGCCAATCAGGGTAAATCCACTACGCCGTTCAACCATGGTAAGGATACAATGTTTATCTTCAGCTCCCATGACCGTGTCGATCTCCCAGTGACCCATTTCTTCCCGGTTATTCACCTGTTCGGGCCGCTCCTCTATCGAGCGTTTGCCCGCCAGACGTCCCCGGGAATCATAGGCTCGATAGCGTTTACGCCGTTTTTTATGCGAACAGCGCAGATGCTTCCAGAGCTGGCCGTCCCTTGGCTTTATCCGCCCAGACATACCGGTAGATCGTCTCGTGAGAGATCCGAAGCCGGCCCTCCAGACCCAGTCGGCCGGCGATCTGCTCCGGACTCCAGTCCTTCTCCAGATGTTCCCTGACCAGGGCCATCTCAGCCTGGCTGAAGTGGCTATTTCGTCGGGATCGGGAACGACGCCCATTGGTCTTGGCCTGGGCCTTGCTGGGACGGTAGATGCCCTGCCAGTTGCAGTTGCGGGCAAACTCCCGGCCGATCGTGCTCCGGTGATACCCGGTCTGGGCCGCTATCTGGGCCTTATTAAATCCTTGCTTTCTTAGGTGAGAAATGATATATCTTTCTTCTGTGGGTGATTTGGTGATACTTCATGGTTCATTCTCCTTATCCTGGTTGGTAAGTAAATAACCTAGTATCCCAAATCCCCTTTTCTTTTAAAAGTCTTGTTGCACTTAGTTTATGAATTCGCGAATGCTAACAAGCGCATTAAGGGAACTAACCCCGAAAGCTTTCGGGGATGAATTCGGCATCTGGCCTGTGCATAAGGTGTTAATTAAATTGGCAACCGTTGCTCGTATCTTAGCCCCTTATGCGCGGGGTCGTTATATGGCTTTGGTCTTTGCTTATTACCAATAAGCAATTCACTATCAGCTAGAGTTTTTGATATTTCCTTCTGTTAAAATACCGCATTCCTGTTATAGAGCATCTAATTACAGAAATACCCAAACGGACACCACACCTCCGTGTAAAGGTTGCTTGACAATTGAAGATATTACACCTATTATAAGTAAAGTTTCCTTTACTAATTGTAAAACATAATAGACTATGAAAAAATTGACATCAAATTCAAAAGACTGGAGAACCCGTATTAACGAAAAAACGGTTCATCTTGCAGGATGGACAGCCGGATGGGTGATAACAATGGCACTGGCAACTTTTGGGCCCACCTATCTATGGGATTCTCAGCAGTGGATAACTATTATGGCTATCCTTTTCAACCTCGGCATAGGCCTTGGGATGATTGTGGCCAACATACACCACCTGCAGATGCAGGATGAAATGATGCAGAAAATACAATTACAGGCGATGGCGCTGGCATTAGGTGTCGGCGTTGTAGGTGGTCTCAGCTATTCCATGCTGGATACTACAAATATTATTTCTTCTGACGCTGAAATACCCTACCTGGTTATATTAATAAGCATTACTTACCTCGTATCATTGATCGTTAACCGCAGAAGGTACCGATGAAAAACCGATTAAAAGTACTTCGTGCCGAACGGGATTGGACTCAGGCAGATTTAGCGGATGCGTTGGAGGTATCTCGCCAGACAGTCAACGCCATTGAGACAGGTAAATACGATCCTAGTCTGCCCCTCGCTTTCAAAATTTCGCGGCTTTTTGAGATGACAATAGAGGATATTTTCGAAGATGGTGAAGCCAATAAGTGAATTTAATTTAGCATAATGCAATGTTCATCCTGGTTATTAAATTAAATCCAATCTATTCATATCATTCTTATGAAATTAAGGATAACATGAATAAAACGTATCTACGAAGCAAGAATAACCTAACAGAATTGCTGTTATGACCATCATAACAGCAATTAAAAAACAATTATAAAATATGAAAAACGAAAAAAATTTAGTTTTAGGTGCTGCATTTGGAGCTGCATTTGGAGCTGTAATAGGAGTTCTGACGGATAATTTAGCTTTATGGATTAGTATAGGAACAGCTTTGGGTACTGCAATTGGTATATCTATAAGTCATGAACAGAAAAAAAGACAATGATGATGGGAAACCATTAAGGCCCAACTGTTACTGATGTTTCCTGACCGAATTAACCTTGACACACTTTATTGATCGGTCCCTTTCCTAATATAAAACGCCATATAGCCAGCACATTAAGGGGACAGGCCTCGCCAAACCTTGCCAGCCTCCCATTCCTTTCGTTTTGTAACTAACTCAACATTCCGGCGCCTGCAGCTTATGATCAGGATCGTTAGGTCAATCTCTTACTCAGCACTTTTAGGAATCCTATTCTAGGATACCCTTTTTATTTGGATGAGCAACTCCACTTTTCTCTCTCCATCTATATACCATTCTCACGGTTATCAATTTTTTTGCAATTATTAATGCACCTGTCAAAAGTTATTTGCGCCGGCATCCTGAATAGAAAAATTTTCTCACTCAACAGGTATAAGCCCCTGGACTACGTTTATTCCTTCAGCATGATTAGAAATAGATAATTTACGTAGTTCATTCAATGAACCTAATTTATCATATGCCGTATTTATGCGCAGGGTCATTTTAGGCTACAAAAATGCCACTTTTTTTCTTAAATGGAGGGTCAGAATGTGGTATAAGAAGATGATAATCCGACAATTAGTATTTGTGGTGTTAATGTTCACGGTGGCACCATCTATTTTGGCACAAAACGTTTCAGGATTCGTGATTGATCTTGAGGCAGGACCGGTATGGCAGACCCGTAATGATGTACAGATTCCCAACACCGATGCAGGTACCCGGTTTTCGCTGGTCGATCTTGCCGGGAAGGGCCCCTGGCCAGCCGTGCGGCTTTATCTTACCTGGAATATAAACAACCGGCACAGCTTCCGCGCTCTGCTCGCTCCGCTTACCTACACCGAAACGGGTTCATTTACAAGTTTGGTGGACTTCGCAGGTAAATCCTATGTACCCGGCACTCCGGTCGATGGCACCTACAAATTCAATTCCTGGCGGCTTGGTTACCGATATCGCTTTTTGAATCATGAGCGGTTGAAATTGTCGGTCGGATTTACAGCAAAAATCCGTGACGCAAAGATTGAGCTTAAGCAGGGAAGTACAACCAGCAAAAAGACGGATGTTGGTTTTGTGCCGCTTCTTTATCTCGGAGCCGACTGGCAGTTCGCCGGGAAATGGTATTTATTGTTCGACTTTGAGGGTCTGGCCGGTGGACCTGGGCGCGCATTCGACATCGCTCTCAAGCCGTACTATGCAATCAGCGATCACTGGGGCATTGGTGCCGGTTACCGTACCCTTGAGGGCGGTGCTGACGTAGAGTCGGTTTATAACTTCGCATGGCTACACTACGCCGTGGTATCCTTGACCTATCGATTCTGAAATAGAGTACTCTCGCCAGCCATGGAGAGTTACTTCCCGGAGGTGACGAAAATGGATAATAGGTATGAATTGGGTTCGCTGACGCAAGCGCGGGCTGTAAGCCTAACAGGCATATTTGGGGACGTTTTTCGCTTGGTCTTTGCATATTTCCGTTCGGATTTTTCGTTTTACCTGCTAAATTATAGTTCAAAAATGCCCATTATACGCAGGGACATTGACCAACTTGGAAATAAAGATGCAACTACCCGGCTTCAAATATCATCCGGATCCATTAGAAACCGGATCTGTAGAAAAAGCACATTCAGGATGTAACTGTTGTAGAACCGTTACCGGATATATTTACATAAGCCCTGCGTTGGCTGAAATTGACTGCCTCAGAGATTACCATGCAATAGCAACACTTCTTCCGGGAACAAGCAGACACCAGGGGGACCTTGTATGAGCACCACCCGGCGTGTCCCTCCGGCGTGGGTACTCAGCATCCCCGTTGCCACATTTGGCCTGGTGTTCGGTTTTATCATTGTCACCATGCCGCAGATTCTTGCAGCCCAGAATGTTCCCGGCGGCGACATTGCCGTGGCGGTTGCTATCGTCTCGGTTCCGAATTTCATGGTTTTCCTGATCGCGCCGATTCTTGATGTCCGCTTCAGACGGCGCACCTACGCGATCGTGTTCGGCTTGCTCGGGGTATTTGGTACGGCGTTCACGGTGTTCTACCACCCGTCGAAAGTGGAAATCGAAGCCGTCATGGTGGTCGCAAGCCTGTCTATTGCCCTGTATGGTGCGGCGGTCGGTGGCTGGACCGGGGCCCTGGTCGACAAGGACAACCACAGCAAGCTCGGTTCCTGGAATACGATCTTCAATATCTGCAGCGGAGGCCTTGGCGTACTCATATCCGGCTACCTGACACAACATCTGTCCCCGGGCGATGCCGCACCTCTTGTGCTGGTCGTCTTCCTGGCACCGATGCTTTCGTTCTTTTTCATTCCGGCGCCGGCGGCCAACGGTACCCTGGCCAGCGAGAGCTTCAGCCGCTTCGGCCGAAACGTCATCTCACTGTTCGAACGCCGCGAGGTGCTGGTGGCCCTGGCCATGTTCATCCTGCCTTCCGCCTCGTTTGCGCTGACCAATACCCTTGGTGGCTGGGGCAAGTACTTCCACGCCAGCCCGGGCCTGGTCAGTTTCTACGGCGGCATGGGCAGCATCGTGGCCGGCGTGATTGGCAGCTTCTTGATCCCGCCCATCGCCAGGAAGTTCGCGTTGCGGCGCATGTACCTCGCCATCGGCATCATCGGGGCCTGTTTCACGCTCAGCTTGTTATTGCTGCCGCGTACATCGGGCACCTTCGGCATTGCCTTTGTAGGCGAAAATCTCTTCCAGGCCGCAGCGTTTGCTACCGCATTCGCCATCATTTTCGATGTCATTGGCAAGGGCAATCCACTCGCCGCCACCATCTTTGCCGTACTCACCAATGCCATGAATTTACCCATTATTTACATGGAAGTCATCGATGGTCACGGTTTCGACTGGAACGGCGTCACGGGAGCTTTCCTCGTCGACGCTATGGTTAGCGGTGGTGTCTGCATCCTGCTCTGGATCGTGCTTTTTAAAGTGCTGCGCGTGCAGAACATGCATTCCTCCGCCAAACTCCACCACTCCATTGCAGACACCGAACAGCAGGGTTGATCAACCTCGGTCAGGCACCTTGAATATCTACAGAAAGGAATATGAAGTTGACAGGGTGTTTCAGGATCTCTGATCACTTGATTTCATTCAGTTAACAACTCATCCAAACAGATACACTGATGCGTGCCTTTTTACTCAGACGTTACAAAATCAGAAAGAACCGGCTTTTTTTACCCGCCAGTATGTTCCGCTACAGAATCAATAACGTTTTTATAACCTGATTACATCAGTTCCTTGCAGCAGTTTCGAATCCGTATAACAAGGGCTGGCTTGATTATACGTTGATTTTAATGTCCAATTAAGGTATAGTTGTTTATGAATTTTTTCTCTCTATAAATAATACAAACCCGTTATGTTCAAAAAATATTGCCTTTCCCCCGTTTTAGTCATCGTTTTTTGCCTTTTTATTACCTTGCCTAGCTTTGCCCAATCGATGTTATCAAAGGGAGTTAAAGCCCCCTTGTTTACAGCTGAGGCCAGTCAGGCTGGAAAAGATTTTACGTTTTCATTAAAAAAGGCCCTGATCAAGGGACCAGTTGTACTCTACTTTTACCCGGCTGCTTACACCGGCGGGTGTGATTTGGAGGCGCATACCTTCGCTACACTCAAGAATAAGTTTACGGCGGAAGGAGCTACCATAATCGGTGTATCTGCAGATGATATTCAGCGTCTGAATTCATTCTCATCTGATCCGAATTATTGTGCCGGCAAGTTTCCTGTAGCCTCCGACCCAAACGGCAAAATTGCTGCCACCTACGGCCTGACCTTAATACCTCCCCAGCCCGGCGTTAAGGATGTGCGGGGCAAGCAGGTCACGCACGGTTTTATTCCAAGAACTACCTTTGTCATTAATAAAAAGGACATAATTGTAGCCACATTCTCGTCAAAAAGGGATAAAATCACGCCTGACGAACATGTAAAAAAAGCATTGGCAATCGTAAAAGGATTGTAGTGTTAAAAAGAAGTTGGCTCGGCCACTATCAGGAGACCAATAAAAGTAAATGTAAAAACATAAGGTTAACTCGCCCTGTAACACCTTAAAAAAGGAGAATGTCAAGATAGCATTCCTCACCAAACTTCCTGCAGGGATACCTGCGGGAGAAAAATTTTAGTTGTTTTATTAGTCGCAGTTTTCTTGCTCCTGAACTGGCAATCGGTAGGTGATCTTCGTGTGGTTTACAAAACTGGCAACCAAACATCCCGAAAGGATTCCGGACAGGCTCCCATCGGGCTTGGTTTCCATCCATTGATGGAAACCGTCCCCTTAAAAGGAACTATCCCAGATCTGTAACCGGCCGGCCAGGTTCCACAGTGAGGATTGCAGGCGGCCCTGCCACTGGATCATGCGCAGGCGACCGCGTGAGTTCGCGAAGTTCCCGGCATTCGGGTTGGATTTGGTAAGCTTCGGGTATTAGTCCGGTCCGCAGGAGCCCTGCCAGAGTTCGGGCATCCACATTGTCGGCCTTGACCTTGGCGTAACTGATCGCTTTAACCATCTTGTCATGGGCCAGTTTCAACGGAATCCCATGGGACCGGAACCAGTCGGCTAGCCAGTATCCCGAAAGCTTTCGGGGATGAATTCGGCATCTGACTTGTAGTCAGGGTTTAGCTACACTGACAACCGTTGCTTGTATCTTAGCCCTTTATATACAGGGTCGTTAGGCCAATCCTGAGTCCTCTGTTGACAATATGTACGGAATGGCGTACGTTTATATTTGTAACCTTTAAACGGTATATACCATGAAAACACTGACTGCAACTCAGGTCCGAAAGGATATTTATCGCCTGCTTGATGAGGCTTCCATGACTCATGAGCCTATTCAAATCACTGGAAAACGTTCTAACGCTGTTTTGATCAGTGAAGATGACTGGAGATCCATCCAAGAGACGCTGTATTTGACATCGATCCCTGGAATGGCCGAGTCCATCAAGGAAGGATTGAGCACGCCTGTTGACGAATGTGATGAAGAGCTCGACTGGTGAGTAAGTATAAACTCGTCTACACCATGCAAGCTAAAAAGGATGCCCGAAAGGTGGCATCGTCCGGGTTAAAATCCAAAGTGAAAGAACTGCTGGAAATTATTCGGGAGGATCCCTTTCAAGAATACCCTCCTTATGAAAAACTGGTTGGGGAATTACAGGGTGCTTACTCCCGGCGAATCAATATCCAACATCGTCTGGTTTACCAAGTCTACGAAGACATGAAAATAGTTAAAGTTATCCGAATGTGGATTCATTATGATTAAGGACGCTTGGGCTAGCACCTTAAAAGAGGTAGAACTAACATTATTTCAAGTTATATTTTTCATCTAAAAATTTTGAATAAACAGTCCTCCTTATCATGAACATTCAGAATCGTTTATTTGCTTTTATTAGCAATTTTTCTACTGCCATTGTTTATTTTTGTCCAATCACTTCATGCCCAAAATAAGCAACGGCAAAAGATTCATGCGCAAAATGAGCAAATACAAATAGGAATAATATTAACGGATATCGGATCGGATCCAGACGATCAGGAATCCATGGTCCGTTTACTTTTGTACTCTAATGTTATTGATATAAAAGGATTAATTGCCACCACATCAGTTTGACAAAAAAAAACTACATCCGGAATTAATTAATAATATTATTCGGGCCTACGAAAAAGTACGAGCTAACCTTAATAAGAATGAACCCGATTATCCCAGTGCGGAATCACTTTTAAATAAAGTATCGCATGGTATTGCTGAATATGGAATGAAAGGAGTCGGTAAGGGGAAAAATTCACCAGGTTCAAACTTGATTATCAAAGACTTAAAGAGCACGATAGCCGACCACTTTGGATATGCATATGGGGAGGAGAGAATACCCTTGCTCAGGCGTTATATGAAATAAGAAAAACAGAACCTAAAGCCGAGGCTAAAAAATTGATTGCCAAACTTAGAGTACATACTATCTCCGACCAGGATAACAGCGGAGTATGGATTAGAAAAAACTTTCCCAATCTGTTTTATATCGTATGCCCGGGCGATGATTACGGTAGAGCGATATGGAGCACAATAAATGGGGTTTTCCCGGAATAAATAACAAAGTAATAAGCAATAGTTGACTGGAAAAACATATTCAACAAGATTATGGACCTTTAGGTGCTGCTTATCCTGATATATCCTACGGAATGGAGGTGGATACGCCATCTTTTTGGGGACTGATTCCAAATGGATTGAATGATCCTGAACATCCTAACTGGGGTGGTTGGGGTGGCCGCTACGAACTGTACAAGCCTGCGTTTAATTCTAACCAAAGAGGAAATTCAGGTGTTCCGATAGTACCAGAAACCCGCCCAATCTGGACAAATGCGGTTGACACATATACTCCCATAGTAAATATAGACGCGCGGTTCAACCGGATACGGTTACATTTACCAGTAATAAAGCAACTTTGTTTCGCTGGCGAGTTGCTTGCCAAAATGATTTTGCCGCCCGAATGGAATGGTGCACAGAATCATTTAAGCAGGCTAATCATCCACCCGTTCCTAAGTTATTAGTTCCCCGGCATATAACCGTAAAATCCGGGCAAGGCTTTGGTTTGAATGCCACTGCAACCGATCCTGATGGTGATCATCTCAGTTATCTTTGGTTTAACTATCCGGAGACTGGATCATATAAAAAACTGATAAAAATTGCTTCCCAACCGAACACGCCTCGAGTTTATGTAAAAGTCCCTACGGTTAATAAGAAAGTAAGTACTCAATTTATTTTAACAGTGACAGATCACGGAAAACCTTCATTAACAAGATATGAAAGAGTGTTTGTGACTATAGTACCAAAATGAAGTATTCCAACCAATCTCAGACGCTCCCCTGCCACGATAAACTCATCTACAAATCTAAGGATTTATCAACCTCACCTGCTATCCTCGAATATACCAATAGGCTTCAAACGGAAAAAGGCTGTTTTTAGCAAGTTTATTAAGTCAGCAACCCAAATTAATAAAACATGACTATCCGTAAATAGTACAACACTGCATAACAGGAGTTTTACAGTCGGGATTCTCTGGAAACCACATCCCGATTCATCGGGAAAAGCAGACACTATGTTCACAGAGAAATAAGGCTGAAATCCTCGTATTCTCTGCGCATTTCTCTGTGTCCACAGTGGTTTCTATTACCTGTGTGCTATTCCCAGACACCAATTGCTCTGATTTCGGATAGTCATTTAAGTGAATTTTTACCACTTTTGCTATATAAGGTTTCGCATTTAACCAGTTGCAAGGTGGCGATCATCAAATCATTCCAGGTCGAACCGATCCAGGTTCATCACCTTGTCCCATGCTGCTACAAAGTCTTTTACGAACTTTTCTTCGGCATCCTTAAATGCATACACTTCTGCCAGGGCCCGAAGTTCGGAGTTTGAACCAAATATCAGGTCCACACGGGTCCCAGTCCACTTGACTTTTCCGGACTTACGGTCGCTGCCCTCGAACACATCCTGTGCATCAGACTTTGCCTTCCAGGTCGTACCCATATCGAGCAGATTGACAAAGAAGTCGTTAGTCAGCGTCCCCGGTTTGTCCGTGAATACGCCATGTTTCGAGTGATCGTAGTTTGTATCCAGAGCACGCATCCCGCCAAAAAGTACCGTCAATTCAGGTGCGGTAAGGGTCAGAAGCTGTGCCTTGTCGACCAACAACTCCTCGGCCGTGGCATTTCGTTTGGTATTGCAATAATTGCGGAAGCCATCCGCATCAGGCTTAAGCCATCCAACGGATTCCACATCGGTTTGCTCCTGTGTGGCATCGGTACGACCCGGAGTGAACGGCACCGTGATGTCATGTCCGGCTTTCTTTGCAGCCTGCTCAATAGCAGCACATCCGCCCAGCACAATCAGATCAGCCATTGAGACCTTCTTATTCCCTGACTGAGTGCTGTTGAACGCTTTTTGAATTCCTTCGAGCGTATTTAGTATTTTGGACAATTGCTTCGGGGTATTAACCTCCCAATCCTTTTGCGGAGCCAGGCGTATGCGTGCGCCATTAGCTCCACCCCGGTAATCGGATCCACGGAATGTCGAGGCTGATGCCCAGGCAGTTGATACGAGTTCAGACACTGTTAGTCCCGAACTAAGTATTTTACCTTTTAATTCAGCAACATCTTTATCGTTAACCAATTCATGATTCACAGTCAGGAATCGGATCTTGCCATAGCAGATCTTCCTCAGGAACTTCCGGTCCCAGATAGCGCGATTTGGGGCCCATGTCCCGATGAGTCGAGCTTAAACCATGCGCGGGCGAAGGCATCGGCAAATTCATCCGGATTCTCATAGAAATGCTTAGAAATCTTCTCGTATTCAGGATCAACTTTCAGAGCGATGTCCGTCGTGAGCATTATAGGAGCATTTTTCTTCGATGTATCGTGCGCATCCGGCACGGTGCCGTCTCCTGCTCCGTCTTTCGGCGTCCACTGGAGTTTGCCGGCAGGACTCTTGGTCAGTTCCCATTCGTAACCGAATAGGTTGTCATAAAAGCCCATGTCCCATTTGATCGGCTTATTGGTCCATGCACCCTCCAGACCACTGGTGAACGTGTCAGGACCTTTACCAGTGCCGGAGTCATTCGCCCAGCCCAGGCCCTGCTGTTCAATAGGAGCAGCTTCCGGCTCGGGACCTACATGGTCTTCAGTAACGGCACCATGGACTTTTCCAAACGTGTGTCCGCCTGCAATGAGTGCAACTGTTTCATAGTCATTCATCGCCATGCGCTTAAACGACTGACGAATAAACTTTGCGGCTTTTTCCGGATTCGGTTCACCGTTTGGCCCTTCCGGATTCACATAGATTAGTCCCATGTGGTCGGCAGCGAGTCTTCCCTCGAGATTTCCATCGTCGTCGTGACGCTCATTGGCCAACCATTCATGTTCGGGCCCCCAGTTGATGTCTTTTTCCGGTTCCCAGATATCTTCACGTCCGCCTCCAAAACCGAAGGTCTTGAAGCCCATCGATTCCAGGGCACAGTTCCCGGCCAGGATCATCAGGTCGCCCCATGAAATTTTCCTACCGTATTTTTGCTTGATCGGCCAGAGCAAGCGGCGTGCCTTGTCAAGGCTCACATTGTCGGGCCAACTATTGACCGGGGCAAAACGCTGGTTTCCCGTACCTGCTCCACCGCGGCCATCGGCGACACGGTAGGTTCCGGCATCATGCCAGGCCATTCGAATGAAGAGCGGACCGTAGTGGCCCCAGTCAGCCGGCCACCACTCCTGAGAATCGGTCATCAGATCGTACAGATCCTGCTTTACGGCTTTCAGGTCGAGTTTACTAAACTCTTCGGCATAACTGAAATCCTTGTTCATCGGATTAGACAAAGAAGAATGCTGACGAAGAATCTCCAGATTCAGCTTGTTCGGCCACCAGTCACGAATATTGGTGCCACCTCCGGCCATTTCCCGTGTGGATACATCATGAAACGGGCACTTGCTTTCACCACTCATAGTATTATGATCGTTATTGTTTGATGGGTTCTGATTTTTATTATTGTCCATGCAATGTCTTGTTTATGATTTTCGATATTCCTGTTCAAGTAACCAAATCTTTTATTGAAAATAAATTGATCTCTGATTGATATTTTATATGACTTATATAGATTTTAGCTATAACCATGATTTAAAAAGACGTGATTTTCTAGAACACCTGAACTGCCGTAATCATTCATCCATCCGTCTTCCCTCCCTCTATATTCATTCATGTCTGCAGATGCAGATTATGTATTATCAGACCAGACCAAAAGTCGATCTTCCCTTATTATAAACAGACCCGTGCACTTCCAAACGGTTGACTGTTACTGGCCCGGTATCGTAGCATATCTTTCTGTCCCATAACAATTTGCAGTTACATTTTGATTTGAAACTGTTGGCCAATCAAATATGTTTGTCGTATTACGACGCTGAATCATCAATGAATCCATCGACTAATAACAGAGACTCCAACACATCAGTGATCATACGGAAAAGGATTCACCAATCATTATTTGGCTGGTCGCAAAGAGGGGAGAAATCTTTCGCAATAAGAGGATAGATCCGATTACTGCGCGCTGTCATGTACTTTATATTCTACAATTGGAGGTGCAGATTATGAAACAATGGTATGAGGAATTATTCGAGAATTATGCATTGAAATATGAAGACGAGATTTATACAAAAGGGACGTTGGGCGAATGCGATTTCATCGAAACGAAATCAATTATAACAAGCGTTTGAAAATCCTGGATATCGGGTGTGGAACAGGGACGACACTCGATTGAATTAGCGAAACGCGGATATAATGTAACAGGAATTGACTTATCGGAATCATTATTAAACAGGGCAAAGGAAATAGCTGCGAGACAAGAATTGGATATCAATTTTCAGATACAGGATGCCAGGTCCTTAACTTTCTCTGGGGAATATGATTTGGCCATCATGCTTTGTGAAGGAGCATTTTCCCTGATGGAAACGGATGAGATGAATTATCAGATACTTCAAAATGCTTCTAAAGCCCTAAAGGATGACGGAAAGCTTATTTTTACGACGCTGAATGGCCTTTTTCCATTATTCCATTCTGTCAAAGATTTTATCGCAAGTAATGAAAAAGATGGAAATGTCACATACGACAATAAATCATTCGACCTGATGACGTTTCGCAATTACAGTACTCTTTATTTTGAGGATGATTCGGGCAATCAAAAAAAACTGGAATGCAACGAACGATATTATGTCCCTTCAGAAATTACCTGGTTATTAAAATCGCTCAAATACAGAAATATCGATATTTACGGGGCTAAGCTGGGTGCATTTAGCCGTACCGACAAATTAACCACGGAAGATTTTGAAATGCTGGTTATAGCTGATAAATAATTTTAAAAATTGCATATAAGATCGACTTAATCTGACCACCCGTAACTCTCTCGGACTGATTTCTTTTAATCACGACTCTAGAACGTATCTCACCTCCAAACAACGGGCCAATTGCATCTTATAAAATTATACCCATATTACTAATCATCAGGTTGTTAGATAATGATATATTTTAATCAGTATGCTGTTAAATTATCTAAGGATTGCCACCTGTAAGCGTAGTCGCCTTTCTGACGATCGGCTACCAGGTTATAAAAGTGGGCATGGTAAAACCTGCCCAAAATATCAGAAATGAATAGTAACCAGACCCATGGTCAATGATCCAATAGCTGATGGTTTGAAGATCAATCTCAAGTCATTTATTCGATAGCCTTCCAAACAAATTCTATATTTTCTGAAGGATTATCACAGTAAAAAAACTTATTATCCACAGACGGTAGCGATATAAGTTCAAGCTAACCGATTGTCCCAATATGCATAAGGACCAATTCAATGATAGTTGTAATAAAGGGAAAGTTATGAAAACTCAAACGACATGCCGGATAGAAAACAAGATGTCCATTAGAAGAATACTGTTTCTCCTCCCTCTCCTGGCGATGTTTGCGTGTTCAAATGGCGGGATACAGACATACCCGGCCAATGACAGTCACATACAGATTATGGGACGACACCTGGTCGACAAAGACGGTTCGGTCAAATTTGCGGCTTCCGGGGTCACTTTCTACATGAAATTCCGCGGTACACGGCTGGCCGTCGACTTGGATGATGAATTCCGGGATTCAACGAGTTACAATTGGTTCGATGTGATCGTTGATGGCAAACCGGTCCATGAGTTTCGTACGAAGATGGGCCAGACCCGTTACGTTCTTGCCGACAGTCTGCAATCAGGAGTTCATACGTTGATTCTTTGCAAGGCTACCGAGGGACAAAATGGTCACAATAAACTGGTTGACGTGCTAACTCAACAACTTTTACAGGCCGCCCACCTGCCTGATCGCAAGATTGAATATATCGGCGATTCCATCACTTGTGGCTTCGGCGACGATACCTTACAATTTGCATGCAGCAAAGGTCAATGGTTCGATCATACCAACGCATGGTATGCGTATGGACCTCGTCTTTCCCGCCTTCTCCACACCCAGTGGATGCTCAGCTCGGTATCCGGCATGGGTATGTATCGCAACTGGAATAGCCCCGGTCCCGTAATGCCTGACGTTTACAACGGTGTTTACATGGAATATACCAAAAAGCCCGTCCCCTGGGATTTCAGCAAATATACGCCGGATTTAGTAGTCATTGCATTGGGCACCAACGACTTTTCGAAGGGGAACGGGAAAGAACCCCGTCCCAAACTTGACGGCGATGCTTTTGTAAAAGCCTATACAAACTTTGTGGCCACCGTTCGTCAAAAATATCCCAATACTAAATTTCTGCTGGCCAATAGCCCGATGTTTGGTCCCGACCAGAAGGAAATTCTAAGTGGATATCTGCATCGTGTCATTGAAAATAGAGAAGCGGCCGGCGACAGCGCTATCACCTACTTTAGTTGGGGGCAAACTTTTAATTCCGGCTGCGACGGGCACCCCGATATGAAACAACAAGGTGAGATGGCAAAACTGTTGGCTCAGAAAGTCCGGGATTATATGAATTGGTAATATCTCACGCCCGACTCCTATCATTATACTTTTAGAGGAGTTGGGATATTTTTACTAAGTCTATATTTTGTAGTATTCTAATCGTGTATCTGAGATAAGAAACTATATATTGTCTGATAATAATCAGGTCAAATATTCATCATATGAAAAAGAGAACAGTTGAAGCTATTTTCGGTGTATTGTTAATTACACTTGCGCTATTCCTAACAAAAACATATATATATACATCAATCAAGGGACTGGTTTTGGATGTTGGAGGATCCATTGGTGTTGCAGTGTCTATTGCAGTGGGTTTAATCCTTGTCTCTCTCTTAAGTGGCAGTTATCTACTCAAAAGGAAATAATATCATGTAGTTTCAATAGGGTATTTTTACATGATGATCACCTATTCCGTTCCAGAGTGTTTTAGCACTGTATCAGGGCTTCTCAATGGAATTACCACAAAAATAAGCCGCAGGAACATATCAGATTATATATCCTGTTAATGAAGAAGCAACAATGAATTTTATTATTAGATAGAAGGATTTATTTAACACAAAACCTGGTAAAGGGTATACAATATTGCAGGATAGATCCATTTACCCTTAATCAATTTGGAGGATGTGGAAATGAGGACCACAATAATCGCAATGCCGGGTATGGTTATCAATGGTGGCCGGCGGATGCGGACAACCATCATTTTGAATTTGTCTGGGCCATGGAGGTTAGCTTATTGTAGTATTGAATGACCTTGATATGGTCATCGTCACCACTGCGGATCCATTTTATGGTAAGGAAAAACACTGGCAGGCGTGGAAATTTGAGCAGGGAATTATCAATTTAGTTGGCAAGTTTATATCGTCTCTCCCCTGATGAACAATAATTCGTCATTATCACATGCTACTCATGCTGTAATCCTCATTGGCGGCAGCCGGATATCCCATATAGGATAATATTTAAGTCTTTCGTATAGAGGGTATTAGTCATTACACGCAGGAAAAACCTGGAGGATTGATTATGAAAGCAATTGTTTGTACCAAATATGGTCCGCCGGAGGTTCTTAAGCTCAAAGAGGTAGAAAAACCTGTTCCGCATGACTATGAAGTATTAATAAAAGTACATGCAGCAAGTGTTACCACCGCGGATTGTATGATGCGCCGCGGTCAACCTTTTTATGGAAGGTTGGTTATCGGGCTTGTCCGGCCTAAAAATCCAATAACCGGGACAGGATTTGCAGGTGTAATAGAAGATGCCGGAAAAAGGGTAACACTATTTAAAAAAGGCGACTCTGTTTTTGGTGAGACCGGTGTCTCGTTTGGCACCAATGCCGAATATGTCTGCTTACCAGAAGACGGGCTCATAACAACATTGCCTGATAATATATCCTGGGATGAGGCTGCGCCCATTTGTGATGGAGCTTTAACCTCATGGAGTTTTCTAAAGGATATTGGCAAGATTCAGCAAGGACAAAAAGTCCTGATTAATGGTGCTTCCGGAAGTCTGGGTAGCTCAGCGATACAAATTGCCAGATACTTCGGTGCAGAAGTAACGGGCGTATGCAGTACCTCAAATTTAGACATGGTTACCTCTCTGGGAGCTGACAGGGTTGTCGATTATACCAAAGACGATTTCACTAAAAACGGACAAACCTACGATATTATATTTGATACGATAGGCAAGAGTTCCTTTTCTCGTTGTAAAGATTCACTGACTAAATATGGCGTCTATCTCTCGCCGGTCCTCGGAATCCCCCTCCTGCTTCGAATGATGTGGACTTCCAAATTCAGCAGCAAAAAGGCGAAATTTTCAGCCACTGGATTGCGCCCTGTTCCTGAGCTTCGGGTACTTCTCAATGAAATAAAGATGCTTATCGAGGCTAAAGAGTTAAAATTAGTTATTGACAGACGCTGTACATTGGAACAGACAGCAGAAGCCCACAAGTATGTGGAAACGGGACACAAAAAAGGCAATGTGGTCATATCGATAGGAACATGATATAAAACAGGGAAATAATAGATCTTCAACTATCGAATCCTCTTTATAGATTTCATCCCGGACCTGATTATCTTCCACTCCATAATCCTATGGAAATCAATCCAGTAGATATTGTATTAACAGGTCATTAACACTACATTCAATTTAGCGACCTTTAGTGCACTTCGTAACATGAAGAATAAGGGATTTTGAACACACGACCGCTTTCGATTACAATGATCAGTTGGTTGTTTATAGCTGTTGGCTGCATCGCATCCCTTGCCATATTATCACCATTATTCGGAAGCACTGTGAATTTGACATCGCACGACTTTTTTGATTTAACAATGGCCCTGTCTGTCAACGTTCTGGCAATTATCTGTGGAATATTTATTCTATTTGGCCACAATTGGGCACGTTGGGTGATCGTCCCCTGGATGTGCTTTCACATTATCATTAGCCTGAATTCACCGCCTAAGCTCATCGCACATGGGGTGATTTTTAGCATTATCCTCTACTTTCTCTTTCGCCCCAAGACATCAGGTTATTTTATGAGAGGCAAAACCGAACCGGCTTAGGATTTAAATTTATCCCGTCCCTGTTTCTGTTTGTGAATTTCCAAACACTTTCGACTACGTTGAAAACGGGTGTCCTTAACAGAAAACGAATATCACCTGACTTAACTTCAATTTGTATAAAAAATTCAATTCGGATCAGCATAATTTGATCGATATGACTTCAAACGGGCTTGAAACAAACAAGGAAAACGCAATGGCTTTTTACAGTCTTATGTTCAATGAAGGCAAACCAGCCGAGGCCCTTAGAAAATACGCAGGTGCTGAATATATCCAGCACAATCCTCACGTACCGGATGGTAAAGACGGTATCATTTGGGATATCTTTTGTATTTCTAAAAGCAGCCCGGCATGAGTCACCTGGGATACAGTCTTTACTCGAAGTTCTCAAAAATTACACCAGTGCCGTGATGGAAAGGTTATTATGTTTTACGATCATCGGACTTGGATTAGGTTTATTGATTGTACCCGGTATATATTTTGGTTGCAGGCTCGTATTTGTTTGCTATCTCGTGGTTGAAAAAAAAATGGATAGCATTGAATCTGTGAAGATGAGCTGGCAAGTAACGCAGGGATATACACTAACAATTTTTGGAATCGGCATGACTGCCCTGCTTGTTTATCTGGCTGGCCTCATTGCTTTTGGCGTCGGAATCATCCTCTCCATGATTTGGGTGAGACTGGCTTATGCCTCTATCTACCATTCGGTTGCCTCCGATAATCAGTTGTTAAAGAACTACGGCAAGCCAACTATCGCAAAAGATGCCCATCCAAATTCGCGTTCTGATTATGAGGAAGGATCACGCCTCAGAAATATGTTGAAAGACGGTGACGAATGATAGACCAGATGATGAAATTGAAACATAGCCGGTAATAACGACTAAAAGCACGGGTTGGGTACCTTCGAAAGGTCAACAATTCCTTACATCATTATTTGTGCGTTTTTGTAAATCCATTTACCGTTTTCATACATGTCGGTTATATGATTAGTACTTTTTGAATGAAAACACAGACCATATTCAACATAATGATATTTGTAATTTTAAAATCGTTGAGAGATCATTTAAACTTTTTTTTACACAAACAAGAAAAAAACATGGTTTTCCACAAAAAAGGATGTAAATTGTCCGCATGTTTTAAGGAATTCATTTTACGGTTGCTACCGCGTTTATCATTAACATAAATGCAAAAGTGAGGCGTATTAACTGTATTCCTTGATTTATTATCTCTAAATATATCACTTGCTTTATGAATATCTATGTAGGAAATCTGGATTACACCGTTTCCAATGACACACTAAAAGAACTGTTCGAAGAATACGGAGCCGTCAATTCGGCTACTGTTATCACAGATCGGGAAACCGGCAGATCAAAAGGCTTCGGCTTTGTTGAAATGGAAAATGATGATGAAGCTCAATCAGCTATTGATGAGCTGGAAGGCGTTGAAGTTAAAGGCCGTACTATTAAAGTAAATAAGGCCCGTCCCAGAAATTCTGGTGGTGGGAATTTTGGTGGTGGTAACCGCAACAGATACAGTAGACGATAATTTTTTCGTTGAATATCTACGGAAAGCCCCGTTGTACGGGGCTTTTTTTGTATCTGGAATTAGTTGGTATCGACTATTAAGGAATTTTTTTCTTCTCAAATTAATTATTTATACTTAGTTATGGTAATTAATAAATAGGTAATTATTACTAGTTTTAGAAAGCTTTATATTAAGATTAGTTAATACTAATCCCTCTATAACCCTAACCCCCAATGCGGTAAAATGCCCGCCTGTAATACTTTGCCTAAAAGATAGATATAAAAAGGCCGCGTTTTCCCCTCGTGGCCTTTTGCTTGAAAGTGATCATAGTTTAATCAATCAACCCTTTTCTCCATGATCTTTTGGATCAACATTTCAGCAGGACAAAACCGTGTTATCGAAGATTGCAATAGATTAACTCCAATAAATGCGGTTAATAAAAACCACTGGGTATTTGCAAAATAGCCCAGTGCAAGAGACACTAACACCAATGTACCGGCAAGAGCGCGTACTAATCTTTCCGACATAGACACTAAATATTTAAACAGTTACTAATTGTTAAAACGGCTACAAGAATTTATCCGGGTTTTCATAGATCTTCATTAATCCTGGTATTGCATGCAATACTCTTACAAAAACCGTATTAGCGGTCTTACTGAGCATTTTAAATGGATTTTTCAACGTTGAGTTGAAATGCGCGCACTGGATGCATCTCATGGTCTTTGTGATCATCATTATATTGATGAACTGCATCTAAAACATGTTCGGCCTGTTCGCTGTCTACAAAGGCAAGATACAAGCGCGAGTATATCCCCCGATCCCTGTCCGCGAACCAATTATCTTCAATCGACTTATCGCTGTCGACGCGGTACCCTTCCATCTCCATCTCACTAAAGATGGGAATATTCTGCTTAACCAGGATTTTTCTGACATCCCGCGAGAATTCTGCGATACTCATTACAACGATCAGTTTCATAAATAGTCTCCTTTCTAAAGGTGCGACGCACTTTTAAAGAGCGTCGCACCATATCGTTTTTTTATTAATCAGTTACGCTTTTTTTCTGCGCCATGTAATAAATGAGTGGAACAATGACCAGCGTCAAGGCTGTAGAGGCAATGGCGCCACCAATCAGCGATAAAGCAAGTCCCTGGAATATCGGATCGAAGATGATCACGAAGGCCCCGATAATTACGGCACCCGTCGTTAACAGGATCGGTCTGGTACGAACGGCTCCAGCCTCAATTACAGCATCTTTCAACGGTACGCCATCTTCCAGCCTTATCTGGATGAAGTCAATCAGGAGCACAGAATTACGCACCATAATACCGGCAAGTGCGATCATACCAATCATTGATGTTGCCGTGAAAAATGCCCCGAATAACAAGTGAGCCGCTACGATGCCGATCAGTGACAGGGGGATAGCCACCATCATGATCAACGGTATCTTGAAATCCTGGAACCATGCGATGATCAACATGTAAATTATGAGCAATACAACAGCAAAAGCAGCACCCAGGTCACGGAACACTTCATACGTAATCTGCCACTCTCCGTCCCACTTCACCGAGTAATTTTCGGTTGAAAACGGCTGGTGTGCAAAATATTCAGTCATGTGATATCCCGCGGGCACGGCGATATGGTCGATATCTTTACGTAAATCGAGGATGGCGTACACGGGACTCTCGATTGCCCCGGCCACATCGGCCGTAACGTATATCACACGTCGCTGGTTTTTCCGGAAGATGCTTTTCGGCATCGTATCTTTCCTGACCGTAACCAGATCGGAAACAGGAACCATGGCTCCGCTTTGTGACCGGACATAAACTCCCTTCAGATCGGATATGCTGGAACGTTCCGGTTCGGTCAGTTGCAGGTGAATAGGCACGGCCTCAACTTCCCGGTTGTCCGAAAGTTGCGATACATTTTGACCGTGCAGCGCCATTCCAAGAACGTGCGTGATCTGTTGTGGGGCAACCCCTTTGAGCATCGCCTGTTCCTTATCAATCACAAAATCATACTTCACCTGATCGGCTTCCATCATCCAGTCGACATCGACGATGCCGTCCGTCTTCTGGAACAGTTGCTTCACCTTTCGGGCAATTTTGATCTGCTGGTCAGAATTCGGTCCGTACACTTCAGCCACCAGTGTTGACAGCACCGGTGGTCCCGGCGGTACCTCAACCACTTTGGCGTTGGCGTTAAACTTCTCCGCTACTTTTTGAACCAGGGGTCGGATCTCCGTCGCTATCTCGTGACTTTGCTTGTTTCTGTCACCTTTATCCACCAAATTTAGTTCGATATCGGCCATATTCGGTCCCTTTCTCAGATCATAATGCCGAACGAGACCGTTGAAGTTGATCGGTGACGAGCTGCCCGCATAAATCTGGTAGTTATCCAGCTCCGGGGTATTCTTCAGTCGAAGAGCTATCGCCTGTGCGGCAGCGTATGTATCCTCAAGCGGTGTTCCTTCCGGCATATCGATCACAACCTGGATCTCATTCTTATTGTCAAACGGCAGCATTTTAACCTGCACCAGTCGGAAGTAAAACAACGACACAGAGATCAACAGAAGCACTACGACCCCGATTATGAATCCCCATCGCTTCAACCCACTGTCCATTAATGGACGCAGCGTCTTGTCGTAGGCCCGATAAAGCATCGTTTCCTCGAGCTTATATTCCTTCTCAGTATGGCCGTGATCGTTCTTAAGCAGCCGGAAGGCCAGCCATGGGGTAATGATCAAAGCCACCATCAGGGAGAAGAGCATTGCGATGGATGCCCCGATAGGCATCGGGCTCATGTAAGGTCCCATCAGACCGGACACAAAGGCCATCGGCAGCACAGCTGCTATAACCGTAAACGTTGCCAGAATAGTTGGGTTTCCAACCTCATCGATTGAGGCGAGAGCCGCCTGGAAAAACGGCAGTTTCTTCATCATGAAGTGCCGGTGCATGTTCTCGACCACGATGATCGAGTCGTCGACCACGATCCCGGTCACGAATACCAGGGCAAACAGCGTGATCCTGTTCAGTGTGTACCCGAACATATAGTAGACAAAGAGCGTCAGCGCAAAGGTGATCGGAATCGATGCAAAGTTTACCAAGGCACTCCGCCATCCCATGGTTGCCATTACCAATACCGTAACCGCAACTATGGCAACGAACAAATGAAACAAGAGTTCTGATACTTTGTCCGATGCCGTTTCTCCATAGTTACGTGTTATGGTGATATGCACATCCGAAGGCACATACTCCCCTTTCAGGTTGTTAACTTTCTCAATAACCTCGTCGGCAATGCGCATGGCATCTGTGCCTTTCCGCTTGGCTACAGCAATAGTAACGGCTGGGTACAAACCATTCAGATCGGAGCTGACATGATGAGCCGCCCCGTAACCGAAACTCACATACTGAGAGGGTTCCTGCGGTCCATCTTTAATAGTTGCTACTGTTTTCAAATAAACAGGACTCCCCTGCCATGCGCCAATAACGATATTTCTGACATCGTCATCGGTTTTTAGAAAATGTCCGGTCTCCACCATATAACTTTTGTTATCTCGTGAGAATGAACCCGACATCATCTGGCTGTTCGAAGCCTGGATCTGCTGGGCGATCACAAGAGGATCGACGTGATAGGCTTCCATCTTGTTTTTATCCAGTTCCACTCGAACCTGACGCGTGCGACCACCGATCGTCTGGGTTTCAGCAACGTCGCTTACCTGTTTGATACGCAGAGAAAGTTCGTCAGCCATTCTCCGAAGCTGGTAATCCGAATATTTCTTGCTCCACAATGTCAGTGAGAGAATGGGCACATCATCAATCGAACGGGTCTTTATCAACGGCATACTGGCACCCGGTGGCATTTGATCCATGTGCTTCATAAGCTCGGTATAAAGCTTGACCAGGCTGCGCTGGACATCCTTGCCAACATAAAAACGTGCTGACAGCATCGCCTGTCCGGGCATCGATGTGGAGTAGACATACTCGATCCCGTCGATGTTGGAAATCACCTTCTCCATGGGGATGGAGATTCGCTGTTCCACTTCCTTCGGATTAGCTCCCGGATAGCGGATGAATATATCCGCCATGGGAACATTAATCTGTGGCTCTTCTTCTCTCGGCGTCAGATATGCCGTGTAAAGACCGATAACCAAAAAGGCAATGGCCAGCAGTGGCGTAAGTTTTGAGTTGATAAACGCTTGCGCGATTCGTCCTGCAATTCCTGTTTTCATATCCAGTTTCTCTTTAACCACTTAGTTCGATACCACTTCCTGTCCGTCGAGCAACCGGCCCGTGAAATGCGTAACCAGGCGATCACCCGGATTTAGGCCGGCCAGTATTTCCACACGATCTCCATAGGTTTTGCCAGTGCGAACCCATCTCAAAACAGCCTGTCCGTTATCATTGACAACATAAACACCGGTCAACTGACCACGGTCGACAAGTGCTTTTTTCGGTATGGTTAGAAGCTGCTCTTTTCCGGCCTGCCATAGGACATGAGCAAACATACCGCTTCTGACATCCGACCAGGTTTGGGGATTGCCTACAAGACCAATCTTGATACGGAACTGCCCGCTCATTGCATCACCGGCTTTATTAATGTGCAGAATTCGTCCCGTGAGAAGTTTCCCGTCAAGGGCATCAATACGGATATTAACGGAATCACCGACGGAGAACTGTCCGATCTGCTCCTGAGGCACCGTTGCCGTAACCTGGAGATCGTTGGCATCTTCTATCGCCACTAACGGCTGACCGGGAGAAGCCATGTCGCCCGGCTCTACATTCTTTTGTACAACAAAGCCTTCCATGGGAGCACGCAGTACGGCATACTTAAACATGTCATCGAGTTCTTTCTCCTTGCTGTCGATGGCATCGATGCGTGCCTGTGCCATCTTGTACTGCATCGTTATGTCGTCGAGTTCCTTCTTCGTGGCACTATTCTCATCAAACAAGGCTTTGATACGATCATAATTGATCTTCATATTCTGCAGCGCCGCCTCAGCTTCCATGCGGTTGGCTTCGATCTGTTGTTTCTGGGCCTGCAGATTATCACTTTGGATACGCACTACCACCTCATTTTTATGCACACGGGCGCCTATATCGAATGGCACTGCCGTTACATGCCCCATTATCTTGGTGCTTAGCGTTACGCGATGATCGGAACCAACTGTTCCCGTAAAAGCCACCTGTGCCCGGACTTCCTCCTGCTTCACAGTAGCGGTCGATACATTGACCGGTTTGCCAGTTGTTCCAACCTTGCGTTCTTTGTTTGAATGACATCCCGAAAAGGTTGCCACAGCCAATACAGGAATAATCAGGTATAGCAATTGCTTGCGATTCATATCAGTTTCTTTAGGTTCTTAGAAAGGTGGGTTTTAAAATCCTTGTTATTTGACCAGATTTTGTTCGAGCAATAACTCCATCATCGATACACTCGTGCGGTACTGGTATAGCGCATGGAGTCGTTTCAGTCTGGCTTCCGATAAAGATGCTTCAGCCTGCAATACATCCGTTGTTCGCTCAAGACCCTTCGCGTAGCGATTGGTGCGAATCCTCAGGTTCTCCGCTGCCTGTTCAACGACTGCATTGCCTAGTTCCACCTGACGACGGGCCTGGTTCATATTCCTTCGTGTTTGATCTACCTGGAGTCGGTTCTGATACACTTTGTCTTCGTACATCAGTTTCACTTTTGTGTATTGTGCCTGCGATTTTTCGATATTTGCAGCATTTTTATACCCGCCGAACAGGTTCCATTTAAGGACAGCACCTACCATGTAATTATTGGCTCCGGTCCCCAGAAATGCCTTATCATTCCACTCATAAGTACCAAAAACATTCAAAGATGGCAGATACCTGGCCCAACCGGACTGCATCATCTTATGCGATGCACTTATCATATCGCGCATCGCTTTCATATCCGAGCGGTTGTAATTCAGCCTGTTGTAATCCACCTGTATTTTGGATGGTGCGACCATTGTAAGGCTGTCGGTCGGTTGCAGAGCGGTTCCCTCATCCAGACCCAACAAATAACGAAGATTATCATCTGCTTTGCTGATATTATTTTCTTCACCTGCGTACTGGCTCTCCAGATCAAGAACCCTCACACGTGCTGCCAGGAGGTCGGCTTTATTAATCAACCCCTGTTTGTAGAAATGTTCGGCCTGCGAGCGGAAAGCCCGAGCGACGTGAAGCGCCGTGTCTATGACAGCAAGCTGTTTGTTAGCCATAGTTAACCCAAAATAAGCCTGCTTGACCTGGAATTCGACATAATATGTCTGACGATTAAGCTGTTGCCTGACGGCCGACAACTTATCTTGTGCAGCACTACGACCGAAGAAACCATCAACATTCAGAATCGGCTGCTGTACCGAAATCTTCGTCTGATAATTGTGCATCCGGTCGGGGTTATTTAATAGAACGGGATTAAAATCGGTTGCACTGACTATTTCCTGCTTTAGTTTGAAACCAAATACGTTCAACGGATCATTTGTTGAGACGGCCGTCTCCTCCACGTTTACCTGCGGCAGAAAGAGTGCATTCGTGCTTCTGTAATCGGATCGTGCTGCCCGAACATCTGCTTCTGTCTTCCGGATATTAAAATTCTGTTTCTGTGCCAGCTTCAGAGCCTGTTCCAGCGAAATCCTTCGTACCTGGACCGTATCCTGGCCCTTCAGTAGTCCGGGCAGAGCTGCTAATACAGTTATCCCCCATGCCAGCACAAACAACCGGTAAAATCGGTTCATGTGTTGTTACTTTTATTTACTGTTTTTGGAATTTGAGTGTTGCCGTTACGAGTAAGGCGGCTCGTTTTATTATAACTGATCAACTAATTAGTTATATAATATAACACTTTCAAGTAATTCATAGCAACCAGTTAGTCCGTAAAAGATTTACCTATTCCTCTTTGATCACCATATCCTCTTATATACCAAGGAATAGAACTTTCAAATAAAATTTACTATGCATCCCTCCATATGACTATAATAGTCGCACCAAAAGACAGATTTAGGAAAAGGAAATCCTAAATAAGGACAAAAATGAATAGTTGGTTATTCCATTTGTATTGATGAACAGAAGCATGGAATTCACTCCGCGATTTCTGTGCCCCATGGCAAAGAGGTTAATAAGGCTAGAATGCCACGGAAACACAGAGTAGCATGGAAAGATACCATCAACCCTTTTTCAACCGTTAATTGGTAGCTGTTTACTGATCACTGTCATCCCCTCCAGTCCATATCTGCTTTGGGTTTGTTGTCCAGGGTCTCTTCAATGCGTTCCATCACATCCGGTGTCAGTTTATCCCCGACATCGACTGCATTCATATTCAGCTTTACCTGTTCCGGCTTAGATGCTCCTGTTATTACCGTACTGACATTAGGATTTTTCAGACACCAGGCAATGGCAAGATTTGGCATGGAGATATCCAGTTCATCAGCAATGACAGACAGTAGCTTCACTTTTTTGAGGTTTTTCTTCCCTTCCTCCGATTCGAGTAGCTGTTTGCGAAGCCAGTCATAATTTTTCATGTTGAGCCTGCTATCTTTGGGTATGCCGTTGTTGTATTTGCCGGTTAATAATCCACTGGCCAGCGGGCTCCATATGGTAGTTCCAAGTCCAATTTCATCGTAGAGCGGTGCGAACTCCTTCTCTACTTTTTCCCTGTGCAGCATATTGTATTGAGGCTGTTCCATCAAGGGTGGAATCAGATGATTCTGTCGTGCGATGTGATAAGCTTCACGGATCTGTTCCGCCGACCACTCGCTGGTTCCCCAGTAAAAAGCTTTCCCCTGGCGGATGACCTGGTTCATCGCCCATACTGTCTCTTCAATTGGGGTATGCAAATCCGGGCGGTGACAAAATATAAGATCCACATAATCGGTATGGAGCCTTTTTAAAGCTGCATTCGTACCTTCTGAGATATGTTTAAATGAAAGACCTGTGTCATTGGGTCCCTTGCCACCCCAGAATATCTTTGTTGACAAAACCAGATCAGAACGTTTCCACCCTGCCTTTTTGATGACATTTCCCATGACTGTTTCTGCAGCACCACCGGCATACGCTTCCGCATTATCGAAGAAATTTACACCTGCATCTCGGGCCGCCATCATGGAATCGTAGGCTGCCTTTTCATCCACCTGATCCCCAAACGTTACCCACGCCCCAAAGGATAGGGCAGAAACCTTTAATCCTGATTTACCTAAAAAACGATAATCCATAATTCTGTTGAAATTTGTTGGTATTCACACATATGTCCGTGGAATTTAATGAACACGAATAAGATAACGTTCCAGCAAATTCGGGTTTTAATTCGAATCCCATGTAATTCAATTGACTCATCAACGTTACTGGCCAGTAAAAACAAGCCAAATAAAGTGGTATTGTCATCTTTCCAGGTGAGGTCATGGCATTTCGACGGTACCCATTTTAACTCCGGGGATTATGCCGGTCTTCCACTCTGATTTACGAATTAAGTACCATGTTCTTTCGTTATTACATTTTACAATTATTTACAAACTCACTGTGTACCAACAGACTACATATCAATTAAAAGTTTATAATCAAAAATTGGTTTTATTCAATTGTTTTTAGTATAAATACGCATATATATTTACAGTAAGAAAAAACCAAGTTTGACAGTGGGGCTTATAAAAATAATCATTCTCAATTAGAACTGTAAAAATTTGATAAGTTGTTCTAATTGGCTTTGCATCAAAAACTTATAGTAATCAATCTTAATCTTTAAATTGCCAAGCAGCTATCAGTTTTTCTCATGTTGATACTGAAGATGGTAAGTCTCCCTTTCTAACTTCATCAATTGAAAATCCCCTAAATTTTTGTACCGATGAATACTCAAGTTAAACCATCTCCGGTAAGCTTATTTACGAATGAGTTGTGCCTTTTTTACCTGCGCATTGAAGATTACGAACATGCCTATCAAACAGCCGGTTTCATTTTGAATGATGATCCATCAAACAAGACTGCCTTATATGTTTTAGGTGCTGTTTACGAGGTCAGAGATAACCTGCCTATGGCTCTTCAATATTACGATGCTATACTCAACAATTATCCTCACGATGCTAAGGCAATGAAACGGAAAGCATATGTAGAGATGCACCTTCATATGGAATTAGAGGCGCTGCAACATATCAATATCAGCATTGAGCTTGATAAAAATGATGCGGAATCCTATCTCATTCGTGGGATGATATATTTCCATTACTTCGCTAAAAAGCTTGATGCCATTGTCGACTATAACGAGGCACTGCGTCTTGATCCGCAAAATGTCATGGCACTCTTCAACAGGGGATACGCATATTTGAAATATGGAAATAAAAATTATGCCCGCGATGACTTCTCCCGGGCTGCAGAGTTGGGCTACGGATATGCAGGCGAGATGCTCGACCAGTATTTTGCCAGCCATCAGTTCAGTACTGCATCATAAGTCTATCCAGGTATAATTTGATATCAGAGTTTCAACGAAATCATTCGGGGATCAAGTTTATACGATTTTACGAAAGCAAATCTAACTGATTAACCGCAACTATCATCTGCATACAACGCACATCCACACACGCACACACACACCTGCTAATCCCATTCTAAAGGGCATTCCGGTTAGGAATTGCCCTTTTTTATGGCACAAAAATGCACATAAATTTAAAATCCATAATCGTCTGTTAAATGATTTTCAAATGCAGGAACCTGAAATACATTGTGAGTGGTTATGATAATGTGGAGGTATGAGATCAAGTCGTAATCAGTAGATGAAAGCCCATATGAGTGGATGGAACGATTCGTGATTCTCTTCGATATGAAACTCACATTTCTAATCAAGGACACCCGGAGATGACAAAAGAACAAAACGAGGACCTGAAATATGATGAACAACTTTGCATCTTCTATTACGAGATAGAAGATTTCGAATGTGCAAGGAGGATTTCCGCTGAATTGCTTGAAGATAATGAACAGAACTATACTGCACTGCTCGTTTTGGGTTTGATTGAGGAGGACCTTGGGAATTATCCGCATGCCATCGATTACTATAACAATATTCTGATGGTTTATGAGGACGATCCGCAGTGTCTTAAACGCAAAGCATATGCAGAGATGAATTGTCAAAATAACACTCAGGCAATGGACGACATCAACAAAAGTATAGATAGCGACCCCAATGACCCCGAAGCATATATCATCAGAGGGATGATACATTTCCACAGTTACGACAGGAAGAAAGAAGCCATCATTGATTATAATCAGGCCTTAAAAATCGATCCGGAAAATATCTGCGGACTCTACAATCGGGGCCTTACTTTTTTGAGAATTGGCAATAAACAGTATGCCTACGACGACCTCACGAAAGCTGCAAAACTCGGTGATTTGGAATCTGAGATGTTGATTAAAAAATATTTCCCGGAAAAAACGCCTGAATCAAGTCGCTGAAACCAACTACTGGTTCACGAATTATAGTTTTTAGCAGCAGGTGGAAATCATTCTGATTATTTTGTATTTCTACAAATCCAACTTCACTTTTCTCCCCGTACGGGCTGATTCGTATATCGCGGTAATCATTTTCATATCTCTTAACCCCATTTCACCTGGTACACGGCTTTCTTTATTATTGAGAATACAGTAGGCGAAATCGTCCATTTGAAGAGTTTGCTGAGCAACCTGAGGAAAATTCATGGGACCTTGACTCGTATCCCCGTGCACTCCACTGTAGCTAAATGCGGGTTGCAATTGGAACCACCCATTTTTTGAATTTGCCCTGAGTAAATTAGCCCCGTGAGAATAGCTGGTATCCCCTTTTCCGATGACGCCACCAGGGAACTCCAAATCCCAATAAATGGATTCCTCTACCTGGCTAAACAAACGTTTATTATGCGTTTCCTCTCTGGCTATTACAGATACGGGCAGCTTACCCATCGTGTACGTAAACCCCTGCAAAACATAGATGCCGACATCCATCAATGGGCCGCCACCTGACAGCTTCTTGTTTAAGCGCCACACATTTGGGTTGTTGCCAATATGAAAAGCATGGCCGCCATGCATATTAGTGACAGGTCCGAGTATTTCATTTTGTCCCAGCCGCATCATTTCCTCGTTATGCGGCTCAAAATGCAAGCGGTATCCAATCGAGAGCTTCTTATTCGCAGACCTGCAAGCACTTATCATAGCCTGACAATCCTCCACTGAGGTAGCCATTGGTTTTTCCGATATAATATGTTTTCCTGCTTGGGCACCCCGTATCGTGTACTCGGCGTGCATTCCATTCGGCAACACAACGTATATTATATCTATATCCGGATTATCGGCAATCTGATCGTACCTCTCATAATTGTAGATATTCTTTTCAGGAATATTATACTCTCGTGACCACCGTTTTGCCTTGGCCGGTGTACCTGTCACAATGCCGGTCAGCCTGCACAATTTCGTTTTCTGGAGCGCCGGGGCCAGCTGATAAGTTGCATAACCACCTAATCCAACCAGTGCGATACCCAGTTTCTTTTCATCGGGTAATGCCTCCATTTTCTGCCAGATCTGATAATATTTTTGTTCCTCCAAAGATGGAAAAGACCTGAACCCGGGAAATGTCCATGCTGCACCAAAGCCCCAAAATGTACGCTTCAAGAATTCGCGTCTTGAGTATCGTTTAATGTCTCCACTTTTCCCCATGGCGGACCCCTCATTGATTTCATAAGATATATCCGGTAATATAATCAATATTTTGAGCGCGATCTTATAGAGAACATTTGTTAATGGAATCAAACGATTTCGTATGGTAAAAAATCATATTGTGTTCTCTTCAAATACCACTGTATGCTGGAAGGATCAGGTATTAGTCTGGTCAATACAAGCATTAAAAGACACAAATTTTAGCAATACCGTTTTCGTATATAGTCTGCAATATCTGCATGCATTCGTAATACATTTTTTCCTATTTTGAGACTTAAATAACTAGCTTTTATAATGAGAATTTATGAATACAACCGTACTTCCTGATTTCCGTTTAACGCGGCCTGTTGATCAGGTTGGCGTGGAAGAACGCGTGACACGTTTTAAAGCTCGCAGCATCAAGAAAGAGTCGAAGGTAACCGGACTCAAGCTGGCTCTCAGCATGATAGATTTGACCACACTCGAGGGAATGGACTCGCCGGGCAAGGTCCGTCAATTATGCGTTAAGGCTATCCGGCCACTTGAACACGAAGGCATCCCGTCGGTTGCTGCTGTCTGTGTCTATTCTCCGATGGTGTCTGTTGCAAAGGAGGCGTTACGGGGAAACGACATTCACGTGGCCAGCGTAGCCACTGCTTTTCCCAGTGGGATGGCTTCCAAGCAGAACAAGCTCGATGATGTAAAATACGCTCTTGATCAGGGCGCCGATGAAATAGATATGGTCATTTCGAGGGGCCGGTTTCTGGCCGGGGACTATTCCTACGTATTTGATGAGATCGCAGAAATTAAAGAGCTTTGTGGTGAAAACCATCTGAAGGTTATCCTTGAGACCGGAGAACTCCAAACCCTCGATAATGTTCGGCGTGCCAGTGACATCGCTTTGTATGCCGGAGGAGATTTTATAAAAACCTCAACGGGCAAAGTTAAACCGGCGGCAACTATGGAGGTAACCCTTGTGATGTTTGAGGCTATCCGCGACTTTTATTATAAGACCGGTGAGAAACGTGGCATGAAACCGGCCGGAGGTATCCGTGACTCAAAAACAGCGTTGCGTTACCTGGCTATGCTGAAGGAAACCCTGGGTGCCGACTGGCTTACACCCGAACGATTCCGTTTTGGAGCAAGTTCCCTTGCCAATGACCTTTTAATGCAGATCATAAAACAGGAAACGGGACGCTATCAATCAGGGGATTACTTCTCCATTGATTGAATGTATCATCCGGGAAATCGATCAACAGCAAATGGGGTGTTAGTTTCATATCCGCTTCCGGTAACTTATTGAACTTGATGATCTATGATTCACTATTGATCTAGCACTATGCTCAAAGAAAAATCCATTTCGTCAGAATCCCAAAAAACAGATCTCGATTTCGACGGTAGCTGGGAATATTCACCGGCACCGGAAAGCACGGATCATATCACATTGAAAGAACGATATGATCTGTTTATCAACGGTAAATTTATACCGGCCGAATCAAACAAGTATTTCGACACGATAAATCCATCCAATGAACAAAAGCTTTCCTCGGTAGCCCTGGCCGAAGCTGTTGATGTCGATATGGCGGTAAAAGCAGCCCGATCGGCCTACAACAAAGTATGGTCAAAGATGTCAGGTCGTGACAGGGGCAAATATCTTTTCCGCATAGCCCGGCTTATCCAGGAAAGGGCCCGGGAGTTTGCTGTTATCGAGAGTATGGATGGCGGCAAACCTATCCGTGAATCACGTGATGTCGATATTCCGCTCGTTGCCGCTCATTTCTTCTACTACGCCGGATGGGCGGACAAGCTGCAGTATGCCTTTCCCGGACGCAGCGTAAAACCACTGGGAGTTGCCGGACAGATAATCCCTTGGAATTTTCCGCTGTTGATGGCTGCATGGAAACTTGCTCCGGCTCTGGCCACCGGAAATACAGTTGTCCTCAAACCGGCCGAAACTACTCCCCTCACGGCAATGAAGCTGGCAGAACTGATTCGCGACGCCGACCTGCCGCCCGGCGTCGTCAATATCGTTACCGGGTCGGGTGCAACAGGTGCTGCCATCGTGAATCATCCCGAGGTGGATAAGATCGCTTTCACCGGCTCAACCGAAGTGGGCAAGATCATCATGAAGTCACTTGCCGGTACCGGGAAAAAGTATACCCTCGAACTCGGCGGAAAGGGTGCCAACATCATCATGGAAGATGCTGCTATAGATCAGGCGGTGGAAGGTATCATTAACGCCATCTTCTTCAACCAGGGACATGTCTGTTGTGCCGGGTCACGTCTCCTTGTACAGGAAAGCGTAGCCGAGGAAGTCATTCGTAAGCTTAAAGAGCGCATGGCTACACTCCGCGTCGGAGATCCCCTTGACAAGAATACTGATATCGGAGCCATTAACTCCCGCATGCAACTTGAAAAGATTCATGAACTGATCGAGTCAGGTATTAATGAAGGCGGGAGTGTCTATCAATCATCCTGCAGTCTTCCTGAAAAAGGATATTGGTGCAAGCCAACCTTATTCACTGAAGTTGCTCAATCGCACCGAATTGTACAGGAAGAGATATTCGGACCGGTATTGACGATCCAGACTTTCCGTACTCCCGCAGAAGCCATGGACAAAGCCAATAACACACCCTATGGCTTGTCAGGCGGTATCTGGACTGATAAAGGAGCCAAAATATTTAAAATGACCGGCAAGATGCGGGCCGGGGTTGTATGGGCGAACACTTTCAATAAGTTCGATCCGACTTCTCCTTTTGGTGGTTACAAAGAAAGCGGCATGGGTCGCGAAGGCGGCTTGCACGGTCTGAAACCTTATGTAGAACTTAACTGATATGAGTGATCATTTACCTGTGCTGAAAACCTACAAACTGTATATTGGCGGCAAGTTTCCCCGGACCGAATCCGGACGATATTTCCCGGTATATGATAAAAAACAAAAACTCCTGGCCAACATGTGTCGTGCCTCCCGGAAAGACTTTCGGGAGGCCGTCGTCAGCGCACGATCTGCCTTTGCCGGATGGTCGGGTCGTACAGCTTATAACCGTGGCCAAATTTTGTATCGGATTGCCGAAATGATGGATGGCCGACGGGATCAGCTTGTCTCTGAATTGAAATCCCAGGGAGTAAAAAGCAACCTTGCAGAACGTGAAGTTACGGAAGCGGTCGATCGGTTCGTTTACTATGCCGGCTGGTCTGATAAATTTCAGCAGGTTTTCAGCAGCGTCAACCCGGTGGCGACATCGCACTTTAATTTTTCTATGCCCGAACCTACAGGAGTTGTTGCCGTTATGGCTCCGGACGATCCGTCACTCCTTTCACTGGCATCGATAATATCCGCCGTTATGGTTGGTGGGAATACGATCATTATTCTGACTTCCGAAACGAAACCTTTGACTGCCATTACGTTGTCGGAAATTTTAAACACCTCTGATCTCCCGGCTGGCGTGGTCAACATCCTTACCGGATTCCGAAATGAGCTAATCCCCCACTTTGCCTCGCATATGGATGTCAACGCATTCTGGTACGCTGCTGATAATCAAAATGACAAAAAGAAAATTCAGGAACTTGCCGCCGAAAACGTTAAACGTGTCTGTTTTACAAAATTCAGAACGTGGCGTGAAGACGAAGCGGAGAGTCCGTACGTTATAGAACCATTCCTGGAAACAAAAACCACATGGCATCCTGTCGGTTATTAATAATCTGAGATCTTATGAAATCGTTATTTCGATACACTTATTCCTATAATCTCCGAATTCCTATATTCCTCTCTGCCATTGTTGTAACGTTATGGGTCGCTGGTTGTACCTCCTCAAATAAATCTACCCGGGAGTCTGAGATTGCCGGGGAAAACACTGAGATACATAAGCCAACTCAGACACCCATACAAAGCCAACAACTGGCATTGTACCGAAGCAAACTTTCCGATCTGTATGCTACTCAGTCAAATACTATTCCACCGATATTTCAAAATGACCAGATTACCGAAACGGGATACAACGGAAATTATGGATATCGTATACAAATAATCTCCACTTCACATAAGGATACTGCGGAAGCTATCCTTCACCGCTTCAACGACTGGATTTTTCAGCAAACTCAAATTGCATATAAGGCACACGGTTACATCATATTCAAACAACCGGATTATCGTGTACAGGTTGGAGACTTTTTGACACAGGAAAATGCTGCTCGTTTTGCACGTATTCTGAAGCGAATAAAATATCCTGACGCATGGATAGTACGGGACAGAATTAACCCATCTTACGTACCTGCCGATTCTACTATAGACCAAAGTTCGGGCAACTAGTGCTAATACCAGTTAATTTGTAAAGTGATTAGCCGCGGATTTACACGGATCCAAACAGATTAAATCTAAGTTTACCTGTGCCAATCTGTGGGTAAAATGGTAACGACTAACAACTTTAACTGCCCCAATGGACTAAACTTATTTTATGGTTATGACACTAGACAAGCAAGCTAACATTACAATAAATCGTTGATTGACTTGTTAAGGCTATGGTTTTGTATCGACATTGAATAGCTTTAAGGAACCAACACGACCTTCCCGATATTTCTACCCTCGGACAGGTACTGATAGGCACGATCTGCATCTTCAAACTCAAAGACTTTGTCGACCTGCGGTCGTATCCATCCCTCCTCGACTCCTTCATAAATTGTCCTCATCCAGCCCCTGATTTTCTGACCTTCATCCCATAGATGCCCTAGGTTCAAACCGAACACCCCTTTATTTTGCTGCATAAGTGAAACCGGGTGAAACCGCGGCATTACCAGAACAGTCCTGATCAATCGAAACTTAGCCCCCAGACTGCTCTTAGAACTGGCTTCAGATATCCCGTAAATCCCCAACCTTCCGGTCGGCCTCAGAAGCTTGTAACAGTCTCTCCATTGTGATCCGCCCGTAGCATCAAGGATGAGTTCAACTCCCTTGCCACCTGTCAATCGTTTTATCCCGGATATCCAATCTTTATGGTGATAATCGATGGCATAATCAACTCCTCTGTTTCTCAAAAACTGATGTTTACGCGAGCTGGCTGTACCATAAATAATGGCTCCTATATGATGGGCAATATCAACTGCAGCCAAACCTACACCACCTCCTGCATTTTGAATAAGTATCGTCTCATCGTCCCTCAAGCCGCCCATGACGACGACAAGTGCATATGCCGTCAGATAGTTAACAGGCAGAACTGCAGCCTGCTCATAGGTTAATTTATCCGGTTTGCCGAATACCTGATCAATCGGCACAGCAATTTTTTCGGCCTGCCCTCCGAAACGTGTCAATGCAATAACAGGACGATCTATCCATTTTGGATCGATATTTCTGCCGACATCTGAGATAATACCGGAAACCTCATATCCCAAGACACACGGCTTTTTGGGGGCATCCTGATAAATCCCCTGAACAGCCAATACATCCGCAAAATTTAAACCTGCGGCCTGGACATCAATAATAACTTCGTTAGGCGCTGGTAGCGGATCTGGTACCCTTTGGATACGAAGTTTTTCCACACCACCGTCCCCAATCACGACGATCTGCCTCATCCTTGACTTAGCCTCACAATAAAACTTACACCAACCCCAACGTCGCCTTTGTGATAAAAATCAAATGGCTCTAATCATAGATAAATATTTGCTGAACTACAACGCAATCCGGCACATAATTCTGATTCATTTGTCTTTTTTTAGAATGATAAGCGGAATTTAACACTTGTCAATTACATTTGACGTATTTAATGGGCGCGAAAATCTTTTAAACAGGAAATATCCGTTAGTTATCGAGGCATTTAAATGGGATATAAATGATATTATTAAACCTTAATGCCTTACTAATCCTCAATAGATGCTTCCTTTTCAGTTCTCGGCCCAAGATTAATAACCTCAACATTACAGACACGACTGTCATCAACTCCAAAACGAATGATAGTTCGCATAGTCTGGAAACCCTGCCGGCCAGAAGCTCCGGGATTCATGAAAAGTACGTTGTTATTCAGATCTCTCGCTATCTTAAGAATATGAGAATGACCACAGATGAACACGTCGGGCGGATTCTGTTCCATTTCCTTTCGGATTGGAATAGCATATCTGCCGGGTGTACCGCCAATGTGTGTCATCCAGAAATGAACACCTTCTCTTTCAAGTCGTTGACTTACCGGAAATTCTACACGGACATCTTTGCCGTCGATATTACCGTATACTCCAACCAGAGGTGCGATTTTCTCAAGTTCTCTGGCTATCTTGATTGTTCCGAAATCCCCGGCATGCCATATTTCGTCCCTATCCTCAAAAAAGGTTTGTACCTGAGGATCAAGATAGTGATGAGTATCGGATAGGAGGCCAATTTTGATCATTCCAAACGACTCACTTTCAACAAATTAGCAACGATATTATTTTGAATGCGGAAGTTTACCAAAAACCAATCCATTTCAAAGCATCTTAGGGGTGTAAACCATTAAAAAGAATTAAATCTTCCAATTCGTTTCACATGAATTGTTATCGTTTTAGCATAATCATCGTAACATGGAACGCGATTCGCCACCTAAAAAATTTCCTTCCATCTGTTATTGCTACAGATTATCCGGACTTTGAGATCATAATCGCCGATAACGCCTCGGACGATGGTACCAAAGATTGGATAGAAAAATCGTTTCCGCAAGTACACCATGTATTATTGGATCAAAATTATGGTTATTGTGGGGGTAATAACAGAGCTGTGTCTGGTTCAAGTGGAGAGATTCTGCTCTTTTTAAATAACGATGTTGAGGTTACACCCAATTGGTTGCACCCTTTGAATAATCTCTTCCAAAACAACCAAAACGTCGCCGCTGTCCAACCTAAAATGCTGTCGTACCGTAACAGAAATGAATTTGAGTACGCCGGGGCAGCAGGTGGATTCATCGATAAATATGGATACCCGTTTTGCCGTGGTCGACTATTTGAGACACCGGAAAAAGACCATCGGCAATACGAAATGCCCGGTCCAATTTTTTGGGCCAGTGGCGCCTCACTGGCAGTTCGACGCTCCCTATTTGAAAAATCAGAAGGATTTGATGAAGACTTTGAGTTTCATATGGAGGAAATCGACTTGTGTTGGCGTCTTCAAAATATGGGGTATTCAGTACATTATGTACCAGAGAGTACAGTATACCACCTTGGTGGTGGTTCACTAAAAATGGGTTCGCCACGCAAAATCACGTATAACTTTCGCAATAACCTGATAATGTTATGGAAGAACGAATCAACACGTAACTTATGGCTTCGTTTTCCGATCCGATTGCTGCTAGATGTTTTGGCCGGACTGAAATTTTTCGCATCGCTTCATTTTATCGAGTCCCTGGCCATCATCAAGGCTTACTTTCAGTTCATCGCTATGTTACCAATAATCCACAAGAAACGTAAACAATCCACTCAATACCAGAAGCCCCTTAAATCACTATCCGGGAAAATACCTATTTCCGTCGTCTGGCAATATTATATATTGGGCAGGCGACGCTTTTCAGAATTACCGAAGACAGAAGAATATTTATGACCACATATCCTACATAATATCTTGAAAAGAGATGGTTACTTAATGCTAGACAATACGTTAATTAATCAAAAAATTAACCCTACTCCACATATTTTGGTTTTCTCATTTTTCTTCCGACGCCAGCGATTAAGAATAAGTAAAGATAAAACCCTGACACCGGGACGGTCTTTATCAAGGTCCATTAACTATTAACAATTTGTAATTACTCGGCCAATTGCCAGCTAACCGTACCCATGATCCAGCGTCCTGGCATAACGGCACCGAGGATATCCTGATAGTGGGCATCAAACAGGTTGTCAGCCTCAATACCAAGTTTCACATTTTTGACGACATCATAACCCAGTTTCAGATTCCATACACTGTAACTTGGTGCCATATATGCATTGATGGCTGTGGCTTTATCACCCTGACGTTGTTTCCAGAGGCCACTCAATCCGGCTTCAAAGGCATCTTTATGTATTGAAATCATACCATTAATAAGGTTACGCGCGTGGTTCGATATGTACTTTGAGACGGTATGTTGGCTGTTGTAAGTACTAGCAAATGTGTATCCCATGGTATATTCGAGCATCCAGTTTTGCCCCAGGTCACGGCTCATTGAAAATTCTAATTCCACGCCTGCTGTTCGAACATTCTTGAGATTTTCAGCATATAAATAATCGGTATTCGGCTGCAGGTTGCTGTTATTGCGAATCTGATTCGAATTTGTCAGGACATAATCGATCAGGTTTGTAGATGCCCTGATAAACCCGGTAGCCGAGAATCGCATATCACTCAATGGGAAGACATCGAAGCCAGCCTCACCCGACCACGACCGTTCCGCCTTGAGCCATGGATTTCCAATATTTCTCCCTTCCGAAAGAGGTCCCTGTAAATTTGTTGAGATATACCTCTCCGTATAGTCGGCAGCCCTGATGCTACGCCCCCCCGATGTCCGAAACACCCATTCTCCTGTATGATATGCCATACTCACCTGGGGCATCAGCTCGGTACCATAATTATCATCATGATCAAGACGCAGACTTCCCGTAAAAGTTAACGGTTGGGTGGGGTGCCACTGTATCATTGAGAAACCGGCATAATGCCAGTCGGTGTGGCGTCCCCGATCATTACTGTGTATAAACCGGTTACTGGCTTGCAGACCGTACGTCCACTCCCATTTTGTGGAAAGTGTTCTATATTGGTAGAGTTGAAGGTCGAGAAAGTTGGTTATATGGTGGTTACCTGGAAACGCCGGATTAAAAAGGTAGTGATCGATATTATGCTTAAAAGATCCTTCCAGAGTGGTTACTCTCTTTTTAAAAGTCTTGGTCAATCTGACCTGGTTCCACCAGTCAGTGGTCTTTTCCGTTGATTCATCATAAGGACTTGCAGTATAAAAGTATTTAGCGTTGAAGTCCCTGTCATCAAAAGCCGTTCGGGCGGCGAGGTCCCACCCGTTGCCCAACTGATAACCGCCTGATACGGATGCATTGCGCACATTGAATCGATCCTTGTTATTCTTTCCGAGTTCCTGACCGGGAGTCTCATACCACATCCCACCCCCACCGATTCGATAACTATTTCCGTGATGGTAGAAGCCGGCTCTTCCCATCTTCAAATTATATTGTCCATAGCCAGCTTTTACATCAGCATTCGTTTGCTTGCCGGATTCCCGTTGAGCAAAGGAACGGGTAATAATATTAATAACACCACCGACAGCATCGGCGCCATATTGTGCCGCTGCAGGACCATGCAGAACTTCAATTCTTTCTATCTCAGACGGAGCAACAGGAATATTTGAATTAAAATGAGCTGTTAACGGATCATTTAGTCGCATTCCATCGATCAAAACCAACACCTGCGAGAAGGTGCTCCCCCTGATGCTGAAATCCGATTGAGTTCCAAATGCACCTCTTGACTGTACCTCGACTCCCGGCAAATACCTGAGCACCTCATCTACCGTATGAACGGGCAGGTTTTGTATAGTTGAAGCCGGGATGATTGTGATATTCCTTCCAGATCCTGCTGCTGTCTGGGGTATCCTGCTCGATGAAACCACTACATCTTTTGAAACAATTAAGGTATCAAGTGTTTTGGCGTTTTGTGCAAACAAAGATGTTGCAAAGCCAAAAAAAATCAATGAAATAAAGACATACCAGTATCCATGATACTTCATAGCAATATCATTGGTTAGCGCAAGTTCATTTCTTAGTAAAGCGACCTAAAATAGTAAAAACAAATCTTCTTTGAAGGTTATTTATCCAGCCTTATGGTCGGCTACTATTTATCGGCATACTGTTCTGCAAAATTTGGGTGATATAAATTCGCATAGACTGTATTATAAATTGATGTACCTCTCATGCGAATGCATATAAATCTGATTATTCATTATTAATTATTATTAATAATGAATTTATAAACATCCATTTTATTACTATGAACCTGTGATATTGCTGTAATCTAATAATGCTGTTTCTATATTCAGGTACAATCGACTGATTCTGTCGGGTTCCTGGGTTCAAGACATATACAAAAAAGGCACAGTAAAATTGTACAGTCGCAGTATCTAAATGCTCCGAACCTGTATCGTATTGTAGATAAACATCACAAAATGGAGGGAAAAATGGCCGAGACAATTCCAACGAAGGCGGCATCTGCCGGGACTGCAAAGTTAATCTATGTACTTTACCTGGTAGGCTTAGCTGTTGGGGTGACAGAGATTATAGGTGTCGTAATGGCATACATGAACAGGGATGAAGCCCCGGAATGGCTTAAAAGTCATTATCAATTTCAAATTCGTACTTTTTGGATCAGCCTGTTGATGGCGTTTGTCGGAGGTATACTTACTCTTATCCTTATTGGCGTCTTCATACTCATTTTTTGGTATATATGGCTTATAATTCGGTGTGTTAAGGGCATGAAATACATTGACAATCACCAGCCCCACCCGAATCCGACGACTTGGATGTTTTCGTAATGGCTGTAGTGGGGATGTGGGGAGTACATATGTACCGCAAGCAATTCAGTGCGATTCCGCTTAATGATTCCTGACGGATTATTTCTCAGCGATAATATATGACTATATCTCAAAGCTTGTCATTCTTGCAGTGTATAATCCGTAATTGGATTAGCGGGTGCGTTAGTGTTCGATACTTATTTATGCCGCTTAGCTCATTAGCGATACGGCATCACATACTATTGATTTTTGGGATTCGTGCTTATGTGATACCTGAAGTTTTAATTATATATCACTGAAGCGATACATAATTATTGATGTAACATAATGTTATTAAATGCCTGATATCCGGATATTTATAGGTAGTCAGGCTGCAACCCATCAAGTATGTTGGGTGAGCCTTTCGTAAGTCCTATCTAAAATTATGGGGGTAATGTTATGAAACATGTCTCATCATTACTATACTTGACCCTTCCACTATTACTATTCGTTTGGTCCTGTGACGGGCCACTTAAGCAGTCGGAATGAATCTGACGGTGTACAACCTGTGATGTCCGCCAAAGGAGGAGGCGGTCAGGGTGGCGGAGAGGCCGTGGAAGTCGTCGGTAATAACCTGTCCTTCCCTGTTATCTGGGCGGACGGTGTGACAAAAGCGCTGCGAGGCACATATCTTACAGAAGTGTTCGATGGGGAATCATTCTTGAAAAATGATACAACATGGTATATCCAAGCTGATCCTTACAACACATGGCAAGCGGAAAACATCACTCCAATACCAAACAATACGGTCACAGTTTCTTTTGTCGACTGGGGGGACAACCTGGAGGCGAAATCATGGCCGGCGGGTTCTCAGGTTCGTATCGAAACTGTACTCTATAAATTGTTGTCCGGACCTCCGATGACTGCATATCGAATGATCATTAAAGACGAGTCGATAACTGGCGTCGACGAAGTCTGGGGAACGAGCGGACTTAGATATATGAGTCATGAAGCTACAATCTATTCGGGAACTGCCCGGCTGGTGATCCAAAAATTGACCAAGGCTCGTGATAGCGAAGACATATCACTGGAATGGGACGCTACCGGTAGCCGGTGGATTGGAGATGCCAATGAACCGGTGGTCTCGAGTGGTGTATGGACCAACATAAGTGGCCCCACGGCATACTCAGCCGAAATAAATGTTCAAGGCAAATTACTATACGGATATAACTGGGTAACCAAGCGTGATGGTGAGGGTGCCGGTGATTATAGAATCACCTTCGTTCTGGAAGCCAATGTTCCTGGAGTGACCTGTAACACCCTTTTTGACAGGTCTACTGTCGTGCTGGTATCTGAAGAAGAAACCGAAACTACCGAGGAAGAAGACGGCGGCCCGGTATCCACTGGCGGCGTTGCCGAAATTGACACTGATCACAACCTGACATTTATTGATGTACGCCTGACGGAAGGCACCGGAGGTGGCAAAAGCGGTGGCGGACAAGGCGGTGGAAAAGGTAAATCCGGAAGCGGTGGAAAAGGTGGCGGAGGTCATAGTCGCTGACGGTCTATTCCTGACTTTATAATCCAACAAATTTTTAAATGAACACATGCCGGATCATCATAGGTCCGGCATGTTTAATATTATACAATAGGATATGTTGTGCTAATAGGAGCCTTTGCAAAACCAGCCTCACACGGAGACTGTCCCAAAATCATAAAGGATAAAATTTAAGTCTAATTTATTTAGGGGTTCTACAAACCCCCTGGCCCCCCTTTTTTAAGGGGGAAAACGACATGTTCCATAATGAAGGTTGAAAATCCTACTATTTTTAGGCAGTTTAATAGGTATAATGACTGTTCGACAGCCTCGTAGGGGAGGTAAAAATAAAGGTTTTGCAAAGTCTCCTAATAAAAAATAAACCGGATCCACTTAGCGGCGACTTTACTTTAATCACCGGTATTTTTGTACATACCAGCGGACGGTCTCTTCAAGGTTGGCATCAAAATCATGCTCTTTTCGCCATCCCTAGCTCCTTCTCAATCTTTACAGGATCGATAGCGTATCGTAAATCATGCCCCGGTCTGTCGGTTACAAACGTAATCAGGTTTTTATAATCACCGTCCGGACCTTCGCCGACTACCTTATTCAATTGATCTGCGATCTTACGCACCAATTCGATATTCATCCATTCGTTATGGCCGCCAATATTATAGGTCTCACCTGTTTTCCCTTCGTGGAAAACCAAATCAAGTGCCCGGCAATGGTCCTTTACATACAGCCAGTCACGTATGTTTTCGCCTTTACCATATACAGGAATAGGTTTGCCCGCCAGCGCTGTCCGAATAACTGTTGGAATTAGTTTTTCTTCGTGTTGATGTGGACCAAAATTATTGGAGCAGTTTGTGGTCACCGTGTTCATACCGTAGGTATGATGATATGCGCGGACCAGGAAATCACTACTTGCCTTGCTTGCCGAATAGGGTGAGTTGGGCGCATAAGGTGTTTGCTCGGTGAAATATCCATCTTTCCCTAATGTGCCATAAACCTCATCCGTAGAAACATGATGAAAACGGAATTTTTCAAATGGTCTTTCGTTCTGCATCCAGCTCTGCCGACATTCCTCCAACAGATTAAACGTTCCCAAAACATTTGACAGAACAAATGGTTCTGGCCCTGAGATTGAATTATCCACATGCGACTCAGCCGCGAGATGAATAATACCATCCGGCTGGAATCTGCGGAATATATCACGCAAAGCAGCTCTGTCTGTAATATCGACCTTCCGAAAAGTATAGTTGTTGTGATCTTTTACCTTATTAAGATAAGCCGGATTAGAGGCATAGGTGAGTTTATCAATATTGAGTATTCTATAATCGGGATATTTCTCAATAAGGTATATGATGAGGTTTGAACCGATAAAACCGGCTCCCCCTGTAATGACTAAATTCATTAAGCGTGTTATTTGGGTTGAAATAGAGGCAAATCAGATGTTATAACATCATTTAGTTCAGGCAGATTCTGATCTTTGGTTGAAACAATAGGATTCACATTCATGTTCCATTTAATGTTCAAACCAAGATCCTGCCAGTTAACCCCACGTTCACCTTCGGGATAATAATAATTACTGCATTTATATTGAAACAGGGCTTCATCTGAAAGAACCTGAAATCCGTGAGCAAAGCCCACCGGAATATAGAGTAAATATTTATTCTCATCCGACAATTCAACAGCTACATGTTTCCCGAATGTAGATGAACCCTGTCTGATATCTACGGCCACATCCATTACCTTCCCGAAAGGAACCATTACAAGTTTGGCTTGTGGTCTTCCTATTTGGTAGTGCAATCCACGAATTGTCCCTTTTTGGGACATTGACATATTATCCTGTACAAATGCGGGAAATCCATGTTCTCCAAAAAGCGATGACCGATAGATTTCGGTAAAAAAACCTCTTTCATCTCCAAAAACGCGTGGCTTAATCAGAACCACATCAGGTATATCCGTCTGTACAAACTTCATATCATTGATTTTCTATAGCGTAAACTAAATTTCTCAGCCCGGAACGCCAATTTTCGATAAAGGCTCCATCCACTGTCTTAAGTTTATCGATACACAATTTTGAAAAATGTGGTCTTGGTGCAGGTGTTGGATATTCTTCGGTTGTGATGGAATAGACAGGCGTATCGATTCCTGAAAGACGTAGCGCTTCACACGCAAAATCATACCAAGTCAACAGTCCATCGGATGTTATATTCCAGGTACCGGTTAGTTTTTTTTGAATTAGTAACCAACTATTTTCAACAACATTCGGGGTGAAGGATGGCGAACCGTATTGATCACCAACTACTTTAAGCTCGCTTCTTTCTTTAGCCAGGCGGATCATGGTTCCGACAAAGTTGTTCCCAAAAGCACCGCAAAGCCAGGCAACGCGAAGAATAAGATAATCACATTTTGCTTCTCGAATGGCTACTTCACCTTCCCATTTAGACTTGCCATACACATTTATCGGGTCAACTGGCGCATCTTCCGGATACCCGTCAGGATATTTATTTATATCATCTGACCGACCGGGGAAAACATAATCCGTAGAATAATGAACCAGCTTTATTCCCCTATTTTTGCAAGCTTTGGCCATGTTTGCAACGGCATAGGCATTAACTGAAAAGGCCATATCTTTCTCAGATTCAGCCCGGTCAACCTGGGTATAGGCCGATGCATTGATCACAAATTCGGGCTGATCTTTATCCAGAACCGATTCAAGCTGATCAAAATTGGTGATATCGAGATTATCGATCGTATAGGGTACAAATGGGATATTCTGATTTTTCATGAATTGTGCCCACTCGGTACCCAATTGCCCGTTTGCGGCTATAAGAACAACTTTAATATCAGACATTATTCCGAGATATTATTCTCAGTAACATAGTCATTGGCAATTCGGTAAGAAGCGTGAGTTCCAGCATCGGTCCACCATCCATCAAGGACTGAATATCGCATGGCAGACTGACGAATATATTCATTATTAACATCTGTTATCTCCAATTCTCCGCGAGCTGACGGTTTCAGAGTACGTATGATGTTAAATACCTCATGATCATAAAAATAAATGCCGGTTACACAGTAATTGGACTTCGGCTCTTCTGGTTTTTCTTCAATCCCGACGATTTGTTCACCGTTAAGTTCAGGTACACCATATCTTGTAGGATCCGGAACCTCTTTTATTAAAATCTGAGCACCTTTTTTGGGATAATCATTTACAGCTGGTCGAAGGGAAGTCTGAAAAATGTTATCTCCCAGAATCACAATCATAGAATCGTCACCCGCAAAATTTTCAGCCAGACTCAACGCCTGAGCAATTCCTCCCGCCTCATCCTGTACCTTATACGTAAAACGACAACCAAAATCTTTACCCGAACCCAAAAGACTGACAACATCTCCCATGTGTTCAGTTCCTGTAACAACTAATATTTCTTCAATGCCGCATTCCAATAGTCGTTCTATCGGGTAATAAATCATTGGTTTCTCCCCTATTGGCAAGAGGTGTTTATTTGTGACCTTTGTCAATGGATAGAGTCTTGAACCGGTACCACCAGCCAGAATAATGCCCTTCATTGTAATTGTAATTTTGTTAGAAATTTTCCGCGCTTGATATTAGCGGTTTTTGTATTTATTTAAAAATGAGTTTTATCTTATGGACTAACATGTTAGCAAATGCTGGACCAGACAATTTTCAGAGATTCTGTTATCGTCTTTTTAAGTTCTGTCCAGACTTCTGAATGTTTATGCTCCGCATATTTTTGGTTCACTTCCAGTTCTATTCCGCAATACTTTTCCATACCAAAAACTTTCCTGAGGTATGTAGTGAATCCATCAGATTTTCCCAGATAGGGATAGTTACGTCTGGCGACCCACTTTTTATCGTGATCATTTATCTTCTTTTTAAACAACCCGGCAACTCGGCTTTCTATGGAACTTGCAGGATCATAGAGAATACCAATATCAGCCGTTCGTATCTTGCTGTCCCAAATCGGGGTAAACGTATGCATGGAAATATGCCATACAAACTGACCGACATTTAACATCGCTATAGCATTCGCTAACTGTTTTTGAATATTACTTCGATATGCCAAATAATAATTATTGATGAGTATATCTTTTTTATTGCTGGACAATCCCTTAGAAAATTCTGAAAATAATTTTTGATTACCAATAGACCGGTTCACTTCTATCAACAATCTGGTATATGGATAAATGAATACCGGTACCTGAATTTGCCGTGTAACAAACATTGTCAGGTTAAGTGATCCGATGTCGAATCCCCGATGCGAATTCAACACGTGTTCCTGAGATTCAAATAGGTATTTGTAATCATCCGGAATATAATTTCCGGCGTGCTCACAAGTAACAATCAAATATGGTTTATTCCGCTGAAAACTGGATTCCTTTTGAGAGACTGTCACATAGTTGACCATAGGTTTGTTTTAAATCATTTTTATCCGGGATAGACGAAAGTCGTTTTTTTATACGAGTGGATAAGGTCCCCTCATTAAATATTACTTTCAATGCACGATGCAGCTTACGTTCGGATTGTTCGAAGTCATCGTATAATTCCGAAGCAATTTGACGCCATAAGCCACCGGCAGTGACAGTATCTCCATCGAAGCCAAAAAGTTTAAGAAACGATGAATTATCAATTGCTGTATTCTCTGCACTTGCAATACAATTCATCAAAATGGGATACAATTTTTTTTCATCCTGCACCTTTTGATCTTCGAATGTGCTCCACTTTTCTTCGACCAGAGCTTTAACGGTATCAACCACAAGGTTTACGATTGCCAGATCTGCCAGTGGGCATTCCTGTATATCCAGCAGCCTTATTTCTATGGCATTACGATCAAATCTTGCAATGGCTCCCCGAGAGTTTAGCCATTCATCCTGAAGGGTCTTATCGGGGTCAAATGGAGTGATATCCCGATACATTCGTTGAAAAATTTCTTTATCGTAGTCAGCCTTCGTATATACCCTTTCCGGAATCATCAACCCGGTTATTGACGGAATTCTGACAGCATTATTCCGGTATACTTCCAGCCTAAAATCGGCTAAGCCAGTCAACGCTCCGTCTGCAATGGGCGAACTTGCCGCAAGTGCAGGTAACAGAGGTAGTATAAGCCGGATTGCCGCGTGCAGTCGTCCAAATTCATCATCTCCATTGAATGGCAGATTAATATGGGTACTTTGCAGATTAGCCCATCCATGCCCCCGGCAGTCAAAGATGCGGTTATATGCCTCATAAATTGGGTTATATTCATGTGGCCACAAATGCATCTCCTTCCACGGATTCATCCAAGGGTGCATTGCTGTCGGCATCAGCCGGGCATTAAATGCATCAAGCCGCCTGTTAATCTCATCAACATGTTTTTGAAAGGTCTCAGGTAATGGTTCAAGCCCTAAAGGGATTGAAGCAGGTCCGTTAGTCTTGAGCTCAACAACATGCAACACAAGTTCATTGGACCATGCGATATTGCCACGTTCAACCTCTGATACATAAGATCCCGAAACTGTCTTAAGCAGTTCATCCGTGATTGGTTTGATATCAAATGTATTGCGATCGACAATCATGTATTCCAGTTCAACTCCTAAAGCCTGGAAAAGATGAAGGCTGGTGTTTCTTGCTACCTGCAATGTCATATCATTTATAATTAATTCTATCCTGCATATCACAAAAGATGTAGAGAAATCATCGGCTACCTGATCACAAAGAAATAACGTTACTATTAAAAACGTAAGCAATTAAATCATTGAGGGGCTCACCCCCGTTCTTTCTTCTGTTCAACCCTTTTGATGAAGACCTCCATCACTCTTTTATAGAGTTGATCTTTTATAACAATGTCTTCAAATCCGGATTCTACACTTGGGTTATCATTAACTTCGATCACATAGCATTCATCATCTACCATCTTCAAATCCACCCCATAAAATCCATTACCTATCAGATTGGCTGCTTTAAGGGCTGTTTTAACCACTTTTGAAGGCGCTTCATCGATAGTCATCGTATCCACTTTACCTGAGAATGTCTTGCCCGGCACAGTACGATCGTAAATTTGCCAGTGTTTACGTGCCATATGATATTTGCACACATAAAGTGGTTGCTGATCTATGATGCCGACCCGCCAATCGAATGGAGTGGGTACGAACTCCTGTGCGATCACAAGTTCGGATTTATTCAATAACTCTTCCAGGTTTCGTTCCAGTTCATCCTCATCATCTACTTTTACGACACCCTGAGAAAACGAACTATCGGGTTGTTTAAGGATGATAGGAAAACCAAGCTGTTTAGCAAGCTCAGGAGTGTTGTCTTTATGGACAATCACCGTCTTAGGTGTCTTAACATTATGTCTGGATAGTAATTCGGCCAGGTAGACTTTATTCGTGCATTTCAGGATCGATTCGGGATCATCTATTACCACTAATCCTTCCATAGCCGCCCGTCGTGCGAAACGATAGGTGTGATGATTGACATTCGTCGTTTCCCTTATAAAAAGGGCATCAAATTCAGCGAGCCGCCCGTAATCCTCTCTCTGAATCATCTCCGTTGAAAAACCCGTTTGCTCGGCAGCCTTCACAAACCGCTGAAGCGCCTTCTCATCGGATGGTGGAAATTCTTCGGCGGGATTAAAGAGAATGGCCATATCAAAACGACTGCTCTTTTTTCGGATAATCGTAGCATGCCTACGGGAAAAATAATCTCTTGCCATGTCCACCAAAAATGGACGATGATCCTCCGGTATCTCATTAAGTGATATCGGAAATATATTTTGCAGCGTCCATTTATTTGTTTTTACAAACCAAGCTCTGAGCAAGGGAGACTGAAACTGACGATACAATTCCTGACTCAGATGATTGTATCGTTTCGCAACATTTCTGCCAAAGTAGATACTAAGTGTAAAACGTTCTGACTGAATAGGTTTAAGACTTCTTTGAATCAGTTCATCCAATTCATCGGACACGAATCGTACCATGGTGGGTGACTTCAGATCCTGAATCGTCACTACATCAGGCATCGGCTTATGACCTCTTGCCGCTGCCAGCAAGGAAACATAATAACCCAGGCTCTGATACCTATAAGATTTACACAGATTGAAAACCCTGGCGTTTTTGAGATTGGTGTAGGCAGAATCCGTCAGATAAGACCGGGCTGAGACGATAGACACATCGGGTATGTCAAGCGGCCAGTCCTTCGGATTATTAACAACGATCAATATTTGCATATAAGTTATTCATGAGGACGAATAATGAGTAGATTTGCATCATAAGTAAGTATCCCAAGCATAATGGCACAAATGACCCTGTCGATACTTACTTCGTATTGATGACCGAATCCTAACGGATTGTATTTTAGCGGATCCGATACGAATACTTTTCTCTCTAACTTGTCATATCCGTGTATAATAACGAAATGACCGGAAGGCTCTCCCTGAATATCATCAAAATCAGAATTGGGTCCAAATTCACGTGCGCTTCTGTAGAGATATGTTGCACTTAATCCTGTGAGAATAGGCTGGTTTCTTTTCACGAACTTACGAATTAATGCCGCGTTTAGATCCTCAAATTTAACCTTCCCTCCCATTTCCAGGAATTCGATATATCCTCTCGTTGCCAGCAGCAGCTTCGGATCCGTCTTTATTTCCAGCTGCTTGTACAAACGATCGATGATAAACGATACATCCTTTCCAAACCATGTTGGATCAAATACTTGCAGGTTGTACGAATATATCGTCGCTTTGTAACCTCTACCAAGCGCATGACAGCCAAGAAATACGCCCAGCGTTCCACCTTCATCGAGTTTTTTCACTTCATCAATTACGGTGCCAAGGGGTATGTAATCTTCAAAAAAACGGTAAACCGTATGAAGACACGTTGGACCGCAGGTTGTTTCATCCGGCTGGGGTAATATTTCGACTGGTAACGTAGTTCGCATCGACGATAATTTTGAAATGAATACCTGATCAAAATTACAAAGAAATACACTCTGCACCATTATGTTCAACATAAAAATCAAACTAAATGATCAACTATTATATAACCATTTTTGACTATTTATTTCGCAAACCTCCCATATATAAAAAGGCCATCTCTGATTAGAGATGGCCTTTTCTATTTTGATAACCAAATGCTCTCAGAGCAGCATTCCTGCAGGATCTTCAAGAAGCTTCCTAAGAGTTGACAGAAACTCTGCCGCCATTGCACCATCGACAATGCGGTGGTCGCTTGACAAAGTTACCTTCATGCGTTTGCCCGGCACAACGGCGTCATTTTCAACAACAGGTACGTCCCGGATAGCTCCAACAGCCAATATACAGGCATTCGGTGGATTAATAATGGCGGTGAATTCCTCGATACCAAGCATTCCAAGATTACTGACCGAGAACGTACTGCCTTCCCATTCCTCTGGCTGCAGTTTACGATCCCGGGCTTTTTGTGCCAGTTCTTTGGATTCACGTGCAATCTGGGCAAGACCCTTCTGGTCGGTATTGCGTATGACCGGGGTGACCAGACCATCTTCGATAGCTACAGCCATCGCAACATTAATAGAACCATGTTTGCGAATAGTCTCACCAAGCCATGAACTGTTGACACCCGGATGGCGTCGCAACGCTACCGCACAGGCTTTCATGACAATATCATTGAAACTGATCTTGACATCGCTGATCTCGTTTAATCGACTGCGAACGTTGATTGCATTCTTCATGTCGATATCGATCGTCTCGTAGAAGTGAGGATTGGTAAATTTACTCTCAGCCAGACGACGCGCAATCGTTTTGCGCATTTGTGAAATACGAATATCCTCATCTCCAGCCGTTTCAACCTGTTGTACAGATGGTGCTGTTGCAGGTGCAGGAGCTTGTTCTTCGTATTCCTCGATGTCCTTTTTCACTACCCGGCCATTGGGTCCCGATCCCTGTACCCTGGATAAATCAATACCCTGATCTTCGGCCATTTTCCGGGCCAGAGGAGACGCCTTTATCCGGCCATTGGTTTCGGAACCTTCTTTAGCAGCTTCTTTCGGCTGATTGTTCAGACCACTAAAAATGGGATCGAATGTCTTGCCGGAACTTTTCTTGTCTCCACTGGCAGTACTGGCAGCTTTTTCTTTTTCCGGTTCCTGTTTTTTTTCCTCTTTAACAGCTTTGCCACCTTCCTCAGAGACGAGTTCGCTTATATCTTCCCCTTCATCTCCAATGATGGCGATCTTCTTTCCTAGAGGCACAGAATCCCCTTCACTGGCGAGGATTTTGAGGATTGTGCCGGAATCAAATACTTCCACATCCATGGTTGCCTTGTCGGTCTCAACTTCAGCAATGATATCTCCGGATTCGACCTTGTCTCCTTCTTTTACTTTCCATTTCGCAATGACACCTTCCTCCATGGTATCACTGAGTTTAGGCATATCTATTACTACTGCCATAACTGATTAATTTTGAATTATGAATTTTGAATTATGAATTGATCGATAAGCCTTTTAAGGTAATTGACCATTGATTTCAATTTCTGTAGGTAACAGCATTCACTGCTTTGATCACCTGATCAGGGCTTGGGAACCATGATTCAAACAGGTTCTTGGCATAAGGTGCAGGAACATCGGGAAGTGTAACACGTTGCACCGGCGCATCAAGATAATCAAAAGCGTCGCGTTGAATCTGAAAGCCCACTTCAGCAGCAATACCACAAAACGGATGAGATTCATCAACAATAACACAGCAATTGGTCTTTTGGATCGATTTGACGACGGTCTCGATGTCAAACGGTTTGATGGTTCGAGGATCGATGATCTCTGCCTCCACACCGTCTTTTTCCAATTGCTTGGCTGCTTGTGTGGCTACATGATACATTTTACCATGTGCGATGATTGTCACATCACTACCTTCTCGCTTGATCGCGGCCTTTCCGATTGGTATCAGGTATTCCTCTTCCGGAACTTCCTGTTTCATACCATACATTTGCTCGGACTCAAGAAAGATAACAGGATCATCATCACGGATAGCCGATTTGAGCAATCCCTTTGCATCCGCTGGTTGAGACGGGTAAATAACCTTTAACCCGGGGAATTGGGAATACAAGCTTTCATAAGCCACGGAGTGTGTTGCAGCCAATTGTCCGGCAGAGGCATTCGGACCGCGAAAGACGATTGGAAGAGTTACCTGACCACCGCTCATATAGCGAATTTTGGCGGCATTATTGATAATCTGGTCCATACCGACAACGGCGAAGTTGAACGTCATAAATTCGACGATTGGACGCAAGCCATTCATGGCAGCACCGACACCGATACCGGCAAATCCCAACTCTGAAATAGGCGTATCAATGGTCCTCTGCCCTCCAAACTCGTCCAATAATCCCTGGGTGACTTTATAAGCGCCGTTGTATTCGGCCACCTCCTCACCCATAATAAAAACACGGTCATCGCGACTCATTTCTTCGCGAATCGCCGCCCGGATTGCTTCCCGGAATTGTATTTCAGCCATATTTTAAATCTCCTTTACTATAATCTCACAAAGTTTAAATTCTCCAGATATTCGGAATGATCACCTGATAAAGTTGTAATCCAAATCTTCCGCATAAACGTGATTATAGAGTTCCTGCGGATCGGGTGCATCACTTTTATCAGCAAAATCGATTGCTTCCAGCACCTCTTGTTCTACCTTATCCGTGATTTCCTGAATCTCTTTTTTGCTGGCTACATGATGTGAGGTCAGGTAATCTTTAAGCCTTTCAATAGGATCAATATTGTGAAATTCTTCCAGTTCCTCTTTTGTACGATAGGTCGCAGGATCACTCATGGAATGACCGCGATAACGATAGGTACGCACTTCAAGCAGATACGGTTCGGAATTTTCACGAACATAGTCCACAACTTCTCGGAACTTCTCGATCATCGTGAAAAGATCCATTCCATTGACCTTATCGCTCTTCATATCATAGGCAAGAGCCCGTTTGTAAATTTGGGTGGCCGTGTGCCTGTTTACGGCAGTACCCATTGAGTAACCATTGTTTTCTACCACATAAATAACCGGCAGCTTCCATAGGTTGGCAAGGTTTAGCGATTCATGAAACGAACCCTGATCCACTGCTCCGTCACCAAAGAAGGTCATCGTGACCCTATTGTTATTCTGGTATTTATTGGCAAACGCTATTCCTGTACCTAAAGGAATATGGGCACCAACGATCGCATGGCCTCCCCAAAAATGCTTATCTACATTGAAAAAGTGCATGGATCCGCCTTTACCCTGACTGCAGCCTGTTGCTTTTCCGAAAAGCTCAGCCATACCAGCCTTGGCAGAAATACCCCGGATCAGACCAAAGCCGTGATCGCGGTAGGCAGTTATGATGTCGTCGTCGTCATTCAAAACTTCCACGGCAGCTGTAGAAATAGCTTCCTGACCCATGTACAGATGCAAAAAACCACCAAATTTACCTTTTTGGTACATCTGGGCAGAACGTTCCTCGAACCGACGTTGTAAATACATCTTGTCGTACATGTCGAGGAGTTGCTGTTTAGATAGGCCTAAATCTTTGTGTGTCTTATCGGTAGCCTCCGGAAGCTCTGTAGCTTTATATACTACACCTGACGGAGTAAAACCACCAATTTGTTTTACTTCAGCCATATATTACTCCAATTGTCTTGAAGGAAAATCCCTTTGGATTTTCACCTTTGTTGTTAACCCTTTTATTTAAAATCATTGTAAAATTCTGGTACAAAAAACCTGAAACCTGCATCCGAGGAATATACCCAAAAATCGGGGAATGATGAAGTCCGGGAATCAAGCAACGGTCTCGTTTATGAGTTCAGGTATCTGCTTTAGTACAGAATCCAGTTTTTCAGGATTGCGTCCCCCGGCTGTCGCAAGATTCGGCTGACCACCGCCGCCTCCACCGAGTTCGCGCGCAACCCTGCTGATCAGGTTCCCGGCCTTGATGGATTTCTCACGAATCAGATCTTCCGTCACCGTTCCAACAAGGTAAACCTTGCCGGCTTCATTATCCCGGGAAGCCAATACCGTAATCGTACCTTCAGTAGATTTATTAAGTGCTTCATAGCCAAGCTGTTTGAGCAGATCTGAATTTCCATGCTCGATTTCACCGGTAACTAAACGTATGCCATTTCCCATTTCTATGGGTTTTTTCATCAGTTGGTCTAATTCAGCCAACGCAACCTGAAGCCGCAGGCGTTCCAGCTCTTTTTCGGCCGATTTCTTCTCCTCAAGCAGCCGGTTTATATCTTTCACCAGATGCTCGGAAGAACCCATGCTCTGATACAGATCACTAATAATGTTCTTCTCGTGTCTCAGGTAATGGTCGGCAGCATGACCGGTAACGGCTTCTATACGGCGTACCCCAGATGCTACCGCGGTCTCAGTAACAAAACGAAAATAACCAATCTCTCCGGTGGCCTCGACATGCGTTCCGCCACAAAGTTCAATGGAATATTCAGGATCGAAAGTAATAACACGGACCCTATCTCCATATTTTTCGCCAAAAAGCATCATAGCACCCCGGTCACGAGCCTGATCTATAGGAATATCCCGTTCTTCAATCTTAGGGATGTTTTCCTGGATCTTAAGGTTAACCAGTTGTTCAACCTCGTTTAATTCCAAGTCAGAAACGGCCTTATAATGAGAAAAATCAAACCGAAGCCGCTCAGGGGAAACGAGCGATCCCTTCTGCCCAACATGATCACCGAGTATTTTTCTGAGAGAGGCATGAACCAAGTGTGTTGCCGAGTGATGTTTCCTCAGCTCGAAGCGGCGTTCACGGTCAACGATTGCCCGCCAACCGCCTTCCGGATTTTCAGGAAGATGATCAACTTGATGGATGATATGCCCCTGCGTCTTTTGAACGTCGAGCACTTTTATATGTTCATCACCGTTCGATATCATTCCATGATCGGCGATCTGCCCACCGCTTTCGGCATAAAACGGTGTCTGATTCAGTATCATTAAGTTTCGCTTGCCATCGATTTTTACCGCATGTACTTGGACATCCGCGGCAAGATGATCGTACCCAATGAATTTTGAATCATGCCCCTCACTAATGTAGGTCCACTCCCCGCCTTTGCTCATGTCTACGGTAAATTTACCCGCGGCACGGGCACGTGTGCGCTGTTCTTCCATCCGCTTATCAAACCCGGTCTCATCCACTTCAATACCATTTTCACGCGCCATCAAACGGGTCAGGTCAATCGGAAATCCGTAGGTATCATGGAGACGGAAGGCATCCTCACCCGACAACACTTCTTTGCCCTCGATCATGGATTCAAAAAGTTGAATTCCCTGACCCAGGGTGCGGAGGAAGTTATGTTCCTCGGCTTCGATTACATTCTGTACGTATTCACGTTGAGCGGCGAGGACCGGGAAGACGTGGACAAACTGATCAGCCAGCGTACCAACAAGCTTACACATGAAGGGCTCTTTCAGGTTCAACCTGTCCCAACCATAACGGATAGCCCGGCGCAGGATACGGCGTATCACATAGCCGCGGCCGTCATTCCCGGGTGAGGCACCATCAGCAATAGAAAAACTGACGGCGCGAATGTGATCAGCCACAACCCTCATGGCCACATCTGTTTTCTGATCGGCTCCGTATTGGATACCCGAGAGCTTCTCAATGTGATTCAACAGCGGCTTGAATACATCGGTATCATAATTCGATGTTTTCCCCTGCAGGACTGCCACCATCCGCTCAAAACCCATACCTGTATCGACATGCTTTGCCGGCAACGGGTTAAGGGTACCACCATTCTGGCGGTTGTATTGGATGAAGACCAGGTTCCAGATTTCCATGACCCGTGGATCATTCCGGTTCACCAGTTCCCGACCGTCTCTTTTCTTTCGTTCCTCATCCGGCCGTAAATCAATATGAACCTCGGAACAGGGACCGCACGGACCAGTTTCCCCCATCTCCCAGAAATTATCCTTCTTACCGAACTTCAGGATATGATCTTTATTGATAGATGTTTCTGATGCCCAAAGATCGAAGGCTTCCTCGTCGGCATCCAGGTTGTCATGTTCATCTCCACCAAACACTGTCGCATACAGACGATCGGGATCCAGTCCCCACACATCTACCAATAATTCCCACCCCCAGCCAATCGCTTCTTTCTTAAAATAGTCGCCAAATGACCAGTTGCCGAGCATTTCGAAGAGTGTATGGTGATAGGTATCCAGCCCGACTTCCTCAAGATCGTTATGTTTGCCACTCACACGGATACATCGTTGCGTGTCAGCAGCCCTTGTCCAAACCTTCCCTTCGTGTTTATAGCCCCCCTGTTCACCCAAAAATATGGGTTTGAACTGGTTCATTCCCGCATTGGTAAAAAGCAACGTCTGATCGCCAACTGGAACCACCGGTGCGCTGCCCACGATCAGGTGGTTTTTACTTTTGAAAAAATCAAGAAACTGTTGTCTGATCTGATCCGATGTAGGATGAGACATGAATGTATATTTACTTGTTCATTAGATCTAAAGAATTTGAGTGCGGGAAGATAATAAATTAACAACATATTTTTAATGCCCGACTTATTGCACACTTCACTAAACGCTTTTTTTCTTCCCGTATTACTTTAAAAACAAACGGTTTGATTCAAATCTTCCACATGATCTCACAACCATAGCCGGTTACTGCCCACACGTAATTATCTATTGTGATTTTATTCCCTCGACCCACAATCATGACAAAATCCGGCAACCTCGTTATCTAATAATGGTTTATCCGCAATTCCTAATCTGCTATCTTTAGTTAGCAAAGACTGATACAATATTGAGGGATTTCGAATGAATGTACAACCGACCCAATCACTAAACGTTGACGAAGTACGAGAACTATTCCCTTTTCTGAAACAGGGTATCTGCTATCTCAATCATGCAGCGATAAGTCCTCTTTCTTCGAAGGTAACCAGTGCCATCAAGAATAGACTGGATATACGATCTTTAGGATGCATTGAAGCTTTTACACACGATAAACCTATTATTGATGATTGCAGGGTTCAAATTGCAAGGCTTATCAATGCGGAATCGAAAGAGAGGATTGCATTTGTTCCAAATACTTCTTCCGGATTAAACATTATTGCCAATGGGCTCAAATGGTCGCCCGGCGATCATATACTGATTGGCGACGTGGAATTTCCAACCAACGTGTATCCTTTTCTCAATCTCCGTCGGCTAGGAGTGGATGTGAAGCTTATCCCAAATGATAATGGCGCCATCACAGCGGAAATGATCGAGAAAGCAACCACTCCCAAAACAAAACTCATATCTATCAGCACCGTTCAGTTTTTGAGTGGATACCGGGTTGATATGCAACGTATCGGTGAATGGTGCCGGAAGCATGATATCTGGTTTGTAGTCGACGGAATTCAGGCCGTTGGTGCTATAGAGCTCGATGTAGTTTCCAGCCATGTGGATGCGTTATGTGCCGGGTCACATAAATGGCAGATGGGTCCTCAGGGTCTTGGATTTCTGTATGTCAATAAAAAAATGCAGGATGCCATTCAGCCTTCAAATGCAGGGTGGCTGTCGGTCACTGCCCCGTGGGAACTGCTCGATTACAACCTGGAATTTCTGCCCACAGCTATGCGCTACGAACTGGGCACAATGAATGCAAATGGCATTGTCGGGTATCATGCTGCTCTGAAGCTGCTGAATGAGATTGGCATACGAAATATTCAACAGCGCATTCTGGATCTGACGAGTCGCATATTGTCCGAATTCTCGCACTGGGATGACATCAGTATACTGACGCCGAATGATGATCATCACAGGGCCGGTATCGTAACACTTGACCTGCCTGATATGGTAGATCCTGATGGGCTTATGGAAAATCTTTCGAAAGAGAACATCGTGGTTGCAATCAGAAATGGAATGTTACGCCTTTCTCCTCACTTTTATAACACGGAACACGAAGTGGATCATAGTGTATCCATCATTAGTGATCTCCTGAGAAAAAAGGGAGTCAAATAATTGCACAAATATGTGGCCTTACAAGAAGCTCAAGGATTTTACCGTTGAAACCGCTAATAATTATTTTTATGACGATATCCCCCTTCACAGTGCGGCTCTGGCTTTTTATACCATATTCTCTCTGGCCCCGCTTCTAATTCTAATTGTAGCCATATCCGGTTTCCTTTTTAGTGAAGATATCTCACAGCAACAACTTCATTCATATCTGCTTACGATAGTTGGTCCTGAGGCGACTTCAACACTGATGAACATCCTATCCTCGACTGCCACCCTTCACAAAACAGGAATCATCGAAACAGTAATCAGTGCTGTGGTGTTGGTATTTGGTGCTACGACAGTGTTTACCCAATTAAAAAATACCCTTAACAGGATATGGAATGTTGTTCCTAAACCGGGACAAACCATTCGATCAATCGTTGTAAACCGTCTTTTAGCACTTTTGACGGTACTATTGCTCGCCCTTTTGATGATTCTTTCACTCATCCTGGAAGCTATCATGTCTTTCATAAAACCTGTTGTCAATACCGCATTGCCTCTTGGAATTCATTTTTGGGATGATATGAATACGTTGTTCACCATTTTGATTACAATGATTTTGTTTGGCGCGATTCTAAAACTGTTGCCGGATGTTAAAATTCCCTGGTGGATTGCCACGGTAGGAGCAATTATCACAACAGCACTTTTTTTGGTTGGTAAGTACCTGATCGGGATATATCTGTCAATGGGACATATTGATTCCACTTATGGAGCAGCCGGGAGTTTAATTGTATTCTTAGTTTGGGTATATTATAACGCTATGATTGTTTACCTGGGTGCAGAAATTACGCATTCATTGATGCGTCGCTATGAAGAAAATATACAACCCTCAAGCCATGTGATGTTGCAGAAATATCCGGATGAGGAACCGAATGTGGATCAGGATGCTATGTCTTGAGTTTTTAAAAATCAGATAACAAGCGATAAAAAGATATAGCTATAATGATTGGAGATTCGGGTTCAAAAAGATACAACGGTAGATGATGAATTTGGAAGCAACGACCAATAACAACCAAATCTTGTCTCTTTCTTTACGGGCCCAAAAATCACATTAATCAAAAAATATTTAAGAATGTGTGTTTAAACACAAAATATCACGGAAAAGGGATCGTTAAAGGTGATGAATAAAAAATTTAGTTTCTTTATAAAATTCGCATAATAGTTTTGACATAAGGTCGTTTAAACATCATCAAACATATACCCTCATAAATCCTCCACAAAGGGTACGACTTGAACGTCGTGCCCTTTTTTATTTCAATGAAGTCGTAACTAACGATGACAAATGCTATTTAGCCGATTTGGAAGGCTTAACCGCTCGTACAAAGAAGTTCAGCTGCAGGGTATAGTGTAAACTTATGAGAAATAAATCAAGTGCTTAAGTAAAGCAAGAAATACTGAAGCTTCTCTCCTGATAATATATCCGTTTCATTGGGATATAAGCCTGCTCCATTCCCCATAACGGAGCAGGCTTAGGAATTCCCGGATCAGCATCCAAACTGTGGGATGATTTTATCAATAGACTTCCAGAAAGACCCGATCGGTTGGTTTAAGCCCCCGTTTAAGTTCGTCACGGGTTAATGTAGCAGGATCTTTACCCATAATGGATTCAGAGACAGTGACATAGCCCGGGATGTTGAATTTGAGAAGCCGTTGATAGATTCCCGTCTCCATGCCTTTCAATCCACAAATATAGATCAGGGTATTTTCACGTTGCAAAATGGAACGCAGCCATTCCGAATCCTCTATCTGGTGCTGAACATAGCTTTTTGTACCATTCGCACGTCTTGCTTCTCTGGATACACTTTTCAAATAGTGAAAATTCGAAGCTTTCCTGGACAAGGAATCAAAAAGGTCATCGTAGAGAAAATCGGTACGATATGGGCTACCAAAAACCAAGGCTATTTCAGAGGATGCTCCCTGGCCCAAAAGATCGAGCGACATACCTCTGAACGGTGCGATTCCCGTACCTGTCGCAAAAAACACATAATTGTAATCTGCAGGATTGTTCGGCAGGAGAAAACGCTTCCCACTAGGTCCCGTCATTTTAACAATATCACCTGCCTGCAGATCGCACAGGTAATTGGAACAGACACCGAGAAACAGTTTATGCGTTTCCCAGTGTTCGTCAATCACCCGCTTTACGATCGTAGAAACAAGTTTACCTCCGCCCTTCTCCCCTTTAGAGGGCGAACTAGTTGAATATAGACGCAATTTGTGGGGCCTGCCATTTTCCTGAAATCCCGGGGGAACGATCCCGAAGCTCTGACCAGCAATAATATTATCCTGTAATGGGGTTCCGGAAACATCAAACGTCATGTGCCTGACAAAATTTGGGCTTGCCTCCGATGTTCCAATCCGTGTTTCCACAAGAGGAACCTCCACGGGATCATTTGGTTTAATAATGTTGATTTTAACTTCAGGTAGAACCGGTTCTCCGTAAACAGTGTCGATCATATAAAAACCTCCTGGACAAATTCAGATAATTAGAAATAAACGAAATTTTAAAAATAGGATTGATATTATCTTGTCAAAATTGGCACAAAAACCACCATCCAGCCATTGAAAAGTATAAATACGATTTATTACATAAAATGAACAGACCATATTAGCAGTGATTTGAAAAAAATCACCCTGAACTGACATGTGCGTTTTAAGAGAAAAGACAGCCTCTGAAGTCCGGCAAATTGACTATTCCCATCCTTCATTCAGATCTGAATTTACCCTGAATCAAAATATCATTAATCTCAGGTGACATTTTTCAAAGATAAGAGTCCTGAAAGGAAGAGCGCTGTAACATTTCACCATATTAACGAATCGTGCTTTGTTAGTACTTGGCTATCCGTCACTTTTCATTATCGGTACGGGTAATAAACTGAGCAACATTATCATGCAAGCGCTTTAATGAAGGGACATGCAGGTAAACCATATGACCGGACTGATAGTACTTCATCTCTATATTTTTCCGTAAATCCGGGGGGAGTTCCAAATGATCAATTGTGTAATCCGTGGCAAAAAATGGCGTACCAAGATCGAAATATCCGCTGTTAACCAAGACCTTAAGATCCGGATTGTATTTCAGGGCCTGGGCAAGATCTACAGCTACATTGGGTGATCCCGGCCATGCCTGACCATTGGTACGATTATAATGTTTCCACTTCCAATCGTTGCTGGCGGTACCATACATTGGTCTGTAGTGTATATTCTGACCAAATTTCAGATCATTGTGAACATATTCGTTGAACATTGATACAAAAGCAGATTTTATAGATGCACTGTGTGGATCATATTCTCTTGTCTGGCTCAATGGATCCATCGTTGGTCCGGTGTAGCGTGTATCCAAACGCCCGGTTGTCCTGTCAGAGTCGGCCAGGAGCTGCTTTTCAAATTCCGCAGCCGTAACCCGCAGATTTGCTTTATCAATATATGACCCGGGGAGACCTGTATAATTATGAAGCTGACTGATAATAGATGATCGTTTAGATGGGTTTAACTTATTTCCGTCGGCCAGGGCTTCCGCATAATCTGTCAAAGCAAAGTGTTCAACCTTACTCAACAAGGGCTGCAATTGCTGAGGCTGATCCGGCAGCTTATGATGATACCACGCAGTGGCAGTCATACTTGGTAAAAACAACTCGTACGGCAGATCATTACCCGCGTTATAGCTGGCCGTGTGAAAATCTAAAATGGAGGAAAGGAGGATGACCCCGTTCAGATCAATCGAGTCGTTCATTTCCAGAACCCTGGATAGCAGTGCGGCTCTGGTCGTTCCATAACTTTCCCCGAAGATATATTTCGGGGAATTCCATCTGTTATTTTCTGAGAGATAATTGCTGATAAAATCGGCAAAAGAGCGGGCATCAGTATCGATACCGTAAAAATTGTCTGGTTCGCCTGCCCCACCTTTGTCCTTGCCTATAATTCTGCTATAACCGGTACCAACGGCATCGACAAAGACTTCATCTGTTACATCGAGTAAGCTGTAGTCATTGTTAAGCAAAGTATAAGGCGCTGCAGGGGTATGAGAATGATCATTTGTTTTTACCCTGCGGGGTCCAAATGCCCCCATGTGCAACCATAAAGAAGATGACCCCGGACCGCCATTCCAGAAGAATGTCACTGGTCTGCCTGTCGAATTATCCCCTTTCTTTGTGTAAGCTACATAAAACATCGAGGCCGTTGGTTTGCCGTTATCATCCTTCAGAATGATAGTGCCGGCTGTAGCGGTGTAATCGATACGCTTCCCCTGAATAGTAACCGAACCGGATGTCACCGATTTTTGTTCAACCGGCGACATAGTATGTTTGGTTGAATCCGGCTTAGCATTGAATGCAAATACCTGCTCGCCCAAAAGCAGCAATCCGATTGCTACCAGAGTCGCAAAGTAATTTTTTTTAAACATTGTCAGGCTATCTTAAAAGTTAAATCCCTAATCATAGATCTGAATAAAGAATCGTAATGTAGCATTGGTTTTCCAATCAAATCAATAAATGTTTTTATACACACTGCAACAGAACACGAATCAATATAAATGCTTTAAGATAATAGTTTAACTATTAGACATTATTATAATTGACCATGATTCGTTCTGTTATTTTGTAAGAAATTTTTTTTAAAAAAAACAGCTCTTATTGAACTTTTTGATATCTGTCAACGGTTACAATGTGGAACCGAGAACAGTTTAATGCTATTGATACCATGATCTTAACTTTTTACATCATATTTTTGATCACTTTTAATTATTGAGGATGAGTATACTGGATATAATTTGATACATCATAATTTTTTTTAATGTATTAAGATAATTTTTCTATAAGTTATATTATATATAACTATTTAAGATGAAGGTAAATACTGCTATCTATCTGTTCCCGTCTTATAGAAATTGCTTTCATAAAATTTAACCTAATGAAAAATGAGACAGCAGCTTTTGGATATAGGTTTTAAGTTACTTCAGAAGTTTGAGCGGTTGATCGTTAAATATTCACCGCACGGAAATGCCACCTTTATAGATAATTCAGAGTTTCCCTGGACCAGGGAACTTGAGAATCATTGGATGGATATCCGAAAAGAACTTGATGAAGTGCTGAAATATCGCGATAACATCCCTAACTTCCAGGATATCTCTGAAGATCAGAAAGTGATAACGACCGACAACAAATGGAAAACATTTTTCCTTTACGGTTATGGTTTTCAGTCGGATCAAAATGTCAAAATGTGCCCTAAAACCGCGGCATTACTCCAGAAAATACCCGGAATGAAAACCGCCATGTTTTCCATGCTTGACGGTGGAAAGCATATTCCGCCGCATAGGGGACCCTATAAGGGAGTACTCCGCTACCATATGGGGCTGATTGTCCCCGAACCGGACAAATGCAAAATTCGCGTGGGGTCCGACTACGCTCACTGGTACGAGGGGAAAGGAATGATTTTTGACGACACGCATAACCATGAGGTATGGAATGACAGTGAAAAACAGCGTGTTGTCCTTTTCGTTGATTTCATACGCCCACTCCCATTCCCCTTGTCTGCGCTCAATAAATTCCTGATCTATCTGATCAGCATATCTCCATTTGTGCAGGATGGCAAAAAAAATCAATCCAAATGGGATGCCAAACTGGAAGAAGCAGTCAACAAAATGGCAACGGCTTCCTGAACCATTTTCTCTATGAATGCTGATTGGGGTACTCATAAGTAGCAACCCCGATCAGTAATAAGATTATTTCAATTCTGACTTCCAACCAGAATTTCAGCTCCGGCCAGCATTACCGCTCCCGGACCGTGCATGTCGTCTGAGGGGCGTTTACGATCTTTATAGAACTGCAATGTCGTTCCTATTCCTGTCCCCTGACAGGTGCCATTCACTACTCCTTCCGGTGTCACATGCTGGCAGATTCCTTCAAATGCCTTTCTGGCCATCTTCATATTGGATGCGTCAATCCAGCCGCGGTTGACAGCGCGGGCTATGCTATACGCAAACATAGCCGTACAAGAGGTTTCTTCCCACAACTCCGGATGGTCCAAAACCTGATGCCACATGCCATCACTTGCCTGAAGTTTTTCGATGCCATTGATATGTTTCCGAAGTATGTCAAGTAATTTTAAATGGTTAGGATCATTGTCCGGAAGAGCTGATAAAACCTCAACCGTGGCAACCATAGCCCAACCGTTTGCACGCCCCCACTTATATGGTGAACGTTCGTGCTTGTTTACAAAATACCCGTGGTACCAGACCCCATCCGCGTCTTGCAATCTTTTGGCCATATTAATAATCTGATGCGCCGCATCATCGATATACTTTCGATCTCCGGTGTATTCATACCAGCGAACCAGGAACGGACAGCTCATGTAAAGATCATCCGCCCAGATGGTACCTCCCATCACTTTCGGCCGCCACAATGTACTGTCAGAAAGACGAGCCTGCTTTTGGCTTATGTACACAGCAACCGTATCCAGCATGGCCTGTTCGTCCGGTGTCAGTTTTGTATTCGTATGCAAAGCTCCTTCCAGCATTTGAGCCCCCATCGCGCCACAGAAGTCCAACCGATCGAGTATCATAAATTCACCCAGCTTTGTGTGATCAAGAAAATCTTCAAGCTGTTTATTATCCTGTAGCTTGTTTCTCAGACTCTCTAACCACACATAATAGCGACCGCAAATACGGTTGTGTTTGAGTACAAAATTCGTGATGGTTGTATCCCCTGTTACATCAGCCACATGCTCCATACCGTATAGTGCAACTCCCCAGGGGTAATTCCAGGCAATTCCCTGTGGCTCTTCTGCATTCATTGCCTGATCCAGAGAAGTAACATCCGGATACTGTCCATTTTGCAATTCATGTATATGGTGATGAGCGATTTTCTCTATTACTGCCTGAATGGATGCGTCCGTCTTTCCAGACAGATCAACGTTGGGATCTTTTTTGTTACAACCAAACAAGATTAGCGAAAGCAACAATACGGGCCTGATCCATTTTAACCTCTTCATATCCATAGGAACCCCCCAAAATTGAAAAGAAACATTAATGTTCATCCTATCACTGTGATTATAAGCAAAAAAAATCCCGCAGAATTCTGATAATCCTGCGGGAAAATATAACACCCTGATACTAAGAATGTGGAAAGGGTTTTCTATTCTGAAACGGATATCTGGATCGGCGACCGTAATTCCTGTTCAAAATGACTCACGTACGTCTTCCATGCGTCATAATTTTTGAATTGACCGCTCTCACTCCAGGAATAACCGGCCCAGAAGGAAGACACATTGTCGGACGGTACCTTAGATAGAACCAGCAGGTTTTTCTGATCCTCCGTCGTCTTTACGAAGTTTTTGGGATTAATAACGATGGCACAATTCAACATTCCTTCGCTCAGAGGTTGTTGTGTTGACACCCAGCCGTGCTCTGCCTCTAGATCTTTATGAGTCATGATTGCGGGTGGACGTTCCATTCCATGTCCGGGTTTAATCCCCTTCCTGACTTCCTGTTCGGTGTGATTTGTTCTTTCGATTCCAATACCTGTTACCAGATTCTCCGATTTTTGTGGCTTGTAAAAAATCTGATAATGATCCAAATTCTGTCCGGCATCCAAACTGACCCGCTTCACTTCCTTCACCTTATTTCCGTTTACATCGAAAGTGTCGTACGTCAATTCAAACATCACACGAATGGGACCATTGGCGAGAACCCGTGATTTTACATAATTCCTGGATACCCAGAGTTTGCCATCGGCCCAGAGTCCACTTCCCCCGTCGCCACGGCTGCTTCCACAGGTATACAGGTCTCCACCTTCACCGGTATCAACAGTTACATGTCCCATCATGTACCAATCATTGATGACCAGCTTTTTAACCTTTTTTACCCATACATCGATGGCACTGCTGGTCAATGCCTCTTCTTTCCATGTTTCCAGGGCTTTTCCATAGGTTCGGTGAGCGATACGATCATTTTCCCAGGCAAAATCATCGAAACGCTCCCTCACAAAACGTCCGTAGGCCTTGAACTGGGAACGTTTGTACATGTGTTTTTGTCCGACATATACGATAAAATGGCGTGTTTGGTGTGGAGCAAAATCGGCCTGAAAAATGACTTCATTTGGATGATAATCACCGTCCGTATCCACCGCCTGGCACAGGAGTTCCCGGCCAGCCGCATCCTTAACATGAATTTTATTCAGGTCCACATCACCCAGTGATTTCAACTGATCTGATGATAATTCTATTGTCTGATTGAGGCGGCCGAATGAAAGCTTGTTGACTGCCGTAACATCAAGCTGATGGGATGCCGCAAATCCCAAAAAGGGCCAGGCCAGCACCACTATTGTTATGATAAATTTTCGCGTTTTGTTCATAGATTATGTCAGTTTTAATTATGTCAATTGATACTTGTTCAAAGTCCTTTAGGTGCTACCGGTAACATTAAATCAAACACTATCCAGTTTTGATAACTTCATGGAATATGACGATCCCGGAATCGCTTTCAATTAAATGAGAAAAGGATAGCTCGATCGCACAGCGAATTGCCGTATGATTGTAGAATTAAAAAATTGAATAAAGGAAAGAAAGTCAATCTGCAACTGGATTTATTTTCACCGTAACTATTTCAAAATCGTTCCCTTGCGTCAAAGCTGATCCTATTTGGCAGTAAATGTGTATTCATTCCCCGCTTCGGTAGGAATATCATACACATAATTTTTAGGAACAGTCAGACTGTCCAGCGTTGCTTCTGGAGAAATGACAGGCTTAACAATTGGGCCCGTTTCAAAGAATGGGTTTGGATTCTTGCCTGTTGCCGGATTCATCTGATCGGTTCCTTCTATTTGTATCTCGTTGTTCGAACGGAGTCGCAGATTCCCTCCAAGGGTCGATGTAATTGTCAATTTTGTAAGTTTGCCATGCCTCCACTTCAAATCATTAATAATAAAACCTCCCCGCGCACGAAGCCCCTTCACCTCTCCGGAACTCCAGACATCGGGGACAGCAGGCAACACATAAACGTCCCCCATCTGGCTCTGGACCAACATCTCAGCGACGCCGGCGGTACCACCAAAGTTGCCATCTATCTGAAATGGCGGATGAGCATCAAGCAGGTTTGGATACGCTCCACCCCCATTATGATAGTTGGGATCGGTATCACTGGTATAGTGGAGTAGATCGCGAAACAGGCGATACGCATGATTTCCGTCCAATAGCCGTGCCCAAAGATTAACTTTCCAGGCCTGACTCCATCCTGTCGACCGGTCACCGCGTATCTCAAGCGACTTTTTAACAGCTTCAGCCAGCTTAGGGGTCGTAAACGGCGAAATCTCATGACCCGGATATAGACCGTATAAATTGGAAACGTGCCGGTGATGCAGATCCACTCCCCGCCAATCCTTGAACCATTCCTGCAGATTTCCCCGGTGACCAATATGTAGAGGATACAGTTTGGCCCGTTTTGCTATTAGGGTGTCCCGAAAAGACTTGTCGATGTTCAACACGCGCGAAGCTTCAATCAGGTTGGTGAACAGATCCCATGTAATCGACATGTCCATGGTCGATGCAATGGACACATCAGCGTGTTTGCCGGATGGGAGCAGGAAATCGTTTTCCGGGGAAACAGAAGGTGCCGTAACCAGGTGGCCCGAACTATCCGGAACCAGCCAGTCGAGTGTAAATTCTGCAGCACCCTTCATCAACGGATATGCCGTTTCCTTAAGGAATTGTTTATCTCCCGTGAACAGGTAGTGCTCCCAAAGCTGGCGGCACAACCAATTGCCCCCCATCGGCCAGTTTGCCCATTTCGGATCCCCCCTGCCTTTATCTCCTACAGGGTTCGACAGTCCCCAAATGTCCGAATTATGATGTGCTACCCATCCATTTGCGTGGTAAAATTCCTGTGCTGTCGCCTTACCGGTGACCGACAATTTCCTGATGAGACCAAACAACGGCAAATGCATCTCAGAAAGATTCGTCTCCTCTGCCGGCCAGTAGTTCATCTCTGTATTAATATTGATCGTGTAGTTGGAACTCCATGGCGGCCTGATATCCTTACTCCAAATTCCCTGAAGATTTGCAGGTACCCCCGGGGTACGCGAGCTTGAGATAAGCAGATAACGGCCATACTGGAAATACAACTCCTCTAATCCCGGATCCTTTGCCCCTTTGGTATATGCCAGCAGCCGTTGATCGGTAGGCAGATCTGAATTTTGAATCTGCCCTCCATCGAGTGTTAAAGAGACCCTGTCGAAATATTTATGATAATCATAGAGATGATTCCGAAGTAAATCTTTAAAAGTCTTCCCTGAAGCGGATTGTAGCAATTTCTTTACGGGTTTATCAACATTCTTACCATCTTTATCAGGACATTTATCAAACCCATTGTAGCTGGTGGCATCAGATATCAGTAGTAAAACTTCAGTGGCATTCTTCACATTTATGTGGCTTGTATCGGTCGTTACTATTCCCCCGTCGGCAATTGCCTTTACACCAAATTCGAAACGCATCCCGCGACAGCTGGTGGGATCATTGTAAATTACCGGCTGTTTATTGTAGTTCACATAATTGGGATCGTCATGCGCCGGAGCTTTTCCCTTCAGTATAAGTTCATCGGTACCGTTAACCGAATGTGAATATTGAAGCTTACTATAAGTTTTGATATTGAGATTCAAGGCACCCGGCCTGTTTGTAATCATTCGAATCACCATGATATGATCCGGAGCTGAAATAAACAGTTGCCTTTTATATTCCACGCCATTTACACGAAAACGGGTCGTTTCAACGGCATCGTTTATATTCAGCTCACGACGATATGATTCCAGCGTAGTATCCGCAAATTCCTGGTGAATAATCAAATCACCCATCGGCAGGTAGCTCTCCGAATATACTCCCTGCATCTTTTTTGTGAGCTGCTGAGCTTCCTGGTATTTGCCTTCCAAAAGTGCTTTTCGGACCTTTGACAGGTACCCAAACGCTTCAGGATTAACATTATTCCGAACGGGGCCACCCGACCAAAGCGTGGCATCATTAAGCTGTATCAGATCATTTTGGACACCTCCCCAAACCATGGCTCCCATCGTTCCGTTGCCCAGTGGAAGTGCTTCGGTCCATGATGCAGCGGGTTTTTTATACCAAAGAGTCAGATTGTTTTGGGAAAATGCCTGTAAAGGAAGAAAAAACAGGAAAACGTACAGGAGATATTTTTTTTTAGTCATTTTAAATTTCGCCTCTTCACGGCCCTTCTCCATATTTATTGAGAGGGATGGAAGTTTTTAAAGCAACAGGGTTAAAATTATAATTGCAAAGGTCCTTTCAGCCGGATATCCCGGGATGAACTACCCACCAGGATATCAAAATTTGTGTGAGGCATCTCCCACTTGGCATCTTTTTCCGAATAATACTCAAAGGCATGCTGCGGCAGCACAAGAACAACCTGCTTCGACTCACCGGGTTGCAGAGAGATCTTATGGAAAGCTTTCAACTGTTTCTCTGGCATCCTGACGGGAGCACTTTCTTCATGCACGTACACCTGTACAACTTCCTTGCCTGTCCTGCTTCCGGTATTCGTAACCGTCAGTTCCACCGTTGCCATATGATCGCCGGGCATAATCTTCAAATCACTGTACTTAAATGTGGTATAAGATAATCCGTGTCCGAAGCAAAATTGAGGCGTCACGTTGTAGCTGTCATAATACCGGTATCCGACAAAGATGCCTTCGTTATAATGTTCTTTCAAATTTTTACCGGGATATTCTCCCAAGGTGTGGACTGGCGTATCGGTCAGTTTTTTGGGGAAAGTCATCGGAAGTTTTCCTGATGGATTCACCTGACCGAATATAATCTTAGCCAGGGCTGTTCCGCCATCCATACCCGGATACCAGGCCTGAATAATGCTCTTCGACTGATCGATCCACTGACTCATGTCCACCGGACCGCCTCCCATCAACACGATTACGGTGTTCGGATTGGCATGCAATACGGATTTGATCAGCGTATCCTGGGCAAATGGAGGTTGCAGATTGGGTTTATCCACGCTTTCGGCATCGTATGCTTTGGTATGATGAAAATCCTCAGGATTATATCCGTGTGTCCACCCTCCGACATAAATAACAGCATCCGCACTCTTTGCTGCTGCAACCGCTTGTTTGATAAGCTGCTGATCTCCCTCAAAATCTTTAGCGTTCATATAACCAGGAGAATACGTTACGCTAATTCGGTTACCGACAAGTTGTTCCAACCCTTGCAATGGTGTTATCTCAAACTTTGCGGGAACCTGTGAACTGCCACCACCGCTCGCAAACTTGATGTCCGCATTGGCTCCAATGACGGCAATAGTTTTTACATCCTTAATATTGAGAGGAAGGAGATGATCATTGTTCTTCAGCAATACAATCCCCTCCTCTGCTATCTTTAGTGCCGTTTCCTGGTGGGCCGGTGTGTTAATAGCACCGGGACTACGATGATCAAATTTGTGAATCGCAAACATCACTCTCAAAATGCGCCGAACCTTATCATCGATCACCGATTCCGGTACCTGTCCCTCCCCTACAAGAGTAACTACCGTATCACCCATAAAAAATTTACTGTAGTCCGGATTCGGTAGCATACTCAGATCGGTCCCCATCTCGATGTCGGTTCCGTTTAATAAAGCTTCCATAGTGTTGTGCACCGCACCCCAATCACTTACCAGGACTCCTTTAAAACCCAGTTGATCCTTCAATACATTGTTAACAAGATAGGCATTCTCAGTAGCATACTGTCCCCTGAACTTGTTGTACGAACCCATCACGGCAAGCACGTGGCCTTGCTGGACGGCCGCTTTAAAACCAGGCAGATAAATCTCGCGAAACGCACGATCACTCATCCCGACATCAACCGTTGTACGGTTCGTTTCCTGATTATTTGCAATATAATGCTTAACACAAGCTGCAATTCCCTGATCTTGCACCCCTTTGATGTATTGAACAGCCATTTGTGAGACCAGGTAGGGATCCTCGCTCATGTACTCGAAGTTTCTTCCATTTAAGGGAGTACGTATAATATTGATGGCAGGTCCAAGGATCATATCCTTGCCCCGGTATTTCGCCTCGCTTCCCAACACGCTGCCAAAGGAATACGCTAATTTTGGATTCCACGTTGATGCCAGGGTGATGCCCGTCGGCAAATATGTTACCCTGTTAGCGGGATCATCCGAGACTGACCAACCCCGCCCATGTTCATACCGAACGCCATGAGGACCATCAGACATGACCAGCTCAGGTATCCCGAGCCTTTTAACTCCGCCGGAGGTGAAGGAAGAACTGGCATGTATCATATCAACCTTCTCCTGCAAGGTCATCCGGCTGATCAGAGAATCGATCTTATGTTCAACCTCCGCATTCTGCGCTTGAACAGATGCTGTGACCGATAAACAAAACATAAGAATGAATCCGTAAGTCAAAAGGCCGCTCTTATTTTTAATTGATTTACCCATAGTCGAAAGCGAATTTTTATGTTTTCGGGGACTGTTATTGCTGTTCATTTAAACCGCTAAAGATATCAGGTTCACAAAGAGTAATATCGTTTTTTTGCTCTGCGACTCTTTGCGTTTTGGATGGTTTCCTCTTATTTGACCCTTTTCAGGATTTCATGGATTTTTTCATTAAATGGATATGAATTTCTTATAATTACTATCCGTATTTGCGTTCTGAAGCAAAATTTCTGACAGAGTGATGTAACCAGGGGAATTGATCCGTATGAATCTCATCCTTTTTTTACTGGCTTTTTTGTTCAACTTCGATGACCTTATAAAAGGCCTCCGTCGGTTGGTTCTTCCGGTTGAATAGCAAGGGATAATCTGTACGTCCAATGATGGGCCAGTTGTTTTTCCACGATTGCTTATTATTCAGTCCCCAGAATGTAATTCTGCTGATAACGTCACGATGTTTCAGAAATAATTTAAAGAGTGCGGCATAGCGGTTAGCCAGCGCTTGTTTCACCGAATCCGGCAGTCCGTTTACATAGGGGTTATATTTTGGGTTTTTACTGTGCCGTATCGATGACGGCGGGTTATCAGAGTGAGGTGGATTAGGCAGTACGCTGATATCCATTTCGGTAATCATCACCTTTACACCCAGTTTGGCATAATCCTCGATACTGGTTTCAATCTGTTTGATAGTCGGAGAATACAGATGCCAGTGTCCCTGCATTCCTATACCGTCAATAGGCACCCCTTCTTTTTTCAACTTTTCCACCAGCCGGATTACGCCCTCTCTTTTGGAAGGGTTAGTAAGATTGAAATCGTTATAGTAAAGTTGCGCTTTGGGATCGGCAGCATGGGCATACTCGTATGCCTTGGAGATGTAATCCGGCCCGATAATCTGCAGCCATTTATCATCTCGGAGCGAGCCGTCTTCGTTGACGCCCTCGTTGAGGACATCCCAGCCATTGATGCGACCTTTATACCTCCCGACGAGTTTATCGATATGTCTTTTCATTCGCATGAGTAAGGTATCGCGGCTTACCGGTTTTCCATCACTGTTCTCGAAAACCCAATTGGGCACCTGTTTATGCCATACGAGGTTGTGCCCCAAAATAAACATGTGATTTTCCAAACCGAACTGCACGTACCGGTCAGCAGGACCGAAACGATAGACACCCGGTTTTGGATTTACCGGCGCCCATTTCAGCACGTTCTCCGGACTGATGGCGTCAAATTGTTGTTTGATCAGGTTCACATCCTTTGCCGGCCTGCCATATATCTGTCCGTAATCCATGGACACACCGATCAGGAAATCATCTTTATAAGCTTCCTTAAGAGACGGTGTCTGATCCATACTAACAATGCACGGCAGCACGATAGCCGCCAGCAAGGCTAATATCGTAACCCTGTAATTATTAAAAAGACGTCGCATAACCTCCCTGAATATCCAAAGAATAAAGGAAATGCAGGCCATCAAAATGGCACTACACCATTTGATGAAGTAATGAATTAATTCTTTTTATTACAACCAACAATGATCAGTATCGGTAGTTCTTGTACCGATCAATTTTCCATGAAACCTTGCCAGCCAGCGGGTCATTTACCAGATAAAAAGTGTTGCCTCGTTTTGTCAGGTTCACTTCACGCAGGACCTGGTCTGTTGGCAGGCAAACAAGTCCTTTTGCTTTGGTTGTATCCGTGGCAAACACATCGAGTTCCAGGTGCGACCAGTCCATATCCACTGTCGACTGAGCAAGTTTTATATGCGGTATTACCGATCCGTTTCGTACAAGCAGAACGATGGGGATTTCACCCGCTTCAATATGATGCCATCCTCCCTGGTACACTTTTTTCGTTTGATAATCAATCCAGGTTCCGGCCGGAAGATATACATTCCGTCCTGTTTCATTACTCTTCATCAAAGGCGCGACCAGCATATCGGATCCAAACAGGTATTCATCTTCGATAAGCCATGATCCCGGGTCATCCGGATACTCAATGAACAGAGCCCGGGTCATTGGCAAGCCATGTTCGCTGCAGTATTTGGCTTGCGCATACACGTAGGGCATCAGGCGATACTTCAGATTGTCAGCTCTTCTGAACTCATCCATAAATTGCTTGCCATAGGCCCACGGTTCGGTTGGCGGTGTGCCGTGTGCCCGGCTGTGGGAAGTCAACATACCGAATGGCACCCAGCGGCGGTATAATCCTGCCGGCGCCGTCTGGACGAATCCACCCATATCGTGACTCCAGAATGAGAATCCAGACAATCCAAAAGATAAACCTCCCCGTAATGTAGCGGCCATAGCATTATTTGTGTTGGCAGCATCGCCGCCCCAGTGTATGGGATACCGCTGGCTTCCGGCCCACGCACTGCGTGCCCAGATGATATGGTTGCCGGTGATCTTATAGGTGATATCTGCGGCGGCTTTATTATATCGCAACGGATAGAGATTGTGTTCGTAAAACCCGGTACGTCCGTCATAATAGATGCCATTGGGCGGTGCCGCTTCCCCGAAATCCACTTTGATGGCTCCGACCCCCATGCGTAATAATCCTGCCAGTTTATCCTGGTACCATTTTACGGTGGCCGGGTTTGAAAAGTCGAGAATGGCATCCTCGTACGGAAGATTGCCCTTTGCGTCTTTCACATACAGACCTTTTTTAAGAATCTCTGGAAATAGCGTATTCTTCGGTGTGAAATAAGGGAGCTGCCACAAGGAAATATGGAATCCATCCTTTTTCAGATCGCTGAGCATCTTCCCAGGCGTCGGGAACCTGATGGCCGAGAACTTATAATTGTTACGCCAGTCGGTCTCGAACCATCCCGTATCGATATGGATCACGTCGGCAGGGATTTTGTTCTTTCGAAGTTTGGCTGCTACTTCCCTAACCTGTTGTTCGCTGTAATACGTGATCCGGCTCATCCAAAAACCAAACGACCATAGCGGAGGCATTGGGGACTTCCCGGTCAGGTTTGTGTACTCGTTCAGTATTTGTTTGGGATTTCCCAGAAATACGAACAGATCGAGTTGGTCGTCGCCGATCATCAGTGCGTTCACGCCATCGTAGGAATGACCGATATCGCAGGTTATGGGTGTTGATGTATGCATGAACATGCCATATCCGCGGCTGCTCATAAAAAACGGGATCGGTTTATACATGCCTGGATTTTGTACTCCATTGGCATCATCGGTCCAGAGCACTACTTTTTGTCCGCGTTTATCGAGTCGTGTGAATGATTCACCAAGACCGAAGATCTTCTCTCCTTCAGATAGTTTGAAAGATGCACAAACACTACGCGAATAGTCTGATGAACGCCTTACAAATCCGAATGGAACAATGGGTGTAAAGGTGCTGTCGTTGTCGACCTTATGATCGGTGCTTGTGATGATACGTCCACTCGCATCACGAAACACGATGTGCCACGGATTTTTCGTGATTGTCACCGTCTCGCCAAAGGGATTGGTGTAACGATATCCATCTTTAACACGACTGAATCTCCAGTCGGCCCGGTCGTCGGGTGGCTGCCGGACCAACATCAGCGAGTCGACCTCAGGCTTTACAACGATTCCTGTATTCATACGAATCCGCACGGTACGGGGACTCACAAACTGCAGCGAAAACGGGAGAACCGGATTTGTGGCATATTCGCTGTCGGGAAACACAACTCCATGAAACGGCTGAAGCACTGCCAGTTCATTGTTGAATGCCATGCGCCGGTAATAACGGTTACGCTGCCACTCGATGTGCCCGGAAGCCGTCTGAGGATCGAAATCGGCCAGCGTGTCCGCCAGGAAGTAGGTATTGGTGAAGCTGCGGAAATCGGGACTGATATCCACCGGTTCGTTGATGAGTTTGTCCGCCGCGACGGATTGTGCGATGGCAGGCAGACAGTTAAATGCAATCAGAATTAATGCTGATCCAAAAATCTGAAAAATCCTCTTATTTGTAACCATGTCGTTCATAACCCTCTAAAATCAATTGTTTCGTATATCTATTCCCTAACAAAAGCCTCAATTGGGCCTGGTAAAGATGTACTTTTCTACTTTATTAAAGTACTTAATTCAGGATGTTTGTACTCACACCATATTATAATTCCTGATGTAATCTTTGACCAAAAAACAAATATTATGAACTAACATTTATATAAATGATTTCATCACTATTTTCTAAATAGCCCGCACAACTCTAAAAACAGAAAATCGTGGTAGCCGGATTGAGGCGTATTTTAAAAGCTGCTAAGACAGATGCTGAAGACATCCTACACCGCTCCAAAATGGGACCAGCATCAGGATGACAACTTCAGGATAGAGGTTTTGTTATAACAGTCACTATTCTCCCCCCCAAAAAAGGGATCCTGTTGCATACTTGCGGCGATTGTAGCTTATGAACGATTCGCTGCCGAGGTTTACGAGATCCTGATGTCGGTCCGAAAATTGGACCAACATCAGGACGACATTATGACGTTTGAGTCTAAATGAATTGTAAATATTAAAAAACCAGCGTCTGTATGGAATGCGGCAGGCTGATAACCGGTGCGGCTTTGCCCCTTACCCAGAGATGGTATGGTATTTTTTGATCGGTCAGGTTAAGAACGACCACGGCAATCTTGCCATCCGGATTGATAAATGCGGTGGTTTGCAGTTGGTCGCGATTCGAGGAGCTGATGATGCGTTTGGCCCCGGGACGGATGAACTTTGAGAAATGCCCGATATAATAATAGGAGTTCATGTAGTACAATTTCCCGGTTTCGGTATTGGCATGAATCGGAGCGTAGCAGAAATTTTTGACATGATTAGGTCCGCCGTGCTGATCCAATAAAATATTCCAGTCTGTCCAACCAACAGCGCCGTTATTGAGGTCGTGAATCATGGAACGCCCGTAATTCTCTCCCCATTTCCATTCGTAGATCTTGCTCAGATCAAACGGGTAGTTGCAGGCCTCTGTAAACAGCAGTTTCTTATTCGGAAAGGCTTCATTCACAAGTTTCACATTGGAAAAATTATCACGCACATACCAATGGAAACCAACGCCCCACACATATTTTGCTGCAGAAGGGTCGTTGAGAACGGTGCTCGCCCGTTGGTACATCAATCCCCGGTTGTGATCCCAAATGATAATCTTCTTATCAGCCAGTCCGTCTTTATGAAATGTAGGGCCCAGGTATTTCACAAAATTACGTTCCTGGTCGGCTGTATAGATGCATGACTCCCAGGTCTGGCTGGCCATGGGCTCATTCTGGACAGTAACACCCCATATGTTGATACCTTGCTTCTTATAAGCCTTGATGAATTTCACAAAGTAGTTTGCCCAGGTTTGGTAAAATTCGGGTTTCAGATGCCCGCCATGCAGTAAATTATCATTATCCTTCATCCATGCCGGAGGACTCCAGGGACTGGCAAAAATGGTCAGTTTACCGCCGGCTTCCTTCAAAGCTTCCTTGATCAAAGGTATACGGTACTTCAGATCATGACTGACGCTGAACGTCTTTAATGAGCTGTCATTTTTTGCCACATAGGTATAGCTTTCACTGGAAAAATCACAACTGCCGATATTGGTTCTTGCCAGGGTATAGCCTATCCCCTTTTGCGGATCGTAGTAGTCGCGCAGGATCTTCTGTTGTTCATTTTTGGGAAGCTTATAAAATGTTTCGGCAGCAGCGTCCGTGATCGCCCCTCCTATCCCAAGAAACGTCTGAAAGGTATGTGACGGATCCACAAAGATGCAGGCTTGCGTCTCCAACGGCTGTCCGAATTGTTTGAAGTGCAACATGTTGGTTACAGAAAGCCGATAATTTGTGCTATCAGCTGTTGTATAAACAGTTATAGGCTGGTCAGTTACCGGCTTATGCGATGATGTATTCTTGCCACCACCATTGTCGCCGGTTTGCTGCTTTGTCATGCCAACCGTTAAAAAGAGCAGTAAAATCAGAGTGAGTTTTTTCATAATAGGAAGATTTAGCAGATAGTAATTACCTCTTAAGGAACTGGAATTAATTAAAAAATTTCTGACAATCTAATTTTTTGCCGGAATACTTTACGACAAATTTTTCAATCGTTTATTCTTTTCCTCCGAATAAAGCATCAAGCACATCCCGGTGAACAATCAGGTTCTTAGTTTTATAATTTCTGGCTAACTGCATCAATGCCTGATAAGCCTCGTCTGCCGACGGTTTGGGCCCCTTTCCCCTCCAGTACTGAATCAGCGCCCTGTATTCCGGTGGCATTTTTACTTCGAACGGGTTATTGGTCCCAATTTTTTTCAAGGGCCACCACGACCATCCGATATCATGAGACTCCACCAGGTGAATCGCATCCCGGTACCACTGGTTATTGTTCTCACCCGACTCACCAAGCCAAAGCGGCACATTATATTTGGTGCGGATATCGAGGTACTTCTGAATGGATGCGACATCGTTTTTATTCCAGTATTTGTGGAAACTAATAGCCATATTTCCGGCTGGTGGAGGCAACAACCCGTTGTAATTATTTCCCCAACAATTCCCTTCGATAATGATCATGTGATGCGGGTCGACGGATCGGATCGTCTTGACGAGTTCAACATACAGCTTTTTCAGTGGAGCGTTGACTTTTGCGTCACATCCATGATCTTTTCGGTCATTCGGGTGTTCGAACGACCAGTTCGGCTCATTGATCAGGTCATACCCTCCAATCCATGGCCGATCTTTGTAATGCTCTGCAAGGTTCTTCCACAAGGCAATCGTCTTTAGCTGGTTAGCCTGACTTTGCCACAGGGATGGCTTGGTAGAGTCGCGATCGGAAATCGGCAGGTCGTGCCCCTGGCCACCCGGCGCTGCATGCAGGTCAAGGATCAGGTAAATGTGATCTGCCTTGCACCAGCTCAGCAGGCTGTCCGTCAGTTCAAACCCTTTTTTCAGCCACGTGTTTTTCCCGGGAACCGGTTCCTTATCTACGGGGAGGGTAAACAGATCATAATGCATAGGCAGCCGTATGGAATTAAAACCCCATGCCGCCAGCGAATCCACATCGGACTTCTGCATGCCGTCTTTGAGCCACTCATTGTAGAACCCTTCTGTTCGTTTCTCTCCAATGAGTGCCTTGATCTTCGCCCTGATATCCGTCTGATTGACAGCCACACCAGACAGCTTAAGCATATAAGGTTCCTGCAACATCCAGCCACCAAGACCAATGCCCTTCAGATGCAATTCCTTCCCGTCAGGTGCAATAATCTTCTTACCGCGAACCGTTACAAATTTTGTTTGATTGTTACGGGCAGTCTGGGCTAAACTATGATCCGTAAAGCCAAATAAGAGACCCGCAAGAATCGAGAGTAAAAATGTGAGATGAGCTAATTTTGAATCTTTCATTATATGAGGATTTTTCAGTGACATCATGAAAAGGTAAAAAAACTGTCTTTCTTTAATGCTCTAATAAGTCAGCCCAAAACCGTAAGGAAACAACGGCTGAACACTGGGGTCATCGACCCTGACGGGGACCTGAGCCATGTCTTTTGGCCATGCCTGCGGGAGCTTACCCGTCGGCGCGTAATCCCCAAACAAGACATCGGCCACTCCTTCTCCTTCCGAACCCGGCAGCCAGGCCATCATAACGGCCGGTGCCTGTTCGATAACAGAAGTCATAACCAATGGTCTTCCGGCAACCACCACAACAACATAGGGAACACCGGACTGCTGCACATTTTCTATGGTCTGCAAATTTGCGGAAGAAAGACTCAGATCTTTCCGGTCACCGGCTGATTCTGCGTACGGTTCTTCGCCTATTACGACTATAGCCAGATCGGATCCTTGAGCACCACTGCCATCCTGGGAAAATGTAACCTCTGTAGATGGAGATACTTCCTTTTTTATTCCATCCAGAATCGTAGTCCCTATCGTTGTGTTACCCGATCCGCCCTGCCACGTTATTGTCCATCCACCACATTGAAAACCAAGGTCATTGGCGTTCCTGCCGGCAACAAAAAGGTGTTTGATATTTTTAGAAATGGGCAGGATTTGATTCTCATTTTTGAGCAAAACCATCGATTCCCTGACCGCCTGACGGGCTAAATCCCGGTGTGCCTGAGAACCAATTTGCGAAGTCAGGGTCCGGTCGGCATAAGGATGGGTAAATAATCCCAACTGAAATTTAACTTTCAGGATTCTTCCCACGGCATCATCTATACGTGACATAGGAACCTGGTTAGTATAAACAAGGTCCGTTAAATCCTTAATAAATTCCTGGTATCTGTCAGGCACCATAATCATATCCAGACCGGCATTTATGGACTTCCGGATATCCTCCTTGTAATCCGGTCCCAACTGGTTGATAGCAGCCCAGTCGGAGACTAAGAATCCTTTAAAGCCCATTTCTTTTTTTAACACATCAGTAAGCAAGTACTTATTCCCAGACATTTTAACGCCATTCCAGCTACTGAACGAAACCATAATGGAACCGACGCCCGCATCGATCGCTGAAGCGTAAGGTTTGAGATGAACGGCTCTCAACACGGGTTCAGATACCTGAGTATTTCCTCCATTAATCCCGTCAGTTGTACCTCCATCCCCTACGAAGTGCTTGGCACAGGCAAGGATAGAAGTTCTGTCACCTCCTAATACTCTTCCCTGGAAACCCTCAACTGCGGCATAAGTCATTTTAGACACCAAATCCGGTGTTTCCCCGAACCCCTCGTAGGTTCGTCCCCATCGGATATCCTGGGGGACGGCAACACAGGGGGCAAAAGTCCAGTTAATGCCGGTGCCAGCGACCTCCACGGCCGTAGCATGTTCCACTTTTCTCACCAGGGTAGTGTCGCGGGTGGCACCCAAGCCAATATTGTGCGGAAATATCGTGGCGCCATAGACATTGTTATTGCCGTGAACGGCATCGATTCCGTAGATCAATGGGATTTTATTAGGGGTCTGCATAGCATAATGCTGCAGGTTGTCGTACATATCTGCCCATTGCGTCGGACTTGTCGGATCTTTGGGTGAATCACCTCCGCTTAACAGAGACCCGAGGTAGTATGTTTGGATGTCGCTCAGATTCTTTAAATAGGAGTGATCTACCTGGGTCATCTGACCAATTTTTTCAGCCAGGCTCATTTCAGATAAAAGAGAGTCGACTCTCGGGTCACCAGTTGTTACTACAGTTGGGGGAGGTGGTGTTTGTATATTCGGTTCACTATTGTCCACGCTTTTATGGCAGCTCAGAACAAACTGGAAAAAGATGATGAACAAAACAACATGTAATGCCCTTCGAGTCATCTTATGTTGATAGCGTGATCTCATTAACTGCCAATTGTTTTATATATGAACTGCCGATCGTTTCATTTCCAAACATATGTACCCACCGCACCGCCATCCAAAGATGTAGTTAAGGCTTTTCCATTTTAATTGATATTAAATGTCTGACTTGCACTGCCATCATCCAACACAATTAATACTTTATCGCCATTTGGTGCTTTAAAAGCAACATTTTGCAGATTGCCTGTGATATTGCTTGCAATTCTAATCAAACCCGGTAGCCGAAGCTACAATATAGATGGGTTCATTTCGTGTAACCTTGGAACCAATGGTAAGTGCTCCCATGCATATACTCCAGCCACCCGGCGTATGTGGCCGATAATTCGGATCGGATGCTAAGTTCCACTCAAGCACATTCTTAACGATGGTTAATTTTTCTGAAACACTCTTACATAATCCACAAACATTCGTTGTGGGAATTTCGTAGTACTGTCTGGCGGTCCAGGCCAATTGCCACCGACAGCGACATTAAATATGAAAAAGAATGGTCTATCAAAAGGATAAATACCGTTGCTTAAATCCTGACGGGAGGCCTTCGTATACGGTATATTATCTACCAATATCTTGAGAGAATCCTGACTCCACTCCAGACTGAATACGTGGAAATGCTGTGAAAAATCTTCGGATGTAAGGTTATGGACATTACTAAATGTGCCTACGGATCCATCTGATTTTTTCCAGTGCAGCGAACCGACAACCTGACTTGGATTTTTGCCTATCACCTCCATGATATCAGTCTCTCCGCACTCGGGCCAGCCTACTGTCGAAATATTGTTCCCGAGCATCCAGAGGGCCGGCCACATTCCGTGAGCTACCGGAAGTTTGGCGCGAATATCGACTCTGCCATAAGTAAATTGCTCTTTGTTCTGAGTGGTAATCCTGGCAGAAGTAAAATGATTACCATTATAATTCTCTTTCCGGGCTTCGATAACCAGGTTCCCGGATGAAAGAAAAACATTCTGCAGTCTGGAGGTATAGTACTCCAGTTCCTGGTTTCCCCAGCCGTTTCCTCCGGTTTCGTAGTTCCAGTCCTTCTGATTAAGTGTCTTACCATTAAATTCATCGCTCCAAACCAATTTATAGCCCGGGTAGCTTGTGGGAGATTCAAATCCACTGGTATCCGTTGGTAAGTAAGTACCATCATTAATGATAGTCCCGGTGGCACTGGAAACATCTATAGTACAGTTTGATGGCTGACTCAGCATAACCTTAAAATCTTGTGATGGCCGACGTAAGCTGTCAGCAGTAATCGGTACATCAATGCTTAATTCACTTTCCCCGGTTTTAAAAGTTAGAGTGCCTGATTGAGATGTGTAGTCTTTACCTGAAACAGCTGTTCCATCTGTCGTGGAATAATGTACACTTACCTGTTGAGGTGCTTCAGCGCTTAAATCAACATAGAAACGGCAACTGTTTGCCGTGGTTGCTCTGTTGACTGTTGCGTCACTAATCTTAACGGTCGGCAGCGCCGAGGGTGGATTATTGACACCATTTTTAGTACATGCTGAGAGAATCAGACAGAAGATTAAAAAAAACAAGGTAAGGCTCTTCATCTTAAATTATCAGTTAAACACCAACATAGTAATAAAATTAAACCAAATAGACGAACAAAAGAAAGTCCGGCTACATAGCTTGTTGGTTGCGGGTCTATGGTTTGGATACATATGTAAACTGCCAGGCATCCCAGTCATGGATCTTGGCAATGACCATTTTGTTATTAGTCATTGATAGTATTTTATATGTAATATTCGACTCTGAGATTTGAATCGTGTTAGAGTAATAAATATATCACGGGAAGTTGTAATATCTAACACCACTCCTGCTGGATATTTTCAGAAAAATACACATCGTTTTATTCATTTTAGCTGAAATGTGGAGCTGTCCAATCACATTATTTTAAGATCCCAGGTAAATAATCTACAACATGACTATCCGTAAATAGTACAACAACTGCATAACAGGGGTTTTACAGTCGGGATTCTCTGGAAACCACATCCCGATTCATCGGGAAAAGCAGACACTATGTTCACCGTATATGATAACCAATTCTACTTGACCCGTATTGAGTATCATATCTCTTTTTTACCGGCAACCATTAATGTATCTCTTAAGACACTCGCAGAGCTGCCTCCTACCATGATTTCGAATGCACCCGGTTGAACCACATTTTTCATATTCAGATCAAGAGCCTGCAGCTTGTCCCTATTCAGTTTAAAAGTAACCGTTTTTGTCTGTCCCGGATTTAGTGAAACTCTTGCAAAACCTTTTAGTTCCTGTACCGGACGCGTCGGAAAACTGATAATGTCATGTATATACATTTCCGCCACCTCGTCTCCGGCACGCGTTCCTGAATTTTTCACATCTACACTTACAGTTGCGCTCCCATCAGGCAGAATTTGTTTGGGTGAAATTTTGAGGTTGGAATAGACAAAAGTTGTGTAACTCAGGCCGTAGCCAAATGGATACAAAGGCGTCGAATTCGCCCACACATAATGACGGAAATCGCTGGGTTTCTTGTCATAATAATCCGGCAGTTGTCCTACCGATCTCGGGAACGTAATGGTTAATTTGCCACTCGGATTTGTTCTTCCAAACAATACATTTGCCACCGCCGGACCAGTTTCTTCGCCCAGATACCAGCCCTCGATGATGGCATCCGCATGATCCTGCAGGTAATTGATCGTCAATGGACGTCCGTTGATCAGTAATACAACCACCGGCTTGCCGGTTGCGATAACGGCTTTAGCAAGCTCATCCTGCCTTCCCAACAGCTTCAGATTATCCCGATCACCAAGGTGATCCTCATTCCATGCCTCCCGATCGGTCAACTCGTTACCGCCAAGAACCAGCAACACCACATCACTATTCTTTGCCGTTCGCACGGCCTGTGCGATGAGCCGTTCATCATCTTCCTTGGTATTAGGGATCGGTTTTTCGTTCACCAACCAGTTACACACCTTGTTCGTCGTAATCTTACAACCTTCGGCATATTCCACCTTGAACCGGTTCTTAGCGTAATCACGAATACCCTGTAATATACCGATTCCATGCATGGGAACCGGAGAATATCCACCGAGATGGATACCTGCCGCATTCGGACCAATCACCGCCAGCGTCTTAATCTTTGTTGAATCGAACGGCAGCGTGTTATCATCATTTTTAAGCAAGATCATCGCCTCTTCGGCTGCCTTGAGAGCCAATGCCTTATGCGCTTTATCGTTGGTTACTTCCGCCGCTTTATCCGGATCGACGAAAGGATGATCAAAGAGTCCGAGCCGGAATTTGACCCGAAGAATACCGCTGACAGCCCGGTCGATATCCGCCTCGGGAACTTCCCCATTCCTGACTTCCCGAACCAGTGGAGTAAAGCAGTTATAGCTGCCCAATGCGTAATCAAGACCAGCTTCGATCGCCATCCTCCCGGCTTCAGCAGTATCTTTAGCCACATGATGCACCCCGTATAGCAACGACATCCCGCCGCCATCACTCATCACATATCCGTCAAATCCCCATTCGTTGCGAAGGATTTTAGTCAGCAGCTTGTAATTCACATGATTGGGAACACCATCCCATTCATTGTATGAGGCCATCAGCGATTGTGCATGGGCTCTTTGGACTGCCATCTTAAACGGATAGAGGAAATTTTCACGAAAATACCGTTCCCCGTAGTTGAGTGGTGCAATGTTTCGTCCACCTTTTGGCTCACCATGTCCGGCAAAGTGTTTGAGGGTTGTTGCGACATGATCATTATTAATCGTATCCGCCCGGCCCTGCAGACCAAAAACCGCTGCCATCCCAATCCTGGATGCCAGGTATGGATCTTCACTATAACACTCTTCGGTCCGTCCCCATCGAGGATCGCGTGCCAGGTCAAGTACCGGCGCCAGGACCTGCGTTGTTCCGCGGGACCGCGCTTCCAAACCGGCTGCCTTGAATACCTGTTCGACGAGCAACGTATCCCAGGTACTCCCCAGCGCAATAGCCTGCGGGAAGCTTGTGGCGCCATTAGCCATAAACCCATGTAATGCCTCACTGAATACGAGTCCCGGTATGCCCAGGCGGGAATGTTGCAACAGGTACTTCTGAATACTGTTGATCTGTTCGGCACGCAGTTTAGGTGTTCCGCCCAAACGAGATATCCCGAATGATCCGACACCCAGTTTCAAACGGGTTGTATCAGAACTGCCAAGGTAATTTCCGTTGCTGTCAAAAGCGGTGGTATCATTGATCCCGATTCCATACAGCTGAGAAACCTTTTCCTCAAGCGTCATTCGACTCAGAAGATCTTCCACCCTCTTATTTATGGGTGCTTTTGCATCTTTATAAACAGGTATACCCGCTTGATTACATCTCAATAATCCAATAGAAATAATGAATAAAAAAAATAAGATTGGATTTTTTGATGATAGAAATGAATTACACATATAACCCTCAAACTCTGTTACTTAACAGTACTCAAACCACAATAAAATAGTATAACAACATGAGAAATAGAATGCATAAAGTTATTGAGTTAATAAGTTAATGGTTATTAAGTCCTCACTGTTGAGAGGCAAAATCTGTCTATAGCAGTAGAAATATTGTTCATTGCTATTTTGATAATTGGTCATTGTCTGATGTATGTATATTTCTACTTTTTAATTACTTTGGTCAAACAAGAGTCGTGCTTACGATCGTATGCAGCGTAACGCATCATCTGCAGTATAAATCGATAGAACAAATGGAGGGATTTATAACTGCATAGTCTTTTTAACACTATCTAAAAGATTTGAGGGTGGAGTATGAAATATCTTTTTGTTGTGATGCTCGTCCTGGTGGCCACATCGGTCAGGGCGCAAAATCAAAGCATAAATCTGATCCCGGAACCGGTCGAGATGAAGCCATCATCGGGGGCATATCAACTCACCAGGAGTTCGATGGTCAGTTACAATCAGGCAGCAGCAAAGCATGTAGCAGAAATGCTCGTCCAGCAACTGAATACCCCAACGGGCTTCTCCCTGAAAGCGCGCGAGGGTAATTCAGGCAGTATCCGGTTGAATCTGGATAAAAAGACCAATTCCGTGATTGGCAAAGAGGGTTACACTCTCACGGTTTCTCCAAGAGGGATTGTTATCACAGCCAATGAGCCGGCCGGGCTGTTTTATGGCATGCAGACGCTCTTTCAACTTTTCCCCAAAGAAATTGACGGGAATGTAGTTGCTAATCGAAAATGGACGGTTCCCGCGGTTCAGATAACCGATTATCCACGCTTTGCCTGGCGGGGCATCATGCTCGATGTGAGCCGCCACTTTTTTACAAAAAAAGAGGTCGAGGAATATATTGATCAGATCGCGCGGTTCAAGTACAACCGTTTTCATTGGCACCTGACTGATGACAACGGGTGGCGTATCGAAATCAAATCCTATCCCAAACTGACAACGGTGGGTGCGTGGCGCGTGAAACGGTATGGGCACTTTGGCGACCGCCTGGCTCCCAAACCGGGTGAACCGGCTACCGTGGGTGGGTTCTACACACAGGATGACATCCGCGAAGTTGTAAAGTACGCCCAGGAACGCTTCGTCACGATTGTACCCGAAATCGATGTTCCAGGTCACAGCATGGCGGCCATCGCATCATACCCGGAACTGAGCTGCACCAAGGACACAAGTATTAAGGTCAACCCAGGGTCCAAGTTTGCCGAGTGGTATCCGAACGGCACCTTCCAGATGTTCATCGACAACACGCTTAACCCGGCCGATGAGAACGTATACAAGTTTCTCGACAAGGTGTTCGGGGAAGTGGCCGCTCTCTTCCCCGGGCAGTATATTCATGTCGGCGGGGATGAATGCTATAAAGGTTATTGGGAAAAGAATGCGCAATGCAAAGCACTCATGAAGAAGCTGCATATCCGGCACGTCGAGGACCTGCAAGGTTATTTCATGAACCGCGTGGAAAAAATCATCGAATCCAAGGGTAAAAAAATGATCGGCTGGGATGAGATTCTGGATGGCGGTATCTCCCCTGATGCTACGGTGATGAGCTGGCGGGGCATCCAGGGCGGCATTGAAGCTGCCCAAATGGGACATAATGTCATCATGACGCCCACGACCTACGCCTATCTTGATTACTGCCAGGGCGATCCAACCGTTGATCCCCCTATTTACGCCAACCTGCGTACTGAGAAAGCGTACAGTTACGAGCCGGTACCTGATAGTGTCAATCCCAAATATATCCTTGGAGGACAGGGTAATCTCTGGACCGAACAGGTTCCAACGCTGCGATATGCCGAGTACATGACATACCCGCGGGCATGGGCCCTGTCTGAAGTGTTCTGGTCACCAAAGGAATCGAAAAACTGGCCGGACTTCGCCAAACGCATGGAAGCCTTCTTCCCGCGGGCAGATGAAGCGGGCGTCAACTACTCGCGGGCTGTTTATGACGCCATCGTGAATCCAACAATGGAAGACGGAAAGATGGTCATTAACATGGCATCCGAAATGCCCGGGCTGGATATCTATTATACCATCGATGGGGAAATGCCGGATAGCCATTGTACGAAATATACCAATGCCTTTGTTTTGCCGGACGGACCAATCACGTTACGTGTCATCACATATCGCAATGGGAAACCGATCGGCCACCTGATCACCCTCAAACGGGATGAACTGGAGAGAAGAGCCGATAATTCTTAATGATTGCTTATCAGTCGGGTAAATGCGGGGCATGGATTGCTTACCCCGCATTTACAAATGCTGATTAAAACCAATCACCGGACTTACATATACATAATCGCAAAGCAGTTATGTGATTGTGTCTTATTTTTATATTGCTGTCTTTTTTTGATGTTCCCTCGCGCACATTGATAGTTCATAATGTTATCCGACAACCTTAATCACCATTTGCTGGCCATCTTATGCCTGCTGTTGATCATCCCTGTGTCATATTCCAGGGCGTATGGAAGACAGTCTGTAGAAAGTCCCAATGATTCAACAGCCGCTCATAAGATTAAGTCGAGGTCCAAACACAGGGTTTATACCACGATGCGGCTGACCACCCCGCCACCTGTCATCGATGGAAAACTCAACGATCCCTGTTGGAGAACGGGCGTATGGGCCAGCCATTTCACCCAGTTTACACCGGACGAAGGAGGAAAACCATCGCAACGTACTGAACTGAAAGTTCTTTATGATAATAAGAACATTTATGTGGCTATCCGGGCTTACGACACGCAACCGGACAAAATCCAAAGAATTGCGGGATCACGCGATGAATTTGAAGGAGATATTGTAGGCATCAACTTCGATAGCTACGACGATGACCAGACAGGGTTCGAGTTCGATCTCACTGCATTCGGGCAAAAAATCGACCTGGTATTGATGAATCCATCAAACTGGGATGTCAGCTGGAATCCGGTTTGGTATGGAAAAGTCGGTATGGAGGACTCCGCCTGGGTAGCTGAAATGAAGATTCCGCTTAACCAGCTGCGCTACAGCAGCGACTCAGTCCAAACATGGGGTATGCACTGCTGGCGATGGATAGGCAGGCTTCAGGAAGAAGACGACTGGGAGGTGCAAACGCTGACCGGTCCGGGCGTCATCTACAATTTTGGGGTACTGAAAGGCATCAGAGATCTGAAAAAATCACGCCATATCGAGATTCTTCCCTATACCTTGGGCAAACTGAATACCTTCAAGAAAGAACCCGGCAATCCTTTTGCTGACAAGGGCAGATCCTTTGGAGGGAATGTTGGTCTGAATGCCAAGGTTGGCCTGACAAGTAATTTTACGCTTGATATGGCACTGAATCCCGATTTCGGTCAGGTGGAGGCCGACCCATCGGTTATGAATCTCACCGCATACGAAACTTTTTACGAGGAAAAACGTCCCTTTTTCGTCGAGGGTAAAAATATTTTCGATTACACTGTCGACAACATAGATCTCTTCTATTCACGGCGAATCGGACATGCACCGTCATATATGATAAGTCCAACCGACAGTCAATACGTGAAGTCCCCGGACCAGACGACCATACTCAGTGCGGTTAAGATCAGCGGGAAGACATCGAAGGGACTTTCGGTAGGCATCATGCAAAGTCTGACTTCAAGGGAGCAGGCGTCTCTGAGTAATCTCAATGGTGATATCACTCACCAGCCGGTGGAACCGCTGACAAATTATATGGTGGCCCGTATTCAGAAGGATTATCACCACGGGAATACAATCATGGGGGGCATCCTCACCTCTACCAATCGCTTTATCCACAATCAAAGTCTCGACTTCCTGAGCCGGGATGCTTACACCGGAGGGTTAGACTTGCTGCATCAGTGGAAGAATAAAGAATTTTACGTGGATGCCAAATTGGTTGGCAGTTACATCAACGGCAGCAACCGTGCAATCACCTTATTGCAGGAATCACCGGCACGCTATTACCAACGACCCGGCCAAGACTATTTGAATGTCGACAGTACCCGGACCTTTCTTAACGGATTTGGCGGTAAGATTAAAATCGGGAAAGGTTCAAAAGGACTCTGGCGCTATAGTACAAGCCTGAGCTGGTACTCTCCGGGATTGGAGCTCAACGACCTCGGGTATATGCAAACAGTGGATGCCATCAACCAGGTCAACGAGATTTCTTTCTTCGTCAACAAGCCGGTATCCATCTTTCGCACCTACTCTATTTATTTTGATCAGTTTAACAACTGGAATTTCAGTGGAAATTATCTTGGATCGGGATTCAATGTCTCGTTCTCCCCGACATTCCTGAATAAATGGACTTTCTCAGCCAACCTGTCCTATAATTCCCCTTCACTGGACATACGCCTGCTCCGTGGTGGTTATGCTGTAAAAGTACCCTCGAACTATGATCTCTCCGGTCAGCTCTCAACGGATAATTCCAGGGATGTGTCCCTTTCGTTTTCCTACGATACCATGCATGGGATGCACCATTCAGCAAACAGTTATCAGTTCGGACCCGGCATTAATGCCCTGATAACCGACAACTTCCGGGTTGGAGCCACTTTCAGTTATCAGTACAACCATAACCGTCTGCAGTATGTCACCACGGTCGACCATAACCCGTCAAACCGGTATATCCTCGGTACCATTAAGCAGCAAACGATTAACCTCACCCTGCGCGTCGATTACATCATCACTCCCGAGCTTTCAATCCGATACTATGGCAGTCCGTTTGTTTCGCGTGGGAAATATTCGAATTTCAAATATGCAAGCAATCCGACAGCCAAAGATTATTACAATCGTTTTGCTCTCTACAGTAATCCACAGTTATCAGGAGGCCGGTACCAGTTCGATGAAAATGGAGATCATATCACAGATTATTCCATAGCCAACCCGGATTTCAGCTTTCGCCAGTTTCGGTCCAACCTGGTCCTGAAATGGGAATACCGCCCCGGTTCAGACGTCTATCTTGTCTGGTCGAGTGACAAAACCGGATTCGTCAATAATGCAGGATCGAACCTGGGACACGCTCTTAACCAACTCTGGAGTATTGTGCCGAATAATATCTTCCTCTTCAAGATCAACTACTGGTTCTCGTTGTGAAGATTCCTGGTATCCAGTGTGTTATTCAACCACAAAAGGCACAGAAAAGTCAAGGAGTTCACAAAGGAGTATTAATTCCCAAAAAAGGGGCATGAATTCTAAATCCATGCCCTTTTGCAATGGTTAAATCAAAAATGCTGCTTACCTGACGGTAATCGTTGTGGTTCCACGTATATCACGTGATGAGGCGCCTACCTCGATCTCATATTTCCCATCCGGTACCACCCATTTCTTCTGGCCTTCATCGTAATAGGCCAGGTCCTTCACTTTAACCGGCAGTTGAATCACCGATTCCTGGTCCGGCTGGAGTTCCACTTTTTTGAAGGCTTTCAGCTCTTTGTCCGCCATCATCACTTTTGGATTAACAGCATGAACATAGAGCTCCACTGTTTCCTTACCGGGATAGACCCCTGTATTTTTAAGATTTACGGATACGGTAATCGTACCATCCTTTTCATATTCATTCATATCCGAACGGACATCTGAAAACTCAAATGTGGTGTACGATAACCCATATCCAAACGGGAACAGCGGCGCGATCTTCTTTGTGTCATACCAGCGATATCCTACCAGAATGCCTTCTTTATAATCGGCTACATCATTTTCGCCGGGGAAGGTGCCGAGTGATTCAGCCGGCGTATCCTTCAGTGATTTTGGGAAGGTAAAGGGAAGCTTTCCGGAAGGGTCGACATCCCCAAAAAGGACATCAGCCATCGCATGTCCGCCTTCTGAACCGTTATAGCCTGACCACAACATGGCGTTGCTCTCTGTAAAAGCTTCGTCCAGGTTGACCGGGGCGCCGGAAATGATTACGACAACCGTTTTGGGGTTAGCGGCAGTCACTGCTTTGATCAGCGCATTTTCACCAAAAGGAAGGGCAATCGATGCTCTGTCTGAGCCCTCGGTTTCATAGTTACGTGTATTGCCGGCAAAAATAACGGCAGCATCTGAAGATTTGGCCACCCGGACTGCTTCATCAATCAGTTTTTTGTCTGGCGTGTCCACTGGCACTCTGCCAATTTGTCCCCTCTCCTTTTTGTATTCTTCTTTATATCCCTGCGCAAAACGAATCCTGACTTTGCCTTTCAGTTTGTTTTCAAGGCCTTCCAGAGGAGTAATTTCAAATTGTGCCTTCACCCCTGCGCCGAAGCCCAGTTTGGCTTGTTTCTTGGTGGCATTGTCACCGATGACGGCAAGCGTCTTTAGTTGGGTGTCGTCTAATGGCAGCAATTGGTTGGCATTTTTCAACAGAACAATCGATTCTGATGCCACATCGTAAGCCGTGCTGTGATGTTCAGGAGTATTGATCGATCCCTTTGCACGCGTTTCGTTACCGATCATTTTGAGGTTGTACATCACCTGAAGGATATGGTGCACTTTCTCGTTGATCACACTCTCGCTGACCAACCCTGCCTTTACGGAATCCATCAAAGGATCGGCAAAATAATACTTATTGAAGTCGGATCCGCTTCCCATCTCAACATCAAGTCCGGCTTTGGCAGTAGCCACGGTAGTATGAACACCGCCCCAGTCCGAGATCACCATTCCCTTAAAACCCCAGTCATTTCTGAGCACATCAGTAAGCAGGTATGGATTTTCAGAACAGTATTCGCCATTCACTTTGTTGTAGGCTGCCATCACGCCATCGACATGAGCCTGTTCAACCGCCGCTTTGAACGCAGGCATATATATTTCGTGAAGCGCACGCTGGCTCACCTCCACATTCACCGTTCCCCGGTTGGTTTCCTGGTTATTTGCCACATAGTGTTTAACGCAGGAAGCCACATCCTGACTTTGTACCCCTTTGATATAGGCGACCGTCAATTCGGAATTAAGAAAGGGATCTTCCGTCAGAAACTCGAAGGTACGCCCCCCGTTCGGAATACGCTCAATGTTTACAGCCGGACCGAGCAACATGTCCTTTCCCCGTTCGCGTGCTTCCTGCCCGAGTGTGACCCCGTAGGCATGGGCCAGTGTGGTGTCCCATGTCGCGGCCAGCGCGCTTCCGGTCGGCATATAAGTAGCGGAATCTGTGGTGAGTCCCAGAGGAGCCCAGGAATCGTTGTGAAGTTCCTCACGAATACCAAAGGGACCATCTGTATAATGAAACTCGGGAATCCCTAAACGCTTCACGCCTGCCGAAGTGAAAAAGCCATTGCCATGAATCATGCCTATCTTTTCCTGCAAAGTCATCTGGCTTATCAGAGAATCGATATGCTCTTCCGTCATCTTTTGTGCCGGTGTCTCGGCCGTTTCGTTTCCCTGGTTTGAGGTACAGCTCAACATGCCCAGCGGCAGAAAGAGGCAGGTTATCAGTAATAGTAATTTGTTAAATGGAACTCTCATAAGATCCCCTTAATGTGTTATTAAATCAATTGTATTAATTGCTATGGTATGAAATAACTCGAACTGAATCACGATACATAACCATCAATTTATGCGGTAAGCTTCGGTGTCGCATTTATAATTACAGAATATCCCCCAATATAGATATTTTGTTTCAAGTCAACACATTAGCAAAGATATTATAATGCGCCAGGCGGATTATTTATTACTGCCACTCAATCACCATGGTTTCCTCAGGAGAAATTATAACCTGATTACCAAAAGCACTGCCGTCCTTATTTGCAAAAAGCACGGTCGGCTTCCATGATTTCTTTAAGGCCAGTTCAACATTCCGGACCCGGTTGCTCTTGTTGATGATGACCGTGATATAACCGGTGCCGGTCTTGAGCGTTTTCATCAACATCCCTTGCTGCCAGGTTTTGAAGCGAAAGTCAGTCGTTGCGATGCTCGATTCAGCCTCGTCGTTCAGAAAGGATGCCAGGGCTTCGTGACCTTCCAGCCTGGCCCCTATCCCCAGCAGAGAGGGCACCCACACGACTTTGCCTTTCCCGTAGGCATGGGTCACGCCGGTGACCAATCCGTTGTATGTACCAATGGGAGTCGCATTCTCGTTTTCTATGGTGCTTCGCCAAAGATGAGCGGGAAGTGTCATGTAAGGGTTGCTCAGGTGAAGATCAAACTCATTTCCGACTAATTTTACCTCTCTCAAGTTGCCTCCGAACAACTTTTCAAAAGGAAACTTATTCTCTGTCACGTTGTGCATGTGACCATCGTAAAAAGCTGATAGTCCGCTTACGATCAGGGTGCCGCCATTCCGGACGAAGTCCTCCAGGCCTTTCCGGTATCGGGCCGGTATTGCCACCTGTTGCGCCAGGATGATGGTCTTTCCGGCATAATCTTTTTGCGTAAAATCGTACTCTCCAATCTCCTTGAAATTACACTGTATGCCCATTTCGCTCAGTGTCTCGAAATACCCAATGGCGGATTTCATGACCCCTCCGACTGCCCGCCCTTCATAATGCGTGCCTCCCGTCTGACTGTCCTCCTCGGTCCACATGGACTCTCGTGTGTACAAAATGCTGATTCCGGATTCATCAACCCTGGCCTGCGCAAATAACTGCGGATGTTTATTAATGACGGAGGCAACATCCGAGGCGGCCAAAAGCCGGTCAGACGGCTGATTCTGGAAAGTCAACAGCGACCATTCCCCCGCTTCTCTTCCGGATGAACGCGGATTCAGCGTCCAGAAGATGGCTCCTTTTCCCCCTGTTCCGATGATGGTCCACAGCCACTGGGCAATCTCTTCTTTGGTGGGACACATAGGCACGGCCCCGCTGTAGATATTATTGCCTCCCTGTAGTTCCGTCATCAGCCATGGCAACGGTCCAGCGCCCGATCGTATGATTTCGCTGTTGGCCGACATCGCCACATCGTATTCATCGCGCGTAAAATAGCCAAAGTGCCAACTGGCATGTGCGGACCCGCCCAATGTAGTCAGAAATTTGCGCCACGCCGGGAAATCATACTGGGAAGCATTGTTAAAAATAGCATGGGGATTAACATGCAACGGCCTGCCCGGATCATATTTGTGAACTTCGTTGGCAATCCAGTTTAAAAACCAGGTGTTGTAATAGACCTGGAACCGTTGTTTTTCGAAATTGACAACCGGATATCCCTGCGCATTATAGGCGGAATCAGGATGTGCTGCTTTCCAGGCTTTGAATTTCTGCACAGCAAACTGGTTGTCGGGAACCCCGCCACCGGGCTCATTGATCAAGACCCAGGCCAGAAGCGCTTTCGATTTTTTGAAGTGTGTAACAACATGCTGGATGTAATTGGCGATGGATTGAAGGTGCTCTTCACTCTTCGGAAACTTAAACCCACCAACATCAGAAAATGGAGTGGCAGGAAACAGCGTCCCTATCACCTTGATGTTGTATTTCTCTGCAGAACGGAAGGCTTCGTCAAATAAAGAATAGTTCCACGTCCCATTGGGCTTGTGCATGTAGGTCTCAAACATACGTATCCGGGCAACTTTTAAGCCGTTATCTTTCAGAATCCGGAACCAGTTATCAATCTGCCGAGGCGTCTGTCCCGGTTCGATAAATACCTGGGCACCGATAAAAGGGACGGAGTTATGAGTTGCCTGTGCGTGAGTCCGCTGAAGAGAGGCAAAGCATAAAAAGATGGTCAAAAAGAGTAACCCAAAATAACGCATACCTATCCTGTGTTTTCCAGATTATTGTGATTTAGATATGAGTAAACACACCAGTATGAATATGCATAATAATGCATTGAAATGCTCAGGGGTAATCACGGGTAGGGGTAGGTAGGGGTAATCACGGGGGATTACCCCTACTACTAGGTGGCCCAGGCTTTGTCGCCCTTTTTGTAGGGGATGTCGCCTTCGTATTTGCCGGGTACAGCGACGTAACGGAGGGCTTTGGTGGCTCCAGGCTCCGAGGTAAAATACCCCCAGAGTGTCAGTTGTTTCATCATCAGGAAATAATGGGGCGTATCTTTTCCCTTTGAATCATGCGCCTGCTTGTCCAATTCAGAAAGAAAACTGTATCGTTGTTCAGTCGAAAGATCTGTAAATGCCTTGCCGTATTTTTGTTTGCAATCAGCGCGAAATCTGGTAATCCCATCCGTAAAGATCTTTTGCTCTCCGGGACTATAGCAATCAGTAACAATTGTCTTCATGAACTCCCCGATTTTGGCGTCCATCGCACCGGGCGAGGTCGAGGTGACCGGAATGATGGTATCCCCGATATTATCCAAAAGAGATATATCATCCGGATCAAACAAACTTGTCTTCTTGCCGCTGGCACTGCAGCCGGTTAAAAACGCATTGGCACCGAATATGGTACCGCCAAATAATAAAGCCAACGTTGATAGAGCTTCTCTTCTGTTCATAGATTTAAAATTATTGATGTATTACATCTTTTTGACTCATTGAATATTGAACACCGAACATTGAATTTCGAATTATGACGGTTCAGATGATGGGAAGTACTATTTATTTCTACATCCATCATTCAACGTTCGATATTCGACCTTCAACTCAGAGATTGCCTTTTTTTAGTTCGTCCACAGCATAATTGGCAGCCCTGGCTGTCAGGGCCATGTACGTGACCGAGGGATTTTGACAGGCCGAAGAGGTCATGCAGGCTCCGTCGGTCACGAACACGTTTGTGGCACTCCATACCTGGTTATGCTCATTGAGCACCGACGTCTTCGGGTCGCGCCCCATCCTGGCTGTTCCCATCTCGTGTATGTCGAGTCCGGGGGCCTGATGCGTGTTATGCTGGCGAATGTTCTTGAAACCGGCCCTGTCGAGCATCTCGGCGCCGCTGTCAAGGATGTCTTTGAGCATATTATCTTCATTGGCGCGATACTCGCAGTCGATTTCAAGCATCGGTATTCCCCACTCGTCCTTCTTATCCTTGCTCAGGCTCACCTTATTTTCATAGTAAGGAAGACACTCGCCCATGCCCGTCAGTCCAAACTGCCAGGGTCCTGCCTGGGTAAGTTGTTCCTTAAACTCCTTGCCGATTCCGATCTCACCATTTCCACGGCCCCAATTCTGTCTTGATCCGCCGCCCGAATAAGCATAACCCCTAAGGAAACCTTTCTGCTTGTCATTGCCAACGTTCCGATACCTGGGCAGGTACACACCGGTCGGTCTTCTGCCATAATAATAGTGGTCCTCAAAACCATCGAAATCAGCCGAAATGCGTCCCCGGTAATTATGATCCATTAGGTTATGACCCAGCACCCCGCTATCGTTACCGAGTCCGTTCGGGAAACGCCCGGATGTCGAGTTAAGCAGGATCAGTGTTGAGTTGATGGTACTTCCATTGACAAAAACGATCCGGGAGTAAAACTCGGTCATTTCCTTTGTATTGGCATCAATGACACGGACACCCGTTGCCTTCTGCTTCTCTTCATCATAAATGAGAGAGTGAACCACCGAAAAGGGTCGCAGGGTAAGATTTCCGGTCTTTTGAGCTGCCGGAAGCGTCGCAGAGTTGCTGCTGAAATACCCGCTGAAGGGACAACCCCGTGCGCAAAGATTCCGGTACTGGCACGGCCCCCTTCCAAGATGGGCTTGTGAAAGATTAGCTGTTCGTGAAATGATCAGGTGCCGGTCGGGGTAGATCGATTCCAGCTTCTGTTTGAAATACTTCTCCAGGACATTCATCTCCATAGGCGGGAGAAACTCGCCATCCGGAACCACGGGAATGTGATCACGGTTGCCGCTGATGCCAACGAATTTCTCAACGTAGGAATACCAGGGTGCGATATCTTTATACCGGATAGGCCAGTCGACGGCAATACCTTCTTTCAGGTTGGCCTCGAAGTCCAGGTCGCTCCATCGCTGGGTCCACCTGGCCCACATCAGCGACTTCCCGCCAACCTGGTACCCGCGAATCCAGTCGTAAGGTTTTACCTGAACGTATGGATGTTCATCATCCTTGACAAAAAACTGTTCGGTGGATTCATTGAAAGCATAGCATCGATTGATAATCGGGTTCTTCTCCTTCTCCTCCCGGGGCATCTCAAGACGGTGAGGAAAACCCCATGGCGGCGTCATCGCGGTGGTATAATCTGTGATATGCTCAACATTCCTGCCGCGTTCAAGTACCAGCGTCTTTAATCCCTTCTCACACAGCTCTTTTGCCGCCCAACCACCTGTAATACCCGACCCGATGACAATGGCATCATATGTATTTTGCCTGTGACCTTTACCACCGAGGTTAACCGTTTTTATGGAATCGCTTCCATTATTTTGTAAATCTCTATCTGATCCCATAAGACAACTAATTGATGGATAACGAATTATTATTACGTAACTCGAATAATTATGCTTTTACAGACCAAAGAAATCCATTCAGCAATAATTAGCTTCTATATAAATCAGATCTATGATAATATCAATATTTGTAGTGAGTTAGTTGTTAGTTTATAGGTGTTAAAGGTGTTAAAGGTGTTAAAGGTGTTAAAGTGTTAAAGCGGTCAGCGGTCAGCGGTTAAAAAGAGAAATTTGAGCATTAGTTATTGGAAATTAGGTTATTAAGTTATAGCGTGGACAGTCTTCCTGTGAAGTCTGACCACGCCTCTTCCTGCCCTCTATATAACGTCCTGACTCCTGACTCCTGACTCCTTTATCAATCCCCATTATTTTCCGGATATCCTACTGTCTGGCCAAAAAGTACGCGCTGACCTGGTCTCAGCTTTAGCCGCTCGGTCAAGGCCTGTCTGTTGCAGTTGTGAAACCACACTGCGAGGCCTTGTGAAGCCGCAAAGAGGTACACATTCTGGGCTATGAGGCCTGTATCAACATAGTAATAGGCCTTCTGAATCTCCGGATCATAGAGTCCTGGTTCCGGGTAGCCGGCCTTGTTGAATTTCTCGATATCAACGACATAAATGAACTGAATAGGTGCAGGTCCTGCTGCCGACATCTGTCCGGGACCAAGAGCCAGCATACGCAAGTCACCTTCGCACACGGGCATCAATAAATGAGAAGATTCATCATAATGATAAACTCCTTCCACCATTGCCACATAGATGCTGATTTCTTGTGAATTGCTTGCCGATGCCGCTGTTCTTCCTGAAATTCCGAACGGCCCTTCTTTCCTGTTCATCCCGGGGTGCCGGCAATACTATTGGTATAATAGTGCTAACCTGCATTTTGTTACCCGAAGATTGTTCTGAAAATTTTGCGGATATTTTCGGATTCATTTCATCCTCTCTCATTTCATCTTATTACCAGTCTTTCAGATAGGTGATTGAGATATACTGGTATGATGCAGGAGAATATTTACAAATACTGTGGAATCTTATACCTAACTAAGGTTATTTTTGGGGCAACTTGTTTAAATATTTACGGCTAATCTCGTCGACATCAGACTTCCAGTCGTTCTCGTGAATATCCTTATGAAAATCATCCAGCTTATTTAAAATGGTAAGCAGCTCGATCTTTTCGTCTGTTCTAAGGTTCCCTGATACAATACGTGAAACCTTATCCATTTTAGCAAATGTCGTAAGTAGTAATTCTTTGCCATCATCCGTAATCTTTACGCGCTTCGATCGCCGGTCATCCGGATCGTTGTACTCCTCTATTAGTCCATTCTTTAGCAGCCGTTTTATAATCTCATTCCCGGACGTAATCTCAAGTAAGTTGTGATTGCTCAGTTCTGTCTTCGTCATGCTTTCCCGGTAGGCCAGGGAAGCCAGGAAGCCAAAATCGTCCATGGTCACAAGAGAAATACCATCGAGGGCATATTTCGTGTAGTGTTTTGCGTATTTGAAAAGACTGGTTAACAACGTTGAGATCTTAGCTTCCATCGTGTAGTCAAAACCAAGTATTTGTTTTGAATCGGTGACTTTCTCTTGTCCGGGTTTTACCGGGTATCCCTCACTGTCCAGATAAGCATTAAGCCACAGTGTGAATGAAAGCAAATCAAACTTATCCCCTGCCGATTCCTCTTCAAATCGCCCGATCAATTCGATTACCTCCTTAAGCAAATCATACCGCCTGTTCATAATGGTACCCGATTATTCTTATTAAAATGAACGAAACACAAACCGCCCAGGATAACCATACCCCCGGGCATCTTATACGATGGCGTATTTAATCGTGGATATAATATAATGATATCGTAATAAATATATTATACAATTATGTTTACATTGTATTTTTATACATAATCACCTATCATTGGTTATTCACTTTGAACATCAGAAAATTCAGGCCATCTCAATATGGGCAGAGTTGTTGCGGAATTACAGGATGTCACGAAAGAATTTAAAAGTGGCGATACTATTGTACAGGCATTGTCTCATACGAGCATTTCCGTGCATCGCAATGAACTCTTACTGGTCCTGGGTCCGTCCGGGTCCGGCAAAACTACGCTGCTATCATTATTAGGATGCGTCATCTATCCAACAGACGGGAAAGTATTTGTCAATAATATCTGCACCAATGACTTAAGTGATGATGAGTTATCCGAGCTGAGGCTCAACAACATCGGTTTCGTTTTTCAGGGCATTAATCTTATCGCTCCTTTGACCGCTCTCGAAAACGTTCTTTTCCCTCTTCAGTTGATGAGCATTGATGAAAAGGAAGCCAGGAATAAAGCCGAAGATGCTTTGGATATGGTCGGGATGACCGACAGACTCCATTTCAAACCCAAAGAATTGTCAGGAGGACAGCAGCAACGGGTTGCCATCGCCCGTGCCCTGGTCACGGATCCCCCGCTCATCCTGTGTGATGAGCCAACGGCGTCACTCGACCACAAAAATATTGAAATCGTGATGGGCGAACTGAAGGAACTGGCAAAAGAACGTGATAAGGCCCTGATCTGCGTCACCCATGATATTCGTCTCAAAGACTACGCAGACAAAATCATCGAACTGGAAAACGGTATGATTCAAAACTGATATGAGTATGAACATCATTACACAAAGACCGGAACTGATCCTCAGGCTATGGATAGCTGGTAGCCTGTTCCTTTTTTTGAGTTCCTGCGGCAAGAGTAATCAGAAGCAATCTGTCCCCGACACGACTGCTGTGAATACAGCCAGCATAAGCATGGTTTCTGGATTTGGAAGGATCGAACCGCTTAAAGACATGATTCAGCTAAGCTCGGAAGTGGACGGGATTGTCATCAGGAAAGTTGCACAGGAGGGTGATACGCTGGCCAAAGGAGATACCATACTTATTTTAAATCACGCCGAACAAAGATATAAGGTCAAACAGTTGGAAGCTCAGGGCGAGACCCAGAGATTGTCGATAAGATCCGTGAAAGCCCAGGTGGATGCTGCTGAAACAACCTATAAAAATAAGAAACAGTATTACGAACGGCTGAAGAAAGCATATGAAAACCAGGCGGAGTCAGGACAAAATGTCGATGACGCCCGGCTGGCTTACGACCAGGCCTCCAGCAAGCTGCAGGAGCTCAACGATCAGCTTTTGTCCGAACAGAGCCGGCAGCGTGAATTACAGGCTGAACTGGACCAGGCGCGAGTCGATCTCGGCCGCAGATTTATCCGGGCGTTGAGCAACGGTACCATACTCAACATGGATATAAACCAGGGATCATATGTCAAAGCGTATCAGACATTCGGTGATTTTGCACCTTCCGGTCCGCTGGCAGTGAAAGCGGAGGTCGACGAGTTGTTTGCCCAAAGGCTAAAGCTCGGACAAAAAGCGAAGATTAGCCTGTATGCGCAACAGGACACCGTGGCAACCGGAAAAATTGTGTACATGGCCCCTGCCCTCAGCAAAAAATCCATTTTCTCAGATCAGCCTTCGGATTTCGAAGACCGAAGAGTTCGTAAAGTGACAATCGCCCTGCTCACGCATAAACCGGTCCTGATCGGATCGCGCGTCAATGCATTCATCCAAATAAGCCAATAGAACGATGCTCAGAACAGCCTGGCGATTTATGATGTACGACAAACCAAAATCGATTGGTGCGATTTTAGGTGTTATCGTGGCAATCTTTCTGATTGGCCAGCAAAGTGGAATTTTTGTTTTTCTCACCGGAACCATGTCGGGACTTATCAATCATTCCGGTGTGAATGTCTGGGTAGTTGATCACTCGGTGACCGATGTCAACCGGCTGTCCGATCTGGATGTGCGTATAGGAAACGAATTACATTCCATCGAAGGTGTAAAAAATGTCTATCCGCTCGTTGTTGCTGCCTCCGTGCTTAAGACGGAAAGTGGGAACACCTCGCCAGTAGTACTGATTGGCTCAGAGCCCCCCTATTTCGTTGGAGGCCCTTGGAATATCTACAAGGGGACTGATAAAGCCCTGATGCAGGAAGGTTCTGTTTCAGCAGATAAGTTTGATATCCAAAGTTTGAAAGGATTAAAATTCGGAGACAAGCTGGAAATCGGCGGAAAACTTGTTCAATTAAACATGCTGACTAATGGTGCCCGCGGGTTTGGTTCCAATTACGTTTTCACGACACTCGGCCGAGCCCGATACCTTGGAAAGTTTCCTCCCAACAAAGTGAGTGCCTACCTCGTAAATGTGACCAATCCCGACTCTGTCAATGAGGTTGTTCATAGAATTAACAGGACAATCACCGGAGTGCGGGCATGGCCGTCAAAGGCATTCTCTTCATCGACGGTCGGAAGTATCCTTTCATCAAGTGGAATCGGTGCCTCGATTGGAACATTGATTCTTTTTGCCGTCATCTCTGGTATCGTCATAATCGGGTTAACACTCTATTCGTCTGCCATAGACCGGCTTAAGGATTATGCAACAATGAAAGCGATAGGCGCAAAGAATGGCTATATCACCAAACTGATCGTGATACAGGCGCTGATAATCGCCACCATTGGATTTGCCATCGCAGGAGTACTGATGGAAGGATTTCGTCAAGGTATTCAAAATGCCGGTGTTCGATATCACTACACGCTGTTGGAGTGGGTTGTCTTTTTCATCATCACACTGATCATTTCGCTATCGGGTTCGCTATTCGCATCCCGGCGGGTTCGCAAAGTTGAACCGGCCAGAATTTTCAGAGCATAAACGATCTCCCATGCATAACCACAGATTTCACTTAGGATTCATATCTCTTCTACTGTTGTTAACGGTTTTTCCACTGACGACGCAGGCGCAGAATTCCGTGACAACCATGAGCCTGAATCAAGCCATAACATACGGAATCAAACATCGAACGGATATGATAAATGCCCGCCTGGACATCACTTATTCTCAGAACGAGACGAAAAGGCAGATCCGTCGCTATTTACCACAAATCACGGCAACCGCCGATTATCGCAATTACCTGAAATTGCCGACAACTATCCTGCCCGGCGCCATCATAGGTAAGCCCGGAGAGAACATCAGGGTTAAGTTTGGTTCCAAAAACGATATCAACGCCGGGATCAAGGCTGAACAGGAAATATTTGATCCGTCACTGATCTCCTCCATTCAGACATCTAAGGTTAATGAGCATCTGGTAGAGAACCAGGTAACCCTGCATAAAAAGAATACCGAGTTGCTGATACGGCAGGACTACTATACGGCGCTGTTGGCTCGGGAGAAGTCGAATCTTACTATAATAAATCTACATAATTATCATAAGTTGTTGGATATCAGCCAGTCCCGTTTGAAAAATAAGCAAATCAATTCATTCAATTATCACCAGATCAACGTTAAGTATCAGAATCAAAAACAACAGGTCACTGCAGACAGCCTGGACTACATCAACAGCCTGGCGCAGCTTAAACTGGATATTGGATTCCCTCCTTCACAACGCCTGAGTTTGAGTGACTCATCCCTCATACAATCAGTCTCTGCCAATTCATCGTTTATCAATAGTACCTCGCCGAATATCAATTCGATTCCGGAGTTTAAGTCATTACAAATTCAGCAGAATCTGAACGAGAAAAATATCATCGAGAACCATAGAAATTATCTGCCGACATTGAGTGCCTATGTTTTCATCGGCTCTCAGTATTTCAATGACCGGCTTGTTCTGACGAATTCACAAAACTGGTACGGAAGCAGTTACATCGGCCTGAACCTGAGCCTGCCGATTTTTGATGGTTTACAAAAGAGTGCGGAGTCCCAAAATTTGTCGATCAAACAAAAAGAACTGCAAAACCAGATTCAAAATTTCAAACAACAATTTCCTGAACAGGAAACCATTGCCCGTCGAAACATTGACATTGCCATGCGTAAAGCCTTGATACTTAAATCGGACATGACCCTGACCGAACAGAAGTTATCCATGCAACAAAAGAGATATAATTTAGGATTAATCCCACTTGAGGAGCTTCTGAATACAGAGATCCAATACAGTAACGACCAGCAGAATTATCAAGACGCCCTGCAGAATTTGCTGAATGCCCAGCTTCAGTACACCAACCTGGCCGGGTCGTGAACATGATCTCTATTTGGCTATTCTCTGATCGCGACTCAATATCCAACATCGTGGATTATTCGTAAATCCGATGTGCCCATAGTAGGTGTTGGCGGCCGGTGCCGCGATCAGTATCAGTTTACACTTGGGTCCCAGTTGTTCCTGTGTCAGCGATTGCAATCTCTTTCCTATGCCCTTCCCCTGGTAATTTTTGTCAACCGCCAGATCGGAAAGATAACATGCGTAATGGAAATCGGTCATAGAGCGTGCGATGCCGACAAGGGTTTCACCATTCCAGGCAGTCACCATCAGATTGCTGTTTTTCAACATTCCTTCCATGCAAGCCCGGTCGTCGATCGGGCGACGTTCACCGAGCGTTGATTTGATCAGCAATTCGACAAATTGCTCATTGGATATTGGATGATTGATTTTATACGTTATTTCCATGGTGTATTTGAAGTTAGTGATCCCGGATATAAAACACGCTTATTGACTTGTCACAAAATAACAGTGACCAATCAGTGAAACTATCCTGATCACAAAAAAACATCTTGCTAAAATCTGCAAGTCATCAAAATGAAGGAATATTTTTAAATGCAGTGTTTTTTGTCTGATTTCAAAACTTAATTTTCTATTTTTAGGCGGGTATAAATAGTAGTTGAAACCCTCTTATGCTTTTGTAGAATGGAAGCAGGGAATTTAGTGACATGAACCTCATTTACAGAATAGCGAATCATTTCACGAACACTCCTTTACTGGTTGATCATACAGTGATAATAATCCGTAAATCTGGGTCCTGTGGAAAAGTTATAAAAAAGGAGTAGATCCCATGAAAATTCGATTAGACGATGTCCTTAAATACCATTCAAGCGGCAGGAAGGGCAAAGTTGAAGTTGTTGCCACCAAACCATGTGTGACACAAAGAGATCTTTCCCTGGCATATACGCCCGGAGTCGCGGAAATATGCAGGGTGATAGACAAAGATCCGGAGGCCGCATACGAGTATACCTCAAAAGGGAACCTGGTGGCCGTCCTTTCCAACGGAACAGCTGTTTTGGGACTCGGGAATATCGGGCCACTGGCCGGCAAGCCGGTCATGGAGGGGAAAGGTGTACTGTTTAAGAGATTTGCTGATATCGACGTCTTCGATATTGAGATCAATGCCAAGACCCCGGAAGAGATTATTGCCGTTGCCCAGGCACTAGAACCAACATTCGGTGGGATTAACCTGGAAGACATCAAGTCGCCGGATTGCTTCATCGTCGAAAAGGCCTTGAAAGAGAAGATGAATATCCCCGTATTTCATGACGATCAGCATGGCACCGCCATCATTAGTGCGGCGGCGCTCATTAATGCGGTTGAAGTGGCCGGAAAAGATATTTCAAAGGTATGCATTGTCGTTAATGGTGCCGGGGCCGCAGCCATCGCATGTACCAGGCTTTATATCAGTCTTGGAGCCAGTCCTGAGAATGTCATCATGTGCGATTCAACGGGAGTTATCTATAAAGGACGCACAAAAGGGATGAATTCCTATAAAAAGGAATTTGCCCGGGAAACTGATGCCCGTACCCTGGCTGATGCTTTAAAGGGAGCCGACGTTTTCATAGGACTCTCGATTGCTAATGTGGTCTCCAAAGACATGCTTCGTTCCATGGCGGATAACCCGATCGTGTTTGCCATGGCCAATCCCGATCCAGAGATCGAATATGAAGATGCTGTTGATGCCCGTAAAGATGTCATCATGGCAACAGGCAGAAGCGATTATCCGAATCAGGTCAACAATGTGCTCGGATTTCCTTTCATCTTCCGGGGAGCACTTGATGTACGGGCAAAAACAATTAATGAGGAGATGAAAGTCGCCGCCGTTAAAGCGCTCGCTACCTTGGCGAAGGAGCAGGTTCCCGATTCCGTGAGAAAGGCATATGGCGGGATTCAACTGGAATTTGGACGGGAATACATCATCCCCAAACCCTTCGATGCAAGAGTCATTACCAAAGTCGCCCCGGCTGTGGCCAAGGCGGCAATAGAGACGGGCGTGGCTAGAAAGAAGATTGACGACTGGGATAAGTACGTCTTTCAACTCGAAGAACGGATGGGTATTACACGGGAGATCGTTCGAACAGCAATCATCAAATCACAACACAGTGGAAAACGCATTGTGTTTCCTGAAGGAGAAGAGTCCAAGATATTGCGTGCCGCCCAGATTATTGTAGATGAAGATATCGCAAAGCCGGTCCTTCTGGGAAATCATTCGCACATTGAAGAAAAGGCTGCCGAGCTGAAAATCGACCTTAACAATATGGAGATTATTGATCCGGCGGAATTTGGAAAACATAGTGAATATATCGAAGCGATGTTTGCCCTGCGCCAGCGTAAAGGCATGACCCGTGCCGAAGCCGCAAGATACATGAAAAGGCCGAACTACCTGGGTGTTATGATGGTGCATATGAACGATGCAGACGGCATGGTCTCCGGACTCACACAATCCTATTCAAGCACGATCAAACCGTCTCTACAGGTGATCGGCATGGCCGAAGGCAGAAACAGGGTCGCGGGACTCTACCTTGTTATGACGAAACGCGAGACCTACTTCTTTGCGGACACGACCGTTAACATAGATCCGAATGCCGACGAACTCGCCGAAATTGCCGTGATGACGGCCGAAGTCGTCAGACGCTTCAACCTGGAACCCCGTATCGCGATGCTCTCATTCAGTAATTTCGGAGACACCCGGCTGCCACAATCATCTAAGGTTCAGGAGGCGGTCAAAATTGCTCGTAAACTTGATCCCGATTTGATTATCGACGGCGAGGTCCAGGCTGACGTCGCACTTTCGCCGGACATGCTTGAAGATGTTTATCCGTTTTCATCCCTTAAAAATGGGGTAAATACTCTCATCTTCCCGGATCTAAACTCCGGAAACATTGCTTACAAGCTAATGAAGAAAATTGGAGATGCCTCCCTGCTCGGCCCCATCCTGATGGGAATGAAGAAACCGGTTCATGTTCTTCAGCAGGGTTGCGATGTGGACGCCATCGTCAACATGGCTGCGGTATGTGCCGTCGAGGCTATCGACCGGGAGAAGAATGGGAAAACCAGTTAATCGCTCTCATGTGACATCATCAAAGAATCGAACGCGGACAAAAATTAATACTAGCCCCTCTCCATTAGTATATGGAGAGGGGTTGGGGTTAGGTCCAGTTTGATTTGCGATGAACCGATGGACCGATTTTTGATCTGCGATTTTTACCATATGCCATACTTCATAAATCGATCTTTCGGTCCATCGATCTATCGTAGATCCCATAGCCTCGTGACAACGGCTCCTGTCTTGTCACGCCCATTGTCCTGATGGAATCCCTGTGTAATTTGTCACTTGGATTTTCTGGAAGGCAATAGACGCAACGGGGCTGATTCCACGCTGCGAGGAAGCGAGAATTCAAAAGGACCATGCAAGATAGCCCCTCTCCATTCCTATATGAAGAGGTGTTTGGGCGAGGTAGGGATCCACCTCATGCGTCAGTCTGACAACCAATCTCCCAATGATGACCAAAAGGATCGATCATACGTCCAATTCTCCAGCCATGCTCTTCTGCTACATCATATACTTTTGTAGCACCCGCGGCCAGCGCACTTTCAAAAACCGTATCGGGATCCTTTACAGTCAGGATTAGCCTTATAAAACTGTCAAGAGGCGGCTTCGCCTTGGGATCATCACTCAACCAGAATTCGGCACCATTGACCGATAACCTCGATACCACTGTGTCATCCGGACCATCCAGGTGGTACACTTCATTTGCTCCAAATGCATCCTTATAAAACTCAATCGCTTTCTTCCCGCTTCCAACTGAAAGCCACGGGGCGATTGTACAAGTAAATGATTTCTGATCCATATCTGTCCTTTCTCCTTTTGTGATATCGGTTTGATTTAAATTTGAGCCAGCCTGTGTAACCTTCCCTACGCCTGCGGCTTATAGGCAATGGCATCAATCTCTACAGCAGCGCCCATTGCCAGTTCCGCTCGGCCTACAGTGATGCGTGCCGGCGGATCATCGCCCACGACCCCGATATAGGCCTCATTCATTTCTGAGAAAGCCTGGATATCGGCCAGGAAAACATCCACCTTTATGAGATCGGACAGCGAAGCACCGCATTCCTCGAGGATGATCCCAATATTCTTCATTGCCTGGTCGGTTTCCGGTCCTGTACCGCCCTCAACAAGATCTCTGGAACCTGGTTCGGTACCCAATGTTCCCGATACATAGATAAAATCTCCGGCAACCACCGCATGACAGAACGCCGGAATACGAGTGAGGCCGGGTGCATTAACTTTCTTTGCTTTCATAAATACTTCCCTGTTAATCAGGCTGTTTTATACTTTTGCCTTTTTAAAGTAATCGAAAGCAGCGCATGCATCAACAGAAAATCAAGCCGCCGCAATCAACGATCAACAGCAACCTTCTTCACGCCGACCAACAACGCCAATTCCCTCCATTTCCAGTAGCAGTCGACATCACCATACCCGATTTCCTGAAGCCAGTGAATCTGCTCTTCAACACTGACACACTGATTCGACGGATCTTCTACTTTTATGGATGATCCCAGCGCCTCGTAAAAATCGTCATGAAGTTTCTGTGTCGGAGAAGTCACATGCTCCAGGTTGCAAAAGATCCCGTCCGGCTGAAGCATGTGGTAGACTTCCTCGTAGAGTCCGTACTTGCGCTTGTCATTGAGATGATGAATAGCGAAGCTCGATAAAACAACATCGAAGGCACCCAGTTCCGGGAGCGGGTCGTTTAGATTATGTTCTACGATGGAAACCGTATCATCATTTGCAAAGCGGGAACGGGCGGCATCCAGCATCGTCTCTGAAAAATCCAGAGCTATCCCCTGGCTTTTCGGCAAGGCAAGTTTCGCCAATGCGAGCAGTCGACCGTCCCCACAACCGAGATCGAGGATACGGCCGGCCTCTTCCGGCAGAAGTTCCAGAATTACCGCCTCACCTTCCGTGCGATGTGGAATTTTATCGGCCCCTGCTAAATAAGCCAATGCATGTTCCGGCGTGGCGTACTCGTTTAAGTTTGAGGTGGGTTTCTCAGCCATTTTTGTTTATGCATGAAAATCTGGTTCCATGGCAATATAAACAACCTGAATATAATTCTGTGAACTGGAAAGGATTTATAGGGTATGTCAACACTGCAGTTCACTTTAATTCCAATCCGGGATTGATGAGACGCTGGCAACACCCATCTTAGTCCTCCATCAAAGGAGGAGATCAACAGCAACAACTGATTCCAAACGCCAAAATGTCAATCTGTGGCTCAATCCATAATGTTAAACCGGCGAATTATCCATATGGGAATGACGATCGTTACGTGCCAGAATAGAAAGTGTTTTCGGTCTGCTGCAAAACACGAAGATCCATATTTTCACAAATAATGGATTATTTATAGGCTTGTATAGCTTTTTTACTACTAGAAACGGATGAGGGGAGATTTATCTAAACAGGCTGTTACTTTTTTCCCGTACAAGTCCGGCAACAACATATCTTCTTGATCTATCGAACAAATACCGTCGGCAATTTCCTAAATCGAAACATACCATTACAGCTTGTATTTCCAGTGGGAGCCGTAAAGGCTGCGTCGTCTTATGATTTGAGACAACTATCTGTTTTTACACATTGCACTCCGTGGCTCCACAGGACGACAAATTTTCAATCTGCCAGGTTCCGGAACGAAGAATTCGATTTTTTGTTAATCCAACTGACTTTCATAATTGGAACTTCAAAACATCAAACAACGGAATATTATTAATGAATTACCGAAAACTTGGAAATAGTGGATTGATTGTGAGTGAAGTGGGTCTTGGCACTATGCAATTCGGCAAGGCCATGCAGATGGGAGGTCTTGATCAAAAAGCGACTACCGCGATGGTTAATTTTGCAATGGACCATGGCATCAACTATATCGATACTGCTGATGTATACAGCCTTGGGGAAAGCGAAACCCTGCTGGGCAATGCGCTTAAGGGAATTCGTGATGAGATTGTACTATCAACCAAGTTTCGCCTGCCGATGGATGACAACATCAACCACAGCGGAGCTACACGTGTTAACATCATGCGCGAGGTCGAAACAAGTCTGCGCCGTTTGCAAACCGATTATATCGATCTCTACCAGGTTCACAGTTGGGACCCTTACACCCCGCTCGAAGAAACATTGCGGGCTTTTGACGATCTTGTGCGCCAGGGAAAGGTCAGATACATTGGACTCAGCAACTACATGTCCTGGCAGGCAGCTACGGCACTTGGAATGCAGGAACGTCTGGGACTCGAGAAGTATATTACGGCACAGATGTATTACAGTCTCGTCGGCCGGGGTCTGGAGCACGAGTTTATGTCGTTTGCGAAATATCACAACATCGGCATCATTGTGTGGAGTCCTCTGGCAGGAGGTTTTCTGTCCGGCAAATACGATCGTGGCAATCCGCCGCCCAAAGGAAGCCGTTTTGCCGAGGCTGGCCAGTTCGTACCGTTTGATACCAACAAGGGATTCGAAATTGTGGAAATATTGAAGAAAGTGGCCTCGCGTCATGACGTTAGTCCGGCAAGAACTGCACTGGCATGGACCTTGTCCCGCGAAAACATCAGCAGCGTGCTGATTGCGGCACGTAGTCATGAGCATCTGGAAGATAACATCAAAGCAGTGGATCTTAAGCTGACACCGGAGGAGATCAGCGAACTCGACAACGTGTCGGATCCGGGTATTCCCTATCCTCGCTGGATGGTAATTCAGCAGAGCATGGCCGAGGATCCACGGGCTAAGACGCTGGAGCCGGAGCTGTTCAAAGATGGCGGTCCCTGGGAGGATCTTCGTTTCAAGAAAATGCCTCTGGAAGGTTGAGAAGCAATATTGCTTCAACAGTAATTCTCTTTTCATCAATCGCCATCTCCGATTTGTGGGATGGCGTTTTTTATCACGCAGCTACACCCCTTCTTGTGAAAACCAAGAGGCTCCTACTTCGCGATGGAGATAATAGATGTCATCGTGCATATTTACGATAAATAAAGGTTATCAGCATGGCCAATAAAAGCGAGGTACAAAGGCTATTGCCCGAAAGGCAGCCACCGGTTTCAGAAAAGCTTCCGGTTTCAGCAATGTCGTAATGATCGGATCTATCTTTGCCAGCACATAACCGGAAAAGAATACGGTTACTCCTTTTACAATGGTAGAAAATTGCTCCTTCTCTTCCCTGCCATATGGAGAGGCGAGCATCCCGATAATCCATCCTATCGCCACTCCTCCGATCATGACTGATATGTGAAGAATAAAATCTGTTTTATCCGGAGCAACGGCACTTGAACTGGCACAAAATAGGAGAATGGCAAAAAGTGAAATGATAAATCCCGTGCTTCCCTGGAGCTTATAATTCATTTGATCGTCACCTCCTATTTCCAAAGACCCCATATAAAGATAAATACTACAGATGCCGTGCAGGCGATGCAGGCGACTCCACCACTTCCCCTGCCAGGATCGATACGTTTGTATCAACATCCCCGCCGTAAATAACAGTCCGAGCCAAGGTAACCCAAAAATCCACGCGTACGAACCCGGAACCCCGAAAGCCAGCATCAACGGTTGTTTCGATGCTGTTGTGATGACGGCAATTGTAAGGATAATTAGAAAAAGCAGGATAATTACCGATGCTGATCCGGCAATCCATATCGCTGCTTTGTGGGTTTGAGGATTTTGATTTCGGTGTCGTAGTGCAAGAAACGGCCAGACAAGGATTGTGGACAGCATCAATAATAGTCCGATTCCAATGCCCAGGTATAACGGCAGGCCCCTGTGCTTCTGTAAATTCTGAATGTGCCTGATAAGGCCGCCGTTTATATGAACATCGGCAACAAAACTAACGGCTTTGATACTGTCTGTGCACCCGGTGTCCAGACGGGCACGCGGGTTGTCGATGAATTTCGTTAACAGTGAACGGGTACATGGTGTGAAGGGCGCTACGCCATGACCTTCGCCCCGCACTCAGACAAATGTGCTGTTCGGAAGGGTCTTTGCTGCCAGCTTTCCGTAACGGGGCGGCGTTATAGGATCAAATTCCCCTGCAAGGATGAGAGTTGGAATATCGCTCCGGACGGGTTGAAACTCTGCGGAATCGGCATATGCCTGGTTCCAGTTTTTGCACATAAGCGATATGAAATTCAGTTTATAATAGGGTGATAATTCCGGATGCTCATCTTCAGCGGTCTTCATTTGTTCATCCGATTCAAATGGAAAGGCCTCATAGCAATGTACAGCTAAATAATCTCCGGCACTTTCAATATGAGGGACCATCACTAACCGATTGGCGACAGCAGCAAGAACCTCTTTGTTGCGGTGTTTTGCCTCCCTGATTAGCAATGGGAAAAAAGGTATAAAGTCCCGGTGATATAATCCCTTGAAAACGCCGCCGGCAAGCACAGAGCCATCAAGATTAATGACGCCATCCGGAAATCTCGTGGTATCGTCCATTGGCAACACAAGCGGATGTTTATCAAGTTCGACCAGCGTTGAGTCGAAATCCTTCCTCAAATGGGGGAATGTTCTGCGGCATTGTTTGTCTGCCTCACACTGACTGAAAATCAGGTTAAGCGACCGGTCAAGACGCCAAGGCCCATCAACATCCACTCGGACATTCGGAGGGAGCGCTGAATCGAGAATCACGCTTCTGACAATATCGGGGATATCACGCATGATGGTCAGAGCCAGCCGTGTTCCATAGGAGACGCCAAATAAATTGACTTTTTTATATCCTAGGGCGTGCGTCAGGTCCTTGACATCCTGCGCACTGGCAGCGCTGTTATAAACCGAAAGATCGACCCCTTTCTCAAGCATTTTGTTCCGACATCCCCTAACGGCTTGTGCCATTAGTGAGTCTAATTTTGACTTCGAGGATATTGACAAGATCTTTAAGTTCAATGCTATATCCAGATCCGAACAAAAAAGGGGATCGGAGTAGCCGGTACCTCGCTGGTCGAAAAAGATCAGATCGTGTTTTTTCCGGTATTTACTCCAAAATGGATCGGTGAGATAGTTACGGCAAGAGCTCGAGATTTTTATCACCGGGTCCACCGCTTAAGAAAACTATGGGATCCGGTTTAAGGACAGGACTTATGCTTTTGACAATAGCCACTGCAAGACGCAATGTTTTTCGTTCCGGAAAGCTCCTGTTTTCCGGAACCACCAGGTATCCACACTGTATCTGATCCTGATTTCCGCTGTATTTGAAAGGACACCCGGATGGTTCGAACCTGGGCACAGATTGTGCCATTCCGACGTTATGAAGTATGGCAAGGGAAAAAAGAATTAATACAGGCGCACAAGTACATTTCCTAACAGCATACATGTTACCCTCTCTTATTATTGAAGCGCCAACATACTGCGCTAATCCTCATTTACGTCAACTTCCCGCAGTATTATTTAATGAGAATAAATACCTATAAATAAATTGAAATAATTGTAGAAAAATCAATTAATTAATCGCAATACTTAATATTATGACAATGTGGTTCTGCCTAAGAATTGACTACAAACGAAATGTCCTGTCGGTGTCACTTCGAGCCGCCTATTAAAGTGGAAGAATCACCTCTATCTGATGAAGAATTATTCGATCTCCACAAGGTCCGGAAGTAGTAGCTGAGAACCAGGAACAATCCGCCGAAGCCGAGAAAAAGCAACACCCGCCAGATGGTTTCGAGCTGGACAAGATCCACGAGGAACAGCTTGCCTACGACTATAAACAGGGTAACCATCGCCGTTCCACGCATCCAGCCATCATTCAGACGAAGTGCCAGAATTAGCAGGATGACTGAATAAATTCCCCATGCAATCGTCACATACCCCTGCCCGTGCGGAATGGAGGATAACTCACGCAGAAACCATCCCAGAATAGCAATATGTATGAAAAGGAAATAGACCTTCTTCTCATCACCTGACAGGTAAAAGATGGTGATAATAGATCCAATGCCGATAACCCAAAGATCGGTAACGGCCCTCACATTCAGAATGAATCTTCCTTCGACCGGTTCGTCAAACAGCCTTTGGACAAGCCAGAATCCTACAATACCAAACAGGATATGGGCCGCGATGGTTATCCATTTGTCGGACAAACGGTTCGCCAGCAGATGTAGGGCCCCCGCCTCCACGGCCAGGGTAAACAGGAGGAGATTGCCATATAGCAGCAAATAGAATGAGTACGTCAGAAAAATGACAGCCACCAGGGCATGAGTGTACGACAGATTCCTGATGAAACTCTGCCGGGTTGATCCCCACGAGATGAGACCATAACCGATAGCAGCCATCATGGCAACCCATCCCCAGGTGTGTTCGGAGAGCGACCATACCTGCATGGATATACCAAAAACGATGACCGGCGTCGATACCGTCAGAACATGAAGGTAGCGGTGCCGGGTTATTTCATTCCCGGAGACGATCGGTTCGTCATCAGAAAAGGGATCATTCCATTTTATCAGATTTTTGTTCCATATGAATTCGCGTACAAGGGGCAACACCCCAAAAGCCAGCCAGAAAAAAAGGAGTCCCAATTGGAGGGACCACTGATCCGATGGTTCGGCGGAATGAGCATTAAACAGAGCCACAATGAACACCAGCCAGCCGCCAGCAACGGTTGTCAGTAAGAGAGAACGCCACCCCATAAAAAAGAAGATGGCAACAGCTCCGGCTATTACCAGACAGGTGTATACTACAAGACCGGGCAGGCTTCCCGATCCCGTATACAGCAAAAACGGTGTACCCAATCCGCCGATGACTCCAATGAGTGCAAGCACCACTCCTTCCTGTCTCAGGGAAAAAGCAAATGACAAGGCTGTTACAAGAACCATAAACAAAAAAGCAACGGGATGAGAAATGATGTGAAGCAACTGAAACGCGGCAAAACCCGTGATGTAAAAGGTTGCAATCCCGCCGCCAATCAGTACCTGTCGAAACTGCCTGCGTTCTTCCGGAATACGAAGGCCAGCAACGACCAGGCCAATCCCAAGAAGGATACCAAACGCGACCCGAACCGCCGGTGTCAGCCATCCCTGGTCGATGGAGTATTTAAACAGGAAGGCAACGCCGAACAAAAGCAACGCGATTCCGACCTTGTTGAGCCAAAACTCACCGCTTCGCATGCCTTCGGGAAGTCCAAAAGACCACTCTTTTTTCGGAGCTGAAGAGGAGGATGATTTAACCTTTGCAACAGGGTATCCGGTGAGTTTTTCCCCGGATATCTTTGTTGATCTATCCATCCCTCTCTTTTCTCTTCGTCCGGATTCTTTCTCCTGCTTCCTGAGTGTATCCTGGAGTTCGGCTACGATGGCTTCAAGGCGCTCGATTCGTTCCTGTAAAGATCTCTCATTCGTTTCTTCCATTTTGGGTATCTCTCGTTGCCATTTTATACATCCCACCAGATCGTATCCCAAGATCACAGGATATCGACCTATTCTCAAAAAGTGGGATAAACTTAGATTTGTTAATCAGATATTAATGGGAAAACCTGAAAAATACCATCTTCATCGATCATGTCTGCACAAGAATCGTTAAACGGGCTCTTGGACCGGTGCGTCAGCCAGACCAAATTCCTTCCTCGCATCATCAGAGCTCAGTTTGATTATGGCCACAATGAATAACGCGGTAAAACCTACGGCCAGAACGATGGAAAAAATATTTATGATCACCATCACACCATGAAATTGCGTAGGCATTGCATCAACACCCGAATTCCCAATAAAAAAACGAATGGCAAGAGCGATGATGTTCCAAAGCACTGAAACTGTCATGAGAACTAAAAAAACTATTCTCGCCCAATTCTTTCTTTTCAACAAAGCTATGGCAGAGACAACGATGGCAGCTGATATCAGCATAAAAAACAACAGGAAAAAACCTATATGATTTAGCATTTCTTTCAGAAGTTCAGGGTATCCGCTAGTCTGATTCATCTGCATCATTAATTCAGACCGGGTATTTGCAGGTATAAGAAATTGAAATACGACGAATTCCAGGAACGTGATGAATGTGCCCAAGCCGCCGATCACGATATATATCCAGGCAAGCACGCTCACAAAGGTTGATCTTTGGGTTAATTGTACAGACTCTCCGGTCATACTAGCATCCAAGGGCACACCTCATCATCTTAATATCATACTCCTGCTTAAGTAAAATCTTACGGGAGCTTACCAATAAAAAGCATAAAATTCCATTATCAAAAGACCGTTCGTTTCCCCCACGACCGGTTCTGATCTCTGGAAAAACCTACATGCTCAAAATCAAATAATTTCCTTTAGATGAAGGTGCCTGCCAAAATCATGATGTTGATCAGTACACTGTATCCGCCCTGATCATCCAGGTTTTGCAATTGACTATTCCAGGCAAGAACAAAAGTGAGCAATGACAACGCCGTTGTTGTGACCAGCAATGTACGCCATCGCCCAATTGAAAAAAGAAGACCAATACCGGAAAGGATGAATCCGGCAGCAACTATTATGCAAAGGACTGCAAAAAACATCCGCATTGCCTGAGCACTCAGGAATTTTGAAAGAAACCATGACCCATCGGGCCAGGTCATGCCGGGTTGTAGTTCGAAGAATCTCAGGCTTTGCCCAAAATACAAAAGGTGAACCAGCCCATGGAGAATGATAAATATGCCAAAAATGATTCTCATCTCTCCTCCTTCGTTATCCTCGCATTCCAAAACTTTGGTGTCATCGTTTTAACACTGCTGTTTCACGACTTTAAGCAACGAAGTAATCCTTTCTTCATCCACTTCATCAGATGAATGTATCTTGATATGCCGCATAAATCTGCCGTTACCCTCAAACAGTTTCATTTCATCAGGAGATAATCCAAGTACGGAGAAGCCTATATTCACATGATCCTTCAACTCGACAATGTAATATTTGTCGTTATACCAGGGGACCCCGTTTTTAAACGTCTCGCCGATGTCCGGGAATGTTTTTATGATGATATCCCGGACTTTGTTACATATTTCTCTCTGTGGCGCCGGCAGCCGGTCAAGGTAGCCTTTTACTTTTTCATCCATAGCTTTGATTCGAACGATAACGCTTATTAGAATATGCGCCAATTAATCTCTTCCATGTCAGAAGAAGCCTCCTTGTCCTCTCCGATTATTTTCTGACCTTCTGTCCAATCGGCATAGACCTGCCATAGCTTGATTTTGCCGCCCGTTACAACGGCCATCCAGGCAGCCGGCATTTCAATCCGGTTTTCAGGTATCAGTCCACGTTTGCCGTTATAGGTTCCGGAAGCTGACCCAAAAACCGCGACAAGATCTTCATCTCCCAGCATCTTTCCGACATGGATCTTGTAATCGGGGAACATCCTGAAGTATTCGTTCCAGCCGGAAATCATGACGTCACGTCCGGTCACTCTTTTCCCTCCTGAGTCGATAAACGTGTGATCCGTTGTCATCAGGCTAGAAAGCCTGGCAATATCTTGTTGGTTGATTGCTTCAATGAATGCCTTAACGATCTTTAATCTCGCTAGTGATCTTCATTTTGGCCCAATTTTATGAATGGATTATGAATTATATAGCCACACATCCTTGGTTAGATTCGGCATTATTCAATTAGTAAGAGCTCCATCCGATGCCTGTGAACCACTCTGCAAAGAGCAGCCACCCGACCCCATAAATCTCTTTCATGGCTTTTAATACTTAAACCAGCCTGATCCTCAGACCGTGCCCGAACGAGTCTCAGGATTCCCGGGATTTGGATTTTGATTTTCCCTCTTAAAAAGTTGATTAAACCATCCGGGCCATGAGATATTCATTGAGATATTCCCCATTCATCCTGATAGCCTTCTGTTTCTCTCCTTCTATCACAAATCCATACTTCTCGTACAAATGAATCGCCCTGCTATTTGTTTTGAATACATACAGCTCAATTCTTTTCACGATTTTTGATTCCTTTGCCCACTCGATCGCGTATTCCATTAACATTGATCCAATCCCCTTGTTCCTGTATTTTTGATCCACCGACATCCCCAGGACGACATTATGTTTTACTTTTGCCCGGGTGCTACCGTTACATATGAGTTGGCCGAGAATTGTTCCATTTTCTACTGCGATAATAAAAATGGAATTTGGCGATACCCAACAGTTTTCAAGAAATCTCATCTCCTCCTGGGCGGTCATCGTAAACTCGCCTTTCGACAGCTCCAAAAACGACTCCGGTTCCTCCAGCAGTGCGTTTACGTACGCTATGATCTTTTCAGCATCCTCTGGACGCGCTTCTCTGATTGTTATCGACATATCCTTTTGAATTGTATTTATCACAACTAACGTTAAATATATAATGAATGAAAAATTATAACTCAAATAATAAGTACAAATCGATAGAAATTGGCCATCACATTGTATAGAGCCGCTTTTTTAGAAAAAGCAAATCATTGCATATAATACGTTAGTAATTGTCAGATCCGGATAACAACTTGACATCTTTTACTTCCAATAGTTGTTTGACATATCCACGCATAACGCTGTTGACCATCGCTTGTCCGAGCTCACGCATTGTGCACGTCTGGTTGGGGAATAACAGCCGCATTAATGGATAAAACACAGCACTGAATTTATAGTACGACTTTATGTTTTTCTGCCCTTTTGTCGGTTTCATAAAAGCGGGACGAAAATTATACACTTTTTTGAACGGTAACCTCATTAACGCATTTTCGGTCTTACCCTTCACCCGGGCCCACATGATCTTTCCTTTTTCTGAACTGTCGGTGAAGCTGCCCGACACATAATTAAAAATCATACCGGGATTCAGGGATGCCAGTTTTTTGGCAAAATACATAGTGATGTCGTACGTAATGTGCGTGTATTCCGGCTCTTTCATCCCTCTTGAACTCACCCCTGCACAATAAAAACAGGCGTCATAACCGGCCAGCTGATCCGTCACTCCATCCAGATCCATGAAATCGGGCACGATACATTCTTTCAGCTTGGGATGCTTCGCCTCATAATGTCTGCGATTGACCATCAATACCTGTTTTACATCCGGATGATCCAGGCATTCAAACAGCACTCCTTCTCCTACCATGCCTGTAGCACCGGTAATGATCACTTTAATTTCCATATGGTTAAAAGCTTAGTGAATCTATGGGTTCTACGATTTGAATTTCGCGTATTTTCCTCATTAAAACGTTGATTAAACCATCAGGGCCATGATATATTCATTGATATATTCCCCGTTTATCCTCACTGCCTTCTGTTTTTCTCCCTCTTTGACAAACCCATACTTCTCGTATAAATGAATCGCCCTGTTATTTGTCTTGAATACAAGCAGCTCTATCCTTTTCACAATGTTTGTTCCCTTTGCCCAGTCGATCGCGTATTCTATCAGTATGGATCCAATCCCCTTGCCCCTGTATTTTTGATCTACAGACATCCCCAATACGACATTATGTCTTACTTTTGCCCGGGTGTTTCCATTGCATAAAAGCTGACCGACGATTTTTTCATCTTCTGCTGCAACAATAAAAATGGAATTGGGGGAATTCCAGCAGTTTTCAAGAAATCTCATCTCCTCCTTGACGGTAAGCGTAAACTCACCTTTCGACAGTTCTAAAAACGACTCCGGTTCCTCCAGCAGTGCATTAACATACGCTATGATCTTTGCGGCATCCTCAGGATGAGCTTCTCTGATTGTTATCGACATATCTTTGTTAAATTAGATTGACTACTTCTAACGTTTAATATATAATGATCAATTGATTTTTGCACTTTCTTCAAATAATCATTCCTTAATATGTATTTACTTTTCTTTATTACGTTAGTTAATAATCAGAATAAATTCCATAAAATCATGCGTTATAAACCAACAAAATACAGAAATACATCTCATATCTGTGCATATGACACTCTCAAAAACAACATTTCTTGATTACTAACGGTCCATAAACATATCCTCATTAATCTGTTTTTCCTTCCCCCTCTCATAAATTTTCGGAAGGCAGAGATCCTCGTGCCTGATGAGATATTTCAGCATCGCAACACGATCGGTGCCACCCGGCCAGTCGGGCATGAACGGAGGAACAGAAATTTTGACTACGGGCATCCACTCATATAGGTAACCCCGAGCCGAAAATGCATAGACCGGATTCCGCATGGTATCTTCTGGTGCTGAATCAAACGTCACGTATATATGGGGTCAGGAGGAAGCATGATTGTAAAAACAGAATCGGTGTTACTGATGGCTTCTTGCGCTGCTGAATCCCTGGAGCCAGCAGCTGAAGTACGTTTTAGAGGATGCATGACAACTTTGTGCTTGGTCTCTGGATAACAATTATTTCTACACTTTTAACATGACTCAACGCTTCCTCTGTAAAATCGTCTGCATTTCCGCCCATATTTATACACTTTATCAAAAGCTATTCGTGCTATTCCGCAAATTATCCAAATGTATGTGTATTCCAGCTTCATAATGTTCCATGTATATTTTCATTTGATTATGATGAACATTGGATATCATAAAGACATAAAAACATATAAAAATGGTACACATTGATCGATCAAAACCGGTAATGGTTACGGGTGCTACCGGGTACGTAGCCGGATGGCTGGTAAAGAAACTCATTGAAGAAGGATTAACGGTGCATGCCGCAGTCAGGGACCCTGACAATAAATCAAAGCTTGAACACCTGGAAAAGATAGCAGCCAAATCGAAGGGGCATATCAAATATTTTAAATCGGATTTGCTTCAGCCCGGTTCTTACGCGGAGGCCATGAAAGATTGCGAGCTGGTCTTTCATACCGCATCTCCATTTACTTCAAATTTCAAGGATGCTCAAAAAGACCTGGTTGATCCGGCTGTGAAAGGTACAAAAAACGTGCTGGAGCAAGCGAACAAAACCGAATCGGTAAAACGGATAGTCCTGACGAGCAGTTGCGCCGCTATCTATACCGATTGTTCTGATCTGAAGAATACACCGAACGGTGTGTTTACGGAGGATATCTGGAACACGAGTGCATCTCTTGAGTATCAACCCTACTCGTATTCTAAAACACTTGCCGAGAAGGAAGCCTGGAAAATCTGCGATCAGCAGTCGAGATGGAATTTGGTAGTCATCAACCCGAGTTTAGTAATGGGACCACCCCTAAATCCACTTAGCACAACATCCGAAAGCTTTACTCTCCTGAAACAACTGGGTGATGGAACACTACGCTTCGGTGCACCCAACATAGGAATCGGTATTGTTGACGTACGGGATGTCGCCAGGGCTCACTACCAGGCTGCCTTTACACCGGAAGCGAAAGGTCGTCATATCACCAGCGGCCACAACTCGTCATTCCTGGAAATGGCACAGGTATTACAACCGAAATACGGGGATAAATACCCGATTCCCAACAAGCCGCTTCCCAAATGGCTGTTGATGCTCATCGGTCCAATGGTTAATAAGACTCTTAGCAGGAAATTCATCCGTAATAACGTGAACCTGCCATGGAAGGCTGATAACAGTAAAAGCAATAAGGAACTAGGGGTCACATACCGGCCGTTAAAAGAGACTATGAATGATGCTTTCCAGGTGTTAATTGATAATGAGATTATTTGAAACATCTTGGAAAGAGTAAATCCAATACCCTTGCAGTTTAATGTGCGTTCGGCATGAGAAAAGAATACATATATCACGCAACGACATTATATAAGTGGCCGAGCCATGCTCGCTCCCCCAAAATGCTGATTTTGCACATACAAGCTCGTACCAGGACCGTCATAAACCGTTAAAACGGTTAAGCATTATCCCATACTCCATAACACCCTGATTAATCCGGGTGCTATAACCCTGCGATTCCGAAACGAATCGTTTTGACGATTTCTTCCAGTGTTTATCTCAAAATCACATTCTGATTGGCAGCTTGATACTAAATGTCGTGCCATCCCCATTTGATATAATGGTTAACTCACCCCCGTGGACTTTGATAATGTCATTGGTGATAGACAGCCCCAAACCGGTACCCTGTGTTCCCTTTTTTGTAGTAAAAAATGGTTGCATGATCTTGTCTTTAAGTTCATCGGGGATTCCCGGACCGTTGTCCTCGATCTCAATATTCACCCATGCGCCAAGTTTACCAGTTCGAATCGTCAATTTGGGTTTATACGAATCATGAGATCCATTGGCTGACAGCTTATCACGCATCGCATCAAAGGCATTCGTACACAGATTTACTATCACTCGACTGAAATCTTCGCCAATCAAAGGCACCTCTCCTATCGATTCATCAAGATCAAATTCCAGGTCCACATTAATAGGGTTCTTGGCAGCACGCATGCCGTGAAACGACAGGTTTGTGTATTCCCTGATCACGGCATTCAGATTTGTCGGTTCCTTTTTGCCTGTTCCCCCCCGGGAATGTTGCAGCATCGCTTTTACGATGGAATCAGCCCGGCTGCCATGTTCATGTATCTTCTTCAGGTTAGCCTCTATGTCATTCAGGATAGCAACTGCTTCCGATGACTGATCTTTGCCTGCAGCCAGCTCTTCTTTTGCTTCTTCAATCAACTCAATGGACAAGTCCGAAAAGTTATTGACAAAATTGAGCGGGTTCTTGATTTCATGAGCAATACCGGCCGTAAGCTGACCAAGTGAGGCCAGTTTCTCCTGCTGCACGAGTTGCTGCTGTGTGGTTTGAAGCTCACTCAGTGTGGCATTGAGCTGACGGTAGGCAGCCGCATTATCAAGGGCTATCGCAGCGTACGTTGCCAAATTTCTTAAAAGATTGACATGATATTCCGTGTAGGCATCCTTATTGAAACTCTGCGTCGTGACAACTCCAATCACACGGTCGTGATGAACCAATGGCAGGTAAATCAACGAAACAGCATCTTTTCCTTCAACGGGTGCCGAATATTCTTTGACATATTGTCCACGTTCCCTCGCCAGGTCGCCGATAACTATTTCCTTGTTATTCTTGAAACACCAAACGGCCAACCTATTTTCATCATCGAGGCGGTTGATATAGGGAGACAGCATTTCCCCATTCTCTTTGGTAGCCGGGAAATCAAGGCGTTCGTGTCTCGCATTATAAATACCAACGCCAAATATGGCGGCATCCATTAATGCATTAACATGTTCATAGACGGTTTCGATGATCTCATCTACGGAAAGCGAGGATGTAATGGTTCGGCCAATCTTACTGAGTTGTTCGGTATCCGCACGACGCTTGTTTTCAGCTTCAGCACGCAGTTCTGCCTCCCGGAGAGCAACACGTTCACGCTCTTTCTTGGATAACCGATACCGTTGTACCCGGTCAACCCCAAAAACCATCCCGACCAGCAATAAAGTGAATAGTCCGTAGGCCCACCACTTCTTGTACCACGGTGGCAGGATGATAAGCTGTATGGAAGCCCCCTTATTATTCCAGACACCGTCAGCGTTAGCAGCTTTAACATGGAAAGTATAATTATTGGGAGGCAGGTTGGTATACCTGGCGGAAGCTTTGGTACCTGAATCAATCCACTTCTTATCAAACCCTTCCAGTTTATAGGCATAGATGTTTTTGTCGGGGTTGGCATAGTGAAGTGCCACGAAATCGAAGGTTACATCATTTTGATTATAGTTAAGTGTGATTGACTTGGTCTTCGAGAGCGGCTTCTTAAGTGGTGATTTGGGGCCAACAGTTACCGATTTGTCAGAGATCTTAAAGCCTGAAAGTACGACCTGCGGTGGAATCTCGTTAATATGAAGCTTCTCAGGATTGAAGCCCGTTATCCCCTTTCCACTGCCGAAATAGAGCACTCCATCAGCACCTTTCGCGTATGCATTCTGATTATATTCGAGGGCCATCAATCCGTCATCCAGACCATAATTACGGAAGGTTTTCGTGTCCGGATTAAAGTTACTAATGCCATTATTGGTACTCATCCAAAGGGTACCGCTTTTGTCAACCAAAACCGCATAAACCGTGTTACTCGGCATCCCGTTGGCCATTGTGTAATGGGTGGCAATATCGGTATGCGTATCAAACCGGTTTAATCCACCACCCTGTGTACCCAGCCATAAGATACCCGGTTCCTGTGGACGCTCGGCTATGCTCATTACCGTATTATCGCTTATGGTTGCAGTGTCATGCGGATTGTAAGCAGAAACTATCCGGGCCTTCCCATCCGGCGTGATACGTATCAATCCGGCTGTGGTGCCTGCCCAAAAAATATGTTCAGCGTCCTGATAAAGACTAAAAACTGACGGATCCCTTGTCTTATTCGATGTAAGAGGGACGTGTTTAAAATTATGTGTATTAGTATTGAAACGGTCAATGCCCCCATAACTGCCTATCCAAAGTATGTTTGAATCAGCTGCTGCAGTAATAATAGCAAAAATGCCGTTTCTTAATCTTTGATTAAAAGAGTTTCCTTTTTGCAAAAAGCGCGTAACATGACCATTTGCACGATTAAATAGGTTCAGACCTCTCGCCCCTCCTATCCAAAAACGACCCTTGCCATCTTCAGCAAATTCTCTAAGAGATCCCGGAAGCAGTGTTGAAGAATTTTGGGGGTCACTGCGGTATCTTTTGACAGCACCCGTTGCAGCATCAAATTCTGTGAGATAGTTGTCACCGGTTCCGGCCTGGGTACTAACCCATAAATTCCTGAAACGATCCTCATAAATGCCCCATACAGTTCCAGGAGCTAGACTCGAAGATATTCCTGGCTCATTTTTCAGATTAGTAAAGTTTACAGCCCCCGGGTTAAACTTATTAACACCACTGTTATACGTGCCAACCCAAATTGTACCCGAGCGATCTGTAATGATGGATTGAACAATATTATCACTCAGGCTGTTCGGATCGCGGGGATCATGGCGATAAGAGGTAAACTTTTTAGTGCGCATGTCGAAGCGGAATACCCCATTTCCGGGTCCTCCAACCCAGAGTACGTTGGGGTCCCCCGGATCCGGGGCTATAGCATCAAGAGCATTTTTAGCACTGAGACTTCCTTTATTCGGTGTCATCAGGAACCGTTCATGGCCCCCCGTTTTGGTGTTTAACCGAACCAATCCTATAGATGTGGTAAGCCACATAATGTCGGGCTTATCAGGCGGTAAATACATCTTAGTAATCACATTTGAAAAATTAAAATGTGCCGCTATTTTCGGGTCGTAAAGGAATCGTGTGATTTTATCTGTCTTCGGATCGATCCTGTTGAGTCCGTTAACAGATCCCACCCAAATCATACCACCGGCGTCTTCACTGATCCAACTCAAAGAATCGCTTGTAAGACTGTTGGGATCGCCGGGTATATGCCGGAAATGTTCAAACTTCCCGTCTTCCCCTGCACGCATCAGGTTGAGGCCGGTATTATAGGTACTTACCCATAGATCTCCATTTCTTCCCTGCAGCGCGTAAAAAGTGAGATTCCCCGAGATACTGGTAGAGTCGTTGGGGTTATGAAGATAATGTTTAAAGGTGCCGGTGGCCCGATCCATCCGGTCAAGGCCACCACCGAAAGTTGTAATCCACAAGTCGCCATTCTTCCTGGCTTCTGAAGTATGAGTTACCCAACTTGTTGAAAGCGATGTGGTATCAAAAGGGATGGCCGTGTAAATCTTAAAATTATGCCCGTCGTAGCGATGGAGCCCTCCCTGGGTGGCAATCCAGATATAACCCTCTCTATCCTGCATAATACTATTGACGGACCCTTCGTCGAGGCCATTTTCAACCCCTATGTGCTCCATGCGAAGCGTTGGGGCATCGCTTGATAACAGCTTAGGTTTAGCGCCTTCATTCTGCCCGAAAACGAGGCTGCTTATGGCAAGCATCTGTAGTATGCATAAGCAAACAGCTTTCCATGTATTATATTTGAGGTCAATCATAGTTTTATCACGTTTGAAACAGTTGGCTGATGAACCGGGCGCTTCATGTGTCTTTAAAAGACTTTCCTGAAAAGCTGGTATGCGTTTTCACAAAATGGTTTGTTACAGGCATGCAAAAAACAAAAATCATGCGGTCTTGCACTTTGTTTTGCTGAGCCTGTTTACGATGCGTATTTCTAATTACCAATCCCATTTTCCCTTACTGCATTCTTCCCCGGTGCACAAACACATTCCTGGTAACTACCTGTTTGGGGCTACCTTTTGTTAAAAAAAACTTCCCATCTAATCCGCAACGTATCCCGTCATAATATCCTAATGTACAAAACCTTATGGCGGGTACATTAAGATTGTAATTTAGCACACAAAACCAGATTTGCAAGGATGGGGATTGAAATCGTCTCCTGATGACAAGATTCTCATCTGATCTGCGATGAATCGATGGACCGATTTATGATTTTCGATTTAGGGACCGAGTGTACTTCGCGAATCGGTTATTCGGTCCATCGATCGTTCGCAAATCTTTTAGGCGTTTTAAAAGTACCAGGCCGACTTAGTCTCCCTGATTTACCCGCAGGTGTATTGTCTGCTACTCCCCGGTATCATTTATTTTTTCGATATAGAATGCATCAACGGTATCTCTTCGGGAATCAATATAGATTTGTGGTCTCTCCGCTCTACGAGCCACCATATCTGAATTCCTTTTGTGGTGCATAAATCCTTCCCATGGATGTTTTTTTGAGTATAGGCGCAGTTTAAAGGCATTTTCGGAAAATACGAAGTCAACAGTCAGGCTACGGTCAACCCCGATTCTATTCGACTCCATTACCATGGCGTATCGTTGATTCATGTCGAGATAGGTCGTCCAGGCATTTATGATATAAGAGCCTGGCTTGATTCCTGAAATACTGTAAAACCCGGTCGAATCGGAAGTCCCCCTGAGTGGTTCTTTAAGCGGTAAATTATATTGATTGTTTAGAATGATAGCGGCATTTGCTATTGGTTTCGCTGTTTCCAAAGAAACAACGTATCCACTCATACTGTTTTGAGCTTTAACTGCACTTACTACACAAAGGAAAACGCCGGCAAGTAATATGAACTGTTTCATGGGTCTCGAATAATGAACGTATTATGGTTAGGTAACTCAAGTAGCCCTGTTGCCAGAGGACATGCGATGACCCCACAACTTGAATACCATACGTTAGCTAAATCAGGAGAGAGAAGCTATTAATTTATTCCCACAACCCTGGCCACAACATCAACAAACCCGCTATTTACGATCATCTCTTGTCTCATCGGCGAAATGTTAACACAGGCATATCAATTGTACTGTCATCAACAAAAATGACGAACTATTCACCCTTAGGTGGCTGTAAGTCGATATATGTAGTTTCGTCGCGATTGCAGACAATCCGGCCATCCTTATACTTCAACTCAACAACCTGGATGGAGCTGCGTCTCCGATCGCGCCAGTCGTTTTTAGGAACGGAAGGCCGGCGTCCCGGATGGGTAAAATAGAATAGCCAGGCCCGGCCATTGCTGACAACGACGTCGCAATGATGTCCTTTGACTTTATCATCCTTACCCGTTCCGGGTTTTTGCAGCAGGTTGCCCGGAATCCTTTTCCATGAAATCAGATCTTCTGACTTGTAAACAGCCAGGCCATCCCACACATCTCTTATCATCCACCAGGTATCCTTCCAATGAAACACTTTAGGTCCCTCTCCGGGCTGATCACCGATTGCTTTGCCCTTATCTTTCCAATGATATAAATCGTTGCTATCTGCGTAATAATCGGATTTATGATCCGGCTCATTATTATACCACATGCGCCAGCTTCCATCGGGCAATTGCACCAAACAGGGATCTATAACTCTATCCGAGGCCAGGTGCAGCGTGGATACATATTTCCAGTCGATCAAGTTCTTGCTGGTCAGGTGAATGATATGCCGGGGATGATTCCAGTCATTAAATATTCCAGGCACATAGGCCAGGAACATATGGTATAATCCATCATGTTCGACCACGTCCGGCGCCCATTGGGTTTGCGTGTACGGTGCGAGGATATTACACGTTCCCACATACTTCCAGGTAGCCCCGCCATCGGAAGATGCGGCAATCCCGATATGTGTTCCGTGTACCCATGTTACCCCTTTAAGACCCTTAACATTTGCCCGCCGGTTTGTGTAAAACATGAACCACTTCTTCTCCTGCCGGTTCCAGATGATCGTGGGATCTGCGGCACCATCATAAACCGGATCCCGATACAACGGCTTGGACGCGAGCTTGCCGGTTTTAGCTGTCTGCTGTGCAAAGGCACTGGGCATAAGCAATATTAAAAACAGGAAGAATGAAATAAGAGATCTGATCATTGAACAATTCACTTTTGCATATGGGAGTAATGTCTCAGGTATAACGGCATAACGCACCTGCACATAACCTAAAATAACAGTCGGCAGATAAGATACAATCCGTCGTGACGGACAATTTAGCCAGAATCACGGGTACAAGTGAGAAGCCGATCCCCTCCCACCGTCATTCCCATGAAAATGGGAATCTCAGAAATGACTTTCATTTGATCGATATCCGAATGAATCGGGATTATCTCTAAGTGCAGGTTAATTGATTATTCGGTCCATCGATCTTTCGCAAATCATTAAAAAGGCACCAGGCACCTACTGCACTTCAGGGGATTTAGGGGTGGGCCAGCGTGTGTAACCGCGTAAACACAAGGACCACCATAACCAGTGCCGCAGTAACGAGGCTTGCAACTGTTGTGATCGTTGCGCCCGGTCGGCGAGATCCTACTTTTTCCCAAAAATCGGAAAAAAATCAGGATGACATTCTTTGTGCTTGGGGATTATTCCTTGGATAATTGAAGTGAAAGTTGCTGTATACTGCCCCCAATCCATCGGGGTTATCATTCAGGAACCGATCCTGAGATAGCCTGTTTTATGGCCCGGTACCCAAAAGAGCGGATCTGGGTTGGAACAAGAACACCCTCAGAATAATGTCTTGCCTTTCAACCGGATGATTATTGAGATTTTCTCTTCAAGCTCTCTTCTAATCCCTTATCTTATAGTTACATCGGTGTCGTAGCTATTGAACAATTGATAGGACATATTTATACAAATATTGAATTCCGGTTTCCCCCACGCTGATATCCGGGGGATCTTTTCACCTTAAAACAAATCATCGAAGTACAAACAACATTGAAATTATTTAAAAAAAATCGCCCTCTCAGTTCGAAAGTTGTTGCATTCGCCGGTTTGTTTATTACCATCCTCCTGACAGCTATTTCCACAGGTCAGGCAACCATTGGTCAGCGGATAATTATTTTCCGGTACTGGAGTCTCTGTATATCCGGCTTTATGGCTTTCATCATTCCACACGTTTTGTTTCCGGATTCCAATTTTTCAGCGATCCAATTAGTAAATTTTTCTCCGCGACAGATTATATCATACCAGTTTAGAAATCTGCGGATGTTATTGATAACAATTGTATTATCATATGGAATCATATCCTTTTATGAACCGGGAAATTGGTTATCCGGGCTGGACTTTAAAATCAATATCTTTATTAACGGATTGCTCTTTTTAACTGGAATTTTCGCCATTTCCTATTATTTATATTCCAAAGTGGGCATGGAATCGCAAGCCTGGCAAGAGGGGATCAAAGGAGATAAAGTCAGGGAATTTCAACGAGAAACCGGCAGCGTGCAGGTGGCTATTGGAACAATCCCGACCTTTAATACAACAATAATCATTGCCGTCACCGGCATGGTTTCGATAGTATTAGGCTCTTACCTGGGTGCTGTATTGCACATCCGCCTGGACTGGCTTCCCGGCGTACTGCTTTTAGGTAGCGGAGCTTATTTAATTAAAAGGAATATCACTGTCTTCGACCGATTCTTCTATCAGACCCATGCTTTTTATTCCGATCTTTTCTTCAGTTCTTCGCTTTCCCCCGAATCGAGCAGAACAGCTTCATACAACAGTATTTACTGGGTTCCATCACACTGGAGACCATCGACCTGGGCGGGAATTGTGCAGTTCGACCGTTATTTCCCAATGGGTCGAATCATATTTCTGGGCCACGCTGTTTTGTGGCTGTTGTTTTTATTTGATGCTTCGCCGTTTTTTCAGGTATCCTATTTATTCCTTTTCGTACTAATGCAAAACAGCAGCATTTATATACTTCTTAACCCGCGTCTCGGACCGGTATCCTGGAATTACCGCATGCAGGGAATAATGAACTGGATAATAACGCGTTTTTTCATTCAAATACGTTGGATACTGCCCTTTGTATTAAGTTTGCTGCTTATTGCCACGTTTTCAAATGCTTTCAGTTTTACCGAAGTACTTTTCTGGAGCCTCGGTTATGCTGTTATGACCCTGGCGGTCAGTAGTGTTCTCACACTATTTCATGAATTTAAGTTTTCATCACAATATGCCTGATACATTTCCTTTGAAACTTGATAATCTTTCGAAAAGATATAAAGTCGGTCCGTATCTGATTTCAGAATTCAATTATGAATTCCAAAAAGGAAGAGCAACCGCACTGGTTGGTCCCAATGGTTCGGGGAAAACAACACTGCTGAGATTGCTATCTGTTTCTGCATTTCCCACTTCAGGCAACATAAAATATGGCGATTTAAATATCTTCGATCACCCGCATCAATACCTTTCCAGGGTCGGGATTGTCTATGACCAGCCTGATTTACCCGGTTATCTTTCGACGATGGAACTTCTTGAATGGGTTATGAGAAACAGAGGGCTCTGGAATTCCGACGCTCGAAACAAAATCAACGGTTTACTTGATCAGCTTTTGCTTGATGAGCGCAGAAATAATCTCATTGGAACGTATTCAAGTGGAATGATGAAGAAAGCCCAGATTGCTGCGGCATTGATAGCAAGTCCTGCCATTCTCTTAATGGACGAACCTTTTAAGGGCCTTGATGAAGAGAGCAAACAAGCCACAATAGACCTGCTCAAAGATTATATTTCAAATGGACAGATTCTTATTGTCTCCAGTCATATTAAAGCCACGCTTGAGCCAATCTGTAATGATTATGTTTCCTTCCCCCTCCACTAAAAACCGGGAATATTCCCAACGCACATCTTACAAACAGACAGCTTGTGATGTAATAAATGAAACGAAGTCCCCTTAAGGGGATTTAGGGGTACGGTTGTCCAGGTACCCTCACTAGGATGATGTGCGCCTGTCACAAGTCACAGACTTGCGCCAGGGTGGGAAGTAACCGCATTAGTGTAAGTATTGCCACAACTTGTGTGGCTGTAAGGATGGTCACCGCAACTGAGATGATGGTTTCACCCTGCTAACGAGATTCTACTTATCCCGACAAGCCGGGATAAATCAGAATGACATGAGATTTCACAGATGACAAGTCGCACCAAGTTTCGGAGCCTCAAGGGTGGGATCGCTGCCAATGACTTTCGAGATTGCCGCGTCACTCACTACGTTTCGTTTCTCGCAATGACAAGGTAGAGTAACGGCCCATTGAGAATGAAAGAATACCATCCTGTTCCGAAGGAATCCCTATTTTCGAATTCACTAATTTCTAATATCCAGTTTCTAATTCACATTAATCAACTCTTCATCCACCGGATTCTTTCAATTAAACTCTGATGATATGCAGTGTTATTCACCGACATTATCAAGCAAGTTTACCTTCAGCAAGCAGTCTTCTGATCTCTTTCTTGTCGAATTTGCCGACGCTGGTTTTCGGAATTTCGTTTACATATACATAGTCCCTGGGAATCTGATATTTCACAAAATCCTTTGACAAAAACTCAATTAGTTCTTCATCGGAATGTTTATCCTGGCCATCCTGCAACACGATTGCTGCCAACGGTCTTTCCATCCATTTTTCATCCGGAATAGCAATTACAGCCGCTTCTTTTATTTTGGGATGGGACATCAAGGTGGATTCGAGTGCCACACTTGATATCCACTCTCCCCCGCTTTTTATGAGATCCTTCTTTCTATCGGTAATCTCCATGTAACCGTCCTCATCCATGGTGCTTACGTCCCCGGTTTTAAACCAGCCGTCTTCGGTAAAATTCTCCAGGTTTTGCGTTTTAAAATAGGAGCCGATAGTCCAGGCTCCCTTTATTTGCAGCTCACCCATGGTTTTCCCATCCCGTGGTGCTATAGAGCCGTCATCTTTCACAATCCGCAGTTCAACTCCTGGGAAAGCAATACCTTGTTTGGCGCGGACTTTCAGTTTTTCCTCATCCGATAGCTGTTCATGTTTCGATTGCAGCCTGCTAACAGTACCCAGAGGCGATGTTTCCGTCATTCCCCATGCATGAACCCCTTTTATTCCAAAATCCTTCTCAAAAGCCTCTATCAGGCTCGCCGGCAATGCCGAACCTCCTACAAGGTATTCTTCAAGGGAAAGCTTCTCTTTCGGAGGATTCTTCTTCAGGGCCTGGTAAATGCCCAGCCAAATTGTTGGAACCCCATTGGCTTTATTAATAGGCTCATCCTGGAGAATTTTGATTAGTGACTCAGGTTTTAAATTTGATGAAGGCAGTACCATATTGCATCCACCCAGCAGACATGAATATGGTGCTCCCCATGCCATCACATGAAACTGTGGTACTATCAATAAAATGGTATCATTGTCGCTGAAATTTCCTGCGTTTGGTGTAGTAACAGTAAGGGCATGCAAAAAAGTCGACCTGTGGGAATACAATACTCCTTTTGGCAAGCCGGTCGTTCCGCTCGTGTAGCACATCCCACTGGCGTCATTTTCGTCCAGATGAAGGCCATTCATACTCTTCCGGCTGATCTGCAAGTAACTCTTCATAATGAATGGTATTGGGTAGTGTAGTCGTAAAATCTTTTGGTGCATTTATCAGAACAAAATGTTCAACGGTCTCAAACAACGGCGCAATCTTTTCTAAAAGCGCTACCAGAGTAGCATCAACAAAAATGACTTTGTCTTCAGAATGGTTGATTATGTATTCTGTTTGCTGGCTTGACAACCGGATATTTATCGTATGACAAATGGCACCGATGCCGGATATGCCATAATATAATTCTACATGGGGTGCGTGATTCCACGCAAATGTACCCACTACATCCCCTTTCGTAATACCTAGCTTTTGGGTTAGCGCATTAGCAAGCCTCTTGCAGCGCTTATACATGTCGCCGAAAGAATATTCATGTCTTGTCCCATCAGGCAAATACGAAACTATCTTTTTATGGTGAAAAACACTGTTGCCATATTCAAGAATGGTATTGGTCGTTAGCGGATAATCCATCATTAAGCCATGCATAGGACAAATCATCTGGGTGTTATTGTTTCACGTTATTGCACAATGTCTAATCAGCTATTTTGTGCAGATGGCGGGATTCTTCTCTTCATCATTAAGGAGGCTGATATTGTCACCTGATCAACACTATTCATATTATTCCTTCCTTAAACGTAAACCACGTAATTACAACAGGCAATTTGAATAATTCAGTTTTAATATCCTAATACGTGATCGCTTTACGAAAAAAGCAGGGTTAAAATCCGGTAAGAATTATGTGGGCAGGTCGAATATTTTAAGAGTTACTAAAAGGGAACCGTGGTTCAGCAAAAGGCGACTTAATAAGAGATAAGGTGCCAAAAGGAAGGATTTAGGGATGGGAGAACCTATGCTTCTGTCACAAGTCACACCGAGTTTCGGTGCGCCAGTTAGTGAGTAGTTTTCAGGGCTAAGAGCCCCTCTTTAGGGCGACGTTGAGGCTGTCCCAAAAGCATAAATAGTAAAGCTGAAACCTGATTTATTTAGGGATTCTAATATATTATACTGGAAAACAACCCCCTTCACCCCTTTTTTAAGGGGGAAAGAACGATTTGTTCCATAACGAAGGCTGGAAGTCCTACTATTTTTAGGCGGTTCAATAGGTACAATGACTTTTCGGACAGCCTCTTCGCTTCGTTCCTCCTCCCGAAAGGGATCTGTATGGACCGGAAACATAGGTAACAGGTGTATGAGGAGATGCGTAAATTGAGTTGACTAACTGCTCATATAAATCCAAATCGTAATAAACCATAGAGCTCACAGAGAAGACACAGAGCGTTTGAAGATTATCTATCTCTGTGTACTGTGTAACCCAGTGTACACTGTGGTTATCTTAAATTCACGCCTACTTAATCAACAGCATCTTTCGTGTTTGAATGAAATCCCCTGCCTGCAGACGATAAATATATACGCCGCTGCTTACTCCGGCACCGGACGCATCACGACCATTCCATTGAATCTCATGGATACCCGACGATTGTCTGCCATTCACCAGTGTGGCGACATGCTGTCCGAGAATGTTGTAAACGTCAAGTCTCACGTTTGTTAGGTGGGCGAGGCTGTAACGAATCTGTGTTGTCGGGTTAAACGGATTGGGATAGTTTTGATCCAATTCAAAACGATCCGGTTTGTTCTGCGGCGGGCCTGGCTCGATGGCTGTGCCCTGCTTATCACTGTCTATCAGGATGAATTGAACAGACCGTGCCGGGGAATCAAAGGTGATCCCGTTTTGTGTTTTAGCAGACCATGCCCTCAGGGTATCCAATTCATTAATGGGTCCACCTGTTGCGTAATCCGGTTTTATGCCATTTACACTGATTACGCCAGAGAAAGGCAGATTGTCTGTTCCCCCCACCAGAGAATACATGTAATAGCGGTCACCAGGTGTAAAATTCTGTGGTTTTATTTCCAGCGTTTGATCGGTGGTTCCCCTGTTCACAACTACAACCCCCATCTGTCCCGAACTGAAAGTCGAGGCATAGGCACTCAAATATGGACTCCCGGACACCGATGTTGATACCGAATGATCACCGAAAAATTTCTGAAAGTAATACATATAAAAGAAAACAGGGCGCGGATTCCATTGAGGAACTCCCACCGGTGCGCTGTTGATATCTTCCTTTTTGAACATACCATGATCATTCCCGTTGTCGTATCCATTGGCAATGTCCCAGCGGCTGGCTTCCCCATAATATGGCCGTTTGGCAAGCTCGCCGAGTACCATAGTAGCATGCATACCATTAATGAAGGATACCATCTGTTTTGATCCTTCAGAAAAAATATTCCACTCGGTCATGGCAATTGGTTTCGGTTTTGCCCCAAGAGCTTCAATCTGCGAGGGATAGTAGTTATCCGTTGCATTAAACTGGCTGCTCACAGAGCTGAATACCTGATCGGGGGTTGAATTTTGCTGGTATGCGGTAAAATAATTATGCTGGATAAAGAAATCTGCGGAGTCCCCGGCGTTGGCAAAATACTCTTTATTCCAGCTTAAATTTATAGTATCCCAGCTTGGTGGTTGCTGCACGTTCACCTGTACACCGATATAGATTGTAGCTCCGATCTGTTTGGCTGCCGCCCGCATGGAATCGATGTAGACACGGGCAATTTTCCCGTACATCGTCCCAGTCATATATTCGGATTGTCCATCCTTATTCGTTGCGGTATTGATTCGGTAGCCGGCCTCCCAGTTGCCTGCATTTTCATTCCCGATCTCCCAGTACCTGGTCCGTCCGTTATCATATCGAACCCAGTCCGCGGCATAATGAGCGGCCTGCTCGATAGGATGATCTGTTTTACCATAACGGGCATAACCAAAGTTGACAGTAATAATCCCCATACTGTTTGTTTCCTTCAGCATCCGGTAATACCCATCAATCTGAAAGGACCAACTGTTGCGCCCATACCAAGCAAAATTCTTGATCCAACTATTGGAGTTATTGTCCCAAATGCTGTCGGGGACCCCCGCCGGAAGGTTTCCCGGAGATGCGTTCCAGAAAAAAACATCACTGAGACTGCCACCAGGCAACCGTATAATATTGGGTGACAATTTGTTCAGATAGCCAATCAGGGTGGTATTCTGATCGATATTACCGATATACGGATTAGAATTTGCACCATACATATACTTCGATACAGGTGCCAGGGTATCCCCGGCATTGACCGTTATAACGGCTGTGGAGGGACCTGTGGGTTTTTGCATTTCCTTGTATGCAGGTGTCACTGCCTTCTTTGAGAGCAGACCGTCGTGGAAAGCAACCTGGGCATCTGCTCCTGTAACATTGACCAATGTCAATGAAATGATGAAGAGTATCGCGAATTGGTAACGGTGTCGCATTTGAGTTTGAATATTAAGGTATTAGATGGGAAACTCCGATGGATAACTGATGACTATCAATGAGTAATTACAAGATTACTCGTTGTCAGTGTATACTGTCAATATAGCTCAAAAAAACGTTGTGATCCCGACCAACCTCATTGGATCGGGATCACAACGCGTGGCAAGTCACTGACAACAAAAACTTGACAACAACTTCATTGCAACATTAACGGATAACGTCAAAATTTTGATCTGATTAATTTGCATGTATTTGAATTGTTTGAGATCTGAGCCCTTTTCCGGTTGCTTTCAGTGTAATTTTACCGGCTTTTCCATTTGATTGTATAATGGCAAGGCACAAGCCGTTAAAAGCTTTCCGGTAATTTGCTTTAAAAGGTTCATGATCGGTTTCATTTCCATTTCCAACCCCTGCAATGAATCCATCGCCTGACAGGTGGAACCGGATCAGGTTATCGGCGTTGGGTACCATATTTCCTTTAGAATCGACAACCTTAACAGTTACGAACGACAGATCCCTGCCATTGGCATGAATCGTGTCACGGTCGGCACTCAGGATAATTCTTGCCGGTTTCCCGGCAGTATGGATCTCTCGTGTTAAGATCACTTTACCATCTTTCCTGCCAACAGCCTTGAGAGTCCCCGGTTCGTAGGTCACACGCCACATGAGATGCATCTTATCACCTGTCATCTTTCTGGTACCCAGTGACTTTCCGTTCAGGAACAGCTCAACTTCATCACAATTCGTATAGGCCCAGACATCCACGGTTTGTCCTTTCTTCCAGTTCCAGTGAGGGAAGATGTGCAACACGGGTTTGTCGGTCCACTGGCTCTTGTACAGGTAATAGGCATCTTTGGGGAACCCACACAGATCAACGATGCCAAAGTAAGAACTGCGGGCCGGCCATCCGTATGGAGTCGGTTCCCCCAGATAATCGAATCCCGTCCATACAAACATACCTGACAGAAAATCGTACTTTTTGATGAGCTTAAGAGTCTCTTCGTGCGTCGATCCCCATGGTACTGATACATTATCATAGGCCGAAACTGTATAATCGGGATTACCGGTAAATTTGTTCCTCCCTCGATATGGCCATCGGCGAATGCTGTCGGACGGCATATCGTAATGTCCCCTGGTTTCAATTGCGGATGTAGTTTCCGAACCGATAAACTTTTTACCCGGGAACACCTTGGGAAAATCGGTATACGTATTTTGGTGATAACTGAAACCGATTAGATCCAAGGCTCCTGAACGTATCAAATAGTTGCTGGGCTGCGGATCGTTAAGATTCGAAGTTATGGGCCGGGTATCATCGAGGTTACGGACGATTCCTGCCAGTTCGCGTGCGATTCCTATCCCCGACGGGCTCCTCTGTTCAGGTATCTCGTTGCCAATACTCCAGATAATAATACTTGGATGATTCCGGTCGCGCAGCACCATATCCTGAAGGTCCCGTTTGTGCCATTTGTCCCAGTCGAGATGGTAGTCGTATTTCCTCTTCGGTATCTTCCACATATCAAACGCCTCGTCCATCACGAGGATACCCATCTGGTCTGCCAGTTCGAGCAGTTCAGGTGCTGGCGGATTGTGCGAGGTACGCAAGGCATTGACTCCCATTCCTTTCAGAATCTGAAACTGTCGCTGGATGGCGCGCGTGTTGATGGCAGCACCGAGTGGCCCCAGATCATGGTGGTCACAAACACCCCGGATTTTGAGGTGTACGCCATTCAGATAAAATCCTTTCTTTGCATCGAACCGAAAATAACGGATTCCAAACGGCGTGGTGTATTGATCGAGCGTATCCGAGCCGCTCACTACTTTCGAAACCGCCTTGTACAGGTACGGATCCGTTGTCGACCAAAGATGTGGGCTTTGAACTTTGACATCCTGTGTATACTTCATCACCGAATCGGCCGGTATTGTTTCCGTTGCACTCGCTTCGGCTACTTTATTTCCTGATGCATCATAGATCAGAGTCTGAAGGGTTACATCTCTGCTCGAGTTTTCATCATTGCGCACGTGTGTCTGTATCAGCACATATGAATTTTGGTCATTGACCATAGGTGTAGTAATGTAGGTTCCCCAGTGACCTACATGAATCTTATTCGTCGTTACAAGCCACACATTGCGGTAGATGCCCGATCCTGAATACCAGCGGGAGTTTGGCTGTTTCGAGTTATCCACACGAACGGCAATCACATTTTTCTGATCACCATAGTGAAGATACGGGGTCAACTCATACCGGAAAGAGCTGTACCCGTACGGTCTCATGCCCAGGTAATGGCCGTTGATCCATACCTGACTATCGCGATAAACTCCATCAAAATCGATAAACACCTGTTTGCCCTGATCTGCGGCAGAAATAGTGAATGTCTTGCGATACCAGCCGATGCCGCCTGGAAGCGCTCCCCCACCCACGCCGGCAGGGTTATCCTTGCTGAATGTACCTTCAATACTCCAGTCGTGCGGCAGATTCAACTGTCGCCACTGCGAATCGTTGTAACCCGGGGCCTGGGCTTCATTCACATCTCCGAGATGGAACCGCCAGGCCTGATCGAAATTTTGCCTCGTCCTTGGCTTTCCATTCGCTGCAAATGCCGAAGTTACCGGCACAGCGATGAGGAGGATAGCACATAAGAAACCGATTCCCCGCAACAGTGTTTTCATCATACTGATTCCTTTTACATGGTGTTAACGTTTCGACGTTTATTGACGGGTGCAGATATCAACCGGGATGAAGGGTGCTATCACTTGAAGTGGTGGCATCCTTATCACATCATACACCTTCATTTACGTACAATTTTATCGTTAACATAATACAGATTTTTGATATTGGCTACTAGTTTGTCAGCTTGTTGCGCAAGAAAATGCCGGTTAGAAAAGGAAGAATGCTTGAAATCAGTGGAGTATAAAAAAGGTGAGGATGTCCCCTTATACAAACCTCCTCACCCTCCTGATATATTAGTTTGTTGAGACGATGCGTAAATTATCCCAACCCACATTTACCCAGCTGACATCTTGGCTTCCGTTTCCATTGTCGTAAAACATATTGAAACTGGTGCCCTTGATATCGCCGTAGGTAGTGACGTCGTTAAAACTGCTAAGTGGAATCGTGATGGTCTGCCACCCATCTGTCTTGAATGTTCCGCCGGGCGCATTCTCCCATGGCTTCCAGAAGTAATCGAATTTACCGTTTATTTCGATCTTAACTTCACCAGACAGTACCCCATCACCCGGGAAATTAACTTCAAATTTAATTTACAGGTTAGCAGCTGGTTCAGTATCCGGGATATCTGAAGGCCATGCCAGGGTTCCCCCATCTGTTGGAGTCGCGAGATCCTGCACCCACCATGTGCCCACTAGTATATCATTCACATCCCAATGGAGATAATTACCACTCTGCATCGTGATATCCGGGAACTGGGCCTGGTCGGTAATGACAACCGACTTTGCTCCTCACGGCGTGAACCCGTTTTTATCATCAAAGTTCAAGAATACGTGATCTGCATCTTTAAAGAGCATGTTTTTAGCTGTTATAGCGGAACCTGATTCTGTGGTTATCGTGATTTCACCACCCTGTGTCGCCCCCTGAGGAACGGTAACTTTAATCCACAATCCGTCGTCGGCCGAGCTAAACTGTGTTGCTTGTGCACCACCCGGAAAAGTTACTGATTTAACAAGATACAGATATGAACCGGTGAACGTGATCATAGTGCCTGGAGTAGCAAACTCGTTGCTTACGGAGTTAATAACAGGTAATGGCGGGAGCACCGGGAACTTGTATGTCGTCTCGCCGAATTTGGTCACCACATGGATGACGTTCATGCTATCCGGTTTGATCTTGGTAAACGGCAGATCAGAAGGAATGGTAGCAATGACGGTCGAATCAGAATACAATGTCTGATTAATCGTAGTCGTATAACCGGCAAAATCCACATGCTGCGTCGTGATCAGGTTTCTACCCTGAATCACAATCGTCTGTCAGGGACCAACTTTGGTCACTGCCCCAGAGTCAGGGTGTATGTCTCTGAACCCTGTAACAACCGGACCCAGATGATCATTACCGCTGGTCCCGCAACTGTTAAGGAAGAGCATGCTGCCTGCCACCAGCAGGATGAGTAAGCTGCCATATAAACTGATATCTATTCTTTTAATGGCGATCTTGTTTGTGTTTATTTGAAAATCTTTTGAGGACAAATCCTCACCCTTTCCTCCCGAAGATATTCGGAAAGAAAGGGTGAGTTTATTCATCTACTGCTATTGTTGAATCTTAAAATCATAAGCAACAGGCGGGTCATTGAGCTTTGGATTCGCAATAACATCAGCTTCCGGATACAGGAACAGGAAATCATTGTCTGTTGCCGTGATATGAGTTGCTGGAGCTGTATATGTTGTGTCCTTAGTTCCTGAATCGTAGGTGTAATTCGTATTCCTGTTTTGCGAATCGATTATGTTGATCGCCTTTTGCGATTTGAAGTAATGCAGCCTTACCAGTTCGAACCAATCCTGATCTTCGAAGGCCAGTTCTTTCTACTTTGTATTCCAGATATCATCAAACGTGATGGAAGTCATAGGGCTCAAGCCTGCACGTTCGCGAACAGCATTATAATATTGCAGGGCTTCCCCATCGCTTGTCGACGCCTGGTCACCCAAAATGGATTCGGAGTAGATCAAGTAAGCTTCCGCCAGGCACAGCATGTAGGTTTTGATATCTGTCGACATAAATTGTACATGACCGCCGTTATATGATGGTGTACCAACGACATATTTCTTCACAGCCGACCGGCTGCCTGTGTAAGTGTATCCACCCTGACTTTGAAGGATATATGGATAGTAGTCACCATAGAACATGAAAGTAGCGTGTTGGCGAATAGTATCTTTCTTCGAATACATTTGCAGCAGATAAGAGGAAGCAGAGGTACCACCACCCCAACTCAGGGTTGATGAATAGAAAATTGAATCTGTCTCGCTTGTTTTAGAAGCCAAATTTCAGGCGAAATGCGACTTGTTCCAGATTAGCCAGTCGATCCAATGGAACAGCTAAGAGAGTAGGTTTTGGGATCATGCTCAGCCTCCTCTCATTATGGGAAGATGGTTTCTTCTGATTTTAGGGGATCTTGTAATTAAACCAGCATTAATAATAATTATTTTAAATATTTACAATGGTTTATACTTTGTGATTCGCCGGCCAAGTAATACAGATCCTATATCTCCAGCATTTGTCTGATATTGAGCTTATGCTATAGGACCCAATAGAAGAGATAGCGTAAAATAAATATTAATTTATTGTTATTTAAACATTTAAAAAATCCTATCGCCCTCTTTCTTACTTAAGCAATAATAATTTCCTGGTATCATGGTAACTTCCGGCTTTAAATTCGTAGAGATACACTCCGCTCGGTAAATTGGAAGCATTAAATGGTACCGAATAGTGCCCCGCATTTTGGTATTTGTTAACCAGTATTTTGACTTCCCTACCCAGAATGTCAAATACTTTTAAAGTTACATAAGCGCGTACAGGCAATTGATAGCTAATATGTGTGGATGGATTAAATGGGTTCGGATAATTTTGTTCAAGCCTGAATCCCCTGGGAATATCCAATTTTTCTTTACCGGATATTCCAGTAGTCATTCCGCCACCTTTCATGATCGCATCAAGCTCCCCCTGGTCCAGAGTTTCTCCTGTGCTGCGATTGAATATGCCCATATTTGTATCCCAAACAAAAGGTACCATTCCATGATCAATTGCCGATTTAGTGACATAATAATCGTAATAATTCACGGAGGCGTGGTTAAGCGCCTGGTCCGACGGCGGACTCAGATTTCGTTTCATTGCACCAAACTCTCCAATTATTACCGGGATTCCTTTATCGACAAACTTAGTTTTCATCTTCTCAAATTCACTATCCATGTAGCTTTCTTCACCCCAGGTTGCATTGCGGCTGGCATCGGTTGTAGAGTGATAGCCGTTTCCCCAGTAGTAAAACATGTTGCCCCAGCTTGCATCCTGACTCATTATGGTAAACTGATACGGAGAATAGTAATGAACTTCTACTACCAAACGGTTTGCAATTTGGTCCCTGGGCATTGTGTTCATCAGATTATCTGTTTTATCGATGTCAGTAGATGGCCCCTGGATAATAAGGGTACGGGAACTGTTATTTCCACCCGTTGCGCGAACGGCACTTATGAAGGTTTGGTGGTACGATAGCAAAATGGCCATTCCTGCGGCATCATTGACATTAGGTTCATTTGAACCGGCAAAAAGCAAATGCTCATCGTAATTT
>CAWBCD010000005.1:0-63867 GCA_963787205.1 uncultured bacterium
AAGACTTTATACTGATTTATAGATTTCGTATTCTTACGCAACACTTTAATTATCAATATATTACGTACTAATTATGATTCTATAATAACATCTCGCTTTTATATGCGTTTATTGAAATTGACAGATGTTTTACCCTAATAAATCAATTATTCCATCCTAAACAAAAACATAATAAGGATTAACGATCATGACTTACACTAAAAGAGATATTGTTCGTCGCATTTCTGAAGATTTGGATGCCCCGATGGTACAAGTCGAACCTTGGGTAGATGCCGTTATTGCAGCTCTTCGGGATACTATGATGGACGCTAACCCTACATGCCGGATTGAAATTCGTGATTTTGGTGTCTTTGAAGTCAAGAAAACGAAGGCGAAACCCAAAGCCCGCAATCCCAAAACCAATGAAGTCATCTATGTGCCGGAACATCGTAAGACCCATTTCAAACCAAGTAAATTATTGAAAGAGTTCTTGCGTCAGCCTCTGGAAGAAAATAGTAACGTAGAGGCTTGATATTTTTCCGTGCAGAAACGCATTATCGGTATTGATGTCGGAAATAAACGAATAGGTTTAGCTCAATCGGACTTGTTAGGGATGCTGGCAAGTCCGATTGGTACATTTACGAGAAGTGAAATTTTTAAAAAACTGCGTGAGCTGACAGATCGTGAGCCAATTGAGGTATTTGTGATTGGTTGGCCGCTCACACTGGCAGGCAAGGAGGGCGACGCCATTCACATGGTAAAATCGTTTATAGGGGAAGTGAAGAAGATGTTTCCAGGTATCGAAATTATTCGATATGATGAACGTTTTACCAGTGTTATGGCACAAAAAGCGATTCTTAGTTCAGGCGCCCCCAAAAAAAAACGCCAAAATAAAGGATTGGTCGATGCTGTAGCTGCTTCTTTGCTGCTGCAGGATTATCTTGATGCTGAAAAGTTGAATAGTAACAAAAGCTGAATGTCTGTTTTACCGATTACAATTTATGAGGATCCGTATCTGAGGACGAAGTGTGATCCCGTTGAAAAGGATAGTGAAGAATTACAGCAGTTCGTCGATGATCTGTTCGAAACCATGTATAATGCACATGGCGTGGGGCTGGCTGCACCTCAGGTTGCCAACACATCACGTATTTTTGTAATTGATGTTGATGCAATGCTTAAAGAAGAGAAGGGTTCCGAACCGATGGGACCAGTTGCGTTCATCAATCCCAAAATAATCAAAAAAAGCAATGATCTCGTCGAGTACGAGGAAGGATGTCTGAGCATCCCGGACATTCGCGAAAATATCCAACGCCCAGATTATATAAAGGTTAAATACCTCGACCGCGATTTCAAAGAGCAGACACTGGAAGCGCGGGGATGGCTTTCCCGGGTCATTCAGCACGAATATGATCACATTGACGGAGTACTCTTTATCGATTACCTGGGATCATTCCGGAAACGGCTGTTGAGGGGTAAGCTGAAACAAATGAATAATGGAGAGTTTGAGACCGAATATCCCACCGTTCCTCATGTGACGCAGGAATCTTAATCCCGACTCTAAAACACTTCCTGATCCGATGAAACTCGTGTTTATGGGGACTCCTGAATTTGCGGTTCCCAGTCTGATAAAGCTACACAAAAGCAGTCATGATATTGTTGCGGTAGTTACCGGTCCGGATAAACGGCGGGGACGGGGAACGGATCCGAGTCCGACACCGGTGAAGAAAGCGGCCCTGGAATTGGGATTACCTGTTCTGGAGGTACAGGATCTGAAATCAGAGGAATTTTATGACAAATTAGAAAACCTCCAACCGGAGCTCTTCGTCGTCGTGGCGTTTCGAATCCTATCAAAACGGGTCCTGGCAATACCCAAAACCGGCTCCATTAATCTTCATGCATCACTTCTTCCCAAATACCGCGGAGCCGCCCCCATTCATTGGGCTGTTGTAAATGGTGATGCCGAGACAGGTTGCTCCATCTTTTTCTTATCTGAAAAAGTTGATGGAGGGAAGATTTTGCTACAGCGAAAGACCCCAATTGAAATGATGGAAAATACCGGGGAGGTATACGACCGGTTGAAAGATCTTGGAAGTGATCTTTTAGTTGAAGCTGTAGACCGCATAGCCTCGGGTTCATATGAGTTGCAGGAACAGGATGAAGGACAGACGACTCCCGCACCGAAAGTGTTCAACGAGGATGCTTTTATAGATTTTAGAGGAAAAGTCCTGGAGGTTCATAATAGAATCAGGGGGATGAATCCATTTCCCGGAGCATGGACCACAATTGATGGTAATCGTCTGAAGCTGCTGCGTGCCAGACCGGCTGATGCAGAACCCGTTTCTGCAGGGAACATTGATATCGTAGATGGTTCGGTAATCGTCGGTTGCGAGAGCGGAACCCTTGAATTACTGGATGTTCAGATGCAGGGGAGATCACCTATGAAAGCGATCGATTTTTTTAACGGATATCGTGGCAGCCGCACGCTTGGTGCCTGAATTATCCCTGTTTATTAATTTTGTAATAAAAAGCTTTCATAAACAGGACATCTCACGTTTGGATTCTTAAATATTTTTCCGATTATTGGCGTTGTCAATAGGGAATGATTTTTTGTTGACAATACTACATATCACCAAGCAACAGAACCGATACTGACGTCATGGAGTTATCACCACTGTTACAAGCTGCTAAACAGAACGATTTCGAAGCCCTGAAAGAGGCTGCTGAGAAAGGTGCGGATATTAATGAACTCACCACTAGTGGGTTTTCCGCCATTATCTATGCAGCCCAAAACGATAATATGGAAATGGTAAAGTACCTTATTGGAAAAGGTGCTGATGTGAACGCCAAAAACAAACTGGGCGGAACGGCTTTAAACAGGGCCGCCGAGAATGGCAACATCGATATGATGAACTATCTGATTGACCATGATGCAGAACTCGGTCCTCTGGCTCTTATTGTCGCGGCTCGCGAAGGTCATCTGCATGTAGTCAAGATGATGGTTGAGAAAGGCGTTGATATCAATGCCACCCAAAGCTGGGGGCATACGGCCATCATGCTTGCTTCCCGAGAGGGTAATGCCGATATCGTGCGCTACCTCATAAACAGAGGTGCTGATGTTACCGTAAGAGATAAGAATGGGGACTCTGCACTGAATCTCGCGCTTGATAACGATCAGGCAGAAGTTGCCGCTATCCTTCGTCGTGCCGGCGCCACATTTTCCAAGCCCAAGAAAAAGACATCTATCATTGCGCCCGAAGAGGATGAAGATGAGGAAAGTGGCGATTCGTTTGTAGATACCAGTAATGATGATTTCTCCGATGGCGATGACGATGGCGATGGCAATTCGGACGAGTGAAATTGAAACTGGCAAAGCCGTCAACCGATGACGGCTTTTTTATTCCCGCTGCGTTAATCTCCGGTTTGTAATTTATTAGCGATAATTCGTGTTCAAAAAAGAAGAAAAAATGGTAACTTAAAGGCCAATAAAGTCTTGTTTGAATGCGAAAACGTTCGCGACCTCTCGTGGTGGAATGTAATTGAAGCTGGATCTGTTTGAGCAACGGACATGAGCAAGTAATTATTTATTTATTGAATCAAAAAGAATAGAAAGGTAAACAATGGCAAAAATTAAAGTAGGTATTAACGGGTTTGGCCGTATTGGCCGTCAGGTAACTCGTTTTATTCTTAGTAACCATCCCAATATTGAAATCGTTAGTGTAAATGATTTGACGGATGCTGCAACGCTCGCACACCTTTTTAAACATGACTCATCACAAGGGACCTATCAGGGTGATGTTTCGGTAGAGGGATCAAATCTTGTCGTCGATGGTCATAAAATCGGTATTACCGCAGAAAGAGATCCCGCCAACCTGAAGTGGGGTGAAAAGGGCGTCGATGTTGTTATCGAATCAACTGGTCTGTTCCGAACAAGTGATACTGCCGGAAAGCACCTCACTGCCGGAGCCAAGAAGGTCGTCATTTCTGCTCCTGCCAAAGGTGATGTAAAGACTATTGTGATCGGTGTCAACGACAACGAGATCGCCGATGATATCAAAATCTATTCCAATGCCAGCTGTACAACAAACTGCCTTGCACCACTGGTTAAAGTTCTGGATGATAATTTTGGTGTTGAAAAAGGCTTCATGACCACGGTTCACGCATATACTGCCGACCAACAACTCGTTGACGGTCCGCACAAAGACCTGCGTCGTGCCCGTGCTGCTGCTATCAACATCGTTCCAACGACCACCGGTGCTGCGAAAGCTGTCGGTCTTGTACTACCTCATCTGAATGGCAAACTGGATGGCGGCGCTATCCGCGTTCCGGTTCCGACTGGTTCTCTGACCGATTTCACCGCTATTGTGAAGAAGAGCACCACTGCTGATGAGGTGAAGGAAGCCTTCAAGAAAGCTGCTGCAAGTAACCTCAAAGGTGTCCTGCAATACAGCACAGATGAACTGGTATCAACCGATATTATTGGAAATCAACACTCCAGTATCTTCGATTCCAGTCTGACTAAAGTCGACGGAACCCTGGTCAAAGTTATCAGCTGGTATGATAATGAAGCCGGTTATTCCGCCCGTACGGCTGATTTGATTGAAAAGATTATCTGATCTTTAAGACTGTTTATTTTTTGACATCCACGGGCTGAAATAGTCCGTGGATGTTTTTATATTTACCAGTCTTGGTTGAGTCTGAATTGATATGCTATTTTGTGGATTCGTTCAACTAAGACATATCAAATACGGGGCGTAGCGCAGTCCGGTAGCGCACCACGTTCGGGACGTGGGGGTCGCAGGTTCAAATCCTGTCGCCCCGACTTAGCCCGCCGAAATTCCGGCCCAATGCTTTTGGGATCGGGACTTCGGTGGGCTTTTTATTTTGGAATAACAATGCCGAGGCAGGCTTCGTCGGGCAAAGGCCTGATAAGAGTTCGAAATTTTACAATTGGGATGTCATTTGGGTAGCTAGTGCTGATACCAATTAATTTGTAAAGTAATTGCCGCGGATTTACGCGGATCCAAACAAATTAAATCTAAGTTTATCAGTGCCAATCTGTGGTTAAAATGGTAAAGACTAACAACTTTAACTGCCCCAATGGAACAAACTTATTTTATGGGTATGACACTAGTGGAGTACCTGTTTTTTTATTCACAAGAGAAAATCTATTCGATTTGAATCCAAAAATTTCAGGGTTCTACTTTCTAATCTACCACAGAGCCATAGTCCCCTAGGGACCTGATATTGGTAGAATAAATGCTAAAAATACCTCTACATCCATACCATCATGTACGGAATATGTGAACCGTTCTCTTTTTTAACCTGAAGTCTGATCAAATTTTTTAAACCGCGTAATTCCGTGGCTAATCAAAAGATTTACTTCACATCATCCAGCGGTCCGTCGTAAGGTGAGGGGTACAGGAACCGGTACCCAAGGGCATCCTTTAATTTCTGATTGCTGACGATCTTATGACGTGTATCTTCATCAGTATCCGAAAATGTTGGCAATTTCAAACCGGCTTTTCGCACCATTTCGGTGTAATACTCCTCCCGGCTCGGGTGTTCGTCCGAAGAAGCGTTAAAAATCTCATCCCGAATATCTTTTTCTATTAGCCGTTGAATGATGTTAATACAATCATCGAGATGGATGAGGTTTACAGGTGCCGAACCATTGCGGACATTTTCCCTTCCGGCAAAGTAACGGGCGGGGTTCCTGTCATACCCATATAATCCGCTAAAACGTATAATGGTGGTTGAAAACGTATTGTCACTTTGCAAGAAACGTTCAGCTAAAAGAATGGGATGGGCTTCAGAATCCTGAATAGCGTTGGTGCCTGACTCCGTAACCAAACCGCCGTTGTCCGGATAAACCGAAGTAGAACTCACATAAATTACATGCGGCATATTTCTTTTGATCCATGGCAGGATACCTTGCATCTGCAAGACGGGAAATTCGGAGGGATTCCCAGCTCGTAGTCCGGGGGGGACATTTATGATCAGCGTGTCACAATCAAAGAAGTTATCAACCGGTTCTTCATAAACAGGTTGTGGATTAAGAGTTAGAAGCCACGGCCAGATATCGTGCCCTCTCAGGATTGGAAGCTTACCTGAATCTCTTGTCGTTCCTTTAACAATATATCCCTCATCAACGAGTATTTTTCCGAGAGGAAAACCGAGCCAGCCGCATCCCAGGATACTAATCGTCTGTTTCATATCATTGCAAAAAGACTTCCGGTTGTGAGCATTTCAGTTGTGCTCCGTTGATACTTTCACAAGGTTTGCCGATGATTCAGCGTTCCTTCCATTGCGCGTAAATGTATGGGCCAGGAAATGATGCACTCGCGGAGGATGGTTTCCTTTGTGAAAGGATCTGACTTTCTCTTCGATGGTTCGGTCCAGTTCAGTTACCCGTTCGTGCTGGCGCATATGTTCGGCCCACGACTGAACCATAAACGATTCGATGTAAACCTGTGGTTCCGCCAGATCGTTGAACAATCCCCATTGGTAAGCACCGTCTCTTCGGCGAGACATACCCAGCTCTTTTATGGCGTTCTTAAAATCTGAGGCGGATTCGGGTGAAATTCGATATGTCACCGTTACCAGTACCGGTCCCTGTTTAGGTTGTGGTTCATCAGCTATTTGTGGTACCGGCCAATGTTTGGATGGTGACAGATTCAATGTCTCAGAGTAGACCAATGGATATTTACGCACGAACAAGTGGCCGACTAGCAATGAACCACCCGCAATGAGAAATGTATAAGACATTCCGATTGCATTGGCAACAGCACCCCAGATGATGCTTCCAAATGCAAAAAGAGCAAAGAAAACCATCTGGTAAACGGACAACCCACGTGCCCTGACCCAGGGAGGCAGTACTTTCTGTATCCCGACATTAAAACTGGCCAGAAGCGTCACCCATGCTGTCCCGGCGAGGAACATGACCAAACAGAGTATATAAAAGTTTTTCAGAATAGCGAGTATGATGAAAAAACCGCTGAAAATGAAGATTGCAAAGGATATGGTTGTTCGAGAGGAAAACTTATCATGCATTTGGGGTAAAAGTGTGGCACCAAGGACGGCCCCTACACCAAGGAATCCAATCAATAAACCGTAATGCAAAGCATTAAGATGCAAATCCTGCCGGACGTACAACGGAAAGACGGCCCATAAAGCACTGGCGCCGATGAAAAAAGCCGCACTCCGAATCAGAACGGCATGCAGATCAGGTGAAAAGCGTGTGTATCGAAGTCCGGCCTGTATGGCACCCAGTATCCGTTCGTCCTGCAGGTTTTCCTTAACCGGCGGATTGGGCATTCGAAATAAAACAAGCACAACTCCAAGAAATGAGATGGCATTCAGGAGAAACACGAATGCAGGACCAAGGGCCGAAATGAGGAGTCCGGCAAGCGCCGGACCAATAGCACGTGCCAGGTTCATGCCAACACTACCCAGCGAAATGGCGGCCTGGAGTTGATTCTCAGATACGATATCGGGAATCATAGCTTGCCACGCTGGTGAAGTGAAGGCAGAACCGATTCCAAGCAGAAAGATACACAGAAGAAGGGCCCAGGCAGTCATCAAGCTGAAATAGGTGAGAGCACTAAGGGCCATCGCAATGAGCAGCATCCAGGATTGACTCGCGAACAATAGCCTGCGACGATTGACCAGATCAGCAAGTGCACCGGATGGAAGCAAGAGTAAAAACATAGGCAGGCTGGCGGCTGCCTGAACCAGAGAGACCATCAAGGGCGTCGGCGACAGAGACGTCATAAGCCATGCCCCGGCAATATCCTGCATCCAGGTGCCGATATTCGACACAAGAGCTGCAATCCATAATGCACGAAACACCTTGTGCTTCAATGGATCCCAGGTATTAACGGATTGTTTGTTCGTCTGTATCTCGGCCATGCGATGGATTAAATGAAGAAACCAATAACTTCAAAATTAGGGATTCGAACAATTAATGATGAAATATATATTCATGAATATTTAAACGGATAAGGGAAGATGGTTGATCCTCAATATTTTGATGAACCGTAACCTAAACATCCCTGTTCCGATTACAGACGACAAATGAGATGGCAAGCAGAACTGATAGAAATAAAAAAAGCCCCACTAAATTGTGAGGCCTAAAAGAGCGGGAAACGGGACTCGAACCCGCGACCCTCAGCTTGGGAAGCTGATGCTCTACCAACTGAGCTACTCCCGCTTGTTTCAAAAGAAAATATCGAAAAAGGAAAACATTAGCTACAGCCGAATTGTATATAGCAGCGAAGTTTTTAACCGATAAATGATAGAGGAGTTGAAACGAAAACAGAGAGATTAACCTTGTCCTTACATAAGGTTCAGAATTACAATTAATTTAATTGCTAATGAACTGGAAATTAATTATTTATGAATTGGGGCAATGGAATAAAAAGCATGTGAGGCTATCGTCGTGTCAATATCACTAATACTTTTTATAGCTGGGCTGAGTCTTTACGAGTTTTTGTCGTTATGGTTATTATTTCATGAAGTAACCGAAACGGAGCGTCAGTTTTATATTAAAATGGATCGTATTACACGTCTGCGAAATCCAGGTCTGAATTGAAATGCGCAAAAGCGCTTTCTCTTTCTGTCTGCTATCCTGATATATCGAAATATTCTTTTGAAAAGAAGGAGAATTTCTTTTCCGTATTCGCCCTCGTTTTAAATAGCCGCTAACAGGGGTGAAGAACAATTTGCATTTAAACTAATCATCCTACTTCTAAGAGCACAACTCTGTATCTGCCTTTATTATCTGTGGATTATTGAATCCTATCTGATATAAAAACAAGGGTATAATGTTTTTTATAAGTATTTGTTGACACGAGGGATTTTTCTGTTTAATTTATTGACCAATTGGTTGGATCAATTAGTTGAATTTAATGGTTGGACCTACTGATTGAATAAAAATTAAATACAGAATGAAATGCCACGCAAACAACTCGAAAAAGAAGCGGAAGAGAAGATTCTGGAGGCTGCACGCACGGTTTTTGTCCGTCGCGGTTATGATGGAGCCCGGATGCAGGAGATAGCCGACGAAGCGGGGTACAACAAGTCAATGCTGCACTATTATTACAGAGATAAGGATTCCTTATTTCATGAAGTGTTTACCGGTGTGGCAGCGCAAATCCTCCCGCCATTAGTCATTGTTCTGGAAGAAGATATGGAACTGATGGATAAGATTGATAAGATCATAGATCTTGAGTTGACCAATCTTGATAACCATCCATATATGCCCGGATTTATGATGCAAGAGCTGAATAGCCATCCGGAGCGCATACCGGAAATGGTTAAGGAGCTGAATATTCATCTGCCGGATAAGTTTGCACGCCAGGTAAAACTGGCTGTTTCGGCTGGAGAGATCGACCCGATCAAGCCAGTTCAACTGGTTATCAATGTGTTGGCTCTATGTGTGTTTCCATATGTTGGAGGTCCCATGGTCAGAGCCGTCATGCGTCTCGATGATGACGAGTATAATCGTCTTTTAAAAGAGCGTAGGAAACTACTCCCAAAATTCATACGAAAAGCATTAAAACCGTCATGATTACTGCAATAATACTCGCACTTGCGCTCTGGCAGCAGCCGGCCCAAACCGACTCGTTAAGCCTGAAGCAGTGCTACGAATTGGCCCGAGAGAATCACCCGATCCGCGAACAACTCATGCTGGACAAACAATCGACAAAGTTGAAACAGGTAACGATCTCCAGAAGAAATTATCCTCATGTTTCCATGTCGGGCAGCGCCACATATCAAAATGAAGTTACATCTGTGCCCGGGGCGAAGTTTACAATCAGTAAAGATCAGTATAAACTGAATCTTGAGGTAAACCAGAACCTGTTTGACGGTGGAACGGCCCGGGAAGCGCATAAAGTTACGGCTGCGGAAGGACAATTGGATGAGGCCAGGGTGAATGCGCAGCTCTACGGGGTACACAATGAAGTTAACCAAGCTTTTTTCAGTGTGTTGTTGGCCCGTACAAATGAGCATGTGCTGGAGTTAAAGAAACAGGTACTTGAAAAACGGCTGTCCATGATACAGTCGCAGGTTAAAAACGGTGTCGTTCTTCCGGGTACTGAAGCGGCTCTTGAGGCAGAACTGTTGAGCACCGATCAGCAAATCACTTCAGTGAAAGCCGATCAGAAAGCGGCGGTCGGCACACTTTCGGAAATCATAGGTCAAAAAATTAATACTTCCAGTGTGCTGAGTCTGCCATTTGATACCACTCGTTTTGTCCCCGGAAATCAGATCGATCGTCCAGAACTTCATCTTTATTCGGTTAATCAAACCCTTTTAAGTCGTGAGATGGATCAGACAAAAGTGATGAACATTCCGAGGTTAACAGCCTTTGCGGATGGGATGTATGGCCGGCCAGGCCTCAACATATTCAAGAACCAGTTCGAACCCAATTACATGCTTGGGGTTCGGCTCACCTGGAATATCTGGGACTGGCACGAAGCCCGGCGTCAGCGATCGCAGCTGTCAGTACAAAAAAAGATCGTGAACACCCAGGAAAATGCATTTTTACGCGGCGTTCACATCGGCATGCAGCAGGATCTGGCGAATATATCGAAATACCGTACGCTGATGAGCCAGGACAACCGAATCATTGAATTACGCAAACAGGTGGAAAACCAGAGCGCCAGTCAATTACGCAACGGCACAATAACACCCAGCAACTACCTGGAAGACCTCAATCAGGTATACCAGGCACAACTTTCACATGAGCAGCATCGCCTGCAATGGATCTATGCAATTGTACAATACAAGACTCAAACCGGAACATTATGAATCGCTCGAAAATTATATTTACTACCCTTTCAATCGCACTGATTGCAGCCGCATGCGGCAATAAACAGGACTCCAGTGACGCATGGGGGAATTTTGAAGCTGTTGAGACTACAGTGGGAACCCAGGGAAACGGAGAAATCATGTCTCTGAATGTAGAAGAAGGCGACCAACTGTCTAAGGGAAAGATTGTTGGATTAGTTGATACTACCAGTCTTCATTTACAGAAACAACAGCTTGGCACATCCATTGCTTCCCTGGAACGCCAGATCAACAGTACGCAGGATCAGACACAAGTGACCCGTGCACAGCTTAACCTGGCAAAAACAACGCTAGCACGAACCGAACGGATGCACAAGGATAGTGCTGCCACACAACAGCAACTCGATGATGCCAATAACAAAGTTGAAGTCCTGGACCGCCAGCTTACGGCCACAGAATCACAAATCGCCGTTATAAAGGCAAACATACAATCTGTAAGGGCACAAATCAGGCAGATCAACGATAAGATCGATAAAAGTATCATTGTCAATCCGGTATCAGGAACCGTATTGGTCAAATACGCCGAAACAGGTGAAGTGGCCAATTTCGGTAAGCCGCTGTACAATATTGCCAACCTGGATACGATCAACCTGAGAGTGTATGTGAGCGGATCGCAGCTTCCAAATGTAAAGTTGGATCAACAGGTGAAAGTCCATGTGGATAATGGTTCCGGTGGTTCCCGAACCTATCCGGGCAGAGTCAGCTGGGTCTCATCACAGGCAGAATTCACGCCTAAGAATATCCAGACCAAAGAAAACCGGGTGGCTGAAGTGTACGCCGTGAAAGTGCGCGTGCCCAACGACGGGACGCTGAAAATCGGCATGCCGGCATCTATAACGTTTTAAATCCACCCGCTGGTACAGGCGTCTTTGCCTGTACCAGCATGCCACCGCTGTGTGGGTTCAAGCGAGAACGCTTGAACCAGCTTTGTAAATTCCAAGTACTCCAAAATTTAGGCACTCTTAACTAATGAGCATTATAGAAGTAAGTAACGTTCGTAAAACCTTTGAAAGCATCGTTGCTCTCGATAGGATGAACGTTTCTGTAGAAAAAGGAGAGATATTCGGTTTCATCGGTCCGGATGGTGCAGGTAAAACCACACTCTTCCGTATCCTTGCCACATTGATGGTTCCCGATGAAGGTGAAGCGACCCTGATGGGCTACGATACCGTGAAAGATTACCGGGAGATTCGGCAGCACATTGGTTACATGCCCGGACGATTTTCACTCTATACCGACCTGAGTGTGGAAGAAAACCTGCAGTTTTTTGCACGTATTTATGGCACAAACATTGAAGAACATTACGACTGGATCAAGGATATCTACGATCAGATCGCTCCGTTCAAAAAACGACGAGCGGGTGACTTGTCCGGTGGGATGAAGCAAAAACTGGCTCTCTCGTGCTCACTCATTCACAAACCGGATGTGCTTTTGCTCGACGAACCGACAACCGGCGTTGATGCCGTATCACGGCGTGAGTTCTGGCAGGTATTGCAACGGCTGAAAAACGAAGGACTGACAATAGTCGTGTCAACCCCGTACATGGATGAAGCCAGCCAGTGTGATCGCGTGGCACTGATGCAGGATGGCCACCTTATGGCCGTCGATACGCCGTCGTCGATCACCCGGAAGTTTGGGAAGCCACTCTATGCAATTGCCGGGACCCCGCGTTATTTCACCCTGCAACAGGTAAGAAGCTGGGGCGAAACGGTGCGTGCTTATCCGTTCGGTGAACGGCTCCACTTGGTGACGAACGAACCGGCTGACACCGAAGAGCTTGTACGCCGGCTGGAAATGGTGGGCATCACCGATGTCCTGATGGATTCGGCATCGCCAACCATTGAAGACGCCTTTATCGCATTAATGGAGCATCATCGTGGATGACAAAGTAATTGTAGTAGACGATCTGTCACGTACGTTTGGCTCCTTCACGGCTGTCGATCACATCACTTTCGATGTGAAGAAAGGCGAGATTTTTGGATTTCTGGGTGCCAACGGTGCGGGGAAAACAACAACCATGAAGATGCTTACCGGCCTGCTCTCTTTGTCGGGCGGAAAAGCAACGGTTGCAGGTTTCGACGTAAAGCACAACCCGGAAAAGGTAAAAAAAAGCATCGGGTATATGAGCCAGAAGTTTGCGCTGTATGATGATCTTACCGTATGGGAAAACATTCGTTTCTATGGTGGCGTGTACGGACTTGAAAACGGCGAGATCCGTGAGCGTGGTGAAGCCATGCTCGATAAACTGGACCTTGGTGATGTTAGGGACCAAATGATAGGATCACTGCCGTTGGGCTGGAAACAGAAGCTGGCTTTTTCAGTGTCTCTGATTCATCAGCCTGGAATCGTATTTCTCGATGAACCGACCAGTGGAGTTGATCCGGTGACCAGACGCCAGTTCTGGGAGATGATCTACGAAGTAGCCGAAAGTGGTACAACCGTATTTGTGACCACGCACTACATGGATGAGGCCGAGTATTGCGACCGGATAGGAATCATGGTGGCCGGCCGCATGGAGGCCCTGGATACACCGGCAGGTCTAAAAAAAGAATTTGAGGCGAAATCGATAGACGAAGTGTTTGTGAGACTCGCACGCGGAAAGCAAAAGGAGTAAAAGATTAAGGTTAAAGGTTAAAGTAAAAAGGCTAAAGTTTGACAGGACTTACTTTCTGCTTTTTCCCTTCTACTTTCAACTTGTCAGAAGGAATAATATGAGAAGTTTCAGAGGTTTTGTAATCAAAGAATTTTATCACATCATCCGCGATTACCGGTCGTTGTTGATTCTGTTCGGCATGCCGGCAGTTCAGCTGATTCTGTTCGGATACGCTATCCGGAACGAGCTGACGCAGGCTAAGTTTGCCGTTGTCGATCCCTCCCATGATGTGGTGACTACCGAGTTGGTTAACAAGATGTCATCTTCTCACTATCTGCAGTTCGACGGATATCTGAAGAGTGAGAACGACATTCATGAAGCATTCAAGGCGGGCAAGATCAAAGAAGTGGTCGTTTTTGATCGCCAGTTTGCTCATAAACTGACGCATGACGGGGTAGCGGATATTCAGCTAATCGCTGATGCCACCGATCCAAACATGGGGCGCATGATCACCGGTCAGATCATGGGGATTATTCAGCAATTTCAAATATCAAGGACCACAGGCGAAACATCGGGAAGAATTCAGATAAGTACAAAGGAACGAATGCTTTACAATCCGGATCTGCGAAGTGTGAACCTGTTTGTTCCGGGTCTGCTAGCTGTCATATTGATGTTGATTTCAGCGTTGATGACTTCCATCACGATTACGCGGGAGAAGGAGACCGGAACGATGGAGATCCTGCTGGCTTCCCCGCTTCGCCCAATGCAAATCATCATCGGCAAGGTATTGCCGTACTTTTTCCTCGCATTCCTTGATGTGGTCATTGTGCTTGGTCTGGCCTTGGTGATATTTCACATACCATTCCGTGGCAGCGTCGCACTTTTCCTTGGAGAATCGGGATTGTTTGCCTTGACGGCACTCTCGCTGGGTTTGCTGATCTCATCAGTGGCCGACAGTCAACAAACGGCTATGATGATGGCGCTGGGAGGATTACTGCTCCCCACAATCCTGCTGTCCGGATTCATTTTCCCGGTATCGAGCATGCCATGGCCGCTGCAGTGGCTCAGCACCATCATCCCGGCGAGGTGGTTCCTGGTGATTGTACGCGGCATCATGCTAAAAGGCGTCGGATTGGCAATAATCTGGAAGGAGACCGCTATCCTGGCCGGAATGACGCTGGTATTCCTGTTCGTAAGTATTCGAAAATTTAAAGTCAGACTCGACTGATATGCGTACTATAAAATTTATCATACAGAAAGAATTCCTGCAGATTTTCAGGAACAGAGGCATGTTGCCGATCCTGTTCGTAATGCCTCTGATTCAGCTCATCGTGCTTGTAAATGCAGCAACATACGAGATCAAAAATATCAAAGTGTTCATCGTAGACCAGGACCAGACACAAGTTTCACAACAGCTGATCGGTCACTTCCAGGCGTCAAATTATTTTACACTTGACGGTCATTCTTCTCAAATTGATGATGGCAAAGAAGCCATTCATGATGGAAAGGTCACGATGGCAGTTGTTATCCCGCGTCATTTTCAGCGCGATTTGACCAAAACAAAACATGCAGGGATACAACTTTTGATAAACGCTGTGGATGGCAGTGCCGCAAGTGTCTCGCAGTCATACGCCAGTGCCATTATTCGGGACTATGCCAATCAGTTAACGAAAGAATCCGGTGGGGTCGATATTTCGACAGGTACCATCAAAATTGATGATAATAACTGGTATAACCCTGAGCTGAAGTATACAATCTATATGGTACCCGGACTTTTGGTTGTCCTTGTAAGTATGATTGGTATGTTCCTGACAGGTATGAACATAGCCCGGGAAAAGGAAATCGGGACGATTGAACAGCTCAATATCACGCCTATCAGCCGTTATCAATTTATCGCTGGCAAGCTGAGTCCATTTTGGATTATCGGTATGGGAGAACTTGCCGCTGGAATATTTATCGGTTGGCTGCTTTATTCACTGCCCATTGTGGGACATCTCTGGCTCATTTTTGGGGTAGCTGCAATTTATCTGTTCGTTGTTCTCGGGTTGGGATTATTGATTTCGACAGTAACTGAGACCCAACAGCAGGCCATGTTCATCGCCTGGTTCCTGATGGTGGTCTTTATCCTGATGGGAGGATTGTTCACGCCTTTGGAAAGTATGCCACTGTGGGCTCAGAAAATGACGATACTCAATCCAATCGCCCAGTTTATCCAGGTGATGCGAAACGTATTGTTGAAAGGTTCGGGACCACTTGATATAAGCTTCCAGTTTGTCGATCTGGTAATTATGGCTGTCGTTGTTAATGGACTGGCCATCATGCGATACAGGAAAACGCATGCGTGATTGAGATGGGCGATAAGAAATTCGTGAATTGGAAATTAGAAATTGGGTAGCCGTTATTAGCTCATAAAGTGGTCCATATTTTTTGGTGACGCTTTAAACCCACCCTTAATCCGCTCCCAAAACTTATCCACATTAATTAAGTTTTGGGTAATGATGTGTCCCAAGAGGAAAAAGAAAAACTCCCCTCCTGAGAGGCTGTGAGAAAAATCTACGTTTAAAAATGGGAAGTTAAATTATTTAGCTTTCTTTCATGAAAACCCGGCTTGTCAATCCCCCCGCCCCCTTTTCTAAGGGGGAAACTGGTTGTTAGATCTTGAAGAAATACCATTAAACTAATAAAATTAATCTCGCCCGATTTGTGCATTAATTTTCTCACCGCCTCCTGAGGAGGGGCAAGGGGGTGGGTTCTCTGCGAATCATCTGGATTCCCGACGAATCCCAACCCGATTACCCAGTTAATTCAAAACACCATTTCACCATAAAATTCAATAGCGGTCATGTTTGTCTGAAATATTTTCATGTTTGGCTTCGTTGTTTCTACCTGATTACTTATCTTTGTTTAGATCGATTTTAAATAATGTAAAAAAACGGGCTGTGTATCCTTTAAGCACTACCATAGAAGGTGAAGAAGTTCACATCGAATGTTTTGGATGTAGCAGTGACGAAGCAAGCCGATTGCGTGAATTAGGCTGCGTGGAAGGTGTCAGTGGCAAAATTCTGTCAAAGCATCATAATGTTATCCTTCAGGTTGGAGAAACCAGAATAGCTATAGGCGGCGATCTGGCCGGCTCAATAATCGTTACACCCTGTATCCCTGTCTGATATGCTTCGTCTGTCCGAGCTGAAACAACCCCAAAAGACGCGTATCACCAGAATCGACGGTCCTGAGATGATACGACTGATGGAAATGGGTATCACGCCGGGTCTCCCGCTTGAGATTGTCAGAACAGCCCCGCTTGGCTATCCCATAGAAATTAAAATAAGGGGATACCTCCTGTCATTACGGGAAGCGGAAGCCAGTTGTGTTTTTTTAGAACAGGTATAATTTCTTGGATAAGAATCAGTTAACGATTGCACTAGTTGGCAATCCGAATACCGGTAAGACTACTATTTTTAATTCACTGACCGGGCTTAAGCAGAAGATCGGCAATTATCCCGGTGTCACTGTGGAGCGGAAAACCGGTGTGTTGCAACTTGATGGTGTCAAACACACAATCATCGATTTACCTGGTACCTATAGCCTCAATCCTAAATCGATCGATGAGCGGATTGCTTATGAAACGCTTATTGGAAAGTACGAGTACGAAGCGACCCCAGACCTGGCTATCGTTATTGTCGATGCAAGTAACCTGGAAAGGAACCTGTATCTGGTAACACAGGTGATGGATCTTGGTATCCCGATGATCGTTGTCCTGAATATGATGGATGTTGCGGAAGAGAGGGGTATCAAAGCCGACCCGGAACTGATTCAGGATCTGCTGCGTGTCCCGGTAGTTCCAATGGCCGCCAAGCGGGAGAAGGAGATCGTAAAACTCAGGGAGGCCATCAGCCGACATGATCTCACCCCGGCCATTCCGCTTCTGTGGAACCCATCAGATGGATTACAGAAGGTTATCACTCTTATAAAAGAGGAATGGCTGAAGCCACACACCCGCCTGCCGAAAACCTCATGGAATGTCGAGGCACTTCGTTTGCTGAGCAATAACCACATTCTGGAGGAGCTGAAGGACGATCCGGATTTCGATTCTGCTAAGAAAGTCGTCGAAAAAGCCCATAAGCAGATTGAGGAATCAGGTGATAACTGGATGGCCGCTGAGGTGATGGCCCGGTATAATTTTATAGCCGGATACCGGGGCGATCAGGACGAATCGTCGGGCTCAAAATCCACGCTAACCGACAAGATCGATTCGATAGTCACTCATAAAATATTGGGACCCATCGTATTTATTTTGATCCTCCTGGTGATGTTCGAGTCGATATTCACCTGGGCCACACCCTTTATGGATCTGATCGACCTGGGTTTCATCAAACTCGGAGCTGTGGTCTCCCAGCTGCTGCCGGCCGGTATCCTTAACGACCTGATTGTACAGGGAGTCATTGCAGGACTCGGGGGCGTGGTCGTCTTCCTTCCCCAGATCATGTTTCTGTTTTTCTTCATCTCTGTTCTGGAGGGCACCGGGTATATGGCAAGGGCAGCATTTGTCATGGATGGATTCATGAGCAGGATAGGCCTGCATGGACGATCGGTTGTACCGCTCATTTCCGGGTTTGCCTGCGCGGTGCCGGGCATTATGGCAACACGAACTATCGAAAGCTGGCGCGACCGGCTCATCACAATCATGGTGCTGCCATTTATGTCGTGTTCGGCGAGGCTTCCCGTTTACGCACTCATGATCTCCGCGTTTATTCCCCGTACATTTATTTTGGGATTTATTTCACTGCAGGGTTTGGTCTTTTTCGGTTTGTATCTGTTTGGCATCATCACCGCCATTATCGCTGCCTTTGTGATGAAACACCTGTTCTCGAATGAAAGACCGACACCATTCATCATGGAATTACCGAGTTACAAGATGCCGAGATGGAGTTCGGTATTCCGCAATATGGTTGATCGGGGATGGATTTTTGTTACAGAAGCAGGCAGGGTGATCGTAGCCATCAGTATTATCCTGTGGTTCCTGGCTTCTTTTCCCAAAGTTCATAAACCTGGCGACAATACCGCCGGGACAAAATTGGAGCATACATCGCAGGTTCTGAGTCAACCTCAGGGGAAAAAGGATAGTTTTGATCCGACAGAATCGCAGGCAGCCTATCAGCTAACCCACAGCTACGCCGGCATATTTGGCCATTTTATGGAACCTGCAATCAAGCCTCTGGGATTTGACTGGAAGCTGGGCATCGGACTGATCAGTTCGTTTGCTGCGCGGGAAGTGATGGTTGGAACCCTCAATACGATTTATAGCATACAGGACGAAAACGGCAGCATTGCTACGCTAAAACAGAAGATGATTGCCGATCGAGATCCCCATACGGGAAGACCGGTCTATTCGATGCTAACGGCTATCTCCCTGATGCTCTTTTTTGCCCTTGCCTGTCAGTGTATGAGTACGCTTGCCACCGTCCGTCGAGAAACAAACAGTTGGAAGTGGCCGGCAGTGATGTTCTTGTACATGACCAGCCTGGCTTACCTGGTTTCATTGTTTGTTTACCAGGGTGGTCTAATGCTAGGATTGGGCTAAAAACGAAAAATGACCAATAGAACGAGATAAGGATTTTTATTATGCAGACATGGATCGCATACGGTATACTTGCAGCCGCTGTTGCTTATATGATTTGGAAATTCGTGATCTCTAAGCGTGTGCGGGCCAAGAAAGGAAACTGCGGACCCGACTGCAAATGCGGGCAGTAATGATTTAACCGCAAGGGCCGCCAAGGTATGCAAGGAGTTGTGGGGCTTTCTTGATGGTTCCAACTTATTTGTGAAGCAGTTCGCACAAACAAAAAAGGCGGATAAAAACCCGCCTTTAAAAATCTTTCCGGAAGAATCACTCTTTTTCTGATTCAGAAGAGCTTTTCTCACTTTCAGTGTGTTTCTTATTGCTCTTTTTTTTACGAAACTTTCCGTATGAGCCGTGCCAGATCTTGCCGCGTCTTGTTCTGCGATCGCCTTTACCCATGATACTTTTGTATAGTTTATAATTCGAATTTAAACTATAATATACACTTTTTGAGTAATTTTTCCCATGGCCCCCACAATATGTAGCCCCGAGAATCGGGGCGATTTGTAACTATCATCACACGTCGTCAAAACATATTAATTAATATCGACGATTCAATATATAGTGAACCCGTTTAATCAACCTGTACACCCAATGGAATACCATACACTTGTAAAAAAGGTGCTTATGTAATTTAATTGGCAACGATGATTTGGTTCAGCCGGTCACAAGTCGCAGACTTGCGACATTTGATCAATATGTATTTTCAGCACACAACTGCCGGTTTCGGGCCAATAAATTGATGGGACTATCATTTGATATGAAAATATGAATATCTTTGGTTGATGTTATCAGGCAAAACATATCGAACGTTAGCTCTTATTGGAGCTTTTCTGATGGTGGCGGTACAGTCACTATCGGCTATGGCGTGTCCGATGCACATGGAGAACACGTCCGAGCCGATGCATATGGCCTGTTGTAATGAATCGGCGAGCCAGATATTGCCTGTTTGTCCGGCCACTGGCTCGATGACCGGTCCAGCTTCTTGTTCATGCCAGGTAACACCGGCTTCTGAAACAACCCGCAATGCGGTCGTGCCGGCTCCCGTTCCTGTGCTGGAAGCTGGCGTGACGGAAGTCCTCGTCGAACAATTACCGGAACCACCCGAATCCGGATATAACTCTAACGATCCTCCTGATCTTCATCCGGGCGTACCTATCTTTCTGCGACTGCGCACACTTCTGAATTAACCCCGTCAGTCGGGGCTCCGGTCTCATCGGATCATTGTGTTTTTGAACCGGTGATCTGCCTACCTCTTCGACCGGAAGCTTAACCAAGCATCACATTTTAAGGGCTTTTTACGCCTTTTAAGTATCCGTCTGACAGTTACCGGATTTCGTGAATTTATACCGGGTAAATAGTCGACTCGTCTGACGGATATACACAAGGAATTCTTAAAACGGGAAATTATATATGAGATGGATTTTGGCATCAGTCATGGTATGCCTAATCATGATGGCTGGCCCTGACCTGAAGGCACAGGACACTCTACAGGTACACCTGCAGGATCTGGTAAATCAGCTCCTTGAAAACAATCCCCAACTGCAAAGTATGAGATTCGATCAGCAGTCGGCCGAGGCGTCCATTCCGGCAGCAGGGGCATTGCCTGATCCGGTGCTGGGGCTCAACCTCATGAATCTGCCTGTAAACTCGTTTTCGATGGACCAGGAACCGATGACGGGCAAACAGATTACCCTGATGCAACACTTCCCATTTCCGGGCAAGCTGGACATTAAGCAGGATATTGCACGGAAGGAAGCGGCGGTCAGGGAAGAGAAGATTCATGAGACGCGGAATCAACTGGTCAAACAGCTGAAGACGGTCTATTTCGAGCTCTTCTATGTTGATCAGGCTATCGAAACAGTCAGAAAGAGTAAGGTGATCATCAAACAGCTCATTTCTGTGGCAGAGACAAAGTACAGCGTGGGCAAAGGGTTGCAGCAGGACGTGCTGCGTGCACAAATGGAACTCTCCACCCTGATGGACAAGGAGATATCACTACGGCAGAAGAGATCTTCGCTTTCCGGCAAGTTGAACACTCTTATCAACCAGCCGCCGGAACAGCCGGTTGGGATGATCCCCGAACCCGGTATTCAACCAATTGTATATTCGTTGCAACAGCTCAAGGAACAAGCGGATGCACACAGTCCATTACTGGGTGCGTGGCAGACTGTCATCGATCAAAGCAATCAAAAAGTAGCACTGGCAAAAAAACAGGTTTACCCTGATTTCTCGGTAGGACTGGCGTATACCCAGCGCGACCGCCTGGCGAATGGCGGCAAAGGGTATGATTTCGTGTCGGCGATGTTCAGTGTAAACCTGCCGATTTACTACAAGCGCAAACAGAATCAACAAGTTCAGGAGATGAAGCTGATGCGCAGCTCTGTTGAAGAGCGTTATCAAAATGTGCGCAACATGGTGTACCAGAACCTTCAGGATATCTACACCGGACTTCAAAAAAACGAGCAACTGGTGGATCTGTATAAAAACGGGGCTATCCCGCAGGCGCAGCAGGCGTTCAAGTCAGCCATGTCAGCCTATCAAAACGACAAGGTCGATTTTCTGTCGCTTCTCAACAGCGAGCTCTCACTTTTCCATATGCAACTGACCTATTACAGGGCTTTGAGCGACTATAACCAGAATATCGCAGATCTGGAAGCGGCGACAGGTTCGCCTGTACATACTCAGTCATAAAAAGAAACTGAAAATTACATTTGAGTTAACACTATGAAACCCAAACAATTATTATTTATACTCGTGATCATCGTCATTGCTGGTGGCGTTGGGTACTGGATGGGTCACTCCGGATCAAAATCCGCCGCGGCGGATGAGAGTTCATCGATGAATATGGATGCGTCCTCAAACAGTAAAAAGGCGGATAACGGACGTAAGGTGCTCTACTGGAAAGCCCCGATGAATCCCTCGGAGATCTATGATCATCCCGGTAAATCAAAAATGGGCATGGATCTGGTTCCTGTCTACGCTGATGAGCAGCAAGCTTCTGCAGAAGGAACTGTTAAAATCAACCCCATTGTGCAGCAGGACATGGGCGTTCGTACCGCCCCGGTCGAAATGACCGATTTCAGCTCAACAGTGCGAACAGTCGGGACGGTTAATTACGATGAGGAACGACTGTATAGCGTTACCACCAAAATATCTGGTTGGATCAATAAGCTGTACATCAATTACACCGGACAAATGGTGCACAAAGGCGATCCCATGTTGGAAATTTATTCGCCTGAACTGGTGACCACCCAGCAGGAATATCTCCTGGCCCTGAATACACGAGACATGCTGGACAAGAGCACGTTCTCAGATGTGAAGAATGGTGGACAATCATTACTCGAGTCCACGCGTAAACGCTTGGAATACTGGGATATACCGGCTTCCGAAGTTCGGAACCTCGAACAGACCAAAGAAGTTCGCAAAAACCTGACTCTGACAGCCCCGGCAACCGGTGTGGTGATCAAAAAGAATGCCGTGGATGGTGATTACATCAAAGATGGCATGAATGTGTACCAGATCGCTGATCTGTCAAAAGTATGGGTGGAAGCCAGCATTTATGACAACGAAATACCGTGGATCCGCGAGGGGCAGCCTGCCGAAATGGAGTTGTCTTATCTGCCAGGAAAGATCTTTAAAGGGAGGGTCAGCTATATTTATCCGTACCTGAATGACAAGTCGCGTGATGTGAAGGTCCGCATGGTTTTTGATAACCCCGACGGCATACTCAAACCCGGCATGTACGCCAATATTAAACTTCAGGGAAAATCGATCCGGAACACCGTGGTTATTCCGTCCGAGGCAGTTATCCATTCGGGGGAACGCACACTGGTATTTCTATCCCTCGGAAATGGAACCTTCCAGCCACAGGAAGTTCGATTGGGTAATACCGGTGGATCAGATGATAACAAGGTACAGGTTTTGGAGGGGCTAAAACCCGGTCAGGTGGTAGTGACATCGGCCCAGTTTCTGCTCGACAGCGAAAGTCGCCTTCAGTCGGCGATCCAAAAGATGCTGAAACAGAATAAACCGGATTCCATGGCTGGGATGAAGATGGATTCAACATCGATGAAACATGAGCAGTGAATTAGGGTGGAGGACATGTGCAATGTTAGTTGCTTTATGAGACGCGGGTTACCCACCCCTGCACCCCTCCCAAGAGGGGAAAATGAACTCCCAAATGCCACATCGACCATCCAATTTCAAATACTCTAATTTCAAATTTCTACTCTCCAATAACTGAAAATCATGTTACAGAAAATCATTGAAGCATCGGTAAACAACCGTTTCCTGGTTATCGTGTTTGCGGTGCTGCTTACACTCGGCGGCATCTACGCCATGCTCAACATCCCGCTGGATGCCATCCCGGACCTGAGCGACGTACAGGTGATCGTCTACACAAAATACCCCGGCCAGGCGCCGCAGGTCGTTGAGGACCAGGTGACCTATCCGCTGACCGCCGCTATGTTGTCGGTACCCAAGGCCAAACTTGTTCGTGGCTATTCATTTTTCGGCTTTTCACTGGTGTACATCATCTTTGATGACGGAACTGATCCTTACTGGGCCCGAAGCCGGGTTCTCGAGTACCTCAATACTGCTGAAGGTAACCTGCCTGAAAATGTGAAACCGACCCTGGGTCCGGATGCTACCGGTGTAGGCTGGGTGTATGAATACGCCCTCGATGGCGGAAACAAATACGACCTGCAGCAGCTTCGTTCTATCCAGGACTGGTATCTACGCTACGAACTGACCAGTGTCCCTGGTGTATCTGATGTTGCCAGCATCGGCGGTTTCGTGAAGCAGTACCAGGTTGAGGTCGATCCGAATAAGTTGCTTGCATATCACATCCCGCTGTCGAAGGTAAAAATGGCTCTGAAGATGAGCAACAACGATGTAGGCGGCCGTCTTGTGGAGATGGGAGAGACCGAGTTCATGGTTCGCGGACTTGGATACATCAAGAATATGGATGACATCGAGAATATCCCGGTAGCAACGGACGGTAATGGCACCCCCATCCTTATCCGGAATATCGCACATGTCCAGATTGGGCCCGAGCTGCGACGCGGACTCGCCGAGTGGAATGGCAAAGGTGAGACGGTGGGTGGCATCATCCTGATGCGAAACGGTGAGAACGCACTCAAGACCATCCATGCCGTGAAAGCAAAACTGGCACAACTGAAAGCCGGTCTGCCCCCGGGTGTTACGATCCATACGGCCTATGACCGGTCGGGACTCATCGAACGTGCCATCGAATTTCTGCGCGGCAAGCTGCTGGAAGAAAGCATTATCGTTGCTCTCATAACGATCGTCTTCCTACTGCACTTCCGGAGTGCGCTCGTGGCTATCCTCAGTCTACCGATGGGGATCTTCATCGCCTTCCTCGTGATGTACTTCCAGGGCATCAACGCAAACATTATGTCATTGAGCGGCATTGCCATAGCCATCGGGGCGATGGTAGATGGAGCTATTGTGATGATCGAAAACGCGCACAAGCATATGGAACGCGACAAGGGGAAGAAAGACCACTGGCAAATCATCATCGATGCCTCGAAGGAGGTGGGGCCGGCGTTGTTCTTCTCACTGTTGATTATCACGATATCTTTCCTTCCAATCTTTAGTCTGCAGGGCCAGGAGGGCCGTCTGTTCAAACCGCTCGCATTTACAAAGACCTATTCAATGGCTGCTGCGGCCCTGTTGTCAATCACCATCATACCGGTTTTGATGGGATATTTTGTGCGGGGCAAAATCCTTCCTGAGCATAAGAACCCGATTAACCGGTTCCTGATCAGGATCTACCGGCCGGTTTTGAATACTGTCATCCGTTTTCAGGTGGGCAACGCTTTTGATCGTACTTGGCATTCTTTTGGCTACGCTTTATCCGTTGAAGCGGTTGGGTTCGGAATTTATGCCCGAACTAAATGAAGGGGACCTGCTCTACATGCCGACAACCGATCCGGGTATCAGTATCACCAAGGCGCGGGAACTGCTGCAGCAGACCGACAAGATCATCAAAAGTTTTCCGGAAGTTGAGAGCGTGTTTGGCAAGGCCGGTCGTGCCGAGACTGCTACCGATCCGGCACCGCTCTCCATGTTTGAGACCATCATTCGCCTTAAGCCGAAGGGCGAGTGGCCCAAAGGCATGACCATGGAAAAGCTGAAAGAGCGGATGAACGATGCCATCCGGTTCCCGGGGGTCACCAATGCGTGGACCATGCCGATAAAGACACGCATCGACATGCTGTCGACAGGGATCAAAACGCCGGTCGGTATAAAAGTGAGCGGTCCGGATTTGCAGAAACTGTCAGATCTTGGGCAGGAGATCGCCGCAGCTGTGCGTGGAATTCCGGGAACAGCGAGTGCTTTTGCTGATAAAACCACAGGAGGCAACTACCTGGATTATCACATAAAACGACTGGAAGCGGCCCGGTACGGTCTTACAGTTGGCGATGTGCAAAACGTGATTGCCTCGGCAGTTGGAGGCATGAACGTAACACAGACAGTTGAAGGTAGAGAGCGTTACCCTGTGAATGTTCGCTATCCTCGCGAGTTGCGTGACAATCTCGATGCGCTTCGACGTATATTGATCCCGACGCCATCAGGCGCCCAGATTCCGATCAGCTATGTAGCCGATCTCCAGATTAAGAAAGGACCGCCGGTCATTAAAACCGAAAATGCCCGTTACAACAGCTGGATTTATGTGGATCTTCGTGATATCGATGTCGGTACGTATGTGGCTGAGGCTCAGAAAGTTGTGAATAAAGAGATCAAAATACCTCCGGGATACACCGTTACCTGGAGCGGACAGTATGAGTACATGCAGCGGGCTAAAAAACGGCTTGAGATTGTCGTGCCGATCACACTGCTGATCATCTTCCTGCTGCTCTATTTCAATTTCAGGAACATGCAGGAAAGCCTGATAGTGCTGGCCAGTCTGCCGTTTGCTGTAGTAGGATCCATCTGGCTATTGTACCTGTTGGGTTACAACCTCAGCGTGGCCGTCGGTGTGGGCATCATTGCCCTGACCGGCGTCGCTTCCGAGATCGGGGTGATCATGCTGACATACCTCGACAATGCGTATAGCGATCATCTCCTTCACGGAAAACTGCGATCGCTCGATGACCTGAAGGAAGTCATCATGGAAGGAGCGGCCATGCGCATCCGGCCGGTGTTCATGACCGTTTGTGCCATCATCATGGGCCTGTTGCCAATTTTATGGGGTACCGGTACTGGCTCAGTGATCATGAAACGGATTGCTGCACCGATGGTGGGCGGCATGATTTCTGCAACTATACTGAGTTTATTAGTTGTTCCGGTCATCTACTACCTGTGGAAGAGCCGTGAGGTCAAGAAACTCATTGCTGAAGAAACACAATAATTCAAAAGGGACAGGGGGATGTATGGCATTCCCCTGTATTTCGAAATAAATGAGGCTGATATGAAAGAAATCAAAGCTTACATACGTACGCAAAAGGCAGAAGAAGTTATTGAAGCGCTCGCTCAGGCTGGTCTGCACGATGTGACCGTGATTGATGTAATGGGTTGTGGACATCTTATGGATCCGCATAATTGTAAATATTCAGTAGAGTTTGTAGAAAGGTATTCCGAATTGGCAAAGCTGGAACTTGTTTGTCAGGATGAAGACGTCGAGCGCGTTGTTTCAGTAATACATTAGCCGCATATACAGGAATGGCAGGAGATGGGAAGATATTCGTGACGCCAGTAGAGTACGCCATGAAAATACGGACGGGAGAAACAGGCGTTGAAGCACTGGCCTGATTTTTGGTGATTCGGCTGATAAAAAAAAGATTGTCATCGCGAGGAGTCCCTTTAGGGTGACGTGGCGATCTCCCAAGCATAAGGAAACGATCTATTATTAAACCCGTCTTTCCGGGAAATTGGTTGGCTTTAGTCAAAAAAAGGATGCTGTCACCCAATGTGACAGCATCCTTTTGTGTCGTTTATCGTTAACCGTGTTTCAAGACTTGCCGGCGTTCTTCGTATTCCTCGCGGGTGATGTCCCCGTTGGCATATCGCCTGCGCAGTAGTTCAAGCGCCGATTCGTTGGAGGGATCATTGTTATATCCCCAGCGTGAGGGCATCATTTTAAAGAAAAGCACGATTGCTGCTATGATTATGAGCCACCATATGATCATCATCCATCCGCCTCCAAGGTTATACATCATCCAGTTATGCATGACAGATTGTGTTTAAAGTTTGTTGTATCTGGTTAAAAAGAATAAGGCTATAAGGAAATAGGATAATAGGGGATTAAGAAAATAGGTGTGAATGGATCATCCAGTACCAGCGTTGGTTTCCTTATTCCCATATTTCCTAATTTCCCATCATGCACGTCCCATCATGCCACCATTCATGCCACCTTTCATCATACCTTGTCCCGCCGAACGCATCGACTGACACATGGCCATCATCTGACCCATAGGCATGTTATTCATCATGGCGTTCATAAAATCGCGGGCATTCATGCCTTTAAACTGCTTTTGTTGCGCCGGAGTCAGAACACTCATCATATTGTTCCATGTATCAATCATGGCCCATTGCCGGTTGCCCTGTACTTCAGACCTTTGATTGATCAGCTTGTGCACTTTTTGCAGATTGGGTGATTTCGAAGCCAGTTCTTTTGCGAAGTCATTTTGCAGACTCATTATTTGGGTACGCATAACCTGCATCTTTTTGACGTAATCAGATTTGAGGTCATTCATTTTTGATTTTTGTGATGTTGAAAGTCCGAGTGTGTCCAGGTTGGGCAATACAAATACCGACATCATCATCCGGCGCATGGGATGGTTCATCATGTTTTGCATGCGGCTCTGCAACATATTCATCATACCATCATCCCGTTCTGATGCATTCGACTCATCATACCCATCATGTTTTGTCCCTGCATCATACCCCTGTAAGCTCTGTTGCCGTGGTATCGGACATCATGGATTGACGCATCCCCATATTTTGGGCCATGACCAGGGATGAACTCAGGGTCATGGCCAGTAAAAAAACACTGATTGAGGTTAATCTTTTCATCATTTCACCTGTATGCTTATAGGTTTTTTAATTTCACTACTCAAACATACAGAACTGATCTTAATAGGAGCTGAAAGCTCTCTTAAAACTATTTAAGGTTAATAGAGGTTAGCGTCGAATTAACGACGCGGTTTATAGTATATCCCACCGAAACATATCGGATGTCATCCTGATGCTGTTCGCCGCGGCGGACAGCGTAGGATCTCGTTAACACCCGGTAACGATCGTTCCACATGCAGCCCTCGTTGCCAAATGCCACGAGATCCTGATTTGATTCGCCATGGCGGGTCAAATCAGGATGACATTCAGGGTGATTAGGTTGGTCTCCAAGGTCGGTTCTGAAAGTATGGGCTGGTATCATGATGATACGACGTTATAAAACGCGTATTTCCCGCTCGTGCAGGCATCCTCGCCTGCTCACACAGTCTCCGCATAGGACCTGTCCCGGTTTAAGCCAATTTTAAGCTTCTATTCTTACCTTATTTATCAATGGAAACGAATAGGTGAACAGGGCAGTTGACTGAAATACTTATCAATAGATATTAAACGGGGATGGCAAACGATATGAACCATCATCAACACGATCGTTCAACCGAGCATCTTGAACAACATGGGCACGATGCGCATGACCACGGGGGGCATGCCGGGCACCACGAACATATGCTTGAGGACTTTAAGAAACGATTTTGGATATCGCTCATGGTAACGATCCCAGTCCTTGTGCTCTCGCCAATGATTCAGTCTTTTATTGGCATACGTGGGGTACTGCATTTTCCCGGAGACACGATCATCTCGTTTGTATTGTCATCTTTCATTTTTGTATATGGCGGCTGGCCGTTTCTGAAGGGACTGGTTGATGAACTGAAACAGAGCCAACCGGGCATGATGACCCTCATCGCGATCGCGATTACAGTGGCGTACGTCTATAGCGCTGTTGTTGTCTTCGGAGTGTCAGGACGTGTATTCTTCTGGGAACTGGCCACGCTGATCGATATCATGCTCGTCGGCCACTGGATCGAGATGCGCTCGGTGATGTCGGCCTCACGGGCCCTGGAGGAATTGGCAAAGATGATGCCCTCGGAGGCTCACCGCGTGCTTGAGGATGGTTCCATCGAAGATATTTCGCTAAATGAACTGAAGGCAGGAGACACGGTCCTCATCAAACCCGGAGAGAAAATACCTGCCGACAGTATCGTCAAAGACGGACATTCCTCGGTCAACGAATCTTTGATGACAGGAGAATCCCGTCCGGTTAGTAAAAAAACGGGCGATGAAGTTATCGGCGGGGCCATCAACGGGGAAGGATCGCTAACGGTTGAAGTAAACCGAACTGGCGATGAATCCTTCCTATCCCAGGTGATTGAGCTGGTCAGGCAGGCGCAGCAGAGCAAGTCCCGCACCCAGGATCTGGCCAACCGGGCGGCTTTTTGGCTGACACTGGCCGCTCTTGGTGCAGGGGCACTCACGTTTTTCATATGGATTGCCTTCACAACCAAGGATTTTGTGTTTGCCCTGGAACGCACGGTGACGGTGATGGTCATAACCTGTCCGCATGCCTTGGGACTTGCGGTGCCGCTGGTTGTTGCTGTTTCTACTTCCATTGCAGCAAGCAACGGATTTCTGATCCGTAACCGGGCGGCTTTTGAACGGGCCAGGAACCTCAACGCTGTCATCTTTGATAAAACCGGTACGCTTACCTACGGTGAGTTTGGCGTGACCGACGTTCTGAATTTTGATCACCAGACCGATGATCAGGAGATCCTGAAGCTGGCTGCTTCCCTGGAGCAAAACTCAGAACATCCTATTGCCAAAGGAATTGTTGCTGCGGTAGATGAAAAGTACAAGGTGGAGGATTTTACCTCCATGACAGGGAAAGGGATTACAGGCAGAGTCAATGGTAAGAAAGTTACCGTGGTAAGTCCGGGTTATCTGTGGGAGAATGAGATTGAATTGCCGCAGGATCAATACGAGGCGTTGTCCGGTCAGGGGAAAACGGTAGTATTTGTACTGGTGGATGAGAACCTGGCTGGTGCTGTGGGTCTGGGAGACAAAATCCGTGAAGAATCCTATCAGGCTGTGAAGCGGCTTAAAAAAATGGGTATCCGGTGTATGATGCTAACCGGTGACAACCGCCAGACCGCGGAATATGTTTCAAAGGAACTAGGTCTGGATGAGTATTTTCGCCGAGGTTCTCCCTGATCAGAAAGCGGACAAAGTCAAGGAAGTACAAGATCGTGGATTGATTGTCGCTATGACCGGGGATGGAGTAAACGATGCGCCTGCATTGGCACAAGCCGATGTAGGCATAGCCATCGGATCCGGTTCGGATGTGGCTGTGGAAGCCGGTGATCTGGTGCTTACACGCAACAGTCCCAATGATGTTGCAAGTGTGATTGCCCTGGCCAGGGCCACCTTTAAAAAAATGGTGCAGAATCTCTGGTGGGCCGCCGGGTACAACATTGTAGCTATTCCACTTGCCGCGGGTGTATTGTATAACGTCGGGATTGTTCTCAGTCCGGCCGTTGGGGCGTTGCTCATGTCGCTGAGCACGGTGATCGTGGCCATTAACGCACGTTTTTTGAAAATCGAACGGTGAAAATTGGGAGTAAGGGAATAAGGAAAATCTTAATGGCCCAATGAGGTACCTCGGGTCTCTGTGTCATATCTGAAATGATTACATAGAGAAAACAGAGATTGTACGGAGAACCAAAGGGGGAAAATCAAATATAAGGAATTAATAATTTCATCTATAAATGAATCGGACATTAGATTTGTTACGTTACATCAGTTAAGTAAATGAATAATCAGAATCGAGGTAAATCATGCCAAATCTAAGGGAAATGATTTTATTAGCCGTGATCGCTGTAGCTCCGCTGGTATCAGCTTGCAGTCAAAATAAAAAGCAGGCAACGAACCAGGGTAACGGACCGGGATGGTCCGCAAGTTTCGATTCGCTGGGGCAGCAGTTTCAGCATATCCGCCAGACCTATATGCAGGACAGTACCCGGATGTCTCCGCAGGCACGAATGGTATTTCACAATATGCAATCTTTATGGGGACAGATGGGTACCATGCGCGCGGGAATGATGCAGAATGGTGGAAATAAGAAAGGCCGTGGCATGATGGGCAACCAGGGAATGATGAACAATGCTGGTATGATGGGAGGCAATAGAATGGGTAATGGCATGATGGGTAGCGGATCCATGATGCGCTTCAACGAGATGAACCAGCAGATGCTATCTTACTGCCAGGGACTTCAGCAAATGATGAGCCAATCTGGTAACACGAATATGGCCGGCATGTATGGACAGATGGCCGGCAGGATGAAGGCCTTTATTTCTCAACTTCCTGAGGATACGACCACAGCACCCGCTTCCCCGGAAGGATCGACGCCCGTAGAGGACGGTTCGGTGATCTTTGCTTCCAATTGTTCCCCTTGCCACGGATCCAACGGAAAAGGAATGCGCGGAGTGTTCCCGCCATTAAACGGTTCACCGATAGTGACCGGAGATAAGAATACGATTATCAAGATATTGCTCAACGGATTGCAGGGACAGGTAACCGTGGCGCGAAGCAAATACAATGGCATAATGCCATCATTTGGCAAGACGCTCAGTGACGCCCAGATTGCGGCTGTTTTGACTTATGTTCGTTCATTACCTGATAATAAGGCCGGGAATGTTACCACCGATGAAGTGCAAAACGTTCGTAAAGAAACAAATTCACGCCGCCAGGCCTGGACACCGGGCGAACTGGGATTGAAATGAGGTTGAAGTAGAAAAATTATAGATCTTCTAACGGAAGTTTTTCAAACTTTCCATATCGTAAAGAAAGCGTCGGCAGCACCAGCAGATTCAACATTGTGGATGTGATCAGTCCTCCCAGGATCACCACCGCCATTGGTCCCTCGATTTCCCGGCCGGCGGCTCCGCTCCCCAGGGCGAGAGGCAAAAGTCCCAGCCCGGTTACCAAAGCGGTCATCAAAATGGGGGCCAACCGCTCAGAGGCACCTTTAAGTGCCGTTTCAAAATTCCAGCTATGACCTTCCACATTTACCAGATGCTGAAAATGGGAAATCATCATGATTCCGTTTCGTAACGTTATTCCAAATAGTGTCACGAAACCAACCATCGATCCTAAAGACAGACTACCTCCGGTCACCAACACTGCCAATACCCCACCAACCAGGGCAAACGGAAGATTGAGGATGATCAGTAGTAAATTGCGGTAATGTCTCATCACAACAGAAAGGATGATAATAATGCCGGTCAGTGCGATCAGGCTGTAAATTAACAAATCCCTGCGGGATTGGGCTTGTGCTTCGGCTGTGCCGGTAAATGTGACATAGGTGCCGGCCGGGAACCTTATTTTGCTACGAATCTTTTTCTGTGCCCTGTTACAAAGGCACTGGCATTGCCTCCGGTCACATTGCAGGTGACGACCTGTACCCTCCGGGCGCCTTCATGCAAAATGGAATAGGGTCCGGATGTTTCATAGATATCCGCCAATTGATTCACCTTTATAAAAGCACCTGTAGGGCTCTTTAACGGGAGATTACCGACCGACTGCAGACTTTTGCGCAATTTGTTGTTTAAAATTATCGTGACATCAATAGTACGGTTACCTTTGTAAACCTGGCCTACAGTCAACCCCTTATAAAAAATACCGAGTTTATTCATCACTTCGACCGGGGTAAATCCCCACCGCTCCAGGTCTTTTTTTCGTAACCGGATCAGCAGGTGCGGAGTGCTGGGCGGGGACTGTATGCGTACATCGCGCGCATCGGGCAACCCATCTAGTAAATTACGGATTTGCCTTGCTTTATCACCAATCACTTTCAGGTTATTCCCATAGATATTTACAACAACCGCGGCCGTATATCCCGACAACGTTTCATTAATCCGTTCTGTCAGAAAACTTTCAAGGGCAAATGTCGCTCCGTTAAACCTGGACAGTACCTGGCGAATGGCATTTTGTGCCTTGTCGTATTCACCCCTGGATAGTGGTTTTAGATCCAGATCGATCTCGCTTTGGTGGGGACCATTAATATCTTCTGCTTCCCGGGTCTGACCGATTCTTTGGGCAAAGGCACGGACATAAGGCAGCCTGAGCAGAGCTCTGCCAACTCTACGTCCCAGAGTCTCAGATTGATTGATAGAACTGCCCGGCAAAAGATTCATTTCAATCACGTAATGACCCTCTCTTAATTCCGGCAAAAAACGTTCATTCAAAAAGGGTAGCGTTGTCAGTCCCAGGATAATCAGACATATAACACTGGTCACGACCAGACGTGGATGCCGTTCCACCACCCTCAGCAAAAAGATATACCGCTTCTTCAACCAAACAACGAGTGGAGGTTCGGATCGGGTGATCTTTTTTGTTTGCAATAAGATCAGGCTCAACGCCGGAGTAAGCGTTACAGCCACGAGCAGCGATGCAAGAATAGCCAGGATATAAGCAATACCAAGAGGGGCAAACAGTTTTCCGGCCACTCCGGAAATGGACAGAATGGGAAGAAAAACCAGGATAACGGCAAAAGTGGCATAAACCACGGCACCGCGCACTTCAAGCGAAGCATCAAAAACGACCTTGACCGCCGGACGGGGATGATCAGCTTGCCTGTTTTCGAGCAAACGGCGCAGGATATTTTCAACGTCGATAACCGCATCATCAACTACCTCGCCAATTGCAATAGCCAGACCTCCCAGCGTCATCGTATTGAGCGTCAACCCGAATTTGTCCAGGATGATAATCGCGGTTAACAATGAAAGGGGAATTGCCGTACAGGAAATGGCGGCGGTACGGAGATTGAACAGGAATAATGACAGAACAATGATTACCAGCAATCCTCCGAGCAACAGATCCGTATCCAGGTTGTGGATGGCCGTTTGTATGAAGTTGGCAGGTCTAAACAAATGGCTATGCAACTCCACATGCTGTGCTTGCAGCCCCGGCTCCAAACTCTTCAGCGCTTTTTCAACTCTGCGCGTTACTTCAATGGTATTGGCTCCGTACTGCGAAACAACATTCAGGATGACTCCATTTTTACCGTTAATGGTCGCTGAACCGGCTGGAGGCGCATATCCGATCCTGACATCGGCTACATCACCCAGCGTGAGGCTTTCACCATTTTCATGACGGATCACCGTATGTTCTATTTCATCTGGTGTTGATGATTGACCGGAAATTTTAAGGGTGACCTGTTGATTGCCTGTATCGATAAATCCGGCTCCACGAACGCCGGTGACTTCCCTGGCCGCAGCTACGATCTCCCCTAACGAGATATGATAACGATACATGGCCTCCGGCTTTAACTGGATCTGCAATTCTTCTACTTCTTTCCCAAAAACCGGAACGCTTGCCACGCCGGGAACAGCCAGAAGCTGTGGCTTAATCGTCCATTGCGCAATGGTTCGCAACTTCATTAACGACTGTTTCTTCGAGGTCAATCCAATGACCAGTATCCTGCCCATAGAGGAGGTTAGCGGAGTCATAACCGGCGCCTTTACTCCCTGGGGCAGTGAACTAGCGACGGTACTTAGCCGTTCGGAAATAATCTGCCGGTCGCGGTAGATGTCGCTGTTGTCTTTAAAAGTCAGGGTGACCACTGAGATACCCTGGATGGAACCGGATCGCATCGACTTCAAATCCCGTGACCCATTCAGCGCATTTTCGATACGCTGGGTAACCAGTTGTTCGACCTGAACCGGCGACAGGCCTGGCGCTTCGGTTTGAATGACAACTTCCGGCGGGGCAAAATCAGGGAATATTTTATATCGTACCCTGGTGAGCAGGTAAGCACCATAAAGCACTAACACAGTAGCCAGGGCAATGATGATGCCTTTGTATTTCAGGGAAAAACGAACGATGTGAGATAGGATGCCCCTGGATTCCATCAGTCGCCATCCCCGTCGCTTTCTCCTGCAGACACTGTTGGTACACCGGCCAGCAACTCCTTCTCCAACAGAAACTGAACACCGGATACCACCAGATGGTCATCGTGATGTATCGGAATGATCCCACCTGTAACATACCAATGACTTCCGGTGGCGACAGCCCCCGCCAATGAATATCGATCAAATTGTTCGTTGCCCCGCTTTATATAAATCCATGGTTCCCCCTGCCACCAAGCCACAGCTGAATCGGGAATCACGATCGCAGGACGCTTATTCCCAACCGGCATTTCGGCAATTAAATTCATCCCCGGAGCCAGATCTATCGGTGAATGGTTCACCAGATAATAATAACCCGTATGCTGGAATCGCGGATCCAACCTCGGGGATCTCGAAATAAACCTTGCAGGAAACATTTGTTGCCTGGTGATGCCAAGGGATACCTCTTTAGAGGGAGAGCCGCCATGATCAGGCACTGGCCCGGCAGATGTAACCCGGACAAGCCAGGCCTGTTGTTTAATAATACGTTCAATTACATTGTTGTTAGCCCGCAGCCAATGGGTGACTACCGGTCCCCAGAATTGACGACTGCTGTCAATAAGAGAATGAAGATCATGCTGTGATTCTGCCAGGTCCGCCTGATCTGAAATCCATTCCATCCGGGCAACCTGAAAGTCTTTTTGGGATGTGCTGTTATGCCGGTAAAGGGCGTCCAGTCGCTCATACTCCTGGTGACTAACCTGGAGTTGTGCTTTGTATTTACGAATGAGCTGGGTTCCTCTGACATACTGGTTTCGCAAAGTGACCATTCCGGCCGTCGAGAGAACGACCCCGTAGGCATCGAGGTGTTCCTGATATCTGCCCGAATCAGGATGAACCACACGTATCCCTTCCAGTTTTTGGGTTCGCAGATTGATTGTTACACCGGGGTTTGCCATCCGGGTCTGCGTTGAATCAGCCGGTAAATTTTTAGTGTGATTATCTGATTGTGACTTGTTGCATGCAACCAGACCGGTGAAAATCACAAGCACCCAGATCCAATTCAATTTGTAATTATTCATAGCTGCCCGATACCGTCCCAACTTTCTCATTCCCAGAAGCTTGCAGTATTGTTTATGATATTGACACGAAAACTATCGAAACAGCTATTGGAACGCCATTACAATTGGATTACAAAATGGGGTATCCCTTCGGACGGTGTGGCTTATAACAGCGATAAATCATTGATACCTGATCATTAATCAACAATTCAATCCCGTCAGGGATTTGATATGGGTAGAATACGTTAAAAACAAAAATAACCGTAATTACCATATTCCGCCTCGCAACATGGGCAGAGCCCGCGTCACGAGGCTCTTCTGGAGTGGAGTGATTCCGGATAGTCAATTCCTGTGCCGTCAGGTACAAGATACGAACCATAGGATATTTCGTACCTCGGGACGATACATAAAGATATCTTTATCCGATACTACCGATATAAAGTCCCTCATACCAGAAACTGGCTGAGCCGGACGCCACGAGATCCTTCGGCCCCCGACGAGTGTATACTGACTGATAGGTTTGGGATTGGGCCTCAGGATGACATCTTCGTGTTTGGGTCTTAGAAATTACTAATAAACGCTGTGACGGATTAGCCCTTGCGGGAGATGACATCCCATATGGGTATCTCAACCCGTCTATCTTTAATTCTTGTCTGTGTAAATCCGTGTCGTCGGTGTTCAATTCTTCCTGAAATGTCAATAGGATGTTGCATTGTGATCAGGGAAATACAGCGTTACATGTGTGCCTTTTCCTGGTTTACTGGCGATAGTTACCTCTCCCTTGTGAAGCTCCATAATAGCCTTCACAATCGATAAGCCGAGGCCCGCACCATCCTTGCTTCCGGTCCGTGAGCGATCCGCCCGGTAAAATCGGTCGAAAATATGGGTGAGATCATCCTGGGCAATACCGCATCCCGAGTCGTTGATTTCTATTTCAGTGACATCTGAGTGGTTTCTAATAATAAGATTGATGATTCCGGAATCCGTGGTAAATTTCACGGCATTACTTATCACGTTATTAATCACTCTTCGGTACAGTACGGGATCCGCACTCACCTGACCATCTCCTTCTAAAGTCATTGATATATGGCGTTCCTCGCATAGTGGTTTGTATAAATCAACGATGGACAGCAGAGATTCCCGGGCGTCCATTCTTTTTTTATGAATGCTGATTTCAGTCTTATCGGCACGGGCGAGGAACAACAGACTTTCGATCATCGTGACCAGTCGCTCATATTCTTCCATATTCGATTCGAGGACTCTGCGATAATCCTCAGCGGTACGGTTCCTGCTGAGAGCGACCTCCGTTTCACCGATGAGATTATGGATCGGTGTGCGCAGTTCATGTGCCAGATCTGCCGAAAATTGTCGCAAACGCTGGAAAGAATCCTCCAGACGGGTCAGCATGCCATCAAAGGACTCGGCCAGTACAACCAATTCACCTGGCCAATGTTTGGACCCAATGCGTTCGTCAAGTCTGTTTGATGAGATATTGCCGATGGCCCGGGTGATTTCATTCAGTGGTTGCAGCCCTTTCCTGGTGATAATCACACCCAGGAGACTTGCTAACAGGAAACCGGCTATCAACACGATGACCATCACCCGTTTATAATCATCGATCAGGGCTCGCTCATAGGAAATATCAAGGGCTATTTGTATCAGATAGGGATTTCTTCCATCGCGATTATCAGTGGCCAACGCCGATACCAACAGGTACCATTTCCCGTTGGCTGCCTGCCACCGGACGCCTTTAACCGGATTAGCCTTTATGCCAACCGGCCCGGGGAATGCAGATTTTTTAAGGATATGCGAGAAGTTCATAGACTGGATAACTGTGTGTCCCTTGTCATCCGCAATCCGGCTATAATACTTGGCAAATTGCATGGCATCGCTTTCCAGTACCACCTCCTCTTCCAGGCGATTACGCGGTTCACCTGCATTTTTGAGTATAGCCCTGGCCACTTCGATCTTATTTATGAGAAACCGGTAATCCTGCGACTGGAGATTCTGTGTTACATCATGGAAGAGTAAAAAGAGTGTGATCGCCAGAATGCAAAACAAGGAGGTGATATAGAGGATCATCAAACGCCGGGTTAACGACCACCTTGTATAGAAACGTGGGTGCCCTGTCTTCCCGTGGGCACGGGATATATTGTCAGGACTCCTGGAAGACATAACCAATCCCTCGTATCGTATGTATCAGTTTTCCCTCAAAGGGGTCATCAACCTTAGCCCTTAGCCGTCGAATGGCAACGTCTACGACATTTGTACCCGTATCAAAATCGATACCCCATACCTCGCGGGCAATTATGCGTCGTGTCAGAACTTCCCCTTTTCTATGAGCAAACAGACTTAGCAGTTCAAACTCCTTAGGTGTCAGCTCAATCAACGACTCCTTTCGCTTAACAAGGTGTCTTGTGAAATCGACAAGCAGATCTCCCGCACATATGGTGGATGGCTTTAAAAGTCCCTGACGCCGTGTTACCGCATGAATACGGGCAAGCAGCTCGGAAAAAGCAAACGGTTTGACCAGATAATCATCGGCACCTAACTCCAGTCCCCTGACGCGATCGTCGATGGCATCCCGTGCTGTCAGAAAGAGCACCGGCGTTTTCTTGTCCATGGCCCGTAATTTCTCAAGGACCGTCCATCCATCACACCCAGGAAGCATGATATCCAGTACAACGATATCGTAGTTATTCTGAGTGGCGAGTGACAAGCCGGTTAGCCCATCTTCCGCCGCATCGACGGTAATGCTATTTTCGGAGAGTCCTTTAACAAGAAAGACAACCGTCTTTTTTTCGTCTTCTACCAATAATACATGCATCCGGAACCGGTAATGTTGTTTTGATCGATTGCAGAAGATACCCACTGCATTCGATGTCATCAATTATTAGGGGTTTTGTCTCACAAATACTGGACTAGTCCCGTATTGCAGCAAGTTGGTGTGGGAACCAACTTTTTCATAACCCGAGGCCCTGGAAGTACAAATCTTTGTCTGCCGTGGTGCCTTCTTCTTGTAACAGAACTGGCAGGGAATTATACAGGCTGCGCACTCGTTGCGTGATATGAATTAATGACTAATGGACACCAATAATGAAAACCCTGAAAATAATCGTTGCGACACTACTTGTAGAAATCGTATTTGGTATCGTATTTGGTATCATCTTTATCTATTCCGGTTTTTATAATGTGTCGGTGATGTCGCCCGATCCCGGTATTATGACCTGGGTTCTTTCAACAACGAGCGATAACTCCGTAGAACACCATGCAAAAAATATCAATATGCCCGATTTAACGGACAGCACAATGATTGCACATGGCTTTGATAACTATAATGAGATGTGTGTGGGCTGTCACGGAGCTCCTGGTGTTAAGAGGGGAGCCGGAGGTAAGGGACTGGATCCTCATCCGCCGGATTTGGCAAGATCCGCGAAAGAAATGCCTGCTAAAAATCTTTTCTGGGTAATAAAAAACGGGATCAAAAGCACCGGAATGCCCTCGTTCGGGAAGACTCATTCCGATCAGAAGATCACCGAAATTGTTGCATTTCTGGAACAAATGAAGAACATGACACCGCAGCAGTACGCGATGATGAAAAAATCAACTGGTGCCGGCACGGGAGACACGGACTGATATAGAGAAACCAGACATATCGACAGTAAATGTCTGGTTGGATCTCCGAAAAAAACCTGACTTTAATTTAAATGAAAAGATTATCGTGTATTACTGTCTGTGATCCTAAAACCGGACTGATCAGAAACAAATTATTCCGGTAGTATGTACGCATAGTTTGTAAACCGATAGCCGTTCAGTTTGAAGGAAATAGGACTGGTTTTCTGAAAGTTCATTAGTTGCAGTTTCTTATAGAGAAACTCTCTGTTTTATTTCTTAAATATACGTTGTTAGAATAAGTGCCGGCTGTTGGTCTATATGAAGCGTATTACTCTCATAACGATTCTTTTCATCCTCGTCCTCTTTGCTGATGGATATGCCCAGAATGGTAGCATTATTGAGGGAACCGTAAAAGACCATAAAACAGGAGAGCCTTTAGCGAATGTCAATGTCTATATAAATGGTTCTACAATCGGTGCATCTACCAATAATGAAGGATTTTTCAAGCTGGAAGGTATTGCCCCGGGTGTCTACCCGTTGGTTTTCACAAGGATAGGGTATGTTGCTGTGGAGAGAAGAGTTGTGCTTGGCGAAAATCAAATTGCCAAAGAGGAGACAGATCTGGAACCACAGGTATACAATATGAAGGAAGTACAGGTGACAGGTACCTATCCGAAGAAATGGAAAAGGAGGCTTCAGGTATTTGAGGATGAGTTTCTGGGAAGTTCAGAGTTTGCTGATCAATGCATAATCGTGAACCCGGAAGTGCTTGATTTTACAAAAGACCATAAAACCGGTGATTTAGTTGCACGCACAGATAGTGCGCTTATAATCATAAATAATGCGCTCGGATACCGGATGCGCATAAAGTTGATATCTTTCAGATGGCACGGCGCAACAGGAACATATAAAATATACCCCTTTTTCACGGAGATGAAGCCTTCTTCGCCGATGCAGCTTAACGAGTGGAAGACAAACAGGGAAACAGCATACAAGTACTCAATACGTCATTTTCTCTTTGCATTGTATCACAATGAGGCACTAGTGGATGGTTTCAGGTACAAGTGGGGGATCTATCGGCTGGGGAAAAAACAGAACCAGGAAGAATTAGCTAAGAGAGGGCTAAGCAATGTACCCCTGACCGGATTTCGGATCGATAACGATGTGTTGGTCAGTTACGAAGCTACTAAATCCGAGATCATCAAATTGAAACCAAAGTATTTTTTTGTGGATTCAAATGGAAATCTGCTCAATCCCATATCAGTATCTTTGGCTGGCAATTGGGATACTTACCGTGTGGGAGCTTTACTTCCTTTCAATTACAAACCCTAGAATTGACACCTCGACCAGACCCTGGATCAATTTTGTGGATTTAGAATGTAAGTCACCAACGCAGGTGTAAAGCATACCACAGTATATGCTATATTACCGCAAAGGTATTTCCCTCCTGATGGGAACGGAGTATGTTTATGTTGCAATGAATACCGAGTAGTCAACCTGTTCCATTTACAGTAAACAAACTCCCATGATAAACATAGTTGAAGCGTCGGAAAAAGATTATCAGGCTATTCGCTGGACTGCGAGTCAGGATTGGTCAGAGGCTCAGACTGGTTATATGCTTGAAATGATGTACAGCATCACATCATTAGCAAAACAGCCTCGTGATAAAAGGCAAAAGGTTTGTCTGGCTGCCGATGATACCGGTTATTTGGGTTATGCAACCTATGAGACCGGTTATCGTGGTTTATCGAAGACGAAAATCCATAAAATTTTTATTCTCCCGCCTGAGCAGGGTACGGGTATAGAAAAACTGCTAATTGATAAGGTTTCAAAGATTGCAAGGAAGAACAATAACCATGCGCTGGTCCTGAATATCGACAGGGGTGACCCGACTTTACCGATGTATGAAAAATTGGGATTTCGTAAAACCGGCCGTGAAAATGTCCTGATTGGAATTTCGCTTCTGATGGAGGATTATATCATGGAAAAACCCTTGTTTACGGATCAGTATAACTGATTTAAGTTGCTCTCATACGTGATAGCCCGGATCTCAACAGCACCCACAGCCCGATCCGCCGTATCCTGTAAGATCATGATTTTACAGGAAATAAGCGAATAATCCCATCTTTACAATGTACCGGCAGGCCCGTGTGAGCCGCATCATTAATCAGTGACTTTCCGGTACTCATGGCAGTGTGAAAACCCGACCAATGTCGTTTACGAAATTCTTCCGGGACGATGATATCCAGTGAGCGGCCTAATGCTTCCTCCTCTGTAAATCCAATGAATTCACAGGTCCCCCGGCTCCAAGAAAACATGCGTTAGTATTAGTTCGAACTAAAGATTCACCTGTAAAAAAACACAAATCTCAAAGTACAAATCACAACCCCGATTGATCGGGAATACTTGAATTTTGGATTTTCTTCACTGATTGATCCTCTTTTTCTTATATGGTATCGACGCTACGTTCGTAATATTGCTGTAAAATGAAGATGTATGGCGACTAATTAGACGTTAGAAAAGATGCATAATCCGGGAACGATGATGGGTTGGAACGCCTTTAATGATGCGTTATAAAAAAGGGAATCATCATATCAGGACGGAACTTCGACTGTAACTATTTTAGCTAATGGTCCAACAGACAGCTGATAGCATTTGAGGACATTTTAAATTATTCAGAACATAAAAAACTTATCACAATGGAAAAGACAACCACGCAAACCAACCTTACTTTTAAATTAGCCGGCGAGCGAGAAATAAATAGAATGGGATATGGCGCCATGCAGCTTACCGGTCCCGGTGTTTGGGGCGATGCCCCTGACAGAAACCTTGCCAAGCGGGTACTGAAGACTGCTGTCGAATCCGGCGTCAATTTTATCGACACGGCCGATGCATACGGACCCCATACGAACGAGGTACTGATACAGGAAGCTCTGAATCCGTATTACGATCAAATTTTGATAGCTACAAAAGGTGCCAATCAACGTCCCGGGCCTGGCAAATGGGTTCCGAATGGTAACCCGGATTATATCCGGTCTTGTATTGAAGGCAGCCTGAGTCGCCTGAAGGTGGAACAGATCGAATTGTGGCAACTCCACCGTATTGATCCTAATGTACCGGTAGAGGAAACACTTGCTCCTGTTGCCGATGCCGTTGCAGCAGGTAAAATCAAATATGTCGGACTTTCGGAAGTGGGCATTGAAGATATTAAACGTGCTTCAAAAGTGGTTCCAATTGTATCGGTTCAGAACCTGTATAATCTGGGTGATAGATCCTGGGATGAGGTCGTAGACTACACGGCGGGGCACGATATGGCATTTATTCCGTGGTTCCCACTGGCTTCAGGCCCCGATAAAATGAAGGAAAAGATCGAAGCAGTTGCGAAGAAACATGAGGCAACCATTGCACAGATTGCTCTTGCGTGGCTGCTTAAACGGTCTCCCAATATTTTACTGATACCGGGCACAAGCTCGCTGCAGCATTTACAGGAAAATCTCAAAGCCGCAGAGATAGAGCTTTCGGATGAAGATTTCGAAGTGCTGTCAAAGTGATGTGATAAATTACTGAACCTCGTGACGTGGGCTCTGCCCCGCCACGGCGTTGCTTCCCATCGTGCTCAGGGTTTAACGATATGGTTCATCTTAAACGTCTTCGGGCTGGTGAGGCAACGTCACAACAGGGCGGAGCCCGTGTTGCGAGGTAATATACTGAGAACATATTCCGTGATTCTCCGCGCCTCGGTGGCTTTTTTTGAGCGGGATAATTGATTTATCTGACCTTGTGAATTGTAGTGATTACGGAAAGTCATTATTAATCATATCACCAGTATTGGTGTTGTCTTGATCAAAATGCTATAAACAGAATGTTATGAAATACAGAACTTTAGGAAATACGGGAGTCAAGTTATCCGCCATCGGATTAGGTTGCATGGGTATGAGTCATGCCTATGGCGTGCCGGATGATAAGGAATCGATAGCTACGTTGAACAAGGCAATCGAATTAGGCATCAACTTCTGGGATACTGCGGATATTTATGGTAATGGGAAGAACGAGAAACTGGTTTCCCAGGTTTTGAAACCGAATCGCGACAAGGTTTTTATTGCCACCAAGTTTGGCTTTAAACCCGGTGAAGATGGCGCTCCATCTACTTTTGACGGTTCACCTGCTTATGTGAAAAAGGCTGTCGAGGAGAGTCTGAAAAGACTGCAGACCGATGTCATCGATCTCTATTATGCTCATCGCGTTGATCCGAATGTCTCGATAGAAGAAACAGTCGGGGCAATGGCCGATTTGGTGAAAGAAGGCAAGGTGCGATTCCTGGGATTATCTGAAGCTTCGGCTAATTCCATTCGACGTGCCCATGCCGTTCATCCGATATCGGCCCTGCAAAGCGAGTATTCATTACTGACCCGAGATGTAGAAGATGAAATCTTGCCGCTGTGCAAAGAACTGAATATCGGTTTTATTCCTTTCAGCCCATTGGCCCGGGGGCTGGTTACCAACAAGCTGAACGTAAATAATTTAAAGGAAGGGGATTTTCGAAAATCGTTGCCTCGTTACCAGAAGGAACATGTTGAGAATAACCGAAAACTGAGTGAAGGTTTTGCAGCCATTGCTACGGAAATAGGCTGTACGGCTGCCCAGCTTGCCTTGGCTTGGGTTCTGCACCAGGGAGATCATATCATTCCGATACCTGGAACGAAAAAGAGAAAATACCTGGAAGAAAATGCGGGTAGTGTGGATGTCCAGTTATCCGAACAAAATCTTGCAGACATCGAAGCACTTCTGAAAAAATATCCGGATACAGGTGCACGGTATAATGCCAGGAATGCGAAGTTTGTGGACCGCAGCTGAGGTTTATTGGGGTAGATTAGGACACAAGCGGTCAGATGGTTTTAATCCGTCAGATCGCTAACGACCCCGCGCATAAGGGGCTAAGATACAAGCACCGATTGTCAATTTAGTTAAAACCTTACGCAGAAGCGAGATGCGGATTCATCCCCGATCCCGAAAGCTTTCGGGACGGGGTTAGTCCCCTTAATGCGCTTGATATTATTCATGGCCTCCCCCCGGAGCCGTACATTACGGTTCTGCTAAACTCATAACAAACCCAAGGAGGAGAACCATGAATGTCTATTATAAACAACACGCATATTACTGCGGAATCGATCTTCACGCAAGAACGATGTATGTGTGCATCCTGGATGCGGCTGGGCAGATCGTCTATCACAAGAACATGCCGTGCCGACCGGAACGCTTCCTAAAAGCGATCGCCCCGTTCCGTGAGGATCTTGTTGTGGGGGTAGAATGCATTTTCTGCTGGTACTGGCTGGGGGACCTGTGCGGGAGGGAAGGCATAGATTTTGTGCTTGGCCACGCCTTGTACATGAGGGCAATCCACGGGGTCAAGACCAAGAACGACCGAATCGATTCGCTGAAGATCGCCCGGCTGATTAAGGGCGGTAATTTCCCGGTAGCTTATGTGTATCCGCCCCGGATGCGAGCCACGCGGGATCTGATGCGCCGTCGGATCCATTTTGTGCGCAAGCGGGCTGAACTGATCAGCCACATTCAGAATACGGCCATGCAGTACAACCTGGAACCTCTGGGCACCCTCTCCCGGGCTCATCACCGCCGGGATAAAGATATTGTGGGACACTTTCCCGACCCGGTAGTCCGGGGTATTGTGGAAATGGATCTGAGGTTGATCGATCAGTATGACCCGATGATTAACGAGCTGGACAAACAGATCCTAACCCTGGCCAAAGACCACGATCCGCAGAGTCTGTACCTGTTGCAAACGATCCGGGGAGTGGGGGAGATCCTCTCGCTGACCATGCTCTATGAGATTCATGATATCGGTCGGTTTCCCTCGCGCGGGGAGTTTTGCTCCTACGCCCGGCTGGTCAAGGGACAGAAATCCTCGGCGGGAAAGAGCTATGGGACTAGCGGAGCCCGCATGGGCAATGCGCACCTGCGCTGGGCCTTCTCGCAGGCGGCCCTGCTGTACCTGCGGGGAAATAAAGCCGCCGAGAAATATTATAACCGGTTGATCAGCCGGCACGGGAAAGCCAAAGCCCTAACGATTGTATCTAAGCGCCTGGGGGTGGCCGTCTATTATATGCTCAAAAGAAAGGAACCCTTTAACGAACCCAAATTTCTGAACCATGTAAAAGTGACCAGCCCAAAAGCATAAACGGGGAGCCCCCGTCAGCCCGAGGTCTAACTGAGAGCCATGGTAAGAGCCTGTAAGCCAGCTTGAATTCTTATGACTGCCCGGCAGATCATGATCCGGTTGAATAGGCCAAAACGCCCAGCTCAGTGCGCTTGATTGGAGACGGGGGCGGCCCCTGGATACCATAACATTCGATACGTATAACGATGGTTTTATTTTTTCACCTTTTGGTGATTTAGATCCGTACTGCCCCTGCTCCGAGATGCTCCCTAACTGGAATGGCTCTTCCGGGTCATAGCCCCGCGTTTGATCATCCGGGTTCAGGGTACGTACCCCGACACCTCGGGGCTATGGCCGTCTCGCAAACCGCGGGACCAACTGGTGAATTTGGGCTTTGTCCCCTCCGTCAGTTGCCGAGCCTCTATATATGTTTGGTGCAGTCGGATGAACTGCAAAACCGGTATTGAAAACTGCCTGTAGTACAACTCCACCGGAAAGGTATCGAAACAACCAGGCGAGGTAGCAATTTTTCTGGCTAAAAATTGCTACACCCTCTTGACTTTGGAGGCCATATATATGTTATAGCCCGAAACTACTTTTGTATAAGTTCCCAAAACCCTCTTGGCGTTAGAATTTTTAGCTGTGGTACGTTTCCTGAAATGTCCAAAAGGTCTTTATCACCTGTAATCAGAACTTCTGCATTGGCTCGGATTGCAGATTCTAAGACCCATCGATCATCTTCATCCCTGACTTGAACATCGGAGAGTTTGTCAGGTATCGGTTCAACATGATATCGGCGAAGAAGTTGGTCCGCATCGCTCGCAAATCGTTGCGGAAGTTTTAGTTTTTTAGTCAGCACTCTTTGCAATTCGGTCAGTACAAACTCTCCGGTCATCAATTGACGTTCAGCGAGAATAAGTTGGAAAACATCGGCACTCAATCCGCGGGTCGCAAAAGCACTGACAAGGAAATTAGTATCAGCAAAAATCCTCATGAGATTTCACGCCATACATCTTCATCGGTCAGCAACCCTTGAGCTTCGGCAAATGGTAGAATACGCTTACGAAGTTGTTGAAATGCTTCGATAGACAATTGACGTCTTAACGCATCTCGGACTAATTCGCTTTTGGGCCGACCAGATTGTTTGGCGGCCTGCTCAAGGAGGTTTTCAAGGTCCTCATCGATTCTAATGGAAAGGGTGGTATTCATAATTATGTGATTTATTGTATTACAATGTAACACAATAATAACGATCAGTCAAAACGAACGTATGGAGTAGGGCTATAACTCATGTTATAAATTTTTTTTCCCCGGATTGATCCTCGGGATTTTAAAAAAATTCAATGATCACTTAAGAGGTACCATTGTATCCCATTTCATGATTTTATGGCTTTTGAGTCTTACATTTCACTCATCGCTCATCTTTATTGATAAACGACAGCAAATACACAACACACTCGAATCAAACTACATTATGACCAGAGATAAAAAAATCAGGACCATCGGCGCCATCATTATGTTTCTTAGCGTCATTATAATGGGCTATGTGATGTTCATAATGAAGAAATCCGTTGCTTTTTCTGCTATCTCCGGTCTCTTAATGGGGATGGGACTGGTACTGTTCACCAAAGGCGAATCTATTGTTGATAAGTTCAAAAAGAAACGGTCGTCACAAAAGACAAACTGATTATTACCGAAACGCTGCCGTTTTTTATCATCTTTAGATGATGTGCAACCATCACTTTTGGATTTGACAGGTCAGCAAATCATGACTGCGAATAAATAAAATTGCCACTGAAGCACAGAGTTTCACAGAATAAATATTCCGTGTTTCTCCGTGCCTCAGTGGCAATTAAAAAAAACGGTGTAATTGCCGATGAATCTCTTTAAATAGGAATCTATTTCGCCTCAACTCACCCTTTTCCCCTGCATCAGCATATTCACCGCATCCCGAAGTGAGCCGGCAGGAATAACTTCTCCTGAGTTCACGAAGTAAATTTCATCTGCATTCTCTATTGTATTCAGTCGATGGGCAATGATCACTTTTGTGCTGGTCTTGGGCAGCTTTTCCAGCATTTCTTCCAGGAGTTGCTCGGTAACGGTGTCTATGTTAGCCGTGGCCTCATCCAGGATGAGTAGATCCGGTTTGCGAAGTATCGTTCTCATAAAAGCGATGAGTTGCTGCTGACCCAGACTGATGCCATCTCCCGATGTTTGTACTTCGGTATCGAGTCCCGACTCGAACCTGGCAATTAAACTATCCAGTCCGGCTTCGGCCAGTACGCTGGTGAATTCGTCCCTGGTATAATCTTTGTATTTCTCGTTGCCGTATAGAATATTATCCAGCACGGTTCCGGTAAATAAGAAGGGTTCCTGCAGGATAAATCCGATTTTCCGCGTGCGTTCTTCCGGTGTGTATGAACGAATATCCCAGCCGTCGAGCACCACGGATCCTTTTGTTGGATCGTACAGTCTGGCAATCAGGGATGCAGTGGTCGTTTTTCCCCCGCCTGTCGGGCCGACGAAGGCGTATGTTTTTCCCCTGTGAAGATCAAAGCTGATGTTATGCAGGACTTCCGATCCGCTCGGGTATGCAAACGAAACATTTTTAAAGGATATCAGCGAGGATTGTTTGGTAACAGATTTATCCGGGATAACCTGCATGTTATTTTCCAGGTTCAGGATACGGGCGATACGGTCCCAGCCGGCAAGGGCAACCTGGAAGTTCGCCCAAAGGGCAGCAAGCTGCCGGAGTGGATTATAGAAACTGGTGATATAGGCCAGGAAACTGATCAACAGACCAATCGTAAATTCATTAGTTGATATAAGGTAGATCCCGAAAGTAAGTACGACCAGTTGGCCGATATTTGAGAAAAATCCATATACCGGCATGAACAGGTTATTCGCGAGTCCGGCTGATACAGCATTGGTGTAATTCTCCTGATTGGACTCATTGAATTTCTCCCGGAAATAATCTCTTCGGTTAAAGGCGACAATCACCTTGAAATTATTCAGACTCTCCTGAACGGCCGAGCTCAAATAGCCCACACTCCTCATGCTAACCGCATTTCTCCGTTTCACCCAGGGTGATATGAACCGGGTGAAAATCCAAATAAACAAGGCGGGTGCCAGCGCCGCCGCACCCAGGGGCAGGTTGATCGATACCAGGAATATCCCCGCACCGATCATAATGAGAATAAACCGGACGAACTGCATCAGCGACTGCGAGAAAAACTGGTTGATCTTATCTGTATCGTTGTTGATCCTCGATATGAGATCACCTGCTTTGTTTTGATTAAAAAAGTCGACCGGCAGTTCCTGGAGCTTATTGAATACGGCATTGCGAAGGGTGAACAGCATGTCCTGTCCGACGGTACCCATCAATTTAGTCTGAATGTAACCCGCACCGAAAGTAACGATATACATGGCCAGCAGAATAGCACTGTAAACCAGCACACCATGATATTGTTTGGTCTGGACATACTTGTCGACGGCGTGACCGATCATCAATGGGGCAAGCAGATTCAGGGCGGCCGTGACCAGCATGGCCAGAAAGGCCTTTATCAATATTTTTTTTTCATCGACCAGGTGGCCCAGCAGGCTCTTTAACGAGGCAAAAGTCGACTTTTTATTCTCCTCGCCGTCAGCAGCTATGTTAAGATTGTAATTCATAGGAACTGGTGCTACGTTGCGAGTTGTAAATCTGGATGTATTCCGGGCAATGTTGCAGAAGTTCATCGTGTTTGCCTGCGGTTATCACTTCGCCCTCCATCAGGAGAATAACCTGGTCAAAGTCCTTCACGGATGAAATCTTCTGCGTGATCGAGACCAGCGTTATATCCTTATAGTTATTCATCACATTGGACAAAATCTTCTGCTCGGTCTGATAATCAACCCGGGCCGTGAAGTCATCCAGCAGTAAGATTTTGGGGTGTAATGCGAGTGCCCGTGCCAGCATGATGCGTTGCTTTTGTCCGCCTGAAAGACTGGTGCCGCGTTCCGAAACAATGGTATCCAGTTTCTCCGGAAGAGTATCGACAAAATCCTTTAACTCGGCCGTTTCGATGGCTTTTTCGAGCGATTCGTCAGTCACACTGTTATTGAAGGCTATATTTTCCCGGAGACTCAGGTTAAAAAGAATGCTGTCCTGGAACACAATGCCCGTCTGCCTGTGGAATGCTTCTTTTTTGTAATCGTCAATGCTTTTCCCATCAAATAAGACCGAACCGGAATTCGGTTTGATCAGTCCCGTCATAAGGTACAGTAACTGTGACTTCCCCGCGGCTGTCGGGCCAATAATGGCTGTTTTTGATCCTCCCTTAATAGTGATAGAAACGTTTTTAAGAGCAGGTTTTTTGCCGTACAAAACGGAGACATCCTTAAGTTCGATATTTCCGGTAAGTGGTTTATCGATAGTACCGTTTGCAGCGGTTTCCGGTGCCTTCAAAACCCGGTCAATTCTGAAATAGGAAGCCGAAGCCCTGGCAATGACATTACTCATAAACCCGATAGTGATTATCGGGAAAATAAGAAGACTGACATAACTGTTGAACGCTGCGAAATTTCCAAGGGTCATGCTTCCGTTTATCACAAAATGTCCGCCAAGGGCCAGAATGGACAGTGTCGCCAGGTTGGCGACAAACGTGATGATCGGGATCAGGGTCGCAAACAATGTGAGTATTGAAATGCCGATATCTCTTGCTTCTGTGTTGGCCTCCAGGAACTTCTGATATTCAGACTGCTGCGAATTCGTCACACGAATGATTGCGGCCCCAAGGATGCTTTCATTGATGACCTTGTTAAGCCAGTCGATGACTTCCCTGCTTCTCGAAAACAAGGCCCTCACCTTTTTTAAAACGTATGCGAAAGTACCCCCGATTATGGGGATAATGGCAATAACGGTTAAAGCCAGGCGCCAGTTGATAGTCAGCAAAAGTACAGTTGTACCAATAATGATGAACAGGGAGGAAGCGATGGAAACCACAGCCTGAGCCACAAACATCTTTACCGAATCAATGTCCGAGGTCAGATTGGTCAGTAGTGTTGAAGGATTGGCTTTTTGTATGTAGGCGTAACTCTGGCGTGATATTTTATCGGAGAGCTGTTCTCTGAGATCACGTGCCACGCGTTCGGAGGTATAAGTCTGGACAACACTTTGCAGGTAGGTAAAAATAAAGATGACCAGAGTAACAGCAAAAAAATCGATGGCAATGGTCCTGAATTTGTAATGACCGCCTGTGAAAGAATCGATTCCGTGAGAAATAATCTTCGGGATAACAAGATTTCCAGCACTAGCGACCAGCGCCAAAAGAATCAGGAACACGACCATTCCCATATATGGTCTGAGCAGGGAGGAAATTTTAGGCTTCGCTCCTTTGCCTTCAATTTTTCGTTTCTTTTTCTCCATTTCCCTGTAGTTACTTGGGACAGTCAAGATAGGGAATCTTCGGTTACGGTCTTATAAAAAAAAGCAACCCGGAACAGACTCAAGTAATCATGATGACGAATAATTATTGCCACGGAGACACGGAATAATACAGAAGGATTCCGTGAATTTCTGTGCCTTTGCGGCATCGGTACTTTTGATTTTCAATCAATTATCCAGAGTCAAATCATACCGGCGTTCGGTCAATGGTTTTCCGAATAAGTCGGTTTCCTTTCCAAAGCTCAAGCCATCTACCAACACGATTTCGTTACGTCTTCCTGAATCGGTTCTGAATGATCTAAAATTGATTGCTAACAAGCGGGATGTCCCATATCAGTTAATAAAGATCTTTCTTAAAGAGCGTATAGATGCAGAATTCAAACAACGGGCTTGATCGACAATTAGCGGTCAGACGGTTCTAGACGGTCAGACCGCTAAACCCTGTCTGCTAATTCAATCAGATTTTTTACGACTTTCCAACTGCGGCTGGTACCCGTAACCCCGAGTACTTTCTCAAAATTTATGTTGCGGCGATGTCCGGCCGCAGAACGCGGATATGCATAATAGAGAACCTGACCTTCTACATGGAAACGATATTCTTCACCCTGCAGTGCCAATAGGGATTCGATGTGGTCTGTATCCGGTTTCCCCGACAAAAACAGAAGGTGACAAAGTTGTTCATGTTCGTGACGTTCCGGTTCAAACGGATTTTTGGACGATGCGACCTGTAACTCAGCAGTTGTGTATAAAAAAATCTTGATCGGATAACCAAGAGCAGATTCGAGATTGTCTTCCAGATTGGCTGAGAGTGTGTCCCTGTTTGATTCATTTGAGGTGAACAGCACGTTCCCGCTCTGGATGTAGGTTGACACGTCTGACAGTCCGAATGACTTAAAAAGCTCCCGCAAATCAGCCATCTTGATTACGGAGTGCCCGCCAACGTTAATACCACGCAACAGGGCAATGTATGGATATAGTTGAGATCCCAAAATTCGATTTGTCCTATTTTTTATCCTATTATGGTTTGACAGAATGCTCATCCGCTAAACGGCCATCAATCGTTCAATGCCGTCGCTTTTTTTCCTGACCGTTTTCAGTATAAATAGTTGCTTTTGATGCTAATGTTCCCAACAAAATCAGGATGATTTTTTACTTGTAACGAGCATACAATTTATAATAGCATAACCAAACTGCAATCATCATTACAAAATCTAACAGGATGTGTATCAGTAAAATCAAATATCTCGCCATAATGAGCGCTGTAGTATTCTCAATATGCAGCTCGACCGGCATCGCCGCCGCCCAGCAGCATCACATGAAACAAGGATCGTCGCCACTCACGATGCCGGGAAATGAGATTTTCGGTACGATACAAGAGGTCATCCATAAGCTGGAAGCCAATCCAAACACGGACTGGTCGAAGGTAAACCTGGAAGCACTGCGTCAGCATCTGCTCGACATGAAGGCCTTTACTGAAGAGGTGGATGTTGTGGATAAAAAGCCTATTGCAGACGGTGTTGAGATTCATGTTCGTCCCCACACAAAGCAGGCGGAGGGTGCATTGAAGCGATTATTCAGTATCCACCCTAAAATGCTGAAACAGGAAGAAGGATGGGATATGACGGCAAAACAGAACGGAAATCAACTCTGGACCATCACCTGTACCACAAGGAAACCGTCGGAAGTGGAAAAAATACGTGCGTTGGGCTACATCGGTCTGCTTGCGGAAGGTTCACATCACCAACTTCATCACTGGATGATTGCCACGGGTCAAATGAGTATCAAATGAATCGGATACGTTATACATTAAACAGAGAGTCGAACGATATCTTTTCAGCATAAGGAGTAAACCAATGACACAAGCCGAAATCCACACGATCATCACCCAGCTTGAAAATGCACCCAGCCTGATTGTTCCCCTTGTGCATTCGGTTCCTAATGAAAGACTTAGAGTGCAACCTAAACCCGGGAAGTGGTCTGTGCACGAGCATGCCTGTCACCTGGCGGAGGTCCATCCGTTGATGGTGCGCCGGCTCGATCTGATGCTGAGCGAGGATCACCCCAAAATCGTCTCTTATCAACCCGGCCGCGATGACGATCCGGATAAACTGATGAAGATGGACCTGGATTCCGCGCTCGATCGTTTCATATCCGACCGGATGAAACTGGTACGCAGACTTAAAGGATTATCTGAGGAGGAATGGAAACGCAACGCCGACCATGATGAGTACGATGCCTATTCCGTCTTTATTATGATGCGCCACCTGGCCATGCACGATATGTTCCACGCATACAGGATTGAGGAAATCCTGCTGGAAAAATAGCAACAGTCATCAGTTAACAGTAAGCAGTGTTTAGGGCTGAGAGCTGATGGCCGAAAGCTGAAGGCTGATTTCACTCATACCATATCCGATAAATCCGGCCGGCATAATCATCAGAGACGAGGAGGGAGCCGTCGGGCAATTCCAACAAGGCAACCGGTCGGCCAAGAACCGTATTTTTACCTTGCAGCCATCCTTCGGCAAAAGGCTGGTAGGAAACGGGTTTCCGGTCCTGGTCCAGTGTGACCAAAGTGACGCGATACCCGATTTTTTCGCTCCGATTCCATGAACCGTGTTCGGCAATAAAAACCTGGTCGTGATATTTGGCGGGAAACATAGTGCCACGGTAGAAGTGCATGCCCAGGGATGCTACATGGGGACCTAAATTCTGTGCCGGCGTGGTGAAATCCACATTCATATTTTCCCCTTTATCTCCATATTGCGGATCCCAGATATCTGTTCCGTGCAGATAGGGATATCCGAAATTTTGTCCGGGTTGAGTGATGTGGTTCAGCTCATCGGGCGGCCTGTTGTCACCCAGCAGATCACGGCCGTTGTCGGTAAACCAGAGGTCGCCCGTTTCCGGATCCCAGTCAAAGCCCACGGTGTTACGAATGCCCGTTGCATAAATCTCTTTGTTAGTGCCATCGGCATTCATGCGCTGAAGGTTGGCATAGCGCTGCGGATCAGGTTCGCAAATATTGCACGGTGCACCTACGGGTACATAGAGCTTTCCATCAGGACCAAAAGCAATATATTTTTGTCCGTGATGTTGGTCGCCCGGGAACTGGTTATTAATAACGACCGGTTTTGGCGGATTATCCAGGTGATTATCGATATCGTCATAGCGGGTAACCCGGTTGATTTCCGCAACGTAAAGAGAGCCGTTGCGCCATGCCACGCCGTTTGGCCCATTCAATCCGCTGAGGATAGTGATGACGGTATCCGCGACATGATCATCGTTCCGGTCAATCACCGCATGAACGGTTCCGATCCTGCTGCCCACATAAATGATTCCATTCGGGGAGCGTGTCATCTCCCGGGCGCCATCCACATTGTTAGCATACACCTCCACATGGAAACCTTTGGGAACCGTTATGAACGGGACCTCTTTCCCGGTTTTAACAGGTGGTATTTTTGACGCACAGCCCCACATGAGTAGAATAAAAATCAGTAATCCCCGAAAAGTACTTGGCATCATTTCCTCCAATTATTAAAAAAAAGCTGATGAATGGATATCACCAAGTCAGGTCGTTATCCTGCCGGTTATTCTCCTTAAAATATAGAAGAGCTACTTACAAGGAATGAGTTCGTTTGGCTATTTCGTTCACTCTGGTTTTAGCGTATTCATACCCCCGGTCGATGATATGCGCGGCCTCATCAAAGTCGAGCAAGCCGGTGTAGCCCAGTGTTGGCTGGAGCAGTAAATCTGGTGGGTTATGTGTCAGATTGTGTTGTGATATTTGATAGCCCATGATGTTGATGGAGTTTGCCATGACATCAAAGATGGTCGGCTCATCCGGACGTTCCTCATCCCGCCACTGACTGAGCGTCTGACGCAGTGCCAGATTCAGATCGCGGTACCTGTCGCCCGCCCGTTTAAAAAGCCAGTGAGGTTCCTCCTGCACGACCTCTTCCATGGCCACCTCGTCATTTGTTTGCCGGAGTCTGCTCTTTTTTCGAATCGTTTTTAATTTTTTCCGTTCTCCGTTTCTTATCTCCAGTTCATGACTCAGATCGACAGCAATAACATAATCGGCGCCCATCTCACGTACCACGTTAATTGGAATGGGGTTGACCAGACCACCATCAACCAGGTAAATACCGTCGATCTTCGCCGGTTCCAGGATACCAGGCAGCGAAATGCTAGCACGGATAGCCGGTACCAGGGGTCCGGAGTTCATCCGGATTTCCTGGCCGTTTAAAAGGTTAGTGGCAATAGCTGTGAATGGAAGACGTGCATCCTCAAATTGTTTGTCTTTGAAAAAGCGTTTCAGGAGCCTGATGAGTCTGTCGCCTTGCACCAGACCCATACGCGGAAAGACAAAATCACAATAAGCAACTATTGTTTTCCAATCGGCTTTGCGGATAAATTTCTCGAATTCATCGATGGTATCAGTTACATATAACGCACCAATCAAGGCACCCATACTTGTTCCGGCTATAAAATCAACCGGGATTTTTTCTTCCTTCAAGGCCTTCAGAATACCGATATGCGCAAGCGCACGAACCGACCCGCTTCCCAGGGCAATTCCTATTTTCCTTTTCTGTGTGTGGTTGGATGAAATCATGGTGAATGCTGATACAATAAAAAAAGAGACTATTCCATAAAGTAATATAACGCGAGAGTTATGTCTGCATTATTGAGGAACCGCGACCTCGATAATGCTTTTTATGTCGAGATTTTTTGACAGATGGAGAAACTGCAGATATGTAATTTATTTAACAAAACACAGATCACCGATATTTAGTTGATATTCGGCCGATTCTTCTGAAAACGGCATCGGGCAGTAGACGAAACATCCATGAAACGAACCGCCATCTGCCGGGGATAAAGGCACGGTGTCTCTTTCGGCGGATGGCCTTGTAGATCAGACTCGCCGATTTTTCGGCGGAAATGATCCAAAACATGCCGCGTTGGCCACGCACCATGGGCGTATCAATGAAGCCCGGTTCGATACACGTGATGTTGATGTTGGTGTGATTCCAGTGAGCTTTATAGTCGAGTCCCTTCAGGTAATTGGAAACGAATGCTTTGGATGCCGAATAGCTGGTCGAACGGCCATCACTGAGATGAGCTGCAACCGATGAAATTCCGACAATGTGGCCATGCCCCTGCTTCCGGAATAATTGGTATGATAGATTGGCGAGTGCCACAAACCCGACTACGTTGACATCGATCGTATAGGCTTCCGGGGGCCATTGGTATTCTCTGTTCCTGCTCCCGACACCGGCATTCAGAATGATGAGATCGAAGCCGTCCATCTCGTCATAGAGCTCCTGAAGCAACCGGCGCGCTTCCTCGGGCTGAGTGACATCCATGGTCTTTATGAAGACCGTGCCGGTGATCTCCTTCTCCAATGATTCCAACAGCTCAGTGCGTCGTCCGGTCACTCCAACTGCATAACCATTATTGACGAGGACATGCGCCAGTGACCGGCCGATACCGGAAGTGGCCCCGATAATGACGGCTTTAGGCATAGACACTTTGGTTATTCGATTGTCATACAGTAGTCACTCAATCGTCATTCGTAGTCGTTCTATTACCATTCAGGAGGGAAAATATCCTGTGAAAGTGAAATACAACAGAATGACAATGGAATGGCAACGAAGCTGAATGACCATTGCTCTGTATTTGAGATTAGACGTTTCCGTCTAACCCACAACAATTCAACAGGTTTTTTAGGCCCGAACAACGGCAAGTTCCGGGAATTTGCTTTTTGCCAGCTCGAAAGCTCCGAAGAGAACGCTGCTGTAAACAAGCGTAGACATCACACTGTATTGAAAAAACGGGATACCAGCTGCATAACAAGCCAGGAGTCCTGATGCTGTCTGTGGATACATGGTCCCTGTCAGCCAAACACTGAAATTGGTGATCAGGAAAAACAGGACCGATCCGCCCAACGCTGCTCCAAGAATTTTGGTGATAGAGATGCGGTTTCTGAGCAGAAATCCGATTCCGACGATAAGGGCGAAACCAACATATACGGCCAGCATATCGGCATGGAATCCTAAAATCAGATCCGTTGCAAACATGATGATGAAGGGTATAACAAAGGCAACCCATTTACGGGTATAGTACGCTCCTCCAAACAGGGCGATTGCTGTTATGGGTGCGAAGTTTGGCGGATGTGGCAATAAGCGGGATGCCACTGCCAAAAGGATCAAACCGGTAAGTGTTAGGAATCGTGGTTTCAACATGTAAGTACTCCTCCCGACCCAATCGGGACCATTAAAAATAAACTCTTAAATTTTTGTGTTTAATATAGCAGTTTTGATTTGCAATGTGTAAAAAAAGTAACCGTTAGGGCAAATCGGAGAAATAGTTGACAAGAGGTGTGAAACGGTATGTTTTTTGAAACGCCTGACTGCTACCCCGCCTTGCTGGTCCACTCGTTGTCTTTGATCCGGAAGCGGTAAGGGAGATGAGCGTCTTCGCCCGCGTAATCGACACCCACACGGGGACTGGCGATGATCTCATCATCTTTAACCTCCCGGCCTCCATTGACAATCCAGATGCGTTTGCCGTCAAGTTCGGTACCATCGTCTTTTGTTGTGATGCCCATCGCTTGCGTCAGCATTCCCGGTCCGGCTGTCACACGTGGTTCCACCTTTTTCATGTTTCTGCGCCGGAGCATGATATCGAGTCCGTCGAGAGGTTCCAGGGCCCGGACCAGAACGGCATGGGGAACATCTTTATAACCGGTAATCACATTGAAAAGAGAATGAATACCGTAGCAGAGATACACATAAGCCACGCCACCGGGTTCGTACATTACCTCGGTACGGTCTGTTCTCCGGTTACCGTAAGCATGGGAAGCACGGTCGATGGCGCCGGCATACGCCTCCGTTTCCACGATGATGCCGCTGGTTATTCCTTCATCAGGATGATAGCTGCACAATACTTTTCCTAGCAGATCTTTACTGATTTGCAGTACATCATCCCCGCGGTAAAATGAAAGGTCCAGTTTCATTGGAAGAGTACTTTTATTTGATCTTATTGATCAGCCAAAATATTAGCGTTAGTAACAGACTGAGGATGATTGAGGTTGTGATGGGAAAATAAAAGCTGAAACTGGGCTTGCGGATGATGATGTCGCCGGGCAGATGGAACAGGCCAATTTTCGAGATATACGGCCATGCGAGTCCGACGATGATCAGCAGGATACCAATTCCGACCAGGATGCGTGTCATAGAATGTTGACCGAAGGACATTTCAAGTAAAAAGGTTAAAGAAGAAAGTGAAAAGTTAGGGAACCTTTGGCATTTCCCACAAGAACCTCGTGGCATGCTCCGAATTCGTTATGGGCATATTGCGATGCAAAAAAACATTTTCTCTTCATTTTTTTTTCGGCTGTATTTCGTTTATAACATAATCATCTCTTGTAAATAACGAATATTGAACATTGAATGATAAATAATGAAGTTAAAAAGAGGCTTGGTTTTTCCTTCTGACTTCGATATTCAATGTTCATCATTCGATATTAATAAGGTTTTTATTTTCGAGTGCACAAATGGTATTTTAATAAATTCAAGAGTATTCAAAATCCTAAAGAATTTGACAACAGGAAGATTTCTAACTTTAAGTACTCCTAAGTACTTTAGGCACTCCAAGTACTAGTAAATCCAAACTCCAAGTACTTATTTTATGCCGAGGAAGGTGACCGAAACACCGTTAATGCGTCAGTATCGTGAGATCAAGCACAAATACCCGGGGACTGTGCTCCTGTTCAGGGTAGGGGATTTCTACGAGACGTTTTCGGATGATGCCATCCTGGTGAGTAAGGAACTTGGGATTACGCTGACCAAACGAAATAATGGCGGCGACCAGACTCCCCTGGCCGGGTTTCCCTATCATGCTATTGATACCTATCTGCCGAAGCTGATAAAACGTGGTCACCGGGTGGCCGTCTGCGAACAGACGCAGGATCCGGCCGAGGCCAGGGCACAGAAAAAGATCGTGGAGCGGGAAGTCACCGAGATCATGACTCCCGGTGTTACCCTTTCCGACAAACTGCTCGATCACAAGCGGAATAACTATATCTGCGCCATTCACCAAACGGGAAGTACCATCGGGGTGGCTTTTGCAGATATCTCAACCGGCGAATTTGCATTGACCCAGGTGGAGGTTCACGGTCTGCGGGAACTGCTCCAGAGCATTCAACCTGCAGAAATCCTGCTGCCCAACAAACTCAAAAACAAAGTGCCTGACGCAATCAAAGATTATGTGATCACCCATATCGATGACTGGATCTTTGAAGGGGATTACGGATACAACCTGCTTACCGAGCACTTCAAGACCCATTCGCTCAAAGGTTTTGGTGTTGAGGAACTTACGGTAGCTCATGTAGCGGCTGGTGCCATGCTTCATTATTTCCAGGAGACGCAGAAGTCGTCACTCGGACATATCAAGCGTCTCTACGCGTTCGAGAACTCCGACTACATGATGCTCGATCCGTCTACCAAACGCAACCTGGAATTGATTTCAAGCATGCAGGAAGGGGGCACGGAAGGGACGCTGATCTCCATACTGGATGAGACGTGCACTGCCATGGGCGGCAGACTACTGCGCCGATGGGTCATGCGTCCGCTCAAACGGCTCAAACCGATTGAAGAGCGTCTGAATGCGGTCGAGGCGTTGAATATCCGACACGAAATGCGGCGTCAGCTCCGGGATGAACTCGAGCAGATTGGAGACTTGGAACGTCTAATTTCGCGTATCTGCGTTGGACGGACCAATGCCCGCGACATGCGCCAGTTGCAGCTTTCCCTTGCTCAGATCCCGCGTCTTCGCATGGTGATCAACGAGCTGGAAGAACCGATGATCGTGGGTGTTCGCGACCGGCTTAAGTCACTGGCGGAAGTGCAGGACCGCATCGGACGTGCCATCGTTGATGACCCGCCGGCCGGGTTGCGTGATGGAGGCTACATCCGTGATGAATATTCGCAGGAGCTGGATGAGCTTCGCGATGTAGCCCGGAACGGGAAGAAATACATCGCCAAAATCCAGAAAGAGCTATCGGCTCAAACGGGTATCTCATCGCTGAAACTGGGATACAACAAGGTGTTCGGGTATTACATCGAGGTGACCAACGCCCACAAGAACAAGGTGCCCGACACCTTTATCCGCAAGCAGACGCTGGTCAATGCCGAGCGGTATATCACTCCCGAACTTAAGGAAATCGAGGAGAAGATCCTTTCGGCCGAAGAGCGGATGAACACTCTTGAGTATGACCTGTTTCAGGAGCTCCAGGTGTATGTCTCCGAATATGCCGAACCTATCCAGGATTTGGCTCGTGCTGTGGCTGAACTCGACTGCCTGCAGAGTCTGGCGGAAGTGGCCTTCCGGTACAATTATGTGAAGCCGTCGGTGAGTGATGATGATGTCATTGAAATCAAAAAGGGACGTCACCCAGTCGTAGAACGGTCATTACCGATGGGTGAGCCGTTTATTCCCAATGATATCCGTCTGAATAATCAGTCTGAGCAAATCCTGATTATCACCGGTCCGAATATGGCCGGGAAAAGCATTGTGCTGCGACAGACGGGCTTGATTACACTGCTGGCACAAGTAGGAAGTTTTGTGCCGGCAGAAGAGGCACATATTGGACTGGTCGATAAAATATTCACCCGTGTTGGTGCCTCTGACAACCTGGCGGCAGGAGAGAGCACCTTTCTGGTGGAAATGAACGAGGCGGCCAACATTCTGAACAACGCCACGCCGCGTTCCCTGATCCTGCTCGATGAAGTGGGTCGCGGTACCAGTACGTTTGATGGATTGAGCATCGCCTGGTCGCTGGCAGAATACTTACACAATCAGGGCGGTGTGGCTGCCAAGACACTCTTTGCCACACATTATCATGAACTCAATGAACTGGAAACGCTATACGACCGGATCGTCAATTACAACGTGCAGGTCCGGGAGCACGACGGTAAAGTCATTTTCTTACGAAAACTGATGAGGGGAGGTGCCGATCACAGCTACGGCATCCAGGTAGCCGGGATGGCCGGACTGCCTGGTATCGTCATCGAACGCGCCCGGGAGATCCTGCACAACCTGGAAAGTCACAGTCTGGATATCACCAATTCGAATGGTACGTTGACCGAAGGCGCGAAAAAACAACAATCGGCCAGAAAAGCAGTCAAACAACTCGAAAAACAGGACCCACTGCCCCAGCTTTCCCTGTTTGGGGGGCAGATTGATCCGAGATTGGAGAGTGTGAAGGAACGGCTCGAAGCCTGCGATCCCAACCGGATGTCGCCTATTGAATCGCTGTTGTTAGTGGCTGAGTTGAAGAGATTGCTGAGTGAGTAGAGTAAACCTGTCAGGTTTGAGTGCGTCATCTTCTAAACGCTGGTTCAGGCTCCACCTTCGAGGATGGACTCGCTATGGTGGACAAAGTCTTCGCCTGGACCACAAGTGTGTTGACCGTTGAAAGTGGAGGACAACTCACGAACCCTACAAGGGTTTCAAACTCTTGTGGGGTTGAACGGGTTGGGGTAGTTGGTGTGCAGGGCGAATTTGGCAGGTTTTGACGTTACCGCAGTGGTCGATACCATCTTCACACCGGGATTACTGGTATTCGGGGAGGCGGCAATGGTCTTTCCGTTTTCTCCGGGCAGCAGCGCCACATTTTGCGCCAGGGTCGAGCCGGGATACCGCGTTTCCAATTGTTGGAAATAAGTTGCGGCTTCCTTCGGTCTTTTAAGCATTACATCATACAGATATCCGGCCTCGAACAGGGCGTTACGCTGGGTGGTTGTATCGCTTCGGAAAGTTCGTGATTAGGCTGTCGTAGTTGGCAATGGCCTGCCCGTACTTGCCCTTTTACCAGAAACAGGCTCTCTGGTGCTGATACCAGTTAATTTATAAAGTAATTAGCCGCGGATTTACGCGGATCCAAACAGATTAAATCTAAGTTTATCTGTGGCAATCTGTGGTTAAAACGGTAACGACTATCAACTTTAACTGCCCCAATGGACTAAACTTATTTTATGGTCATGACACTAGAAAGAGCGCTACTACAGCAGCAACAGGGTGGATCTCTCCTTCATCGCCGGAGGGGTTGTGTCCGGTATTCTTGTCCTGCCCCGGATTTCCCGGAAAACATAGACAAATGGCGATGCTATGGGGCGAGGTTGGAAGCGTAATCGATATCTGCTCGAACTACATATTTCCGTCAAGCGCAGTGAATGATTTTTTGCAGAGGAAGATTCAAAATAAGTGATGAGGATCTGGGCTGCGCCATTATTTTCCCCTTAATAAATTTATCATCACCCAAGTTTTTAGATACTTTAATTGCAGATGACTTGATTCATCGACAAAACCTTCGTGCCGGTTGTGAAGATTCTTAGTGCCCATTGTGGTTATCTCACAAGCCGGTAGAATAACCACAATGGGCACTAAGTTCACAAAGACATCAACCTATAATATCAATCCACATTTTCTGGGATTTGGGTAATGAGTTAATAAAGAGGAGTGGCGCCAGAGTAACGATAGCTCAACCTCATGTAAACACCCTGTCAGGGTCTTTTCCCCGGCAGGGTGTGTCGGTGTGTTGGTGACAGGCAGGAACGAGAAAAATTAGAATACTTATTTATATGCAAATATCTTCCGAAAATTGTCGATAATCTTAATACTTCTTTTTGAAGGCAGAACATTATATTGAAAAACAAAGGGGGCCCCTGTCAAAGGGCACCCCTCTTATCAGCAATCTAACAATATGTGATTAAACCATTTAAGTGGTTTAATCCATGATCTTACGCAGGAAGGCGGGTTGATCGGTATTCGACTTGTCAATCCGTTCTTCTCTGTTGTTTAACAATACATTACGACCACCGGAGACTTTCCGCTCGACGGAAATGTTCTGATCCTGTTCCTCATTACGAGCTTCCGGTGTTTCTTCTTCTGTTCTGTTATTCAGCCGGTGGTAGCGCAGTCCGTTACGATGGATAGCTGGAGAATCCAGATGTTTCAGGTTGTTACCACCCTTGTAATAATCACCACCGTGGCGCGCTGCTGTGCGGGGAGACAGTTCTTCCAAACGGGGCGGTGCCACACGATCGGAACGCACATCACTTTGTCCGTGGGAAGAGGTTGCTCTGGCCGGAGGAGCTGTTACTTTGGCTTCCCTGCGATCTTTGGAGAACTCAAAACCGGTTGCAATGACTGTGATGCGCATCTCATCACCAAAGGATTCATCGAGGACAGTACCCATGATAATTTCGGCGTCGTCACCGGCTTCCTGTTGAATGATGCTGGTGGCCAGGGTCGACTCACGCATACCAAGGTTTGAACCGGCTGATATGTTCACCAGCACATTGCGTGCGCCGCGAATGCTTACCCCATCGAGCAGCGGCGAGTTGATGGCCTCGCGAGCGGCAATCTCGGCACGATCCGGACCTTCAGCTGTTGCCGATCCCATGATGGCCGCACCGCCGTCGATCATCGTGGTTCGTACGTCGGCGAAGTCGAGGTTGATCAAACCGGGCATCAGGATGAGATCCGAAATGCCACGTGTCGCATTATACAACACTTCATTGGCCATCTCGAAGGCTTCGACCAGCGTCGTGTCCTCGGTGGAGATATCGAG
>CAWBCD010000006.1:0-316208 GCA_963787205.1 uncultured bacterium
AGTAGTGTCCGGTAAAAGATAACAAAGAAGAGAGAAACCCTTTCGGATTTCCCTCTTTTGGTTAAGTTGTGTTCAGCTATAAACCCAACTAACCAAGATGAATAAAAGTACACATTTTTCCGGTCACCCCATTATTAAACAGCTGCTACAATTTATAGATCCCGGTCTGATTAACCGGACAGCACAAGCCTGGCAGGCTGATCGCTACTATAAACGCTTTAAGACCTATGATCATCTGGTTACGATGCTCTTTGTCGCCCTTAGCGGGGTAAGCTCTCTGCGGGAGCTCTCGAGCGTGATGCTGGCCTGTGAGGGCAAAATCAATCATTTGAACATGAGGCACTTCCCCCGTCGTAGTACCATCAGTGATGCGAATGCCAAGCGTGAGAGCGGGGTGTTCGCCGAGATTTATCACCGGTTGTTGAACAGGTACCGCAGGTTTTTATCGGACAGCAGCCCCCGTAAGCCCGCCGTAAAGGAGTTACGGATTATTGATTCGACCACCATCAGCCTGTTCACCGATATTCTAAAGGGGCCGGGCCGCCCGCCGCTGACCGGCAAGAAAAAGGGGGGGATTAAAATGCATACCATGATTAATGTGCTCGAGGATGTTCCCCAACTGGTTCGCTTTAGCTCAGCGGCCCGCCATGATCACACGTTTCTGGAAGAGTTAGACTTGCCGGAAGGTTCTTTTGTGGTTTTTGACAAGGGCTACACCGACTACAGCCAGTATGAGCGGTGGAGCAAAGGGGCCGTGTTTTTCGTGACTCGCCAAAAAGACAATGCCGCCTGGCAGTCAGCCGGAGAATACGAGATTGCTGATTCTGTGGATCCCGGAGTCATCAAAGACGAACGAATTACCATTACAAAAGATGACCGGCAAATACGCCTGCGACGCATTGCCTATTATCACGCCACCCAGGACCGGACCTACATTTTCCTGACCAACAACCACCGGCTGGGGCCGGACAAAATCGCCCAGATCTACAAAAACCGCTGGCAGATCGAATCTATGTTTAAGCGGCTCAAACAAAACTTTCCCTTAAAATATTTCCTTGGCGACTCCCAAAATGCCATTGAGATTCAAATATGGGTAAGCCTAATTGCCCAGCTTTTGATGTTGGTGGTGCAGCGTAAAGCACAGCGCAGGTGGGCCTTTTCCAATATGGTCGGGGTTATCCGGTATCACCTGACCAGTTACATTGACTTGTTTCGCTTCCTGAAAGACCCCGATCAATCCTGGAGGCAGCTAACCACCAAACCTCCTGATCAACTTACCCTGTTTGGCTAACCCCAGGGGTTCTCTCTGGCTTACCGCTAAAAAGCATCCCTTAAATAGCTGCTGGCATCGATAGACAGGTATCGCTAAATTTTAACCGGACACTACTGATAGTTAATATTTTTTATCTCCTTTAAAAATTTGCTTTGGACTTCTTAAACAAGGTAACGGGTTTGAACGTGCCATTCGATTTCTCTTTCAAGAGATTACAGCAGGTTGTACCTTATAAATACCATTAAACGAGGGGGTGATATTATGATGCCAACATTTATTCAACCAATCATCGATTTACCAACCCGCCAGTCAGATGACCCCAAAATTGGCCACCTGATTCATCGAGACAAAACCGTCAATTCTGATACTCGTGCGGTGCTGATCGGATTTCCCTCAGATGAGGGTGTTCGCCGCAACTGGGGCCGTCCCGGTGCCTCCAAGGCGCCTGATTATATCCGCCAGCAACTCTTCCGTCTGACACCACCCGCTACTGAAACGATACATTCTCCTTTTGTTGGGCTTCTTAAACACACCGTCGACCTCGGGAATATTCAAATGGAAGGGGACATGGAAACCGACCAGGAGCATCTGGGAGAATTAGTAGGAGACTATTTAACTGATGGTATCGTGCCCATTATCCTTGGCGGAGGACATGAGACGGCTTATGGTCATTTCCTGGGATATGTCCATGCAAAAAAAGATTGCGAGATCATCAACTGGGATGCTCACCCTGATGTCCGGCCTTTCAAAAACGGAAGGGCACATTCCGGATCTCCCTTTCGCCAGGCACTTGAGCATAACTCCGGCCGATGTAAAAAATACACTGTGGCCGGTCTGCAGGAACATAGCTTCTCACGGGAACATCGTCTATACATTGAATCAAGTGGCGGAATGTGCGTTATGAAATCCCACCTGACAACAGAACGAATTGCTCGACTGTATGACGGTCTTGAGATTGACACGATAGCCACTTTTGACATGGATGTACTTGACCAATCGGTGGCTCCGGGAGTTAGTGCTCCGGCCGTAAACGGATTAAACCTCGATCTCTGGCTATTTGCGGCTGAACAGGCAGGCAAGAATCCCATTGTTCATTCCATGGATCTTGTTGAGTTCAATCCTGAGTTTGATCGGGATGCTCATACAGCAAGAGTTGCTGCATTGACGATCTGGCATTTTTTGTTGGGGTTGTCGTTGAGAGACATCTGATTACCCCCTAAATCCCTGAAGAAGACTTTCAATATTTGCCTATAAATTTCAGGGCGTTAATGATGCGTTCTGTGTTTCCTTCGGCATTAAGCGTTGTAATGGTTCTTAGCCAAGGTCCCCTTCAGGGGATTTAGGGCGTGGGTAAAAAAACAAAACCCTCTTTTTGGGAGGGTTTTGAGTGTGTGGCTTTGCAGCGTCTTCTTATGAGTGAGAACTATGCGGGTACTGCTTCTTCGTGTTTGATGTGTGTACCCAAAACTGTTAGAAATTGTGCCAGCCATTGTGGATGCGCCGGCCAGGCTGGAGCCGTCACCAGATTCAAATCCGTATAGGCCTGATCGACGGGAATATCCATATAAGTTCCACCAGCTTCATTGACTTCCGGTCCGATTGCCGGATATGCACTGCTTTTGCGCCCCTTTAGTGCACCGGCGGCAGCCATTAATTGCGCTGCATGGCAAATCGCAGCAATTGGTTTCTTTTGATCGGCAAAATGGCGCACGATTTCCAAAACACGCTTATTCAGACGCAGATATTCCGGAGCCCGCCCGCCCGGTATAACCAGTGCATCGTAGTTTTCCGGTCTTACCGAATCGAAATCCGCATTTAGTGTGAACAAATGACCCGGTTTTTCAGAGTAGGTCTGATCCCCTACAAAATCGTGAACCGCCGTCTTTACAGTGTCACCCTTCTTTTTATCCGGACAAACAGCGTGAACGGTGTGGCCTACCATTTGAAGCGCCTGAAACGGCACATAAGCCTCCAGATCCTCCACAAAATCTCCAACCAGCATCAAAATTTTCTTTCCTGCCATGATACTTCTCCATTTTGAGTGACTGTTTCAGTAAGATTCATAAACCGAAAAACAGCCAACTCACTGGAATCGTTTTCAATTCTTTAAAATGAATGACCACTCCGGGAGCATTCCGGCATTTTCTTCGATTGTTCAGGTATCTGTTGCTGACTTTTCTGGAAATCAGGTCTTCATTTAATGAACTCAGAGCCGGGATACCGTTATGCCATCAGCCGGAAGTATATATATCAAAATGACTTGGCATTTTCCTTAGCATAAAGATGCTAGAAGCCCCTCCTCAATGAGGAAAAAAGGATATTGAATTATTGGAGATTGAGACAGGAAACCCTTTACGGATTTCGGACTAATCTCAACAGGGAAACAATGTTATATACAACGATTTTTGGGGATTACCCGGTAAAACCAGATCACATGTTAAAGTGTTTGTCTAGAAATACACTGAGACCCCAAAGCGAACCGGAAGCGGACCAAAATGAATATCCGATACTGAGCTCTTTGTCCTTGCAGCAAAGGTGGATTTGTTAACCGTGCTTTGGAATTTCCCTGTCAGGCTGGGTACATACTCGGCAAGCAGGCTAATGCGCGGCCTGAAAAACCATTCCACTCCCGCTACGCCGTCTAACCCTATTTCTTCGGTTAGTGTAGTCTGTTTTGTAATATTTGCTCCAGAATTTTGGGAGTTCTTGGTATGATCAAACCCGAATGCCACAATGGGTCCCAATCCATAATAAAAACGTATGTTATTGCTGACGTGCGCATACCACAAATAATTCATAGACACACCGATATGAAATTTCCCGGTCGTCGTCTTTTGTGTTGCGCTGCTTTTCTGTTCATTATACCCGCCGTTCAGGTTTAATCCCAAGCGCACGGCATTCCTATCGGAGAGTGTTTTTTGAAAAGAAATGAGGGCGCCTGAATAATTCTTCAACGTAAAGTTCTTGTCAATCTGGAACATTAATGCCCAGTTCCCCGGGTTCATTTTTGTTTGATGCTCTTCATTCTTTTGATCCTGTCTGTTCGTATTGGTGGTATCTGTCTGGGTTTTCGTCGTATCCTGTGTGAATGGATTTGAAGCATTGGTATTCTGTGCCATACCAGTTGCTGGTATAATCATGATTACGGCAAGTGAAGCCATCAGTACAATATTTTTAAGTGTTCTTTTCTCAATAGTATCCATATTTTTTTTGATATCGAATTGTTGTTCATTTCGAATTCATTACACTCTAATAACTTAGAATCTTCAGGTATTCCCATGAGATAAGTGGCAAGTGCACAATATTATCGGTGAAAGAGAGAGATTGGGAGGATTTGGGAATCGAGAATTGGAAGTATGTGAATTCAGATATGCTGTTTGACGCGAGTTCGACATAAACGTCAAAAACCAACCTCCCGTCCCGTTTGGAACTTAATATTAGTAAAACACATTGAGCACTCCCTTCCAAGGGATTAGCGAAAAAGACATTGAATGATTGGAAAGATTTCGGAACAGTGCTCAGGTATTATTGTCCAGGATGCGGAACAAATTGGGTACTGTCTCCCGGAGTGGAAATCTCCGGCTGCAGCATGGCTATCCTGTACAATAACTTTCGGATTATCTGAGCAGAATGGGCAAGTTCATTCAGTCCCATCTGACGTTGTTTGTTATCTGCGGCATGGGTCCATGCTTTGGTGGGTAGTAAAACATTTATTTTGACGTTCGGTGATGTCGATGAGGTAAGGCCGTGATAATCGAAGTCGACATGCACCAGGCTGTCAGACAAATTTCCCAAAAACGGTTTCCACTGACTCGGAATACTGTCAGCTGCTATGCGAAGCGTATCATCCCTAAAGTTTTCGGGACTATTTTGCAGATTGAGAACGACGGAAACATCTTTTGCTTCCGGTATTGATCTCTCGGAACGGACAGAAAAATGAATTGGGGTATCCCCGGGCCTCCCCGCTGTAGCGTTGGCAATCTCCAGCAGCAATGCTACCCTCGCTGCTGATGCTTTTACTGCTTCTGAATCACTCTGTGATTCATCCGTATCTAAACGATTGTAGACGGTCGTTAACAAAATGCCTCCGTTAATAACCCTCATACCGGGTGTCTGACCGACAACATTTCTTGCAAATTGATGCTTGCTATTATCAGGCAAGGGGTATTCAACAAAAAAAGTTTGCCTGCTTCCACCGGGCCTGAGCCCATAGTGAGAAAAAGTATCAGCCAACCAGTTAGCAGCATGTGCCTCTCCGGGGGAACCGGGTGTCACCCGAGGCAAGTTATGATTCATGACAGCATATAAGGTATGTTGCATCCCATCTGCCGTAATGAGTGCTTCGACTCGTTTAGCACCGGGTGGGGTATCCCTGTGACACCCGCCCAACAGGAGTATAAAAAGTGGCAGGATCAGCGGTACCAAGAATTTTTTGGGATGTAGCCGCGTATAGATCGTCATTCTTTTATAACCGTACGTTCAGACAAAAACTGCAAATATCATCTTTCCGAATACTATATAACGGCAGAAAACCGACTTTGTCAATCAAACGTCCTAAACAGTCTGCGAAAATGATTTTTCTGCTTTCTTTTCCCCAAGATAGGCGTCGAACTTCATAGCGATATTCCGAATAAAAAGCCGTCCGGTTAAGGAAACAACCAGACGATCATCACCAACTTCAAGAAGGCCATCACTTTCCATGTCTTCAAACTGATTCAGGCTGTCGCGAAAATATCGTCTGAAATTAATATCAAGTTCCCTGGAAAGGGCATCGTAGTTGAGTTCAAGGTTGCACATCAACTCCATGATTACACGGTGACGAATCTGATCGTCACGGGTAAGAATGTAGCCGCGCTCCAGCGGCCATAAATCATTGCTGACCTGATCATAGTACTGCTTCAGATCCTTGACATTTTGGTAGTAGGCGTTGCCTACCTGGGATATGGATGACATCCCAAAAGCATAAATGTCCGTTCCGGCATGAGTGCTATATCCCTGGAAATTGCGCTGCAGCTTCTTCTGTCGCTGGGCCTCAGCCAGTTCATCATCATATTTGGCAAAGTGATCCATGCCGATGTATACATAACCGGCCCCGGTGAGTCGTTCAACGATGAGTTTCAACATCCTGATCTTTTCTTCAGGATCCGGCAACGCACTCTCGTTCAATAACTTCTGTGCCGGTCGCATCCAGGGTACATGGGCATAATTATACACAGCCAGGCGATCAGGATTGTACTCCAGAATGACATCGAGTGTCTTCTCAAAAGTGGCAGCCGTTTGATGGGGCAGCCCATATATCAGGTCCATGTTCACAGAATGGAACCCGGCAGCATACAGCCAATCGAGGGCCTGCGTGTTGTGTTCGTGGGTCTGGAAACGGTGTACAGCTTCCTGTACTTCCGGATTGATGTCCTGCACCCCCATCGAAGCCCTGTTAAACCCAACCTCACGCAGTGCTTTCACATGATCTTCGGTCAGACGACGTGGGTCGATCTCAACACTTACTTCGGCTTTTTCATCAAACGGGAAAAAATGCTGAATCTCGGAACCTAATTCCCGGATCTCATCGGGTCTCAAAAAAGTTGGTGTCCCGCCACCCCAGTGCATCTGAACGACTTTACGCACAGGATGGATATTCAGACGCATCTTCCGCATCTCGCGCATCAGATAATCGATGTACCGGCTGCTTTTGGACTGATCATGCGTGATCACCTGGGTACAACCACAAAACCAGCACAGGGAATAGCAAAAGGGCAGATGAAAATAGAGCGAGAGCGGTCTTTCCGGTCGATTGTGAACCCGCATTTCGTGTAGCAGATCGACACGATCCACACAGTCGGTAAACTTTAGCGCTGTCGGATAGGAAGTATACCTCGGACCGGCAGTAGCATATTTTTTTGCCAGATTGATATCAAAATGTAGAACAGACATAATAATTTCCGTTTACGGATGGTGCATCATAGCACCGTGATGAGACAAATCGGGGCTGATAAATGGTATACCTAACGACATGCCTCTTAAAATAAACAAAACACCGAGAGCCATTGCAGCAATAGGAATTAAACGATTCAACTTCTGTCTTGTTTTGTATGTAATCACTCCCGGTAAAATTGAAGTAATCAGCATCAATGGGAATGTTCCCAGACCAAACAGCATCATATAGACGAAACCACCCTGAACGGATCCTGTGATCAACGACCCTGCCAACCCAGCATAGACCAGACCACAGGGCAAAAACCCGTTTAGCAGACCAATCAAAAACATGGAACGTAAACCTGAAATCTTGAAAAGTCTGGCTGTTATTTTTTGCCAAAAGCCCCAAATGCGATTGAGCCCCGGCAGTTGAAGCAGTTGTCCACCTGCCTTAGATGGTAAGATAGCAAATATCAAGATGACAACCCCGGTGGCAATCGATAAAGCCTGCTGGTATCCTGCAAGTTTGATTTGATGACCGACAATTCCAATAAGGCCCCCCAGAAGTGCATAGGTCACGACGCGCCCCAGGTTGTACAAAATTCTTCCGGTAATCATGTATATACGATCCCCACTACTGCCCGGCAAAGCCAGAGCTATCGGTCCGCACATCCCAACACAATGTGCGCTTCCAACCAAACCTATAAGAAATGCCGTTTCGTACATGTACACTCAACATTACCCTGCCAGGGTGGGATACCTTTACTTTCGATTTAACACCAGCCGGGACTCCTGGTAATAGAATTTGTCTCCTTCTTTCCAGTTTACTTTAACCTTCCAGTAGCCGGCCTCCAGGTTCTGAAGCCCAATGACCTGGCCGGAGGAACTGTCGGGCTGGATGTTGATAACCCGATCCAACGCTGAATTTGAAGGACGATATAATGTGATCGTACCACTGACCAGCTTTGCAGGATATGACACATAAAGTCGACTCCCGGCATTTTCGACTTTCCATGTTACCGGCTGACTTACGTCCAGTGCATTCTGGGTGGCATCAATGTGCTTTTGATATACCAGCGACTGATCATAATAATCGTGTGTTACCAGATCTTCATCAACTCCAAGGGTAAAAAACACGAATGCCAGTGTTGCCAGCATGAAAAACACGTAAAATGTGAAGATGCCCCAACCCCAGTTCCAGTGAAATTTTTTCATTGTTGTTTACTATTTGAATCGTTTTGTCCATTGATTTTATCCGGACCGATAAATGACGAGGTGACTCTATCGAGTATCTTGCCCTGAGAATAAACGGCAAATTCAACTTCGGTCCTTCCAGGTTGCATGTCCCCGGCTGGAATGGCAAGGAAGAAATGGCCTTGCTGGATGCTTTGCGGACCCACCGGCTGCGCCAATCCAATAAGGGTAATGGTACCATCGGCAGGTTTCAGAACTTTTATTTCAACATTTTTGGTATCAAAGGTCTTGTTTATGAACTTATAACTGTAAATGTTGGTGTATCGCCCGTCCTGCAATTGTTGGTATAACGTACCAGGATCACGCAAAATAATCGTTTGCGTTGCCGAACGACTAAAAAACAAGCCGACCAACAATGTCAGCAGAATAAGTAATACCGCACTATAGCCCATTACCCTCGGTGTCAGCTTAAAGCTGTGCTTCTTTTCTTTTACATCATTATATGAAGCATACCGGATAAGGCCGCGTGGCTTGTCAATCTTATCCATTACTTCATCACAGGCATCGATGCAGGCAGTACACTGAATACATTCCATCTGTATACCATTGCGGATATCAATGCCAGCCGGACAGACCCTCACGCACTGACCGCAATCGATACAGTCACCCAGATCATTGACTTCCGGCAGTCCTGGTACTACACCTGTAGCCATAGCCACAACATCGACTTGTTGCTGTGACACGGCTACCTTCTTTTGTTTCTTCAGCTTCTTCGGGTTCCCGCGTGGCTCTCCCCTTATGAAATCATAGCTGACGGCTATGGAGTCCTCATCAACAAGCACCGACTGATAGCGGCCGTACGGACAAACAAACTGGCATACCTGTTCACGAAAACGCGAAAAGACGCCATAAAAGACCAAACTGAACAGGCTTATGATGGTCAGCCCGGTTAAATGTTCACCGGGTGGATCTGTCACGATTTTCCATAGTGCATCGATACCAATGACGTATGCAAGGAACACATTGGCGATGAGGAAAGAAATAGCATAAAAGATGACATGCTTGCCGACCTTTTTTACAATTTTCTCGCGATTCCATGGCCCGCTGTTGAGTCGCTTCTGGGCGGACCAATCCCCTTCAATCCAATATTCTATTTTTCGGAACACCATCTCCATAAAAATGGTCTGCGGGCAGGTCCATCCACACCATACCCGCCCAAAGATGGACGTGAAAAGTACGATGAACAACACCAGCGTGAGTGCAGCCAGCACAATCAGATAAAAATCCGATGGCCAGAATACAAAACCGAAAATCACGAACTTTCGCTCTAGCACATTCAACTCAAGAAGCGGATGACCGTGAATGGTTATGAATGGTCCCGCAAAAAAGATGATCAGCAGGAATGCCGCCACAATTTCACGGGCTTTGTAGTATCGTCCAAACGGCTTTTTAGCGAAGATCCAGTTGCGTTTCCCATCCATCGTCAGAGAACCGACATGATCCCGAAAAGAGTCGTTTTGATTGTTATTGATGGACATGATCAGGTGTTCACCCCAACAGGGTCCAGACTCTGTCAGGGTGAGTTGTTTAGTTTATTTGGAATGATCTGAATCTTCGGATTCGAACTCGTTTACTGCCTTCACATCACACTTCTTGGCGCGAGACATGTCGACCGGTTTTGGATTCGGCGGATTTGACCCCTGCAAAGAAATGATGTAGCTCGCCACTTCCTGGAGCTGTTTCCCGCTAAGGGTTGGTCCACCACCAAACGGAGGCATCCCTTTATCCGGAAAACCCGTTGTGATATTCTTCATGATCTGGTTGATCTTGCAACCGTGAAGCCAGTATTCATCGGTCAGATTCGGACCGACCATACCTTGTGCCTGTGCGCCATGACAGGCAAAACAGACGGCATGGAAATGTTTATCCCCGGCTTTAAGGCTGGCGGCATCGGTCAGGACCTCATATTCCTTTTGATCCAGTCCATTATTGTTCTCATCCGATGTTTTTTCCCTTACATCTTTATAATGGGTTTCAGCATAGGCCATTTCCTGCTTGTATTCCTGCTGGGCATTGGGTCCCCATCCAAGAACATGATAATAAAGCATGTAGCCTACCGCAAAAGCGATACAAAAATAAAACCCATACAGCCACCAGCGCGGCAGAGGATTGTTCAACTCCTGGATCCCGTCGTAGTCGTGATCCTGCATGAGCTTATCTTTCTCATCCTCAAAAATGATGTTCTTAGGTTTTTTCTTATCCTCAGCCATGGATAGGGTCCTCCAATTCCTGATTTTCTTTACTTATTTCGGGATCATTTAACGGTAATTGTGCCATGTGATGCAGCCACTCTTTGTCCGAACGAAGGACCAGGTACAACAACACCACAAAGAACAGGAAGAAGATCACCAGTGAAATAACCGGATATCTTTCTATTCCCTCGATGGATTGCAATACTTCTTTATACATGGTTTCCTCCTTGCGTCAGTTCATGCTGGCTGTTGTAGTGGAACTGCTGTCACTGCCTGACTGTGTCCGCCGTAGGGAGTTATTATTCCCGGAGGCGGAAGCCGTTTTATGCTCACTGGCTTTGATGTCGGTACCAAGGCGCTGCAAGTATGCAATGACCGCAATAATCTCCTTATTCTTGTTTGCATCAAATCCATTGGTTTTCAAATCATTGGCAATGGATGCAGCCTGCTTTTCAAGATCAGCATTGGCAACCTTGTCGTATCCGTTTGGATAAGGCACACCAAGATCCTGCATTGCCCGGATCTTCGCCGCTGTGGTTGAGGTATCCAGGTTCTGGGTATACAACCAGGTAAACGCAGGCATGATCGATCCCGGAGACGTTGAAGTCGGATCTTTCATATGCATGAAATGCCACGAATTCGGATACTTTCCACCCACACGCTGCAGATCGGGTCCGGTTCGCTTCGAACCCCACAGGAACGGGTGATCATAGACGAACTCTCCCGGTTTGGAGTATTCCCCATAACGCTCTGTCTCCGAACGGAATGGCCTGATCATTTGTGAGTGACAGTTGTTACAGCCTTCCCGGATATATATGTCACGGCCCTGCAGTTCCAGAGGTGTATACGGTTTCACACTGGCTATGGTCGGTACATTCGATTTAATCAAAGCCGTTGGAAGGAACTCAACAAGACCACCTATTAAAATGGCGATGAGTGTGAGGGTACTGAACATCACAGGTTTGCTTTCGAGCCAGCGGTGGAAGGGTGTCGTACCGCGTGCTTCAGCTTTCTTCACCAATGGATAAGCAGAATCTTCGACCTCCGGAACAAATGTCCCCTGCTTAGCCGTCTTGTACAGGTTGATGACCATCAGAACTGCACCTGTGATAAACATTGCACCTCCGAAAGCACGAATCATATACATCGGGATGACCTGACGTACTGTTTCAAGGAAGTTGGGATAGCGCAGAAAACCTTGCGGCGTAAATTCCTTCCACATCAATCCCTCGGTAATTCCGGCGAAGTACATCGGGATCACATAGAAGAGGGCCCCCAGGGTAGCAAACCAGAAGTGGTAATTAGCCAGTTTCTTCGACCAGAGCTCAGTGTCATAAATTTTAGGAATGATGAAGTACAATATGGCAAACGAGAGTCCACCATTCCACAGCAACGCACCCGTATGTACGTGGCCAATTACATAATCGGTGTAGTGCGTGATGGCATTCACATTCTTGAGCGACATCATCGGACCTTCAAACGTGGCCATACCATAAGCTGTAACACCGACAACCAGGAATTTCAGAACCGGGCTCTCACGAACTGTGTCCCATGCTCCACGCAGGGTCAGCAGGCCGTTGAGCATACCGCCCCAGGACGGTGCGATCAGCATGATGGAGAAGACGGTACCGAGCGACTGTGCCCACCAGGGTAGTGCCGTGTACAATAGGTGGTGTGGACCCGCCCATATGTAGATAAAAATCAGCGCCCAGAAGTGAATAATCGACAACTTATAGGAGTAGATGGGTCGATTTGAAGCCTTCGGAATGAAATAATACATGATTCCCAGAAAGGGGGTGGTCAGGAAGAATGCCACAGCGTTGTGACCATACCACCACTGCACAAGCGCATCCTGCACACCGGCATAGATAGGATAACTCTTAAACAGGGTAACCGGGATCTCTAATGAATTAACAACATGCAATACAGCCACGGTAATAAACGTGGCCAGATAGAACCAGATCGCAACGTACAGGTGCTTCTCCCTACGTTTTAAGATGGACGCTATCATATTCCATCCGAAAATAATCCAGACAACTGCGATGGCGATATCGATAGGCCATTCCAGTTCGGCATATTCCTTGCTGGTGGTGAATCCAAGAGGCAGAGTTATCACAGCCCCCACAATGATAAGTTGCCATCCCCAGAAGTTAATGTTGCTCAGCAGCTTGCTGTACATTGGCGTTTTCAGCAAACGAGGCAGCGAATAATATACTCCCAAAAATATGGCATTACCCGCGAATGCGAAGATCACCGCATTGGTGTGAAGCGGACGCAGCCGGCCAAAGGTAAGTTCGGGGATATATCCCAGGAATTTCGGCGCAAACAATTTTATTGCAATCGTCAACCCAACCAAAAATCCAATAATCCCCCACGTTACCGTGGCTACGGCAAACTTACGTACGATGCGGTTATCGTATCTGAAGGTTTCCAGAGCCATTTACTACTCCTTATTGTTTTTGTTTGTGTGCTTTAATGGTTTTTCTTTTTTGTCATCAAATAATATGCGGACCGAGGGTGTGTACTGATCTTCATACTGGCCACTACGAACAGACCAGATAAAAAAGGCGAGAAAGATCAGTGCAACCAGCAGGCTAAAACTTATGAGAACGAATATTACTGCCATGATATCAGTCCTTTCCTCCGTGCCAGCCACCAGGTGCCGGCGGTTGTAAATACAATGATTGTTATTGAACTCAGGGGCATCAGAATGGCACTAACAAGTGGCGATAGCAGTCCCTGTACGGCAAATGTCAGTCCTGTGATGTTGTAAATCAGGGAAATCGCAAAACTGGCGTAAATAAGACGCATGCTGCTTCGTGATAGCGACAGAAACCGGTTAAGTTGCACGATGCGATCACCTTTAACAATGCCATCACACGCGGGAGAGAACCCCCCGGGTTGATCGGTTACCGCCATACCGACATCACTCTGACGCAATGCCCCGGCATCATTCAGCCCGTCACCAATCATCATTACCTGTTCGCCACGCCCCTGTCGTTCCTTAATGAAAGCAAGCTTGTCATGAGGTGATTGGTGAAAATGCATCTCATTTATTTCAGGGAAGCGGGAAGAGATCAGTGATTTCTCACGATCATTGTCACCTGACAACAATCTCAGACCAATCTTATCCTCATATAAATGATGCGTGAGATCATCGAGTCCTTCTCGTACAGCATGCCTCAGGACATATTTACCAATGTACTGATCGTCCATACCGACGTATACTGCTGCCCCATCCACATTTTCACTATGATCAGCCGGTACTCCTATCCCGTTTTGCCCTAGCCATGCAACAGAACCGGCTACATAATTAACACTGTCCATTCTGCCCTTCAAACCGGAGCCGGGTTCTTCCACAAAATCTTCCACCGTTTTCTTTCCGGAGGTATCATCCAAAAGAAAACGTGCCAGCCTGCGGCTCAATGGATGACTGGATTGGGAAAAAAGGCTGGTTAATGCATCTTTAAACTCACTATCCTGTTTCGATCCCTGCCATTCGACCCTCATGCCATCACCTTGAGTCAGGGTGCCGGTCTTATCAAAAACCACGGAATTTATGCGGGACATGCGTTCTACCACAGCCGGATTTTTCAGATATAATCCGTTTCGCCCCAACACATTCATGGCTGTTCCAAGAGTAAACGGAGCGGAAAGAGCCAAGGCGCAGGGGCATGCGACGATCAGTACAGATGTAAACACACTCACAGCGGTCCAGCTGCTCATCGGCAACCAGTACAAAGCGGCAACCGTGGCTACGCAAAACACACCAATTGTGAACCAGGTCCCGGCACGATCGGTAATCTGCTCGATTACAGGATGCTCATCCTTTTTGTTAAATACTTCATTATTCCAAAGCTGGGTCAGGTAGCTGCGGGATACCTCACGCGAAACCACCATTTCAGCCGCATTACCTACGATACGACCACCTGCGTATACAATCTCACCCGTTTTCTTTTCAACAGGAACCGACTCCCCGGTGACAAAACTATAATCAATCAGACAATATTCGGAAGTCAGGACAGAATCGGCAGGGATCAATTCTTGATTCCTTAAAAGGATGCAATCTCCGATACTAAGTGAGCTTACAGCCACGCTGTTTTCGATGCCTTCTGTAATCCTGGTTATCGAAAGCGGGAAGTAGGAAGTATAATCACGGTCGAATGATAATGTATCATGCGTTTTTTGCTGAAGCCATTTCCCGATCAACAGGAAAAATACCAGACCGGTAAACGAATCCATATATCCGACTCCGAAACCTGTCCCGAAAATGTTCGGGACAAAACTCCGCAGGAACAGTGCCAGAATTCCGATGGAGATCGGCACATCCATGTTGATACGTTTCTGGCGGATGACCGCCCAGGCAGAACGCAGATAATCCTGGCTGCTGTAAAGAAGAACAGGCAGCGCAAGCGCTACGCTTAGATAACCAAATACAAGCCTGAAGTGACTTTCAAGATTGGGGTCGAAATAGCCCGGCAAACTAAACAGCATGATATTCCCAAATGCAAACCCAGCCACTCCTATCTTCATGTAAAGACTATGTTTACTCTGTTTTTTGACCGATCGGTTGATCTGGTCCAGGTTGATCTGAGGCTCGTATCCGATCGAAGCCATCAGTTCAACAACCTGCTGTAAGCTGATTCCCGATGAATCAAACCTAACCGAGACTTTGCGTTTCAGGAAATCGACACGTGACTCGGAGATAGCGGGATCCAGACGTCCCAGATTTTCAAGCAGCCAGATGCAGGAACGGCAGTGAATATGCGGGATATAAAAGGTGGCTTTATTTATCAAACCATCGGAGAAATCGAGAAGCTTGGTAACAATAGTCTTATCATCCAGATAATCAAACCGACCGGATTGAACCGTTTTTTTCATCGTTGCACCGGGACGATCATCGATCTGATAATACGCACACAAGTCATTGGTATTCAGGAGATTGTATACGGTTTTACAACCTTCGCAACAGAACGGCAAATCCCCCTGCCATATTTCAGACTCCGGACACTCTAATCCGCAATGTGCACATAATATGTCTTCTGTGACCGTCTGACCCATATGTAGAAATCACTCCTATGTGATATTCAGCATAAATCCTAAAAGCCGGTTACGTCACCCTGTTTGGTAAACCTCAGACGAAGATTAAACCAAGCTTCCGTTATCGATTGATTAATATCGGCAAAAGTTGTCATGCTTAACCATTCATGGATTTGCATGCGCTGTTCCTTCCACACTTTATGAAAGGGACAGGGTTCGATCTCACCACAGCCGGCAATACCTAAAAAACAACGTTCCCAAAAATCACCACCGTCGATTGCATCCACCACTTCCAGGAGTGTGATCTCTTTAGGTTTTCTGACCAGATACACACCACCATTCAATCCACGACGTGAATCAACGATACCGGCAGGAATCAACCTGGCCAGTGTCTGCGATAAATACGCAGCCGGACAATGTAATGGACGCGCCAAATCAGCAGCAGACACCGTCTTTCCCTGCTCTTCGCGTGATAGCACAATCAGGGCCGATATTGCATACTGAGCGCTTTGTGATAAAAACTGCATCAGACAAATTTGTGGTAAAATAAACCTGTTCCCGATAATCTAATTCGAATATTGGTATTCGAAATATACTTCCTAAAAGACACCGTTTCAAGCCCCTGTTAAATAAAAGACTACATTATCTTTTTTCTCATCTTGCGGCATTCGCAGTTCACACCGAATTCTTTACAGATGGGATCATCGGGAGGATTTTTGAAACGGGCCTTGCACACCCGGCGGCCGTGAGAAATTAACAAATGTCCCAGCATCGTCCAGTGTTCTCTTGGGAATAGCGCCATCAGGTCCTTTTCAATCTTACCGGTGTTTTTCTGTTCTTTAGTAAGACCAAATCGATTTGAAAGCCGCTTTACATGAGTGTCAACTACTACCCCCATATTCTTATTGTAGGAATTACCCAGCACCACGTTGGCTGTCTTACGGGCAACACCACGCAGCGTGAGCAATTCATCCATGGTATCGGGCACCCGTCCGTCAAATTTTTCGACGATCTCCTCGGAAGCTTCCTTGAGCGACTTTGCTTTGTTCCGGTAGAATCCGGTTGATTTGATCAGCTCTTCGATATCCGGCAGGGGAGCTTCCGCCATGGCCTTTGGCGTCGGGTACTGTTTGAACAGCTCCGGGGTCACCATGTTGACCCGTTCATCCGTGCATTGAGCACTTAATATCGTTGCAATAAGCAGTTCGAACGGGTTTTGATGATCCAGCGCGCAATGAGCTCCGGGATACTCTTCATAGAGCTTTTCCAACAACGCCATCGCACGTTCTTTTTCCTTGTCTGATTTTTTTGGGACCTTTGGTAAATTGCTGTCGTCCTTTGCCATGGTTGTGTTTTTTTGTAATCATCAATGACATCGGATGATAGTATACACCCGCGTAAATTCAAAAAAGGTACCTCACCCCAACCCCTCTCCATCTGCATCGAGAGGGACTAGTGATCTGCAATTAATTCTTGACCGGGAAGACTGGGGTTACCTGGTGGGTGGCTACATCCAGCAGATATAACCGTTCCTTCAGTTGATATCCCATACCCGATGGAATGGGTATAATGCGGGTAAACAGGATCTTTTCCCCATCCGGACTCCATTCAGGACGTCTCAAATATCCGGTTCCTTCGGTCACCTGTTCCATGTCACTACCATCGGCTTTCATTATAAACATTTCAGCACCAAACCCCTGACCAATCGATGTAAAAACAATCTTTTTGCCGTCTGGTGAAAAACCAGGATCATCCAAGTTCTCTGAATGATTCAAATCCGTTATTTTTTGAGGATTGTTTCCCGTAGAATCAGCAATATAAATTTGGCGCTGTTTCCCAGATGCTTGTGTAGTATCCCAATTAATATAAATAATGCGCCTGCCGTCAGGTGACCATCGAGGTTCAACCCCATAGGGAATAATGACATGTGCATTGGCCCCATTGCTGTCCATTATTGAAACTCCACGGGGTACTCCTGCATTTACATCGAATAAAATTTTGGATCCATCAGGAGACCAGTTCCCGAATACTGTGTACTTCCAGTCTGGATTAGGTGACCCCGGACCAGTCAATGGTTCTTGCCCACTTCCATCGCTTCTCATTTTATAAAGGCCTAGCGATCCTTGAAAAACAACCCATTTACCATTCCGGCTGATATTAGCCTCCTGCACGCCGCTCGAATGAACCTTTTGGCGTTTGCCCGTATTCCGATTTAGTACCCACAATTCGTTTAATGGAGCCGGTTGCCCCCCATAGCTGGAATCCACACTATGCTGAAAATAGATCTTATTTCCATCGGGTCCCCAGAAGCCATATGAAGCATCAAAATTCTCAGAAGGCGGGATATTTTGATCGACGTTTAGCTTTGTTGAATCGACCGAATTATGGCAACCAATCAAAATCAAACTTACTAGTAGCAGGACAGATATTGTTTTACCTGACAGATTCATCCCTCTCTTTTAATCATGTAAACAGTGTTCATGCACTTACAACATAGTTCAAAGTAATCATTTAACTTTTAATTGTTCGATGTAATTCATAACCGGACACTCACCGATGGCCCAGAACGTATCATTATCCCATATGTCCGGAGGGTTAACATCAAACCACCCTGCAGTTTTAGCATTACTGTCATGCGATTGAATTTCAAACCTATTTCCGGTTCCAATCCCCACTCACCGCCCCAGACCGACCAATACAATGGTTTATACACTCGATAACAGCCATCCACGAATCCGTGGAACTACGGAGATCTGTATATTTTGGATGATATTTCGTGTAGTGAATATCGGCACCAACCGGCGGCTTGACATAAAAGCTATGCGACTACTTTGAGAACATGCCATTGTTGTGGCAAAGAACATGGAAACCAATACGGCAAAAACCCTCTTTTTCATCTTCTCCTGATTTATAGTTTTTGAGCTTGTACTCACAAAACGATTACAAAACCTACTTCTATCAATAGGTTCAATTCCTGAATGACACCCTCTCTAAAGGCAAATAAAACAACCCTTATCTACAAATAAATTTTAAGACTATTCATTTAACCCAAACTCTCACAGCAGCTGAAAACAATTTATAAAAAAAAGAGGTGATTATTTGTACAAGACTATATTCAATTCGATCAAATCCTAAGAAAAAGCGATTTTTTCTATATTTTTTTCTGGCCCCAAAAAATTTCTGCAAACTTCCTGTTTTTTGTTTTTCTAACGGTCTTGAAAGAATTCGTATGTACTGGATCTCTCCATGAAAAATCCATAATTCATACAATTTGTCATATCCCCTTTCGTTACTCGACGCGTTGTCTGTGGTTGTTCATTACTATTGATGTCGTTGCCCAATAAGCTGTTAGATGTAACCATGTATATTTAAATCATTGGTCTATGGCTATTTCTGTACAAAATCTGACCAAGGAATATGGTCAACAAAAAGCTGTTGACGATATCTCTTTCGAAGTTAAAACCGGGGAAATACTCGGGTTTCTTGGTCCAAACGGCGCCGGAAAAAGCACAACAATGAAGATCATCACGTGCTTCCTCAAACCCACCAACGGCCATGTATCGCTCGATGGATACAGCATTGAGGACGATTCCCAGCAAGTTCGCCGGCGCATTGGTTACCTGCCTGAAAACAACCCGCTCTACCTGGATATGAGCATCATCGATTACCTGAATTATACGGCGCAGCTCCAGAAAATAGAGCCCGATCGTATTGATGACCGTATCATGGAAATGATCGATGTCTGTGGTCTGGATAAAGAAAAGCACAAAAATATCGGCGAATTGTCCAAAGGTTATCGTCAGCGCGTAGGCTTGGCGCAGGCACTGATCCATGATCCTGATGTGCTCATCCTCGATGAACCGACAACCGGTCTCGACCCTAACCAGATCGTTGAGATACGATCCCTGATTAAAAAGATCGGGCATGAGAAGACCGTCATGCTGAGCTCACACATTCTGAAGGAAGTTGAGCTGACCTGCGATCGTATCCTCATCATCAACAAGGGCAAGCTCGTGGCCAACGGCACCACCGAGGAACTCAGCCGGCGCGCATCGGGCAGCAACCGTCTGCTCCTGCAGATTCAGGGCGAAAACAGTGCCCCCGGTGATGCCATCAACCAATTGCCAACCGTAGCCGCGGTTCAACCTGCCGACCGCGAATCCGGCATTTGGCAAATTGATTCAACAGCCGGGATGGATGCACGCGAAGACATTTTCCGGCTTTGCGTCGAAAAGAACTGGGTTATCCTGCAGATGACACCTTTACAAACCAGTCTCGAAGATATTTTCCGCGAACTAACCGTAAACTAGGGGTAAACACAAAAAGCCATGCATACGATATGGACGATCTGCAAGCGGGAAGTGAATACCTTTTTTGATTCGCTTATCGCTTACATCATACTCGTCGTTTTTCTGGGCCTCAGCGGCTTCTTTACCTGGCTTTCCGGATCCGATATTTTTTTCAGTGGCCAGGCTTCATTAACACCTTTCTTTCAAATTTCTTTCTGGACCTTGTTTTTCTTCATTCCAGCCATCACCATGCGATCACTGGCCGAAGAAAAACACTCCGGCACCCTGGAACTGCTTGCTACCAAGCCGGTCTCCGATTTTCAGATCGTCACCGGCAAATGGCTGGCCTCATGGTTCCTGGTGATAATGATGCTGCTGCCTACTATCATCTACTATATCACCGTAACCAATCTGGGCAATGTTGACACCGGGGCGGTCGTCGGCGGATATCTCTCGCTGATGCTCATCTCTGCTGTTTATGTGAGTATCGGAATTTTTGCTTCCAGCGTCACCAGCAATCAGATTGTGGCGTTCATCCTCGCACTTTTTATCTCTTTCTTTTTTCAACTGTTGTTCGATCTGATGGTGCCGGTGTTGCCCAATCTTCTGGCAAACATAGCCGACTACCTGAGTCTGTCCACTCATTTCAGCAGCATGGCGCGCGGAGTGATAAGTCTGAATGATGTTGTCTACATGCTCTCACTCACAATCTTAGGTCTGATTTTCGCCATGACCTCATTAACACGGAGGTCCTGGTCATGAGTTGGTTTAGTGGTTTTTTTAAGACAAAAAGAGAAGCTATCATACAAATTGTCCTGGTAATCGGCATTTTGATCGTTGCCAATTACATAGCGAACCAGATCTTCCTGCAGTTCGACATGACTGAGAATCATGAGTATACCCTGTCGAAACCGAGTGAAGTTATTGCTAAATCGCTGAAAGATCCGGTAACCGTTACGGCCTACTTCTCAAGTAAACTGCCTCCACAGTTACACCGCATCAAGAGTCAGTTCAAGGATTTTTTGGATGAATTTCGTGCGTACTCCGGAGACAATCTCGAATATAACTTTGTAGATCCCAACAAGGATCAAAAATCTGAACAGACGGCCCAGCAAGCCGGTATCCAACCGGTTCTGGTCAATGTTCGGGAACGTGACCAGGTCTCACAAAAACGGGCATATTTGGGTGCTGTCTTTCAATACGAAGGCAAAAGTCAGGTGGTGCCTGTCGTACAACCCGGAGATGGACTGGAATATACCATTGCCAGTACCATCAAAAAGCTGACCGAAACCAAGAAGCCCAAAATCGGTCTCCTGCAGGGCAATGGAGAACCCACGGAACAAGAAATGCCGCAGCTTATGCAGGAACTGAAAGACCGGTATCAGATTGAGAAGATATCGAATATCGATACCACAGGTGTGCCGGCAGATATCAATGTGCTGATGATCATCGCTCCAACCAAGGCCTTTACTCAGAATCAGCTCAAATCCATTGACCAGTATATTATGGCTGGCGGCAAAGCTATTTTTGCCATCAACAAGGTTCAGGCCAATATTCAAATGGGTTATGCACGTCCGGAAGACACCGGCATTGATGCACTGCTAACATCCTATAACATTCCAGTGGAGCCGGACCTTGTACGTGATCTTAATGCCAGCTCGATCGGGGTAAGTCAGGAACAGAGTGGATTTCAATTTGTACGGCAGATTCGATATCCCTACATACCTGTTATCACAACTTTCGGGAATAATCCCATCAGTAAGGGTTTGGAATCTGTTGTCTTTCAGTTTGTCTCATCTGTAGATACAAGCAAGGTCGACAGCCTTCAGAAAGTCACGGTTCTGGCTTCATCGTCCAACAAATCCGGTGAGGCTAGTAATTTCATGTCCATCAGTCCATTCCAGAACTGGAACCGTAGTGATTTTACCGAGTCGCACATTCCTGTTGCTGCCTTGGTCAGCGGTGTGTTTAAATCCCACTTTGCAGATAAAGACAGTATGAAGGTTCGCCTCAAGAAAAGTGTAAAAACTTCCATCATTGTTGTTGGAGACGGCGACTTCGTACAAAATGGCCCTCCCGGACAACACCAGCAGCGTCTCCCCGACGACAACATCAGCCTGATGGCCAACAGCGTCGACTACCTGGCAGACGACACTGGACTAATAGCACTGAGAACCAAAGGCATAACCAATCGTCCGCTGACGCTTATCAGTGACAGTTCCAGGAATCTGTTGAAATACATTAACGTCTTCATACCTATTCTGTTGGTGCTCGGATATGGCTTCTACCGATACGAACATAACAAGTCCCGCCGTCGCCAATGGATGGAAAAAGGCCTGCCCAAAGGGGATTCATTCGAATAACTCAAAGAGAATAGAGAACCATGACTAATGCTACCAAAACACTGGCCGCTCTCTTTGTTGTCCTGCTTGCAGTTGCAGGATTTATGAAGTTCTCTGAGAGCAGCAGCTCCAGCCACGCGTTGTTAAGTAATGTGATCACCATTGACACGGCAAAGGTCAATAAAGTGGTTATCCACACACCTACAAGTAAGGCCATGAAACTGACTAAAAAAGGAGGAAAATGGTCCGTACAGCAGGGGAACGGGGAGGCCTATCCCGCTGATGGCAACACCGTTGAGAATGTTATTAACAGCCTGAATGGGGTTAAACCTCAAAGTATCGTCACTCACAATCCCAGGCAATTCACCCGTTATGCCGTAGATTCAACGGGTACTCAAGTCGACTTTGACAATGGTAACACACAACTTGCCAGCATCTATCTCGGCCGCTTCCAGATGCAGAACCAACGTACGCCAGGCACCTATGTTCGTCCTGCCAGTCAAAATACCGTGTACATGATTAATGGATTTCTGACGCGATCTTTTAACCGCCATCTCGATGAGTGGCGTCAGAAGCAGGTATGGCAATATCCACGTTCTGAGATTACACAGGTGGATATGATATATCCCGCCGACAGTTCCTATACGTTCGTCAAAGGCAGTGGATCACAACATTGGCTTTATGGAACGGACACACTCAAACCCGGGATTGTCGGAGATATGCTGGATCATATTGCCCGGCTTAAAGTTGATAGCTTCGATTACAACAAGAAGTCGTCCGACCTCACTCATCCACTTTATTCGATACGTTTGCATCTTAAAAATGGTGAGACACGTGAGATACACCTCACACCGGGGGTCAAAGACAATGAGAATGATTTCCTTGTCACGGCAACAGATTATCCCTATGTGGGAAAAGTCAGGAAGAGTCTTTACCTCGATGAAGTCTTAAAGCCTCTGAATGTGCTGAAAATGAAGCCAAAGAGAAAAAAGAAAAAATAATTTTGTTGTGATAAATAGCGGGTAGGCAGGCTGTGTAGCCTGCCTCTTTTGCTTGGATAGAGGAGGAAATTATATTCATTGTCGGTCATTAGCGTACTGTTTATTGATAACTGTTAACCGTTTTTGTCTCGACACTCATTGCTGACTAGATTATCTTTCGGTTTTTTCACTGTGGCCTTACAATTGAGTAATGATATCGAAAGCAGCCGGAGATAAGCCTGTTATCGTTAGTCGGCGTTATGCCTGGGGAGTACTTGCCGTTCTCACGATTATTTATGTCCTCAATTTCGTGGATCGGCAGATCGTAGCTGTATTGGCCAATCCTATCCGAAGGGAGCTTGGATTGAGCAATGTGGAGATCGGATATCTGTACGGTACTGCCTTTTCTTTTTTTTATGCTGTGTTCGGCATCCCTATGGGCCGGCTGGCCGATGTTTGGTCCCGCAGGTGGGTGATCACCCTAGGTTTGCTGATATGGAGTCTGGCCACCATGATGAGCGGCCTCACTACCGGACTAGGCATGCTAGTCATTGCCCGAATCCTCGTCGGCATCAATGAAGCGGCATGCAGCCCGGCGGCTTACTCCTTGTTGTCAGACTATTTCCCGGCAGAGGATCGGGCTACAGCCATTTCCATTTATTCATCAGGCATCTTTATTGGCATCGGTTTGGCCTTCCTGGTTGGAGGTTATATCAGCGAGTGGTATAGCTGGCGAACGGCTTTTCTTGTAGTGGGAGCACCCGGTATTTTACTGGCACTCATTGCTTTTACTTTGATCCGGGATATGCCCCACAAGTCCACGCCAGAAAAAGACAACCGATTCACGAAAGATGCACTTTCCTTCAAAGATGCCATGCATCATTTGCTGCAATCTCCTGCTTTGATCTGGCATCACATAGGATTCTCATTCCTGGCGTTTTCGGGTTATGCACTGCTGGCCTTTATCAGCGAGTTTCTGAGCGGCCATTTCGCAGGATATCAGAGTTTACTGCCGCAATTCGGGTGGTTCATGTTCCTGACGGGTTTCACAATAACAATCTCAGGCAAGCTGGCAGACAGACTCGCAAGAAAAGGAGATCATCGGAGATTTATCATGGGTATTGTTGCGGCCCTGGGGGGACTCCCATTCTTTGCCTTTGGCCTCTTTAATCATAATGCCATCATGGGCCTGATCTTCGTGGGTCTGGGCAGCAGCATTGCCTCATCGTACAATGGTGTGGCACCGGCCATTGTCCAGGATCTCGTTCCATCCGGAATGCGGGCCGTTGCCGGTGGTGTCTACTTGTTTACGATAAGTATCATTGGATTTGGTTTTGGACCACCTATTACTGGTTATCTGATCGACCATGTCTATTCGGGTCCAATGGCCATTCCACTCGCATTGTTTACGGTGCTGGCAACATGTGGGGTACTGGCCACACTAAGCCTGGGCGTCGCAATGAAGAAGGCAAAAATATCTTCTGCTTTTTTATTTAAGGAATAGTCTTACGTCGAATTTGAATGGTTCAGAATCTAAAACCTTAATTCGCTTTGAATCGGGATGAAGTGGATTTATCAAATAATTATAATCACCCTGAATTACTGCGGAAGGTACTTTCATTACTGGAAATTCTTCTTTTCTGATAAATTCATCCCCCATTTCTTTTGTGAAGTCTAAATATGGAAATGAACTCCATTTATCTGGTAATTTTTCTGTGTCTGTAATTTTTACACTGAAATTATCTGCAATCCCAATTGAAATTATATAGTAATCCTTTGGAATAATGCCCAACGGTGCATGTACTGCAATTTCTGCTGCGCACAAAGCTCTCGATTCACTCGTATAAACCATTGAAACACCCTTGCTATTCCAGCGACCTCCCGATAATTCCGCCCCTCTCCCGGATAAGTCGTTTCGATATCTACGCTTGGAAAGTCGGAAAACAATCATGCAAGTACACCATGCTCTATTCGGGTCAATTCATCGTGCACTAATCTGATTCCAAATGTACTATCCAGAAGATCATTTGGGATAACCCCACCCATGGCTACATTTTTAGCATGAAGCCAGGTTCTAAAACTATCAACACTCCCAAAAACTTCTGCTCCATACTTTACAAGAAGCATAATTTCAATAATCTTCTCAGAATGAATAGAATCAAAATCTTTTTTTTCTTTCTTGTAACGCTGAATAGTTCTCAACGAGAGATGCAAGAGCCCAGCCCAATCATCCAGAGTAAAAGGCCCTTCATTAACTATTTTTTGGAAAATATCGAATTTAATGCCTTTTCTCACTGATTCGATGAGTGAGTAGACATCCTTGTCATCTATATATTCATGTAATAGATTCTCTTCCATTTGATTAATTATGGATAAGGTATCATGATTCATACTGATTATTCATTAATATACACATATTGTCGCTAAAATTGCGACAATTGTCGTACCTGATACATCAATGAATCCGCGGTTTTTAACCCGAAATCAGATAACCCCCAGTCGTTTCAACTCCCAAAAGCATTTTGCGGTAGCATTAATATCGACTGAAGCATCGTGCGCCTCTTCAAAACCGGTACCGAATAATTTATAATGTAGCTGAGTCAACGTAGGCCATTTATACCCATACGGACCATCGATTGCGCAGTAATTGGTGCCGCTAACCATGGTACATATGCGCTTTTTCGTGGCGATGTGGTTTTCCGTCTGATGCCTGAGAAACTCAGCGCCCACAATCTTCTCATCAAAACTCATATTATGTGCGACGAGAAAATCTGCCTGATCAATTACTTGCTCAAATTCATTCAATACAACAAGGATATCCATTCCTTCGGCCACAGCACGTTCCGTTGTGATGCCGTGAATCTTTGACGAATAATAAGGTATTGTATATCCATCTGGTTTTATGATGTGATTAGCTTCAGCTATCTCATTTCCTTTGCCATCATACAATAACCAGGCCAATTGCACCATACGGGGCCAGTTGTCAAGTTCGGTAACCGGTGCCTTCCAGTTGCTGGGCAGGCCCGTCGTTTCGGTATCAAAAAATAAGTACACGGTTGTTATTCGGAATATTAAAGTCTGATCTGGAAACAGGTCCTCTTATTAAGTAAGCATACCACTGGCTGGTACCTCATGCCGTTTCGAGCTATCCTCATTGAGCAAGATCATCCCAAGCAGGGCACTCCTGTGTAAAATTTATTGGCATTTTCCAAGTGCCCATTGAATGACACACCTGATTTTTGCGGACAAAATGTTGTAACCATCTTTCAATGGACAGGTTAGAAAATTAGAGTATAATGTACAAGCACTTGAATGACAACCTGGATCAGCCGTGTGTTAGCCAAACCCATCAAACGGTTGTACCCCATAAGATCGCATCAAAATGCATGGATCTATTTTCGCCACTTTTCTGTTTGAATTACATAAATATCAATAATGCATAAACCTTCAGGAGGCTTTGTAATCCATTATTTTCGCTTTCCCGATGGGATTAGATGCGCGAGGATGTTTTTCCAAAGCCTCCTGTAACAAATGTTACTGTTGTGAGGATCAAAGAAACACTTCAAAATTGGCTGCAATCTGCAGATGTTCGTTTGAATGGGGACAGACCCTGGGATATACAGGTACACAACCCCAAATTATATCTAAGAATACTGGCCGGCGGGTCGCAGGCCGCCGGTGAATCGTATATGGATGGCTGGTGGGATTCCAAATCCCTGGATGAGACATTCACCCGCATACTAAAGTCTGGAATCGATCAGAAGGTAAATTACACTCCCAGTTCAGTATGGAACTTCGTGGTTGCAAGTTTGCGCAACCTGCAAAGTACAGCACGTGCGTTTCAAATTGGCGAACGGCATTATGACACCGGAAATGAGTTGTTTCGCCTGATGCTGGACAAGCGAATGATATACAGTTGCGGATATTGGCAAAATGCAAAAAGCCTTGATGACGCGCAGGAAGCTAAGCTCGATCTCATCTGTCGCAAGCTGCATCTCAGGGAAGGGATGAAGGTTCTTGATTTAGGATGCGGTTGGGGTGGGTTTGCACGGTATGCTGCCAAAAATTATGGTGTAAGAGTGGTTGGTCTCACCGTTTCAAAAAGGCAGGCGGAACTGGCCCGGGAAAAGTGCGAAGAATTGCCCATCGAGATTCGACTGCAGGATTACCGCGATATCAATGAACCGTTCGACCGGGTTGTTTCGATCGGCATGTTTGAGCACGTTGGAAAAAAGAACTATCGAACATTCATGGAAGTGGCGCACAGATGCCTGAAAGAGGATGGCCTGCAATTGCTGCACTGTATTGGAAGCAACATATCGGTAAACATGACGGACCCGTGGATTCACAAGTACATCTTCCCTAACGGGATGATCCCGTCGGCCCAACAGATAAGCAAAGCGTCCGAGGGGCTCTTCATAGTTGAGGATTGGCATAATTTCGGTCCTTTTTACGATAACACACTGATGGCCTGGTACCATAACTTCACCGGCAGCTGGGACAAGATCAAAGATCGTTATGACTCCCGTTTCTACCGAATGTGGACCTATTATTTACTCGTTTCAGCCGCCTCATTCCGCGCCCGAAAAAACCAGCTTTGGCAGATTGTTCTCTCCAAAAAAGGAACTACCCGGCAGTATCAAAGTGTAAGATAGTGATATAAGGGAATAGGGAATTTGGAATTGAGGAGCTTTCAAATACTGCATCTGGATTGCCCGCCACAAATCCACAGCAGAATAACAACGCCATTGCACGGCAGAGACGATGCAACAAGTTTATGATGTAAAAAAAGGCACCCACCTCGCGATAGGTACCTTTCAAAAAATTATGAATACCTGAATTTCTTAATTCAAAATTCAAAATTAAGAATTAGTTAGTCTTCCACTTCTTTCAAAGCAGTTGACAGGGCCATCAGTGACTTCTTTGCATCGCCGAAGAACATGTAGGTATTTTCCTTGTAGAAGAGTTCGTTATCAATACCTGCAAAGCCAGGGTTCAGCGAACGTTTGAACACAACAACTGTGCGAGCCTGGTCCACATTCAGAATCGGCATACCATAAATCGGGCTGCCTGGATTGGTGTGAGCAGCAGGGTTTACAACGTCATTGGCTCCAATCACAAGCACGACGTCAGTATGTTCAAATTCTGGATTGATCTCATCCATATCATATAACTGATCATAAGGTACGTTGGCTTCAGCCAGCAACACGTTCATGTGACCAGGCATACGTCCGGCAACCGGGTGAATACCATATTTCACATTAACACCGTGCTCTTCGAGCAGGTTGGCCACGTCGCGGATGGCATGTTGTGCCTGGGCAACGGCAAGACCGTAACCCGGAACGATGATCACGTTTTGTGCGTAGGCTGTCATCACAGCAACATCATCGGCTTCTGCACGACGAATGGTTTTGTTTACGTCGCCTGTGTCCGTAGAGCCAGCGACTTTAATGTCTGAGCCGAAAGCACCGAACAGCACATTATTCAGTGAGCGGTTCATGGCCTGACACATGATATAGGTAAGAATGATACCGGATGCGCCGACCAGGGCACCACTTACGATCAGCAGATTATTGTTCAGTACAAAACCTGTGGCTGCAGCAGCCAGACCGGAATAGGAGTTCAGGAGACAGATAACCACCGGCATATCTGCACCTCCGATTGGTATAACAAGTGTCACCCCGAGGACCAATGAAATGATGAGCAAAACGATCAGGTACCAGTTCTCGGCCGGGTTAATGACAAATAAAACCCCGGACGCAAACATGACTAATGCAAGAATGCTGTTGACAATCTTTTGACCGCTGTACGTAATCGGATTTCCACTCACGATTCCTTTCAATTTCCCGAAAGCAATGAAACTTCCCGAAAACGTAACGGAACCGATCAGGATACTCAGAGCAACGGTAATCAGTTCACTGTTGCCGTGAGTCATTGGAGCCGTGCGGTAGAAGTCACCTACGGCAACTAGTACCGAGGCGCCGCCACCGAATCCATTGAACAGGCCGACCATTTCAGGCATGCTCGTCATTTCTACCTTGTAGGCGGAAACGATCCCTATAAGGCTGCCGATGATGATCCCAATAATGATCATCTCAAAAGTCACAATATGGTAATCAAGCAGGGTAACAATAATACCCATCAACATGCCCACTGCCGACCATATATTTCCGGACCGTGCCGTAGACGGCGAACTCATCCGTTTCAGGCCGATAATAAACAAGATAATAGCGACCAAATAGACTAACTGTGTAAAATCAGGTACCATCACCTGAAGTGAATGTGGGAAAAATCGACTCATCGTTGGCTACCCTTTTTCTTAAACATTTGAAGCATGCGGTCGGTGACTGCGTAACCACCTACCACGTTGATTGTTGCAAAGATGATGGCAATCAGCCCCAGCCAGGATGTCAGGGTACTGGATGCTTCTCCGGCCACTACCAGGGCACCAATAATGGTGATACCAGAAATGGCATTGGAACCGGACATCAATGGGGTGTGAAGCGTTGTGGGAACCTTTGAGATAACCTCAAAACCCACAAAACTCGCCAACACGAATACGAACAAGTTCATTATCATGGTATTCCTCCGTTTGGATAAACTGTTTTGCTAAAGTTCGCCTTTTAGGATAGCAGGACTCACGATCTCCCCTTTGTGGGTAATCGTCGCATTTTTAATGATTTCATCTTCAAAGTCCAGATTCAATGCTCCGTCCTTTATCAGCAGATCGATAAGTGCTGAAATATTTTTGGAATAGAGCTGGCTGGCATGTACCGGTAACAATGAAGTGATATTCAACGGACTGTGGATCGTAACACCTTTGTGAACAATGGTCTCACCCGGTTTTGTAAGTTCACAGTTTCCACCTTGTTCTCCTGCCAGATCGATTATGACTGAACCATTTGCCATCTCTTCAACGGTTTCCTTCGTAATCAGCCGAGGGGCCGGTTTCCCCGGAATCAATGCTGTTGTAATCACAATATCCGACCGCTTGGCATGATTATGAATAGCCTGCTTCTGCCGCTTCTGACTTTCTTCGGAAAGTTCTTTAGCGTAACCGCCCTTGGTTTCCGTTTCCTCTTCTTCGAGTTTCACTTCCACAAACTTGGCTCCCAGACTTTCCACCTGTTCTTTTACAGCAGGACGCACATCAAACGCCTCAACAATAGCACCCAGACGGCGGGCAGTGGCAATGGCCTGAAGTCCGGCTACACCGGCTCCGAGCACAAGAGCACGTGCTGGCGGAATGGTACCGGCAGCTGTCATCATCATGGGCATATACTTGCCCAGTGAATCGGCTGCGATCAGAACGGCCTTATAGCCTGCGATAGAACTCATGGAAGAAAGTGCGTCCATTTTCTGGGCGCGGGTAATACGTGGCACGGCATCGAGACCGATAGCCGTCACTTTAGCCTTTTTGAGCTGTTCAACCAGATCTTTATTGAATAACGCTCCTAAAAAGGAGACGATAACCATATCCGGTTTCATTTGCCCAATCTCATCAGGTTCCGGTTTTTGCACCTTAATCAAGATATTGGCCGATGAGAGAATTTCCGAGGCGCTGTCCTTTATTTTAGCACCCGCGTCGATGTAAGTCTGATCTGTAAAAGAAGATGCTTCACCAGCCCCTTTTTCAATCCAGACTTCCAGATTTTGTTTTGTGAGTGCCTTAACACTTTCAGGCACCAAAGCCACACGACTCTCGCCTTTGGCTTGTTCTTTTAATACGGCAATTATCACAGTAGGTAACCTCCTCAGTCGATGATATGTACACTAATAGTCAACTGGAATCATGGTTAAATGATCGACAACTATAATGTTTTAAAGTCAAACAGTTGCAAATGTAAGTAATTCAGAATAGATGTGATAGTTCTAGCCATTGATTCGACTATGCATATTTTGCTAGAAACCCTTCTATTTTTAACAAAATTCGATTTTCCGGTAAGATTATCTTCTCCCAGCCCATCATTATGGGAGAAGTTGGATTTTTTAATAGTTATTTTTCAGTCAGCCCGAAACGAAGTCGGGATACCAAATTTGATCAAACTTCGTTAACTTTATAACTATACAGTTTTATAATAGATTTTTATCACTCACACAATTTTCGATTATGGAAGATATCGCTGGAAAAACGTTTAAGGTTGTGATCGTGGGTAGTGGTCCGGCCGGTTTGACGGCGGCCTTGTATGCAGCTCGAGCCGACCTGAAACCAATCATTTTTGAGGGTCCCGAACCGGGAGGGCAGTTGATGACAACAACCGATGTGGAGAATTTTCCTGGTTTCCCCGAAGGAATTATGGGTCCCAAAATGATGGACCTGTTTCGCGAACAGGCAAAACGTTTCGGTGCCGATTGCCGCTATGGAATGGTCACTAATATCGATTTTGACAAACGTCCGTTCAAACTGACCATCGACGAAAGTACGGAAATCTACGCCCAGGCTATTGTGGTATCCACAGGCGCATCGGCCAAGTGGATGGGAATTGACAGCGAGCAGCGTTTGCGCGGCTATGGTGTATCTGCCTGTGCAACCTGCGACGGTGCTTTTTTCCGCAATCAACATGTTGCAGTTGTCGGTGGCGGCGATACTGCCATGGAAGAAGCCACGTTCCTGACCAAATTCGCCAGCAAGGTCTCAATCATCCATCGACGTGACGAACTTCGTGCTTCCAAAGCTATGCAGCACAAAGCATTAAACAATCCTAAGATTGAGTTTGTCTGGGATAGCGTAGTTGATGAGGTACTCGGCAACAAGCTGGTTGAAGGCCTCACGGTCAAAAATGTTAAGACCGGTGAGATCACAAAGCTTGACGACGTGACCGGCCTGTTCCTGGCCATCGGGCACAAACCGAACACCGATCTGTTCAAAGGTGTGCTTGATATGGACGATGTGGGTTATATCAAGACCCAAAACAAATCATCCTATACTAATGTTGAAGGTATTTTCGCCTGTGGCGATGCCCAGGACAGCAAGTATAGACAAGCCGTTACCGCGGCAGGCTCCGGCTGTATGGCAGCCATCGACGTAGAACGTTGGCTCCAGGAAGTCGAAGAACCGGTTGTTGAAAAATCGGCTTAGATTCGGAAGGAAGGATATAGGGAATATGGGTCCTTGCCTGTTACGGGTGTCGATATTGGAAAGAAACAACTTGTAACTCGCAACACGTATCTGAACCTCGTCGCACGGGCTCTGCCCTGCGACGCCGTTGTCTCATTTCAGTTTGAAAATGAGTTTCGACATCGCACTCTTTGGCTGCGGGCCAAAAGCACTGTAATCATCATGTTTGGGATTTAACAGTTTTTTTTGCATTGCGGTCAATCTAACCGCTTCGAAAGCATTTAGTGCAACATAAAAAAGCCTCCCGTCAAGGAGGCTTTTTTATTTGGTATCCATTGTTTTCAAGATCTTAGATATCAGACTTTAGATATTCGATCTGAACTATTTTTTCTTTTTGCTCTCTTTTTCTTCTTCGTCTTTATCCTCACCCTCATCTTCATCTTCATCGTCCTCGTCTTCCACCTCGATGAACTGGGCATCCACCTCGTGTTCGTCAACGGGTTCTTCGCGTTCGACGTATATGCTATAATCGTTCATAAACAGGGCGAAGAAGCCGAGAGAGGTGATCAGCGGACCCATGGCTAAAAATGTTGCGCCCAACCCGGCCACGCCAACACTCACCGGGACATCAACCAGGACGTCCCCCTTTGTGTTGCGTACACTGATGCGTTTAACGTTGCCTTCGTGGATGAGCTCGCGTATCCGGTCGATCAGTTCGGCACCCGTTACACGAATGTCTTCTATGATTGTTCTGGTATTAGTAGTCATGGCAACTGGTGTTAATTTATTCATAATCTCGTGTAAGGTTTGTGTTCCTCTATGTTCTTATTACGTAGAGACGCTAAAAAAGATACACGATTATGCTAGCTCACGTTCATTGCGCATCAACATTTGGGGTAGACGCCCATCTTATCGATGTGGAAGTCAATATGACTTCTGCATTTCCAAAATATAACCTGGTAGGCTTGCCCGACAGGGCGATCAACGAATCGTATGCCCGCATCGACGCCGCCCTGAAAAACACCGGTTATCATGTTCCAAGGGGACGCATAACCATCAACCTGGCACCTGCCGATCTTCCTAAGGAAGGCAGCGCGTTCGACCTGCCGATAGCTGTGGGGTTATTGGCGGTATCTCATCAAATCAAACCAAAGAAACTGGAAGACACGCTTATTCTGGGAGAACTGGCGCTTGACGGTCAGTTACGTCCGGTAAAGGGAGTTCTTCCCATCGCCGTGGCCTCCCAAAGAGCCGGCCTGAAGAACCTGATTGTGCCTGCTGACAATGCGTACGAGGCCGGTGTAGTTGACGGATTGGACGTATACGGCCTGCGGCATGTTGGGGATGTTATTCAATGGATGAACGATGAAAATGAGTATGATCCGGTTTCAATCGATATGAACAAACTGTTTACCAATGGTCAGAGTCGCGATATGGTGGATTTTATGGATGTCCGCGGCCAGGAAAATGTGAAGCGTGCGCTGGAGGTGGCTGCCGCTGGCGGACACAATATCATTATGGTCGGCCCGCCGGGTTCCGGAAAGACGATGCTGGCCCGGCGTCTGCCCACCATCCTGCCGCCGATGAACCTGCACGAAGCACTGGAAACCACCAAGATCCACTCGGTATCCGGACTTCTGCCGCCTGGCAAAGGTTTGATCACCCACCGCCCGTTTCGGTCGCCTCATCATACGGTTTCCGATGTTGCGCTTGTAGGTGGTGGCAGCATCCCGATGCCGGGCGAAATCTCACTGGCACACAACGGAGTCCTTTTCCTGGATGAACTGCCGGAATTCAAACGAAGTGCCCTGGAAGTGCTGCGACAGCCGCTTGAGGACGGAATGGTGAGCATATCCCGTGCGCGAATGAGTGTCAACTATCCGAGCAAGATCATGCTGGTAGCCTCGATGAATCCATCACCTTCGGGCGACTGGTACGATCCGTCGGATTCGGCAGGCGCCTCACCGGCGCAGATGCAGCGGTACCTGGGAAAGATCAGCGGACCGCTGCTCGACCGTATTGATCTTCATATCGAAGTAAACAAGGTCAGTTTCGAAGAGTTAAACAGCAAGTCGGCCGGAGAACCATCGGATAAGGTCCGTGCACGCGTGATCGATGCCCGCAACATCCAACACTCCCGGTTTATGGGTATCGACGGCGTTTATTGCAACGCCCAGATGACCACCCGGATGGTCCGCCGAATCTGCAAAATTGATGAAGCCGGATCGCAATTGCTAAAGAAAGCCATCAACCGCCTTGGTCTCTCTGCACGTGCTTATGATCGCATCCTCAAAGTCTCACGCACCATTGCGGACCTGGCACATACAGAAACCATTCAAACGGCACATCTTGCTGAAGCGATTCAATATCGCAGTTTGGATAGATCAGGATGGCTGGGCTAAGTGGAATTTTGAATTATGAATGTTGAATTATGAATTGGAGCTGTTGTGAATCGGGGAACATAACAGGTGCCCATGGAATACGGACTATGGCTTCTTCTCATGGACACTCGAATCTGACCGATCCTATTTAACGTGAGTTCGACATAAGATTCATAAAAGTACTCAGTGTTGTTTCGTTGTATCGGATAAAACACCGTGATAAATCAGATTCGTAGTCCCCGCTGTTACACCCCACGTAGTAAAGAAAACCTCCTGTTTGAAAATCAATTCCCGGAATACTGGTCCCGGCATATCTTCTGGTATCCCAAACAGATATTTGGTATTGGTTCCGTTATAATGCATAATCCCATTCCAAGTATACAGGAAGAGATCTTTACTATTGCGTCCGCTTGCACCCAACAACGGTTCAGGACCGGTCATAATAGAGGCAAACTGGCCCGCGGCATTTCTGATGAATTCATTCGCTCTATATGTTCCCAGACGGTCTCCATTCACGAAATACGTTTGATTCCCTATGTTATTTATCCATAATGTACCCTCTCTATTACTTGCTCTTGAGTTGATTAGTTGCAGTCGCCCTTCAGCATATTTATATATGTAATTCGTATCAGGGATTCCTGCATGATAATTGGATCCCCCTCCTATGTAGATATTCCCCTCTTCTCCTCGTATTCGCTGAAGTTGAACCCCAAAATGGGTAACCATCAATAATTTCCACGACCTGCCATCGTAATGCAATAAAAAACTCTTGCCACTCCCAATACCGACGCATAAACATTGGAAGGAGATGAACCCCAAATACCCATTATATCCAGATACCCCTGACTCATTCCCTCAATGCTGGTAGTAAATGCAAGAGACCATTGGTTCCCGTCAAAATGATAAATTTTCCCATCGACACCCCCGGTCCAAATATCATCCTTAGCAAAACCAAAGATACAGTGTAATTCAGGGCTCACCCTCTGATTCCAGGGTGACCATGTCGATCCATTATAATGCCAAACGGTATGTAACCCGCCGCCCAAACATCATTCGGGCTCGCTCCCCAGATACCCATAATAAATCCGTTGGGCCTGTTGGTAAGGGTGTCCACAGTCCAGGTATAATCTCTGCGGCCGGAAGAAAATTCGGGGTCTTTTTTGTTCTCAAATAACCCGCAGCTTGCCACGGCCAACAAAAGCGCTATCAGTATGTATATTCTCCATCTCAATCTCATTAGGAAGGCCTCTCCAATAGTTTACTTAACTTCATGTGTTATTTATCACACATTTCTCCCAAAGTCAACAGCTCATAAATTTAGGATTACCGGTAGTGTCGGGACTTCTTTCTGTATTCCGACTTCTGTCTCCTGAATTCTTTCTCCGCCATCATTCGTATATTCTGATTTTCAGCTCATAACTAACTTCTGATGCCACAATACGCTGACATCGCTCTTCCGACGGCCGTTCGGGAGGTCTTTACGTACCATATTCCAGATTCCCTGGCAGATAATGTCTTACCGGGAATGCGGGTTTGGGTTCCCCTGCAGTCTCATATGGCTATTGGAATGGTTGTTGAAGTACATGACCAAAAGCCTGATTTCGAGACGAAGGATATCCGCAAAGTACTTGATGAACAGCCCGTCATGTCGGAAGAAATCCTACGGATGACGCATTGGGTGCACCGTTTTTATTACGCCAGCAGAGGCGAGACGATCCAGGCAGCGCTGCCGGTAGGGCTCAACTTCATCTCGGAAAAAATAATACGTTCCGGCCCGGTCGAAGAGGTGGCATTGATCCTGTCGGTAAGAGAAGAAGAACTGCTGAAGGAGGTACGGGAAAAAGGATCACTTCCTCTGAAATATGTCGAGCAACAATGGAAACCCCACGGGGAAGAACTCATAAAGCAACTGGCGGATTACGGTCTGCTGGAGATATGGGAAGAACCACGAACCCGGGTTGAATCAAAGACCGAAAAGCGCTGGTTATGGAAAGATGGTGTGGATGAAGGCGATTTGGTACGGGTTTATGAGAGTTATGAAGGAAAGAAGGAACCAAAATGGGTAAAAGCCTTGCGCAGGCTGGAAGAGCGTGGTCTCCCGCTGCGCCAGCAGGAGCTTGAGGACGAACCGCTTCTCGACAATTACACAATGGGACGCATACGGAAAGAAGAATTGATCAGGAGTGATGAAGTTCCGGTGGGTTTGCCCGAACCGGAACTGGAATACAATCCGGAGAAGATCAAGAAACTCAATACCACCCAGGAAGCCGCGTTTCAGGAAATTGCAAAAGCTATCGGCGCAGGTGAATTCCGGCAGTTCCTGATTTATGGAGTAACAGGCAGCGGCAAAACCGAAGTCTACATCCACGCACTGAAGAAGGTGCTCGACTCAGGGAAAGGCGGATTAATCCTGGTGCCCGAAATTGCGCTGACCCCCCAAACCGTTCGCCGATTTTACCAGATATTCGGGAATACAATCGCAGTACTGCACAGCCGTCTGAACGAGCGTGAACGTTACGAAGCGTGGCTCGATCTCCGCAGGGGGAAACGAACGGTGGCTGTCGGCGCACGATCAGCTGTATTTGCTCCCATTCAAAACCTGGGAATCATCATCGTTGATGAGGAGCATGATCAATCGTACAAACAGGAAGATCCTGCGCCCAGGTATAATGCCCGCGAAGTGGCGATCATGCGCGGATATCTGACGAAGAGCGTAGTAGTTCTTGGATCCGCAACACCCAGCGCTGTCAGCTATCATGCCACCCAAACCGGCAAAAGCACTTTGTTGCACCTTCCGGAGCGACACGCCCAGGCCAGCCTGCCTGATGTTAAAATCGTCGATCTGAAGCAGTATCGGAAGGCCATGCAGGGTCCGCTTGCCGTACCTCTCTACATCACCATCGAGGAAGTGCTCGGGAGAAATGAACAGATCATTTTATTGTATAACCGTCGCGGTTTTGCGTCTTATATCCAGTGCGAAGCCTGCGGACATATCATGGAATGTCCCAACTGTTCGGTGAGTCTCACCTATCACAAGGCCAAAAATCACCTGCGATGCCATTATTGTGGGCATACCGAGCTGAAGCGGAGTCGTTGCCCAAAATGCGGGGAAACTGCATTGGAAGTTCACGGAGCCGGTACGCAACAGATCGAGGAAGAAATCGGGCGGCTTTTTCCCGAAGCCCGATTGCTGCGAATGGACCAGGATACCACAACAGGCAAAGATGCCCATGCCCGCATCCTTAACGCCTTTGGAGCCGGCGAAGCGGATATTCTTGTCGGTACCCAGTTGGTTGCAAAGGGACTCGATTTCCCCAACGTGACCATGGTTGGCGTGATCAATTCAGATACGGAGTTAGCCTTTCCATCCTACCGGTCATCCGAACGCATGTTCCAGTTGCTCAGTCAGGTAGCAGGACGATCCGGCAGGTCGGAGAAAAAAGGATCGGTATATCTGCAGACCTGGCAGCCGGAACATATTGCGGTGATTTGTGCCCGGGATCATGACTATCAAAAATTTATAAAACAAGAGCTTGAGTACAGGGAGCAGCTATTTTATCCTCCGTATTCGCGCTTGATTGGCATTTATTTCAAATCAAAGGATGGATCCCTCGTTCAAAAGGTCGCGGAGATATTCGCTAAGTGCCTTAGTGAGGCCGCCGGCAACGCCCCTATTCTTGGTCCGTCGCCATCTGCCATATTCCGCATGCAGGGACAGTTTCGCTGGGAATGTATGATTAAGATCGATCCGGCCAACGGTGCCGCAAGCATTGAGAAAGTTCTGAATGAAGCATTTTCCTTATTCCGGGATCGAAAACCCAACGGTTCAAGCCGGGTGAGAATCACTGTAAATGTGGATTTAATGTGATTTGGAATTTTTTATCCATCCTTTTGGATCGATCATTTTAATTCTATCCCAGATCGGATATATTTGTTCAAAGTCATGCAAAAGAATGATGAACAGCATTCAAAAATCAGGCGCTAACAGGTGTTCTTCTGACCGGGTAACATTCCGGTTTTCCGAAATCTGTCTCAAATCAGACAACTTGGCACAAAAGCGTGTTTTTTGTATTTATATTTAGTCATTCGTCCCGACAATCCGGGATAGGTTCTGGTGATTCGTCATCTGCATATGTTATCCCAAAACTCTTAGAATTCTCAGAATTAGGAAATAGTGTATGAATGGTAATAACAATACCCCCCTGGAAGATCTCGATTTTGCATCAATCGTCGAGTCCCTCGTTTTTGCAAGTCCAGATCCGGTCAGCTCGGAAGAACTATGCCGGCTCATTATGGAAACCGAAGAGGGGCTGGAGTTGTATCCTACGGATATCGAGCAGGCTATCGAATCACTGAATCAGGATTACCTGGAGCATGGACGGTCGTTTTTGGTCATCCACCAGGGTGGTGGGTACACCTTTGCCACGAAAAAAGAATATCACAGGTGGTTACAGAAATTTCAGCATGAAAATGTCTCGCGTAAACTAACACCGTCGTCTGTTGAAGTGTTGGCTATCATTGCCTACAAACAACCGGTAACAAAACCTGAAGTCGATCACATTCGTGGTGTGGATTCCGGCTATCTTGTCAGGCAACTTTTGGAGAAGGAACTCGTAAAGGTAGCAGGGCGCAGCGAACGTCCGGGCCGCCCGCTTCTATACAGGACAACATCCAATTTTCTGAAACATTTCGGGATTAATTCTGTCGATGAGCTTCCACGACCGCGCGAGATCGATGACATACTGCGGGATGACGATATGGCCGAACATCGCCAGTTGATGCTTGAATTGAAGGCGGAACTGGCGAACCATAATCATCCGGACTTGTCAGTAACAAATGGAAATGGTACATCTTCATTAGATGAACGGAGCAATTAATTAATGAGACCAGGCAAATCGAACCGTTCGGGAAACAGAGCTGATCAGGGGAGAAATCGTAAGAAAAACGGCAACAGGAAATCATCAAAAAAAAACTTCAGAGAACCCCGTATAGACTCTAAAGAGCCGATGCGTCTTAACAAATATATTGCTCATTCCGGCATCTGTTCACGACGCGAAGCGGATACACTCATCTCTGAAGGTAAGGTAAAAGTCAACGATCAGACGATTACGGAGCTGGGATACAAAATCGATCCATCGGCAAAGATTGAGGTTAGTGGTTTTGAAATCGAACCGGAGCCTTTTGTCTACCTGCTTTTGTATAAACCTCATGATACCATTACGACAACAAGTGATGAAAGAGGAAGAAATACGGTCATTGATCTTGTTGAAGATGTGGTTGGCAAACGTATTTACCCTGTAGGAAGACTCGACCGCAACACGACCGGTGCTCTGCTAATGACAAACGACGGCGAGTTGGCGCACCGGTTGATGCACCCATCATACAGCATCGGGAAGATTTATGAAGTGCAGACAGAGAAAATCCTGACAGATGACGATCTGAAAACACTCAAAAGGGGGGTCAAGCTCGAAGATGGTCCCGCTAAAGCCTATTCCGTTCGACGCAGACCTGATCGGAGCGATATCATTCAAATTGGTGTTCATGAAGGTCGATACCATATGGTTCGACGGATGATGGAAGTTTTAGGCACACAGGCCGTTGAGCTCAAACGCATCCGATACGGAAACTTATCGCTTAAAGGTTTGCGGCCGGGACGCTGGCGTTACCTAAAAAAAGATGAGGTTAATCAAATCCGGAAAATGGTTAAACTGAAGGAACTGAAATACATCTAGAAATCATGACGTATATAATCAGTAAACAAGATGGACAAATTGCTTCAACTGAAGATTTACCAATTCGTTACACACTCTACTACCCTCTTTCTAATGAAGAGTCTGTTCCGGTAATCATCTTTTTACATGGTTTCAAGGGATTCAAGGATTGGGGACCATTTCCGGATGCTTGCATTGAGTTGGCCGAAAACGGATTTGCTGTTGTTGCTATGAACGCATCGCGCTGTGGTGTCGGTGATGATCCTGAAACGTTCGATCGACTTGATCTTTTTGCGGATAACACACTGTCGCAGGAACTGGAAGATATTCATAGTGTTCTCGAGGCCATCAAATCCGGAGAAATATCAACTGGAAAATATCCCTTTGAAACATCCAGGATTGGTATTGTCGGTCACTCCAGAGGCGGACATTCCGCAATCGTTGCGGCTGCCGAGTACGAAGATATCACCTGCCTGGTAACCTGGTCGGCTGTGGCCGATTACAACAAACACTGGGATCAGGTCATGCTCGATGAGTGGCATAAAAAAGGCTACACTGAGATTCTGAATACCCGGACATCACAGTATATGCGCCTGAACAAATCGGTGCTGGATGACTCTGTCGAAAATGCTGATCGTATAATTGCGTTACGTCGTGTCAAAGATCTTTATATTCCTGTTTGTTTCATTCATGCTAAAGAAGACGAATCCGTTCCTTATACTGATGTAAACCTCTTATATGAAAACTGTCCCAGTTCGGAAAAGAAACGGATTCTTATACCAAGCACCGGACATACTTTTGGCGGGTCGCATCCTTTCGAAGCTGATGTCCTGCCTGAGCCATTTCAGGAGGTCATGGACCAGACCATCAACTGGTTTACGACCAATTTATGACTGTAGAACGAGCGCGCCCTGCGCATCTTTATGAACAAAACCGGTCCATTTAATTTTGCCACCGTCCTATCGCGGCACCTGCGGATTGTTTGGTACGTATTCTGTTTTATTGTTCTTTTTCTATCCGTAACGATGCCGTCATCTGCGCAGGATAATCCTGAACTGATGAAAAATGAGGCGTTTGTACGTGATGTGCAGAAAGCTATAGATTCAGTGTACAACATGGATTATGAAGCCTCTGTACGTATCCTTGCCCCCTGGCGTCAGAAATATCCCGATCATCCTATATGGAGCTTCTGGCAAGGGCTACATACATGGTGGCTGATCCTACCAGACCTCGAGAACAAGCAGCATGATAAAAAGCTGATCTATGATTTTTCACAAACTAATTATCAGTGTTCCCGTGTACTGAACAAAGATCCTGATAATCTGGATGCCCTATTGTTAAAGTCAGCTTCTGATGCGTTTCTTGCACGTTTTTATGCAAACAGGGATAACTGGCTAAAGGCATTTCAGTATGGCAAAAAATCCATAAATACCGTCTTTGCCCTGAAAGATGCCGACCCTGACTTCTCGGATCTCGGGTTCGGGCTTGGCGCCTATAACTTTTATTCGGCGTGGTTGCCGCAACAATATCCAATACTCAAAAGCCTTACGTGGCTTTTACCAAAGGGAGACATGAACAAAGGATTGCGCATGTTGCGTTCAGCGGCCGACAGTAGTGTTCTTGTAAAACCCGAAGCTATCTATACGCTTGGAAGAATATATCTGGAAGCGGAGCAGAAACCTGACAGTGCTCTCTATTATTTTAACAGGCTGACCAAATTATATCCTCAAAACTTGTATTATCAGATACTGTACGCTTACGCACTTTTCCGGGAGGGACATCTCCCTGAAGTGCTGATTTATACACAGATAATGCTTCCGGAAGAATCAGAAATTTCGAAGAAACCGTTTGGTTCCGCAATTCTTGAACATTTGTTTGCCGTGCGCGCAATGGTTGATTATGATATGGGAGATTTCTTAAGGACGATAAGTAATTGCCAGAAAAGCAGAAAATATAGCCTGCTCAGCCCAATGAATAAAAACAGGTTTAACTATGCTCTGTGTGGTTTTCTGATTGGACAGTCTTACGAGGATATTGGCAATACACCGAAAGCAAAAGAATACTACGAAGAGACAGCTCGTTTAAAATCAGATTCACCGTATATTGAAAGGGCAAAGGAACGTCTCAAAAAACTAAGAGAGCACCCGTAATTGAGTATGAGAGGGAAAAGATTCGTTAAATCGTGGCCGGAAGAGTGGCCGGATGTCACTTTTACACGCAGAAAAAAACAGCGTTACCTGAGACTCAGAGTCTATCCGGACCGCATTACCGTGTCAGGACCGACCTACTGCTCAATTAAAGAGATGGAACATTTCGTCAATGCACAGAAAGAACATATATCCAAATCGCTCATCAGACTCAGAAGACACGAGGAAAAACTCGATGCTGTAATTAAAAATCATGAAAACCAGATGTTGCTTCGAGGTGTCTGGAAAGATCTGCAACCTGCAAATGGTTTTTTTACGGATAAATTTCATGAAAACAGAAATGGTAACTGGCGTTTTGCGGAACATAATGACACCGTTCTTTTTCACCCCCCAAAAGACTTAAATACGTATCCAGGCAAAGAAGTAAAACTGGCCTTCTACCGATCTCTGGCCGATTCAGAGGTCCGGGACCGGTTTTATGGGCTGGCACAATCGCTTCCTTTTAAATACAACCGTGTCTTTATCCGGTCTCAAAAAACACGCTGGGGCACCTGCTCATCCAAAGGGAACGTCTCGTTCAACTGGAGGCTGATAAAATGTCCCCACTGGATATGGGACTATCTTTTTGTCCATGAGTTATGCCATACCGTACATATGAACCACAGTGCCGAGTTCTGGGGACTTGTGAACTCACATTATCCAAGGCTTGAGGAAGCCCGCGCCTGGATTCGGGAACACGAATCGCTCATCTTTTCTGATATCTGACAAAAGAGGCACTTTTTTATTCATGAAGTGTAACTCAATCCTTTCGAAAACGTATATTTTTAGTGACTTGTAAAATCCCTGAGCACTATACCTGATTAACATGGTGAACTTATTATGAAAATCCGCACTGTATCGTGGGAAATCATTATTGCTGGTCTGTTTCTGACGGGAATTGCCATATACGTGACTAAGTCTACTCATTCCAATGATTCCAAATCCCAGCTAACACATCAATTTGTCACTGAAGAGGATTCAACCCATACGATTGTTATCGACCTGCATAACCTTAGTTCACTCAGCCAGTTAGATGAACTTGACAAGCTTGATAAGCTGCATAAGGGAACAGATGTAAAAAAGATCGTTCTTGATCTGGGGTTCTTAAAAAAGACGATCGAAGTTCCTGATAGCCTGAGAGTTGAGAATATAAATACCGATTCCGCAATCCATGCAAAACTTGATTCTACGCTAAAAAGCATTCCAAAAGATTCCCTGCCACAGCATGCAAACGTGATAGCAAAACTATCCAATCATGTTCTCACCATGACCAGCAGCTCATTCAACGCTGTTCCTTCTTCCGAAACCCTGATTGAATCCAGAAATTTTTCCGCTAAAGGAGTGAATAAAGTAGCATTGAATACGCTGGGAGGACGAATTCAGGCAGTTGGTGGTGACGGTGATATCATTCATGTATTCATAACAAGTAAAAAAGGTGTCTCCAAAAATGATTTCAATAAGAAATTCAACGTTTCCATGGCCACGAATGGGGGTGTGCTACAAGTTAACGTCGATCAACATAACTCAGGCTGGTCCCTTTTCAGTTGGCTGACCGGTAGTAATGACAAGCCTGGGAATATCATAGTCGAAATGCCCAGGAATCTGGCACTTTATGCGGAGTCAAAGGGTGGCACTGTTAGTTGCCGGAATTTGAAGAACGGCATTGACATAAAAACACTGGGAGGGAAACTCACCTTAAACGATATACAGGGCAGCATTCAGGCAAAAACCCTGGGTGGAGATATCGAGGCGCATAACCTGGATGGTAATGCTGATTTGAAATCCATGGGTGGCAACATTATTGCCGGAAACACATCAGGAAGCATGGATATAAAGACAGCCGGTGGCAATATTTCCATGGATGATATGGCGGACGGCGCGATTGATGCCGAAACCGCCGGTGGCAACATCAATGCTCACTTTACTGCTCTGACACATGATCTAACGCTAAAAACAGCTGCGGGTAACATTAACCTGGATCTACCGGAATCAACAAGAGCCGCGTTAAATATCGAAGGTATGAAAGTATCGATTCCCTCACGCTGGACAGTATCCGGCAGTTTCAATTCAACCCATATTAACGGATCTCTGAATGGAGGATCCAGTCCGACGATAACCGCACACACATCAGCGGGATCAGTCACTATTAAATAAAAAGGGTTATCCTACAAGAGCAGGTTCGAGCTTAACGGGCTGTAGTTGCTCAACAAAGTGTTCCTCAATCCGGAGTGTATAAAGATAGGCAGGGGGAAGGTTGCGTAAAACCAACTTTTCTTTACAGCAAAACTTAGATACCACTTCCTTCTCAAATTTGCATCGGAAGCGCTTTATGTTGATATACTTGTAATAAGTGATGTAACTCCCTGGTTTACACATCTGCAACTTTTTTTCCCAGATCTCCTTACTTACATCGCGGGGAATACCCTCGTAGGGCAAGCTTGAAAAAATAAAATCGTACGGTTTCTCAGGATTGAAATCCAGTATGTTTGCATGATAGATTTGGACATTGCCGAAATGCCGGTACTTCCAGCGGATCATCCTGTAAAAATCCCTGTTGAGTTCAACAATATCCAAATGATCCTGAGGCCGTAAGGCTGGTACAATCAATTTGGTCAGGGAACCGGTACCCGGACCAATCTCCAATACCCGAACAGGTGTTTCCTCTTCTTCTTCCAAATTATGGGATAATACCTTAGTAAAATCGCGAGCCAAATATTTCGAGCTTGGCGCGATAGCACCCGTTTTGCGCAGGTTTTTAATAAATGTTCTTAGATAAAACAAAAGATTATAATTGATAAAAGGATTTGTTCGGAAAAAGTGAGGTCAATTTAAAAAAAATTAATGAAGATTTCGTTTATCACAACCGGACCTCTTGTTAACACATGTTAAAAACCTCATCCACACGGATAAGAATGAGTAATAACACCTGTTTGATTAACTAAGCGCGGGCTTGTAGCGTTCGTCAGACAATAATCCGCAAGCAACTGACTCACTTCTTACAAACTCATTCAAAGTCGGTTGTCAGCTTATAGCGGGTAATCCTGTTATTGTTTTTATCAGCCACGTATACCACCTTGTCGAAATAGGCAACTCCTGATGGATTATCCAGGTTTTTAGGTCCGTTGCCTTTGCCACCGAACGAAACGATTACCGGTTTTTTAGCATCGGAACCCACCGGCGGGGTGACTCCTTCGTACCCATTGGATTGAAAAATATAAAGGCTGTCCGTTCCTGCATCTGTAACAAAGATATAATTGGTTCCATCAGCCGCGTATGCCAAACCGGTAGGTTCTTTGAACTTATTCAACTCATACAGAAATCCGTTTGCCTTCGAAGTGTCCTGTTGCAAAAGGCTCGTGTTAGGCTGAAAAACCAGCCCGTCGGTAGTTTCAACGGCATTAATCCAAAGAACCCTGTAAGGGATATTCATAGATTGATCCGCTTGCGTAATAATAAAACTTCTGGTTGTCGAAAAACTCTCCCGCTGGGGTGGAGCCACAAAACTTATGATATTCGACATCCCGATGCCGCTGATCAGAGATGGAACGGTTGGACTCAGGGATCTTATTTGACGCACGTTCCTCATTTTATCCGTCTGCTGTCCATCCACCGTAACCGGCTGAAATTCAAGGACGATGTTATCCGGAGCGGATACTTCATTTGTTGGATTTACCGGCCCGCGGCGTGTCACATATAGTGTATTGTCTGCCAGAACAGAAAGTCCGGTAAATTGTACCAGTTCTTCACTCTCCGGATTGTTCTTGACCAAACGAGACGTCTGCGAGGCAAACGTACTGCGGCTCGCATCCGCAAATGGTTGAATAAGGGTATCCATGTAGACAATATTGCCACCATTGGACCCATTTGCATTGTGGAGTTTGAATATGGCTGCCAGGTTCCAGCTGACATTTGGATCCACATCCTTGATAACAGTGTCGACACGTGCTGCCACATAAACATTCAACATGCGGTCCTCTACGACCGATGTTGCTCCTTTAAAAGGTATCATGCGATATTCGCGCCCAGCCCGGTCGAGAACATGCAATCCTCTGGCATCCGTTACATAAACGAGTTCATCAAATCCGATACATACATCAGTGGGACGATCGAAGCCTTGCCAGAACGGTACAAGGGCGGCATATCCAATAGCGTCCGTGGCTGTCGTTGGATCCTTCTTTCCTGCCTTGAAAACATCATTTGTAATCGCCAGATGTTTTGAACCGAATATTTCACTACACCCCGACATGGATGCCAGTACCATCACTAAAGCAAACCAAACCCAAAAACGATTTTTCATCTTTCCATTTCCTTAAATACTGATTTTTAACGCTAACCGATGAATATTCCCCAGCCGCTCGTAAGGCGAAAACGAATAATCAAAATTGAAGGAGTGTTTCCCTGCCGGAACAACCACCCCGATTCCACCACTTGGATATTTCACCTCATCAACACCGAACTGATACCCGCCGCGCAGATAAAACCGGTGCATGAATCCATACTCGACGCCAACACTGACGCGCTCTGCGTTGTCACTAGGATTTGTCAGCTGACCAGAAATCATAAGACTCGAATGTTCGCTCTTGTAAGCATCATATGCCGCACCAATGATAAATGTTGTAGGCAACGACACTTTCTGAAAATTCTTTTCGGTCTGATTACCATCCAGAGTTATGCGTTGAGTATCACCGGTTGGCTTAGCATCAGGACCGAAATTGTTCAACCCAATTGCAAACCGGAGTCCCGTATCACCCACACGATAAAAGAAACCGAGATCTACCGATCCTGTTTTGGTCTGGATTTCCTCAATTCGTTCATCGAGAAAATGAACAGTCAACCCATAGCTGAACAGCTCTGTTAACTTTTGCGAGACAGTCAGACCCAGCGAGTAATGAATGGTGCGGAAGGTCAGACCGGTGCCCAGCGGTTGAAATTCGGTTGTCTCCTTGATGTCTCCCGAGTTCAGATACTGCAGGGAAACACCGACGGCAATGGATTTTAATTGTTGTACATAACTCACGTATTCCTTTGTGATGTCCATGAAGTAGATGGAATGTGAGAACAAGACCTCCGATTGATCGGATTGTACAGCCAGGGCCGGATTCCAGTAAAGCGACGAGCCGTCCTTTGCATCGGCAACAACCGAGTTACCCATGGCAGCGGCACGGGGATCGACGGTTATTTTGACAAACTGAAATCCCGAGGTACCGGAACGTGACTTTCCGAAGCTGGGAAGAATGGATTGGGCGTTCGTATTCGAATAGGGTAGTAGCCCGACGCATCCCAATAGCAGGAGACAGAAAAAATATTTGTTGAATTTGTTGCGCATCGGCTTGCTTATCACTTAAAAATTGAAGGAAGCTCCAAAAACATAGTGTCGTTGGGCCAAATAATCGGCTGGATTCAGATATATTGGTGTGTTATTGTCTCGAGGATCCAGATATCTGGGATCACGGACTCCGCTTGGCACATCATATGTCCGGTTATCCCGCAGTTGAATCAGTTCCTGCTGCGTCGCAGGATAATTCGAGAGATATCCCTTGCCGGTAACCGGGTTGATGATCGCCGCATTATTAGTGTTCAGCAGGTTAGTTATCTCAAAAAAGAAGGAAAGTCTCGTGCTTTTGCTTATACGGAACCACTTTTGGAAATTCAGATCGATATTATACCAGAATGGTCCAACCTTGCTGAATCTTTTAGCAGGATCCGGATCCTGCTCGTAAATAGGCCTCCAATTGTTTCTGCCTGTAATAGGATTGGTACTGAATCCTTTGAATATATACGGAGTATACCGCAGACCACTTCGCCAGTACCCGGACAAAAAAAGCTTCATTTGATTCATGGGAGCAAGCCCGAACAGAGGATTGTTTCTGCGATCGTACGTAAAGATGAACTGCCATTTGACGTCCCACGGCCGATCCCAGGCAAGCGGTGTTTCTATATTGTTCCCTACATTCTGACCGCCAACAAGCAGGCTTTGCAACGCTTCATTGCTCGAAGAACTCAACCCCTCCGCTTTGGAATAACTGGCGGAGACGTTACCCAAAAACCAATCCTGATATCGTTTGATATAAGTAACTTCTATTCCGCGAACCCGTGCATAATCTCCGTTTATCCGGAAGGCACGCTGTGTTTCCTGACCCGTGGCATCAGGAATGATAATGGACTGAGTGGTAATGAAATCGTATTTATCATGCCAGAATGTGGAGATATTTAGCGCATCATTCTGAGATAGCTGATTTCTCAGGCCAAGTTCATAAGAAATATCGACCTCTGGATTCAGATCGGGATTACCCAGTTGCGACAAGAATGAACGATCCTGGTAGAACGGATTCAACCCTGCATAAATGTAGCTGGGATGAGGCACTCTTGCTGAATGGGTATAATTGAAAAACAGGACCTGGTTCTCACGTACGGGGAAGGAGACGTTCAACTTTGGCAAGAGCCACATCTTGAACCGACCTCCAAAAAGCTTGTATGTGTTTTTCTTATACGATTCACGGACGGCATCTGGAATAGGCGCCCTGGGATCATTGACAAAGGCATCCACATAATGTCCGGGATACCAGTATTCGAGCCGGGCACCAATATTTGCTATCAATCCCTTGTAACGAATCTGATCGCTTGCATAAAAGGCCCCCCGTTTCGGTTTCACACGCCAAATATCGGAACTCCCCCCAAGTCGTGACGATTCAGATGTCAGGGAATCATTAATTCGTATCGGAGCTCCAATCCAGGGTCGTTGTATGTCGATCCATTGATAATCCTGAAACTTGAACTCCATCCCGATATCCAGGCGGTCCTGTTTCTCGGCAAAATACTTTGTAAGAGATGATTTTAGTGTGATTTCTTCGGCAAAGTGATCATGCCACAGAGAGGCCAGTCCGCCGTTATTTGATAGTCCCGGACCCGGAAGCACATACTGGAAATCCTTGCCTGTCGGGAACTCCGTAACCGGGTAGGTGACAATACTTGAGGCATCAAACTCGCCGTTCACCGAATCAGGCCGCCAGTAACGGCCGTTGACATCGGCACGAAGCCGGGTGAAAAGACGGCTAAGCTGGACATTATAGAAAGTAGTTCCGTTTAAGGTATGGGTCCATTTTATATAAGACAGGATGCTCTCGTGCGCATAGGTGTTGGCATTATCCAGGTTATTTTGGAAGAAGAACTGATAGCCCGGCTGAAACTGGACATCATTTCCCGTTATCCGGAGCATATTGGAGTTCTGGTTAATGGTTAGTGAGCGCTGATAAGATGCCTGAAGGGTCATCGTCGGTTTGATCCGGTAGGTTATCTTCGCCAGGCCACTCCACTGGTTATTCTCTCTGGGAGTCCAGAAGTCTGATTTTATTAGTGAACTATGCAGCTTGGATGCGGCGAATCGAGTAAACCCATCCTGTATATTTGCCTGTCCTGATATGAAGAATGTGACCTTGCCGGGTATATCGATCCCCAGAGCAGGCAGTATCTTTTCAAAGATAACCGATGGCCCGCCTAGGTTGACATCGTAAAGATCCGAGAAGAAATTGGAAGAACGACCCGTCATTGATCCGAAGTTGTCTCGTTTATGGGTGATAGAACCGGCATAAGTGTCACCGCCTTCACGCGTTTTCACATTCACAACCCCAGAGGTAACATCGCCATATTCAGCACCTACGCCACCTGTGATGACCTCGACACTCGACAAAGCATTGGCTCCTACATCCAGACCGAAACCAGTGCCCGACAATGGATCCTGCGCCGAGACCCCATCAACCACATACCCCGTTTCGTAAGAACGTCCACCCTTGATATAGATACCACTTGGATCCTGGGTTACACCTGCTTGCATGCCCACAACATCCTGCACCTTTTGCACAGGCGCCGCATCAATCACCGATTTGTTAACAGTGACTGATGAATTCGACTTCTCAACATCAAAGATAGGCTTCTCACCAATGACGACCACCTCCTGATCGCTTGTAAGAACTTTCTGTCCAATGTCCACATTTTTGGTAGTCGTTTGTCCCGATTTGACTGCGATACCGGTCAGAAGTACCGTCTCATACCCGATGTAGCGAAACTCCAGGTTATACGTACCAGAACGGATATTACGGATCTCGTAGCGACCTTCGGCATCAGTTGAAGATCCAAAGGAGGTACCTTTTACGATCACATTAACACCCGGGAGTGTCTCACCGGTTTGTCGGTCTTTAACCACGCCTTCAATGTTGCCATTCTGTGCATAAACACCTGATGGCATAATCAAAACCGGGACTAGCACGAGCAAAAATCCCGACAGAAAAATGATATGAGATAAGTCGTTTAAACGACCTTTTATTTTTTTAAAAACCCAATTCATCGACACACATCCGTTTAATAAACTGTCCGATGTTACTATTTTCATTTAGATCCGACATATCCAGACCAAATAAGATGATGTTCCCTTCTTTGCTTTTCACGGATACAATCTCATTACCCGTATAATCCTCATATCCGGTTAATGTTCGGATCAAAAAATCAGAAGAGTACAATGCCGTACTACCCGAGCTTGGTCTCAAGGGGAAGACGGAACTCATGGTACTTACAACGCCGAGATCCGGACCTGAGAAGGGAGTAATCGGGACGGCAGAGGCACGGCTTGAGATTAAAAAGTTTGTAGCATTCTGCGGAAGAGGAGTTACCCCATCCAGTGGAAGGAAATTGAATAATGGATCATTGTCATCAAGGTTGCTGCTGGGCATTGTGATGAACATCGTTCCGCCGTTTGCAAAAAAGTCCCGGGTTATCTCTTCGGCATAGGTGATATTCCGATTCATATCGTCTGACATCCAGTAGATATGCTTCCAGAGCGCCAGTGTTTTTATCAATGTCGGGTCGATTACCGCCGGGAATGCTGTCGACAAGGTGACTTTTTGTCCACCGGCAGTACTTCCATCTGAAATATCCCAGGTATCGACGGTAGTAATCCCGGCTTGGGCCAGGGCATCCAGGTGAAACCGGGCATTTGCCGCTGAATACGTACCTGAATAATCGTTCAAAAACAGAATATCGGAGGCCCTTCTTTTGGTATACCAACTGACGGTATCGGACTTACTGTAAGCGCCCGCGTTATCGACCGCACGCACGTAAAATTTGTTGCGTCCGTTCATGTGCAAACCGGAAATGACATAACTTGTTTTGTTATAGCTCCGACCCTGAAAAACATCGCAATCGGTAATGTTTTGATCCGGTTTTTGAGCCTTCAGGCTGATAAATGCGATATCTGTCGGCATACTCACCCACTTTGTCGTATCGTTAAGAGCGATCTCGATATGAGACAGGTTTGCATCCCCGTCAAGGTCCGTTGCGATCCACCCGAAGCTGGAAATATCGTAGAGTGTATCCGGCGGCATTTCCGTTTTGTTCATCCTCACCGTAGGAGGCGTATTTTTGATGGGATAGACCAGGCTGGCACCCTTGGGATCATGAGCATGGTTATTATCAATAGCCCGGACCATAAATTTCACATTTGCATATTTCTCTCCGGATGGTATGGGAAGAATAAATATGCTGTCATTTTTGGTGGTGAACTTCCAGGGAAAAGCAGACGTGTCGTTAATCGAATATTCATACCCGATGACGTATCCGTCCGGATCGTCGCCCCACCAGGAAATCTCGATCTGACTGGAAAAACGCGAGCTGTCGGATCTGTTGATCTCTTTGGCTGCCATGCCGGTCGTAGGAGGTAAATTTTGATTTAAATTACCCTTCAAACCCGAATCACATCCGTATATGGCGAGTAACGCAATCAGAATAAAAGCTGAGAGTTTCATGAAATACCAACTCAATCACATTTTATATATCTGCAGAAGATGGTAGATGCCCCATAATCCACTTGAAAAAAATGGGATCCCCGGATCAACACCGGGGATCCAGATTGTTTTTATTTAATTAGCAGCATCTTTCGGGTGATAACCTTGTCCGGGGTTTCCAGACGATAGAAGTACATTCCACTCGAAAGTTGCCGCGCATCAAATGTTATATGATAGTTGCCGGCATTTTGAACCCTGTCCACAAGCATAGCCACCCGGCGTCCCAGGACGTCGTAAATCGTCAGGCGAACCTTGACGTTGTGAGGAATACTGTAGTTAATGGTTGTAGTTGGGTTGAATGGATTCGGATAGTTTTGCTCAAGTGCAAACTTTTGCGGCAAAAGGTTGTCTTGTTCTATAGCTGTCTCGTTGGCACGTGTCAGTTTGACCTTGTTGTACACCGATGTAAAATCAGGTGCCGTGTATGTGGAGGTCTGAACCGTGTCAAAACCGTCAGTCATGAAGACTGTCCAAATCAGATCCGCACTATCTCCAACCTTCAATCCAGCTGCGGACAGCAAATCATCAACAGTTTGATAGGGCAGGGTCAGTTGGGGATCTTGCCCGCTGTTATCCGAATTCATCAGGGCCAGCGTATTTTTGAAGGTGGTGTCCTCCGGGGTTGTAAGAGCCCAGATGTAGTGCACTTTGTTTCCGTCGTAATCTTTGGAGGTCCCCCACTGCGCCGTCAGATTATGATCAACGGTTATATCAGACCCATTGGTTGGATTCAAAAGCTTGATTACCCGGATTGGGGAGGTCCATTGAGTAGAAACAAAGTCGCTCAGCGACCGCATTATCAGTTTAAAATTACCGAAGGAGTACCACATGGCACCGGTGACAGATTGAAGCTGAGAACCTATGCGGATGTTTTCATTCAGATCTGCCGTCAGTTGTGCGGCAGTACCATGATCATTGGTACCATCATCGATCCGTAATCCCTGATAGGTTGATATAGTATCGGCGGCACCTCCACCTTGACGCGAGCCGATCTCAAACTCGCCATAATCGCTTGGATAATCGGCCTGGTTTGTGGTGATCTTCACATCATTAAACCTTACAAGCATTCCTTCGTAGGGTTCTCCCTTAGCTGCCGTGTTTGTTATATCCTGAGTCAGCAAATCCGGAATCAACCCACTAATGTCGTTGCCACTCGAAACCTTTGTCATTTCTGAAACCGTCAGATATGTAACCGAATAGTCCTCAAACACGGCACCTTTGGTGATAGTAATTTTATCTCCTCTCTTCAGTGATTTTACCCCCGGGGCAGCCGCGTCGAGAAATATACCGGACCAAGGATCTTTGGCGTCTTGAACTGCGATAAAACCGTCAGCCGAGTCGGCTACCACCCATGCGGTTATATTCAAAGGCAGTGTCCCTAAACCGGCAAGGGGACTAGCACCCGGTTTTTCATCAGGTGTTTTTTGGATCAGGGATATTGAGTTCACCTCCTGATCCATTACAATGAATGAATCATTGCTACCCTGAGGATACATCCCTACCAAGCCATTATCATCAGTAGCTTCTATATGGAATGAAACCGTTGAATAATTTGTGAATGCTGGGAAATCGTATGTATACGTATCCCCGCTTCCGTGTGCCATGTCGACAGATGTCGTATCCGTACCATGGATATAAATCAGTTTCACAGATGTTAAGTTAGCCCCGTTATTCGGTGTAACATCAACTGAAACATGAACCTGATCCGTCGAGGTAGGTGTATGGTCAGAAATGCTGTAATTAGCAAATGAGGGCGGATACCCAACAATTTCGAGATCTTTGGGCCATTCAAATCCATCAATACCGTTTTCATGCTTAACGCCATTCAGCCAAACAATGCCGTCGTCAAACGGATTAATAGAATACGATTCCTGGCCGGATGCATTCAGTCCATCCGGGTTGTCACCCGACATAGTTATATAACCGCTTAAATTTACAATTGACCCCGGTGGTGGAGGTTCAAATGTGCCATCTTCCGTATGCCGGTAATTGTATCCTGTGCGATAGGTTGAGCGGTCATTGCGGTAGCGAAGGGAAGTATCATAAATATAGATAAGATTATCACCCTGTTTGAGAGCCCAGTTCGGGCGATCACCCAATGATACGTTGACTACCGTTGCATTTGTGATCTTGACATAGCTGTTGACATATTTCTGGTAATTAGACAAGTCTGCCTGCATGGTACCGTCTGAATTTGCCAAATTCAGATCTTTCACCTGGGCATCAACCGGTTTCAAGAGATTCTGGTATCGATCCGGCAGAACCCCTCCGACCAGAAGATCAGGCGTAATATCAGTAATAGACACCAGATCGAATTGTGCCGTATTATAGTAGAAAGTGAGCTTACCCGTAACATCGACAACACTGCCTCGTCCAAAGTTTTCTATTAAATTATAGTCGGTTTCCACAATCTGCATGGACATGCCGTCACGTCCCATAGATGCCGCCGATGTATCGGTAACAAATACGTTGATGCGGCTAATTGAATTAGTGCTTTCGGTGTAGGTGGCTAAGCCCGAATCTTTAGGATACGATGAAATGATCGCGGTGAATGAAACCAACGAATCAACATATTCTTGTTTTGGAATATCACTCAGGGATGTCAAACTAGTGTAACTGTTCAAATCCCGGATTGTAACTTGCTTGGCCGTCTGTGCCTGACTAGCACCCAAACTAACCATCAATAATAACAGACAGATACCGATTATACGGATAGCTGCCAAATGTAACATTTTGGTCATGACTGTTCCCTCATTTTTTATTTTTATCAGAAATGCTGACTACTTGATGACAGCCAGCTTGCCCCTCTGGACTTTTCCTGTGTCCAGATCCTTCACTGTGTATAAATAGAGACCGGTAGATAGATTTTGCCGGCTCTCACTCAGCAGATCCCAGGCGTGTTCACCTCCTGAAACAACTCTGTTATCTGCACTGAAGTCGTTAAACCACCGAATATCCCCGTTATAGGTGGATGCATCGTGGTTTAACTCTGCTACGATTTCGCCGGCCAGAGTATAGACGCGAATCTGTGCATGGGCCGGCAGGTTGTAGAAGATTATTTTGCGCGTGAGTTCATTTCCTCCATCCCACGCAGCATTCACCCGGTAGGGATTTGGATAGACTCCAACCTTATGGTCTGAGCTTCCAAATTGTGTATTGACGGCTGTTCCCGGAAATACCCTTACGGCGTTTGCATTCCGGCTCGATTCCAATGAGCCAACGGAGACGGTGCTGTCTCCTCCTCCATTATCAAATGCCGTTACCGAAAACTGGTATTGCCAGCCGGACAACAGGTCCTTCATCTCATACTTGTACCAATAATGTGTGGTGTCCCCCTGGAAAACGACCGGATTATTCAATCGAACATCAGAAAACCCGTTATTAAATCCGATGTCGTTTCCGGCAGAGTCGTACTGGGCAACCAGTTGTGCGTTAGTAGAGATCGTGCCCTTGATGTCATCTCCCAGATTGGATCGATATATGCGATATCCTTCAAAATCTTTTTTACCGGAGACGGGGTCAATCGAGGCTTCTGCGCGCCGATCCCAATAAATAGTGGCTTCTCCATTTCCAGCAACAACGTGTATTTTAGGACTGCGTGGCGGTTCCGGAATAAGATAACGATCCAGTTTTCCATTATTATTTATATCCTCACCCGGATCAAGCTGTCCATTATGATTTTTGTCCTCTCCATAAAACGTGCGGAAAGCCCAGTTTATATTCGCAACCAGGTTGGTACGGGTCTCTTCATTATCAATTTCTTTCGATGTTTGACCGTTGATAATGTTGAATCCCTGGTACTTGGGTGGCTTCAACGCACCCACAAAAGCGAAATAGACATCAAACGACTCGCCCGGAGCTATCCTTGAGAACGGGCCTATGGAAATCATTGAGATATAGTTCCCATTAGCAGTTGTTCCGTCTGTTCGCAGTTTTTCCCTGTAACTGTCGATAGGGAAAACGCTTGCCATTCGACTGTAGCGATCCTGATCATCGATCGGCGCCCTGAAATCACCGGAGCCGGAACTGAACAACCAGTAACTCGGCCCGATTCGCGGAGCACGCATCCCTTTGGATTTTAGGAAATCACTATTCGTTGGATAATAGTACTGGTTCTGATACTCCGATCCGATCAGAGAAATACCGCCATAGGTGTTAAGGCTGGGATCATCCGTCGAACCGGCATCAAACACATAGATGGTGCGAAGGCTGTCCAGATATCCAACACCATTCTTGTTAAAAAAAGCTGATCCTGTCTCTACGGCACTGTTCACATTTCGATCCACCAGATCGGCATACATTCCCACATAGACACTGTCCCATTCCGCTTCACTGTGGTTGGTTATCCGGTACCGAAGGATGCTGAACGGTTCTGTAAAACTGAAGTTCCAGTTGTAGCTGTCCAGCTCCACGTCGGCATACAACGGATGATCATGGTTCGAGATTGGGATGGAACCCGTCTGCGTTTGGACAGACACGCGTTTATCTGAGAAATAGGCAATTAAATCCTGATGACTGACAGCAAGGGGCGAAAAAAGAGGCGAATCCGTCAGCGAGGAACGCTCTTCAATCGGCGTGCCGTCGTTTGTGAACTCAAAGCCCGCCTTTCCCGTTGCATAGCCGGCAGAATTTGTCACGGCTGCCGTAGAAACCAGCAACTGGGAACCACCGCTGTAGGCACCAATCCATAATCCTGCCTCGAACAAATGTTCCTGACCGGAATTCAGCGGGTACTCCATGCTGGGTTCACCACCGGGATTATTGCGAACATCCGGCTTTCCTATTGTTCCTACATTAGTTATCGACAAGCCGATATTTCCAACAGAGGTTGTTTTCCTGTCAAATACCTGTTGCCCCAAAACCGGACCGGCCAGGATGACGACCCCCATTACAGCGGCCCAAAAGCCGCACTTCTTGACTTTCATCCTCTCTCCACATAAAAACTTCTTTAATATCCTCCGACCACAAAGATATCAGCCTTGAATTCAATGTCAAAGCTTTCTAAATATTTTTGTAATTTCTTTACATGAAGTGGGTCATTGTGTGCACCCAAGCCGCGCAGAAAAAACAGGCATTTTTGCATAAAATTCGATTTTATGCCCCCGATTTTTACTGTTAAAAAATTGTTAAAAGGGCATTATCAAATTGCAATCAGTGATCAGATGGACGCAATCAGCCGTTTCTTATTCTTATATTTTCGCGGCAAAAATTTTATTCATTCACATGCTACAAACTAGACGTATTTGTCCAGTGTGTGCAATCATCATCTAACACATGGAATCCAGGTTCTTGTAGGTGAACCGTGCGATTTCTGGTATGCAAAACAAAAAAACATAAATCAACTAACGTCTTTTATGAAACGTAGTTTACAAATTCTTCTACTATTGTTGGCTATACCTTTTATGGCTATGGCTCAGAATACCTATACCATTACCGGTAAGGTAGTTGACAAGAGCAATGGGGATCCGTTGCCAGGGGCAAACATCGTTTTGGTGGGTACCACTTTCGGCAACGCATCAAGGACAGACGGGACCTTTAAAATTACAGATGTTCCCGGCGGTACTTATAAAGTACGCGTATCATATGTAGGATACACGGCTCAAACCGTCAATGTAAATCTGAATCACAATGTTAATCTTGGAACCGTTGAACTTCCGGAATATGAATTTTCCAAACAGATAATTGTAAGTGCTAAACGGGCGGAATTTCGAAAAACTCCGGTAGCTTTCTCAACTGTGAGTTCTCAGGATATTCAAGAAGTCGGTGCTGCCAATCAGGATTTGTCTATGGCCACTGCCGATATTCCTAACGTTTATGCTACCAGCAGTTCCGGTGGTGTCGGCGACTCGAGGGTATCCGTACGCGGTTTCAGTGATAATAATGTTGGTATTTTGATAAATGGTGTTCCCGTTAATGACATGGAAAGTGGCCATATGTACTGGTCCGACTGGTCAGGCCTGGCCCAGGTTGCCAACAACATTCAGGTTACGATGGGTTTGGGCTCCAATCCATTGTCGACCGAGGCTGTCGGTGGGACAATTAACATTACCACCTCCTCGCTGAAAGCCCAAAAAGGCGGACATGTAACTCTTGGAGTCGGCGACTATGGCCGCCAGGAGCTTGGTGTTGAATACAGCACTGGTCTTCAAGACGCCGGCAATGGCGGGAAATTTGGTGTAACAGCTTTGGTTGACCGCTATAACACCAGTGCTTATTTCAATCACAGTCAGGCACAAGGTTTTACCTTCTTCCTTACAACGGGCTACACCAAGGGTAATAACACGATCAATTTCACTACTTTTGGCACGCCACAGACTCACGATCAACGAACCAGTGCACTGACACCATCCGAATGGGCTCAGTTTGGATATAAATACAATCCAAACGTCGGCTTCTATGGAACTGGTAATAATATGCAGTTCATCAACACTCGTGTTAATTATTACTTCAAGCCGGTATTCTCTATTGATGACACTTACCGTATCAATGACAGGCAAATGATCACTGGTACCTTATACTACAGCTTTGGTATTGGTTATGGTTCAGGACCTCTTGGTCAATATGCCCCTTCAGATCCGGAAACAGGGTTATTGGATTTCAATCAGGTTTTTACTTATAACGCTAACAATCCTGATACGCTTCAAACCTACAGTGGAAGCACCGTTTCCGGGAATGCATCCAAGACGATTCTGCGAGACTCCCACAATGATCACAAATGGGGTGGCCTGATTGTCAACTACGAAAACAAGCTGACCGATAAGTTGACCATGAACCTCTCCTTTGATGGCCGCGATTACGTAGGCTCGCACTACCGAACAGTTCGGAACCTGATGGGCGGGGACTTTTATGTCGAAAAGTATAATGCAAATTACGGTCAAATTGCTGCTTTCAAACAAGACAAGATCGGATATTACGATCTTGGCTATGTAAAAAAATTAGGTGGAAACCTTCAGCTGGAATATACTACAAATCAATTCAGCGCTTTCTTGGACGGTAGTTTATCCAACACTGGCTATGCCCGTAAAGATTACTTTATCAAGAACACACCTAAAACTAAGTTCTACAACATAACAGGCTATATTGTCAAAGGTGGCGTCAATGTTAACCTTACAAGTTGGCTTAATGTTTTTGCCAATGCTGGTTATGACAGCAAAGCTCCTTATTTCGATGGGGTATTCAGTGGCTTCAACAACGACGTAAACCAAAAACTTCGTAATGAGACAGTTAAATCCATTGAGCTTGGTATTGGTTTGAAACCGAATGACCGAAGCAACATTACAATTGACTACTACCATACCAACTGGGATAATCAAACTTTCAATGTAAGCAAACCCGTAGCACCTGGTTCAAGCAATTACGTTTATTACAACACAACCGGCTTGAACGAAGTCCACGAAGGTCTTGAAATCAGAGGTAAATATGTTGTAGGCCGTGATTTTTACCTTAAAGGCGGATTAGCTATCAGTAATAACTACTACGCTAATAACGTAAATTCTAAAATTTTCAACGACAACCAACAACAGGTTGGTACGGCTAACCTTTATATTAAAGACCTCAAAGTGAGTGGTGCTCCCCAAACGAGTGCCTCGCTTGGATTCCATTACCAATTCGGTCTCGGAGGCGATGGAAACTACTTCTTTATTAATCCAATGGCCCGGTTAAACGCTCGCTACTTTGCTTCCTTTAACCCGGAAAACCGTACGCAAGCAGGCGATCAAAATCGACAAGCTTACGAAATCAATCCGTACAGCATCATCGATTTTACTTCTGGATATACCATCAACTTCAGGAACTCAATAACCTCTATTCAGTCTGTCCAGGTACTGCTCAGTCTGACAAACCTGATGGATGCTCACTATATTTCTGATGCATATGATAACGATGGTACCTATCGAAACCTAGATGTCTATTTTGGACGTCCGAGAACGCTGAACGTTAGTTTCAAAGTCAACTTCTAAGCATTGCCTATTGGCAAGTTCAAGGGGAGTCGATACCGGCTCCCCTTTTTTATTTTCAATTTTTTCTAATCGTCTTTTGCGATACTGCTTTTTACCGTTGCATTTAACGTCTCTGTGCATAATATTTGAGCCTTAGTAAATTTTATAACGAATTCTAATTACACCATTACATGGCTTACATTGTAACTGAACCGTGTATTAATTGTAAATACACTGATTGTGCCGCAGTTTGCCCGGTGGATGCTTTCCGTGAGGGTCCAAATTTTTTGACTATTGATCCTGATGACTGCATCGATTGCGATGCATGCGTATCGGAATGTCCTGTTGAAGCAATCTACGCTGATGACGAAGTACCCGAAAAATGGGAACACTACATCGAATGGAATGCCCGACTCGCTGAAAAATGGGATGACCGCATTATCAATGAAACCAAAGATCCGCTGCCGGAAGCCGACAAATGGGCTGAGGTTGAGGACAAACAAAAAGAATTAAAAGAGGATTGGGACTGAGTGGTCTTGTGCCACGCAGGTAACCAACCGCATGGCAATATCAACCAGCCACAAATATCTTCAGCTACATGCCCGTGGAAAGACGCTTGATTTGTCCACGCCACGGGTAATGGGCATTGTTAATGTTACGCCCGATTCTTTCTCGGATGGCGGTTTTTTTTTACAACCGGAGCAAGCGGTTCATCACATCCGCAAGTTGATTGCCGAGGGTGCCGATATTATCGATATCGGAGGAGAATCGACACGTCCCGGATCTGATCCGGTAACGGCTGGAGAAGAACTGGAACGGATACTGCCTGTTCTGGAAGCCATTCGCCGGGAGTTCCCGGACGTATTCATATCCGTTGATACCACGAAGGCGGAAGTGGCCGGACCATCTCTCGAATCAGGTGCCGATATTATCAACGACATCAGCGGGCTTCAAAACGATCCGAAAATTGCCACTCTTTGTGCACAGTATGATGCGGGCCTGGTGATCATGCATTCCAAAGGAAATCCCAAGACGATGCAGATCAATCCTAAATATGATGATGTTGTCGAAGAAGTTTACACCTTCCTGCATGAACAAACAGAGCTTGCCCACAATACTGGTGTCCGAAATCTGGTTGTTGACCCTGGTATCGGTTTTGGTAAAACGCTTGACCACAATCTTAGTCTTCTTGCTCATCTGCATCGCTTCACCGATCTGGGTTATCCTGTGCTCATCGGCGCCTCAAGAAAATCCCTGATCCAGAAATTGATCGCAAACCGTCCAACCGATGAACGTCTCCCTGCCACCCTGGCAATTCATTATGATGCCATGAGACGGGGCGCATCCATCCTGCGCGTACACGACGTGAAGGAAACGATGGACATCGTGCGTTTCTACGAGGCCATACGATCCCACGAAGGACTGTAATCCACCAATTCTATATATATAGTTTTACCTCACCCCAACCCCTCTCCACATCCGTGGAGAAGGGAAAAGAGCAGTAGATTTGAGAGTTATTGTTTAAAATTATTGAGAACATTTTTTCTAAGCCCCTCTCCATCCCTATGGAGAGGGGTTGGGGTGAGGTATCAAACGTATTGCCAGAGCCTGTATCATGACAATTTTGATCGCTTTACTATATTAACACTAATATGGAATGTGATTTCCGACCTAACCTTCGATAATTATAAGATTTTACGATAAGAGTCGTTGTATTTTCTCACATATAATAATTTTAAAAAGACAGGATAACGGACCTTAGTCATTTTGGGCAGGTCTCAAATGATATAATCAATGCTAAAAAAATTTATCAAAGAACTGCTCAGTTACCATAAAGTTGGCGTTTTTTCGCATGAACGTCCCGATGGAGATGCCATTGGATCACAGATTGCTTTTACCATATGGCTGCAAAAAAACGGCGTTGAGGCTGTTCCATTCAATCAGGATGAGGTCCCCTCCAATATTAAATGGCTTGAAGATTATCTGAAGATTGTTCTCCCCAAAAAAAAATTAATCGATCAGTGTGAGGCCTTTGTCTTCATCGATGGTAACCGTGCCAATCGTTTCGGAGAGCTCGGCTCTTATGTCTTTACCACGGATAAACCGCGTTATCTCATTGATCATCATCCCGATCCGGAAACAGAGAGTTTTGAGGATATTTACAGCGTTGCCGCCGCTTCTTCATCTGCAGAACTGGTATATCATATCTTCGGTGCGTCCAACCCGGACCTGATAGATGAGGCGGTAGCCAAAGCGCTCTACACCGGCATCATGACAGATACCGGCTCTTTTCGTTTTGAATCTGTCACCCCTGAAGTTCACCTGATCGTTGCCGATCTTCTCAGGCGTGGCGATTTTAGACCTAATGAAATTCACGAAAAAATTTATGATGACCGCACGCCTGATCAGGTGAGACTATTGGGTCTGGCCCTGGAAACCGTAGAGACCTTTGCCGATGGTCAGATCGGAACTATTACCATAACCGACAAGATGCTCAGGGATACTCATTGCATATATGCTGACACCGAAGGCTTTGTTTCATACCCGCTAAGCCTGGTCGGTACCAGGGCGGCTGTACTGTTTTGCGAACTCGACGGGAGAATAAAACTCAGTCTTCGCACAAAATCGGGTATACTCGCGAACGTCTGGGCACGTTTATTTGGTGGTGGCGGACATGACAGAGCCGCCGGCGCATGGCACAACGGACCACTAGAAGCTGCTAAAAAGGAAGTAATCGAAGCCGGTATGGAACAGTTGGCCTCGTTAAATGCTGATTGACTGACACTATGCTTTCATCATACAGAAAATCCTCACTGGTTGTATTGACTGCAATCTCTGTTTTGGCTGGTTGCCAAAATGGATCTAACAGTTCGGATACCACTCAAAAAAAAGATAGTTCCGCTGTTACAGCCATTCGCAACAAAAGCAAAATCGCCTCCTTTTTTCAGGGTGCCGATACCGGCAAATCCAGAAAAAAGTTCAACTCAGCCAACCAAGACGTGACTGACAGCCGGCAAAATGCAATTACAAGAGCCACGGCCGAGGTAAGCCCCACCGTAGTCAGCGTCAGTGTAACGGAAGTAGTTAAAGAAGATCAGAGTTATAGTTATGATCCCTTTTTCGGCTACTTTATAAACCCGGGACGAATGCGTCAGTATAAAAGTCTGGGCACGGGTTTCATCATCAGTCCGGATGGTCTTGTTGTGACCAACCAGCATGTTATCGGGAAAAATCCGAATAAGATCCTTGTTACATTTTCCGGAAAGAGCTATGACGCCAAACTTCTGGGTGAGGATGAATATGCCGATATCGCTCTTCTTAAAATAAAAGCTGATAAAAAACTTAAATATGTTCACTTCGGAAATTCAGACAATGCCATTGTCGGCGAGTGGTGCATCGCTATTGGCAATCCATTCGGTTTATTTGAGGATGGTAAACCTACCGTCACTGTGGGCGTAATCAGTGCCAAGAACCGGGATTTCCGCCCGGATCCCAGCGAACCGCGTACCTATCTTAACATGCTGCAAACCGACGCGGCCATTAACCGCGGTAATTCTGGTGGCCCGCTCATTAATTCACTGGGGCAAGTCATCGGTATGAATACATTTATTTATACTGGTGGAACAAGTAACGGTTTTGTAGGGCTCGGATTTGCCATTCCCAGCAACAGGATTGTTAAAATTGTCAATCAACTGGAACAGCATGGCAAGGTCACCCTTGGCTTTGATCCCGGGTTCCAGGTAAAACCGATCAGTCTGCAAACAGCTTATAAATACGATTTACCACTCATACAGGGCGTCTACGTATATAGCGTCAATCGTGATGGACCGGCATACAAAGCGGGTATATTGCCAGGCGATATTTTATGGAAAATCGGAGACGAACGGATATACAGTTATACCCACTTCCAGGCACTGTTGCGTGAATATAAGAAAGGGGACACCGTGCATTTTGTGATCTTCCGTCGGGGCAAATTTTACAAGGCTAGCATGACCCTGACAAACAAAGTGGAAGGAAGAAAATCAGAAGCCAACGCAAACTAACCAATCAAAACCATTCCGCGGCTGAATACCATTTGTTCAAAAGCCTATTCATCCTTTCTGTTCAGAAACTCTTCAACACGTTTGTGATGCTCCGCGGAACCCCACAGGCGTGCAAAAACTTCCAGTTCCGCTTCCAGCGATTCTTTTCTTTCGATTTGAATAGCCCTTTCGGCTCCTTCTTTGATCGCCCTGATAAGATGCCGGTCGTTCCTGGCCATCAATTCCCCCAGTCTCAAAACCTCCCGGTCCAGTTGATCTCCGGAGAACGAGTGATTAATCAAACCGGCCATCAACGCTTCCTGAGCCGTCACCGACCGACCCGTTGCCAGCCATTCGAGGGCCCGTGCTCTTCCAACGCGTTCAATCAGCCGGGTTAACCCGCCCCATCCCGGTGTGAGATAAAACTGTGACTGCGTGAAATGAAACCGGCTGTGTTCTGCGGCAATCCGGAAATCGAATGCAAGAGACAGTTCGCAACCACCGCCATAAGCATCTCCATTGATACTGGCGATGGTCCAGCACGGGGCGTCCTCGATACGTTGCAGAATGCGGCTCATTCGGGCGGCCATTTCACGACCTTCTTCCGCGGTGCGAAGGCTGGTGAACTCCCTCAGATCGCCACCGGATGCAAAATATCGTTGTCCCGATCCCTTCAGGATGAATACCCTGATTCCGTCATCCGTCTCTACCTGGGAGACAACATGCGCCAGTTGATCCATCACTTCGAAGTTGAGCGCATTCAGAGCATCAGGACGATTGATCCGGGCCTCGTAGATGGGTCCAATTTTTTGAGCTATTAGAACATCTGCCATAGCAAAAGAAATAGTGATTAACGTGAGTTCATACTGTATTAGACAATCAACTGTTTGTGGCACAAATCAATATGCAGATTTCTGCGGTACAAAACGGAAAAAAGAAAGCAGGATTGATAAACTAAATCCGGATAATGAAATTCCTGAGCATTCCGCTCACGACAGATTATTCTGAATCCCTGGTCTCCTTGAGAATCCAGTCAAGGTACGGTTGGTGACCTCCCTCAATGGGCAGGGCCACAACGCAGGGACAGTCGTAACTGTGCAGGGTGACCACCCGTTCGCGCAAAGCGTCCAGACGATCCTCCATGGTCTTGGCAATCAGGATGGTCTCGTGGGCATCATTGACTTCATCGTTCCACCAGTAAATGGAATGCATGCTTCCAACGATATTTACGCAAGCTGCCAGGTGTTCTTCAACCAATTGACGACCAATCGTTTCGGCTTCCTCACGATTACCTGTGGTGATATAAACAAAATAGTGTTTCATGTGAATACGTTTATCTCTCCCTGAACCGGAATTATATAAGGAAAAACATGGTGCTTCTCTTTTTGGTTTACAGATGACTTGGAAAGACAACAGTGGTTGATAACCATTTAAAGAAATAGTACTTTTCCAAGTCTGTATAGCAAATGATGTTTTAAGTCAAATATTGCTGTTACTCTGCGAGAGTGGTGGAATTGGTAGACACGCTAGATTTAGGATCTAGTGCCTAGCGGCGTGGGGGTTCGAGTCCCCCCTCTCGTACGATGCTAATATATCACACATCTTTCTAATCACACAATAAAGCTTTTAAACGTGGATATTTTTGTTGAAGAACTTAGTCCTGTAGATCGAAAGATCAAAATCACTGCTGATCGTACGGATCTTAAAGACACTTTTGAAAAGGCCTATCGCCGCTATCGGAAAATGGTGACTCTTCCCGGCTTTCGCCCCGGGCAGGTACCTGTTGGGATGATTAAAAAACGTTTTGGAAAAGAGATTGAAGCCGAAGAGATCCAAAAATACCTGACGGACCTGTATAACAAGGAAATTCTTCCTAAACATCAACCCATCGGCGAACCCGATTTTGAAGCAATCAAATGGGAAGACGACCAGTTGGAAGCAGAACTGAAGATTGGCGTGGAACCTGAATTCGAGCTGATCGAGCCCAAGGAAATCACTGTCGATATGCTTGTGCACGATGTCACCGACGAAGATGTCGACAAGGAAATCGAACACATGCTCGAGCACGAAGCAAAATGGGTTGAAACCGAGGAGGCCTCCGGTGAAAAAAGCCAGGTTACCTTCGATGCCACCGCTTTGGACGAAGAGGGTAATCCGAAGGAAGACGACACCGATAAGGATCAAAAGGTTAATCTTGAAAATGTGCAGGACGATAACCTGAAATTAGCACTAATCGGGAAAAAAGTCGGCGAAACAGTCGATGCCGATCTCGGTTCGGAAGAGGAACCTGCTAAATTTCGTATTCTGATCAAAAAAGTGGAAACCAAGGAAACCCCTGAGTTGAATGAGGAAATCATCAAAAGACAGTCCAATGGAGAGGCTGAAGATGAGGACAGTTTCCGCGGATATATGAAAAGCCGGATCCAGGATTATTATGATCAGACAGCGAAACAACTGGCTCAACAGCAGATTCGTGATGAATATGTCAAAAAGCAGGAGTTTGACGTTCCTCAAACCCTGGTTGAACGCATCCTCAATGGCTATCTTGAACAGGTGAAGAACCGGTATGGTGATCGTCTGCCGGCTGATTTTGAAGAAGAAAAATATAAAGAAGAAAACAAGGAAAGAGCCGTTGATGAGGCGAAGTGGTTTTTTATCTCGGAAAATCTCGAAAAAAAATACGAGATTGAGGTCGAAGAAAACGATTTGGATGAGTTTCTCGGCCAGGAAGCCAAGCAGTATGGACTCGATGCCGCTTCTCTGAAACAGATTTATGCCGGTTCGGGCGACATGCTCAACCAGTTGCGTTTAAACATCAGAGGCGATAAACTCATGAAAAAACTGCTGGACGAAGTTTCTCTGAACGAAATGGACAAAGATGCGTTTCAGAAGAAACACAATAAAAATTCAGAGGAATGATCATATGATTATTGATAAACAACCTTTATATGACCTGAGTACTGATATGGCGGGCAAAACTTATAATCAGCTCGTACCAATGGTCATTGAAACCACCGGCCGGGGAGAACGGGCTTATGATATTTACTCCCGGCTTTTAAAAGACCGGATCATCATTTTGGGGACACCAGTCAATGATACCGTCGCCAGTAATATTATTGCCCAAATGCTGTTTCTTGATTCTGAAGATTCAGAGAAGGATATTAATTTCTATATAAACAGTCCGGGTGGTGTCGTATCATCCGGTTTGGCAATTTATGATACCATGCAATTTGTAAAAAGTGATGTGGCTACATTTTGCATGGGTATGGCCGCTTCGATGGGTGCTGTGCTGTTGACAGCCGGTGCCAAGGGTAAGCGTCATGTATTACCGAATGCACGAGTGATGATCCATCAACCACTGGGAGGTGTACAGGGTCAGGCTAGTGATATCGAGATTGAAGCAAGAGAAATCGTACGCATCAAAAAAACACTTAGTGAAATCATTTCTTCACATACCGGGAAGGATGTAGAACAGGTTATGAAAGATTCAGATCGTAACCGCTGGATGGATGCAAATGAATCTCTGGACTACGGGTTGGTGGATAGTATCCTCCGACGTGAAAAGAAAAAATAGTTAAATTGAAATTTTTACCCCCACTGTTGAGGCATGAGCGATAAACACGATCCCAAAGTTATCTATTGCTCTTTCTGCGGCCGTTCCAATTACGAAGTGAACAGCATGGTCGCCGGACCAGACGTATATATCTGCGACCGGTGTGTTGCGGACGCCAGTGGTATCGTTAAAAGCGATCTGGCTACACGTGCCCGTAAACGCGCAGAGAGCTATAAACCTATTCTGAAACCCATCGAGCTGAAGTCCCGACTCGACGAGTACGTCATAGGACAGGACTACGCAAAGAAAACACTTTCTGTTGCTGTTTATAACCACTATAAACGTATCAGCAGCGAGATGGACCATACACTCGGCGAGATCGATATCGAGAAAAGCAACATACTGCTCATTGGTCCAACCGGTTGTGGAAAGACCCTTTTGGCAAAGACACTCGCCGACATTATCGACGTTCCATTTTGCATCGCTGACGCAACGGCCCTTACGGAAGCGGGATATGTGGGTGAAGATGTGGAGAGCATTCTCTCCAATCTCCTGCAGGTTGCCGACTACGACGTGGAGCGCGCGCAGCGCGGTATTATTTATCTCGATGAAATCGACAAGATTGCCCGTAAGGGGGACAATCCATCCATTACCCGCGATGTATCCGGTGAAGGTGTCCAACAGGCACTTCTGAAAATTCTGGAAGGCACTGTAGCCAATGTCCCGCCAAAAGGCGGACGGAAACACCCGGAACAGAGCTTTATCAACGTTGATACAAAAAATATCCTCTTCATCGTCGGCGGCGCCTTTGACGGTCTTTCTGAGATCATTGCCCGACGCATGTCTACTGGAGCGATGGGCTTCCAGCGCTCTGAGGGACACAAGTTCGACAAAGATGATCCGGATATATTCATCCATGTGGAACCCGAGGATCTGCAAAAGTTCGGATTGATTCCGGAACTGATCGGTCGTTTGCCTGTCATCGCCGGATTACATGAGTTGTCACGTGAAAGCATGGTGGATATTCTTACACAACCTAAGAACGCGATCACCAAGCAGTACAAGAAGTTGTTTGCCATTGAAGGTATCGACCTGGAATTCGAGGAGGAAGCCCTTGATGCCATCGTGGAAAAGGCTCTTACCCGTAAGACAGGCGCCCGCGGTCTTCGTTCTATCATGGAGCGTGCCATGCTGGATATCATGTTCACGTTACCGACCATGAAGAACATCGAGCGCTGTATCATCACGCGTGCCACCATTGAAGAGAAGGCACCCCCGGTGTATGAAAAACGAAAGGCATCAGCCTAACGGACCGGACCGATCGCCTGATCATTCATATAATTCCGTTCAACATTTTGGGATATCTGAACTTAAACAGATATCCCTTTTTATATTTAGACTGTACCAATAACCCGGGATAGTGACTTTCCCCCCCCTGGAGGAGGCTTATAGAAGGTCTCTACAGACGTATCGCAAGGAAACCACTTGCTGTTGATGAAACATACGTCAACACCCACCTTATTCCCTATCATCCATATCAGGAGTTACCCCACCTTTTCCATCGACAGATTCTTCTCTCCCGATCCGATTGATAAAATTGAACAAACTTGCAAAGCCGTTCATCAGAGAGTCCAAAACACCTCATTTTGGGCTATTAATGCCATTAATTCATAAAACTGTTGTAAACCAACCCTGCTGTATGTACGTTTAACACCTGGTAACGGTATTTCTAACTTTATTCCGGTTTGCGATGAAATTCACTTTGAACTCATCTGGCGTAAAGATGGTCCTTATCCTGCTGCTGGTAGTAATTGGACTGGGATCTTTCTTCTACACGCAGATACTGGTGGGACAGTTGAAGAAAAAGGAGCGCCTCAGTGTGCAGCTCTGGGCAAAGGCAATTGAATATAACGGGAGTCCACAGAACCAGCCTATACGAAACGAACTAAAGGAAGTAACCAAAGAAATCTCCACATCGTCACAGATCTCGCAAACCAACAAGGTGCACTGGATCGATGTGATTGACCGAAGCGAGGCGGATCTGGCCAATGCGGCCGTTGATTTTGTAACAAATGAACTTATCATCAAAAACCGTTTTGAAATTCCATCCATCCTGACCGACAGCAATCGCACTGTACTGAACACACGAAACATCGAACAAAAGAAAGTCAACAGAACCACTTTAGATCAATTGGCTGAGATGAACCAGCCAATTGCCATAGAAATCGGAGACGGTCCGAAACGGCAAAAACAGTATGTCTTTTACGGAGAAAGTTCGACGATCACTTTATTGCGTTATTTGCCCTACCTGCAGTTCAGCCTTCTTGCGGTTTTTCTGGCACTCGCGTATTCCAGTTGGAGCAGCATCCGGAAAAACGAGCAGTCGAGCTTATGGGTTGGCATGGCACGAGAAGCAGCCCACCAGCTTGGGACACCTATTTCGAGCCTGATGGGTTGGATCGCTCTTCTTAAAGACAGCCTGGATGACGAACAAAACCTGAACATCACTCATGAACTTTCATTAGATGTGAAGAGGCTGCAGAAAGTGGCCGATCGTTTTAACAAGATCGGTTCAGAGCCGGAGCTCAATAATGTCCGCCTGGAACCATCCTTGCGGGAGGTGATTCGGTACATGGAGATGCGCAAGCCCAAGGTTGGTAAACAGATCCATTTTGCAGATCACATTAATACGGAAACAAAACTGCGTCTGAACCCTGATCTCTTCCAGTGGGCCATTGAAAATCTGATCAAAAATGCACTTGATGCTCTCGAAACCAATAAAACCAATCCGGAAATATCAGTCTCCACACAAAAAATAGAAGATCATGTGATCATTGAGATCAGTGATACTGGCAAGGGTATTGAGAAGAAATATCAGAAAGAGATATTTAAACCTGGTTACAGCACCAAGAAACGCGGATGGGGACTCGGTTTAAGCCTCACAAGGAGAATCATCGAAGAGTATCATGGCGGCAAAATATCTGTCGCTTCATCTACTCCAGGACAAGGCACTACCTTCCGAATTGAACTACCTCTGATGCACGCAATAGAAAGTTAAAAAACTGTCGTTTTTATATTCAGTCGAAGTGATAGCCACGCCTCTCTGCGTATTCCATAAGAGCAGAACGCAGAAGGTTTCGACCTCTGTGTAAACGTGACCGTATAGTACCTATGGGAACATCCAGCATGTTGGCTATTTCCTCATAAGTAAATCCTTCCACATCACACAAAAGGACGACGGTCCTGAAATCTTCCGGAAGTCTTTCCAGGGCGCCAGTGATATCATCATCGAGCATCTCCCGGTAAAGAAGTTCCTCTAAATCAGTCGTATCAGTGCGTTCACTGCGAATTGACTCATAAAACGAAGATACTTCATCATAATCGACTTTGTAAGGTTGCTTCGACTGTTTCCGGTATTGATTGATATAAGAATTCTTCAATATACGAAACAACCAGGCACGTGCATTTGTACCTTTTTCATAACTGTTAAAGAAACGATATGCTTTCACAACCGTATCCTGTACCAGATCTTCTGCATTTTCCGGATCCATACACAGTCGGACCGCAAAATGATATAGTGCATCCAGATGAGGCAGCATTTCTTCTTTGAAATCCTGCTGTTTTCGATATTCTTGTTTAGTCAGTTCCGGCATAATAAAATAAGATGTGCTCAGATCCCGATTTATCTTTTATCAACGTAACTACTTGGGCAAACAATAACAAAAAAAATTGCCCGCTTAACAATGGCTTAAAAAGACCTGCTCGCAACTAAAATTAGGTTCTGCTTATAATAACCTGTCTCGAGCTTTATTATTGGATGGGATGACAAGATCTTTTCTTACCAATTGATAGAATACTTTAACAATGTAATGGAACAATACGTAATTAAACTATAAAAATTAATAATGTATCGTAGAGCGCATGCGTCCATGCGGCAACGCCAAATCCTCTTGTCACATAAATCAGGGTAAGAGCCAAACCAAAGAAAAAGCGGAACAGAAAAGAATAGATCGTGAAGGGATCTCCTAATGGTCCCGTGTAGTGTGCCAGGCTAAACAGGAAAGCCGCTAATACGACGGCAATAAAATACCGCACAAAAGTACTGAATTTAAGCAGGCGGAAGATATAGAGCAGTACGTTTACCAGAACCAGTCTAAAAACCAGTTCTTCATACAATCCGGCCCCCAGGGATAATGCAAATCGCTGAATCGGACTCAGCTGTACCTGGCTATTGCCCTGAAGCGCTGCGTTAGTAGTTAATACCGATGTAAGTCGTGATATGAGCAACCCCAACACTACGGCATAAACCAATGATTCGATTACAAGAAACACAAAATGGCTGAATTGAAGATGTATCTCTTTCTTACGTTCTTTTATGAAAAGGAACACACCAATAAGCAGTGCCAGTGCAAAGGTGAGGGCCACGCTGTTATATCCCAAAAAAGACAACAGGCTTTTAATCCATACATCGGCTTCGATGCGGACATAATGACTTGGATTCGCCTCGGTCAGATAAATCAACAACTCATACAGAATCAACAAAGGCAGACTGACCAAATAGCTAAAAACTGCACTTCGACTGGAACGATAGTACCGTTGTATGGCCGAAGAAACGGGATTCATTGAACCTCCGTAATTTTAACACCTGCCTGTCCCACACTTAGTTCTAAGTCCTGGTATGCCTTGCGCGACAACTTAATGGCATCGCCAGGAATGCGATCGTTGATGACCACGTATATCCCCCTGCCATTTTGCGGATTTTCCACATATACGACCTTACCGAGAGGCAGCGTCGAATTCCCGGCAGTCAAGGCATTGGGGTTATACAATTGCCCACTTGTTGTGGGTATGGCAATGGCACTGTCCGGATATACTTCAACCGGCGTTATCCCAACCCGTTTCATTTGGTTGTCCACGCGATAGGGATCGGGATGATGGACGGTCGGCGGCAGCAGTACGAGTACCTTCTGCCCTCTGCTTAGTTGTGAACCCTGAAAATCTGGATTGAGAGCTGTAAAATCATTCTCATCCATCTGGAATTCTTTGAGCAAATCCGATACCGTTTCACTCCGTTTCACTTCATAGGTGGCAAATCGTCCCTGGGGCGTAGAGGCTTTTGTATTTTCCGCTACTGATGGCGCTGACAATCCTCCGGTAACCCGAAGTTGCTGGCCAACATGAATCACGTTTGATTTCAGGCTATTCAGGGATTTCAGCTCGCTGACGGTCATATTAAAACGCTGAGCGATCAGGGCAAGATAGTCTCCCTTCTTTACCGTATATACCTGGGTCTGTCCTGAGTTATTCTGCAGGAATGTGGTGTTGGGCGGTGGTGGCGGGGTGTTAGCTTCCGCTTTCGGCTGACTCCCTTTCTGAATCACAAGGATCTGACCAACATGGAGTGCATTATTCTGAAGATCATTCCATGATTTTAACTGACCGACACTCACTCCATACTGTTCGGCAATACTGAAAAGTGTTTCCCCCTTTTTAACCATATGCTTCCCGGCTGAGGGTTCCTGGGCACCGGTAGTTTGCTGTTCCGGCGGGCCGACCTGCAGTTGTTGGCCGATCTGAATATCATTGCTATTCAGATGGTTCCATTTCATCAGATCCTGAATCGTTACATGATATTGCTGTGCAATGCTGTATAGTGTCTCTCCGGATTCAACTACATGTTCGTGCGGCTGACTTTTTTGCTGAGCAAGTACCGGAGACCCGGTTAAAAGCATAACCGCCGTAAAACCCACAGCAACTATTTCAAATATCTTCTTAATCATGCGTCCGGCTTCTTAATTATTCGGTGAATATTTAATCAGAAGAATTCAATCGAACTCATCGGCAAATGCAATTCTCATTCCTGTGACCATTCCAGAACTTGCAATGCTTCCTTCAATTCAGCAAGTGATTTGGGGTCACCGGCTATTTGAGCCACCTGGATACCTTTTTGATACGTATCGCGTGCCAGGTCTGTTGCATTCATCTGCTCATATAACTTACCCAGATGATAATAAGTACCAACATACTCCGGATCATCGCCGAGGATCTGCTCAAACAGCATTCTTGCCTTCTCCGGTTCGCTTCCTTTCACGTATTCCAGAGCAAGGGCAAATCTCGTAAACGTATCATGAGGATCCTTCTCAAGATACCCCTGTAATCGTTTGATCATGTTGTCGCTCATATCAATACATCAACCGGTCATGAACGTTCACTGAATCAAAGGATACTTTTCCCTGTAACGTTCTTCGATTTCTTTTATGGAATCACCACCGAACTTTTCCAAAAACGCATTGGCCAGGACCGGTGCGATGATATTCTCAATGACGACAACCGCGCGGGGCAATGCACAAACATCGGAACGTTCATAACGTGTTTCCGTCACTTCATGCTGATCGATATCAACCGTTTTCAGTGGTGTCAGCATGGTTGGAATAGGTTTCATCGCTCCCCGGATGATCAGAGGCATTCCTGTAGTCATCCCACCTTCTATACCACCCGCCCGGTTGGTAGCCCGGCGATAGGTCTGTCCATCCCAGGTTATCTCATCGTGTACTTCATGACCACCGTGATGTGCAGCTTCAAAACCATACCCGATTTCAACACCTTTCATGGCCTGAGTTCCCATAATAACCTGTGCGAGCTGGCCATCCAGTTTGCGATCCCAGTGGACATAGCTTCCGAGCCCGGCTGGAAGTCCTGTTACGATAATCTCATAAATGCCGCCAAGGGAGCTGCCCATCTTTCTGAATTTTTTTATCTCCTCGATCATCTGTTCCGTCAATCCGGAATCCAGGCAACGGACTTCTGATTCATCTGCAGCATCTGAAACAGCTTCAGCACCTTTTGCCAGTATGGATTCGGTGCGGGCTCTGACCGACTCCCAATCTTCCTCGCCTACACTGCCGATTCGCAAAACGTGGCCACCTATTTGAATTCCGAAATATCGGAGAAAAGACCGGGCCACGGCACTACATGCGACCCGCATGCCGGTTTCCCGTGCGCTCGAACGTTCAATAACAGGGCGGATATCATCCAACCGGTACTTTTGTACGCCCACCAGATCAGCATGCCCGGGGCGGGGAATCGTGATTCGTTCAACATCGCTACCCTCCCCATCCTTCGACATGACTTTGGGCCAGCCGGCACTGTCTTTCTCATACGCCCGGTTTAACAGCCTCATGGAGATAGGATCACCCATCGTCTTCCCGAAACGAACCCCGGATGCAAATATGGCACGATCTTTTTCGAAGGCCATCCGGCCACCGCGTCCGTATCCTTTCTGGCGCCTTGCCAGTTGATGAGCTATTTCGTCCTCCGTCAAAGGCAGACCTGCCGGTACGCCTTCCACAATCCCTGTCAACTCTGGTCCATGAGATTCGCCAGCAGTGAGATATCGAATCATATTCCTTTACTTTTTGCCCGCTGTACCGGACTTCATTTTCAATTTCAGATAATCGGCTCCAGCCACCCGATCAGCCAATGTTCGACGATCGCCGCAAGCCTCTTCCCGCATCCGGTCAATACGTTCACGTTCGCCCAGCACAATCAGGGTGTCACCGATGGCGAGCCTGTCTTTGCTGCCCGGATTAAACATAATCTTGCCGGTTTTTGCCGGTATGATAGCGACCACCATCAGATTATACTTACTGCGAATGTCGGCTTCGGCAATAGTCTTACCGTCCAGAACCGAACCTTCCGTGATTAGAATTTCTTCAAAAAAATGTTCTTCGTCGGCATACTTGACTATCCGGTCAACAAACAGTTCCACATTGGGTCGTAATATAACATTTGCCATACGGTCGGCGCCAATCTCGTAAGGAGAAATAACCTTATCCGCACCAGCACGCAGTATCTTGCGCGTATTTTGCTGTTGATTCGTACGGACCAGGATAAAAAGTCTGCTATTCAGTTCCCTGGCAATGAGCGTGACAAATACATTGACCTCATCATTTGATAGAGAGCATACGAGTCCGCGTGCCATTTCGATACCGGCCCGTTTCAGGGTCTCTTCCTCACGAGCGTCGCCCTCCACATATGGAATCCCCCGCTCCCGGAGACGGGCTATGGTTTCGGGACGATTGTCGACAACCACCAGTTCAATGTCCGATTCGGCAAGAACTTCGGCTATTCTCCTTCCAATCCGTCCATATCCGCAAATAATGTGGTGATTCTGCATGTGATCCAGTTTGCGTCGTAACGCACGTTTCAATATCAGTTCGCTTTCAAAAATCGCCTGAGTCGCTTGTGAGGCAATATATGCGATGGAACCTATCCCAAATATAGCAAGTACGATCGTTAATATGCGACCGCCTGTCGAAAAGTGCTTGATCTCACTAAAACCGATGGTCGTGATAGTTATGAAAGTCATGTAGAAACCATCGAAGAAGGTTGTTCCCTCCATAATATGATAGCCAAGGGTCCCGATAACAAATACAAACAACAGGAATAAAGAGGCTATAAGGATGCGCGTCCTAAGAAAATCTCCCCCAAACCGGTATATCGATTTATAACGTCGATTCATTGGAAATGAATTTGAGTACTTATACGTATTTAGCAGCGTCTAAAGTACTTAAGGCACTTTCAAGTACTTCAAATCACAGTGTAGTCTGGATGCTCAACTGCAGAAGACCTCCGGCACTGCTCCACGAATTACGGCTGATATCGAAATTAAAATGCTTGGTACGAATAATGATTCCGATACTGGTTCCGGCGAGGTCAAGTCGGTTACTTGACTTCAGGTCTTCATGCCGCAGACGATTATATCCCAGGCCGATCTGCACATTGTCACTCAACAAAAGTTCAGCTCCCAGTTCCACATGACGCATTAAATTCTGTGATAATGTCGGTTTACGGGTGTCGGTAACCGTAGGTAATTGCCAGCGATTGAGTGAATGTAAAGTAAGTGAGAGCCTCAGAGGCGTGTGCTCCATTCGTTTAGAGACGCCTACCCGTATATCAAGGGGCAAAGGCTCGTTTATCCCGTCGAAAGTCTGGACCTGCGCACCCAGATTCGTAACCGATGCCCCCAGAGTCAGATCTTTCTCCGGTATTGCATACCACACTCCGGCCATGATTCCAACAGCCGACGACTGGTACTGTCCATAGGACGACCGAATGAGTGTGATACCACCGGCATAACGCAAATGAGGTATAAGATTACGACTCATGGCCACACTGAGTGCCATATCATAAGCCTGAAAAGTACCTATCTTATTTCCCTCTGCATCGGCACGAATCAGTTTTCCGTAATTAAGATAACGCAGTTCCCCCCCAGGGTACCAATACCGGGAAAATCCCACGCACCGCTCAGCATTCCCATGTTGACATCCGAGATGTGATTTATGTACGATAATGCAAAGTGACGGTGGTCTTCTGCGCTGATATAGGCCGGATTGAGCGTCATCATTGAGAAATCGCCATGTTTCAGAGACACTCCGTTGCCTCCCAAAGCTGAAGCATACGCCGATGGCGGGATCAGAAGAAATCGATACGTTGAATGAATGGCAGACTGGCTCATGGCGGTTACGGGTAAGAGGGCCAGTATCAGCCATACTGATAGTTTAAAGCGCATCTATGGATTAGCTGAGTTTGGTTATGCAAACGTTTGCAATATAATCCAAATTTTATGCGCATGAAATGCAAAAGAGGCCGTATATTGGCAATTGAACTTGTGAATCGATGACCGGAGATCCGGTTTACTCAAAACGGGTCGGGGCAGATTAGACCCGTTCACCAACACATGCGGCTATTTTGGTGATCCCAAATATCATATTACATGAATTTATTCGAAGAACTAGGACGATTTAGTAATCTTCTATACAAGACGTTAAGGTCGTCAACCGAATTTAAGACCTATAGTGGCAATCTGCTGCTTGAGATGATTAAAACAGGATATGATTCCCTGCCTATCATCCTTTTGACCGGTGTATTTACCGGGTCTGTTATGACCATACAGACCTCATATCAGTTGACAACTTCGCTGATTCCCAAATCGACTATTGGTGCCATCGTTACTCAGTCGACAGTTATTGAGTTGGCAGCCGTTATCAGCAGCCTTGTTCTGGCCGGACGTGTCGGGGCAAGAATAGCTACAGAACTTGGCACCATGCGGGTTTCCGAACAAATCGATGCACTCGAATCAATGGGTTTTAACTCGGTTACCTATCTGGTCATGCCCAGGCTGGTTGCCGGAATCGCCATGTTCCCAATACTCTATGTATTTGCTTTAACGTCGGGTATTCTGGGTGGAATATCCTCAGGAGCATTGCTTGGGACACTTGCTCCGGCCGAGTTTATGACGGGTGCACAGCAATATTTCTTCGGCTCCGACGTAGTTTTTGGACTGACTAAATCACTGGTTTTTGGATTTATTATTACATCAATTGCTTGTTATAAAGGATATTATGCAATCGGAGGGGCAGAGGGTGTCGGTAAAGCCACAACCCAGGCAACGGTTTTGAGTTGCATCTATATTCTTTTCGCGGATCTTATTCTTGCAAGTATTCTATTGTAAGTCTTTTGGGCATAATACTTCTGCACCGTTGATAAAAATGTTAAATTTGAGACGTTATTTCGAAACACCGGTCGGAATCGTAAGTTTTTGTTATGATTGAAATCAGAAATCTTAAAAAAAGTTTTGGATCTCATCTCATCTGGGAGAATGTGAACCTGGATGTAAATGACGGGGAGACACTCGCAGTGATCGGGAAATCAGGTTCCGGGAAATCCGTACTTCTTAAGCATTTTAATGCCTTGCTGACTCCGGACGAGGGATATATCAAGATAGACGAACAAAATATTTTTGAACAGGATTATGTGAATCTTAGAAAGCTGCGGCAACGTTTCGGAGTACTCTTTCAGGGAGCTGCCCTGTTCGATTCCATCAGTGCCTTCGAAAATGTGGCTTTCCCGCTGCGTTATTTTAAAGTGATGGAAGAGGATGAGATACAGGAACGTGCCAGTCGAAGTCTGGAGATGGTCGATTTAAAAAGCATCGGGGATAAGTCGCCCGCTGAACTCTCGGGTGGGATGCGCAAACGCGTTGGTCTGGCCCGTGCCATTGTAACCGAACCGGATTACCTGCTTTACGACGAACCCACTTCCGGCCTTGATCCGCTGACTTCCGATGAGATCAACGACCTGATCAATTATATGTCCGACAGCCTCGATATCACTTCCATTGTGGTTACGCACGACATTCACAGTGTTCTTAAAGTGGCCGAAAAGGTCGCTTACATCGATAACCAGGAGATCAGCTGGTCAGGCACATTAGATGAAATGAAACATGCAACGCAGGAGAATCTCCGCGAGTTTATAAAAGCATCAGAATATTTGATCAGCTAATTTGTTACGATTAACGAAAAAAATACGGTTTTGAAATTCACCAAAAACGAAATAAAAATCGGTCTCACAATCGTTGGGGCCCTTATAATTGGAATCCTTGGTTTCCGCTACATGCGAGGTATACCCATCTTTAACACCTCTAAAAACCTGGTATGCGTCTTCCCTCAGGCAGACGGTTTGACGGCTGGCAAACAGATCTACATCAACGGAGTTAACGTGGGTTCGGTTAAGAGTATGAGACTCTTGCCCAGCGACAGCGTCCGCGTTATCCTCAGCCTGGATGATGATCTTAAAATACCGGCCGATTCAAAGGCCTATATCCGGTCCACGGACCTTCTTGGCAGCAAGGCTGTGGTCATTCAGAGGGGAAACTCTGCCCGCATGTTGCACGACGGGAACCGGATCACAGGTGTTTATGATCAGGGTATGTTCAGCGAAATTCAGAAAAAAGGTCTGACAATTGGCGATAAAGTGGCCGAGGTGTCCAATAATGTCAATGGTCTGATTCTCAGCCTCAATCAGATACTCAACAATGATGTGAAGAAAAATCTGTCCGGAACACTGAGCAATCTCCAGGCAAGCAGCGCACAGTTAGATGACATCCTGAAAAAGAAAAACCAGGATATCCAGGCGTCAATAACCCATTTCAAGAATATCCTCGGAAATGTTGACACTCTGAGCACAAAAAACCGGAACAAACTGGATTCGCTGATTACCAATCTCCAGGTAAGCTCAAAACGGATCGGAGAGATGTCCGAGAACCTCAACAAAGTCTCCGGTCAACTCAATCAGATTCTTACCAAAATCAACAATGGGCAGGGTACGTTGGGAAAACTGGTCAATGACGATCACCTTTATAACAACCTGGACAGTCTGTCTGGCAACTTGCAAAAGGTTATGCGCCATTTTAATAACCGCCCCCAGGATTATCTGCGTTACGTGACAATCAAACTATTCTGACTTTGAACATATGAATAGATGGGTGTTATTCGTTGCTCTTGGTGAGTCCAAGTAGTATATTTTGAGGCTTATTCAAAGAAATTTGTACTACAACACTTATTTTTTAATCAGATTAACACCATCTAAAGGGCTTTTTTCATGGGTGTAATGGAAAAAATGAGAGCCAGTACCAAGTATATTCTCTGGCTCTTGATCGTTTCGTTTGGAATCTTGTGGGGTCTCAGTGATACCAAAGTATTTAATGCTATCATGAGCGGACCACAAAACCTTGGATCGGTTAATGGCCATCCTATATCCGTAGAATCATACAACAAGCTTGTAAATAACTATCTGGAACGCGCTGGGAGTCAGGGCAACGGCGCTTCTTCTGAGATGCAGGCCTATTATGAAGATCTTGCCTGGAACCAATTGGTGCTGAACCAGATTCTGAAAGACAAAATGAAAGATCTGGGGATCACGGTCACCGATGCAGAGATCGTTGATATGGTTACGGGTAAAAATCCCGATCCGCTCATTGCGCAACAATTCCGCAAAAAAGACGGTTCCATCGACCGCGTAGCTCTTCAGGCGGCCATCAATTCCCCTGAAAATACCCAGGCATGGATTGCCATCGAACATGAGCTGCGTGATAAACGCCGTCGCGAGAAGCTTGGCAATTACATTCAATCGGCTCTGCCAGTGAGCAACCTGGAAGTCGAACAAGCCTGGGAACGGCAAAACTCTACTGGTGACTTCAACTTTGTTCGGTTTCCATATGCTTCGATTCCCGACTCCACGATCCAGGTAACCGATTCGGATCTGCGCACCTATTATGAAAAGCACAAAGACGAGTTTCACCGCGACAAGACATGGGACTTCGAATATGTGACCTTTAGCAAGGCACCGACCCATAAAGACACGGTTCGCACGATCGATGAGGTGAAAAAACTTCGCGATCAGTTCGCTGCTGCCAAAAATGACTCAACTTTCCTTGCTGATAACCAGTCGGCAACACCGTTTGTCAAAAGCTGGATAAAAAAATCTGAAATACGGAAACCGTATGATATCGTCTTTGATATGAAGACGGGTGAAGTCAGCCATGTGATATCGATGGACGGTCGGGTCCACCTGATCAAAAAACTGGGAGAACGTACGGTCAAAGGTCATAAAGAAGTGCTCTTTGCCGATATGAGCCGGGATGTCACAGCCGATCCGCTGGATACCATCGATAAGGTTGCAAGTAATGCCGACGACTTCAGCTACTATGCCTCACAAACCAGTTTCCAGCAGGAAGCACAAAAGGAACACCTGAAAATCCAACACACCATAGCAACCGAAGGGACACCTTTTATTGCTGGCATTGGACAAAGTCAGCAGATGCTTAATGCTCTGGAGCGTTCAGAGGAGGGAAAGATTTCCAAGACGATCGAGCTCCCCAATGAATTTGTGATCTTCAAGGTGAACAGTATTAAACCTGCAGGTATCCGTCCTTTTGATGATATAAAAGCCCAGATCACCCCTGCTGTTCGTTCTCAACTCCGTCAGAAGAAACTGATGCAGAAGGTGGATGACCTGATGAAACAACACTCCACCCTGGATGCTCTTGCCAAGGCTGAAAACCTCAAAGTTTATACCGCAGAAAACATAACGTTCAGTGGTCAGTTTATCCCCAATGGCGGCCGCGAGCCCAAGATCATTGGAGATGTATTTGATGCCAAATTGAACAAGGTCACCGGACCTCTTGCTGGTGAATCAGCCGTGTATGTCATTCAGGTAACCAAACGAACCTTGGCTGATCCGGCAAAGATGACCGATGCCAATCGCCAACAGATTCGGCAACAGCTTGAACAGCAAAAGCAGCGAGTCTTCGGACAAACATGGATCGATCAGCTCAAGAAAAACGCAGCTATTGTAGATAACCGGGCTGAACTCCTGCGATAATTTATTGTCTGACTATTAAAAGGCAGGATGGGTTCCCCGTTCTGCCTTTTTTATTTGGCACGATAACGACAACCATCCTTGGGTTTGCCATTCTGGTTATGTAGCTTTTATTTAAGCTGCCACAAGACATATAAATTCTACCTGATCTAATATGCCAACGACATCCAAAGACATATTCACAGATACCGACGTACACTGGATGAGACAGGCTTTAAAGCTTGCCGTGAAAGGCAAGGGGTATGTTGCCCCCAATCCTCTTGTTGGGTGTGTCATTGTGTCAAAAGACGGGAAAAAGATCGGGCAGGGATACCACGAACGGTTTGGAGAAGCCCATGCCGAGATCAACGCGCTGAAATCGGTCACCGAACCTGCCGAGCTGGTCGATGCAACGGTCTATGTGACGCTCGAACCGTGCTCTCATCACGGTAAAACTCCACCATGCGCAGTGGCATTGAGTGAAACCCCTGTAAAACGGGTAGTTGCAGCGATGCTGGATCCCAATCCAGCTGTAAATGGCAAGGGTATCAAAATACTGCTCCAGGCCGGAAAAAAAATAGATGTCGGTTTGTTGCAGAATGAGGCTGAACAACTCAACGAATTTTTCATCTATTTTCAGAAGTATCATAAGCCGTTTGTCACGCTGAAGATTGCACAGACACTTGATGGGTACATATCTGCTCCGAGTGGAGAATCACAATGGATCACGGGGGAGAAGGCACGAACGCTCGTTCATCAATGGAGAAGCGAATATGATGCCGTATTGATTGGCCGTAACACAGCTCTGCTGGATAACCCAAGACTGACGGTAAGACAGGTTGAAGGGCGCCAGCCGTATCGCATCGTTATCGATGGAAATCTCAGCCTGCCGCATGAACTCGATCTTTTCACTGATCAACATGAGGAGAAGACGATCGTGATCACTCACAACAAAGAAAAAGCGGGCGAAACGGTCGATCCCATGCTAAAGATACTACAGCCTAATTACTTCAGGGGACAGACCATCCTGGTATCTGAAGTGAACGGTCACTCAGACCTGGAACAGGCTCTGAATCGCCTGGCTGATGTCCCAATTACTTCTGTTCTTGTGGAGGCCGGAAGCAGGCTTGCAAGTTCACTTATCAGGAATAACCTGGTGGATAAGCTCCATCTTTTTGTGGCTCCGAAGCTGCTTGGAGGTGGCACACGCTCCATCCTCGGACTCGGTATTGACGGGCTTGATGAGGTGATCACTTTCCGCAAGACACACTGGCGGTCGGTCGGCAATGATCTTCTCTTTACCGGATATTTATAAATTATAGAAACCATGTTTACCGGAATAATCGAACACATCGGTCATATTGAGACCATTAACGAGCTGGATGGCGGACGTGAATTCACAATCAACAGCGAGATCTCAGACCTTCTGGAAGTCGATGACAGCATTTGCATAAATGGTGTATGCCAGACAGTTGTCAAGAAAACCGATCGGGATTTCACTGTCCAGGCGGTTGAGGAAACGCTGCGAAAAACAACTTTCGGCCAATTGGGAGAGGGCCAAGTAGTCAATCTTGAGAGATCCCTGAGCCTGAACCAGCTCTTGGACGGCCACATCGTACAGGGCCATGTCGATATCACCGGCAGCGTCGGAGACATTCACAAGGAAGGTACAGATTACCTGATCCGGATCCGTTATCCTTCCGATTTTGCCCATCTTCTTGTAGGCCGCGGCAGCGTATCAGTGGATGGAATCAGCCTGACGGTTGCACGGCTTACTGATGAAAATTTCACAGTCGCTATCATTCCGTATACCTTTGAGCATACCAACGTAAAGACGCTAAAAGTCGGCGATTCTGTAAACCTAGAATTCGACATCCTCGGCAAATACGTGGCGCGCAATATGGAACTCGGCCGAAGCTAAGCAAGAGAGCCTCCGCCACCAATCGGGTTATTTTCAAACATGCACTTGTGTGAACTAGAAATAACAAGGGATAATATTATTTCCCTTATCCATTAAACCGGCAGTTTTGTTCCTTTAAATCCAGGATTGGTCTTTAAACTGTTTTACATATTCCATCAGCGTCTTATTTTAAGAAAAAACACACCCGATGAATCTTCCCATCTATCTGGATAATAACGCGACGACTCCCTGCGATCTGCGGGTTATGGATGAGATGTTGCCTTATTTCGCGGATATGTTTGGCAATGCCGCCAGCCATAACCACGCGTATGGCTGGCTGGCGGAAGAGGCGGTTGACCGTGCACGTGAGCAGGTGGCAAGGTTAATAGGTGCAAGTCCGGAGGAGATTATTTTCACCAGCGGCGCAACAGAAGCGGATAACCTCGCTGTCAAGGGTGTTTTTGAATCGTATTCCGATAAGGGCAATCACATCATTACGGTCAAAACGGAACACAGAGCCGTGCTAGATACCTGTAAAGCTGTTGAGAAAAGAGGCGGCAGAGTAACCCGGCTTTCCGTAGACAACGAAGGTCTGATCAATCTCGATGAACTGGAGAAAGCAATCCTGCCGGATACAATTCTGATCGCCATTATGTATGCAAACAATGAGACCGGAATCGTCCAGCCTATCGAAGAAATTGGTCGTATCGCTGCGAAACATGATGTACTGTTTTTCTCGGATGGCGTTCAGGCTGCCGGCAAGATACCGTTTAGTGTCAGACAAGACGGTATTCACCTGTTGTCCCTCTCAGCGCACAAGATGTACGGCCCAAAGGGCATTGGAGCGTTGTATGTTAGTTATAAGAATCCGGGAGTGTCACTTGCCCGGCAAATTGAGGGTGGCGGACACGAGCGCGGCATGCGCAGCGGTACGCTCAATGTGCCCGGCATCGTCGGGTTTGGGAAAGCTGCGGAATTGGCCGCTTTGGAGATGGATCAGTTTATGGAAACGGTCAGAATATTACGTGATCGTCTGGAACAGGGACTCCTTGAAATAAAGGATACCTCCTTGAATGGGTCTCCTGAAAATCGATTGCCACATGTAACGAACATCTCTTTTGGTGATGTGGATGGAACGGACTTGCTCCGAAGGGTGAACAAAAAAGTAGCCGTGAGTTCAGGTTCTGCCTGCAGTTCGGCATCCCTGGATCCATCCCATGTTCTGAAAGCCATGGGAGTGCCGGACGACCGCGGGCGTAGTTCAATACGCTTCAGCCTGGGACGGTTTACTACCGAAGAGCAGATCGCTCAGACTATTGACCATGTCAGGGAGGTTGTGCATTATCTGAGAGAAAAGACCGGCGTCAGACGGTTATAAGCCGTCAGGCGCCTTCATTGATCGCTTCTGAGTAGCAAAAGATATGTCCACAAAGGAAAAACGATTCACACACATCGATCCCCAAACCGGTAACCCGGCAATGGTGGATGTGAGCAATAAAAAAGTGACGCGCCGAACTGCCCGTGCCCAAACTATTGTGGTGTTAGGCGAGGAAATCATGCAAAAGATGTCCGGCGACGAGATTCACACGAAAAAAGGACCGGTGTTCCAAACAGCAATCATCGCCGGAACCATGGCAGCGAAGAAGACGGGGGATCTCATCCCTCTTTGCCATCCGTTGCCTATAGAGAATTGTCGGGTTGAAATTCATGTTAACGACAAGAAGGAAGTCGTGATAGATTGCACGGCGGTGATCACATCCAAGACGGGTGTGGAGATGGAAGCCCTGACCGGGGCAAGTGTCGCGGCACTTACGATTTATGATATGTGCAAGGCTTTCTCGCACGACATCATCATTCGGGAAACAAAGCTTATGGAAAAGACAGGTGGAAAAAATGATTTCAAACGAGAAGCATAAACATCACCAAAAGCACGACAAACTGGCGCGGCCCGACCTCGGACAGTTCGGCCGGAATGAACTGGCCATTCTGGGTACGCGCTGCGGTAATATCCGAGAATTGGTCAGGCAAATCATCAAACGGGTAACTCCGGATTATAAAACGGCCTACATCGATGCCAGCCACAAATCTGACGACTCTGTTCAAGTTGAAACTGCAATCGGTGCGGGCGCTGAGATAGATTTCCTAGATAATGGTTCTTTCATTCATACCGATTACGGAAGAAAACTGACCTCCTTTGAACTGAAGGCGATGTTTGGCGGACAGGATCTCGTACTGGTCAACGGTAACCATTTTACAGCCCGGAGCCAGATCGTGGTTGTCGATCCGGAGAAATCCCTTGAAAAGAAACTGGATCGACTGACGGACGTGCGGCTTATCCTTACACGAAGTGCGGAGAAAGAGCTTCCCGGTTACCTGCAAAATCATCTCGATAACTTCAGAAGCATTCCCGTCCTCTCGTTTGATGATGCGGATGCCATAACAGCATTCATAAGAAAATACCTGGTCGAGCGGATTCCTGCCATTAAAGGACTTGTGTTGACCGGTGGGCAGAGTGTCCGAATGGAGAAGGATAAAAGCACTTTGGTATACCACGGAAAAACCCAGCGTGAGCATGTTTACGATCTACTTAAGAATTATTGTAGCGAGGTATTTATCTCCTGCAATCACGATCAGGTACGTGAACTGGATGATCAATTTTCGTTGATTGAGGACGCTTTTATTGGGCTTGGACCCATGAGCGGGATTCTCTCCGCTTTCCAGTCTGATCCGGATGCGGCCTGGTTCACAGTGGCTTGTGATCTCCCGTATCTCTCTGCTGAAACATTGGGTTTTCTGCTTAAAAACAGGAATCCATCGAAAGCAGCCACGGCGTTTTACGATCCGAAAGGAGAATTCCCCGAACCGCTGATAACGATATGGGAACCGCGCAGCTACCCGGCACTTTTGCAGTTTTTGAGCCAGGGATACACCTGTCCGAGAAAGGCGCTCATAAATTCGAATACCGAACTTTTGCATGCCCCGGATATTAACGAGTTGCGGAATGTGAATAACCCCGATGAATATGAAGCGGCAGTTAACGAGCTCGCGGTCAGACGGTTAGAACCGTTAGACCGCTAAAGGCCCGTTGTGTGTGCAGGCGAGGGCGCCAGCACGAGCGTAATATTATTTCTCGTTACGATGCTCCGCTTCGTAACGCCATGGTCCTGAAGCTCTGCTCCAATTCCTAACTTCTTGATCCTCATAATTCGTTACCTTTCTGAAAACCGAAGGTTGGTTTTTGAATTGTTGGATTTATCTACGGATAGGTTTTAAGAAGAATCCTATCAGGTAATTGATCCGGAAAAAATTGAGAATTTGTTATGATATTAGCCCTGAAACGGTTTAGCGATCTGACGGTTTGGCACCGTCTGACCGCACACCTCATCATCATCCTGTTTGCCCTAACCATCCCCCCGAAAGCCAGTTCCCAGGAATTGCGTGTAGCTGTGGCGGCGAATGCACAGTTTGTTACGCAGGCGTTGAAGAAGGTATTTACAGAGGAGACGGGTATTAAAACTACCTTGATTGTCAGCTCATCGGGTAAATTAACGGCACAAATCAGGCAGGGTGCGCCGTTTGATGTATTTCTGTCGGCAGATATGAAGTATCCTGCAACCTTATACAAAGAAGGGCAAACCGCAGATAAACCCAAGGTATATGCTTACGGTAAACTGGTCCTGTGGACTCTGGCGAGTACAGATTTGTCAAATGGCATCAAGGTGGTGACCAACCAAGGCATAACGAAAATAGCGATTGCCAATCCTCAAACGGCGCCTTATGGTGTGGCCGCTGTTGAGGCTTTGAAAAAAGCGGGCTTTTATGATAAGGTAAAGTCGAAACTGGTTTATGGAGAAAGCATCTCGCAAGTAAACCAGTATCTGTTATCCGGTGCGGCCGATATTGCATTAACGGCCAAGTCGGTAGTGCTGAGTCCGGGGATGAAAAGCAAGGGACACTGGAAAGAAGTGGATCATAATTTATATGAACCCATTGCCCAGGGTGTGATAATCACCAAAACGGCTCATATGGAAGCGGCCGAAAAATTTTATAAGTTTTTGTTCAGCAAAAAGGCAGAGGGCATTTTTGAAAAATATGGGTATCTCATAAAATGAATCAGTTACGGGGAAAGATTACAGAGATTGAAACGGATGGAAATATTTCGCTTGTCACGATAGAAGCGGAAGAAATCCGTTTTTCTTCTACCGTGATTGATACGACGGAGTCGGCCTCCTATCTGAATGTCGGCAGTGATATTTATATGGTATTCAAAGAGACGGAAATGGCGATCGGTAAAAATCTGTCGGGTGGATTGAGCCTTCGTAACCGATTTGTTGCAACCATCACCACTATCATTCTTGGTAAAGTGTTGGCAAAAGTTGAAATTGATTTCAAAGGGCATCGGCTGCATTCGATTATCACGGCGCGATCGGCCCGGAACCTCGATCTTAAGATTGGTGATCAGGTGGAAGGGATTGTAAAGACAACGGAAATATCACTCATGGAAATTACCGGTTAGATGACGATCGATCTGGAACCATTATGGCTGACACTCGAGCTTGCACTCTCAACAACAGTGATTCTGCTGATCATTGGGGTACCTCTTGCCACGGGCCTTGCCTTTCGGTCGTTTCGATTGAAATCCGTCGTCGAGGCCATCATCAGTCTTCCATTGGTACTTCCGCCAACGGTATTGGGTTTCTATTTCCTGCTTGCTTTCAGTCCGGGAAATGCCTTTGGAAAAATGCTGGAGTCGGTCTTTGATATTCGACTCATATTCACGTTTTCGGGATTGATTTTGGGATCTGTGATCTACAGTCTTCCTTTCATGGTCCATCCGATACAGGCAGGCTTGCAGGGACTCCCGTCCAGTTTAAAGGAAGCCTCATATACCCTCGGGAAATCCAGGACAGAAACTCTTTTCAAAGTCCTGCTGCCGAATATAAAACCAGCCCTGCTTACCGGAATCGTGTTGTCGTTTGCGCACACCATCGGAGAATTCGGAGTGGTCCTGATGATTGGAGGGAGCATTCCGGGGCAAACCAAAGTGGCCTCCATCGCAATTTATGACGAAGTGGAAGCCCTGAATTACTCAGCGGCGCATATCTATTCCTTCCTTCTGCTTCTTGTCTCTTTTGCCATCTTGCTGCTGGTATTTATCACCAACAAGCGACTCATTCGCAAAGGGCAACTCCTATGATCAGGATGCGTTTCACCAAAACACTTTCTATGGCAGAAGGTGTAACGGCGCTTGAAGTTGATGCGGAGATCAGGGAAGGAAGCGTTACTACTATTTATGGGAAATCAGGCGCCGGGAAGACCACGCTTCTCAGAATTCTGGCTGGATTGCTTCAGCCAGAGCGAGGTTACATTGAAGTTGACGGAGAAGTATGGCTCGATACAAAAAAAAGGATCAACCTGTCTGTCCAGAAAAGGAGAACCGGATTTGTTTTCCAGGATTTCGCCCTCTTTCCAAACATGACTATTGCAGAGAATCTCAGGTATGCCGCATCGCGGAAAAACGGTGACGGGTTTATGCAAGAACTCCTGGACATGGTCTCGCTTGAACAACTGGCTGACCGCAAACCGGATACGCTGTCGGGAGGACAGAAACAGCGTGTGGCATTGATCCGCGCACTGATCAGGGAACCGCGAATATTGCTGCTTGATGAACCTTTGTCGGCTCTCGATGCCGAAATGCGCAGCGTATTGCGCGAAGAGATCTACCAACTGCACAAGAAATTCAACCTGACAACCCTGCTTGTCAGCCACGATATGGGGGAAATCTACCGGCTCTCGGACAATGTCATTCACATCGACAAGGGTAAAATCATTGATACGGGAACACCGCATGACGTATTTGGAACCTCAAGACTCAGCAGTAAGATCCAGCTAACGGCCGAAGTGTTGGGGGTCATTCATACCGATATTGTAAATGTTGTCGAGGTTCTGATCGGCAATACTATCGTTAAAGTTATCGCCACAGATGAAGAAGTTTCAGATCTGAATATCGGCGATAAAGTGATGCTGTTCTCAAAAGCATTCAACCCGATGATCCGGAAGATTGGGTAAAAAATTCAAAATTTAAAATTCAGAATTAAAAATTACTGCAGCGCTTTATAGTCTTCGGCCGTATCAATATCTACCGTACCACCCGGAAAGGGAACAGTCGTAACTTCCTGCTGGTGTTTTAGTAATAATTTTTTAGCTCCTTCATCTCCCTTTAAGGCAAGCAGTTCCGGGAAACAGATTTTTGAATAGAGGACCGGAACGCCAACGGTATCACCATACTTGCATGCCACAATTTCTTTACCAGATGAGCGTCTTTCCCGGATGAGTTTTTTGAGCAATGCGCTGTCGGCGAACGGCTGATCACAGAGCATTATGATCGTCTCCCCAATCTGTGGCGTTAGCTTAAGCAGCTTTGATAGTCCGGTTCTGATGGATGAGCCTATCCCTTCTTCCCAGTTTATATTTTTGACTACATGAACCGTTTTAGGATCAATCTCGGGCTGAATTTTCTCTGAATTGGCTCCCAGAACGACGACTACCGGATCGCAACCGGTTTCCACCCCGGCTCGAACAGACCGGTGTATCAGGCTCTCACCTTTGTATTGCAGTAGTTGCTTCGGTTTGCCCAGCCGGGTTGATGAACCTGCCGCCAGGATGATTAGTCCGGTCATAATAGTTTTTTTGAAATTAGAAATTTGAAAATTAGCAGAGACACATATTCTAATTTCCAATTACGAATTTATATTTACTTAAATATAACTTTCGATACGTTCATTTGGGCGTCAAGAAATCAATGTGCAATCGTTGTCGACTCCCTGTCGTGGATCGGCTCATCTTTCTCACGTAAATGGGAGCCCGGTTTCCCGGAAAAGACGGCGTTGATCTCTGCAAAAACGGAGAGTGCAATTTCTTCTGATGTTTCTGCCCCGATATCGAGTCCGACAGGACCATAGATATTTTGCAGTTGATCATCGCTCAAAGAGATACCGACATCCTGCAAATCATCCAGCATCTGATCCGTTCTTTTTTTCGGTCCCAAGGTTCCGATGTAGGGAAGTTTCAGTGTAATTAACTGCCGGAGCATGGCCAGATCGTAATTGTAGTTATGAGTCATCAGGATAACGGCAGTTCGTGCGTCCGGTGGGAGCTGTGGCAATACTTCATCCGGTTTTGCTACGATAATCCTGTTTGCCTTTGGGAAGCGTTCAGGAGTGGCATAGTTCGCACGCCCATCGACAAGAGTAGTCTCCCAGCCCAGGATGAGTGCTAAGTTAGTCAGTGGAATGGCATCGTTTCCGGCACCGACAATGATCAGGGAGATGGCCGGTTTCAGCAATTCGACAAACCCGGTGAGTTCATCCTCAGCGCGGTACACTTTGGTTACCGGGTTGTGGTTCGACAAAACCTCCTTTGCATCAATAATGAGCGTTTTCTTTAGTGATTCATCACCCAGGGTACCCCTGACTCCACCATCGCTATTCAGGAACAAACATGTACCCGGTTGTTCAGAAGCTTTGTTTTTCATCGAAAACAGAGTGACTACCACGGCATCCTGTCTCTTCCCAAAGAATTCTTTAAACAGTTGTATGGGATTATCCTGGTTTTCAGGATCGATCGGCTCGATGAGAATATGAATGATCCCGTTGCATCCAAGACCAATGCCAAACTTCGCATCATCCTCGCCGGTCGTATCGTAAGTGACCAGCATTGATTTTTGCTTGAACATGACCAGTTGCGCCTTTCGCAGTGCGTCTCCTTCCAGGCATCCTCCGCTGATCGCGCCGGTCAGCTCGCCGTCTTCAGTAACGAGCATGCGCGCGCCGGCTCTGCGATACGACGAGCCTTCGACATGTACGACGGTTGCCAGAGCGGTCTGTTTGCCGTTGCTTTGAGCTTCATCAAAGGCTTTAACAATCTGTTTTAGTTCTTTCATGGCAGATCTATCAGGATTATCAGATGACGAGTCTGATTATTGGTTTATTATCTCATGCAAAACGCTTTAACCCACCCCTTAACCCCTCCGAAGGAGGGGAGTTTTATTTTCCCCTCTTGGGAGGGGTTGGGGTAGGTCCCCAAGGTTTCTTGAAAATTATTCGTCTAACATCACCCACCCAGTACCGACATCGACTCCATCACCGTTCTTTTGTTCAATGCTTCTGCCGCAAATCCGTCCTTCTCGCGCATGCGAACAGCGTTGATGATGGCCAGTTCAAGCTGTTCGGTGGATGCTCCCATACGCATCACGTCACGAAGGTTGACAACGGGCGGACCGTACAAACAAGTCCTCAGATCACCGGTCGCTGATAGCCGAATGCGGTTGCAGGTACCGCAGAATGTCCGGCTAAATGACGCTATGATGCCAAAGCCACCCTTGTAGCCCGGAATCCGGTAATTTTCAGAGGTAGATGTTGCAGCTGAAGCGATTTTTTCAATATCCGGATAATGGTCGTTGATGTAAGCATAAATCTCATTGTGATCCCACCGGATGGAATCGAAAGACTCACTCCCGTTGAACGGCATTTCCTCAAGAAAACGAACGGATATCGGATAGTCTTTGGTGAGTTCAATAAACGGAAGGATGTCCTCTTCATTTTTCCCTTTCATCAGAACACAGTTAATCTTGAGCTCAAACCCGGCATCCAGAAGCTTGAAGATGCCCGAGTACACTTCGTCAAACTTATCCCGCCGCGTAATTTGGTAAAACCTCTCCCTGTTCAGCGAGTCCAGGCTCAGATTGATGGTATCGATGCCGATTTCTTTCAGCTCACTGATATACTGCTGCAAAAGTGTTCCGTTGGTGGTAATGGTCAGTTCCTTCAGTCCGTCAACGGATCGCAGATTTCTTAAAAAATTGATTATATCTTTACGCACGAAGGGCTCCCCGCCGGTCACCCTTATTTTCGTAATGCCAAGCCGGCAAAAGATTTCCGAAAGTTGATGAAGCTCTTCGAATGTCAGCAGGTCATCTCGCGGAACAAAATGCATCCCTTCTTCCGGCATGCAGTACTGGCACCGGAAGTTGCAGCGGTCGGTTACCGAAAGCCTCAGATAGCTTATTTTCCGGCCATGTGGATCAAGTAAGGAATGATTTGTCATATCAGATTACGGGTGTGCGTTCACCCAAATACTTTTATCTTCGAAAAATTCTTTTTTCCAGATCGGAACCGTTTTCTTCAACTCGTCAATTAGAAACCGGCAAGATTCAAACGATGCCTGGCGATGAGAGGATGAAACTCCGATCAGCACCACAGGCTCACCAATTTTCTTATCACCTTCGACGTGCAGGATGACAACCTTGTCCAGTTCCCATTTTGCTTTGGCGTCACCGGCAAGCTTCTCCATCTGCTTCAGGGCCATGGTACGATAGGTCTCAAAGTTGAGTTTGACTACCGGCTTGTCATCAGAATGGTTTCGAACCGTCCCGATGAAAAGGTTTACGGCCCCGGCCGATGGGGACTGAAGGTATTCATATGCTTCATTAAGATCGATATGGTCGACAATACGGATTAACATCATTTACCCTCCGCTGACTGGTGGGATAAGCGCCAGTTCGGCCGATGGGAGTATGGGATCGTTGTCGTCGGCGAAACGATTGTCGACGGCTATAGCCAGTGACCTGAGTTCGCCCATTGCCGGATACTGAGTAAACAACCATTTTCTGAGATCAGAGACCGTATGAATCGTCGAATGATCACTAACTTTCAAAATGTCGTCTCCGACAATGTCTTTTGTGATACCAAACAGCAGGATTTCCATCGTGCTATTAAACTTTGTGTGAATGATCCGGCTTGTTAACTACATAAACCGGTACCTCCGGAATTGTTATACCACCTATGTTACCTGACGCGGAGCAGTTAAGCAATTTAATTTCAAATTTTAATGTTCGGAAGCTGTAAATCTGATACTCCCCCTAGCGGATTTGATCCAATCTTTATCCAAAAACTACAAAATTGTGTTGTCAGCGTGTAATTCCCTCAGGAGCCCGAACAGATCCAGGGGCGCAGTATACATATGAATGGAACCGTCGGCGTTATGCGGCCAGAGATTCTGGGGACGATCCCAGTACAATTCGAGTCCGTTTTGGTCAGGATCATTGAGATAGAGGGCTTCGGATACACCATGGTCGGCCGAGCCGGTAAGCGGGTAGTCTGCTTCAACCAGACGTTTCAGAATCGTTGCGAGATCCTTGCGGGTAGGATAAAGAATGGCCGCATGGTATAATCCTGGGTGTCCCGGGTCGGCAGGTTCCGTATCCTTGCTGTGCCAGGTATTCAGTCCGATATGGTGATGATAACCGCCGGCCGAGATAAATGCGGCCTGATCACCCATCCGGGTTATGAGTTCGAAACCAAGCAGATCGCAATAAAATGCGAGGGAACGGTCCAGGTCGGAGACCTTCAGATGAACATGGCCAATCCGCGTTTGAGCGGGAACCGTATAATCGTTGTTCATATGTTAAAATAAAGTACTGTGAATTGTACAGGCCGTCGCATCAATACGCAACAGTGAACCGTTTCTTGATAAAATTGTTGTTTTCGAGTTCATCCAGGAGAGACACGGACAAGTCCTCAGCTGAAATCTTGCTCTCTCCGTTTTCATCGAAAACCGGCTGGTCGGTTCCAACCCGGTACTTGCCGGTGCGTCCGGTATCGATACCGGGGTGCATCAGGATTGCGGGACTCAGGAATGTCCAATCCAGATCCTTTTCATTGCGCAAAATATCCAGGTAATCGCGGGCTGCTTTTGCCCCTTCTTTATACTCTTTCGGAAAATCGGGTGTGTCAACCAGTTGTTTACCCGGTGCGATTTCAAGGCTGCCGGCACCTCCAATCACAAGATAACGTTTAACCCCGGCGCTTTTCACAGCATCCTGGATAACCTGAGAACCTTTCAGAAAATCGTTGTAAATGTTGGGATCGTCCCAGCCGGGATTATAGGCATTCAACACGGCATCGTGATCGGCCAGCACTCCGGCAAGCTTATCATCTTCAAAAATATCGCATCCGACAGCGGTTATGTGATGATCATTGTTTGTGTTAATCTTTTCAGGATGGCGTGCTATTGCAGTTACCATATGTCCGCGACGTACTCCTTCCGCTAGAAGTGCAGAACCAACAAATCCTGAAGCCCCAATAATTGCAATATTCATAGTTATCATTTATTAAATTAAAAATTACAGTAGCAGACAAAAATCATTCAAATTGACTGCAAAAATCCTGTAGTGTTATTTTGCTCAAATTCGTAACCATGGCCTCCTCAATTTCGCTATAAAGTTCATCCAGCCATCCATTGATCTGTCGTCCGACGGGACACTGTTGATTGGGTTCGTTTTTTAAGCGTCCCAAAATCTGAGTCGGTTGAATAGCATGATAAACATCAGCAAGGCAGATCGTTGACGCATTTCTTGCCAGACGGCTTCCACCGCTTTTCCCCGCTTTACAGGCTACCAGCCCAAACCTGCGCAGGTTGCCAATTTCTTTACGCACCAAAACCGGATTGATATTGATACTGCCGGCAATGTAATCCGAAGACAACCACTCTTCGTTTGTAGTAGCCAGTAACGTAAGTATATGAATTGAAACAGGAAACTGAGAACCGGTCATATTGTAACTTTTTTTATTACAGAATAAAATATGCATTTCCACGTTTCGAACAAATTTTATTTTCGTGCTCTGGATTATTTAAAATCAGCAGGGAAATGATTCTTCTGGTATATGAAATCGAATGATGTGAAGATAATCTGTGGATCTGGGAACTATACACTTTTTTAATTGATAATTATAAGATTAGATATGTTTGTTTTATTACCTTTTTAGATAGGATGACCATTATAAGGTTATCAAAATGAGTTTCTATCAAGGCGTAATTTCTGAGATAATAAAAGTGGAGGCGCAGAGGATTCTGCAGCACGAGCAGCTCAAGAATCGTTTCTTTGCGAATATCAGTCATGAATTCAGGACACCTCTGACCTTGATTCTTGGTCCACTGAAAGACATACTTTCCCGGCGGGAGGAAACCGGAATAATCCCGGTAAAAGTTTCTTTGCTAAAACTGATGCAAAAGAATGCCACACGGCTTTTAGGTGAGATCAACCAACTGCTTGATCTGTCTAAAATCGATGCCGGTGAGATTCCGTTGAGTATTCAGGACACTGATTTGGTAGCCCTGATATCAGAAACGGTTCTTTCATTTGTACCAATGGCCGAAGCAAAACAAATCTGGCTCTCTTACCATCCCCAAAAAGAGCGGCTGGCAATAGAAGCGGATCCGCAACGCTTGGGACAGGCAATTGGCAATTTGGTGTCCAACGCCCTGAAGTTTACAACGGAGGGCGGTTCCGTGGACGTTTTTGCTGTGCAATCGGATTTTCCCAGCCAATCCGTTCAAATTAAAGTGTCAGACACCGGAATCGGTATCTCTAATGACGAATTACCCCACATTTTTGATCGGTTTTATCAGTCTGCGCAAAAGCCGGGCATGATAAATTCAGGGACAGGTATTGGACTGGCCTGAAGATGAACCGGAAATGGGTACGCAAGTAAGGTCCCTGATCGGATGCTATTTGAAATCTCACGGCATCATTACAATTTCCGACCAATTTATGAAGCCCCCATGCTTTGGGACGGGGGCTTTTCTGTATGATGAACAACAGGAGGTGTTGATCATCAGATGTTTGGCTTTATGACTTCTCAAATGAGAGGACAAAGCTGGTTCCGTTCCCACCGGAAGATTCAAACTGATAATTGGCTTCCAGTTGTTTGGACAAGGTATCGATAAGATGAAGTCCCAGGGTTTTGCCGCTGGCGGGATTCAGATTTTTAGGCATCCCCCTTCCGTTGTCGCTGATTTCAAGCTTCAGCTTGTTTTGTTCCTGCGAAAAGCAGATCGAAATCTTACCCTCTTCTCTTCTCCTGAAGGCATGTTTCAGGATGTTCGTAACCACCTCGTTGACAATCAGAGCACAGGGAATCGCCTGGTTTATATTCAGTTGTATCGGGTTACAATGGAAAGAGTGTGTGATCCGTGTTTCCGACTGCAGTGTTTGAATAATACTCAACACCAGTTTTTTCAGGTTTTGGCAAAACTCCAGGTTTGCGAAGTTGTTCGATTGATACAACTGTTCATGGATGATTGCCATGGTCTTAATACGGGAAACACTATCCAGCAACTTGTAACTCAATTCGCTGTTTTCCTCCCTGAAGGCCTGTAGCTGCATGAGGCTGGATACGACCGCCAGATTATTTTTTACGCGGTGATGGATTTCCGCAAGGAGGATTTCCTTCTCTTTAAGAGAGGCCAGTATCTTCTCCTTTTGGTTTTTATTCTCTGTAATGTCCTGGGAGATGCCTTCAAGCAGAATAGGTTTCCCTTCCTCGTCATGATAGATGGTTATCCTTGACATTAACCATTTCATGTGGCCACCTGGCGCGAAGATCCTGAATTCGACGTCAAAAGAATCCTCAGAAGGTTGCGTTTTGTTCCTTGCTGCGGTAAACACTGGCCTGTCATCCGGATGTATGTAAGGCAACAGATTCTTAAAGTTTGGTGCGAATGACTGCGGGTCTATCTCCCAGAGTTTGTAGGTTTCATCAGACCAAAATAATTCTCCTGTAATTAAATTATGAGACCAGTAACCCAGTTTGGCTATTTTTTGAGCCCTTTTTAGTTGGTCATTTTTCTGCTGCAGTTCCTTTTTCTTATCCATTAGCTCGGTTATGTCCTGCATAGCGCCGATAATTCTTAAGGGCTTCCTGTTTTCATCGGATACAATAAAAGCCCGGTCGTAAATGCATTTGTAGGTCCCATCGGCACACCGGAAACGATACTGCAGCTGAAAGCGTGATTCCCCGCTTTTGCCGGCCTCTTTCAGTTTATCCAGAACCCTTTGGCGTTCTTCAGGATGCAGGTTGTCCTTCCACCATTTGCTGGTTTTCTCAATCGTGCTCTGTTTGTAGCCAAACATATCAGAGATACCTTCATTGTAGGTGACGACATCGTTGTTAATATCGAAATCCCAGATGGTATCACTGGTGGCTTTGGAGATGATATCATATCGTGCCACGCTTTCCCTCAGCTTCAGCTCCTGTTCCACCTTTTCGGTGATGTCGCGTGAGTTGGTTACAATACCACGTACCGCCGGGTCATCGAGCATGTACGTGATCGTCGATTCAAGCCATCTCCAGTTCTTCTTATCATCCAGGTGCCGGAAAGGAGTCAGGCGAATATGTTTTTTTTCGGGAAGCTCAGCCAGTTCTTCGATTACCCGGGCCCTGTCATCATAATGGATGTAGTGAATGGCTCTGGTGCCAATAAACGTTTCAGGTGGAATCCCCAAAACAGAGGTCGAAGTGGGACTCACATACTTATAAATGGCCCTTTCGTCGAGGATTGTTATCAGATCGCTTCCGTCCTGTACCAGTGATTTGAAACGCTGTTCGCTTAATCGTTGAGCTTCCTGGGTTCTCAGCCTCTCTGTCACATTGTTGGCGAGCACCAGTTTGGCTTTTTTCCCGTTTACAGTGGTAAACTTGCTTTGTATCTCTGTCTGGATGAGGTCACCTTTTTTGGTCATGTGGGTGAATATCCCGCGGTAGGATAACTCGTTACCGACTGTCTGCTCCTGCAGAATTTTTTCGAGCTTTGGAAGCTCCTTGCCTGGCCGGATATCTTTTATGGTTAGGGCAAGGAATTCCTCTTTGCTGTAACCGTAGGTTGTAATGGCGGCCTTATTAACATCCAGGAACCGGTAGGTATCCAAGTCATAGATAAACATCGGAACCGGATTGATAACAAATAGCTCGCGGTACTGTTTTTCCGACTCGCCGAGACCCTGCATGAATCGGTTGCGCTCCCGGCAATAATGAATGCTTCTTTTCAGCAAAAAAGGATCTATTCTGCGCTTCGGCAGGTAATCCAGGCTGTAGCCCCGGGAAGAGAGCTCCGTTATAGAGGCCCCGTTATCATCATCGGTTAAAAGGATAGCCGGGGTAGCGTTGGTTTGATTCATGATCCACGAGAGCAGCTGTTCTTCGCCTGCCTTCTGCAATGGAAAATCGATGAGAATCACGTCATACCGCTCCGGCCCCATCAGTTTCCGGGTTGCTTCGGATAATGTACCGGTATATCCGATATCCACATGCTCGAATTCCCCGGTTAAGTACGCTTCAATTGATGAACATACTCCGGGGTCGTTTGCCACGACAAGGAGAGCCAGACATTTTGTTGGATCAGCCGTCATAAGTCTTTCTTCCATAACATATTAAGACGTTTTAGTCTTAAATTATATACTGTTTTAGCCCGGGTTTATTATGAAAACAGCAACCCGTTTATTGTTTCAAAATCATGACCATCAACAGATACCCCGTTTCATTACCCGGTAATTCGTAAAGTGCCTCACACCCAATGGTATTGCACTTTATTCGCTTAAAATGGGCAACTTTTAGGTTTTCAGAACAATAGTTTTTGATACTTTCTATGCCACCCCAGTAGACAGAATCATCGTTTAAAAATGGTTTTTCTTAAGATTTAAATTTGTATGAATTGATTTTAAAGAGTTAGAGGGATGATTTTTGGCCATTGGTTTTAGCAGCCTTTTATAACACTTTTCGAATCAAAAATCATGTCCGGGGAAGAACAGGCTTTGGGAAGACACCGGTTCCGATTTTAAAAGCAATAATCTTTGAGGGTGCCGGGACAAATTTTATTATGATTTATTCAGATATAAAATGTATAGTATGCTCACTTGCTAATGGAGCTATGGCTAACGTCCCATATTTATTAAAAGATTAATCAAACATATTTAGCTCATGAAATTTTCAAATAATTACAAAATATTCGTTTTTACACTGACGACCTGTTTTATTTTTATCAGTTGCAATGCGGCAAAAAAGAAACACAATTTTTCAAATAACATTATAACCCCGGGTGCTGTATGGCGGGATAATAACGGAAACCAGATACAGGCACATGGTGGAGGAGTAATAAAATTAGAAGATACATACTATTGGTTTGGAGAATACAGGGCTAAAGACGACAATCCCCTCTACCGTTATGTGGGTTGTTATTCTTCAAAAGACCTAATTCACTGGACATTCAGAAAGAAAATCCAGTTTTCGGCTCCCGATGGATTCAACCCGAAAACATGGGTTTTAGAAAGGCCTAAGGTCTTTTATAATGCTAAAACCCGTAAATATGTTATGTATTTCCATTTGGATGATAATCATTACCGCAAAGCTGAAGTGGGGGTGGCAGTCAGTGATTCTGTCGATGGCAATTATCAATTCGTCAGACATTTTAGGCCGTTGGGGAAAGAAAGCCGCGATATTGGCCAGTTTATCGACGATGACGGGAGTGCTTATTTGATTTTTGAAAGCAGGCCATCGGGGGGATTCTTTATTGCAAAATTATCAGATGATTATCTCAACGTTGAAAAGCAGGTCAGCTTTATAAAAGAACCGCTTGAAGGTGGGGCGTTAGTGCATTATAAAGGACTGTACTATGTAATGGGCTCTCATTTATCGGGATGGCGGCCTAATCCCAATGTGTACGCAACATCAAAATCTATTGAAGGACCGTGGTCAACGTTTAAGAATATTGCACCTACCGACTCAAATACATACGGGGCGCAATCCACAATGCTATTAAAAATAGTAGGGAGCAAAAAGACTTCGGTGATTTTTATGGCGGATATCTGGAAACCGAAAAACCTTTGGGATTCCCGTTACCTGTGGATGCCTTTGCAGATCGGAGATGGTAACATGTGGTTAGCCGAACCCAAACCCTGGACCATAAATGTAAAAACGGGTGAGTATTCATTTTTAGATCAGGGCCAGGTCAAAAATTGATATCTGCAGGTAATTGTGTCGTTGTGCTTAAATGAATTCATGTGCAAAAATGAAATTCATCAAATAAAGACGTGCACTAATGTTCCTGTAAGTACTCCAGGTGGAAATCTTGTATTGACATTTTATTTCGGTGGCGGCAACAACAAAACTTTTCTATAAAAAATATAGGAGCGAAACATGCTATCCCATGGATCTCCGGGGCTTAACACAATGAAAAAAATCGGGCTCTCGATTTTATTGATTTTCTCTATAAAATCAACATTATACGCGCAGCGTATCACCGATATGGGCATTGCACAACAACCTGATTCTGTTATGCAGTGGTTTAAAGATGCCAAATTCGGCATGTTTATTCATTGGGGCGTATATTCCGTGTATGGCCAGGGTGAATGGTATTTATACAACAACGGATTAAAATATCAGGATTACATTAAGGCAGCCTATCCGCAGAATGGGAAATACTTTGATGCCGACGACTACAATCCCTCTCGATGGGTAAAAATCGCGCAGGATGCCGGAATGAAATACATGGTGCTTACTACACGGCATCACGATGGTTTTGCGTTGTTCAATAGCCGTTTCCCCAACTCAATCACCACTCAGCAAACATTAGGAAGAGACCTGGTAGCAGCATACGTAAAAGCATGCCGTAAAGCGGGTATGCGCATCGGTCTTTATTATTCATTACTGAGCTGGCGTTATCCCGGATATTTTGATGTAACGGGAACAGACGCTAAGCCCAATAAATTTGGAATTAAGACGGCTGCATGGCACAAGCAAAATGCCTTGATCATGAAAGAAGAATTATATGCACAAGTAAAAGAACTGATGACGCAATACGGACCTATAGATGATCTCTGGTGGGATGGAGGATGGCTGGGTCTTCAGGGAACAGACCGGGATGCGGCTTACTTTTGGGAACCGGGGAAATATCGCGATCCGAATAATCCGTGGGCAGGCAATTATGGCGTATTAGGTACAGATTCAGCTGCACATGGAAGATATCTTGGCATCATGGGGATGGTGAGAAAATATCAGCCCTATATCTTATCTAACGCCCGCAGCGGATGGATAGGTGATTATGCCAACCAGGAAGGATTTGCAACGATAAAAGGTCCTATCAAAAAAGAATATTGGGAGAAAAATTTAACGCTTAATAAAACGGCCTGGGGTTATACGTACAAGCAAAACCTGCTGACAGTCGACCAGGTAATTACGTACCTGGTGAATGCGGTGATCAGAAATGGCAACTTATTGCTGAATGTCGGTCCTGACCGTCACGGCGTAATCCCGGCTGGCCAGGTAACTGTTCTCAAACAGATAGGAGAATGGCTGGACAAGACAGGCAACAGTATTTACGGCACTACAGCAGGACCCTGGGACCCCGTGGACCAGCAATATGGTTTTACTTACAAAGGCAATAAACTGTTTATACATCTTCTGAAAGAATACAAGGGACGTAGTTTTACCTTGCCATTTGTTAAGAATATGGTTGTTTCATGCCAGGATCTGTATTCCAAAAAGAAACTGTCTTTCACTCAAAATTCTAATAAGACATTCACAATTCATGGCATCCGTAAAGATCCTGAAACTGCGGATACCGTGATCGAGGTCGTATTTAAAAAGGAAATAAAGTGATGAACGATCAGAATAGCGACGACATAACAGGGAATAAAAATGCGATTTAAAACAGCGGATTTTCGGAAAACACTTGCCATGAAATACCTCATGATTATTCTGGCTTTGCCCCTCTTTTCCTGCAAAGCAGTATCCAGGCCGGAAAAAATCGGTATTCAGTCACCGGACCATCATCTGGTGATGAGCGTATATTTAAAAGAAGACCAGCATCAGAATAACCATCTGTTTTACGATGTCTCGTATATGGGCAAACCGGTTGTGCTTTCATCGGAGATGGGATTGAGCGTAGCACATAATTCCTACTGGAAGCAGAATTACAGGGTAACCGGTGTTGATCGACTGCAGAAAGATACTACCTGGAAACCCATTTACGGCGACAAAAGTGTAATCAGAAACCACTACAACGAGGCCATCATCCATCTGGAAAAGATTCGTTACCCGACCAGAAAAATGGATCTGATTGTTCGGGCATATGATTCGGGGGTGGCCTTTCAATATTTTTTCCCGGAGTCGGCAAATGGGAAAAGTCTGTTCGTAGTTACTGCTGATCAGACGGAATTCACGATGCCCGAAGGTACCAAAGCCTGGGTCACCTATAAACCGCAGGGATATTACAAACTGCTTCCGTTGTCCGGCTGGGAAAAAAAAGCTTGCCGTCCGCTGACGATGGAATTGAAAAACGGACTTTATGTGAGTCTATCTGAAGCGAGGATGGTTGATTTCGCGAGAGCACAGTTCGCCCTGGATACCACAAAAACCAATACGATTGAATGCAGCCTGGCGGGAGATGTACACAAATATCTGCCGTTCTCCACGCCATGGAGGGTCGTTATGGTTGCCCAAAAACCAGGTGATTTACTTACGGATGATGATTTGATCCTGAACCTGAATCCTAAAAATGAAATTGAGGATACTTCATGGATCAAGCCCGGGAAGATGATGCGAGAAGTCACCCTATCAGCCGCCGGGGCTAAAAATGTCATCGATTTCGACGCGAAACATAACATCAAGTACATGCTTTTCGACGCCGGCTGGTATGGAAATGAATGGGGAATCGGCGACAATGCAACGAAGGTAAACCCGAAGCACGATTTGAACATGCCCGGGATTGTTAAGTACGCTAAAGAGCATGGCGTCGGGGTTTTTCTGTATGTCAACCAGATAGCCCTGACCTATCAAATTGATCAAATATTACCATTATACCATAAATGGGGCATCTCCGGGGTAAAGTTTGGCTTCGTACATGTCGGACCCCAGCTTTGGTCGACCTGGCTGCATGATGCCGTAAAAAAGGCGGCGAAATATCATTTGATGGTAGACATTCACGACAAGTTCCGGCTGACCGGGTTCAGCAGAACCTATCCCAACCTGATGGTCACCGAAGGAGTCGGGGGAAACGAGATTTTCCCGGATGCCACACATAATACCGTTTTGCCTTTTACGCGCTACGTCACTGGACCGGCAGATTACACCATTTGTTATTATGATAAACGCCTGAAAACGACCCATGCCCATCAACTGGCGTTGTCCGTGGTCTATTATGATCCGATCCAGGTGATATTCTGGTACGATAAACCGTCGGAATATCATGGAGAGCCGGAAATAGCTTTTTTTGATCACGTTCCGACAACATGGGATGATACCAAAGTATTGGATGGTGAAATAGGCAAGTATATCACAGTGGCAAGGCGCAGCGGCGACCAATGGTTCATTGGCTCTATAACCAATGATGAAGGCCGTGATCTGAATGTGCCGCTCGATTTTCTACAGAAAGGCAAAAAATATGTAGCCCATATTTATTCGGATGGAGGACAGGAGGTTAAGACAAGAACTCACGTAAAAGCCCAACAATTCATCGTGGATTCTTCGACGCAACTGAAACTCGATTTAAAACCGAGCGGTGGCTGTGCAATACGGCTGGCCCCTGCCACACCGCATGATATCAATACCATTCAAAACTACAAGTGAGCCGGTATTTGGCGTGGAAAGGTATCCATCTCCATCAGAGTCGGGTTCCCATAGGACATTCTCCGGGAGCATCCCCTCTTATCACTATATTCGGAAGGTGAAAATTCTTATAATGAACCTGTTCTACTCACGACCATGTTCAACGGGAAATAAAAAATGAAGGAATTACTTACGCTTGCTAAAGGAATAGCAAAATCAAGCATTGTCTTCACTTTATTGCTGGTTTTTGTTTGCGGTGCATCGACTGCTGAAACGTACGCCTTATCCACAAATCCGAATATCATTCACAGAAAAGCAGCCAGAGATACCATTTATCTGTTTCACGGGAGAAATCTGAAAAACCTGAAGTTCATCTGGAGAAATAAAGCGGATTATCATAAAAAATTATACGAAATAAGTGATGGAGCAATCATCTTCAGGTCGCATGAGGCGGGCTATATACGGTCCAGGAAGAAATATCGCAGTTTTGTCTTACATGCCGAATGGGCATGGCTCAGTCCCAATGAAAACGGCAACAGCGGTATCTTGATATACATCCAAAAACCGGATGTGGTGTGGCCGGAATGCATCCAGGTCAATTATAAAAACCAGCATGCCGGCGACTTCATTTCGATGAAAGGCACCTTTTTCCCGCAGGCGAAAAACAAACCGAAAGGTGTCGTCCCCATTCTGAACAAGCCGAGCGAGAAGCCGGTTGGAGAATGGAATACGTGCAACGTAGTCTGCGAAGGCGACTCCGTGATGGTTTATGTGAATGGTGTTTTCCAAAACAAAGCCACGAATGTAACGCTAAAATCCGGCTATGTCGGATTCCAGATGGAAGGCCTCCCCGTGAAATTCAGGGATATGTATATCGTGAAGAAATGAGGTGGGGTCGGGCAGTGGGGGGCTTATTGTTAGTCCAATTGAGTCCCCAATTCAGTATTGTTTCAGATAATAAAAAAGGCCAAATAGCTTAACTATTGGCCTTTGGTTGTATAAAATTCAAAATTCTGAATTCAACATTCAAAATTACTAAGTACGCCCGGAAGGATTCGAACCCTCAACCTTCTGGTCCGTAGCCAGACGCTCTATCCAGTTGAGCTACGGGCGCTCGTTTTTTCAGAGTCTCAAATATAGGCAGATATCCACTTCAAGACAATAACAAATCTTCCTTCCCCCCGAAATTCGGAAGCTCAAAAAATTCTGGGAAAACGATCACAGCGCTATCTCATCAACGATTTAACCCAAGATGTTTTACCTGTTTTCATTGTTTCTGAATCATAAAACAAGCATATTACGGCCATCTACACAATAGAAATCCGGATGCAATTCTTTTTATGAATACGCAACTGCTGAATCCTTTACGATGGCGTAAGTCGTTCCTATTGACTCTGTTGATACTGTCCCTGGTAATCTGGTTCGGATTCCTGGACACGTACAGCCTTTGGTCGCGCTACGAACTGAGCCGGCGGAAAGAAGATCTGATTGAGAAAACGGCAGAGTTGAAGAAGGAAACCCAGGAACTCAACAAAAAAATTGACAATTTGAAAAACAACCCGCAACTGATAGAAAAGATTGCGCGGGAAGAGTATGGTATGCGCCGGAAAGGTGAAACGGTTTACCGGGTAAAAGCAAAGTAACCAGGGCCTCATCCTTTAATTCACAAAAAAGAGACGGCTCTTGATCATTCACAGTTAAACGGCATAATAATGTTAGGTATTGGTATTGATTTGGGTGGGACCAACATTAAGGGGGCCCTCGTTGATGATAAGAAAGGTATTCTTGAGAAATTTTCCATTCTGACAGAGGCTGACAATGGGTGCGACTACGTGCTCGACAGAATAAGTGTTGCGGTGATGCGTGCCGCCGGGTTCTCCGAGAATGAAAAACCGGTTGGTGTCGGCATCGGATCGCCGGGTATCATATCATGGGATCGTACCACCGTGTCCACCCCGCCGAATTTCCCGGGATGGGACGTCGTAAACCTAAGCAAGGAAGTAAAGAAACGCACCGGGTTTGACTGTCGCGTCGAAAACGATGCCAACTGTGCTGCACTCGGCTCCTCCCGTTTTGGGGCGGGCAAGAATTTTGAAAGCTTCGTGATGCTGACACTCGGCACCGGTGTCGGTGGCGGCATCATATACAATCACAAGTTGTTCCGCGGAGATACCGGCGGTGCGGGCGAGCTTGGACACGTGATTATCAACTATCACGGTCCGGAGTCCAACAGTCCGGCACGGGGCGGTATCGAGGCTTATATCGGGCAGCGCTTCTTGAGCCGCTATGCGGTTGACATCCTGCGCCGCCATCCGGACAACCCGCTCTACATGAAATTCAAGAATGAGCCGGAAAAGATGGAGCCGCTCGATCTGTTTAACGCCGCTGAAGCCGGCAATGAAGTAGCCATCCAGGTGCTCGAGTCGACCGGTGAGAAGCTTGGCTATGCCATTGTCAACTATGTCCACGTGCTGGATATCCGTAAGATTGTGGTCGGTGGCGGCGTGTCCAATGCCGGGCACTGGATTTTCGAACCGGCTCACAAAGCGGCCCTGTCGCGTCTCCTCACGCCCTTTCACGACGGTTTCGAGATCGTGCATGAACCCCTCGGAAACGATGTGGGTCTGTTAGGAGCGGCATCCCTGGCTTTAGAAGTTATTAACGACTGAGCATCAGTGTGGCATCTCAAAGGTTCCATAATGCCAAATTTTCGCGCTTTTTTAACTTTCGGGACCTTTGTAATCTTTTTGGGGATTAGCAGTCCCCTGTTTGCCCAGCATACTCCGCCATCCATCTCGGGAGGACAGCACACCGAGCCGCAGGGCCCGCCGGCGGGCATGATGAACGATACCACGGGGAGTAAAGCACAAAAGGGTGGCGTCAATTTTACAGCCCAGGATTCCCTGGTTTTTATATTGGGCAAAAAACGGGAGGCGACCATGTACGGGGCAGCCAAGGTCGATTACCAGGGAGGCAACCTGTCGGCAGGAACTGTTTCTCTCAATCTCGATCAGCATGTGGTTTCGGCAAAGTCGGCTGCTTCATCCGACACGCTTGCCCAGCCGGTTCTGATACGTGGTTCAGATCGCATTCGCAGCAAGCAGATCTCTTTCAATTATAAGACGAAGAAAGGCCGGTTTGAGGTTGCCAAGGTAGACGTAGGCCAGGGTATTCTGATCGGTAATACCGTGAAGAACAAGACGCCGCATGTTGTTTTCATACGCAATGCCATCTATTCTACGTGTAAACTGGATCATCCGCATTTCTACCTGAAGGCGAAGGAGATGAAGGTGGTCAATCAGAAGGAGATTTTCTTCAAGGATGCCCGGCTGTACATCCTTGATATCCCATATCCCATCCCGCTACCTTTCGGATATGTACCGGCCAAAATCAGTAAGCATCAGTCGGGCTTCCTGGCACCGACTTACGCTTTTCAGCAACAACAGCAGGGTGGTCAGCAGAGAGGATTGGGACTTCAAAATCTTGGATGGTTTCAATATTTCAATGATTACCTGACCGGACAGGTGAGTTTAGACATTTACACTTCCGGAAGCTTTGTTGCGAATAGCCAGATAAATTATGCTAAAAGGGACGAGTACACCGGTCACATTGATCTGGGCTATTCCCGTGACCAGGGACTGGAACCCACCGATCCCAATTACGTCAGTCAGATAGAGAAAAAAATCAGCATATCCCATAATCAAACACTCTCGCCCTATGCCGGGTTGTCTGCCAGTATCAATTACATAACGAATAATTATTACAAGAAGAACTCATACAATATCGGTCAGAGGGCGCAGGTCAACACCACATCGTACATCTCCTATCATTACAATCAGCCGGATAATCTATACAATTTTTCTATTTCCGCGAACCAGTCGCAGAACCTGACGACGAATTATGCCAGTGTCTCCGGACCGAACATGAATTTTTCGCTGAAAACATTAACCCCTTTTCAGAATGATAACACGGGGAGTGAGAAGACGAAGTGGTATCAGACGATTTCGATGCAGTACAGCAACTCATTTCAAAGCAGCTATCAATTTAATCCAATTGCCGGGGACTCCTCCCAGATAAATTGGTTGCAGGCTATTCTTCATCCCAGCTTATATCACAAAGCGACGGGTCAGCAACAGCTCTTTAATTTCGGGTTTAAGCAGGATGGCAGCATTTCTCTGCAACTGTTGCCCAACAGTAACTTCCACCTGACGGGTGGAGGCAATTTTTCGGAGTTCTGGTATCCCGAGACGATCCGGGAAACGTTCAATCCCGATTCAAACATGGTAGAAACCCATTATGTGAAGGGATTCACGGCAGCCCACGAGTTTAGTACGTCGCTGTCACTCAATACTCGTCTTTTTGGGATTTGGAACCAGAGGATCGGCAATCTTTATGGTTTCCGGCACACTATATCGCCAACCATCTCCTTTTCGTACAGCCCGGATTTCAGCAGTCCTTTCTGGGGTATTTACCGTACGGTACAAACCGATACAATGGGTGATAAAAGCAAGTATGCTATTTACGGCAATAACAGCATCGGCGGTCCTGGTGCCGGTGAGTCCCGAATCCTGAGTTTTTCTGTTTCGAATATCCTGGAGACCAAACAGATAAAACGTGACTCCACGGGAGAGAAGAAGGAACGAGTCATTAAGCTGATTGATAACCTGGGTGCGAACCTGAGTTACAATTTCGCCGCCAAAAGGAACAAGCTTTCTGATCTAAACATGAATATGTCGACCAGTATCATAAATAACATGAATATTCGTGCTTCGGCCCGGTTCAGTTTTTATGCAACGGACTCGACGGGAAATATCACAAACCACTACCTGCTGGGAGTTAGTGGAAAACCGTTGCGTATGACTCAGTTCAGTATGGGAATAGGGACCAATTTTCGGGGAGGAAGAGGAGGTGGATTTGATATGAACGCGCCGGTCTATTATCCGACGCATTACAACCCGCTGAATCAAAGTATCTTCAGCCCTGTGGATCCGTTATTTAATGAGAAGCCGCTGGTGCCCTTCAGTGTCCCATGGTCGTTTTCAGTCAATATGTCTTATAGCTGGAGTTACAATCCACGCGGAAAGGCCCGGCAGAGCGGGACCATTAATGCCAGCAGCATCACGTTTAGTCCAACTCCTAAATGGCAGGTCAGCACTTCACTTGGTTACGATTTTATCCAGAACAAACTGACGCCATCACAATTCAGCGTATCGCGGAATCTGCACTGCTGGAACCTGAACTTCACATTTAATCCCTTCGGAAGTTTCAAATACTACCTGTTCAATCTCACGGTCAACAGTTCCCAGTTCCAGGCCATCATGCAGAAGCTGCCCGGACTTAATAACCTGCAACAAAGCAACTCGCCAATCAACAATGGTGGTTTTGGTAGTTTCGGAAGCTTTGGGGGACAGTGAGCTGATGTGGTTTGATAATATAGTTAAATGTTCCTCTCAGGGGCAGTGGGGAACATCACTGTTTTACCTCACCCCTTGTTCCGTCGCTGTCACTTCGAGCCGCGTAAATCCGCGACTAATTACTTTACAAATTAATTGGTATCAGCGACGCCTGGACCAGCGTGGTTGGATTTTTACTTAAAAAATGAGTTAACTCTTGTAAAACTAATTGCATTTTTGCCGCTAATCTCATACAGTTGTTTATTAGAAGCATACCATGGAATGACATGCTTCAATGATTGATGCGTACATAAACCTTCTCATCACCTTTTCCGTGGCTTCTTTAGTTCGCAATATCAATGATAAAACCTACCTGTCAGATATTGCTGCGACCAGGCGAGATTTCATGAGTTTTTCAGAGATCTTAACAACAGTCTGTACTTCGAATTCAACTAACTCAAAAGTCGGGATATCATGAGTTCCAAACTATTAGACCAACCTATCAGCCGACGTGAATTCTTCAAACTTTCCGGCACGACTGGTGCCGTACTCGCACTTGGGTATCTGTTTCCTTTTGGGAGCAAAGATCCAGTACTCAAAAATTTGAGCGAAAAATCTGTTTTTACGGGTGATTTAACTCCTTTCGTAATCATTGACAGCTCGGGTTCGATCACCTTAATGCTGAGCAAGCCGGAAATGGGTCAGGGAACCTACGAGTCCATGCCTGTACTCATCGCAGAAGAACTGGGGGTTACGCTGGATCAGGTCACCATCAAACCGGCGCTTGCCAGCCGGGAAAAATATGGTCCGATGTATGTTCACGGAAGCCAAAGTGTCCGGACCATGTGGATGAAACTCAGAAAAGTTGGGGCCTCAGCCCGCGAAATGCTTACCCAAGCCGCTGCTCAAACCTGGAAGGTGCCGGTCAGCGAGTGTTATGCTAAAGACGGCAGAATCTATCATAAAGCTTCCAATAAAAGTGCTGGATACGGTGAACTGATTGAGACAGCCAGCAAACTCAGTGTTCCGCAGAATCCAAAGTTGAAAGATCCCAAAGATTTCAGGCTGATCGGGAAATCACTGCAAAGACCGGATATCCCCATGAAGGTCGATGGAGTAGCGGAATTTGGTCTCGATTCGAAAATTCCCGGAATGCTGTATGCCTCCGTGGAACATTGCCCGGTCTTTCTCGGCAAAGTGAAATCATTTGATGATACGGCGGCCAAAGCCGTGAATGGTGTAAAACACGTTCTTGCATCGGAGAGAATGATGAACCGTCAGACCTTGTATGGAGTTGCTGTTGTGGCAGATAATTACTATGCCGCGCTGCAAGGCAGGAAAGCTCTTCATGTCGACTGGGATTACGGAAGAAACGCTAATGCCAATACGGACGATTTATTTGCCCATTACCGTGATCTGTCGCAAACAGACGGTGAGATCGTCAAACAACTGGGTGATTTTGAAAGTGCCTTTGAAAAGGCCGCAAAAAAACAGGAAGCGTTGTACGAGACTCCCTTCGCTTCTCATGCACCCCTGGAACCGCAGAACGCGGTTGCCTATGTACACGGCAACAAATGTGAAATATGGGCGGCCACCCAGGAACCGGATGGAGCGCAGGAAACAGTCGCCAGATACCTGAATATCCCGGTTGATAACGTAACAGTGCATTTTACATTTATGGGTGGTGCCTTTGGGCGGCGGAATATTCATGATCCGATAATGGAAGCGGTTTTTATTTCAAAAAAAGTCGGTACCCCCGTTAAGTTGATATGGACACGGGAAGATGATATGCGGCAGGGTCCCTTCCGCCAGGCGATGGTAAACCGGCTAAAAGGTGGAGTGGACGAGTCCGGCCGGCTCGTTGCATTTCAGCATAAGATTGTCACCCCGTCGATCTCTCACAGCCAGTTTGGGGATCCCGCAACACCGGGCAAACCGGACCGCGGGGCCTTTGAGAGTATCGAAAACAGCGCGTACGAGATCCCGAATCTGAAACTGAACAACATCTATGCGGATGCGCCAGTTGGTATAAGCTGGTGGCGGTCCGTATACGCTTCTACCAACTGTTTTGCGCAGGAAAGTTTCATCGATGAAATGGCTCATGCCGCGGGAAAAGACCCGCTTCAATTCCGGGTTGATATGATCCACAAGAACACCAGGATCAAAAACCTGTATGAATTCCTAAGGGATAAAAGCGGCTGGGATAAATCGCTTCCCGACGGCTGGGGCAAAGGCGTGGCTGTCGTGGAATACGGAGCAGGAAGAGCCGGTCACGTGGTGTATGTATCCAAGAAAGGAGCCGGTGTAAAAATCGAACGAATCGTATCTGCCATTGACTGCGGTATTGTGGTCAATCCGGATAACGTCAAGGCTCAAGTGGAAGGATCTGTCGTGATGGCTATGACAGCTGCTCTCAAGGATGAGATTACAATCCGGAACGGAAGGGTTGCAGAGTCCAATTTCGACACCTACCGGATGGTGCGAATCAATGAGACACCACCGATCGAAGTCCATATCGTGCCCAGCAATATCGATCCCGATGGTGCCGGTGAACCTGCTCTGCCGCCACTGGCACCGGCACTCTGCAATGCGATATTCGCTGCAACCGGCAAACGGATACGCAAACTCCCATTTAACATAAAAAAGGTGTAAAAATGGTTGTTGGAAAGACAGACAACTTGCGGCCGGTCACATATTACTATAGTTATCTGATTACAGGAAACTTTTTTAGTACTTTAACACTTCGGCATTTTAACATTTAAACATCCTATTCCCATGGCTTCTTTAAACCTGAACATTAATGACAAGACCTATAAGGTAGATGTGGATCCGCAAACACCCCTTTTATGGGTGATACGTGATCATGCAGGATTAACCGGAACAAAATTTGGTTGTGGTATATCTCAATGTGGAGCGTGTACGGTTCACATGGATGGCAACCCGATTAGGTCGTGTATCACCCCGGTATCTACGGCCGTTGGTCGCAAAATAACTACAATTGAAGGGATTTCTCCGGATGGAAGTCATCCGATACAAAAGGCCTGGATCCAGCATCAGGTACCCCAATGTGGGTATTGCCATTCGGGACAGATAATGTCGGCCGTGGCCTTGTTGAACGAAAATCCGGATCCTACCGATGAGGATATCGATTCTGCCATGGAGGGTAATATCTGCCGTTGCGGTACTTATAACCGGATACGGGAAGCCATACACACAGCGGCAAAAATGAACGCTAATTCCGGTCGATCATGAAAATTAAAGAAGCAGAAAAAACGATTAGCCGCCGTGAATTTTTCAAACTTACCGGCGCAACGGGTGCCGCTCTGGTCCTGGGTTATATTTTCCCGTTTGGCAGCAAGGCTGCCGTTCTTAAGAACCTGAGTGATACATCGGTTTTCACAGCCGATCTGACACCATTTGTTATTATAGATAGTTCCGGAACCATTACCCTCATGCTGCATAAACCGGAAATGGGTCAGGGTACCTATCAATCTATGCCGGTCATTATGGCAGAGGAACTGGATGTGACACTGGATCAGGTTACCATTAAACCGGCACTGGCCGACCGCAAGAAATACGGCAGTATGAGCGTAGGTGGAAGCTACAGCGTACGGGGTTCCTATATGAAACTGAGGAATGTTGGTGCGGCAGCCAGGACGATGCTCATCACAGCGGCTTCACAAAAATGGAATGTGCCATCAAAAGAATGTTATGCCAAAGAGGGAAGAATCTATCATAAGGCTTCTAATAAAAGTGCCGGCTATGGTGAACTGATTGAGGCAGCCAGCAAACTAAGCGTACCGAAGAATCCACCGCTCAAAGATCCCAAAGATTTTCAGTTAATCGGCAAATCCATTCAACGACCCGATATCCCTTTAAAAGTGACAGGAAAAGCCGAATTTGGGCTGGATACCAAAATACCGGGCATGTTATATGCATCAGTCGAGCATTGTCCTGTTTATTTAGGGAAAGTAAAGGGATTCGATGATACGGCCGCCAAAGCGGTACCGGGAGTGAAATCCGTCCTGATCTCAGAAAGGCACTTTAGCGGCAACGTGTTATATGGAGTAGCCGTTGTGGCCGATTCTTATTATGCCGCGTTACAGGGAAGAAGAGCATTGAAAATTACCTGGGATGAGGGCAAAAATGCCGGTGCAAACAGCACGGAATTATATGCCCGTCTTCGCAAATTGGCTGATACCGAAGGTACTGTGGAGAAACAGCAGGGTGATTTTGAAGGGACATATAATAAATCGGCAAAAAAATTGAATGCGTTGTACGAACTCCCTTTTGCTGCTCATGCACCGATGGAACCGCAGAACGCACTGGCCAATGTTCAGGGGAATAAGTGCGAGATCTGGGCTCCGACACAGGTGCCGGGCGGAGCACAGCGGGAGATAGCTAATCTTTTGAATATCCCGCTTGATAACGTAACGCTTCATTTTACGTTCATGGGGGGTGCATTCGGCAGACGGCTAGTTCCGGATCCTATAACCGAAGCCGTTTATCTTTCAAAAAAAGTCGGTGCGCCGATTAAGCTGATATGGACACGTGAGGACGACATGACCCAGGGACCGTTCCGGCCGGGTACCGTTAGTAGTCTGAAAGGTGGCCTTGACGAATCCGGAAAGCTGGTGGCTTTTCAACATAAAGTGGTGGCACCTTGTTGGCGTAAAAATGACCGTGGTGTTGTGGAGGGTATAGCGGAAAGCCCGTATGAAATACCCAATATTAAAGTGAATAACATTTACGCCGAGTCTCCCGTAGGTCTCGGTGCATGGCGATCGGTTTATTCCAGCACCACCTGTTTTGCCCAGGAGGGTTTTATCGATGAATTAGCTCATGCTGCCGGAAAGGATCCCCTTCAGTTCCGGCTGGATTTGATCCATGAGAACAAACGCATGAAGAACTTGTATGAATTCCTGCGTGATAAGAGCGGATGGAATAAACCATTGCCCAAAGGATGGGGCAAAGGTGTGGCCGCCATAGAATTTTTTGCAGGCAGGGCGGGTCATGTTGTATTTGTATCCAAAAGAGGGGCAGGAGTTAAAATCGAACGCATCATCTCGGCCATCGACTGTGGATTGGCTGTGAATCCTGATAATGTCAAAAACCAGGTAGAAGGAGCGGTGGTAATGGCTCTGACGGCTGCTATGAAAAATGAGATAACCATCAATAATGGCAGGGTGATGCAATCAAATTTTGACACGTATCGGATGATGCGCATCAACGAAATACCGCCGATTGAGGTATACATCGTTCCCAGTCCGGAAAAACCCGACGGAGTTGGTGAGCCGGGTCTCCCCGCTTTGGCGCCGGCACTCGGAAATGCCATCTTCGATGCCACGGGCAAGCGAGTGCGTACACTGCCTCTGAATATTAACAAAGTGTAAATATACATCAACCTGTCAGGGATCGGACTCTGACAGGTTGATAAATGAGAAGTTTCCGACAATCTCTACAAATATTAAACGCTTCATCAGGATACAAAAAGTAAATTGCATCTCTTATTTTAGTGTCATACTGTTGAATATCAGAAGGATTTGAGGGAAGTGCTCTTCTTCAAAACTTGATACCCTCCTAAACACCTAACTATACTATTCCTATGGCTTCATTAGATCTGAATATCAATAATAAGACCTATACAGTGGATGTGGACCCTCAAATGCCACTGATATGGGTAATACGAGACTATGTAGGATTGACCGGAACCAAATTCGGGTGTGGGATCGCCCAGTGTGGTTCTTGTACCATTCATGTTGATGGCAATCCAGTACGCTCATGTGTCTTCCCGGCTTCAGGGGCTGTCGGTCGAAAAATCACAACGATTGAGGGAATCTCATCCGACAGAAGTCATCCGGTTCAGAAAGCATGGGTAGAGCTCCAGGTTCCTCAATGCGGCTACTGTCATTCAGGACAAATTATGACAGCCGTCGCACTGCTCAATGATAATCCGGAACCCACCGATGAGGACATCGATACAGCGATGCAGGGTATACTGTGCCGTTGTGGTACGTATCCACGCATTCGCGAGGCCATCCACAATGCTGCTAAAATGAACGCTAAATCCGGGAAATCATGAGTAAGAAATTATTAGATCAACCCATCAGCCGTAGAGAGTTTTTCAAGCTTTCCGGCACTACCGGTGCTGTTCTTGCACTTGGTTATATGTTTCCGTTTGGCAGTAGAGGTGCAATTCTTAAAAATCTAAGTGACAAATCTGCCTTTACCGCTGATCTTACTCCTTTCATTATTATTGACAGTGCAGGGACAATCACTCTTATGCTGCACAAACCGGAAATGGGGCAAGGAACATTTGAGTCAATGCCAGCTATACTTGCCGACGAACTGGAGGTCACATTCGACCAGGTTACGATCAAACCGGCATTGGCAGACAGAAACAAATACGGCAGCATGACTGTCGGAGGAAGTAACAGTGTACGCGGTTCGTGGATGATGCTCAGGAATGCCGGGGCTGCTGCAAGGGAAATGCTCACTGCGGCGGCGGCAAAAACCTGGAATGTCCCTGAGAGGGAATGTTATGCCAAAGAGGGAAGGATCTATCATAAGGCTACCAATAAAAGTGCCGGTTACGGGGAATTGGTTGAAGCAGCGAGTAAACTGAGTGTCCCTAAAACCCCAAAGTTAAAGGACCCCAAAGACTTTTACCTGATTGGCAAATCCCTGCCCCGGCCCGATGTTCCCTCAAAGGTAGACGGCACGGCAGTGTTTGGCCTGGACTTGAAGATTCCCGGTATGTTATATGCCTCAGTCGAACATTGCCCGGTATTTCGTGGTAAGATTAAGTCATTTGATGATACTGCGGCCAAAAAGGTTCCGGGCGTTAAATATGTTTTAGCCTCGGAAAGATATGCACACCGAAATTTGTTGCACGGTGTAGCGGTGTTGTCAGATAATTACTACGCCGCCTTGCAGGGAAGAAAGGCGCTGAAAATCGATTGGGATTATGGTAAGTTCGCCGATGCCGACAGTAAAAAATTGTATGAAGGACTTCATGAATTGGCAAAAACAGAAGGGAAGATAGCCAAGCAACAAGGTGATTTTGAGGGAGCTTTTGATAAAGCTTCCAGAAAACTGGAGGCTATCTATGATCTCCCGTTCGCTTCCCATGCACCGATCGAACCACAGAACGCCGTGGCATACGTTCAGGGCAACAAGTGTGAAATATGGGCTCCGACTCAGGTCCCCGATGGTGCACAACGGGCTGTTGCCAATCTGCTGAATATACCGGTTGATAATGTTATCCTGCATTTTTCTTTAATGGGCGGGGCATTTGGCCGTCGTCTTGTGCCGGATACCATTACCGAAGCTGTTTTACTGTCAAAAAAAGTTGGAGCTCCTGTGAAGGTCATCTGGACACGGGAAGATGATATGACACAGGGTCCCTTCAGACCTGGAACAGTCAGCAGTCTGAGGGGCGGTCTTGATGAGTCGGGAAACCTTGTGGCTTTCCAGCATAAAATCGTTGCTCCGTCAATATCCTACACCATGTATGCCGACCCGAATACACAAGATAAAGAAGACCGGGGGGCGGTGTCGGGCATTGCAGACAGTCCGTATGAAATACCCAACCTCAAAATCAATAACATTTACGCTGAATCACCCGTGGCTATCAGTGCCTGGCGATCGGTATATGCCTCGACCACTTCGTTCGCCCAGGAAAGTTTTATTGATGAATTGGCACGTGGCGCCGGAAAGGATCCGCTGCAGTTTCGCATTGATCTGATACACGAGAATACCCGGATGAGGAATCTGTATCAATTTCTCGGTGAAAAAAGCGGCTGGAGCAAATCACTGCCCGACGGCTGGGGTAAAGGTGTGGCTGCTATCGAATTCTTTGCCGGCAGAGCGGGTCATGTGGTATTCGTATCGAAGAAGGGTTCCGGCGTGAAGATAGAGCGGATCGTGGCGGCTATCGATTGTGGCACTGTAGTCAATCCCGACAATATTAAAGCACAGTTGGAAGGAGCTGCCGTTATGGCCCTTACAGCAGCGATTAAAGATGAAATCACCATCAATAACGGTCGGGTCATGGAAACCAACTACGATACCTACCGGATTCTGCGTATTAATGAGATCCCGCCAATCGAGGTGTATATTGTTCCTAATCCTATAAAACCGGATGGTGTTGGAGAGCCCGGTATTCCAACACTTGCCCCGGCCCTTGGAAACGCAATATTTGATGCAACGGGAAAACGCGTAAGGAAACTGCCGTTTAATATAAACAGGGTGTAAACCAGAAATAACGATGCACGCCTCGTTGAGGCTGTCCGAAAAGTCATTATACTTGTTGAACTGCCTAAAAAATTAGGACTTTCAACCTTCATTATGGAACATGTCGTTTTTCCCCCTTAAAAAAGGGGCGAGGGGGTTGTTTTCCAGCATGACCTATTAGAACCCTTAAATAAATGAGACTTAAATTTTATCATTTATGCTTTTCGGACAGCCTCAGCGTAATTCCGGAAACTCTGCTTCCACGCGGTTTTTTACAACTGTAAAAATCGGTAATCAAACAGCTTTCTGGCAGGTTAAGGAGCATACTTCAACTGCGACCAATCTCTACGATTCACCAGACAGTTTACTGACAGAGAGCATAAGCCGTGGCAAAAACGTATACATGGCCAACTGCCTGAGTTGCCATATGATAAATGGTGAAGGCATTCCCGGGATCTTTCCACCACTTGCCAAATCGGATTACCTGATGGCCGATTCCGCACGTGCGATACGTGTTGCACTGTATGGACAAAGTGACGAGATCACGGTAAACGGAGTGAAGTATCACAGTCCCAGCCCGGCACTCAATCATCTGACCGACGAACAGATGGCCGATGTGATGAATTACATACGGAACAGCTGGGGTAACAAAGGTGGGCTGATTACGCCCGAACTGGTAGCGGTGCAACGAAAGGAAGAATAAATACTCGTACTGTTATTAGCAGAGTCGAGTCACTTAATCCTAAGTACCATAACAGTAAGATCATCGTGAAAATTACCGGCAAAGGCGCCAACTTCGTTAACAAGCCCGCTTAAAAGACGTTCCGCCGAGTCCGAACGATGATCACACATAAACTGTGCTACCCGTTCCTGGGTGAACTCTTCTTTTGCATCGTTACGGGCTTCAACCAATCCATCGGTGTATAGAATGACGACATCGCCGCTACTTAACTGAACTGTTTTCGATCTGTATTTTACCTCGGGAATAAGTCCGATTGCAGGGCCTGTCGGTCGCAGCCATTCCGAACTGCCGGTCGCCGCACGCCACAAAAGAGGGGGATTGTGACCGGCGTTACAGTAGTGCAGTTGCTTTTTTTCGGTATCAAGCGCGGCCAGGAATAATGTAATGAATCGAATCAGCTTAAGATTATAGCGAAAGAGTTGGTTCAACCTGGCTGCGAGATTATGCAGCTCATCCATTTCGGGGCCAAGGATCCGCAACGATGCCTGTAAATTGGACATCAACATGCTTGCTGATACCCCTTTGCCCATTACATCGGCGATCGCCAGTCCCTGGTGGCATCCTTTATACTTGAAAAAATCATAGTAATCGCCACTCACTATACGGGCCGGTTTTGCCAGCACGGCTATATCTGCACCCTGCAACTCTGGCGGTTCTCCGGGCAGAAGATGCTGCTGAACTTTTGCCGCCAATTCCAGATCACGTTCAAGTTCGGTGATCTGATCATTGGAATAACATTCAAGACATATCTGAGTCGTAAAATCAAGGATCAGACGTTCCGGTTCGATCTCCCCGTCACATACCTTACATTGTCCAAATCTTCCCGAATCGATATGTTCAAGAGCATCATCAATCTTTGAAATAACCTCCAAATCAACAGTACCGACTTTTTTTCCCGAACTCTGGTAACCTTTGGCCAAAATATTGTCTTTGTGGGTGCTATCACGTAACCAACCCACAAGACTCTCTTTTCTTCGAGTTAAAGCATTTCGAATTTGTCCAACAACCTTCTTTTCCATTATCAGAACAGTTAGAAGTGATCAAGACGGAGTATCTGTATCAATTGCAGTTTAGTTCAAATATTATAAGTAGACCGGGCAATAGGTTTACGGTAAAATCCTGTTTGTGTTTCGCTAAAAAACACAGAATTGTATGAACAAGAAAATCGACCCTCTATTTTATCTCAGTGTTGCTGAACTAACGTGTTATGCCTGAAATCGCTCACTAACACCAATCTTAATCTTTAAGGGAGGGAATTTTCTCTGTTCCATCGCGACAGATAATCGGACACCCCTCACAACAAATCTACATAACGTATAGCCCCAGGGTGTCATAGCGAGTGACGCGGCAATCTCGCTGCAACGAGCAACTATCGTTTTAGGAGTGTTACTCTGTTGGATCAGTGCCAGTATGTGGACGAGATTGCCTGGGTGTCTCCGGGTTAAAGTTTATTAAAGGTCTCTTCGGAATCATTCCATCTGAAGTTCCCTGAACGGGGTTACTTCGAACGAGCCTTTTCGCAATGACAAAGGGTTAATCCCGAATAGGCTGATCCTGCTCATAGGGCAAATCCAGCCTGAGTGCCGTTTCCGCCTTTGCCAGTTCGATTCCAAGGTAACCGGCATGACTCATCTGGGAGATGAGCTCTTCTCTAAGGAGTCCAAGTAAGACAGATTCTGCTCTCCTCCCTCTCATTTCATGCGCTGGGGTATTGTCGGGCAGATAATGTCGGACTACGATCTCGCCGGTGTCGCGATCCAGAGCGATAACGAAAAATCCATTCGGATCATAAGCTATTGGATCTCTTTGCCCTCCTGGTTTCAGTTTTTTAAAGGATGGTTCCATCTCACTTCCCACTCGATTTATAATTTTTCCTGCGAATGCCTCTGTTTCTCTGACATCAAGTCCATCTATTGCGGTACAGATTACTTTGATATCTGATTCCCCGGCATAATCCAAAAGCTTACACTGCGCTCTGAATAATTCGATCTGATCCGGACCAACATTTCTGAGAACGGGATAGTGTCCCAAAGCGTCGACTATGCGTTTCTGTTCATCGACTCCTTTCTGAATCAGACACATTAATCCATGCGCTGTATGAAATACCGGTGAATCTTTTCCGCAGACCAGCAGATACCGGATATTGGGATTGGAAATCACATTCCGGATAATTTTTTCGATGCCAAGATTGACGGTAACCAGTCTGCCCGCAATGGCAACACGATTATTACTGACTACCGGCTTCATCAGCTCCGCGGAGGTGAGCGTGCAAACGGCTACTGATCCATCCGGATTCCCGATGATGTAATCTCCGGAGGTTACCGGCCAGGTCCTATCCAGATAATGCGGTCGTCTGTCAAAAAGATCCCTGGCTTTCAACACACGGCTGAACATCCGCACAGCACGTTCATTTTCACCCTGATCATCATGGGGCATCACTTTTCTCAGCAATCCCATGATCTTGTGAACGAAGTTATGTTGGTCTGACATACTATGCGGATGAATTCATGTTAACCGGTGTATGTATAGTAGAGATATGTGAGGGGAAAAGGAAAAATAGAACACGGATGACGCGGACTCACACGGATAGGAATTAGAAGGATGCTGTTCCAAAGCTTGGTAGGGTGTTCACTAATTGACAATCTCCAAAAAATTCACCTAAAACATGGTATTGTCCCGTAAGAACCAGCGTGGAATACCGTTAGCAAGATGAAACGTTTGAATCAGGGGCAACAATCGTTGCCCAATGTAAACGAGATTGCCACGTCACTTGCTCCGCTTCGTTCCTCGCAATGACAGCCTTATTTAAACAAAATATCAGGAATCAGAACCAGCTTTATTCGTTAGCTTCGAAAGAACCCTGTCGTATACCGACTGCAGCTCATCCTGATTGTGAATGCTGATATCCAGGTCGTTCAGTTTCCCGTCTTCCAAACCGTAGATCAGCCCGTTGACGACGAGCTTTTGCCCTTTTTCCCAGGCCTGCTGGACAATGGTAGTTTGAGAAACATTGCAGGCTTGTTCGATGACATTCAGCTCACATAATAATCTCAATCTGGAATGATCATCATCGAGTTGATCCAACAACCCATGATGCTTTCCAATGATATCCTGCACGTGGCGCAGCCAGTTGTCTATCAGTCCAAACCTGCTGTTTTCGTATGCTGCCTGGATACCGCCGCAGCCATAATGACCGCAAACGATAATATGTTCGACCTTTAGAACTTCAACAGCATATTGAATCACAGAAAGGCAGTTCAGATCGGTATGAATGACCAGGTTGGAAACATTCCGATGGACGAACATCTCACCCGGGGCCAGATCCACAAGCTGGGTGGCAGGCACCCGGCTATCGGCGCATCCGATCCAGAGATATTTGGGTTTTTGCTGTAAGGAGAGTTTTTTAAAAAATTCAGGTTCGGATTGGGTGATGCGGTCCGACCATTGATTATTCTTGCCGATCAGATCTGAAATTTTGTTATCCATCTGCTTGGTAATTGATTCATTGAATAAATGTAACCCGGCTTAAATGACCGGAGAATGTTGCAAGAAACTTTGACTGTTGCAAGGATTGCGAGACCGTTTTAGACCTGGAATCAATAGCCGATCACTTCACCATCCTTGCGCATCTCACTGGCGCCCCAATACACATGGTTTTTGGCATCGTACATGATGGCTTCGTAACCGCCGAATGCCCCGGTACCGGGCTTCACCCACTCCACCTTATAACCGCGCTTTTCAAGCTCAGCCTTGATGTCCTTATTGAAACCAGACTCCAGTTCCACCGTGCCGACACCCTCCGCCGGCAATCCGGTTGGTGTAGCGCTGCCGACATGTCGCCAACGGGCGGCGTCGCCGGCTTCCTGCACGTTCATGCCGAAGTCGATCATATTCACCAGCACCTGCACGTGGCCCTGTGGCTGCATGGAACCACCCATCACCCCGAACGCCAGCCATGGCTTGCCGTCCTTCATCACGAAGGCGGGGATAATGGTATGGAACGGCCGCTTGCGGGGCGCGTACACGTTCTCGGCCCCGCCGTGCAGCGAATACAGCGCGCCGCGATCCTGGAACATAAAACCAAGTCCGTCGGCGACCAGCCCCGAACCCATACCGGCATAATTGGACTGGATCATGGACACCATCATGCCGGTGCTGTCGGCAGTCTCGAAATCGGTGGTATCGCCGTTGTACAATCGGGGGTCGCCTGGGCCGATGTTCGGATTGACGTGATTGAGATTGATTAGCTTGCGGCGTTGATCGGCATATTTCTCCGAGAGCAGCCCCTTCATCGGCACGTTGTAGAATCGCGGGTCGGCATAGTACTTCGCCAGATCTGCAAAAGCCAGGCGTTTGGCCTCAATTTCAGCGGTCATTGCATCGGCGCTACCGACACCCATCTTTTTCAAATCGAAACCTTTCAAAAGGTTGAGCATCTCCAGAGTAGCAAAACCCTGGCCGTTCGGTGGCAGCTCGTACACATCATACCCGCGGTAGTCGACAGACTGCGGCTGCACCCATTCGCCGTGAAAGTCGGCAAAGTCCGAATAACGCAGATCCCCGCCAATACGCTTGAAGTAATCGGCCATGATGTGTGCAATCTCACCCTTATAGAACACGTCGCGTCCGCCTTGCGCGATCATCGACAGCGTGTGGGCAAGATCGGGATTGCGGAATACCTCGCCCTGTCGCGGTGCGTGTCCGTTGATCAGGTAGGTCTTTTTTGCGTTGTCAAACTCTTCAATCAATCCGCGGTTCTTCTGGAACGCTTTCCAGTTGCCCTTCCAGTAACTTGCAACAATTTCCGTGACCGGGAAGCCTTCTTTTGCGTACCGGATGGCCGGTGCGAGGTCTTCGCTTATTGGCAGTTTGCCGAAGCGCTTGTGTAACGCAAACCAGGCATCGACCACACCGGGCACAGTGACCGGGAGGGTCCCGAATAGAGGTATCTGGTCGGAAGGCTTCATGCCCGCCTTCTCATAGGCGGCTTTTACCTCGGCCTGCATCTTTGCCAGGTCGCGGCCTTTTGGCGACCAGCCAGACCCGTTGTAACCATAAAGTTTTTGCGTTTTCGGATCATAAACGATGGCAAAGCAATCGCCACCAATTCCGTTCAAGACAGGCTGCAGTAACCCGAGTACCGCATTGGCTGCGATCGCGGCATCCACTGCGCTGCCTCCTTTCTTGAGGATCTCTACGGCAGCGAGTGACGCGAACGGCTGTTCGGTGGCCGCCATGCCATGCTGCGCCAGTACCGGTGAACGGGACGCCCACGGTGCCCCGGCATAACGATCGCCGCGACTGATACCGGTGTCGGCGTTGGAGCCGCTCTGAGCGAAGGCGGCTTGGAAGCAGAAGATGGAAAGGATGAAGGTTAACAGGCAGGCGCAAATCCGATTAAAATTCTCTGTTCTTTCAGTTATATATCCACATCCGGATGAGTTATTGGCTTGTTTGTATTTCATCATTGATCCCCTTTGTGTTTTAGACCTAACAGACCCTTCTTTCCTCCGTCAAAGTGCTGATTTCTTTCTACATTCGAAAGGAAAAAAGGTAAAATATATGATGGATCCTTTTGTGAGAGAATCTCTTCTGACCAAATATGTATTTCCAGCGGTCTGACGGGGTCCAACCGTCGGACCGCTTTTATAGAATATCAATGATGTGCACCGGATCGAGTAGAATGACCGGATTTTGCAAAAGCTCGATTAACCGTCCAATTGTTGTTTGACGGATTGGCGTCTACCCAAATGTCACCATCGAGATGAACCGACTTCAGAACCTTGTCGGTTGAAATGGAAATGCTGGCATATTTTTGATTGGCTTTCCAGATGGCCGGTGTTTCATGGACGGTTTTAGTGCTTCCATCCTTGAAGTGCAGCACAACATTTACAGGAGCATCCATACCGCCGATGTTCTTCAATGCCACCGAATATCCATCTCCAGTCCTGGAGACTTTGTCAATTCCGAGATCGATATAATTATCGCTGAAAAACCAGTTCTTCCAAAACCAGTTCAAATTCTGACCCGAGACGTCATCGAACGTATAAAAGAAATCCCATGGATTCGGGTGCTTGCCATGCCAGCGGGACATATATGCATGCAGGCACTTCTTAAACATTGCGTCTCCGAGCAGGTCTTTCATTGCCAGATAACCCAACGATGCCTTGCCATACTCATTAATGCCCAGTGCTTCTCCGGTGATTGCGTCTCCCGGCGTAATAATTGGGATATCTACGAGCGGCGATTTGCTATGCGCCCAGCGGTTTACACGGAATCGTTGATAAAAATGGGTTTCATACGGTTTGCCCATATCACTAACGTTTATGAGATATTCAAACGTTGTCGCCCAACCCTCATCCATGAAGCCATACCGGGTCTCGTTGATTCCCATGTAAAAGGGCATATACGTATGTGATATTTCGTGCTCGGCCACCAACCGGGCAAAGGGCATATTTTTATAAGAAGCGTCGTTTGCCATCATCGGGTATTCCATCCCGGCGCCACCCTGGAACTCAGTCGTCTTTGAATAAGGATAGGGAACACCCGGCCAATGGTGAGATAACCAGTCGAGCGCATGTCGCCCAAACTGAACCATATGGTGGAAATCGGCTGCCGTGTCGTTGTAGGCTGCCTGAACGCTGGCGCGTCTGCCCGTTGCATTGTCGACCAGCACACTAGCCGCATCCCAGTCGTAATGGTTGCTGAGACCAAATGCCACATCCGGCACATAATGCGCCGTAAAATGCCAGGCATTCATTCCGGTTCCGGTTGTAATATCACCCGCTTCCATCTCCGCCTGCGTAGCTACATGGATGGTCGAGTCGGATAGGAAGGATCCGCGGTATCGGGCGAGCGGCTTGGCCTTCAGCAGGTCAGCCGGGTTTTTGAGTGTTCCGGTGCCCCAGACCACGTAACCCGCCGGAACGCGCACTGTGACGTCATAATCGTTGAAATCGCTATAAAATTCATGTCCAAGTGTGAAGGACATCGTATCCCATCCTTCATAATCATCATAAACGGCAACACGCGGATAGAAATACGCGATATAGAAAGTCGTCGAGTCGATCTCTCCTTCCCGACCCGGTTTTTGTGCCAGCGTGTAGTGCCAGTTGAAAGCCAGTTGTATGGAATCATGCGGTGCTAGCGGTTCCGGCAATTTCACGGGTTGCCAGGTAAAGAAACGAGGGTTTTCTTTCCAGGTCTGAGCCTTGCCATTCACCGCGAATGAATCGATATGCACACCGGTGCTCAGAAATTTTTCCGATACCCCTCCGGCGCGGGGTGCACCCGGTTTATGCACGTTCATAAACAATTTGAAGATCAACGCCTTCAATGAATCAGGACTCTCGTTTCTATAAACGATCGTTTCAGAACCCTTTATCAAACGATTCGGCGGTTTCGCAGTGATTGTTATCCGATAGCGGGCGTGGTTCTCCCAGTAATTCGGACCCGGTTTCCCATCAGGGGATCGGGTTCCCGCCGCATAGGCAGCTTTTACATTTCGCGGTTCATATAGTCCCTGTGAATATGATCGTTTCGCTGATTTTGTCCAAGGACAGGTTGAGTAGTCAATATTGGTAAAACCAGCCAATATTCCCAATAAAAGCAGAAAAAAAGTTGAAAACCGATCTTTCATCGTTAGGCCCATTCTCATTTAGTCGGATTCAATTATTTTAGAGAAAACCTAACTTATGATAATCTTTGATGATTTATCTGTAAAAGTCGGTTAAAGATTTACTGATCAAGGGACATAACAGGATAATACCGGCCGTGATTAGCGAAGTAACGGATTTCAAGAGAGTAATTTCTACTTACTTCCAACCCGATACGATCGTACCGTATGTTCCAGAACTTTCTTTTTCGAAAACCAGGACTGTTTGAACATTCGCTGTGCATACAAAGGAGCCTGATCAAAAAAGTGGGAAGACTTTGGATCGGCGCTTTGACCAAAATCGATGACGGATCGGGATTTGATTGTCGGACCGAAGTCTATCACTTTGACAAACGTATTTCCAGCTGTTCCATATACCCGGCCGGGCCCAAGCCACCATTGATTCGGTTTCGGGGAAAGCATGGGATAAAAGGCAAAAACAGCCGTAGGAGCACCGCCCACAGGCAAGCTCGGTAATGAGTCATTTAAAAACGACGCATCATCTTCCGGGGGCCGCTGAAGCCGGTTTACCTCTCCCCATGGAACCTCGATGGTACCCCAACGTTTTTGCAGTGCTGCAAGAATATGGGACATTGCAACCAAATAGGACCATTTCCCGTTCTCCCCATGAATAAACATCTCATGCCGAAACTCCAGAGACTCGATGAACCAGGTCGCCGGAACCGATTCGATACGTGATACACGATCCCATTTTGCTAATCGGTTGATAACGTATTTGAGTTCTTTATGCATTTTTGTACCCGGCCGGATTGAATCGGGAACGGATGAAATATCAGCGGTTCGCAATTTATCCCATTCTTTTAGAATTACAGGTATATCATCATCGGCCTTTGCCATATGGGTATTCCAGACGTCATGTGCAAACTCATCAAAAGTTACTTTGTGCATATTACGAAGAGCCTGCCGGCTGCTTCTTGAACGCCAGTCATTAACCTCTGGTCCAATCATGTAAGGGGGAAAATCACTTCTTTTATAGGGAAAAGAATCCGTAACAAACATTGGAGAAGAATTACAATTCTCCAGGGAACCACCCCTTTGTAGACGTACCAATTGTCTGTTTAGGTCCAGCCGAGATGGGCGTTGTTTCCCATATATGGAAACAAATAACCAAAACGGGTGTTACCACTGAATACAAGTCCTTCATCGCTATGCAGGTGAATCTCGTAATATCGCTGGATTCCGAAAAACGATTGATGCGGATTTACCAGCAGCATGGCATGGTGGTCGGCCGTGCGATTTGGCCCAATCGCCCATTCATTCGATCCCAACGGATGTCCGCCCATGGGTCCCTGGTTTGATCCTGCATATCGAATAATGGAACCCAAATCATATTCACTCTTTTCCCCGGCCATGGAAATAGCGGGGATATTTTTGGAACCAACCACCATCCTTTTTGTAAGAGTGAATCCTCCATAGATTTCTGAAAACCGGCATATCCAAGGAATTCCAGTTGGTCATATTTAAAACGAAGTAAAGCCAGCGCATACCAGGGTTTCACATTCGAGAGCCAGCAAATTTTCTTCGGGTGCGCCTTCAGCCAATCATTAAAGCCCGTCGCATATAACTCTATCGCCGGCACCGGAACTATAATGAAAAGACGGTCTCAACTCTGCGGCGCCACCTGGTACTGCTCAAGCTTACCATCGGGCATCTGGTAAGTCCAGACACGCAATATGCGATTCTTCAAAACCACACGGAATACGCGCTCAAGCATCCCGCCACGTTCCCGTTGAGCTGTCTGAATAAACGATTCAGGAGAGCCAAGCGGGCCAAGACTGGATTTGAAATCCTGTAATGCCTGTTTGCTGAAGTAGGCATTAGCGTCGGACGTGAAAAGTGAACGATCGATCCTGCCATGCTGGAGTCCGGTAAAGATTTTAAGAGCCTGGGTTGTTCTCATCGATGTTTGTGCATCCTGGGTGTTAAATAGTATGCGTGATACCCCGCGGGCGATGGCGCTTGCTGCCGGGGCTGCATCCTGGTTGGTCAAAACAACTACGGCCGCTCTGTCGTCGGGAAAAACCATATTCTCGGCTGTAAATCCGGACACCTCTCCGCTATGCGAGATCAGGCGATGACCGTTCATCATCCCGACTTCAACACCGAGTCCATATCCTGTGCCCACACCGCTTTTCAGCAATACTTCGGTCTCCATCTGCTTATAAGAGTCCGGCTTCAGAAGACTTTGGTCAATCATCGAGATATCCCATTTCGCCAGATCACGGGGAGTCATAGCCAACTCACCGGCTCCCGCCATCCAGCCGGGACCTTCTTCGGGTGCCGGACGCAATGGTCCCAGAGCATAACGCGTGTATCCGGCAGGATCCTCTGACGTCATATTTCCTTTGTCGAAATCCACCGCACTCGTTAATCCCAATGGTCCAAGAATATGCTCGTGCAAAAACTTAAAGAAAGGCTCGCCGGTGATTTTTTCCACGATCTGTGCCGCTATGACAAAATTTGTGTTGCTGTATTGCCACTTGGTTCCCGGATTGAAATCCAGCGGTTTTTTGGCCCAACGGTCGAGAATCTCCTGGGGCGGCATCGGTTTGAGCATCATCGGCGGCACGTAGTCCTGCGGCCAGAAATCCTGGTAGCCCGAGGTATGGGATAGAATCTCCCACACTGTCACTTCATTAGCTCTCGTCAGGTCGGGCAGCCAATTTGAGATATGATCATTCAATGATAGTTTACCTTCCTGTTCGAGCAGCAGTATCGTCGCAGCAGTAAACTGCTTGCTGATAGAACCAATAGCGTAGCGCATATTCGTATTGGCCGCAACCCGGGGATTCAGCCTCGCTGCTCCATAAGCTTGTAGGTAAGCTATTCGTCCATGTACCACTACCGCAACAGAAGCACTTGGGACGCCGGTTTGTCTGAGCACCCGTAATGCAATGGTGTCCACTTTTGTAGCCAGAGAAACGGTTTTTGAGGTCCCACTGGTTGCCGTATTTGGTTTTGCCGTGGCGAATTGTGAAAATAATAGCGATGTAGTAAAAATGAGAACCACGGGAAAAAACGCCCGTGACAGAATGCCGCCTTGCTTTCCGGAAATTGTCAGGTTTCGGACAGATTTGAAAAAAGTTTGTTTAAAATTCATAACCAACCTCCATCGTTGTTGCTTGTAATTCATTTATTGGAGCACAGGGTTATCGGGCCGGATCCAGGCTAAAATCCATAATCTGTATTATCAAAGTCCGAGAGCATCTTAATTTAGTGCGAATTCAGGAAATGAATGCAGTACAAGCAAATATTTTAAATCTCATTTATGGTTGCGGTCCTTTCATTAAATCTGAAGAAACAGCATTATCGTGATTAGGAACTGGCAACCCGACTTTTTTGCAAAAGGCAGCAAAACGCGGATCATTATGGTATCGATGCAGGAACGGATCATACAATAAGAAACCAATACCGGGATCTCGCTGACGCCATGCGCGATCGAGCCAGTCAAAGGCTTGGTCTGGCTGCCTCCGGTAAGCGTAAGCTTCCGCTATCTGATAAGCGGCATTGCCCGAGTATCCGTCGATTAAGGTTTTCATCGCCCGGTCGGCTTGTGTTCTTTTACCTGACGCTGTATAAGCCAGAGTTATCGCCCAGGCGCGCATACCCGGAGCCGGTTCTGCATCGGCTTCGCTCAATGCCAGGGATGAATGATGCAGCAGTACGTTGACAGCAGCAAGCCAGGCATGAAAGTTGGCTGTCGTCGGATCCAGAGAAACGGCTCGTCGGGCCGCTTGCTCCGCCTCCTTCAATTGCCCGGCCCCGCTTAAAAGGCGAGACAAATTATTGTAATTATATCCATCCAACGGGTTAGCGGTTACCGCTTTGCGGGCAAGATTTATTGCTTCATCGAGGCGTCCAAGGCTGGCCACCGAAAATGAAAGCAACTGCTCAGCGTCGGGGAATGACGGCGCCAGTTGCCATGCCTTGCGAAACTGGGATTCTGCACCTTGCCAGTTCAATGAATATTGCGAATATATACCATGCGCAAAATGTGCTGCAACCGAGTTTGGACTGATGCTGAGTGCCGTGTCTGCATAGGCCTTTGCCTTTGCACGTGCCGACTGCATGGCTGCTCCATCAAGATAATTAGCTCCAAGATTCATCCAGGTTACCGAAAGCCTGGCATAGGCTGCCGTATAGCCAGGATCTATCCGGATCGCCTGTTTATAATAATTTATGGCGCGACCAAGTGACTTTTTAGTTAATTGGCGAAAATAGAAGGTGCCCTGTAGATACGCATTGTAGGCGTTGATGTTACCACTCGGTGGCCGATCTATTTGATTGTGAACGGTGCTGTCATTCACACTGAGCAGCTTTGCTTTGAGCGCCGATGCCACGGTACGCGTGATGTTGTCCTGCAGCTTAAACAGGTTTTTATACGGCCGATCGTAGTGTTTCGACCATACGGTGCTGCCGTCGGTGGCGTTGACCAGTTCTGCCCGCACACGCACCTCATTTCCATCACGACTGACACTTCCTTCCAACAGATGGGCCACTTTCAACTTGTCCCCGATCGACCGGCTGTCCAGGTCCCTGCCTCGGAACTGGAAGGATGACTCCCGGCCAATTACCCTGAGGCCCGGATATTGACTGAGGGCGATAATCAGCTCTTCCGACAACCCGTCGGAGAAATACTGATCGCTCGAATCACCGCTGTCATTAACAAAGGGCAATACGGCAATCGACCTGGCGGGAATCGACAGACTATCACGTACCTTTTGTGTATGGCTACTTACCGGTTTTTGCATCCCATTCGTCTGTCCGCCAAAAAACAGTTTGTAGGACAGGACACCAACGGCCAACACGAGCAAAACTATGACAATGTTGTTTAATTTCCTTCCCGTTTTTTGGGTAATGGATTGTTCTTCAGTCACTTCTTCAGTGCGTTTTACACCTTCCGGCGTTAGTTCAAAAGCCCAGGCAAGGATCAGGGCAATCGGAAATCCGAGCAAAATGAGGGCGATGACCAGACGCACACACCAGTCAGGTATATTCAAAAAGGGAAATGTGGTGGCCGCAATCTGTATCAATACCCACCCCGCCACAGCGTAAACACCGGCAACTTTGAAGACGTTACGACGTTTCAATTCCCGCCAAAAATCACCTGGATTCATGTCTCCCGATATCCTTTACATATACACAACTTGGTCTCTGGTGCCTGCTTTTCACACACTAAGCAGATCACGCATCACACATATAACACGGAAATAATGTAACGGATAACTCTAATTAATTCTAATTGTGTTATCTGAATATAACCTGCTGATGTAAGTGGTTGCTGCCTGATTAATACGTGTAACGGGATTTGATGAAAACAGGTGGCCGGTTTCATCTTTCAGGCATCTCAGGCTAAGATTAAGTCAGATGTTTCTGGGGAACATCAGGATGCGGAATTCCGTGCCTGTTGGCTGCTTTCCGCTTCTTCCATGAGATGTTGGAGCGCCTCGATAAGGTGATTCAGCATCTTCTCCAGTTTGGGCAATAAATCGTGGGCCTTATCAATGTTCCCGGATTCCCCCATCTCTTCCAAACGCCTGGCTATCTCAAAAGATGGTGTAGCCTGTAAGGTAGCCAAGACCCCCTTCAAAGCATGCGACTTCTGCCGGACCAGGGCGCTGTCATCTGAATCCACGGCATTACGTATATCGTTGATATAGCCAGGTGCCTGTTCCAGGAAGACTTTGAGCATCTCTTCCAGCATCGTCCATTCCCCATCGACCAACCCCAGGAGAGCATCCCGATCGAATGGTATTTTCTGTTGGTCTGACCGACCGTCATCCGATTCCGGTTGATCCACTTTCTCTCCGTCGCCATTCACGGATGAAACCGAGAAAAGTCGTGATATTGACTCGTACAAGTCCCGGGTGCGGATAGGCTTGGGCAGATAATCATCCATACCTGCCGCATAACATTTCTCCCGGTCTCCTTTAATGGCTCTTGCCGTCAGGGCAATAATTGGAACATGCTGGTTTGTATTTTTCTCTTTTTCGCGGATACGCCGGGTTGCTTCATAACCGTTCATATACGGCATCTCTACGTCCATCAATATGAGATCATATTTCCCGGATTGGTACGATTCCAACGCCTGTTGACCATTTTCAACCACCTCCACCGAATGGCCCTGTTTCTCTAAGGTGTGAACAGTAAACGTTTGATTGACTTTATTATCTTCTGCCAACATGATCCGAAGCTTACCGGTTGAACTCGCTAGCCTCGCTCCGTCTTCATCACTCCTCATTTTCTCTTTCCCGTCCGGCTGACGTCCCAAAACCAGCATTACCTTTTCATACAAATCAGACTGGATAATTGGCTTTAGCAAGTTCGTTGAAACGTCTAAATCTTTCAGCTTTTTAGAGAGTCCCTGCGGTATTACAGATGAAAGCAACAGTATAGCAACCTTGTCACTCCCCCACCATTCCCGAATTTTCTCCGCTACTTCCAACCCATCCATACCAGGCATGTGATAATCAAGCAGAATCAATGGAAATGGCACATCCCTGATTTGCCGTGTTTCTTCTATTTGCCTGATGGCATCAAACCCGTCGATGGCAAGGGTTGGTTCCATCCCCCAGTTTTTCAAAGTACGTTCGAGTATCCGCAGATTTGTTGCATTATCATCAACCACCAGAACATCCAGTCCATCATGGGATAGTGGTAAACTCAAAACAGGTTGTGACGATTCCTCCGTATCAATTCCAAAAGATGCGGTGAAGTGGAAGGTACTCCCTGCACCGGCTTCACTTTCCATCCAGATTTCACCACCCATCAGCTGGACAAGACGCGAAGATATCACAAGCCCTAACCCCGTACCCCCGTATTTCCTTGTCGTTGACATGTCGGCCTGCTCGAAAGCCCGGAAGATTCGTTTCTGCTGATCCTCTGATATGCCTATACCTGTATCCTTTACGGTAAAATGTAACCGAACCTTCGGATCTTTTTGCATCGGGTCGTCCGTATCAGATGTATCGACCCGGACAATTACTTCACCAGCCTCCGTAAATTTTACGGCATTGCCGGCAAGATTAATCAGGATCTGATTCAGTCGAACCGGGTCCCCGATGACGCAATCAGGAACTTTTTCATCGATATCAACGGCCAGTTCGAGACCTTTGTCGTAAGCCCTCCAGGCCAGGGTCTTCATCGTCGCGCCCACCAGGTCGCGCAGATTGAATGAGGTTTGCTCCAGATCCAGTTTGCCAGCTTCTATCTTAGAAAAGTCCAGAACATCATTAATGATTGACAGCAGGGTATGGGCAGAAGTTTGTGCCATTCCCAGGTATTCTTTCTGTTCCGATGTCAGAGGCGTATCCAAAGTCAATTCAATCATCCCCATAACGCCATTCATTGGTGTTCTGATTTCATGACTCATATTGGCTAGAAATTCACTCTTTGCCCGGTTGGCAGACTCAGCCTGTTTCTTAAGCTGCTCCTCCGTTGTGAGTTTTTCCTTAATCACAAGTGTTTGCTCGCGGACCTTACGCCTCAACAAGATTACCCATGCCAAAACACTCAGGAACAGTACCAACAGAAAACCCAGCACTCCCATCGTATATTTCCAGTTCCACCAGGGAGCATTCTTTATCAGAACGATATCTTTTGGACCGCGTAACAGCAACCTAAAAGAACGGGGAGTAATATTCCCGTTAAGCAATTCTGTCTTTACAATATAGATCCCGGTAAGCTGTAACTTGCTTCCCTTTCGAACAGATTTTATCCATCCCGGGAGACCGGAAGTTTGCAGATATGCATTAAAGAGCATGTCTCCCAGCTCCATAGTGAATACCTCTTCATTCGCAATTGCTATGCTGTTCAATAACTTAGCCTGGACACTTACAAGCCCGGCATCCAGGTTTGCATTCAACGGGTTATTCTTATCCATGATCATTGGTTTAGGCAATGTCCCGTGTCCGGACCGCCGAAACCGGGCATCCTCTATAATCGGGTTGTACTCTCCTGCTGCCTCAAAACCGATTACGTCGACACTATCACCAATTTGCAGACTCTTTTTTTGATCCGTTTTGACATAAGCTGTTCCTGTTTCATCCTGGATATACAAATTGTCATCAGGATCCTGCCAATTCAGAATGCCTTTCACATGTACCAGGTGATTATGCCTCTGATTGATGGAAAAATGCAAAAGAGAACTTATTGATTGCAGTTGTAATGCAAAGGGATCTGAGACACTCTTCTGCAATACCGTAACACACGGCCAGCCAGGCACAAATACTTTGATATCTACGAATTGCCCCCGGCTATTTGTGATAGTGGCACACACGCCGGATACGTGAACTTTTGAGCCTATCAAATTTTGCCCTTCTTTACCTTCCGACAGATTGGGAGGAATCTGCGCCTCGATATCCTCAGGACCGGTATTTATTGTTAAAAAGAGCTCACCGTTAGAATCCTTTTTTACAGCTTTCAGTATACCGGTTATTCCAACCCATTGAGCATCTTCTCTACCGGACAAGATATCTGATAATGGCAATTCCGGATCGGGTGGTAATTTTCCAACACCCAGTATTTGTATTTTTGCGTTATTAATATTGGGTGCGAAACCGCCTGGATCTGTGACTCCTTTTACTTCGACTCTATCGCCGATTTTAAAATGCCCCGGTTCTATTTTGTACGATTTAATAAATATTCCACCGGTTTTGCCCTGTACAAACAACAATTGCCACACGGGGTCTACATAGGTCACGACTGACCGGAACCGGACCGGGTATCCTTTCTTCAACTCACCGTAAGTAAGACCCCTGATCTTCGACACGGAATTGAGCAGCGGCAAATTAACACCAACACCTTGTGAGGTTGTCTCCGAATCCATCTTTTTGACATCGCTTTCTTCCAGGTAGAGCTCGGATTGTCTGTTACTCACAAATCCTGTTACCTGGATACTGTCGCTCGGAGAAACGGCAACGATACCCTGAGAATGCACCTGTATAGCACCTGTACTATCCTTGATCACCAACGACTTACCGACATTTTGATACTTGGCCGTACCTATCAGTCGTACGCGGCGGCCGACATCCGCCAATGATAGCGACCCTATATTTTTTACAGGAAGCGCAGATTCTGGCAAAGCCCGGTCATCGACATGTAGCTGATCCATGGCCGGAACAAAAAGCTGAAGTCCTTTTTGCACGCCGTTCGCATCGAAAAGGTATGCGCACGCTCCGCGGACAGTGACTCTAGATCCAATGAGCGAATCCGGTTCAACTTTTCGGGGGTCTAAAATGCGTATCGTCAAATGATATGCATTATGCGCAATATCCAAAACCAAAAAATTCTGATCTATATTCGCTTTGCGAACAATACCACTCACTTCAACCCACTGATCAATGTCAGCTTGACTCAGATTCTCAATCGACGGTTTTAAAGGGTCGGGCAATGAAACGCTGCCCAGCACACGCACTCTCAAACTATCGATACCTGTTGACCACGATCCCGGGTAGCCACGAAAATCGACATAATCCCCTGCCTTTAGCTGCTCATGTATTCCGGTAGGATTTATAAAAAAAGCGTTCGTCTTGTCCTGTGCAAAAAGCAGATTCCATGTCGGGTAACAAAACGTAACAACTCCCTTGACATGCACGGGGCGATGGTGCAATGAATCGCTCTGAACCGCCGTCCCCAATTGCTGAAATGTTTTTAAGGTGTCAGGAAGAACTTGAGAATTGTCGCTATTGCTTTCATTGCAGGCAGAAAAGAGGAACAGGAATAGCACTGCTCCTAAAAAATAGGACCACAACACGGAGCCTTTTACAAGGACCATCGGGTTACACCAACAGTGCCGTCTTTTAGTTTCCTGCATAAATCTTTAAAGGAATGACACGGTATCTTACTATCATTGACAAAGAATACCGGTTTTCCCAAATACAGGATGAACTGAAAATATGCCTAAACCCTTCAAACAAGCCGAGTGTATCCAAGAGACAAATTTTAAGAGGTAAATGTCTGAATATGCAATTCACTGTTTGCATGCAAAGTATTGCAAATTTACAGTAAAACCGGTGTTTTTAATACCGGTATTATCGTTGCATCTCATGATAAGTTTAGAAAAAAGATTTACATGTAAAAGATTGTTTGGCAATATCCTTAGGTTGAGACTATTCTACAATAAAACTATTGATATCGGAAACTGCGCCCCTTAAAAAGGAACTAAAGTTTGGCCGCTTTCGCACGTTTCTTCAGCTCCTCCGGGGATACGTCCTCGATATGCGTGGCAACATGCCAGGTATGGCCAAACGGATCCTCGACCGATCCGGATCGATCACCGTAAAACTTGTCTTCAATAGGTAGCACCAGTTTTCCGCCCGCATTAACGGCTTTTTTCACGAAGCTATCCACGTGTTCGACATATAGAAAAATGCTAACGGGAGAACCGCCCACTGATTTGGGGCTACGTGCTCCCATCTCAGGATATTCATCGGCAAACATGATCCGCGAATCCCCAATCTGCATCTCTGCATGAACCACTTTTCCATGATCGTACATCCGATAGAGTTCTCTGGCTCCAAACGCCTTCTTATAGAACTCGATGGCCCGTGCCCCGTCATTTACAATCAGATAAGGAGTAACGGTATGATATCCCTCCGGGATTGGTTTTACTATTGCTGTCATAGTTCAGTTAAATTAGAAAGTTCGGGTTGTTGCTTCCCGGCACATCATACCGAAAGGCAACAAGTGCAGGGAACCACATCTCAATTAAGTATCTGAAGTCAATTAATAATAATTACTTCTAAGAATAATACAGATTAATTTTTACACAAAGTGATCAGAAGGATAACTACCATGATGAAGATTACTATGATTTATTGAGATCAAACATATCTCCCGTTCGTGTATATCTTCCTCCACCCATGCGTCCAACGGCGTGCATCGCTTCCATGTTAACATAAAACCTTTCCGTATCAACTAATTCATCCCTGATCCACAGATGCAGGGCCTCACCAATAACGATCCGCGTATTACCGATAAACATCGTTGTGTGTTCCCGACACTCAATAGAGGCGGGCGCCCGGGCAATGCGCGGTCCGTTTATGCTGACCGAAGGGGCTAACACTAAATCCTGTTCCTATGCTTAAAGACAATTCAAAAACTTTAAATTGGACAGATGGAGTTACTTTTGCCGGTTCATGTGTGTTAAGAAAGCCACGGATGCCCGATTTTGACCGAATCTACCCCATAGCTAACGGTTATAACAAAATGATCTTTGTTGTACAGACCTCATTACTCTCCCATTTTGTCAACAATCTTTCCGTCGTGGGCACTTCTTTTCAGCTCCTTGGTTCATTTGGGATACCCGACAGACTGACACAGGATAATGCGCTGATTATCATTAAGTTTCATCGTTTGTCGCAGCACATCCCTGTTAATCATGTCACGAACCACCGTACCCAGACTGGCAGAAGCGCAAAACAGGTACACATTCTGGCTGATGAAACCGGTATGTGCATAGGAATACATAAGTGCTTTATCGCCTGAATCCCGCATCGATGACACATCAGCAACGTAAACGAGATTCAGTGCCGCATCTTTGACAAAATTTTGTTGCCCCGTTTGACCCCTTATATCCTGATTTAGGATCAACTGCAAGCTCTGATTTTTTGCATCATACAGATAGAATCCATCTGCTTTGGCCACATAGACAGATATGTTCTGTACATTCATTGCAGAGGGTGCGGTTCGTTTCATCTCTTCCGGCCGATTATAGCCATAGGCTGCCCACAGTAAATCAGAAAGAACCTGAGGAGACAATTCCCTGCCTGATAAGTTCCTCGTGCTCTTTCGGTTGTTCAAGGCCTCCATGAGTGGCAATCCACCATTTTTTTGAGGCGGTGGAAGTTTCACATCCTGCGCAAATGCACACTGCAGAGACAGGATCAACATTGCAAATACACTGGTCCTCACTGTATATGAACAAATCATACCATTACCTCCAATACAAATATCAATGGATCGCCAGAACTATATTGGATTCCGGATCCTCTCGTTAAGAAAAGTATTTTCAATTTATTATCTGAAAATCAAATTAGACTGGTTGAATATACTCCGCTTTACAGATTTGAACGCATTCTCACCACGATTGCGACTTTGCCTGAATTGGCCCGTGGAATGAATAGTAGAAGCGAATTCATTTAGTGATTAAGTTATATTTGCTTTTATGCTGTTTTCCCCCTTTACATAAACTATAGGTGATTCCTAGCTCAGGGAGCACCAGTATCTGTTTTAAAACCCAAACTCATAACCGACCGTGAGCTCACAAGAATCAATTATTGATCTATCCAAATTTCCCAGTCCGGAAAGTATGGAATACGAACAACTGCCCGCTGAAGAATTTGACAGAGTCGATTTATATGCAACCTACACCCTGGCAGCAACATCAGGATCACACCCAACAGGTCAATGGTTCGTCTCTGATATTGCCTGCGAGACGCAAACGGGTAAGGATTGGGGCGATTGGTGCGAGGGAAATATTGAACTTATACGCTACGATATCCCTAAAGAAATTCACTGGCGATGCAAAAAGTGTGGCGACCATGGAAAGATCATCAATTTTGATGGTACCTTTTGGGATTTCAGGAATCTCCCCGAAGAAGAAAAAATGCGAAGAGCAGATATTATAGACGATTCATATCCCGATGACGATCTTGATCCCTTTGATATTCTGGAAAATATGGATGAGTCGGAAACACTGGATCTTTTGGGTGCTCTGGATCAATACATGAAGGGTATCGGTGGTGATATGACCAGAACATTTGGTAACCTTAGTTCCCAAGAAGTATATCGGTTTCTTGGGGGTGACTGGACTCATCCGGAAAATATAGTCTATTTGAGAGATGACATGCCTCTGGAATCAGTTGAAAACTCATTCTTTTTGCACAATGCCCGGGGTTTTCTGAGATTGATGAAGGATGAGGGCAAGTTCGATGTTACGAAGGAGCTGGGAAATCTCAATCGTAAGAGTATTACCAAAATCATTGAAGTATGTCGCTGGCCGGAAGGTTACCTGGAGGTCGTACGCAGAGCAAATGAGGTGATCAATGAAGATGACATCTGGCTGTTAAAGGTACTGCGTGTGTTGCTTGATCTTTCCGGTATGATTCATAAGAAGAAAGACGCTTTTTATCTGACTAAGAAAAACAGTTATCTGATTGAAGATTCCCAGGCAGGAAAGCTTTACCGGCTTTTGTTTTCCACTATGTTCAGAAAAATGAACCTCTCCTACATAGGTCGTGATTTTGATGAGGTACCATCACTTCAGGATTCTACTCCATTTATCCTTTACCGTTTACGCGATGAAGCCCAAAAGTGGATATCCTCTGATAAACTTGCCGATCGGATCCTGCTCGCGACAGCCTATGAAGAGCTTGATCTGTTAGCATCGTATAGCCCAATTGGTGACCAATTATACTATTATATGCTCAGACCGCTCGGGTTTTTTGGGCTCATTGAATCACGTTATACAAATGGTCAAACTGATTTATGGGCCGGCCCACCCAAAGAATTCCGGATTACACCCCTGTTTGAACAGTTTATAACATTTAATGTCGGGAGTTCGAAATCTGCCGGAAAGGTCATTCCCATTTCAAAGCAACGTGCGACCGCGCATAACAAAGACAAGAGGAAAGCTGGTAAAACGGACGAGAATAAAACGATTTATCAGCTCAAAGTCACGTTAAACGACGTCGAACCAAAAATCTGGAGGCGAATACTCGTACCATCTGATACTTCACTGCCGGATGTACATAAAATCATTCAATCCACAATGGGATGGACTAATTCACATCTGCATCAGTTCATAAAGAATGGAGAGTATTACGGTCCGCCAGACGAAGATGGATGGGGAACTGATAACATAGATTACCGGCATATTCTGTTGGGTGAAATCCTTGATAAGGAGAAACAAAGTATGATCTATGAGTACGATTTCGGTGACGGATGGAAGCACAAAATTAAACTTGAGAAGATCATCTCTGCTGATCCAGACCTTGTATACCCGGCTTGTACCGGAGGTGCCAGAAATTGCCCACCCGAAGATTGCGGTGGGCCTTGGGGTTACACGATAATGCTGGAAGCTATTGATGACCCCGGGCACGAAGAACACGAAATGTACAAGGAGTGGCTGGTCGAGGATTTTGATCCTGAATATTTTGATGAAGACGAAATAAACACTCTTTTGCAGAGACGTAACTACGGATGCCTGGAGCTATAACGGAAAATGTGCCCGATCCGAAGGAATGGCGGACAAGAATGGAGCTATTTATCTCGGACTGACGCTATTTTAAAACTGCTCAACCAGCGCTTTCACTCGTCGTTCGATGTCATCACGAATAGACCGGAATCCCTGATCATCCAGCGTCTTTGGATCGGTCAGTGCCCAGTCTTCGCGGTGTTTTGCAGGTATGAACGGGCACTCCTCGCCGCATCCCATCGTAATGACATATTCATAGGGACCTTCCGGAATCTCATCCAGCGACTTTGAACGGTGGGTTGACAAATCATATCCTTTTTCTTTCATGAATTGAATAGCGCGGGGATTCACTTTACCGGACGGCCTGCTTCCCGCGCTCCAAACTTCGATGTTATTATTTTCCTGCAGCCGGGCGAAAGCCTCAGCCATCTGGCTTCGATTCGAATTTTCGATACACACGAAAAGGATTTTCTTTTTTGACATTGCCGTTAGCTGTTTAGTACCGGTGTTTTATAATATCACGTTAAAAAAGTAACCCAAAAGGATGATCGACCCGCCGACAGCGCCGAAAAAGATGCCCAATAACTGCAGACGCATCACTTTTTTCAAAATCATTGCTTCGGGGAGTGACAGACCAACCACAGCCATCATAAACGCCAGCGCCGTACCCATGGGAATCCCCTTTGTTACCAGGGCCTCCATAATCGGGATAGCTGCTGATGCATTGGCATACATCGGAATAGCGACCAGAACCGATACGGGGACCGCCAGAGGATTAGAGGCTGTAAGGTATTGCTGGAAATATCCTGTGGGTACATAGCCGTGTATGGCTCCGCCAATAGCAACACCCAACAATACATATATGCCGATTCTGCGGATTATGGAACCGGCCTCCCGAAAAATACCTGGCAAACGCTCAAGGAAACCGGGATTTTTTTCTAACAGACCTGTTTTCCCTGCCTGTTGCCGCGCGACATCCCAAACCCACGATTCCACGTATCTTTCTAAACCAAACCGGCTCAGCACGAGACCGAGTATTGTTCCCAAAAGGATGCCGGAACCCGCATATATAAGCGTCACTTTCCAGCCAAACAGACCAATGAACAAGGCCAGTGCCACTTCATTGACCAGTGGAGAGGTTATCAGATAAGAGAAGGTCACACCCAGCGGGATTCCTCCCTGCAGGAAACCAATGAACAGCGGGATAGAAGAGCAGCTGCAAAATGGTGTCGCCGCCCCAAAAAGGGAAGCCAGCAGATATTGTCCGCCAAACAACTTGCGGGAACTCAAAAACTTTCTCACTTTTTCAACGGGAAAGTAACTGTTCACCGCTCCCATAATGATGGTTATCAGAGCCAGCAACAGCCCGATTTTGATGGTGTCGTACACAAAAAAGTGAACGGCATCAGAGAAATGGGTGCCGGCTGAGAGCCCCAGGAGTCCGTAAATCAACCAATCCGTAAATGATTTTATCATGAGGTCAAACTGGATATATGTGATTTGATAAGCCTGGCAATCTCATCAGTTGATGCAACGCGACCCATGAATTGCACAGTCTCGTCAATAACCAGTGCAGGTGTGCTCATAACGCCGTATTTCATGATGGATGGAATATCCTCCACCTTTTCGACGACTGCATCGATCTCCAGACTTTCAATTGCTTTTTTTGTGTTCGCTTCCAGACGTTTACAGTTTGGACATCCGGTGCCTAATATTTTGATTGTCATATCCATCTCCATTTATACGTAAATCGCAGTTATACAATTAATTTGGGTAAAATTGTCTTATTTATTTACTTTTCAATTTATCTCACCAGCTTATCAACAGATGCCTATGAGACCTCGGAATGAGCTTCCTTTACCGTTGAATCCTTGAAATAACGCCGCTGAAAAAAGAGTGCTACATTTACCAGGCCAATCATGACGGGCACTTCTACCAGCGGACCGATCACCGCGGCAAAAGCTACACCGGAACTGATCCCGAAAACGGCTACCGATACGGCAATAGCCAGCTCGAAGTTGTTACTTGCAGCCGTGAAAGCAAGCGTGGTGGTTTTCGAATAGTCCGCACCGATTTTTCGCCCCATCCAGAAGCTGACCAAAAACATGACGATGAAATAGATTGTCAAGGGAAACGCCACGACCAGGACATCCATCGGCAGCTGCACAATCTTTTCTCCCTTCATGCTAAACATCAGTACAATAGTCAGAAGTAATGCAATCAAGGTAATCGGACTGATCTTCGGAAGAAATCGAAACTGGTACCATGCTTCATCCTTGATTCGCAATAAAATGAAACGTGTAAGCATTCCTGCCACAAATGGAATACCCAGATAGATTGCTACACTTTCCGCTATGGCCCCCATACTGATGTCCACTAAACTGCCGTGCATCCCAAAGAGAGGTGGCAATACAGTGATAAAAATCCAGGCATACACACTATAAAAGAGGACCTGGAACACGCTATTGAATGCTACAAGTCCGGCCGCATATTCATGATCTCCCTTTGCCAGTTCGTTCCAGACGATGACCATAGCAATACATCGCGCCAATCCGATCAGAATCAAGCCGATCATATAGTCAGGGTATCCGGCAAGAAAGGTGATGGCCAGCACAAACATTAAGATGGGTCCGACCACCCAGTTTTGTACTAGCGATAATCCCAATACTTTAGTATTGCGAAAAACACGTGGCAGTTGCTCGTATCGAACTTTGGCCAGGGGCGGGTACATCATCAGGATTAGTCCGATCGCAAGCGGAACATTGGTCGTACCCACCGTAACACGATCCATAAGAATATCTATTGCCGGATAGAAATAACCGATAGCAACTCCGATGGCCATCGCAAGAAATATCCACAAAGTCAGGAATCGATCGAGAAACGCTAATTTCTTCATTTTGAAAGAGTACCAGTATTAACAGCAACCCGAACCCGGAACACACTCCGGTTTCTCGGCGTAAACGGTAACACTGAAGATTCCGGTTGATTCGGTACCAAAAGCGGCTTTCTCCTGAGCATTCAAATAACGATCCAGGATTTCACCGGGAAGTTCGATAGCACGTTCTTTCTGTAACGTGATGGACGTAAAGCCGGCATTCCGGATGTTTTCGAGATATTCATCCAATAAGATGGCCCCCGACACGCAGCCGGCATACATCTCGGCATCCTGCCTGAGTTTGTCAGGCAAATCACCCTTCACTACTACATCAGATATGCTGAAATGTCCACCCGGCCTGAGAATGCGATACGTTTCTTCAAACGCTTTCAGTTTGTTGGGAACCAGGTTAAACACACAGTTGCTGACCACAACATCCGCCTGGTTGGCTGCTATGGGGATATTTTCGATCTCGCCGAGACGAAACTGAACATTCCCCCGATTTATCGGGAAAAGCTTATCTGCATTCAGATTCGCTTTTTCGATCATCTCCGGCGTCATATCGATGCCGATGATGCGTCCGTTTGGTCCGGCCAGTTCACTGGCTATGAAACAGTCGTTTCCGGCTCCTGAACCCAGATCGACGACGGTATCCCCCTCCTTGATTTGAGCAAACTCCGTAGGCAGACCACAACCGAGCCCCAGATCAGCATCAGGGTTATACCCCTTCATTTTTGAATAATCTTCAGCAAAAACAGCGTAATCAATCGTACAGCAACCCCCCGTACCACAACAAGATGTTTCATTTTCTTGCTTAGACTGGCGACTTATCTCCGCATATTTTTCCCGTACTACCTTTTTCAGATCCTTTTCCTGTGATGATTCCATGTTCTTTAAATTATTGATTGCACGTTCAGGATAATTGGCATCCGTCTGCATTCGAATGTTCGGCCAAGTAACCGGTGAAAGAAGACAGCATATCGTTTAGCTGACTGATCACTTCCGGATTCAAACAGTAGCACACCTTGACCCCGTCAATTTCCCCCTGGATGATGCCTGCTTCCTTAAGCACCTTCAGATGCTGAGAAATGGTGGATTGTGCCAGTGGCAGTTCATCAGTGATATCGCCGCACAGGCAGGAGCAACGCCGGGCAAGCACGTTCAAAATAGCGATGCGAGCCGGATGTCCCAATGCCTTGGCCCATTCTGCCAGCTGAATATCTTCTTCTTCAAATAATGATGCTTTTGTGATAGCCATGCTTAATCGTTTATCGTAAATTTACGATTAATATACATGCAAGAATAATATCACGCAACTGATATTTTGAAAATTCAGATCTTAGAACGGATTGATGAATATTTCGTACGGATAATCCACCGTGATTATCCGTACCGGTCGATCAGATTTCGGCAAGTTGACGAAATACCTTATCCGGTGTCTCCCTCATTGTTCTATGGAAATCTGTGTAGCGAAAACCGCCGTACTCTACCGGAATACCCTGTATTTCCTTTTTATCTACAGGCACATAAAAATGGCCGCTTTTTGTATAAACGCAAGGTTCTGTCGATCGATCAATTAGCCGTCCAAAAGGAATCAGGTTTTGCATAAAATCAATGATCGTGCCCCGATCGGTCTTGAAAGCTACAATCCCATAATTAGCATCCAATTTCATTTCCAGGTAAAACTCACCCTCGCCATCTACCAACAGGCTTAAAATCGGACCTTCGCTGTTTAGCAATTCAAGAATTTTCCTGAACCACATAATGACACCCCCTCTTCTAATGATATTTATTTGTTTCCCGATACATTGCACGCGCATCTTTATGTAAGGCAATATATTATAGTACCCTTCATTGATCGAGTAGGAATTCTTAATATCCCATTTTATTAAAGTACTTTAATGTTAAAGGCAAGGATTTATTCGAGTACCTGTTCCAGACACAAGTAATCTTTTGGGGTTGCACTCTCTTCTACAGAAGAACCTTTCACCGGTTAATCTTTGGAGTGATACAAACCCGTACGATCTGCCATTGTTTGGACTTATGGAAATGGGCTTTTTTCCATTTACCGGAGAATCTGGCTACCTTAGGTGCCTTTATTCAGGAACACTTAGAAATGCAGCACTGAATGAATCGTTACATTCAACTGGTCCGTAAACAGTGGAAACTTTTGTTTTATGGTCTTGTTGTGACCTTTTTTTCCAGTTTCGGCCAGACATTTTTAATCTCACTTTTTGTACCTGCTATAACACATGACTTTGTGTTGACCAAAACCGGTTTTGGATCCATTTATTCCGGTATAACACTGGTTAGCGGCCTGAGTCTTTCATACTTCGGACGATGGATCGACAAGATGTCATTGCGATCCTACAGCCTGCTTATTGCCGGAGGGCTTGTTATCGGAAGCCTGTTTATGGCGATTTCATGGAGTTGGCTTGTGCTGATTGCCGGTTTGCTGTTGCTGCGTTTCTATGGCCAGGGTTTGAGCTCTCATGCAGCCAGAACCGCTATGGCCCGATACTTTCTGTCTGACCGCGGTACTGCACTCAGTATTGCAAGCATTGGGTATTCAGTGGGCGAAGCATTTCTGCCGGGGTTACTTGCCACACTGCTGGCCATCATAAGCTGGCATCTGATCTGGGCGTTCACATCCCTGTTCATTCTCTTAACGCTTGTTCCACTGATTTTTTTCCTGCTCCATCAACCATTACTGCGCAACAAGCCTGTTTATCAGGATCATAATCAACATGAGGATGAATGGCATTACCGGGATATTCTGAAAGACGCCCGCTTCTATTTTCTTGTTCTTGCTGTGTTGCTCCCTCCATTCTGGGTAACCGGACTGTTCCTGTACCAAATCTCTGTGGCCCATCAACTGGGTTGGTCTACCGGCCTTATAGCTGCGGCTTTCACCGGTTACGCAACGGCCCGGGTCGTGAGTACGCTTGCCATCGGTCCGGTAATCGATCGCTTCACGGCTACAAAATTGTTCCCCTTTTATCTCATTCCTTTTGGAATAGGACTTATGGTAGCGGCATGGCATCCCGGAAACTGGTCGGCCTTTGCATACCTTTTTTTACTTGGAATTACCATGGGAGCCGGTGTAAACATCAAATCGGCTCTGTATGCCGAAATCTATGGTACCCGTACACTCGGAACGGTGCGCAGCCTGTTCTCATCACTGGTTGTTCTGGGAACAGCTGTAAGCCCGTTTCTGATGGGCTGGCTTTTGGACCATCAAATTTCAATAACCAAAATATTATACGGAGCTACAGTCACAGTCGTGATTGCAGCGGCACTTTCCTTGAGGTTGATATACATAAAAAAGACAGCACCTGTAAGTAGTTGACCCTTTAGACAAGATGAGATGGTAAAACTGACCAGAATAACTAAATACCTGATTTGAATGGTACAAGCTTGTGACATATATCGGATTTTAGAAAGCTCAAATCCATTAGGAAGATCCCACTTTTAGAGACTATATAGGCATATATTTATGGGCTATTTTTCTTTTACAATGCAAAATGAAGATCACCCGAATCATTAATCAAAAGAATCATTGTAAGCCATTGTATCACAATGATTATCTTTTTCGTCACTTGTTTGTGACGAATTATCATTGAATTATTATAAAATAATCTAATGTTGTTGTAATTTAAAGCAACCTGTTTTGAGATGATGACAAATTGAATAATACAGACATACCGACCACGACCAGGTTTGTATCAGAAGTTAGTTGCAATAATATGCGGTATTTACCTTAAACCGTTAGGTGTTGTGAACCAACTATTTAAAAAATGATTGGTGAATAGCCCTTGCTTTAAGACCATCACGATTTTCAATTCGTGCCGTTTCCGGTAAACTAGTTTCGGGTAATTTTTTATGGGAATAACCAGCAAACCGTCAAATGCATTTGACAACCCCAGGGGGGGTACACTGGAAACTATTTTGTTGAATAGCCCTGTTGTCGTATTCCAGGCGGAATACACCGAAGGCTGGCCACTAATCTATGTCTCCGACAATATTCAGAATTTCGGGTATTCAGCCGGTGACCTCATCGATAAAAATACACCCCTAAAAAAGTTTATACACTCTAATAAATGGTCTCAACTAGAGAACAGACTTGCGATGACCCTCACAGCGTCTGTTCTCTTTTCGGATTCCGTCCGTCTGACAGATGCAAACGATGAAAATCACATCATTGAGATGCATCTGAAGCTTATAAAGAATCAGGACAACTCCAAAACATATATTCAGGGAACATTCCATAAAATCGATTCGGGTCAGGGCAGCTATCCATTTCCTGTCGATGAGAAAAATGTCGATCTGTATGATCAGTTAGTTTCACTGGTCAAACTCTTGCACGTGCCGGCAATGGTAGTATCCGGTCATCATTTCCATGCTAATACAGCATTGTTCAAATACATCGGATATAGTCGCCAGGATATCAGCACAGTCAACGATTGGTTTTACACCCTGAACCCCCAAAATGGGCAGGAGATGGAAAACCAATATTATAAGGATCGTTTTCAAACTGTAAGTGCCTGGCAGGTACGATCAAAAAACGGCCGGACCAGATGGGTCACTTTCAATATTTACGCCGTGTCATCTATGGAATTGTGGATCTGGACCGACACAACGGATGTCCGGCAGATTCAGGTTAAAACCCGGTTTGACCAGCAGCAGAGTTTGCTTCTGAAATTGGTTGATGAACTTCCGCTGATGATTACTGTGTATGACAAGGCCAATCACATGACTTTTGTAAACAAGGCATTTACCAGGGAACTCGGTTACGACAACAACTATGTTCAGAAGCATAATGCCGTTGATCAGCTTTTCCCTGATCCGGACTACCGCGAAAAAATCAGCAAGCAGTTTCATTCCAATATTCCGGATTGGAGAGAAGTCAAATTAAAAACCAGGCAAGGAAAAACACTACCAAGTTCCTGGAACAATTTTGCCATATCTGATGATCTCCGGATCGGTGTGGGCATCAATAAGTCAACGATGCAGGATCTTGAAAATGACCTCCGCTTTTACCGGAAGCAGATGCAACTCATTGCAAGTCAAATGGAAGATGTAGTGTTCATCATTGATTTGAGTAAAAGATATACCAGTATTTCCGGTACCTGGCTGGCCAGAGTGGGTTTGTCTGATCAGGACTTTATTGGTAAAACCGCCGATGAATTTTTTGGGGATATTGGTGCCCGGGTTCACGATCATCATCACGAGAAGGCTCTGCTGGGAATTCCAACGATGTATGAATTTCGCGCATCCGGTAATGGTCAGGATTACTGGATGCAATCATCTGTGTCGCCGCTTAGAAATCAAAAAGGGAAAATTATTGGAGCTATTGGTATATCCCGGGACATCACACCTTTTAAAAAGGCAAATGAACGCCTCAATCTTCAGGACTATGCCCTGCAGGTCAGCGCAAACGCTATCGTTATCACCGACGAGGAGGGTAAGATCTTTTGGGCAAATGAGGCGCTTTCAACCTTAACCGGATACGAAGTTTCGGAAGTCTTGGGAAAACACACCCGAATATTCAAGTCCGGCAAGCAGAGCAAGACCTTCTATAAAAAACTGTGGGAGACCATCACACATGGAAAAGTCTGGGAAGGTGAGCTTACCAACAGAAAAAAAGATGGCTCCCTGTATGTGGAAGAGCAAACCATTACTCCGTTCATTGGATCAAACGGCAAACCCTTTTATATAGCCGTAAAACAGGATGTGACGAAACGTGTCGAACGGGAGAAAAACCTGCACGCCGCCTACAGGGAAAAACAGACGCTTCTTGAAGAAGTTCATCATCGTGTGAAGAACAACCTTGCTCTTGTATCTGGTCTCCTTGAACTGCAGATGGCTGCAGCATCCACAGATCACGATGCGGAGATCCTTAGAAGAAGCCAGCAACGTATTCACAGTATGGCCCTGATTCATGAAAAACTCTACCAGCAGGACAATATGTCCGATATTTTAATCGACAAGTATATCGCTCGCCTGCTGAAAGACACAGAAAAGGTCTTTCTGTTACCCGGACAAGACATCGAATTACGTCTCACGTGTGAGTGTGATCCGATTTCCCTGAATATCAATCAGGCCGTCCCTTTTGCACTTATCTGCAACGAAATGGTTACCAATGCATATACACATGCTTTTGAAAACAAAAAGTCAGGAAATATAGAGGTCGCTATCACCTCAAAAAACGATCAGGTCGAATTAATAGTAAATGACGATGGTGTTGGAATATCCAGCGGAAAATCCGACGAGACGCCGGCTATCTCTTGGATTGACCATAATGGAACAGCTGACCAGGCAGTTAAACGGCAAACTGATCATTGAATCAAATCATGGGACCAAGGTCTCTCTGTCCTTTAAACCGGAAAATGTGAGAGGTTCACACAGTTATAACCTGTAAGATTTTAATTAATTCACGTGGCAATCCTAATTTATTGCCATCTAGTAAGTTAACCAGAAACTCATTCTATCTTGTCTGTTCTCAAAATTTCCATAAGTTCCTTTCTCTCAAACATATACAGACATAACGGCTTTATCATTTTATCAGATTAATTTTATTTCTCTTAGCCACTCAAATTATTAACATTTCCCGCGTTCAGTCGATATATCTGTTAGGTCGTTTTGTTCTTTTAGTGTCACAAAAAAATCAGCATAAAAGCACACTTTAAGAATTATCCGGCCTATGGCAATTTTGTAGTTCCCGGATTGTGTGTTCAGTAATCATCATAAAACACGGCCAGAATAATAGCTGCCATTTTTCAATAACCTAATCATAAGGTCTGGATGTTTAATTTTAAACGCCTTACCGATAAGCATCACATCCTCAACGACGTTGTCTCAGAAAGCCGCCTTGTAGTTTTTCGTGCTCATTATGTAGGTGGATGGCCTCTTACATTTATTTCTGAAAATATTTCTGAGTTTGGTCATAGCGCAGCCGTTTTAACCAAGAGCAAGACACAAATCAAAGATCTTATTCATCCCGACGACTGGGCGGAGCTCAGTAAAAATCTGCCCGTTAAGCCCAAGGAGACATTTCGCATGTCGCTGAATCTGCGGTTCTATGATGCTACAGAGACGTATCATATTGTATCTGCAGACTTACAACTGATTAACAAACCGAACGATGTCGGATTCTACATCCAGGGTACATTTCAAAAAAGTACATCGGAAAAGGTAATTCCACTGCTGACTGCGCTTAAATTCGGACAACTGGCAAAATTAATCGACATGCTTCCAATTCCAGCGCTCGTGGTGCAAGGGCATGATTTTCACTCAAATTCGATGATTGAAGATCTGACAGGATATCGTTCTCAAGAAGTCTATACCGTTCACAACTGGTTTTATCTGCTGTTTCCGGGAGAAGGCCAGGACATGGAAGAGCAGTACTTCAAGAACCGGGCCAGAGGATTTCCAGACAGTGATACGGTCCAAATTACCCGTAAGGACGGGGAGACAAGATGGGTGGCCATTTCCATCCATAAGATCGAGAAGATGGAGCTCTGGTTTTTTCATGATGTCACCGACCTGCGGCTCACAAACAACGCTCTAAAACGGCAGCAGGATCTTTTCCAAAAAGTAATCGATGCTCTGCCCGTGATGGTATTGATGTACGATAATCATGGTATGTTTAATTTCATCAACAAAACACTCGAGAACAATTCGGGCTATGATCAGGAGGATATTAAGTCTCCGGACCTCTTCAGTAAACTCTTTCCCAATCAATCCTATCGGAAGGGAATAAGGAATCATATGAATTCTAAGTCTCCAGACTGGCGGGAAATAGAGATAACTGCTAAAGATGGTTCAATCCTCAAAAGTTCGTGGACCAATCTCGTGTTTGATGAAAAGACCAGGATTGGGATCGGACTCGATGTCACGCTTATTGATCAATTACAACATACATTGAAGACGGCCAAAAATCAGTTCCGTGTTGTCGCCAACCAGTTAGAAGACATCGTCTTTATTCTGGACAAAGAAAAACGTTATACCGGTGTATACGGAACATGGTTGGCACGTACGGGGTTGAAGGAAAAGGACTTCATCGGTAAATCGGCAATAGATTTCTTCGGTGAAACGGGAAAAAGAATTCATGATTTACATCATGAGCGGGCATTGCGCGGGATCCCTTCGTCTTATGAGTTCATGATAGATATAAAAGGGAAAAAAGTGTGGATCCAGTCAACCGTGTCACCCTTTCGGGATCAGAACGGCGCGATAATCGGTGCAATTGGAATTGGTCATGATATCACAGAACTCAAAGAAACCGATGAGCAACTGGCAATTCATAAACAGGGACTTGAGGCAAGTGTAATTGCTATCATGATTGTTGATGATAATGGAATGATAAAGTGGACAAACCAGGCTGCTTCGCATTTAACCGGTTATCCAATGTCTGACATCCTGGGAAACTCAATCAGTATGTTTAAATCGAAAGAACAGGATGAAAGTGCCTATCAAACTCTATGGGAAACGGTTAAGGCTGGGAAAATATGGACCGGAGAATTGATCAACAGGAAGAAAGACGGAACTACATATGTAGAGAGGCAGACCATCACACCATTCACAGGGCTGGATGGGAAACAGTTTTATATATGTGTAAAAGTTGATGTAACTGAGCATGCTGATATCATCATATAAAATGACTATTCGTAAATAGTACAGCCACTGCATACCAGAGGTTTTACATTCGGGATTCTCTGAAAACCACATCCCGATTCATCGGGAAAAACAGGCACGATGTTCACAGAGAAATAAGGATCAAATCCCTGTATTCTCTGCGTATTTCTCCGTGTCACCAGTGGTTTCTATTGCCCGTGTGCGATTTCCAGACACTTATTAGTTTGATTCCGAATAGTCATTTAAAATAAATAGTCGATCCTTAAAAAGGGTTTAACTAATTGGTAATATTGGGTAGTTCGAATACAACACGGCCAAATAAAACTTTCTTCAGACTAATGCTCCGCTTTATATAAAAAAGTCGGATGGAATATGTAATTTAAAAACACCAATCATATATATTATACATTGCCAGATGTTTTCTTGGCCCGACCAATGTTTGTAGTGTGATATTTCAAATTTTTTTAAGTAATTATACGTGGTCTTGATAGTGTATATAATAATGGATCCACATATCCGTTATACCACACAATTCATTATTTATAGATAACTATATCTGCAAAAAACTATTTATTTATCAATTTGGCTTCAACTATTTTATTGGGAGTCAATGTCTTAGTAAACAGAGAAAGCGTTTGTTCCAACTATGTGTCAGTACATGAATATCCCGACACATTCTCAATTACAGAGTACGCTTCAATTAGCAAATTTGGCGGCGTGGGATTGGAACTTCATGACCAATGAATTTTCGCGTTCTGAATTGCATGATCAGCTTTTTGGTTATCCCGAAGGAATCGAAAAATGGGATATTGATACGTTCCGAAAATTGATCAATACTGAAGATTTCAGTCGCTTGGAAAAAACATTTCGTAATGTTGTCGATCATAAACACCTGCTGGAGTCTGAATTTCGTGTTATGTGGCCGGATGGAAGTATACACTGGCTTTGGACCCGTGGAATCATAACTGAATGGAAGGATGCCAAACCCATCCATATGTCTGGTGTTACCATTGATATTACTTCCCGCAAACAGGCTGAATCAGAAGCAAACGGATACCGGCGTCAACTGGAAAAGGCTCAGGAAATTGCCAGATTGGGTTATGGTGAATACAACTATAAAACCGGAGACTTTTTTTGGTCTGATACCATTTATCAACTGTTCGGACTTGACCATGAACAATTTAAACTCAGCATCGGAAATTTTTATGAACTGCTTCCACTCAAAGAACGTGAAAAATATATAAGGCGGTTTGAGCATTCAGAGAAAACGGGCACATCTTTCGATCATATTTTCCAGCTCAACAAGCCAAACGGGGAGACTGGATATTTCCGGGAACGCGCCGAATTTATCAAAGACGATCGGGGTGTACTTGAAAAGGTTAAATGGAATCATACTGGATGTAACTCAACAAGAACTGGCAAAAAATGAACTAGAGGGATACCGGAATCTCCTTGAAAAAGCACAGGATCTCGCCAGAATTGGCTATTGGGAGTATCACTATCACGACCAAACACTCGAATGGTCAGATAAGGTTTATGAAATCTTTGGGCTTAGTCCGGATACGTTTGAACTTACCCTGGAACACTTTATGGAACTCATCCACCCGGATGATCGCGGGAATCTGAAGATTGCTCAGGAATATGCCTTGCGCAACAATACCTTATTCGAGTCGGAATATCGTCTGATCAAACCAAATGGAGAAATTGGTCATTTTCAGGAGCGGGGTGAGTTTGTAACAGATAATGAGGGCAGGTTAATAAAATTGGCAGGTGCCGTCATAGATATCACTTCCCTCAAAAAAGCAGAGCATCAATTACGAGATTCAGAACAAACATATCGCCTGTTATTCAAGGACAATCCGCTGCCCGGCTTTATTTACGATCTCGACAATCTGGAAATTCTGGAGGTGAATCAGGCAGCTGTGGAACATTATGGATACTCTGAAAAAGAATTTGTTTCCCTGCCTTTGGAGAGTTTGTATCCGCCTGAAGATATACCGGCTCTACATGACAAATTAAAACATATTGATCCTAAGTTTTCGGCTTCCGGTGAATGGACACATATCGCTAAAGATGGGAAACGATTCAGAGTTGAGATTATATCTGCAGGTATTCAATATCAGGGTAGAAACGCCAGGCAGGTTATTATCAAAGACATTACGAAACAAAAGGAAAAAGAACGGGATAACCTGATTTCTATGATCAAAGGGCAAGATCGTGAGCGAAAACGCATTGCCATGGACCTTCACGACAGCCTTGCTCAATATTTAACTGCGGCGTCTTTGAACCTTAGTTCGGTAAGTAAACAAGTCGAACTGTTACCCCCTAACAAACAAGAGCAGTTTTCCAACGGTTTGTCACTTGTAAAAGATGCTCTGTGGGAAACCCGGGATATCGCACAAAACCTCATGCCAAGGGCCATCGAAGATTTCGGACTTATCCCGGCGCTGCTCGATTTGTTTAATAAGGTAGAACAGGCCAACAGCATTACGGTAAATTTTTATCAGAACATCGATCATTTAGAGCTTGAACGACAGATTGAAATCAATATTTACCGCATTACACAGGAAGCCATCTCCAATGCTTTAAGACACTCTGGTGCAACCTGTATCGATGTTGAAACAACGACAGACAATCACATTATTTATTTTTCATTCTCTGATAACGGGAAAGGATATAATTCAGAGAAACAAGAAAATATGCGCCATGGGCTCGGTTTGTCAAACATGCATCTACGCGCCGAGTCAATGTCCGCAACACTCAATATTTATAGCAAACCAGATAATGGAACCAGCATAACTTTGAAAATCCCTTATTTGTCGTAATTTTAACTCCATGAAAACAGTGCATCTAATGCTGGTTGATGATCATAAAATCATACGGGATGGCATTAAGGCTCTCCTGCAGGATAACCCGGATGTACAGGTTGTAGCCGAAGCTGAGAATGGGGCTGTAGCTGTTACATCAATCTCCAAAAATGAGATCGATGTTGTCTTAATGGATATCAATATGCCGGTCATGAATGGGATAGAGACAACCCGGGCTATCAAGGAGCATGATAACACGATAAAAATCATTGCATTAACGATGCTTGAAGAAAAAGTAAATATAAAGGCCATGATTGAGGCTGGTGCATCTGGTTATATTCTCAAGAGCGCTGGTGAAGAACAGCTTATCAGATCCATATCCACAGTTATGGATGGTAAATATTTCTTTAGTGATGAAGTGGCCCGAGCCGTTATGATGGATTTGGTTTACCAGCGTGAACCAGATGAGAATAAAACCGGGGAATTCAAACTCACAGATAGGGAACTCGAAGTATTAAAGTTGATCGTTGAAGAGTACACCACGCAGGAAATAGCCAGCAAACTCTTTATCAGCGCACGAACAGTTGATGCCCACCGAAGAAATCTCCTTCAAAAGACCGGTGCCCGAAACCTGGCGGGTCTTGTCAGGTATGCAATAGAGCACAATATCAAATAAGCCAACGAATAGTTTGTATATTTATATACTAAATTGGTACAATTACCTACTGTTTTTAGGTAGATTTCAGGTTGCATATTAGCAGTTGAAAATTGGATATTAGGACGTGTTTTATAATCTTCTGCTAAAGTAATAATGCTATTGGTTAGTGATTCAGCGCCTGTCGGCTCCTCTTTGATTGGCCTCCTAAATGAAAAAGGGCTAGATACCATATCATCGGTAACATTCGATCGATTAAATGATGAATCGTGGATTGCTTCGTCTAAGCGGTTCACTACCATTGTTTTAGATCTGAGTTCCCTGAAAGGGAACTGCATAATGCGTCTTAAGGATATTCGGGACAAATTCCCCGTATGCAAGATCATTGCTCTTCATACATACAGGCAGAAACGTATGATCAATCCCATAATTGAGGCCGGCGCTGATTATTATATTCTGATTGATTGCATGCCAAAAAAAATTGATTACGTTATGAGCATACACAACTCGCATTACGTTTGAGGATTTTACTAAAGATACCTGGGCACTTCGCAGCCCACCTTTAGGATCCATTACACGACTCTAAATGCAGGAATCTCCTTCGTTCCGGAACGTCGTTAATTTTACTTCTTTACCTGTCGGGTTCTCCACGCGACCTTATCTTAACGTGAGTTCGAGATAACGAAATTATATTCGCCAACCTCTCAATGTCATTCCGATCCCGAAGTGTCGGGAGAGGAATCTATCCTGGCTGCGATCCGGGCACATGCTCAGTACCATTTTTAGCGTTTCTGGACAGGTTAGATTTCTCCGTCCCGAGGCCTCGGAAAAATGACACTGGGGGGGTATTTTATTTACATTAAACCCTTATCTCGAACTCACGTTATCTTAGGGGAGGGTAACAGATGAGAGAAAAGAGAGTTGAATCCACACTTATCATTAGTATTGCAACTACTCCAAAATAGGTAATATTACCTACGTTAAAATTAGGTCTTTTGCGTCATATTAGAGCCTTTTAATATGACGATATTAGAAGACTACCGTAACGACCTACATCATCACCTCGTCTTTTAGCATTGAAATGAAACCTCTTATGAGAGGACACACTCACCGTACGTGTCAAACTAACATGTCGCTGATCAACGCTCTGTCAGCCCATATCGCTGTTATTGATAACAAAGGCATTATCATCGCTACAAATCGTGCATGGGACCAGTTTGCGCGGAATAACGGAGTCGATCGATACCAATCATATGGTGTCGGTTCCAACTACTTTGATATCTGCCTGAATGCCGCTAAAAATGGTGACAATTACGCGTTACAGGCAATGATAGGCCTGAAAGATGTGTTACGCGGCAGAAAAGATGAATTTAGCTTGGAATATCCTTGCCATTCCGAAGACGAACAACGCTGGTTTTGTCTGCGAGCTACACGGATTACTGATCCTGAAAACGGATTAATCATTGTACATGAAAATACAACGGCCGTACAACAGGCCGAGTATAAACTGCGGGATAATGAGGAAAAATACCGTCTTCAGTTTGAAAACAGCATGGAGTGCATAGTCATTGCAAAGCCCGACGGAGAAATTTTGGATGCCAATCCGATGGCACTGCAGACGCTCGGATATTCACTGGAAGAATTGCAGTCAATAGGACGCAACGGCCTGATTGATCCTGATGACGAACGCATCCACGAGGCTCTGAAAGAGCGTGAAGAAAATGGCTATTTCAGGGGGGAGCTTAATTATCGACGACCGGATGGAACCATTCTACCGGTATCTCTCAGCTCAAAAATATACCAAAGCTCATCGGGCGAAGAACGAACCATATTGATATTTCACGATATCTCTGATCGAAAACTCATTGAAGAAAAACTTTCCCGTGAACGATCCCTTTCAAAAGCGATTTTGGACAATTTGCCTGGAACATTTTGCATGATTGATGAAAACGGCTATGCCGTTCAGTGGAACAAAAACCTGGAAAATGTGCTGGGTTACTGTTCGAAAGAAATCAGCAGACTGCATACTAAAAATTTAGTTTGTGAAAAGAACCGCGATGCCCTCGCCGTTGCTCTGGAGGAAGTATTCCAGAACGGAGAAAGCGTAGTTGAATTGGATCTCCTCACCAAAGATGGCAGAACGCTGCCATTTTTCTTTGTTGGCGTAAAGTTTATGATAGATGAGCAACCATACCTAATTGCGCTCGGGCTCAACCTGGAAGAACAGGTTGCCATCGAAAATGAACTGAATATGAACCGTACGATGTTCACCCAGCTTTTTGATAATTCTCCGATTGGCATTGCCCTGATATCACAGTCACTTGAGATCCAGATGATTAACGAAGGATTTTCTACATTTTTGGATATTCGGAAACGGAAGCCCTTGAAAAAGATCTGGTAAATTTGATTGTGCCGGAAGAGCTTCAGGATAAAGTTCGTGAAGATGCCGGGTCGGCCTTCAGCAACCAAAACTATCATGCTGAAACCGAACGTATTTCAAAATCAGGTGAACGAATACCAGTGATGATTGTCGGTATACCGATTTTGATGGAAAGCAATGAACGGGCCGCTTTTGTAATGTTTGTCGATATCTCGGAACGTAAACAGCTTGAGGAAGCCCGTAAAACACTGCTTGAAAAAGAACGGGCGGCACGTATCCAGGCAGAGTCAGGCCTGAGCAATCTGGAAAACATCTTCCGGAATGCACCGGTTGCTTCATGCATGCTCGAAGGGCCTCAATATATTCTTACATATGCAAATGAGGCCTTTAAATCTCTTTTTGATCGAGAGCTCATACTGGACGCTCCGATTATTGAATCTTTGCCTGCCATAAAAGATCAGGGTTTCTATGCCCCTCTTGAACAGGTTTTGGCAACCGGAGAACCTTATTTCGCCCGGGAACAAAAAGCAATTCTAAACACAGGAAAAGATTATCAGTCAGAACTTTATCTGACAATTGTCTTTCGGCCTTTCAGAAACAAAACTGGTCAGGTAAAGTCGATTCTCGTGCAGGCAATGGATGTTACCGAACAGGTGCTGAACAGACAGGCCATCCAGGTAACACTAAAACAGAAAGAAATCCTGCTGCAAGAAGTCCATCACCGGGTAAAAAACAATTTGGCGCTTATAACCAGTCTTCTTGATTTGCAGGTTAGCGACACCGAAGAACATTATGGTATCGAGTCAACTAAAGCAGACGCAAATGCGGATTCATTCGCTTGCCCGTATCCATGAATTGCTATATCGTCATGATAATCTGGTTCATATCCCATTCCATGAGTATCTGCAAAGCCTGATTTCAAGGGTTGCAGACTCTTTCCCCGGGAAGAAATCACTGATACACATCAAATCGGCTATAAACCCCGTAGAGATGAATGTTAACCAGGCAATACCATGCGGTCTTCTGGTAAACGAAATTATGAATCATCTCTATAAATACGCCATGATCAGACAAAAGCACGGTGACCTCACCGTAAACATCCGGGAAAGAGGCGAGACGATTCATATGCACTTTATTCTTGACGGGTTGTTTCTGACTAAAGAGATGCATATGACTGAAGATCAGTCTCTGGGCATGAGTATCATACGAACGCTCGTCGCTCAATTAGATGCCAAAATCCGGATTCATAATAAGCCAAGATTTGAACTGTTCCTATCATTTGCGAAAAGTGATGACCGCGGTTCAGCCAACTGTTTGCTGAACTAATAATAAAACCAGAGAGCAACTGTAAAACATTCACTTGAAATCATTACAACCAAAATCTAACACCTTACAACAGGAGTCCATTATGAATGACTCACTACAAAAACTCGTACTTGCCTACTATGAATATCCAACCACCGAACTTCGACATGCCATTATCACTAAGGCAATGCCACTCGTTCGAAGCATCGTTGGAAAGATAAATCGCCCTAACACATCACTTTCACAATATGAAGACCTTGTTAGTGCAGGTATTCTCGGCCTGCTTCAGGCACTGGACTCGTACGATCCATCCCAAAATGTTCAGTTGCACACTTCTGCTTATTACAGGATTCGGGGCAATGTGATCGACTATCTGCGAAAAATCGATAAAATGCCTCGTGTCCATCGCAGCATGTATGGCAAAGCCCAGGAAGCATCAACACGATTAATGCAAATACTGGGACGAGAACCCGAAGATGAGGAGATTGCTGATGAATTAAATATAAGTATTAAAGAATACAACGATCTCCTGGTTAACATCCAGCAACGGTCCGCCTTATCACTCTATGACTATCAGTATGCCGATTCCGACCTTAACCATCTTTCTGACTATCTCGAGGACAAGAATATTATGAGCCCGAGCCATGATGTTGAAAAGCAGTCGTGTTACAGTCATCTGGCCGATGAAATAAAGAAACTAAAAGAGAGAGACCAGATAATCCTGGCGATGTACTACTATGAAGAGATGACCCTGAATGAGATCGCCCAGGTTTTTGGGCTGACCGAAGCCCGCATTTCTCAGATAATTGGCAAATTGCTGCTTCAACTGCGCGTGGTTTTGCAAAGAGAAGACGAATTAAGGGACTGAGATACCTATGTCAAAGTAACCACAAGATGTTATTCTGAATTTTCCGATTTAAGAATCTCGCCAGTAATAATTCCTATGCCTTACAACGTTTTGACAGAATCGTTACAAAGATACACGAGATTCTTTGCTCACAGCACTGGTACAGAAATATGACCCAAAATGACGAAGCTCAAAAAAAATTCAAACTGTCTCAGACCTTGAATTGCGCATTCTTTAATGTGCGCTGCAGCTCTCTTTTGGCGTCCTTCGTTGCAATATCCTGGCGCTTGTCGTATTGCCGTTTACCATGAGCGAGTCCGATCAATACCTTGGCATATCCCCTCTTAAAATAGATTTTCAAAGGAACAATCGTATATCCCTTTTGACTGATATATTTGTCGATCTTAATGATTTCACTCTTATTGAGCAGCAGCTTACGAATTCGGCGGGCATCATGATTGTTGTAAGATCCCTGTTCGTATTCTTTGATATACAAATCCTTGAGAAACACCTCGCCTTTTTGCATATAAGCAAAGGAATCTGTAAAACTCGCATTGCCTTTCCGAAGGGACTTCACTTCTGTTCCCTGTAATACAATGCCAGCCTCAAAAGTCTCATCAATGATGAAATCATGACGAGCCTTCCGATTATTTATTTCAGGCGTAGTTTTGGTCGGATTTTGATCGCTCATAATGCAAATCCTCCGGTCTTCTGACTTTCGAATTATTGAAGGAAGCCCAGCCTCTTCAGATCAGGAACAACGGCTTTAGGTACCGACTTATTCGGCATCGTTTTATACACATCGATAATCTGGTTGATCTGGCGCGTGGCTTCCTGATTGTGTGGATCCAGATCCAAAACATGAATGAAATCCTTCAATGCTACCGTTACGGCAAGACGCATCTTTGCTGTTGCCGTATACGGACCATAATACATGTTCCATACGCCATCTTTCAGGTATAGCTTAGCCAGCAGCTGCTTTGATTGTGCATCATTCTTTTCCTCCAGTTGAGGCACAACCTCTTTGAAGAGAGCTGGATTGAAGTCGTTCGAAGTATCCTGATCCGTATTGTCGGAATTCAGCAAAAAATTGACTTTCTCCTGCAGGCTCTCGGATTCCAGTTTTGCCGGTATCGTTGTTTTTAAACCTTCATTCATAGGTGAAGTTTTAGATGACTTTTTGCTGCATGCGATAAGGCTCAGTCCGATAAACAGACCAAAGATTGGGCCTTTGAGATACATAGATAAACCTGTTATGGATTTAAAAGATAAATAGGATCTGGACTAATACAGAGTATAAAGATAATCATACTCAACCAACCAAGCACCATCCTCGTTCGGTCGAGCTTCTGTTCGTTGAGTACCGGTGGGTGATCGAGTTTTACCAGAAAAGCCAGGAAAAGTGTCCAAACCAGCCATGTAGCATTGCCTTGAACATTTTGTGCACCCGCTATCGCATAGATGTAAATAGCGGTGCTGATCAGTGAGCCGGCCCACACGGGTGCCATCCAGTTTTGTTCGCCATCATAAGATTTTCGAAGCAGCAAATATAACCCGGCGGCCCAGATAAGCCATCCGATAACTCCAAATCCGTAATCCCACGAGACAAACTGGTTCGACAACATTGGTACCAGGCCGATACCACAAAGAACCGTGAGGATAGCAAAGAAAAGACGTGCCACAATCTTGTGATTGCGACGGCCGATCAGTGCATACAGAATATGACCACCGTCGAGCTGGCCGATGGGCATCAGGTTGAGCGCCGTGAAAAAGAGTCCCAGCCAGCCGGCAAATATCACCGGATAGTGATACATCTCCCACATGGGGGGGATATTGTGAAAGAACATGCGCAAAAAATCAAAAAGCAGGGTGTTTCCCAGCATAAGAATCGCCCCGTTCTTTTCCGGAAGCGGGTGTGAGGGAAATCTGTGGAACTGAAGGATGAACTCTTTCAAATTCTCATGTCCCGGCAAGCCCATGATAAGATGCGTGCCGGGTGAGGTAGCCATTCCAAAGATCAGCAGCCCCAGTGAAACAACAAAACCCGCAAGCGGCCCGGCGATGCCAATATCAAACAGCTTTTTTGTGGCTTCCACACGCTCTTTGATACGTATGACAGCTCCCATCGTGCCAATTGGGGATATGATGGGAACCGGTATGAAATACGGTAGTGTCGTCTTAACCCGGTGAATGACCGCAGCTATGTAATGGCCAAATTCATGGGTCCCGAGGAATAACAGCAACATTGCCGCAAACAGGATTGCGGACGGTACTGAGGCCATAAAACCAACAAATAAAACCGTAAACGCAACAGATATATAAGTTACAACAAACAGACTTGTATGCTTGAGTATCGTTAAGAATGACAGATCCAGACGGTTGAACAGGTTTTGGTTCTCGCGTCTGTCCAGGATCTCGAATTGACTGTTGATTTCTTCCAAAATATGCCTGTTAAATATCTTTACGTGAAATGGGCATCGTCATGCACCTCGCACCGCCACGGCCACGACATAATTCATTGCCTGTAAAAGTGATCGCGATGTGGGCGCTGCCCGTTGTATCAGGTGGGTTATCCCGGTATTTCTCCACAAAATCAAATTGATTCATGACCGTGTAACCATGCTCCTGTAACGCTGCAAAGGTCTGTGTATTTCGTTCATATCCAACGATGATACCCGGTGCAAGAGCAAATACATTTGCGCCATCTGTCCACTGCTCACGATTTTGGGTTATTGGATTATCTCCACCGCATTTTATGAAAGTAAATGGCTGACCTGTTAGTTCCTCCAGAGCCTGCTGTAAGGAAGGCATGGTACGAGTGATAAATCCATTATGATCCCTGGACAGACATACAACATTATCCTTCCGATCCATGATTGCCGGTGGGAATACGATGCATTCAGTTTTATTGACAAATGTGAAGATCGTATCCAGATGCATGGATGAGCGCTGTTTGGGTATATCCACTATCAGGATCTGTTCGACTCCCCAGTCGAAGATGGCTCTTGCTGCCTTCATGATCCCGCTAAAGGAGGAACGTTCACTCATCCCGATGACCACAACCTTTTCACTCACCACCAGGATATCTCCCCCCTCAATGCTGTCGTAATGGGCAAGGCGAAAGGACCGATCCCTCATCGATTCAAATAGGGGATGATAATCTACCAGCATTTCCATGAGCAGGGATTCCCGGGCGCGGGCTTTACGGGCTGCCCTGGAAATGATGATGCTTTCGTTGATCACAGCTGCCAAATCCCGTGTAAACAAGATATTCGGCGAGGGAAGAATATTGAACCCACGAAGCAATTCTGTTTGACCAAGCAAGGCGAATTCCAGCAATTCGGAAGCATCAAGTCGCATTAGATCACTTTCAACGGCTTCCAGATTGAGTTCTGGCAAACGCTTCACTAAATGATTCACAAAGAAAGCCCTGGCGTCTTCCAGTTTAAAGCAATCGAACAATAGATCGGTAATTTCATGGATCTGGCCATCTTTCGGCATGACCGTTCGAAAGATCTCGAGCATATTTTTGTGTTCGCACTGGGCATCCGACTCATAAATAATATCATCGAACAGCAGCTGATCCTTGATTTCCGGACCAACCAGTGTTACTTCCTTCCCAGGTGTATGAACAATTACACCTTGCAGATGACCAATTTCTGATGAAACGCGCAACTTCATAAATACGCTTCCTCCCAATTACGTCAATAAATTTTTTTTGGATAATGTCGACTAATATACATGATCAATGCTGTTTTTTATAAGAAAAAGTTGTGTAGGTGATATTGTCCATCGAAGGGAAGAATATCTTTCGGAATCATCATCGCCTTTGACATAATATTACCACTGACGAGCCGGACTTATATAATAAACCACTTCAAAACTTGTTGATCATAATAGCTATATTGTTGCAGCATAATTGTTGAGCTGTCTTTGCCTGGTCAGTACGAAACAACCTTAGATAAACAGGTTATTCCAAGAGCAATCATTTCAGACACAGACCTGCAATTCAAGTCGAAATAATCGAAAATTTTTTGATGAGTAAAAACTCAGAAATAGAATCCCTTATTTTCTTACTGGAGGACCCCGATCCTTTTGTCAAAAAATCGGTCTACAACCGGTTGATGGATCTGGGTGATCAGGCTATTCCGCTTTTAGACGAATACCGTGTCAACAGCCGGGACCGGATACGCAAGGACGCTATTGAAAAGGTACTTCATGCCATCACCTTTCGGGAACTGGAAGAGGAATTCATGAATCTTGTTGACGATGGCATTGACAATCTTGTGGATTTGGAAGAAGCCACCTTCCTGTTGGCACGTTTTGAGAACCCGACACTGAGAGTAGAACCGTATCAGCAAAAACTTGATCATCTGTCCGAGACCATACGTTCAGACATCATATATACTTACGATTCTCTGGATCGCATGAGAATCCTGCTTCATTTTGTTTTTTATGAAGAAGATTTCAGGGGAGCAGAAAACGATTATTTTCATCCTCATCATTCTTATATACATAAGGTTATCGACAGGAGGACAGGCATACCACTCTCGCTTTCATTCATTGTACTTTTCTTATCCAGGCGCCTTGACTTACGGTTTTATGGAGTGAATCTGCCCATGCATTTTATTCTCAAATATGAAAATGAAAGCGAACAGATCTTTCTGGATCCTTTTCACCGGGGCAAAATTGTCAGTATGAATCAATGCGCCAATTTTCTCAGGATGAACGGCATTAAACCGGATACAAGCTACTTCCAAAATGCTTCAGCTCCGGATATGCTGGCCCGTCATATCAGAAACCTGATTTACAGTTACGAAAAGCGTAAGGATAACGTACGTGCATCGAATCTTAATAAGCTGCTTTCATATGTAGAATTAAATTACGGTAAAGCATCACCTTCTGATAATGACTCTGAAAAACCGGATAATTTTTGATTTTTGAGGGTGTAGCAGCTTAAACCTTCGTTAGTGAAGCACGATGGCGTGACATTTTTGTAGGTAAATAGATTGATATTATACACTTAAGACAGTAATAATTCATCTAAAGCATGGATTATTTTAAAAAAAAATGGTAAGCTATTAAGGAATTAGTGTAACTATAGCTGTTTGCTAACCTTTGGGGGTTGCAGGAGTTAGGCTCTTCAAGTGCTGTGTCTACATCATAGGTGATGGACTATTCAGAATTATATTTTGCTGTTTCTAACAATGACGAGAGACGTATCAGTCAGCTGGTTGATAACATCATGCCTGTTTTAGTAAGCTATCTCAGGGCAACCATGCAAGCTGAACTGGCGGACGCCAAAGACTGCGCACAAGTGGCTCTGATACGAACTATAAAAAAAATCAAGGAAAACAAGATCCACAAACCAGGCAGACTCTACTATTATCTGCTCAGTGCCTGCCGGAATCATTATTTACGCATGAGCGATGAACAAATCATTGAATTTTCAGATAAAATAGAAACCTATTACGCTATTGAACTTCCGCGACAAATGGATATGATTATTGATAGCGAAAGAACTGAGATTCTCAAAGATTGTTTAAAGCAGCTCACTGATGAACACCGCAACTTTATTGATTACTGCCTGAGGTTTCCCGACGCTGAGGCTAAGGACATTGCCGATGAATTTGATATCACCCCCAATAATGTATGGACCCGAAAACATCGAATCATAAAAATACTTCACAACTGTTATATGAAGAAATCCAATCAATAATTGTAAGGAATTGCGATTTCGCGTGTCTTATAGGCAAAGAGTAGGATTGATTCAATATTATATATCTCGTGATTGAGTTAAAAACCATATGGACAAACATCAGATTTACAAAAAAATCGAGGACTATGCTTACGGCAGGTTGTCCAGTGCCGAAGTAGAAAACCTTTGGGTAAAAATCCTCGAAGATCCCGAGCTACTCTCTTATCTCGAAACAGTGGCTCATTTAAGACAATTATTATCCAGCGAGAGCAAGACCAGCACACCAAAACGTGTTAAGGCCGGAAATTCAGTATTGAGGAAATCATTCCTGGCAATCGCCGCATGTATGGTTATTACCGTGGGTGTTTTGTACTATTTCCAGCTTTCTACCCCCCCCGCTATGCCGAAAGCACAGGCACTAATTCCTACTTCAGATTACGAGTCTGTTGACGTGTTCCGATCCGTTGACAGCAACCTTACTTCTCATGAGAAGGAATTGAACAAAGGTTTTGCCATGATGGTTCGTCATCAGGATGATCAGGCAAAATCGGTTTTCAAACATTTATTAGCGCAAAAACCTCAAAATGAACTCCAGGCAAAGTCGTTTTTTGATCTGGGGGCAATAGCCTATAATCGTAGTCATTATACAACTGCTCTTGATGATTTTCGTCTCGCCCTTTCCCATACAAATAATGGGATTAATGAATGGCTTTCGGAAAAGATCAACTGGTACCTCGGGCAAACTCATTTACAGTTGAAGCAACAGCAGAAAACAGTCGATTACGTGCAGAGAGTTATAAAATACAACGGCTATTATCATAGCCGTGCCGAGTCACTTCTGACGAAACTGAACAAATAATCAGCTAGCCTCTGGGATTCACTCCGTCATTGGGATTGGCTTTTGGGTAAACAGAGAGTGTTCCATCAGGCTTTCCTGAACCCGTATTTCTTTTTCAGTTTTGTTTGATTTCACTTTCTCATATGTTCCATCGCTGTTCAAAGTCCATCGTTGGCCATTATCTGACTGATAAATATTTAACACATATCCCAAATATTTTTTTAAAGCAGGATGCTCGATAGGTGCAAGTGATTCGACCCTGGCATCCAGGTTTCGGTGCATCCAGTCGGCAGAACCGATAAAATACAGATCATCGCCACCGTGCCGAAAATAGTAAATCCGTGAATGCTCAAGGAAACGGCCCACAACGGAACTAACCGTGATATTTTCGCTTAACCCTTCTTTACCGGGTATCAACCTGCAAACCCCACGCACAATGAGCTCGATCTGGATGCCGGCCTGTGATGCTTCGTACAGCTTTTGAATCACAAGTGGATCCTCCAGGCTATTCATTTTCGCAATGATTCTTGCAGCCCTTTCCGATTTGGCCTCCTTAATTTCATACTCGATGAGTTCCAACATTTTTTGTCTCATATATCGGGGGGCTACTACCAGCTTCTTGTAATTCTGTTCGGGAGCATACCCGGTAAGAAAGTTGAAAAGGTCAGTTGCATCGGAACCCACAATCTGATCACATGTAAAATAACCGATATCCTCGTAGAGCTGTGCCGTCTTCGGATGGTAATTACCGGTCCCCAAGTGCACATAAAGACGCAACCCTCCATCTTCCTCGCGTACGACAACTGTTAATTTAGAGTGAATTTTTAGTCCGGGTAACCCATAGGCGACATGAACTCCTGCTTTTTCCAGTTTTTGTGCCCAATCGATGTTTCGTTGTTCATCGAAACGTGCTTTCAACTCTACGAGCATGGCTACCTGTTTGCCCTGATCGGCAGCATTCATCAACGCAATCATAAGTGGTGAATCACTGGAAGTACGATATAATGTTTGCTTGATTGCTAATACTTTGGGATCACGGGCAGCTTCTTCCACAAATCGCTGAACCGAAGTCGCAAAACTGTGATAAGGATGATGAACGAGAAAGTCCCCACGTCTGATGATACTGAAGATGTCAGGAGCATCCTCGTCCATTTCGTGGCGCAGCACAGGATGGAGTGTGGGAATCCACTTCGGATACTTCAGGTGATCAAAACCCTTGATATCAGATAGCTCAAGGCTATCAGCCAAACCAATCGGGCCATCCATTTCAAAGACATCATCCCAACTGATGTCCATCTTTTCTATCAAGAGTTCCTTGATGTGCTTTGGTGTATGGGTATCGATCTCCAAACGGACGATTTCTGCAAAACGACGCTCACGCAGCTCCTCTGCAATCAATTCCAACAAATCATCCGCCTCTTCTTCATTCCTTTCAATATCAGCATTGCGCGTGACGCGAAATATATTTGCAGACCGAATTTCCATCCCCGGAAACAGCCGGTTAATGTGAGCCTTAATCACCTGTTCAATGGATATCAGTACCAGGTGCCCTTCCGACTCCTCTAATGGCAGCCAACGTGCCCGGTTTGCTGGTATCTTTATACGTGCAAATAAAATCTCATCGCTTTGTGGATCACGCAGTTCAATGGCCAGTGATCGGCTTTTATTGGATATGAGTGGAAACGGATGGGCATTATCCACTGCCAAAGGTGTCAGTATGGGATAAATCTGCCGTTCAAAATAGTCCAGTGCCACGGCGCGTTGCCGAGTGTTCAAATCGCTGTATTTTTTTAATATGATGCCCTGTTCCGCCAGTTTTGGGACCAGTTCATTCATGAAACAACGACGGTAGGCGCGTATCATCTTAACCACATCTTTTCGAATCGATACCAACTGCTGCCTGGGAGACAAACCGTCGACCGGGTGATTCTCAACACCTGCCTCTATTTGGCGTTTGAGTCCACCTACGCGTTTCTGAAAGAATTCATCAAGGTTACTGCAGACGATTCCGAGAAATTTAAGACGTTCAAGAAGAGGATTCCTCTCATCCTTAGCCTCTTCGAGAACACGCCAGTTAAATTTCAACCAACTCAATTCATAATTGAAGAAGTAATCGCTGCCAAATATCCGAAGCTCCGATGGTTGCATAGCCTTAACTTTTTCAGAATCCTCCCCATTCACATCGCTGAAAATGATGCTGTCATCCAATTGTTCAAGGTTCTGATGATTTTCCTTTTGTTCCGTCGTTTTCCCGGTATTACCCATATTGGTTGATAATAATTACCTCAGTGAATACTTGTATTTTGTTTATACCTTTATTACTAATAAAACAGTTCCCGTAGCAGTTCTGCAAATTAACATATTATGAAGGTTGTACGCATTGTCTAATCCTTACTTAAATCCATCGGTTAAAGACTCTGATTTCGAACAAAATATTCGTCCGGCCAAACTTGGCGAATTTATCGGACAGCGAAAAATCATTGACAATCTGTCCATTTTCATCCAAGCGGCACGAAAGCGAAAAGAAGCTCTGGATCATGTTTTATTATCAGGTCCACCGGGACTCGGAAAGACTACATTGGCCTATATCGTTGCTCACGAAATGGGTGTTCAAATCAAACCGACTACCGGTCCGGTTCTGGAAAAACCGGGTGATCTTGCAGGATTGCTCACGAATCTGGAAGAGGGTGATGTTCTTTTTATTGATGAAATACACCGTCTCAACCCGGTAGTCGAGGAATATCTCTATTCGGCCATGGAGGATTATAAACTGGATATCGTCATCGATTCAGGTCCGAGTGCCCGAAGCGTGGAAATCGATTTGAAGAAATTTACGCTCGTCGGAGCTACCACACGAAAAGGGCTATTGACCTCACCCCTCAGGGCCCGCTTCGGTATAGATTTCCGACTCGATTATTATAATACAGAGACCCTTCAACACATTGCTAAACGGACCGCAGAAATTCTGAAAATTGGCATCACCGATCGGGGAGCCTATGAAATTGCACGGCGCAGCCGGGGCACTCCGCGTATCGTCAATCGATTGCTGCGCCGTACCCGTGATTTTGCCGAGGTAGATGGCAGAGACAGCATCGATGATGAAATTGCCGATATCGCATTAAATGCCCTTGATGTCGACCGAAACGGACTCGATGAGATGGATATTCGTATCCTGACGACAATCATTGAAAATTACCGGGGAGGACCTGTAGGACTTGGAACGATCGCGGTGGCCGTTAGCGAAGACAAAGGGACAATTGAGGAGGTGTATGAACCGTTTCTGATTCAGGAAGGTTTCTTGCAACGAACTCCCAAAGGACGCGTTGCTACTATTAAGGCATATGAATACCTGAACATAAATCCGACTAATCCGGCGAATGATTTGTTCGGTTCCACCTGATTCGCATTGACCAAACAACACAACAATGCTTCTACAAACCTTAATCGAATTTTCCCATTTTTTTTGACTATTTTTGTAACGTTTATCGATAAAACTCAGCAATAATCGTTTAGGAGCGCTTATTCAATGAAACGTCTTTTTACTTCAGAGTCAGTGTCGGAAGGACATCCAGATAAAGTCGCTGACCAGATATCAGATGCGATTCTTGATGCTATGCTCGAGCAGGATCCCAACTCCCGTGTGGCAGTCGAAACTCTCGTTACCACAGGACTCGCCGTTGTCTCCGGTGAAGTTACCACAAATGCATATGTTGATGTGCAGGAACTGGTAAGGGATGTCATTCGTGATATTGGATATAACAAACCGCAATATCGCTTTGATGCTGATTCCTGCGGTGTTATGATCTCTATTCATCAGCAAAGCCCCGATATCGCAATGGGGGTGAACGAAGGAGATAATAAGACACAGGGAGCCGGTGATCAGGGAATGATGTTCGGTTATGCCACCAGCGAGACCCGGACCTTTATGCCGATGAGCCTGCAATTTGCTCACGACCTGGTTCGCGAACTGGCCAAGATCCGCAAGGAGGGCAAAATTATGACTTACCTCGGTCCTGACAGCAAGAGTCAGGTAACCGTAGAGTATGATCAAAACAAACAGCCGAAGAGAGTCCATACTATCGTGCTGTCCACACAGCATAGTGATGACGTCTCACAAGAACAGATCCGCGAGGATGTTATCAAACAACTTGTTCCGCGTGTTATCCCTGAAACGTTAATCGATTCTGAGACAATATTTCACGTTAACCCAACCGGTAAATTTGTAGTAGGCGGACCGCATGGGGATACGGGTCTAACCGGCCGGAAGATTATTGTCGATACATACGGGGGAAAAGGTGCACACGGTGGCGGAGCGTTCTCGGGCAAAGATCCTTCGAAAGTTGACCGGAGCGCCGCCTATGCTGCCCGGCACATCGCTAAAAATATTGTAGCTGCCGGATTAGCTGATGAATGTCTTGTTCAACTAGCCTATGCCATCGGCGTTGCAGACCCTGTTTCAATCAATATCAACACCTATGGAACCGGGAAAGTCGATGAATACGAACTTGAAAATGCAGTCCGTGAACTCTTCGATTGCACTCCGGCTGGAATTATTAAACGTTTTGATCTAAAACGACCGATCTACCGCAAAACTGCTGCTTACGGTCACTTCGGACGCGTCGACATTACCTTCCCATGGGAGGAACTTAATTATGTGGACACTCTGCGGAGTGCGTTTAACGTAGCAGCCGAAAAATAAAATCAATCATTTTTCTGTCAAAAGGCCGTCTCTGTTAAGTCGGCCTTTTTTTGTGTCTATGAACAGGAATGACACCTCAGAACAGTTCAAATCTAAACCATACATTCCGCAGATAACATCTCATTAACCAGATGCAATTTTATAGTTATTGGGTGGATTCCAGCCGATAATACCGGTACAGATCATGGTGGTTAATCATGTGATACTATTGTTACTTATAAATATAATCCTATCCGGACGAAAATCAGGAGATTTTTTGTGGTATTAGCGCTTATTCAGGGGTAAATACATTTAAAATCGAACCCAAATATGCCGATACTCTTTTCAACATTAGAAAATTTTCATATATAGATAGAAGCATATATATAAAGATGCTAAATAGCGTATAAAACCAGTGTCTTTGAACAAAAGCTTCAGAATTATTTTTTGATATCGGGGAGGTCCTCATGAGACGGCATATATCAGCAATCCTCTTACTTATCAGTATCATAACATCACCTGCGTTCGCCCAGTTTGATGTTGTATCGAGTACACCAGCTAACGCCACGGCAGGAGTCAAAGCAGGCGACATGATATCAGTTTCATTTACATTTAATCAGGCAGTTGATTTATCTCAGAAATTTGGCCAATTGGCACTGCCTGTTGATTTTCTGGACGTAACTCCGGAAGATTCTATTTCTATCCTGAATTATGAGGTGAGTTCTGACCATAAAACCATTACCCTACAGGTATCACAAAAAGCAAATACTGATTACGTCTGGATTCTAATCGGTGCCAGGAGTCAAAGCGGGCAGAGACTCAGTTCGCCCTACATCTTGAACTACACGACTTCTCAAAGCTATGGCAGCGGAGTGGTATCCGGAACGGTTACTTTAAAAAGTTTGCCTGCAAAGGGTGCTTTTGTGGCATTAACCACTAAAAAGCCAAATTTTGGGACAGGCGCCCTGAACTCCTTTTACGGCGGATCGGGTTTCCCCACTTTTGGGCCTCAAAAGTTGAACCCATACACAACATCTTCAACTACGACTTCATCCGTTCCATTTGCCGCTGTCGTTTCAGACAGCAATGGAACCTATACAATGAATGCTGTACGCGATAGCATCTATTATCCAATTGCTGTTGCGGATATGAACTTTGATGGGGAGATCAACCCAATGTCTGGTGACGCCATTGGCTTTTACGATCCTAACAATGATGGTGTCCCTGATTCAATTGTGGTTCATGGAGGTACACATGCCAATATCGACATCAAAATGATTAATTATGATCCGGTCACCGCTGAGACATATTTACCGACGGCAACCAACGTCGCAGCTGCCTATGCAAATGATCAGGTCCTTTACTATATGTTATCACTGAACCAAAAAGTCACGGCTGATGGGAAATCCCCGTTCTGGGCATATGTTTTCCACTCAAAAAAGAAGAATCTTAACACCGTGGTTATTGGTACACCTATGGACTTTGCCGCTGATACTACGCTGAGTTTCCTTGATACTAATTTTGGCAACACCACATCGTCCCTTCATCAGGTAAACCTGGACTTATATAAAACTCAGGAATCAACGTCCAGCTTCATTTCTTCCTTCCTGTATCCTATTCCTTCCGGCAGTATAACCAGCGCCCAGGCAATGGCGATTGCAGAAGCAAACGGGGGGAGTGATTTCAGAAGCACTCACGTTTTGTACAATGTGTACCTCGCTGCCGGACAAGCAAATAAGGAATTCACGTCTGATACGACTCAGTCCGTGTGGACTGTTGACTATCAAAGTTTCGATGGTAATTCGCCAACCTACGGGGATAAAAAACTTTATTTCCTCATTAATATGACTGATGGCAAAATCCTGAAGGAAGAGCATATTGCTGCTTCGACGACACCTATCCAAAAAGCACCCCAACAACAGTTGCCCGATCAGGTTGAATTGATGCAGAATTATCCGAACCCGTTTAATCCGACTACTCACATTGACTTCGTTCTGCCGCAAGCATCAAAATTAACCCTCAGAGTATACAACCTTCTTGGACAACAGGTGAGTGAACTTGCAAATGGTAGGTTCTCAGCCGGGAGACACTCTGTAACGTTTGATGGCAACAACCTCAGCAGCGGGATCTATTTTTACAGGCTGCAAACAGCAAACAATGTGATGACCAAAAAGCTGACACTTGTAAAATAAAACTCTGACTTCCGTCAGAAGCGCTAGAGCCCGTTTTCCCGGCAAACCGGAGAATGGGCTTTTTTTTGTAAAAAAACTAAACTGATAATAGTGTCGTTTTTAATGGCATATAAAAAAATATTGGCTATTATGAAGTGCAAATAACAGAGAGGCAACGTTAATACCTGCCAAACAGAGATAGTCACTTATGAAAACGATCCCGTGGCATCATATGCGTGAACCGGTAAGCGGTCTTTCTCACTTACTGGGTGCCATCCTCTCTATAGTCGCTCTCATTCTGCTATTATACCATGCCATAACTCTTGGAAACCCAACGGCTATTGTTGCTTTTTCAATCTATGGCCTTAGTCTTATCCTACTCTATATGGCCAGTTCACTGTATCATCTTGTACCTGGTCCGCCTTCGGAAATCAGGACACTTCGCAAATTCGACCATACAATGATATACGTTTTGATTGCTGGCACGTATACCCCATTAATTTTGTTGGTGCTAAACGGGTATTGGAAATGGAGCTCTATAACCTGTATCTGGATTTTGGCTGCCATCGGTATCATTATCAAGCTTGTTTGGTTCCGTGCACCTCGCTGGCTTTCTACCATGCTATACCTGGGCATGGGATGGCTGAGTGTAATAATTATGCCTGTTCTAATCAGAAACTTCGCAACAGCCGGACTCCTCTGGTTGCTGGCGGGTGGATTAGCCTATACGGTAGGAGCCATCATTTATGGAGCAAAGAAGCCTGATCCAATACCAAAAGTCTTTGGATTCCATGAGATATGGCACATCTTTGTATTAGTAGGCAGTTTCTGTCACTTCTGGTCAATCTACCATTATTTGCCTCCCACCTAATCAACCAGGACCGTCTATATAAAAAAGTATTAATCTGTTATTGCCCGTTCAAAGGCCGATACAATTTCATTCTGATTTACCAATCCCTGTAACCTGCCTACGACTTTGCCCCTCTTGTTATAAATCAGGATTGTTGGGATTTCTTTTAACTTTAATTCCTCATCAATAGTTGAGCTTTCTGTTAGTTGAACACTGTAAATATTTATTTTCTCATGATATTCACGTGCTGCAAGTCGTAACTTAGGTTTCATCAGATTACAAGGCGGGCAATCATTCATCCAGAAATTAAAAACAACCGGTCTCTCATGAGCCTTCATTATTTCATGGACCTTATCCTCAGTTATATCGATGATATGTTCATATGCAATAGTACGGTATGCCGTCTCTGGGGTCATGGCTATCTCCGTTAATAAGTTTGTTGTTTTCGGGCTTCATTGCCGGATCTTTCGCTCTGAAAGTACTATTGTTACATACTAACGCTGACCAATACCGATTTGTGATGCGACGAACATGATCGATATCAGACCCGGTATCCCTTTTTTATTATCAATCTACCTTTTTTACCCAGAAATGCTTTCTGAATTTTGCGTATTTATACGCGAAAAAAGGCTTTTAATGCATTTTAGCCCAACTTATTCTCCTCGAAAATACAATATGAACGTAATTAGGGGGAGACGTTGTTTGCCCGATTGTGTAAATTAAGCACATTGCTTAATGATAATTCGGGTAACTGATCGTTTAAATGACTTGTATCTGGTTATGATCAGCAGGAAATAATACCAGAAAACGCAATAAACATATGTGAGTTGATAAATTTGGTGTTGTTGTATTAAAGGATAAGAATTCCAGGAAGATTCATCGGGAAAATAACGGACGTATTCAATGATCAACTAAATACAATAGAACAAGATAATAACAGAAGAGACTCAAAGTGACGAAATCTCATGTAGAAGTAAAAAGAACCACCAACAATACTAAATTCGATTTCGATTTGATCATTGTTGGTGGGGGTTCTGCAGCTTTTTCTGGTGCTTTACGCGCCAGTGAACTTGGCGGAAAGGTTTTAATCATCAATGATGGTCTGCCAATCGGAGGAACCTGCGTCAATGTAGGCTGTATTCCATCAAAAACGCTTATAAGAGCCGGAGAGGCCAGTTACCATGCATCTCATACTCATTTCGAAGGAATCGAGACTCATAGCATGGTAACAGATTTCAAACGGGTCATTCAGCAACAAAAGGAACTGGTTGCCGACATGCGCCAGGAAAAATATGTCGATGTCATCGATGACGATCCCAACATCAAGTGGGTCAGGGGACGCGGCAGGTTTACCGATGAACATTCGGTTGAGGCAGGTGGGAAAGTCTATAGGGGTCAATTTATTATGATTGCAACGGGTGCCCGACCATTCATACCCACGGTTCCGGGTCTCAGCGAAGCTGGTTATCTCACCAATGAGACTGCCTATGAACTGGAAGAAAGACCGGAACATCTTATCGTTCTTGGTGGAAGGTATGTCGGTTTGGAAAATGCGCAGTTGTTCAGGCATTTAGGTTCTGCGGTAACCCTGCTCCAGCGATCCGATCGTATTCTTCCAAATGAATCCTCCGATCTGACGGACGATCTGCACAAATATCTTGAGGAGGAAGGAATACGCATCCTGACAGGTGTGGAGCTGGAAAAAGTTTACCCAATAGGTAACGAAGTTATTGTTCAAATACGACAGAATGATAAGACAGAGAGGATCAAGGGGAGTCATATTCTGGCAGCTACCGGTCGGCAGGGGAATACCGACAAACTGGGACTGGATAATATTGGGGTGAAAATCCACGGACAGGGTTATGTCGCCGTTGATGAGACACTCCGAACCACCCAGCCTCACATTTTTGCTGTTGGGGACGTAAACGGTGTTGCACAGTTTGTATATACTGCTGCCTATGAAGGACAACTTGCTGCCACCAACGCTTTAACCGGCACCTATCAAAAACGGGACTTTTCGGTAATACCGTGGGTCATTTTCACCGATCCGCAGGTTGCCGGAGTAGGAATGGATGAATTACAGGCTGAAAATGCCGGAATCGATTTTGAAATATCCAAACTGGAACTCAGCCAGGTTCCCAGAGCACAAGTGGCACGCGATACACGTGGTTTTGTGAAGTTAATCCGTGATAAATCTAATGATCACCTGATAGGTGCAAGGATCCTTGCACCGGAAGGATCCGAGCTTCTCATGGAAATATCCCTGGCCATTCGCCACAACATCACGGTTAAAGGATTAATTGATGAATTTCACCCATACTTGACCCTCTCCGAAGCAATCAAACTTGCCGCTCTTAAATTTACAAAAGATGTAACCAAGCTGAGCTGTTGTGCGGTCTAAACTCAGAATCAATTCACCCATTTAGATCTAGCCGGGTATTTAAGTAAGTTTTGCCGTTTTGAATAATTGCCATGTACCCGTCAATGTTCATCTCAAATGATTTGATATGGCTAAAAAAGATTCGAATCAGAATCAATCGGTAGGGCTTAGCCGCGATCTGGGCCTCCTGGATATCACGATGATTGGAGTCGGCGCAATGATTGGCGCCGGAATATTTGTGCTCACAGGTCTGGCTGCCGGGACAGCGGGTCCTGCTTTGATCCTGGCCTTTGCGATCAACGGTGTCATTGCCGTTTTCACAGCCATGGTGTATGCCGAGCTTGGTTCTGCCATTCCTGAAGCCGGTGGGGGGTACTTATGGGTTAAAGAGGGGTTACCAGGACCAAACGCCTTTCTGGCCGGCTGGATGAGCTGGTTTGCGCACGCGGTGGCCGGTAGTCTTTATGCTCTCGGCTTTGGCTCCTACATGTTTTCGGTGCTGCAGGATTTTCACATGTCGGTTTTTGGTCTGCATGGCGAACTTGCCCAAAAAGTTCTGGCGGTTATTATCATCCTGATATTTGTGGCTATCAATTTCAAAGGCGTCTCCGAGACCGGTATGGCCGGTAATATTGTCACTATTTCCAAGGTGATTATCCTGATCATCTTCATCATCAGTGGATTGTTGGCGCTGTTACGGCATCCCGAATTTATGAGCCACTTTGTTCCTTTCAAACCAAAAGGATTCGGAGGAATAGTCAGTGCTATGGGGCTGACGTTTATCGCCTTTGAAGGGTATGAGATTATCGTGCAGGCCGGTGAGGAAGTGAAGAACCCCCGGCAAACGATCCCGAAGGCTGTCATACTGTCGATGGCCATCGTACTGCCCATCTATATCCTGATCGCTTTTACGGCTATTGGTGCCGTTGACACCGGATCCAGTCTGCCAACTTACATATGGCTTGGCAATCATCAGGAACTTGGTATTGTCGAAGCGGCAAAGCAGTTTATGCCTTTCGGATACTTCTTATTGACGCTGGGTGGTCTGCTGGCCACTATGAGTGCTTTGAATGCAACCACATTCTCATCTACACGGGTGGCGTTTGCGATGGGCCGTGATAAGAATTTGCCGGACCTCTTTTCACACATCAGTGAAAAGACCCGCACGCCCTATAAGGCGCTCATGTTCAGCGGTGCTCTCATCCTTTTTATGGCAGTGATCATCCCTCTCAAGGAAGTGGCTTCCGCAGCTGACATCATGTTTCTGTTCCTGTTCCTCCAGGTTAACATCGCAGTCATAACCATCCGAAAGAAATATGGGGAGAGGCTGAAGTATGGATTCCTTGTACCTTTCTTTCCCGTTATTCCGATTATTGGGGTAATTGCCAATCTGGGAATCGCACTGTACATGTTCCACTTCTCACCAACGGCCTGGTACTTCACGATTGCCTGGATTGCTGTCGGTTCCGTTATTTACTACCTGTACGCCAGACCCAGGGAAGAATCCGAGGAAAGAACCCCTGTGGTTGTCGAAGAGCGACTTCCCGATACACTCTCAGAACGATATGAAGTGTTGGTCCCCGTTGCCAATCCGACTTCACTGAATAATCTCCTGCCGCCAGCCATTGAAGCTGCAAAGAGATATGACGGAGTTGTGATACTATTGAATGTAATATCGGTACCTGATCAGTTGAACCTTTCTGCCGGTCGCAGATATGTAGATCGATCCCGGGAAGTTCTGCAGAAAGCACGTCAGATCGTGGAAGACGCCGGTGCCGAGGCAGAAGTACTTATCCGAATTGCTCACCGCTTACCTGATGCCATCATCCAGACAGCGCTGGAACGTGAGGTCGACCTTATGGTTATGGGCTGGCGTGGGAAATCACCAAACGTCAGAGTAACCGTTGGCAACAAGGCCGATTATATCATGGATGAAGTGAACTGCGACGTTCTTGTCGTTCAGCAGATGCAGAATCCTCCTTTTAAAAAGGTAGTCGTTCCTGTCTCCAACCCCGGTACCGTTGAACAATTGCTGCGCAAGGCTGTATTAATCAACGAAAACAGCAAAGATGCCCGAATTGACTTATTGCACATCTTTCGGGATGGAATACCGGTAGATGAAAAAGAAGCTTACAAAAGCCAGATTAAAGGGATGATCCAAAAATTTCTCGATGAGAATGCGGACGTGGCTGACCGTGTAAATTTCGTATTTGAAAATGCGACGAATGTGGTAGGAACCATCGTTCAAAAGTCGAAGGATTACGATGCCATTGTTCTGGGTGCCACCAATCCCAACTGGACTCAGCGCCGTTTCCTTGTGGATAAGCCGGTGACTATCGGGCAAAAAACCAACAAACCCGTCATGCTCGTCAGGACCCGAAGCAGTCAGGTTGAATTTGGCATGCAACGCTTCATGAATTACATGCAGGGTGGATATAAACGCATCAAACCATCGTCGGAACAAAAACTTGAGAAAGAAGGCATTCTTGCGCCAAAAGGAGAACAGCAAACGGCTGATCTGCATACGCGTGTAAATAAAATTCCGCTCTTACTATGCGGTATCCTTGCCATTGGTTCTTGTGTTCTTATGCTAATCGGAGGTGGTCATTTGTTGACCTGGATTGGAATGGTTGCATTTTTAGTGGGACTGGGATGGTTTACCCGGATTTCCATCAAGGGAACCATCACAAAAAAAAGGCGAGAGCCACAGATGCAGGGACACGATTAGGGGATTTAGGAGTAAAAGCCCGAACTGTAGCATTTGCCCGGGCTTATACTCCTTCAATTCAAAAAGTTGCAGTCAGAATTGACCTGAAGACTTTAACTTGCATGGCTGTGAAGGGTCTTCCTTGCTATCCACATGTAATGAAGATATCGTTTCCCCGTAAAGATGGTACTGTCATAAACGGCTTTCTTGGCCCAGTCTTCTATAAAGATCCAGACAATGCAATACAACCATATATAGCCGATGTACGACCACGGTATTGCCGTCACAAAAATGCCCAGACCAGCAACCAAAGCTGCGATCGCTTGCGTTGTGATGATCGCTGTCAGCAGAATCGGCGCGGGGAACGGGCGCCTGAAGAACGACTCTTTGGTACGCGCCACAAACAGGGTAAGGTGCCCGGCAACCACCAGTTTCAGAAATATAATCGTCTGTATCTGTGCAAGGCCTATATGAAAAACGTCACGAATCAGATATAGCAGGAAAAAGGTCTCAATAACGCCCACCGTACCCAAAACTGTAGCAACAGTAAGAACCCGTTTCATTTGCCAGCGTACAGGCTTCGGATCCAGCCAGGTGTGATCTTCTGCTATCGTCATGATGGGCAGATCGTTAAGTAATGCAAGCAGGATGATCATAACGGCCGTAATCGGATAGAAATTGAAGACCATCATCGCAAGTACCATAAAGAGCATGATTCGTATCGTTTCGGTAATACGATAAATGGCATAACTATTCATCCGTTCGAATATCCGGCGCGCCTCTTCGACCGCCATAATTATGACGGATAAACCGGGTGCTGTCAGAACCAGATCGGCGGCACTTCGGGCAGCATCAGCGGCGCCACTCACGGCAATACCGACGTCGGCCTGTTTTAAGGCCGGAGCGTCATTGACGCCATCACCGGTCATCCCAACAATGTCACCCCGGTCTTGCAATGCCTTGACAATCTGATACTTGTGTTCCGGGAATACACGGGCGAACCCATCTTTATTCTCCAATTCCTCTTCGGCACTTGCAGGCAGGTTTTTCTGATCACTGAATATATCCGTTGAAGCCGCGATATTGGTACCCAGTCCTAACTGGCTTGATATCTCTTTGGCGATAGCCACATCATCCCCTGTAATCATTTTGATGTCGATGCCGTGCTCTCTCGCACGCTTGATCGTATCGGCGGAATCCTCACGTGGCGGATCAGATAGCGGGATAAGTCCAAGGAACTCCCAGTTATTCTTTGAGTTACCCCTGGCGACGCCTAATGTCCGGTAACCGCGCCTTGCCAGTTCATCTATCTTGTCAAAGGCTTTGGTTTTCAACTCATCATCAGGATTGCACAAATCCAGAATCACCTGTGGCGCTCCTTTTGTCGCCAGAAAAATTCCATTCTTTCCATTGGTTACTGTGGCTTCTGTACGTTTTATGACCGGATCAAAAGGAGTAAATTTCTCGATTTTGTAAGCTTTCAATACTGATCTATCATCAATACCATTCAAAACGGCCTCATCTATGGGATCCTGGTTCTCTTCCCGGGAAGCCAAACCGGCTGTAAGCAGAAGATCACCAGATGATGCATCTCCAAATACAACCGGCTCATCCATTGTCAGTCTGTTTTGGGTGAGTGTACCGGTCTTATCAGAACAAAGAACATTCATCCCGGCCATCTCTTCTACAGACTCAAGACGAGAAACAATTGCTTTCATCTTTGAAAGCTGCCTGGCACCGATAGCCATCGTCACAGAGAGAACTGCCGGTAGCGCCACAGGTATTGACGCCACAGCCAAGATCAGGGCAAACTGGATAAGTGTCAGGAAGTGATCTCCGCGATAGAGTTGTACAAGTATCAGGATAGCAATCAGGAACAGACTCAGCTTAATCAGATAATCACCGATATTGATTACTGCCTGCTGGAAGTGGGAAGCCTGCTTTTCGCCCGAAACCAGGCGTGCCGTCTTGCCAAAGAACGTATTTTCCCCCGTTCCCGTTACTAAAGCCGTCATTTCACCCTGCTTGCAGATAGAGCCGGAATAGGCACTATCTCCCTTCTCTTTCGATACCGGCAGGGATTCGCCAGTCAATGCCGATTGATCCACACTCAGATAATCTCCATCAGTCAGTATGGCGTCAGCCGGAATAATATCACCCATTCTCAGCTTGATGATGTCGCCGGGAACAAGTAGACGTGCCTCGATCTTCTTCCACGTCTGATCCCGTAACACCCGGGCCTGCAGGGCTAACTGCTTCTTCAGAGCTTCAATGGCATTGTTGGCCTGGTATTCCTGGAAAAACTCGACGAGGCCGTTAAACAGGAGCAGAACGACTATAATCGTAAGATCTGTCCAGTGATGAACCAATGCACTTAGTATACCTGCTATTTCAATCATCCAGGGAATGGGTCCCCAGAAATAGCCCAGGAAATGAAGGAATGCATTCTCTTTTTGTTCGGTCAGTTCGTTTGGCCCATATTTCTCAAGGCGTTTTTGCGCATCCGCCTCATTTAGTCCGTCAGGAGTAGATTTAAGTTCTCCTAACCAATCTTCAATAGTCTTTTTATTGCTGGAATCTTCTTTCTCTGAATGTTCGGGAGGTTCCGTCTTTGTTTCAGATTGTATCATAACATAAAAAAGCAAATTAATATTAAAAATTCATGGCTTAAGAACCATTACCGACATTACAAAACAAATAGAAGACTCTTGTGGTTCATTATTACGGACAAATATATTCAATTTTATAAAATACATAAATTATTAATATTATATATACTTATAGTTTTTTCAAACAACATATCATACTGTCACAACATTTTATTAAAGATATAATTGACCGAAATAATAAGACATATCACTCCCATTACATTTAGAATAATGGACTATTACTTCTGGTGGGATTTTAATAAAAAAATGGTGGGATCGAATCTAAAGACAAGAAACAGAGAGCGGGTAGTTAAATAATATTTAAGAGGTCTCAGCCGCTACACTGGAAGATGGCTCATGGCAGGGCTGATCATTTGGATCTGAGCAGGGATTTAATTCAAATTCGAGCGTGGAGTGGGAAATACCAAATTTTTCGAGCAGTAGATTTTTGATCCGGTTTTTTATTTCTTCAAGATCTTTGAGTTTATCGGGTGGAATCAGGATATGCCCTTCCATGTTGATCTGATTTTCATCGAGTCTCCATATATGGATATGATGGATGTCAAGCACCTCCGGAAGTTTGGTAACCTCTCCAATCATCTCATCGATATTGATATCACCGGGTGTACTTTCCATGAGTATGTTGATGGTCTCCCTCAACATGTGGTAACTGTGTCCTAAAATATAGACCGCAATTAGAATCGTGAGGATCGTATCCACGATATACAGGTGATATTTTAGAATCAGAAAACCACCAATGATCACACCCACGGAAGAAAGGCCGTCAGAAAGGATGTGTATGAATGTACTTTTTATGTTCAGGTTGCCCTTTGAACTTTTATAAAGCAGCCCAACTGTGCCAAAATTCCCAATCAGGCCAATAACAGCTACCACCAACATCACCAACCCATTAACAGGTTCGGGGTGTAGAAAACGCATAATGCCTTCGTAAATCAGGTAGAGCCCGACAAGGACCAGTGTTACCAGATTAATGAATGCACCCACAATTTCGGCCCTGTTATAGCCAAACGTTTTGTCCTGATCAGGACTCCAACGGGAGATTTTGCGAGCTCCGAGACTGATGCCGAGTGAAGCTGTGTCACTGAGATTATGCAGAGCGTCGGAAAGCAACGATAGTGAGTTAGACAGGATTCCACCTACGACCTCCGCCAGAGTGATCAACAGGTTGAGACCGATAGAAAGCCAGAGTCGCCCAATTGTTTGGTCGCTGCCTTCGGTAAGATGATGGTGGTTATGGTTATGCGAATGAGCCATGAAATAATTTGAATTTAGCCTATGTTACAAGACTTTCACCGAACCTTCAACGGTTTGGGTATCAATTTATGGCCTTTGTACAAATTCCTTAAGTATTTTATAAACAGAAGGTAACTTTTAACAGAGTATCATGTCTGGCAAAGAGAGCGCCGAGAGCGCAAAGGAAATATGTATCCATCTTAAAATCTCGTGTCCAGTTTATTCTATTGCCCGAATGTATCTTTCCGCAGACTCCTTCACCGCTTGCTTTGCCCCGGTAAGGATATTTCGATTCCACCATGCGCCATAAATCCGGTCAAAGGTTAATGGTTCCACGGAATTGACTATTCGTTGTACTTTCTCTGCAGACAACGGTATTGCGTTGGGATAGCTGTACATGAAGGTTACATGTTTCAGGTCTGGAACCACCTGTATAATATCTCCGGTAAGCAAAACACCATTCCCCTCTGCTCCTTCCGGCCAGTGCACCACCGTTCCGCCGTCGAAATGTCCACCGCAACGTATCAACGTTATATCGTCGAAGAGCGGCTTTGTTTCGCCATCCCAGAATTGAATGCGTTCATCATGTCGCATGACCCATTCCCGGTCATTCCCATGCAGATAGACCGGAATATCCCCGAAAGCTTTGCTCCACTCGACCATGGTTGTGTAATAATGGGGATGAGAGATTGCGATCGCCTTCAATCCCCCAATCCCTTTTATGAGCTCTGCTGTGGCATCGTCAATAAGAGGTATGCAATCCCACAAGATATTCCCCGATTTGGACTGTATGATTAATGCACGCTGACCAATCGCAAAAGATGGCTCCATACCGATGGCCATCAGTCCATCTTCTTTCTTTCGGAAACTGTTTCGGTGTGTCTGTTCCAGTTTATCGAGCGTCGTCCAATGCTGTCCGCCCAAACCGACATACTGGCGTTCATCTTCACAGACAGGACAATGCTCTGGTGGTTCATCAGTTGCTGCAAACTGACTGCCACAAGTAACGCATATATAGTTTTTCATGAAATGATTCTATTGTGATCAGAATTGATTTGCCGCTTTCCACGCATGGAAAAATGTTTCAGCTTCATCTACGAATCCACCAAATTTAGGTTGCCAACCCAGCAAGCGACCCGCCTTTTTCGCGTCAACATGCTGATCCAGTGCCAGGGCTTCTGCAACGGGTCCCATTTCTTTCGCTGCTATATCAACCGGTTGATACTCGATCTCTCCCTTGTAAGAAATGGCTCGTGCAACGGCTTCCACCATCTCTTTAACAGTGTAACGTGACCGGTCGCTTACGTTAAATATCTCACCACTTAATCCACTTTCCACAACGCGCACATAAGCATCTGCGAGATCATCGACATGAATCATCGTCCATCGATTCGACCCATCACCTACAACAGATAACGTGCCATTGACTGCTCCGTTAAACCACATACCCGTGAGTCCTCCGCGTTCACCGTAAACACATCCTGGCCGAATAACGAGTCCTTTAACCGACTCTGACTGCAACACCTTTTGTTCGATTTCCGGACGCCAGGTTACCGACGGGGCGGGTTTCAGAGGCGTCGTTTCATCCGCCGCTTTCCAGCCAGTATTACCAACAACCCAACATCCGCTGGTATAGATAAATGTTTTAGGTGTTGCACCTTTTTCACCCAGTTTAAGCATGGTTTGTACCGTTTGTTTATCCAGATCCACCGTATCGTTTTGATAATCAGCCGCAGCATGAATCAAAACTCCACACGATTCAGCCGTTTTCATATAGGATTCCGGTTCTTGCATACTCCCTGTTACCGGATGAATTTCATTGGCTTCCAGCATAGTGGCTTTTTCCTTACTCCGGGTCAATCCGAACACATCATGACCAGCCCGTCTCAAAGCTTTCGAAACAGCAAGGCCGATGTATCCTGTTGCACCCGTGATAAATACGTTCATAACTAATCCCTGTCTTTCAGTTTTGAAACTTCTATAAATATTGCGTGTTGGTAACACCAACTACGTTATAAAAAGTTCTCCTGGTTACTCAGACGTTGGATTTTTTTCGTTGATATATGGTTCATACAATCGGGAGCAGATGTCTGACAGTCTTTTCATCTCTTTTTTAGGGATATGCTTTGAGAACTCCTTCACCATCTTTTTTAATTTGGGATCCATTTCGTCCAATAAATTGATCCCTTCCTGAGTGATTTTGGCTACGGACAGCCGTTTGTCCGTTTCCGATTTTACGCGTTCCACTAATCCCCTTCTGACCAACCGGTCAAGCAGTCGGGTTACATCGGGTGTCCGTTCAATCATTCTGCTGATTATCTCAAAACGGGGATACCCCCCCGGATATGCACCATGAAGTATTCTCATGATATTATATTGATCATGAGTGACTCCGTAGCTTCCGCACAGTTCATTCAGCAATTGACGGTAGTGTCCGGCAGCTACCAGTAGATTGATCATCGCCTCTTGGCGCGAGCTTTCATAAGCCTTCTGTTTTACCCGGTCATAAAGTGCATTTGCCATAATCTATGATTTATATGTTTGGGACTAATATCACTTTAATTAAAATAATTTGTGTTATCAACATGTAATTTTAAGCTGATGGGGTGCTTCTACTTGTAGTCCGGCTCACCCGGCTCCTGTCACATGTACCCAAACACTGGAGGGAAGATGATGACAACTATCGCCGCCCACACGGCATACACTGGCAGGTAATTTGTCTGCCACCGTTCGAGTTCCGTGAACGATCCGCGACCTCTAAGAAAACGTATGTAGAGCACAGTCGACCAAGACAGATTGACCAGAAGGATCACGTTTTCGCCAAGGGCGGCCACGCGGTTCGGACTGAAGCCAAACTCAGAGATTCGCGTAGCAATAGCCCATAGTGCGACTACGTCGGCAAACAAAGCACTGATCACCAATACGACCTGTATCACATCAAAAACACCAGGTGCCGAATTTGGGTCACCGGCGGAGATGGAATAGAGCAGAAGGCCAAGTACAACCACAAGGAGCAGATCAAACGCAATTAAGACGTTCCTTTCGATGCCTACGCCATGACCCGTCCACAGCATGGTCCCCAGAAACGTGACCAGCATGGCAGCGAAAAGGGGCGTGAATAGACGCGTCAACACGGGTGCCATATTCTCGATCACGCTTTGCTTTGCTTCTACCAGCCATGAGGCAACAATGACGGCCCCGGACGCTCCACAAGGCAACAGCCACAGTTGGAAGAAGTGTTCGACGTTGATCCCTATAGCTTTGAAAATCATTGACATGAACGCCATGAAAACGCCGCCGCCGAGTGCAATCAGCACATAGTAGATGAAGAGTTCACCCGAGAATCGAATGAAGTCCATGCGGCTTCCGACCCGATTCCAGCGGCCACCAGCATATGCGATACCCACGGCCAGCCAGAGCGCGATCGGCACATGCAATACCGTGAGCACCCCGGTGGAGCCCTGCCGAGCAAATGGATAGACGTTGACGAAGATGGCTGCTGTGATAAACGCCACTGCCAGCCAGCTTATCGTGCGGATGTCGAGACGCCGTTTCCAGGCGAAATAGCCGGCAAGCAGGGGCAGGACGAAGAAACTCATATTTCGGGCGTACCAGGGGGAGATGACATCCTTCTGTATCAGCGGGGTCCCCAAAAGTGCCGGGATCTTGATGGCCACCGCTGCTGCCATCACAAGACAGAAGGCGACGATGGCATCTGTACGGCTCTTCGTTTGTAGCTCACCGGAATCGGAGGGAACTGTGACGAGTTGCTTCCACACGCGATCCGAGTGCTCTCGCGCGAACTCCCGTGAGAGAGCATCAAGATTGCCCATACGCTTGACCGCTACCAGAAATGCCTCATCGGTGGCCAGCCCCGCCTCAATCAGTGCCACCACCTGCTCACGCAGACGCGCTTCCAGCTTTGCTATGTCTACAGAGCGAATTGCCTGCCGACGGAGGTAGCTCCGCCATTGGTTGATCTGCTCCTCAAGCGATATTTTGTTACCTGAAGTTGACATCGTTTAGGCCTCCTTTTGATACAGAACGCCAGGCGCCGGGTAACTGTCCGGGACAGAGATGTGGAATGTTACATTTTTCATTATTCGAACAACAATCGGATAGTTTTTGTGGATGTTGACAATTGATAGTTTCATTTTATCTGTATTTGTAAGAATTGGAGTGTGCGGTGATGATTTTTCATGCTATTTAATCTCAATTTTCAAAAAGCACTTTGTATTACAAAGTGAATAAGCAAAAAAATATTCGGACTATCCGCTATCTATTTCTGTGATTTTATTATTTGTTCCAACACTTTGAGGTGTCCCTCAAACGCTTTTTTACCCTTTTTGGTCATGTAATATCTGGTATTGGGTTTTCTGTCAATAAATGACTTTTTTACACCAATAAACTCTTCTTTTTCCAGTGCTTTAATATGTGTTGCCAAATTACCATCGGTCACATCGAGATATTCCTTTAGGGCATTGAAATCGAGCATTTCATTAACAGCTAAAGCCGACATAATGCCGAGCCTTACGCGGCTCTCAAATGCCTTATGTAAACCATCGATAGATACTTTCACCACTTTTCACCGTTCGTACCTTAGATGCATGTAAATACCATAGATAATGTGGACCACTCCGAAACCAATAGCCCAAAAGAGCAGGCCATATTCAATACAGCAGGTGCTAATCAATCCCAATCCCACCTGAATCATACCCAGAAACTTTACATCATCATAGGTAAATTTGCCGGCATTATATAATGCAAGACCATAAAACACCAGGGTTAAAGGCACAATTAATCCAATAAAACCTTTAGCCAATAAAACTAATATTAAAATTCCACCGGTTATTAAAGGTACGGCCATATTGACCAAAAGCCGTCTTGACGTGGCATTCCATACTTTTTCATCCCTTTTTCGGGCCTTTTTATATGAGAGAAAAATGGCGGTGCCTACAGCCAGTAGCAGTATCAAAATGGCCAGGATGACGATTTTTGGTAAATCAGAAGAAAAAGGGACGGATTGATCGGTGGTGTAAACTATTTGGTCGGGATTAAAATGAAAAAAGTGATAGGCTATATAGGCCCCCAACAATGCATAAATACCAGCCATTACCCCTGCCAAACCGGAAAGCGACAAAAACCTGGAAGAACGCTCCATCATTGAGCGTATTTCTGAGAGATCGCGAATATAGTCCCGTTCTTTTTTCATACAAAGTACTTTTTATTACAAAGTAAAATAATAATGGCAATTGCACAATAACTGCAGGAATTAATTATGATTTACAGGTTTGCCATTCAAACTGTCGTTTCCGGATGTAAACGAGGTCCTTCGGCCTCAGCATGACATCTTTATGTTTAAAGCATTGGATGGATGAATGGCCGGATGGCGCGACTATCAACCACACAATACAATCATACAACCATTCAACCATTCATTTTTTTTTATGTCCGTGCTGATCCGCATCGTCCGTGTTCTATTCTTTAGAAGTCCAGATTAGGCGGATAACTCTACAGCCTGTATCTTTCGTTGCGAATGTAACCAGTGAAAGGAAAAATCATTTTATGAACGCTGATGCAAAAATTGTACTCAAACCGGGACGCGAAAAAGCCTTAAAAAGACGCCATCCGTGGATTTTTTCGGGAGCTGTGCAAAAAGTCGAAGGCAAACCAGAGCTGGGGTCCACTGTTGCCGTGACAGACTCCAGCGGAGTTATGCTTGCCTGGGCAGCCTGGTCTCCTCATTCTCAGATTCGAGCGAGAATATGGAGTTTCAACCCGGATGAAAAGATTGACAAGTCATTTTTCGAGCGGCGAATTCAAAGAGCAATAGACCATCGCAAAAAGATGGGATTGTTTGAGTACACCAATGCCTGGCGTATGGTAAATGCTGAATCCGACGGACTCCCGGGACTCATTGTTGACAGGTATGCAGATGTAGTGATTATCCAGCTGCTCTCTGCCGGAGCCGAATATTGGAAAGATGCGATTGTTGATGCCTTGTTACGCCTGTTTCCGGGCTGTTCCATTGGTGAACGATCCGATTCCGACAGTCGCTCCCGGGAGGGGTTAAAGCTTGCTGCCGGTATTGTTGAGGGGAAGGAACCGGAAGAACTTATCCTGATCAACGAGTATGATGCCAGGTTTTATGTTGATGTCCGGCAGGGTCACAAAACGGGCTTTTACCTCGATCAGCGGGAAAACAGGCAGTCGGTTGCCAGGTATTCCGATAAGAAGCGTGTTTTAAACGCATTTTCATATACCGGAGGATTCGGAATTACAGCTTCCTCAAAGGGGGCAGCATCGGTAACCCACATCGATTCGTCGGAATATGCTCTGGGTATGGCACAAAAAAATGTCGATTTGAATGATTTGGATCAGAAAACACATGAATTTGTGCAGGGAAATGTATTTGAAGTCCTAAGAAAATACCGTGAAGAGAAACATACGTATGATCTGGTCATTCTCGATCCGCCTAAGTTTGTTGAGTCAAAAGCGCAACTGGCACACGGCACAAGGGGATACAAAGACATCAACATGCTGGCCTGCCAGTTGCTGGAACCCGGAGGAGTGCTGGCTACCTTCTCATGCTCAGGACAAGTCGACCGGGAGCTGTTTCAAAAGATTGTCGCCGATGCCGCCCTGGACGCCGGCCGCGAAATTCAGGTCATGGAATGGCTCAGCCAGGCCCCGGATCATGGCGTAGATTTAGCCTTTCCGGAGGGGTTATACCTGAAAGGATTAATCGGTCGCGTGTGGTAAACATATAAAGTGCACGTCGAGAGTCGTTGCGTTAGTACTAATAAGCCCACATCATTAAAGGAAAAGGACTGATTTTTTTCGTTTATTTGTCTGAGTTATTTCCAATATCATCAGTGACTATGACCCGTGCCGTAACTTTTTATATAGCCCTGATACTACGCTGCCTGATAGGTCTTGTTTTCGTGGTATCAGCCGTCGGTAAACTCCTGAATCCCTATCTGACGATTCAGTTCCTCATGGTATTATTTCCGGCTTTCTCAGTAACCGTTATAAAGGGTTTTGTCTTTTTCTTCATAGGCTTCGAGTTTCTACTCGCACTTTTTCTTTTCATTGGATGGAAGAAAAGACTGTTTCTGTGGATTTCCCTGGTCCTGATGGTCGCATTCTGCCTGGTGATAGGCTGGCAGCTCATATACAATCCAACCGTCGGCGACTGCGGCTGCTTTGGAGCGTTTGATCCTCATACCACTCTGATAACCAGCCTTTGGAGAGATATCGGACTGTGTGCCGTTATCGTAATAATCCTCTTCCTGGATAAGTTCAACCTGTCCAGACAGTTGGCATGAAACGTCAATCGCTGGTATAGAGACTGTGAAATTTGTCAGACCAACAGACAAACCTTAAATTATTTGATAATTGATGTTTGTATCCAATCCAGACCTTAACGTTGAGGTCATATTTGGTTACAGACATTAAAAAAAGTGTTTTTTAATGTCTGTATGAATATTATGTGGTATATTTAAGGTTAGGATCGCCATAAGACCTCAAAAACGTGGTTTTTTAATGTCTGATAAGTTGCTATACCCCATTAATCCCGATCGCAACGAACCGTGGAATAACCTCCCTCCTCTGCCTATTGATGAGCGTTTGTATAAAAAAGTAGAGATCTACGAACAATTGGGCCGAGCCAAGGAAGCATTGGCGTTATTGGCAGGCAGAAGTATCGCGATTCCTAATCCATCCTTACTGATCAATAGCATCACGCTTCAGGAAGCCAAGGATTCCAGCGCCATCGAAAATGTTTTCACTACCGATGATGAGCTGTATAAGGCATTCAGTGAGGATAAAGAAGATGAACGGGTATCGGGAGCCACAAAAGAGGTCTTACGCTACAGGGAAGCATTATGGGAGGGATATACCTATCTGAAAAAGACCGGAAAATTTGACACCGGATATTTTATACGTCTCTATCAACAAATCAAGCAGACAAACGACGAAATTCGTCCGCCTGTAGCCCGGATATATATCCGGCAGGGTGGCAGCGGACCGAATGCCGGCAAACCTGTGTATACTCCGCCCAGGGGAAAAGGAGTCATCCGGGAAAAACTGGAGAATCTCGTTGCCTTTCTGAATGATGAAAACATCACACCCGGCGAACCGCTGCTGAAAATGACAATAGCCCATTTCCAGTTCGAGGCGATACACCCCTTCAGAGATGGCAATGGAAGGGCAGGACGGATTATGAACATCCATTTTATAACCAAGTCCGGTTTACTTGAATATCCGGTTCTTTATTTGAGCCGTTACATCATCGAGCACAAAGATGAATATTATGACGTGTTGGCGGGAGTCTCCCAGCGGGGTGACTGGGATAACTGGATTATGTATATGTTACGAGCTGTTGAGTCGACTTCCAGGCTGACCTATCAAAAAGTTAACGAGATCCTCGCAACTCAAAAGGATATTCTGGAAGCAGTCGAGTCAGATACGGATATTCGGAGGCCTGATCGTTTGGTCGAAGCGATCTTTTTTCAACCCTACACCAAAGTCAGTCACCTGGTAGAACGTGGAATTTATGCTGAGAATACAGCAAGAAAGTATCTGAACAAGCTTGCTGATCTTCAGATTCTTGAAAAAAAAGAAATTCAGGGACATCATTACTATCTGAATCTTGAACTGGAGCAGATCCTGTCCTGGTGATTTCTTTGTTGTTTGATTTGCGATGAACCGCTTGAAGGGATAGACCCTGTTTCCGTCAGGCAAATCAAAGACAACTTGCACTTTATGGCTGAGAAGGGGATTACAGTGTTGCTTAGCTCGCATAATATGGATGCCTTGAAAAATTATGCGACCAGGTGGCCATCATCAATAATGGACAATTGGTCTTTCGGTCCAAGACGGAAGACATCGGGAAAAAGATTAAAGACGAGGTAAGCAGGGAGACCTATCGGTCCCTGGAAGAAATATTTGTGGATCTTGTATCGGACAGGGAGGATGGTAATCCCAAAAGACTTTCCTGGTTATAGATTTGAGTCTAATTGTACATGATAATGAGACCCTCTCAGCCAATATCCCTAAAAAAAGAGGAGAGGCATCATTTCAGAAATGCCCCTCCTGAATTAACGAACAATTTAAAACAACTGTCCTCTCTCAGCAGCTCCTGTTAAACTCCCCCAAACGGCCGGAGAACTTGCTTTTAGAAGCATAAATCTCTTTGATACGTCCAATCTGCTGCAGCCGATGTTCGGCCAGCTCATTCGAAGCGGCATAGGTCGGGATTCCCCGCTTCTCAGCATGGTCCAGGATGCCGATGATTACATCATAAATCCGGGAAGCTTGTTCATGAGCACGATTCGAGTTATATCCTTCCAGCTCATTAGCTACGTTGATCAGTCCACCGGCATTGATCACATAATCCGGCGCGTACATGATGCCCCGGTCGATCAACATGGGACCGTGTATTTCCTCGGTGTCAAGCTGATTATTGGCGCTGCCGGCGATAATGGAGGCTTTGAGCCGCGGAATCGTATCCGAATTAACGGTACCGCCTAAGGCACACGGACTGTAGATATCCACATCCAGATCGTAGATATCTTCCGAATCTACTCCAATTGCACCTGTCTTCTCCACGACCTTTTTCACCTTCTCAGGGAAAATATCACAGATGTAGATTTTAGCCCCTTCCTTGGCCAACATCTCTGCCAGGTAGGCACTCACATGTCCGGCCCCCTGGATCGATACTTTTTTACCATTCAACGAATCACTTCCGAACTGTTTGTGGGCACAGGCTTTCATTCCCATGTACACACCCAACGCCGTAACAGTCGAAGGATCACCACTTCCGCCGAGGGCTCTCGAAATACCTGTGACATATTTGGTTTCCATGCGAACCCATTCCATATCGGAAATCGATGTTCCTACATCTTCTGCCGTGATATAACGACCGGCCAATCCTTCAATGAAACGCCCGTAAGCCCTGAAGAGCGCTTCAGTCTTATCCTTTTGGGGATCACCGATGATCACTGCTTTTCCACCGCCAAGATTTAGTCCGGCGACAGCCGCCTTGTAGGTCATGCCGCGTGATAACCGAAGCGCATCGCGTAAAGCTTCCTGATCGGATTTATAGGTCCACATCCTGGTTCCTCCAAGAGCCGGTCCGAGCGTGGTATTGTGAATGGCAATGATCGCGCGCAGTCCCACTTTAGGTTCAGAACATATGATAACCTGTTCATGCTCTTTTTGTTCCAGTTGGTTAAAGATCGAAAAGCTCGTCTCTACTTCTTGTTGTGTTAATGTCTCTACTGTCATGTCTTTAATAATTTCGCGCAGAAACAAAACACGTTGGTTTCATTCCTGCAATTTTTAAGTATCAGTTTATAAATAACGTAAATAACGCTTTTTGTGCGCCAAAAAAGCGCTTTTAACACCTGTATGTTACGGCATCTGAAAGCAAAATCAAACTGTATTTGAAGGATTAAATTCTGCTGTTTTTGTAAACCTGCCTCAGAATGGAAATTTTACGCCATTAACTATCAGGGACGCTCAATTGGCATCCGGACCATATTCCCCCACTCGGTCCATGAACCGTCATAATTCCGGACCTTGCGTAAGCCGAGCAGATATTTCAGGACAAACCAGGTATGACTTGAGCGCTCCCCAATACGGCAATAGGTAATGACTTCCTCTTCCGGGTCGATGCCCGTATCATTCAGATATATTTCCTCCAGTTCCTCCCGTGTTTTAAAGGTCCCGTCGTCATTGACTGCTTTCGACCATGGGATATTGTTTGCCCCCTGTATATGACCACCTCGTAACACTCCCTCTTGTGGATATTCGGCCATATGCAAAAGCTCTCCACTGAATTCCTGGGGTGAGCGTACATCAATTAGAGAAAGGCCATTCTCCAGATGATGCATCACATCAAGCAAAAACGCTCTTTCCTTCTTATCATCACGTTTCGTCATTGGATAATCACCCGGTTCGAACTCGGGAATATCCTTTGTGAATTTCCGACCTTCTTCCTCCCATTTCTTGCGGCCTCCATCCATTATCTTCACATTTTCATGATTATACAGCCGAAAAACCCACAGAGCGTAACAAGCCCACCAATTGTTTTTGTCCCCGTAAAAGATCACTTCTGTATCTTGTGATATTCCCTTACGCTCCATCAGCTTACGAAAAGCATGCTTATTTACATAATCGCGAATAACCGGGTCATTAAGTTCGGTATGCCAATCGATATTAATCGCATTTGGAATATGTCCGGTATCGTACAAGAAGCGGATCCTCATTGCTTTCAATAATTCGTATATTTTCATCCTCAGATGTAATCGGCAACCCAGTCTGTCGTAACCAGTACTTCGGGATTTGCGTATTATTCAATCTTTTCTGTAGTCATGGATTCAGCTCTTAATTTTTTGGGCGATTTGTGTTAATATGAGACAATCTACAACGGATGCTCTTTGAAAACCCTCAGGTCGTACAAAAGAATTCCACCGAAGAAGTTCCTTCGGAACAATTTTTTATTGTTATGATTTTTTGCATGCCCGAACCTGGCAAGTCGATAAACTGGAGTGGATCGGGCTCTTGAACCGGCGAGTGTGATAGCCCCGGCTCTATTCAAATAAAAAAAAATAAACAGAAAAGAAAATGATGACGTACCGATGGGTAGTAACTCCTGTACAAGATGAAACAACCGTAAAACGATTACAAGAAGAGCTGGGCGTGCACCCAACGATTGCCCGCCTGCTTGCGTTACGCGGCATCAACACATTTGAACTGGCCCGATCTTACTTCAGGCCTAACATATCCAAACTTCATGATCCATACCTGATGAAGGACATGGAGAAGGCTGCACCGCGTCTTGCCGATGCTATCCGTCATGGTGAGAAGGTCGTTGTCTATGGGGATTATGATGTCGATGGGACAACTGCCACCTCGATCATGTACAATTTCCTAAAGAATTTTGGAAGAGATGTTCAGTATTATATTCCCCATCGTTTTAAGGAAGGATATGGAATCTCACTCGAGGGAGTCGATTTTGCGGTTAATACATCGGCAAAACTCATTTTATCGGTCGATTGCGGAATAACAGCTCATGAAGAGGCAGAATATGCCCGCGAACATGGGATAGACATGGTCATCTGTGATCATCATACGGTGGGAGATACGATCCCAAATGCTTTTGCTGTGCTCGACCCCAAAAGACCGGATTGCCCGTATCCTTTTAAAGGATTGTCTGGCGCTGGAGTAGCTTTTAAACTCATCCAGGCTATCCTGCATGAATTGGGACTACCACCGGAAAAGGCACATCCGTATCTGGATCTGTTGGCTATTTCCATTGCTTCCGATATCGTTCCGATTACCGGGGAAAACCGGATATTGATGCGGGAAGGTCTAAAAAAACTAAATGAAGACCCCAGACCAGGTATTCGCGCCCTCATGGATGTGATTAACCTGAAGCCGGGGACTATAACCACTACTCAGATCGTCTTTTCCATCGGCCCCAGAATCAATGCTGCTGGACGCATGGGTGATGCCGAACAGCAGTGGAACTGATGATCGCCGATACCTATGAGGAATGCAATCGGCTATGCACATGAACTGGAAGGCATGAATCTGAAACGACGCCGCATCGACTCAGACACAATGGACCGCGCTATGGCCATGCTGGATGAAACATTTCGATCCGGAAAAATATTCTTCACTGGTTCTTCACGATCCCGAGTGGCACCTGGGTGTTATCGGAATCGTTGCATCCCGATCTGGTCGACAAATATTGCCGGCCGAACAATCATGCTGAGTTCGGTGGATGGCCAGATCAAGGGTTCAGCCAGGAGCATAAAGGGTTTCAATATTTATGAGGCACTAAAGGAATGTGAGGATCTGTTGGTTCAGTTCGGCGGGCACGAGTACGCTGCCGGATTGACACTGAATGAAGAAGATCTGGAGGCATTCCGTGAACGCTTCAACAAACTTGCAGTCAGGAATCTCTCTGAAGATGACTTAGTCCCGGAACTTGAAATCGATAGTGAACTTGAACCTTTCACGATCTTGACAGCCGGTTCTGGAAAATATTGCGACAATTTGAACCCTATGGTCCGTTGAATTTACGACCGGTATTTGTCTCTAACGGATTGCGCGTGATTGGAAACCCAACAATTGTCGGAAACGGACACCTTAAATTGCGTTTAACACAAAATGGATCATCGACATACGATGCGATTGGTTTCAACATGCACGAATACCTTCCGATGGTCAGAAGTGCAAAAAATGGCTCACTCAGCATGGTTTATGTGCTGGAAGAAAATACATGGAACAACAAGACGACCATCCAACTCCGTTTGAAGGATATTCGCAATGAAAATGGGAAAGATATGGCAATAGGGGAAGATAAATGAGGAGTGAAATGCGTAAGTTTGCCCGGTTTACTATAAGACCATTGTTAAACCACTACTCCCATTATTCCCTAATCCCCTTTCCATATTTCCCAATTTACGCCAGTACAACTTTGAATAAGTTTGAAAACCCATTATATTTGATGCCTCTCAAATGGGACTGTAGCTCAGTCGGTAGAGCAACGGACTGAAAATCCGTGTGTCGGCGGTTCGATTCCGCCCGGTCCCACTTTTTAGTAAGTCTATGTGAAGCAATACATAACAACTTCGCATAGACTTTTTTCGTTGTAGTTATTTTTCAACAACTTTTATTTGGTTACAAGAGAGTTACAAGGGAAATATTTTTACCCACTCGTTTTCTGCCCTTTTTTATGGTGTTCGATTCGTTCGATTTTTGTAAGGAATCTTCACTTTGCGTGACTTATAGATAGGTGTGAATAAAACAAGGGGTATAAAATGAAAGAGAGATGTTTTATTGATATGGCCTTTAGATATGCTGCAGGAACATTGACGACTAATCAAATTGAGGAGTTGTGGGTTCGGGTGCTTATGAGGCCTGAGCTCCTCGACTTGCTGCTTATCATTGTTGGGGTTAAAATGTTATGTGACAAGGGGTGGAATTAAATGGAGTATGAACCATGAAGGGATTGCCAATAGTTTTTATAGTTCTTCTTTTTAGTAGCGTTCTTTCTGTTTATGCACAATCTAATACTAATACCGATTCTGTTAGAATAAAGAAAATGGTTTTGCAAAGTGTGAACAAATTCAAAAAGGTCGGCTTTATAAAGAAGATTGATGGAGAAGACCAGAAAATATATTTAGATGATACTTTGTGGTATATGGAAAACGGTCCCCAAAAAGAGAACATAGTAAAAATATTAGCCTATTATATGGGCATTACTTTTTATCACGAAACACAGCCTATGCCATTTGGTGGGGTTTTTTTATACATTCATCTGATTGTCTGTCAATGGCTTATACTATTTGTACGCTTTAATGAGTAGGCACAAACTGACAGATTAGGCAGGATACAATATTCGCTGACAGCGAACATTTGTAAAGTGAAACAGAGGGGGTACCCTTCCAAATTTTGATTGAAATCTGTGGATGGTAACAACCCCTCGCCTACGAGACCAAATTACGTAAAACAGGTACCACACCATCTTATACGGCTTAATTGACAGATCGGCGCTCTCAGGGCAAATTTGAGGCATAGTGTAGGATAAATGTAGCTATCGGGATATGGCACTGGTTATCAAATTACTTCCATCAATTGTATGGGATGAATAGGTGAAAAGAGCATATATAATCCAATATAATCAATGCGTTATGAAATAACAGCTCTAGCAAAGGTACGTTGTGGAAGTACGGTGTAGTGATGGCAGGGGGTTCGTTGCCATCTTGTCAATGAGGGACGTATCGAAATTTTAGCGATTTATCGACACGTTATTCGCTTTTTACTGGAAGCAATTTTAATGTCCCAATCCGCCCGGTATCGCGTCTCTTTGTCTGATTATTTCTTAAAAAGGGTCTTATTTTCATTATAAATGCCCAGGAACATTCTTTTTAACTTTTTATCAGATTCATTTCTGATATCGTCTCCTTTCATCCACACTAATGTGCTAAATGGATAAGATGCGACCGAAACTTTCCATTCATCAACATCTCGTTTAGCAGTTACCCTTACCGTGACTCCTGTGTTAATATTCCACGACTTATTAGAAAACTCGTCCTTATACTCTATTCGTGATTCGGGTTTATATAGATTTGATGGCATGTATATATTTAGATGTTTTTTTATTCTGTTAGAAGGTAAGCATTTGCTTTACCGGATATTGTTTTTTCTGTAAGGTTTCCCATTCCCGCGTGTCAAATAAGCAAACTAATTAACAAAACAAGAGAGGTAACGTATAGAAGAAAGACGCTTTATTGATATGGCTTGCCGATTTGCTGCGGGGACACTCCCGGCAGATATGGTCGACACGTTGTGGGTCCAGGTGCTTAATAGGCCGGATCGTTTAAATTTAATATTTACACTCAAAGCGATTACAATGTATAATAAGAGAGTTAGCAAAAGTGTAAAGCCATGAAGGCATTTTCTATTTATCGGGCATGAATCGGCATCTGGCTTGTGCTCAGGTTCTTAGCTAAATTGACAACCGTTATTTGTATCTTAGCCCCTTATGGGCAGGGTCGTTAGGCTGCTTAAAATAAATTTTCATGAATGCTAAACGCGTTATAGACTCTTTTAATGACGAATTTAAAACACTCCAAAACAAATTTGATATAATTGAATTAACGGGAGCTACAATTAGGAATAATTCTGATTCCCGTATTATCAATCCGGGGGTCTATTTTTTTATCAAGGATGATGAAGTGTGGAGAGTGGGAAGAAGTCTGAAAAATGCCCGTTGGAGAGCTATCCAACATTTTCGAGATAATACTGCGGGGAAAATGCAAAAATTAGATGGTGACGCAAATGCAACAATACTTCTTTTTACAATACCAGATCCTAAGAATAGACATTGGATTTTAGCTTTAGAGAAGTTCTTTGAGGACAAATTAAACCCTGATATTCCTCCTGGTCGAAATGGTTGAAGTCAGCAGCCTAACAAGGCATTAAGGGGACTAAGCCGGTCGGGCATGAAATCCGCATCTGGCTTGTGCATAAGGTCTTAGCTAAATTGACAAGCGTTGCTCGTATCTTAGCCCCTCACATAGGGATCGTTTAAGGGTTATGAACAGGGTTCTTAACATAACTTTATTTCGAAAGTACGAAAGGAGTAAAATATTATAAAAGAGCAAAAGAAAAACGATATAAGTTTTGTCCCGGTTCTTGCCAACTTGTATGGGAAGATATTGGGAAACAAAAAGCGTAAACCTGTGGTCAAAGGCAACAGAGGGCATTTCGATGAGATTGCTTTTGCCAATACTAAGATGAAAACCGGATCAGGTACGTCAACACACCCTGCGGCGTGTCTGGAGCCAGAGCCATGACCCAGTTCGATTACATCGTGGTGCTCGTCTCGGTTATTGTTGGGCTCGGCGTCGTTCACCTGCTTGCCGGGGTAGCTCGATTCCTTACCCGTCGAGACGAGTGGAAGCCATACTGGGTGCATCTGCTTTGGACGTGGAATGTCTTCAACTACCTGGTCTTCTTCTGGTGGTTTGTCTACCGTTGGAAAACGGTCCCGCAATGGTCACTCGGGCTCTTCCTTTTCGTACTCCTGTACTCGGTCGTGATATACCTGCTTTGCGCGGTCCTTTACCCGGAGAAAGAAGACCGCAGAGCCTTTCGAGAAATATACTTTGAGAACAAGAGCGTCTTCTTCGGTTTGTGGATCATCCTTATAGTTTTTGATTTCGTTGACACCCATCTCAAGGAGCATTACGGACTCAGCGGCTTCGGTGTATTTCAGATTGTGAACTATTTGGTGATCGTTGTTGGCTCGGCAATCGCCGCACGTTCAAAGAGTCACCGGGTACACGCAATATGGGCCATTCTATTCTTCGTGATCATTTCCACGTTCGAGTATATCAACTTCCGCATTCTCAGGACCAACTAGACTTCGATCGGCTGTATGTCAGAGCTGATCACTTGTGTTCACAGTTTTAACTACATTGACAATCGTTGCTCGTATCTTAGCCCCTTATGCGCAGGGTCGTTAGGCAAACATCAAATATTGAGAGATGACCGAAAAATTATCAAAATATAAATTTAGAAGAATTGCAACAGAATCGTTTAAAAATGGATTGAGATTGCATTTTGATTCAATCAAACTTTTCAAAACTGATTCATATCCATCTTCTTTAATGTTGGCAATTATCGCTTTAGAGGAATTTTCAAAATCTAACTGGGTTGAACATTACTATTGGTCGTCGATTACTGGTTCCTTTCCTGATGTTGAATTTGAACAAGAATGGTTAAAATTATTATATAAGCATCCCAAAAAACAGAAAGCATTTTTGGGCTGGGGAGATGCCTTTGAATATTCACCAAGGTTTATCAAATCAATTGAGAATAATGAATTGGAGATACTAAAACAAAAAGCCACGTACGTAGGTTTAAATAGAATAAAAGGCAAGGTAGATGTAAAGAGTAGAATATCTATACCCCAAAAAACTAATCAATCAGAACCAAAGAAAATAATATCCCTTAACAATAATTATCTATTGGAAATTTGCGAGAGAAAAAAAATTCAAGAAATTTATTTTGATATTGAAGAGAAAGATGATTTGATAACAGATGAATTGTATGAAAAATTAAAAAAATGGAAATATAAAAGTGGGTTGCGATCTAATAAATTTTATTAAGATTGGAAACAAATATTAAATAAATATGGAAAATAAATTTGATTGTACAACTTCCAAACAAAGGTCTGTACGGTGAAATTGACAACTTGGTCATTAAGTTATTGGTACAGAATATTTAATTAGTGCCATTGTTTAGTGAAAACAGTTATTTATGAAATGCTATATAAAGGAGTTGAATTGAAATCAAAAGATCATCAAAAACTGGTTACAGCTATCATGTCATGGAATGATGGTCATTCCGGCCCAAACTGACCCCCAAAATCCGGTGAACCTGCCCCTGGGTCAGTATCTGCCATTCCGGCATAGTGACCCCCTCTCCGGATAAAAAAAGGTTTTGGTTGATAGCTTGGTGAGTAATCGATCATCTACTCACTAATCTTGATTTCTCAATGGCAGCTAAACCAAAACCTATGTCACAAATTAAGCAAATATTACGCCTGCACCAGCAGGGCAAATCCATTAAGTTTATGGTCCGGAATCTGTCGGTCTCCCGCAATACGGTCCCGAAAGCTTTCGGGATCTGGCTTTGGGGAAGGCCAGTGGACGCGGTATCGAGGAACTGCTGAGTCTGGAAGAGACCGAACTGGAACAGATTCTGAGCCCGGCAGGCGGAGCCGAACAAACCGACCGCTATGGGGACCTGGCCGGTCAATATGATTATTTCTGCAAGGAACTCGCCCGCACCGGCGTCACTCGTTGGCTCTTGTGGAGTGAGTACCGGCAGAGTCATCCGGACGGGTACAGCTACAGCCAGTTTTGCTGGCATCTGGCTCGGATGGGAGAGGCTCGTAAGACTACCATGGGAAACCTGCCTCATCCGGCGGGCGAGCAAACCTACATCGATTTTGCCGGCAAGTATGGCGAGTATGTGGATCGGGATAGCGGAGAGATCCGACGGGTACCCCTGCTGGTGATGACCCTGGGTTATAGTCAATATAGTTATGTGGAAGCTCTGCCTTCCGGGAACAGCGAAGATCTTATCGAAGGATTGAGCCGGGGGTTCATCTGGTTTGGCGGGGTCACCCAAGCGCTGATCCCCGACAACATGAAGACCGCCGTGGTCAAGGCCGACCGCTATGAGCCGGGGATCAACAAGGTGTTGGAAGACCTGGCTAACCACTATCAGACGGTCATCCTGCCGGCCCGTCCAGGCCACCCCAGGGACAAGCCCCTGGTTGAGATGAGCGTGCGGGAGGTCTACCGTCAGATAGTGGCTCCTCTTCGAAACCGGACCTTCTTCAGCCTGAACGAACTCAACGGGGCGATTTGCCAGCAGTTGCAGGCTTGGGGGGAGCGGGCTTTTCAGGGTCGGGAAGAGACCCGTCGCGGGCGATTTGAGGCCGAACGGCAGGCCCTGGGTCCGCTGCCCACCGAACCCTTCCTGATCAAAAAACAGGTGAGCCTGACCGTGCGAAACAACTCGCACATCCAGATCCGGGAAGACAAGCACTACTACAGCGTGCCCCACACGTACATCAGGGGGAAGGTAAAGATCATCTATACCAGCCGGCTGGTTCAGATCTTCTGCCGGGGCAGCCTGATCGCCTCTCATCCCCGCGATCGCACGCCCTGGGGTTACACAACGGTTAAAGACCATCTACCTTCCCAGCATCAGTACTGGAGCGAGCGGGGAGCGGACTGGTACCGGCAGCGCGGGCGTGGGATCTCGGCGGAAGTGGGTCAGCTAGTCGAGCGGATCCTGACCTGCCGGACCTACCCCGAACAAGCCTTTCGCAGTCTGGACGGGGTGCTCGGACTCCACCGCAAGGTGGGGACCGAGCAACTCACCGAAGCCGCCCGCATCGCTCTGAGCCTGGATCAGTGTAATTATAGCTTCCTGGCCCGGCTGATCAAAAACGGAATGGCAGGCGGGGAGGCTGCTCCGCCTGGTCCACCAGCCAGACTCCCTGACCACGAGAATATCCGTGGCAAAGAATATTTCCAACAATCCCTTAACCTCTAATCAACCCTTCTATGAATACCTCTAAGAACGAAGAACTCATGCATGAACTCCGACTCCACGGCATGCTGGTCCCGAAGGCATTCGGGACAGGCTCTCTTGGAAACCCGCTCTCACACGAACCTGTCTCTGCCGGAAGGCCTGCAGCATCTGCTCCAGGCCGAATGGCTCCAGCGGGGCCAGCGTCGGGTGAGCAGGCTACGCAAAGCCGCCGGCTTCCGCTATCAGGCCAGCCTGGAAGAACTCGCATGGACTCCGGACCGCGGACTTGACAAAAACACCATTGCTCTGCTTGCCGACGGACAATATATCCAGGGCGGACAGGCGGTCTTGATTACCGGTCCGACCGGCAGCGGAAAGAGTTTTCTGGCCTCGGCTCTGGGTCAGCAGGCCTGTGAGTTGGGTTACCGGACCGGTTATTTTAACATGCAAAAAATCCTCCATGCCTTCCTTCTGGCTCGGGCTGACGGAACGATTCTGAAGCTGCTGGACAAGATTGCCCGCACGCACCTGCTCATCCTCGATGATTTTGGACTCCGGCCTCTTGATGCCCAACAGCGGCTGGATCTGTTAGATATGGTGGAAGACCGTCACGGAAAGATGGCTACGATCATTGTCAGTCAGCTTCCCCTGGCCAACTGGTATGATGTGATTGGAGAGGGCACGATTGCCGATGCCATTCTGGACCGGCTTATTCACACCTCCTACCGCATTGAATTACACGGAGAAAGTATGAGAAAAAAACAGTAATATTGTCATAGCCAAAAAGGAACCCAACCAAGCCCGATGGGGGGTCACTTTCACCGGAATGAGGGGTCAGCTTCTCCGGAATAACCAAATGATGAGTCTGTGGATGTGACTCGAGGTAAGCAGAATTTGGTAAGAACGTATGTTGCTGTTTCAGGAAGTGACTGAACGTCTGAAATTTTTCACGAGCATCTTTTGAGCCTCATCCGAACCAAGTCGTGCGGCTCTCTTTAAATCATCTTCTGCATAATTGAGATTTCCGTACTTCCAGTAAGCATAACCTCTTTGGAATAAAGCATCCTTGTTATTAGGATTCAAACGCAATGACAGATTGTAATCCTGAATAGCGTCGATATTTTTTCGAAATATGTATAGGTTAATCATACCCCGAATGAGGTAAGTTTCCGAATCGTTTCCCGCCAGTCTGATCGCAAGGTTAATATCAGTAAGAGCTCTTTTCCCATTGCCCAGGTTCATTTCCACCAATGCCTTTCTTTTTATGGCTTCGACATCACGTGGATGAGAACTGGTCAGTTCATCATAATAAAACAAGGCTGATTTTAAATTCCCCCCTGTCTCGCTTACATAACCCATAACTAATAAAGCAATCGGATTATCAGGCTCTTTTTCTAAAATATCAGATGCAATTTGATTGGCGTGCTTATAGTCCTCAATCTGCAGATAAAATTTACAAAGCTCGTTCTCGAAAATATTTATAGGCGCTCTTTTATTATCAGAATTCATTTTTATATCCCAAATATCATCATTAGTAATAGACATTGTCTATTTACTAACCTAACGTTTTCAATAGCACCATAATTCCAATCTTTATTATAGATACAGAGTAAAAAAGATTCTTTTATTTTACTTATATAATAATATTTAAACCATTAAAAGAGTTTTAATACCTTAATTTATTGATCTTAATTCTTTCAATACTTATTTAAAATATATTCAGGTTAAATGACTGTTTAGCAGCAGAATATATTATCAAAAAGCCGATCATTCGTGTTCCATTTATTATTTGGATAGTTTTCTACATTGATCATATTTTAACGTGAGTTCAACAAAAGAGCACCTCACACAAAACGCACAACCTCAATTTCATTTCGAGCGAAGTGAAATCCCGACACATCTGGATCGGAATGACAGTGGGGGTTCGTAGTTGGTTTTGCTTAATTCATCTGTTATTATTCCACGCAACCGATAAGATTTCACTTCTGAAATTCCAACCAATCCAATCGCACTGACTTAGCATATAAAGGATATAACAACGATTTTGTAACCACAGACTTGTCGGGCTGAAGCTTAATCGGTCATCACACCTTGAAGAATCAATTTGAAATCACAACTGAAGCGTATAATTATAGCAAGGATACGCCGGCTACCATTATCATCATTACCTGTAATCTCTCCGGACATCTCCTCAAGCCAGGTTTCAATGCTGTTCTTGAAAAGCTTGAAAAATAATCAGTGGAAGACCATTTGTATGCAATATACTATTGTTAACATATCACTTACGGATACTCTAAATTTAATTTTCATTTATTTCTGGAAAATTGTTTTAAAATCTGAAAACTTCAGTAATTATATGCATATTTACTTTACTTTTGAGACGAAAAGTCGATCATCATCAGAGATAATGGCTTTTTCTGATACCGGCAAAGACAATAAAATTTGTCCTTATTCAGTAACCTGTTACAGACTATGAGTGATCCCAAAGGAATAATGATCGTTGAAGACGAGATGCTGCTTTCCCTCGTCTACGATAACTATATTAAGAAACTAGGCTGGAAAACGTTAGGAAAATTTGTTGACGGTAACTCCGCCGTCCAGGGTGTAAAGGACCTGAACCCTGATCTTATCCTGATGGATATTTTTCTCAAGGGCGATATGGATGGCATCGATACAATGAAGCAGATCAGAGAGTTTTCTGATGCACCTGTAATTTATATTACGGGTAATTCAGATCTGCATCATGCCGAGCGCGCAAAAGACACTGGATATGTTGATTATCTGATCAAACCTATCACACTCGATGATCTTAAGACAGCCGTGGTGAAGCTGGAGCAGGAATTGTAATCCTGACTGATTATTTCAATAACAAAGGCTGATACCGTTTCTGGCACCAGCCTTTGTTTTAAAATGCCATCATTAGCGTATCAGCAGCATTTTCCGTATCTGGCTGAATTCATCTGTTTGTAACCGATAGAAGTAAATTCCACTTGCCAGCTGCGCAGCATTAAAACGGACGAGATAGGAACCCGCGCCCTGTGTTTGGTTGACTAGCATGCCAACCTGACGTCCGGTCAAGTCGTAAACAGTTAATCGAACCATCCCTGTTTTTGCCAATTTATACTGGATGACGGTACTCGGATTAAACGGATTGGGATAGTTTTGGAGCAATTCAAACCTGTCGGGTATGCTGGCGGTCTGAGTTTGTTCAATAGGAGTGGGCACTTCGGTTGGTCTGTTTTGTGTAAATGTATTTGTCTGGGACAGGAAACTTGACCAGCTTACCCCCAACCAATAATCAGTTGTCATTCTTACCATATTTCCATTGCTGTCGAATGTTGAACGAATACGAAAATTGTTCATCCAATCCGTACCGGTCCACATCTGGGTTAAATATTCGGTCACCTGGTTGCTGGCATTATATGTATAAACTATTCGATACTGATCGATCCAATTCGCCCCGTCCCAGGCTTGCTCAACCATCGTGGCAAAATCCAGTGTTGTCGACGACGAGTGGTAGGTAAACAGGGTCTTTGTAGTATCAATCCAGTTACTCCCCCTGTATATCTGTTCAATCATTTGGTTTGGCCTGTTATACGAATCATAGCTGTAGATATCTTTTGTACTGTCGGCCCATTGACCGTTTGTCCAAACCTGATACAGTTCGGTACTGATATTATTGTTATCAATGGTATAAACATATTGATCCACGTTTACCCAGTTGCTTCCATCCCAGTTTTGGTACAGCTCGAGTGTTGGCTGCATAGCTTGTCCGTAACTGTATGAAGTCCGATCGTAATTCACCCAGTCGCTCGTGCCCCAGTCCTGGTTGATAATCTCGGTCTCTCTGTTCTGACCGTCATAGTTCGTAATCATTTTATAACTGTTGACCCAGCCGTTATTCATCCAAAACTGAGAATAATGCTCCGTCTCCAGATTAGATGCGTTGTAGCTATACAGGATCTGGTTCAGGTTATCAAATTGTCCGCTCGTTTTATTCCAGCTGGTCGTCAGGTCCTTGGTAACATTATTATTGGTGTCGTACGTGTACTCGTCCAGCAACGAATTTTCGAATTTACCGGTAGTATCATTGTATATCTTATACAGGGCCTTCGTGCTGTCGTCATTTGTGTTGTAGGCGTAAAAAATTTGGCTGACAGAGATCTTGGATCCCGGGAATAGCGGAAACAGAGTATCCTGCGACGATTCAAGATACCAGGTTGCGTTGATTGTCCGAAGCTGATCCTGACCGTTAATACTATTCACCAAATTGCGCAGTCCATTCGCGGGTATAGATTTAGCTTTGGGCACATGAATTTTCGATGAAATGCGTTTCATGGGAGATAGTTTACCAGAAAACTGCTGAGACTGTGCATTTACTGTTCCAAATGCAAGTAAAATCACAATGATCGACGTTGTAAGCCTGATCTTATTAGCAAGGTACATAGTGAATCCTCCACTTTAATCTTGATAGAATTGTTATAACAAAATGTCTAAGAGAAATGCAGATTTTAAATGATAGTAAAAACAGTGGTCTACAGATATATAATGTTTTCTAATAATTGACAATGTGTATTTGCACAGTAAAGGCACTCATTTTTATTAAGCCTCACATGATGCTATCTTCCTGCGTTCTTTCGATATTATCCTATGGAAAGTCGCCTTTTCGTCTACGATTTCGCATTTCCATGTTTCCGCCAGCGTGAGAACGGGAAAAATATCCAGCAGCTGTTTTTCATATAACCAATCCTCCAAATATCTAACTCCATGTACCGGGTTCAGCTACAAAATTTTGAAGGACCTCTCGATTTGTTGCTCTTTTTTATAAAGCGTGATGAATTGGATATCTATGATATTCCTATCTCATATATCACGGAACAATTTCTCAAATACATTCACTTCCTTGAAGAATTAGATCTAAACGTTGCCAGTGAATTTATCCTGATGGCCAGTACCTTAATGGCAATAAAGGCTAAAATGATGCTCCCACGCGATCAAGATGCCTTTGAAGAGGATCCGGAGGCAGACCCACGCTACGAGCTGGTACAGGCATTGCTGGAATACAAGCGGTATCGCGAAATGGCAGAAGAATTGCACGTAATGGATGTTCAAAACCGTCAGCTCTATTACCGCGGCAACCGGAAAGCAGATGTCCTAGAACCGGAAGTAGACAGCGGTGAGGTCCTCCGTAATATCACACTCTACGATTTAATGGCCGCCTTTAAAAAAGTGATGACCGAATCGGTCCGGGAAGAAGTGTATCATAATGTGGAACGCGTACCTACCAATATCGAGGAACAAAGCATTTATGTCATTGAGCATCTGAGTAAAACGGGGAGACAATCATTTAAAGAACTTTGCTCCGGACTCGCCCATCGTATCAAAATCGTAGTTACTTTTCTGGCCATCCTGGAATTAATCAAAGAGCGAACATTACAGTTGCTTTTAGGGGAGAATCCAACCGATTTCCATATTGAATTATATCCTGATGTCAACCCTGATGCGGCCATCCAGGAACACAAAAATAAAATGCCCCGGTAATCCAGCCCCTCTATTTTATTTCGACCTCCCGGATCAGCATGTCCAGCTCGGATTTTTGAAGTCATAATCAACTGGCTTAACAAATAGCAAATCTGATGCTTAAATAACGCAATTCGGAACAGCCGGAGGATACGGTCGATCAACGATGGATGCGTAATCATCCAAAGGTAATCGATAATTGGATTCCCAAGAACGATGAAACGGCAATGAAGTAAAAAAGGACTTGTTATTAGTTTATCGCCCTGTCATAGAGTTAAACTGTGACAGGTTTTTTTGTTGCTGTTTCCTATTTGCTAATCACTGTTAACTGTTGGCCTATATTGGTACTTTATGCTGCCAAACGATATACAGTAATTTTCATGTTGGATAGACAAAAGTCCTCTTAAGAGACCATTAGAAAAATTGGAGATTTCATGTCACAGGCATATTTCAAAATTGAAGAACCCAGTAATGAATCATATCTGTCTTACGCTCCGGGTACTCCCGAACGAAAGGCTTTAAAAGAAAAACTGAAAGAATTACAGTCGAAGGTCATCGACATTCCTGCTATAATCGGCGGCAAAGAAGTTAAAACCGACCGGACCTTCGATGTTGTGATGCCCCACAACCATAAGCACAAACTTGCGACAGCTTACTACTGTGGCGAAAAAGAAGTTAAAATGGCCATTGAGGCCGCACTTGAAGCACGCAAAAAGTGGGCTGCCATGCCCTGGGAAGAGCGGGTTGCCATTTTCCGCAAGGCGGCCGATCTGCTGACCGGCCCATGGCGTTTCACCATGAATGCAGCGACGATGCTGGGTCAATCGAAGACACCCCATCAGTCTGAAATTGAGGCTGTAGGTGAGTTTTCTGATTTCCTGCGTTTCAATTCGTGGTACCTGGCCAAGGTTATGGCAGAACAACCTTTTTCGCCGGACAATACGTGGAATCGCACGGAATATCGCCCCCTTGAAGGATTCATATTTGCGGTAACTCCATTCAACTTCGTAGCCATCGGGGGGAATCTTCCGGCGGCTCCTGCCATGGCGGGAAATGTTGCTCTTTGGAAACCGGCTCCCGGATCACTTTATGCCAACTATTTCGTAATGAAGCTCTTTCAGGAAGCCGGTCTGCCAGATGGTGTGATTAACTTCTTGCCGGGAGAAGGGGCCGATGTAGGTGATCCGGTCCTCAACAGTCCTGACCTTAGCGGACTGCATTTTACCGGTTCGGTTCCTACATTCCAGCATCTCTGGAAACAGATTGGCCAGAATATCGATAAATACAAATATTTCCCTCGAATTGTTGGGGAAACAGGTGGAAAAGACTTCATCTTTGTGCACAACTCAGCAGACGTGGACGCCCTGGTTGTTGCGGCCTTACGTGGTGCTTACGAATACCAGGGACAAAAATGTTCTGCTGCCTCCCGGATGTATATCCCAAAATCACTGTGGGATGAGTTCAAAAGCAAATTCATTCCCGAAGTTGAGAAGATCAAGACCGGAGACATTGAGGATTTCAGCACGTTCATGGGCGCTCTCATCGACAGAAAGGCTTTTGACAAAGTCACTTCATATATCGATTACGCCCAAAAATCCGATAAGGCTGAGATCCTTACCGGAGGCACTTATGATGACTCAAAAGGCTATTTCGTTGATCCGACCGTGGTCCTCACCACCGATCCTCATTTCAAACTGATTCAAGAAGAGATCTTTGGTCCTGTCTTCACTATCTATGTTTATGATGACAAGGATTTCGAGAAAACGCTACAGCTTTGCGAGTCGACCTCACCGTACGCTTTGACAGGGGCCATTTTTGCCCGTGATCGTTATGCGCTAAAACATATGAGCGATTTCTTGACAAACGCAGCCGGTAACTTCTACATCAATGATAAACCGACGGCGGCCATCGTCAATCAACAACCATTTGGCGGAGCCCGTAAATCCGGTACCAATGACAAGGCCGGAAGCATGCCTCACATGTTACGCTGGCTCTCCATGCGCTCAATCAAGGAAACGATGAGTCCCACCAAGGACTGGACGTATCCGTATATGAAAGCTGAATAGTTCCTACCTACGTAGACCTCCAAGGTTTTAAAAACCTTGGAGGTCTTGTGTAACAAAGATTGACCTACTTAATCAGCATCATCTTCCTGGTCTGGGTAAAGTTGCCAGCCTTCAGCCGATAGATGTACAACCCGCTGGGCAAGTTGTGGGCATCAAAACGTACCGAGTACGCTCCGGCGGCCTGAGTTCGATCTACCAGCCTGGCGACCATCTGTCCCAGCACATTGTATACGGTCAGACGCACATGCCTGCTGCCGGAGAGGGTGTAGCGGATCGTGGTCGTGGGGTTGAAGGGGTTGGGATAGTTCTGTCCCAGGTGATACCCGTTGGGCCGGGTCTGGATATTGCCCTGAATGCCCGTGGCAGCCAGTCCGGTGTTCTGCTACATAGTAGGTGTCCGTGGTGGGCAGCACCTTGGCATTGTCCGAACTCAGGTCGATGGTGTAACTGCCCATAGACGTGGTATCGGTGCGGGTCAGGGTCCAGCTAATGACTTTCTTTGCTCCCACGCCCAGACTGGGGATCGTAACCTGTTTCTGAGAGCCGGTCGTGGTGGCCGAATCGGTCTGCAGGGTTACCGTCACATTCGTGGCCGGGGAAGTGCCCAGGTTGGTCACTACCGCCGAGAGGGTAAAGGGCTGGCTGCTTTTGGGTTGGCTTCGTGGAGAGCGAATCCCGGCTGATGATCACATAGGGGGGAGCGGCTACCGAGGAGACCTCACCGGTCACGGTAGTGGTCTGGTTCTCCAGATCGCCCAGGTGCTTGCTTACCGAATCAGCCGAGGCGGTTAAATCCTGCAGGCTCACCGACTGTCCCAGGGCATACCCAAGCAGGTTGGCATACAGCCCGGCCCGTGCCGCCGCCCCGCCCACGTTTGCCTGGGCCAGGGACAGGTAGTGGGCCAGGAAGGTCGAATCGGAGGGAGCCAGCTGATCGGCCACCGCATCGACCGGGGCCTGGCTGAGCTGCAGCTGCTGGTCCAGGGACTGGTCCGCCTGCATCAGATCGCTGAGCTTTCCCAGGGCCTGGGATTTTTGATTGTTCCCGATCAGGGCAAGGATCTGCTGAACCAACTGGTTGTACTGGTCCACCGAGGTAGTCAGATCCTTCTGACTTGTTTGCAGGGTCTGAGCGGTATAGCGGATATACCGCCTGCCCGACTGTTCGGGGACAATCTTCTGGAAAGTGCTCTGTTGGTCCGGGTGATACGCCACATCGATCCCGTTGTTGGCCTCCACGGCGATCTGAGCCAGGCGCAGCCCGGGGGCGATCGCCGAGGTCAGGTAGGAGGCCAGGGACGTGCCTTTTAAAACGCCTGTCATGGTTTCTGCCCCCCCGGCGACAACCGCTCCCACCCCGGTCTCGGAGGTCGGTGCGGCAATCTCGGCGATGAGCTGGGTGATGTTCGCGCCGGTTTCGGTAAGGTCTCCGCCGTCTTCGCCGCTCATCGGCTATCTTCTTGACCAGTTTGGTCGCTGCATTGGACTGCTCCAGCACCGAAGAGGTGGTCGTGTCGACCAGGTCGTGGCAGGCCTGGGCGGTAGCTGCCGCTGTAGTCAAAGGCATCGAGCCAGCTTCGCCGAGCGATCCAGCCCGGTCTGGGTCGCCGGCACATACCCGTAGGAGAGCAGGATCTCGTCGGAGGCGGTGCTGGCCAGCGCCTGGGTCTGGTCCTTGAGGATATCGCTCAGAAAATCCTTCTTCGAATCGCTCTGGAAGAAGTCCAGGGTCTTACCCACGGCCAGGGGCACATACTTGTTGTAGGGGGCTGGCAGGGCATTGGCCACCTTGTTGATGACCGGGTTCAGAAAGGCGCTGCGGACCTGACCCCGGATGCCCGTGACCAGACTGTTCACCTCATTGGCCAGTTGTTCGTCGGTATACTTCTTTGGAGGTCTTCTCCTCGGTTTTGTTCGCCAGTTTGCCGGCCAGGACATAATTGGTGATCAGCTGGGTGGTGGCCGTGCTCAGGCTGTGGCTCATCGTCGCCGCGTTGGTAAACTCGCCCTGGTAGAGGGACTGGACCATCAGGTGGCGGGCCAGGGCCTTGATGCGTTGGTGGTACACACTGTTGGTATCCGAGGCGCTCACCGCTGTGGCTCCCGTGCGCCAGTCCTGCAGCAGGGCGCCGGTGGCGGCGGGATCATAGCTGTTGACCAGGGGCTGGGGCGGGAGCAGGCCGAAGAGCACGTCCGAGGAGATGGTCAGATGGTCCAGGCCGTAGGCCCCGGTATAGGTCTGGTTGTACAGGCCCACCGGCAACCGAATGGAATAGTAGGTGGGTTTTACGGTATACTTCCAGGACAGGTGGGTGGCCTGGTTGGTCAGCTCATTGACCGCGTTGGCCCCGACCTGCAGGGTGTAGGAGGAGTCGGTCTGGTTGGGAAACTGGAAGCCCCCGTCCGCCCCGGTCGTCGCCTGGGTGTCCAGGGTTGCACCGCTGTACAGGGAAACCCCGGCCCCGGAGAGGGCGGAGGCCGGCAGGGTGCCCTTGCCCAGGGTTACATCCTCAACGGTGCCGGTGACCTCGTTGGATAAGGCAGCCTTCAGGATATAAAACCCACTATTCTGTTCAGTCATGTAGATATATCCGCCGTTTGCGTAAACTACATTTGCAGCTCCACTATCCTCATATGTACCCACAGTAAACGGATGGGCCGGATCACTCACATCGAGGACTTGAAGGCCATCCATACCATTTTGATCCGCGTCTATTGTGTAGGCGTATCCTCCTCTGGCAAACACTCCGTTCATGTAACCATTGGGACCTGAAAACTTAGGTATATATGAGTCCACTACCTTCGGATGGGCAGGATCGCTGACATCAATGATAGTAAGGGCACTATCTCTGGTTACATAGGCATCATTACCCGAAACCGATATAAAACTATCACCAGCAAAAGTTGGACCAACATTATATGAACCTATTTGCTTTGGATTCGCAGGGTCACTAACATCAATAATATGAAGTGTAACCCCTTGAAAGCCATAACCAGTACTGGCATATGTGGCGGTAATCACATATGCGTACCCATTTTTTACACAATAATCAGTCAGGAAATTACTACTCCCGAATCCTATCGAACCCACCTGGTGAGGATGGGCCGGATCACTCACGTCGATCACATCGAGGGTATCACGATAAGAACCACCGCCTAAACCACCGCCTACATAGGCATCATTGCCTGAGACCGATATATCCCCGTATGAATCCCCGTAATAAGTTGAGTCTTTGTTGCTATATGAGCTAACCAGTTTCGGATTCGTGGGGTCACTCACATCCAGTACTTCAAGGTCACCTGAGTCTGAGCCCACAACAGTCAGATACGCATAATGACCGACAACATCTATCCCATTTACTTGTTTATCAGTTTTATAACGGCAAACTTCCTTCGGGACCGCCGGATCACTCATATCGATCACATAAATATGATAACCCTGGTCGGGTAGATAGGCATAGTTCCCAGATACAGAAAGATTCAACCACGTGACAGAGGTATTTCCATTCCAGTGCCCGACCACGTGTATGCCCATGCCGCCCTGAATGGACCGGCCGGTATTTCCCGATCGGGCCATGCCCATACTCACCGGTGTCAAGCCCGCCCGCCGCCGCAGGTGAGCCCGGAAGGGCAGCCCCTGCCGGGTCTGGGCCCGGACCGGCAGGGCCAGGCCGGTAATGCTCAGGATAACGATCAGTATGCCACAGAGGGGTAACTTTTCTTTAATAACGTTTTTTAAAATAGTATTGAAACAAGAACGCTTGATATCTGCTGTATCCGTCTGCTTTGTCATGATTCCGCCTTTCCTTTTACCTGATGGGGTATGAATTACTAAGTAATGAACCACCCTTCTATACTTTCCGGAAAACCGTTGTCAACTCAGAGGCGTGATCCTCTTAGAAGGTTATTTGTATGGAAATGGGTGGATATCCACAGGCAGCGGCAGATCGGAGTTGGATGATACAGTGACCAAGGGAAAGGCATAATTCTGTTGAGCATAGGACAGCATGCATATGATTCCTGCGACAAGGCACAACAAACCCCTAGCAATAGCCAGTCGACTGATCCTTTTCATTAATCAACCTACCTACTTCTATAAATAATTATCAATCAATAGAACCAACACCCAACGATTTTGTAATTTAACCCCCCAAAACTTAGACGCAAATTAAATGAGTATAACAGTTTTAAAATACGTACTTCTACTGATATGCCATTGCCTTGCAGTGTTGTGGGGGGTTTGTTCATATTTTTTTTGGCTTGCCATTCGGAAAACACTCGGTTTCCAGCACAAAATTCATATCCCAATACCTGGAGCTTTACTCTTGTAACCTAAGATCCGGATAAGACATTCTATTGGACAGATGACAGACAGCCCGGTTCATAGCACTAACAAGGCCTTCTGTGTTGTTTTCCCAGGATATCCTGCCAACCTGATTGGGTTCCACCTTAGCTTCACCATGTCGGATCTTGTCCCGACCTTACCTTATTGTAAGGTTCAACCTGTTGAGGTGTCTTTTAAGATAAAGAGAGATTCATAAGATCGATACCATGAGTAACTTCAAGAGAAAATTCTTTTTCTGGACCGAAAAGCTCAATATAACGCGCGGTGAACGGCGATTCGTCGTTACAGCCATCGTCGTTTTCCTTATTACATGGTTTGCTGATATCATGATAACTCCTATTCACATAGTCGATTCAGATGATTACAAGTCCATCGACTCAGTGTATCAGCATTATGTTGAGCGCATCACCAAAAGAGATTCATTAATACACCGTTACTATTACACCGCCGTCGACGACTCAGAAAATATTGCATCCGGGGTACCGTTTGCTATACCAGGAGATGTACGTATTTCCCGGAGCAAGACGAAGACGCTACATACCCGTCCCGATAGTCAAAGCATTGATGTAAATCATGCCGACTCGACCGCTTTGGTTAGTCTGCCGGGTATTGGTCCCATCATTGCTGGGAAAATCATAGATTACAGAAACAAATACGGTTCGTTTCCCAACTTGAAATCATTGCGAAAAGTGAAAGGAATTGGAGAAAAAAAGTTTGCAAGAATTTTGCCTTATCTGACACTAAAAAATCAGTCTCATTGATGACATTGAGATTGGAATGATGGATGAATGATATTTTACACGACCCCTCAGAAGATATAGGTTTCTAGCTGCTTCCGTTGCAAATATCCATTGTAAATTCCATTATTCCTTTTTATCACACTAATAATAACATTTACTTAAATATCGGATTAATTAAACGCTTATGGCAACCAACATCCTTTGGGCAGATGACGAGATAGACCAGTTGCGTCCGCATATCATCTTCCTGGAACAACGCGGATTTGACGTAACTCCGGTTACCAACGGTGAAGATGCCATTTCGATGGTGCGGGATGCCAAATTTGATCTTGTTTTTCTTGATGAGCAAATGCCTGGCATGGATGGCTTGCAGACCCTCGAAGAGCTGAAGAAGATTCAACCTACTCTTCCAGTTATCATGATCACGAAGAGTGAAGAGGAGTCGATCATGGATGATGCCATAGGTGGACAAATTTCTGACTACCTCATCAAACCGGTAAATCCAAATCAAATCATACTTGCTATCAAGAAAATTCTGGATCATCGCCGTCTGCGGGATGAGCGTTCTGCCCAAAGTTACCTTAGCAGCTTTAACACGATCTCACAACGCATGGTAGGACCGGTGGAATGGCACGACTGGATTGAGATCTACCAGCAACTGACACGATGGGATATCGAGCTGGAACGGGGTGAGGAAGCGTTGCGACAGGTACTTACTGATCAGATCCAGCAGGCGAACCGGGAATTCGGAATATTCATCGAAAAAGAATATCCCTACTGGCTCCGTGCTGATTTCCCGGAACGCCCCAAACTCTCTCCGGATGTCGTAAACACCTACGTTAAACCCCATCTTGCCAAGAAAAAAAATCCAGTCATTTTTATCATCGTAGATTGTATGAGATACGATCAATGGCTGGTTTTTGAAAGGCTTTTGCATCCTTACTATGACATTGACTTAGATTTTTATTTCTCAATTCTTCCAACAGCAACCCCCTATGCACGCAATGCCATTTTTGCGGGAATGTTCCCGTACGATATCGAAAAAAGACACCCGGATCTATGGCAAAGCTCTGACGAGAATGAAAACTCGTTGAATAAATACGAAGAGGAATTCCTTGCGTACCAAGTTCAACAACTTGGTTATTCTTTCAAACCAAAATATGAAAAGATACTCCAGTCGGATGAAGGCAAGCGTCTGGCAGAACGGATTCAGAACTACCTGCAGACACCCCTGAGTGCTTTTGTTTTTAATTTCGTCGATACATTAGTTCACTCGCGTTCGGATTCGGATGTTTTGCGTGAAATCGCACCCGACGTCCCTGCATTCAGGAGTCTTACCCGAACATGGTTTGAACATTCGGCGCTGTTGCAGTTGCTGCTGAACGTGGCCAAAAAAGATGTGACGATTGTCATTACCACAGATCACGGTTCGGTTCGTGCCCTGCGGGATACCAAAGTACTCGGCGATCGATATGCCTCCACAAGCCTGCGGTACAAATTCGGACGCAACCTGAAATGCGACCGCGATACGGCCATCTATGTCGAAAAACCGCAGGATTACAGACTACCCAGAGGCAGTGTTTCCACGAACTACATATTTGCGCGGGAAGATTACTATTTCGTTTACCCAACAAATTATCATCATTTCCAGAACAAGTATCATGATACCTTTCAACATGGGGGAGCTTCCATGGAAGAAATGATTCTTCCGGTTGCTACGTTGACACCCAAATAACGATTCCCGATTCTGGATACTCGATGCTGGATGTTACCCACAAACAGGTAACTCAAATTTCTTAATTTGCCAAATTCGAAACTGCATTTTAGAGATCGATACCGTGGGTTGTAAAATTTATTATGGACCCGACTAATTCAGAATTCAAAATTCAAAATTCAAAATTCCGGACCTGGCTTGGCACTGAACACCTGTGTGAATCTGTAGAGGACACCTACAAGATTGCCGCCAGGCTTGCCGCTGATTTGCAGGAAGGGGATATCTTGTGCCTCGACGGACCTCTTGGTGCAGGAAAAACACATTTTGTTAAGGGACTGGCTGCCGCACTGGACATCGATCCCGCTACCGTGCATTCACCTACTTTTACTCTCATTCACGAGTATACATCCGGCAAGTTACCTCTTTATCATTTCGATTTTTATCGTATTAAAGACTGGCGTGAAGCCCTCGATATAGGTGTAGAAGAATATTTTTACGGCGATGGCATCAGTTGCATCGAATGGCCGGATCGAATTACACGAATCTTACCGGAGAGTGCGTTATGGCTACACATTGAACCCGTTTCGTCTTCATCCCGTAAGATCTTCATACAGAAAGCATTCGGGAAGGAAAGTTGAATAAATAGTATATTCTTTGATCATGAAGCAGATGAGAAAGAAATTACCATATCGACTCGATCGTCTCCCGGTGATTTACCCCTATCATCGCAGAGCATCAAACGATCTCGGACTCGGCGATCTCGTTTATTACGGTCCGTGTCCGGAATTTTATGGCGTGGGCGAGATCGTCAGTATGGTCGAATCTTATTGTATCGTTGATTTTCGCGGGACCGGGATACTGGGTATCCACAAAGATGCTTTCGATTCGAGATATCTGATTCCTATTCACAAGCTTAATCTCTCTCACATTCTCAAGGATCGTTGATCTCCCTGAGTTTCTCAAATACAGATTGTTTCACCTCCCGGTCACGACCGATCAGCCAGAAAATAATGCTCAGTATCGTCCCCGGATAAAAGGGTTCAATCCCCAGATAAGATTCCGAATACGTTCCAGAATGTATGGTCCCCAGCACCAGCCACGCCAACGAAATACCAGTAGACAAGGCCATAAGTGGAACGATATATGGTTTTTTTAAACGAAATATCGGCAAATATATTCCTAAAACCGGAATCAGCAATCCTGGTATCATAACAGAACCAATGACATACCACAACGAAATAACGCTGGGATAGAAATATATAAGGGCGATGCTCAGAACCGCTGCGGCGATCACGCTAATGCGTGTCAGCAATACGCGTTTATCTTTAGGAAAAAGATTGGGAAACAGATCGCGACCCAGGCTCAAACCCGCAATAAAGAGGTAACTATCCAGTGTAGACATGATTGTTGCCAATAGTGCCACGTAGAACAGACCTCGAAAGCCCATGGGCAGCAATTTGTCGGCGAGATATGGATAAACCATAGCCGGCTTGTCTATGTGACCTAGAATCAGAAAACCGTACATCGCACAAGAAACCGTAAGGAAATCGAACACCATCCAGAAGCATACGGATATAAGGATCCCATTTCGGGCCGTTTCCGGAGTCTTTGCGGCAGCGGCGCGCTGATGAAAACTTGGAGCTACAAAGGTCCAAAGTGCGATGAAGAACCAAACCAGAACATATGGAATCGAATTCCCACCCGTAATATCGCGGTAACGAGGAGGGACATTATGCCACATATGCGGAAGGCTGCCGTAATGAAATATTGAAAATGCCAAAAGGACTATAAAACCGCCGTACATCAAGACCATTTGCAGTATGTCTGTACGAACGACAGCTTCGAATCCGCCGGTGGATACGTACCCTACAGAGAACAGACTGATAAGAACGGCATAGAGCATAACACTTCCATGGCCCCCAAACATGAATTGAAACAACAAACCAAGCATCAGAATGTATGGAGCCGGGCTAACCAAAATAAACACTCCAATAGCCGATAAATTGGCAGCCCCGTCGCCATATTCAACGCGGATAGCATCAGGTATCGTCAGGGCCGGATTATTGCGAATTTTTTTAGCCAGCAACAATGCAAACAGGATGGAAAAAACATAATACGGAAAACCAAAAATGAACCATTGTGAAACACCAAATTGATAACCATACTCCCCAACACCCAGAATGCCGCCATAAAAAGTGGAGACAAGAGTAGCTACAAAAGCAGGTAGCGTCATCCGCCTTCCGGATAGCAAGAATTCCTCCTCCCCGACTTTGAACTCATCCTTGCGGTAACTCAGCCAAATCACAAGAATGAAGTAGATAATGACTATGATCCAGTCGAGTATATTGAAATTAATATGCACTTGGGTCACATCTGCACTCGCTTTTTAAGATTTAAGATCGGCCGGTATCGGACAATTCTCTTACATCGAATCGCCGACGAAGATAAGCAAATCGCCACTTTTATAACTTATATGTGCGGGTTGTTCACAGATTTCATTGGATGAGCCATCGCGAATACCGTTTTCAAGTGGTTCATCATGTAGTGGATATTTGAGCCCTTTCGTGCGGATACCCTCAACCCGGCCGGATAGGGGAAAGAGAGAAACCGGCGTACCAACCGGCAAATCAATTGTATGTTCACGCGGCATGAGATAGGTGACTCCGTAAACATCACGAAACCTGAGAGACGTGAACTTATCGCTGAATTGCTTTAGCACCGACAGGTTTTTCAGGGTGTGATCGATCCGTTTTCCCGTGCCGCCAATCACGGTAACTTGTTCCACATCCGTTGTCATAATATAGTTTAAAGCTTTTTCGAGATCATTCGTCTCCTGGTCCTCATCTTTGATGAGCCTGAGTCCCGAATCATTTGGGTTCTTAAAACTATCCAGATCACCTATTACGACGTCCGGTTTGATGCCATACTCCAGAGCCGTATTCCCCGCCCCGTCTGTAGCAACAAACAATGTCGATTGTGATTTCAGACTTTTAATAAATGCCGGTGGTGGTGCTTCTCCATTGCAAAGCACCAGAGCGTGTTTCATTGACATTTTTGTCAGTTTTGGGTGATCAGTAGTCCGTCGCTGTCGGATTGTCAGTTATTTTCTTTTCTCTGGTTCTTTCCCGATGGGGATCCCTTAGGGAGAGTTACTTTTGATTCTCATTGTCCCCCAAAAGATTACACAGGGAGATCTCTGAGATTTCACTGAGAACTTAAAAGAGAATTTACGATTTTCAAATCACAGGAAACTGAGATGCATCTCTGTTCTTATGCTTAAGACTATTTACTGTTTACTGCTAACTGATTACTGATCCCGGTTCCCCTGCTGATTAACTCTAAAGTCAGCCGATCTGCCATACGCAAACCTTCATCTGTACAAACCAGCGGTGTTGTTTCTTTCAGGTAACCCTGTGACTGCATCTGCCTCACAAAGATCTTCTGCTCGTCATTCAGGGAATATCTATAACGTGTTCGGAGTTCTTCCGGACTTACTCCTTTTCGTGTTCGCAACCCCAGCATGATACGTTCCTCAGCGAGTGTATTCAAATCGAGGGTTTCATGTTGAATATGAATGGATTTTTCAGATTTGACGTACAATTTGAAGTCGGCAGCATTGAACCATCTCCGGGCAGACCGTTGATCCTCATCCCACCAGAACGAGTGAGCCGAGGGTCCGAAACCCAGGTAGTTTACATGTTCCCAGTAGTTACTATTGTGAAGAGATTCGTGACCCGGTTTTCCGTAATTGCTGACTTCATAATGTTCCAGTCCGGCAACCTCCAATCGTTGAGCTATGCGATCAAATTGACTCGCCACATCGTCGTCATCCATTGGCTCGAACCGACCTAATCTTGCAAGTTTACCCAGCCGGGTTTGGGGTTCTATCGTCAGTGAGTAAGCAGACACATGAGGGGGGGGATATCGCAACAACATATCAAGGTCACTGTCCAGGTCCGACAACCTCTCATCAGGATTGCCATAGATAAGATCGACCGTGTATGTGTCGAATCCGGCCTGCCGCAGATATTCCATGCATAATATGGACTCGTTTGCCGTATGCGCGCGATGCATAAATTTCAACAATCGCGGCTGAAACGACTGAACACCCATACTAGCCCGATTCACCCCCATCTGTCTCAGATCACGCAGAAAAGAAGGGGATACATCATCGGGATTCATTTCAACCGTTACTTCTTTGAGATCAGCAAGCTCAAAATTATCCTGTAACTCTTTAAAGATTCGCTCGAAATCTTGCAGGGCGAGCCTGGAGGGAGTCCCTCCTCCAAAGTAGATGGTTTCGATTGGTTCCTGGTTATACCGGCTATCTTTACACGCCCGAATTTCATGGATCAATGCATCCACAAAAGCAGTACGATATTCCTGCCGGGTGATGAAATAAAAATCACAGTAGGAGCACGCCTGCTTGCAAAAAGGAATGTGAATGTAGATGCCAGCCATTAAGGTTATCCCTTATAAAAGGCCTCTGCTATTCGCTGAAACTGGTACGGTTGATCCAGAAAAGCATAGTGACCGGCCTCCTTGATCGTTACTAAGGCGCTGTTGCGCAGACCTCCGTTCATACGTTCTGCCTGATATAACGGAGTGGTGTCATCGTTCGTACCCCATATGAGCAATATCTCATGATTGATTTCAGGCAGGCAGGGTTCCAGATATTCGCTAACAACCTTGACAAACGTTTCTCTCATTACCCCCTGAAGCTGCTGGTAGTCGGAAGAGCCCAGGCTTTTCCATAAAGGCGTCTTACGCAAGAGATCAATTTGCCGGGTCTTCGCCGGTTCAGGCAGAATCGAAAATGGCATTTTCAGCAGTTTGGCAAAGTATTTTTTGAAATAGAATTTGGCACTACGACGCGGTTTCATACCTGCCCCACCCGTTATAAGAACCTTGTCGAAGCGATCCGCAATCTGTTGCCGGGCACACAATTTGAGCATGATTCGTCCGCCGAGAGAGTGGGCCAGGATGTCGACCGTCTGAAAACCAAGCTCATCAATCAGCGCAAGAACGCAGTCCGCATAATCGTCAACAGACCATGATTGGAATGGCTCTTCAGACTCGCCAAAACCCGGCAAATCCGGTACAATACATTTTCGCACCGGACTCATCGATTGTGCCAAGGGCAACATAAGCTTACCGCTTGCTCCCCAGCCATGTAGAACAATAAGTGGTTTTCCTTCACCAAGTACGTAATAGTGAAGTTTCCGGTCTCTGTACGTCGTGCTATATTCTGTCGCCATTTGATTGATTGTATTACTCAGGGCGAACAGAAAATACGTATATCGATGAACAATTATCAGTAACGGTTTTTTATAAAATACTCTCCGTGAATAGATTTTTTTATAATCATGGAAATTTCACCTATCAATATGTTTTCGGCATACCAGAAGGTCTCATGTCCGGATGTGAACGCCAATAAACATACGGCCCGGTAACAGGAAAGTATAAAACATCAGTAACGATATTTTTTCGTACGATGAAAACCCTTGGTACAGAAGGTGCAAATTTTTCAAAATCTCCTTTGGAAATTATAATGCTTGAAAAATTTGGGATGGTCACTTTTTCAAAATTCTCAAAGTCCTTTTTTGATCCAATTGTAATCCCAATAACCCTATCTACGGTATGAGTTCGGACGTAAGCTTTCACATTTTCAACCGTATTTAAACAATATGGGCAGGTCGTGTGGTAAGCATAAACAATGTATGTAGAATCCGGGCTGGTATGGACATACGGTCCGAAAGGAGTCTCCGACACTTTTTTCCCTACAAAATTATTACTCTGATGAACAAAAGGCTTAATTGAGGAAATGCCTGAAAGTACCAGTGTGATTGTCAACATCGCCCCGACAGAGTAATAGGGCCACCGCTTATTTTGAAGCCTGGGCTTAGGTACCGGTTTAAAAAAAACATATCCGGATAAAAACAGAAAAATTGCGTTTCGAACTACGATCATTGCCGGAGGCATTTTCGATAATGCAAGGCTTCCGAAGCAACCACAATCTGTCAAACCGCTTGTGAAATATGCGAACAGGTAGACAAATGTAAAAATTAACAAGCTGATGACAGATGCCAGTGCTGTTTTACGCGAATGAAGAAAAAGAATAAAAAAGATGCCGAGGGCAATCTCAAACGGTGGGATTAATAACCCTACAAAGAAAAACTTATCAAAAATCCGGATACTTGTGATATAGCCGATAAAATTTTGAACATTTAGTAGCTTACTAAAACCGGACACAATAAAAATTACTCCCATAATCAGGGAGAATATCCTGGATAATATTGTCTGCAGCCTCATTATCTTGATGCTAAAGTTAAATATGAACGATATGCAATGGTCTTATAAAAGACAAGCCATTCTATCATTATGACAGAAATGGCTTGCGTCTAAAATATACCCAACCCCAAAAAGATCAGCTTGGTAATGGGCCGCCACCGCATCCATTATTGCTGGATACGTAGCTTGCAGCTTTGTCGCAGAAGGCCTTGAATTTGGTTATAAACGTTTGAACTTCACATGAATGAAATTCTATTCGTTCTTCAAGCTCTTCCATCTCGAAAGCTTCTACAAGTTTTTCGTATTTGTCCATGTTTTATTCCCCCCTTCGGATCAAATTTTAGTTGAATCTAGATTAAATAACTGAAAGCCCCTGACTCGTATATACTTATTAATCCATTCATATGATTTTTTTATTAGTATATAGTAAAACAGAGTGACCATCAGATAATTCACAATTAGCTCAGAACCTGCTAGGTGTCCATTTATCAAACCTGTAATCAACTTCCACGTCACTGCTGGATAATTTATCACAATCGCGCCGTGTTTTGTTACTATGAAAAGTATATAGAAAATCGTTAAGAACGTATTAGAAAATGCATATATAATAAGATACCAATCTTTCCGGCTTTTCTTTCTTTTTTCCTTCATTCCAAACCACTCAAGGGATAAATCTCTGATCTGATTTGCAGAGACGCTCATCAGGTTTGGTGTCTCCAGTGCATCGCTCAGAATCCAGTATCCGTCATACCTCATGAATGGCCACAGCTGGAACAAGGATGAAAATACGATTAGCTCGGCAGCAAGAAGCAAAAATGGTTTTCCGGTAATAAAATAAGCCGCTATGATGAAGAAATTAACAAAGAACTGGATATGTATTCCTGCAAGATTTGTAATCACCCGTTCTTTACGGGGAAGCATCCATAGCCCAGTCACATCGGCCCAGGAAACGGGGAAAACCAAATAAAAACCAATACCGATACCGCCATGTCTTGATTTAAATTTTCTGCATGCGGAAATATGTCCCACCTCATGCAAAATAACTGAAAGGAAATAGATAAGAATGACCCATAAATAGGACCAGTCGTTGGGCGCCAACTTTACTGAGTCAGTCAGAAAAAAGGCAAAAAATACATTGGCAATTAAAAAGAGAAAGAATGCAAAGAAAAATGATCTCTTTATGGTACAGAAATTTAAATATATCCCCTAGTAATCCGGCAATATCCTTTTTAAAAATGGTCAGACGCAATCTTAAATATGATTTTCTGGTATGTGACTCCTCTTTTGTACTAATATGGAGAACCGAACAGACAAATTGGATGAATCCATCCAATGTGAGATCTTCACTTTCCTCATCCGTAAACTGTATGTATGCTTCCTTCCAGCTTTGTGAATTTTTGAGTATTACAACCAGCCTCTGTGTTTTATCATTAATCAAAAAATATTTCCCTTCTCCATTATGTAGAACACGGCGACTGGAATCATATTGACTTATATGAATAGAGTCCCGAAATGGTATGTAATCCGAAGGGGTCATGAGATAAATGTACCGACTTTGTTAGCGGCCTTTTCCAGCAATTGATCGATTGTCAGAATAATTTGGCCGATTTGTTTGATATCCTGTTGTGGAAACTTTGCCAAATTATCAGATGGCAGCATATCCCAGCAATTCACGCTCTTCTCAAAATATTTTATGGCATCCCCATAAAGTTCGGTCGCAACTCCGCTGACAAAGAAATACTTAACTTTTTTCTTTGCATCCATCTGATCGATTGCAATACCCTCCCTTTTCATCCTTTTATTGAAGGAATATTGAACATGATTCCAGGAATCCCCCGCTACATCATATTTAAAATCGATGATATCAGATATTAACTTTTTCCCAAGAAAATAATTTTCTAATCCTGCCGTCAAATTCCCTTTTTCTATACCCTCGTCAGAAATCGACGAGAAAACTTCTACAGGCAGATTGAATACAACGGAAAATGGTTTTACCAGCTCTTCATATAGCTCCTTATCTATCTCTACTTTTAAGGAGCATGCTGTTTCGTAATTATCGATGTGATCATTCAAAAATGTATATGAATCTGCCAGCAGTCTATCAACAACCGATCGTTTGGCAGTAAAATAGGATGCAATTTCTTTCGTCTTTTCCTCGATTGACCATAACACTTTCCTGGCTTCAGTAGTATTATTTATGGTCATTGGCAGAGCTTTGTAATTCACCATGAAGTACAAATACTGAAATTGCAAAAAATGAATCATGGCAATCGATTCGACTACTGCCGGATCCATATTGTCGTACAATTCGGCTATCAGATAGATAAGCTTGCGGTGATACAGAAACTGCTTCTGAGCCTCATGAGATGTAAGTAGTTTTTGAATCCTTCGCTCAAGTATTGCCCCGGTAATCGTCTGCTGATAATTCTGCCATGTTTTGCTAACAAGCATAGCTGGATATATATTAGATAATAATTACTAGTCCATAGTATCTACATCCGCGGAACCATAAGCAAATTAAAAGCATATAATAGAGTATGTTTTTGACGTTATGGCAAGACAATAGTCTTCAAATAATCGAGAGCTTCATGAGAAATTGAACAACAGGTTATTCCAGTAAAGCGGTAAATCTTATCAGATCAATCCTCGATTTTTTGAAATGGCGTATCATATAAAAAGAGCCAATCCCTTGTACAGAAATTGGCTCTTTTAAAAATGCTGCTCTATATACAATCAACAGCTACCCGAGCTAAAATAACTTTTCATGTTATTTATAGCATCTTTGCACCAATGATAGACCATGGAGTAGTTTGTTTTAATGTAGGTTACAAATTCCTGAAATCCACCAGAGAAATGATCAGCTACTGTTTTTAACCAGTCCTCTATCCCCCAAAAAAAGAACTCTACTCTTTCATCAAGCTCTTCTATGTAATAATTTCGACTTTTTGAATCCTCCATAACTCTCCTTTAAGTATATAATCTAGTATTTCATGTATAATATTTACTCTTACAATTTTTTACAGTTAGATTTTTAAAATTATCCTAAACCCGGATTTGAAAGGTTTAAAATCCTACAGTAGAAATACTATCAGACCAATTATAATTAGAAAAAAGGATGCGGAATATCCGATCAAAACCATCCTTTCTAAGGTTAAGGAATGCCAATAATCAGCTCTTTTTTTTGACACCATTTTTATGAGGAATAGCTTTAATTCACCCATGGATGTTTTGGTAAGTTTGGGCGTATTTGTCAGATCACTTAGGCACCAGTAACCATCCAGCCTTATAAATGGCCACAACTGAAATAATGCAGCGGAACTGATCAGATAAGCACTATACAGTAGATATATAGATCTGTTCAATAGGTAAAGGCCAATTAGCAGGAAACTCATTATCAACTGCATGTAAATTCCAGCCAGGTTTGCAATAACGCGTTCTTTCTTCGGCAGCATCCAGATGCCATGGATATCAGCCCAGAATACCGGGAGTATGAGATATAGACCAATACCAACTCCGCCATATTTTCCCCCAAATTTCTTACAGGCACTGATATGCCCTAATTCATGTAAAAGAGCTGATAACACAAAAAGAATAAAAACATACAGTAATTCACGACTGCTAACCGAACTCTCAAGAATCGGATTTATCAGATATCGATAAAAAAATAATGATCCCAATCAGAGAAAGAGCAAAGATTGTGAAAAAACTCGATGGGTTATAAAGTGGTTCAAGTAACGCTGAAATCGCACCGGCTATGTTCGATGGGATCAAGGTAATTCGAAGATGAATAGATTTATGACGCTTCCTGATCTTATCGTTCGCTGCAAGTCATCACTTGTCAGGATATCCTTACCTTTTAGTGACTCCTCAACATTATTACGAAAATCGGCAAAAGTTTGGGAAATGCCTCCTCTTGTGTAAATGTAAGCTTCATATGCCTCATCCAGCGAATTTGCTTCTTTCAACACTCCCACTAACTGATAAAGTTCCTCATTAATGACAAAATATCTCTTCTTTCCATTATGAAGGATATATTTATCATCACCATACTTGGAAATTTCAATATTGGGTGAGAGAAGCATACCTCAGAAATCCCATCCATAAAAGATTGGAGCATACGATGTAAATTTTCTTATATCCTCGACTCTCTAATATCTGTCTTGGCAGTAGTATTCTACTTGTTCAATCCTATTTTGCTCCTTAATACAGAAAAATTGTTACTCGTACATTTTAACGAAAGGCCAATTAACAAAAAAGCCATCCCTAAACTTGAGATGGCTATAAAAATCAGATAACTAAAAGTTTATCTTTCTACCAGTCACCAAATCCCCAAAAACGTGTACCACTGCTATAGCTGGCACTGCTACCACACGCAGTCTTTGGCGGTTGACAACTATTTAAGAAATTATCTCCATATGACCCCCCATGATGATATGGTGTTGCACCAACAATTTGGTTAATCACTCCACTGAGAAAGAAAAACTCAACTCTATTCTCAACTTCCTCAATCTCGAATTTCGTAGCTATTTTTTTGTGTTTATTCATTGCCTTAATCTTTAATTCTAATTTTAACCCCGATAGGATAATAAGTTTTTTTTGACTGTCGTATCGTTAAATTTTTATAAACGTCTGTCGTTGCTCAACATATCTTAAAAAATGAATCGATATACAATTACAACCAAATAAAAAGCAAACAACAAGCAAAAGGGCATAGTTAAAACAAGCATAGATCAGTAGCATTAGATCCTTTTTTGAAAAACCCATCTTCTCATTTGTGTCCGATTCGGAAAGATAATATTTGAATATCTTCCTTATTGCGGCCGTGGACGTCTTGTTTAAGTTTGGAGTATCCAGCCAATCACTCATCAGCCAATATCCATCCAGATATACAAAGGGCCATAGTTGAAATAGTGCCGCGGAGCAGATCACAAAACAACTTTCGAGAAACATAAGATTCTTTGTTCCCAGATATATCGCCGCAAGGAAAAGCCCTATAAGTAATTGGATGTAAATACCCGCCATATTAATGTAGAGCCGTTCTTTTTTGGGAAGCATCCAAATTCCATGAATATCAGCCCAAAAGACTGGAAAGATCAGGTACATACCAAAACCGACCCCACCATGTCTGCCACCATATCGTTTGCAGGCGCTGATATGCCCTAATTCGTGTGCCACGACCGAGAACATAAAAAACCCGATCATATACCAGAATTGGCTTGGAGTCAGAGCGTAAGCCAGGTCAATGTACCCATAGTGAAAAAATATATAGCACGAACTCACTATGGCTAATAAAAAGACAACGGGAAACAGTTTCCTGTTATACAGGGGGGATATGAGTCGCGACAGACTACCAGCTAATCTTTCTGGTATTAAAGTAAGCCGCAAACGCACATGCTTTTTTTGCTTATGGACTAAGTCATCTCCATCCAGCAATATTTGCTTGCCATTGAAAATTTCCCGTACATGCTCCTCAAACTCACTTGCTGATTCAATATCAGCATTTGAAACATTATACAGACGAAAAGCCTCTTCAAAGTCCTTTGATTTTTTCAAGATGTTTATCAGCGCATACGAATCCTCGTTGATAACAAAGTACCTGTTGCTTCCATTATGGAGCATATAACTCTCTTTACCATATTTTGATAATTCAATCTGCTGCGAAACTAACATAATATCTGTACCTGGTTTTGAGCTTAAGCAAAAATAATTACCAGTTTATCCCTATTTTATCAATAACATTTTTCTTGTTTGCACAAACACATGTCCGTCGGATGAATGTGCAATGATTCGATATAAATAAGTCCCGCTTGAATAAGACGCTGCACTCCACTCATAATGATAGGTTCCTGCAGCTTGTTCAGAATTAACCAACTGAGCCACTCTCTGTCCCAAAATGTTATAAATTTCAAGTGTTACTTTGGACCTGCTGCTTAAGCTGTAATTAATATTTGTAGTTGGATTAAAAGGATTGGGATAGTTTGCCGAAAGTTCCGTTTTATCTGGTATGTTTAAAACCGGCTTCTCTATTGCCACCGTAGTTTTTGGCATAATGTGATAATTGAGAGAATTCACCGAAATCCTGCCTGAATATTCGTCAAGACTAACACCGGCAACCGAGATAACGACATCGGCTTCTTTAGAAGCACTAATATGCAGCGTTCCCAACGTACCGGTCGAAAAGCTATCTGCTTCGGCAATTGCCAGACTAAAAACGTTCTGATCATAATAGGTCTGATATTGTGCATTATGCCAAACACTACCCGTCGTGTCGAAGGTGACAGAGTTAATTACCCCCGCAGGCAATGCAAGCCGGACAACAAAGGACGAGAAATGGTGTCCGCTCTGGTTATTGAGCTTCAAAACCAGGGGATTGTCACCCGAAGCAGTGGTATCACCCTTGTCTAGTTGCAGATCAACCGGGTCTGCCGGGCTGGTTGCAGGATTTCCTGTTACACTCTTAGCTGCCGAATAAACATCCGTTTCCGGACCATAATTATCGTGATTACTGTCTTTCGCAAAATATTTATCCGATCCGTCCAAATGCCTCATGATCAATGAAGCATCATAAGTCGATATCGTGCCGTCGCCTGACAGATCGGACCCGACGAGTTGATCAATATATGTATCACCGTTTATGGCAATATTTGAAAGGATATTATTTACATCTGTCTTATCTAAGAAACCATCCTCATTGTAATCTCCATAAAGAACATCATTGTCACCAACCAACAGGCGACTGGTTGCGGTGGTTGACGAGGATACATTAGCTGTCACAATGCCAAGGTCTGAAAGGTTCTCCCAACTCCACGGTGTCTGTATATGTATCTGACCTGTTTCCGGGTGAGTTGTTTGAATGATCTCCTTTGTTGAACCATCTTTAAATGTTGCCAGCAAACCGACATCCATCTGATTTGATGATGAGTACAGGCTAACCATAACGGGTCCGGTACTCGATCCTGGAACTATTTCCTGATAATTGGCCGAGAGTCTGTTGGAATAAAGCCGTAAACTGAACCCGGATGGAGGTTGATCATATTCATGAATCACTCGGGAGGTCGGATAATTCATCCGTTCCTGAAAACCATAATCAGCCGGTGACCGATGCCCCGATGCATAATGCCACAACTCAGATTCTACAAAAGTCTTTGGAAACGTTGCGTTATAATCGTTTTCCAGCACATATGTCATGCTGTTGATATAGCTGTCATTCGTCCGGGAGATATATGCCCATACCTTTCGCCAGAAACCAATGCCGTACTTCTGTAAATAGTATAACGCAAACGTGACCTGGTAATAACTGCCCGGATAAATCGAGTACTGTGGATTATTAAATATCGAACTCGGGCTCTTGAGGTAGTTGTAATAATCGTTCACCGTGTCAAAGACGGCCTCTTCCATCATGACGGCATCCATTTCAAGCCAACGGGCACTCTCTCCGGACCATCCATCATCAATATATTGGATGGCATGTTTGAACTCATGGGCAATTGTGACTTTCAGATCACCCTTTACCTTACCATCAGGATCGGTATTCGGAGGAAAGCCGCTGAGCGCAAAATCACAGTGAACCTTCATCTCAGGGTTTCCCTGGCTGTTAATATAGGTATAGCCGTAGGTGGGGCTATTATCATTTCCGAGTCTGGCAAAACGGATTACAAATGCCGTTGTATCCGGTATCGGATCGCTAAAGCCCATGATCTTCACTTCCGTGTCGTAGACTGAGTCGGCATACTGCCCCGCCCATTCAACGTAATCGGGAATACCATCGTTATTGGCATCAGCTGTCGGGACTGCGTCCGGACTACTCGGGTCAGTTGTATAATACAACTTGAATTTCCCGGAAGGTGACATATATATTTGGTTATCCCCGGATCCGGCAGAAGTAAGGTAATGATTAATGATATTTTGTGTACTTTTAGAGAGTGTTTTGCGGGACAACTCGTATTCTACAACTGCTGGAGTAAAACACTTTACAGGTTGCGACTGTGAACTCTCCACCTTTAGATAGCGCGCCGGTAATTTTGAAGGGTCGAATTCACTATAAAACTGATATAACAACGCATCTTGATGACTAATTTTATTCTGCTGAAAATCCTGATCGATCCGGATAGCGACGGATGAATACGGTTGTGGAGCATAATCAGATTGAGCCGTCACCTGAGCATGGGTAGCTAAAGGGACAACAGCGCCAATGATTAGTAGAATGATAATTTTAATATGATTATTACGTAGGCTCATATAATTCACCTGTATCCAAACCCCAGAGACTGTCTTTTTACCCCTGGAAACTTGACAGTCTCTGTTTAACTGAAAACAATTTAACGTAAATTGAACTCTATATGCAATCTAAGTCCAGTAACGTTAGAGAGTTACAAGATTATAATTTGTTAATATCGCATTTAAAGTTAGAAGTCCATGTATAGCAGTATCTTGTATTATAAATTCACTCATATAGAAGACCCTCAAGCATTTAGAGAAAAGCATATAGCACTTTGCCGGGAATTGGGAATCCTGGGCCGTATCTATATTTCGCACGAGGGGTTGAATGGAACAGCGGCAGCCGATGAAACACAGATAGAGCTTTATAAGACAGAATTACGGCAGGAACCAGGCTTCGAAGACATCGCTTTTAAGCAGGAAAAAACAGAAAGCATCCCTTTTGACAAACTTAAAGTGAAGATTCGCCAGGAAATTGTAGCACTGAAATCTGACCTCCCAATTGATCCATCTGAAGATGGCAAAGGCTATATGAACCCGCACGAATGGCGTAAAATGATGGAATCAGATGAGGATTTCGTCATGATTGATGTACGCAATAATTATGAATCGCGGGTTGGCCATTTTGAAGGAGCTCTAACACCTGATCTAGATAATTTCTATGATTTTCCAAAATGGATTGATGATGCAGACATTGATAAAAATAAAAAGATACTGATGTACTGCACAGGTGGCATTCGTTGCGAAAAATTTTCTATCCTGATGCGCAACAAAGGCTATGATGATGTGTACCAGTTACACGGTGGAATTTTAAATTATAAACATGAACAGAATGGAGCCCATTTCAAGGGAAAATGTTTTGTATTTGACGACCGGTTAACGGTGCCTGTAAATCCGGAAGACAATGATCCTCTTACCCAATGTGAAATAACCGGAACGCCTTGTGATACTTATATCAACTGCGCCAATATGGAGTGCAACAGACTATTTATTTGTTCGGAAGAGGGTGCCAGACTAATGGAGGGTTGTTGCAGTGAAGAATGTAAAAACAGTCCATATAAACGACCATTTAATCCCGATGATGTCTATTCACCATTTCGTAAATGGTATCACTACTTTGGGCAGGAATTTAAAGAAAGGCATGTCGATTCGTGACCGGATCATCCATCCCCATTCATATAGTTGCTCCCTATACCAGTCAGCATACTGTCAGGATCTCTGACAAAGAATCCGGATATTTGTTATTGGCGTGGCTGGTAAAGCGATTTCCATTTCGGGACCATCCACAATGGGTCGAACGAATAGCTGCCGGGTTGATCCATATCAACGGATCGACAGGACATCATAATCAGATATTGCATCGGGGAGATAACGTCACCTTAACCAATCCACATGTTGTTGAGCCGGCCGTCCCAGATGAGATCAGGGTAGTTGATAACCAAACCGAATATCTCGTTGTGGATAAACCCGCTCCCATGCCCGTTCATCCAGGAGGCCGATACAACAAAAATTCACTCATTCGGCTTCTTGAGGATCGGGGATATTGCTCTCTTAAAATCGTACACCGTTTGGATGCTGTTACTTCTGGAATTCTTTTACTGGCCAAAACACCTGATTTTGCCCGGCATGTTACCTATTTATTCTCACAAGGAAACATCCAAAAAAAATATATTGCCATCGTACGCGGCGTTCCTGCTGATGATGAAGTAGAAATCAACCAACCAATCAGAAGGAAATCGGGGCATGTGTTTGAATGGCATCATGATCATCAGACAGGGAAAAAGGCTATAAGCAGGTTCAGGGTCATTAAAAGATTACATGACAGAACCATCGTATCATGCACGCCTGTAACGGGACGAACTCATCAGCTTCGCCTTCATCTGCAGTTCTGGGGGCACCCCGTCATTGATGACCCATTGTATTCACGCGACTTCACCGAGCCGCATCATGCGCCACAACGCGCTGCCATAAGTCTCAGACATGTAAGCCTGAGCATTCCGGACCTGGGTCTTGACTATCAATTAAATCCGTACTTTACTATAGAATCTGGTCTATCTGAATCGGAACCGACCCTGACATAATGCCACGCACCTCGCTTCATACTATCAAAACCCTGGGATTCTTGTCCCTGTTGACGATTTTATTCGTCCAGGCTTGTGGTGTGTTTGAAACGAGGAAGGCTCAGCCACCACAGGCCGGCGATGGGTCGACCTTTATCCAACCAGATCAGCCTGATATTGTTATCACCAATCTGCAGAATGCCATAAAGTCTATGAACACGCAAAACTATCTGCGTTGTTTCTCGGACAGTACGTTCACTTTTGATGCCACAACAGCTTCGAAGCAGTCGAATCCTGGGCTTTGGGACAATTGGAATAAAGCTTCTGAACAAATTTATTTTAATAACCTGAGTGCTGCTGCTCAAAACCTTACAGGCGATCAGCTGCAATTGAGCAATCAAAGCAGTGTTCAGTCGTCTGCCATGGATCAATTCAGCGCCGATTATACTTTAACGGTAATCCACAACAGGAGCAGCAGCGGAATACCGACCGTTGCAAGCGGCAGGTTGATTTTCATTATCAAGGCGGATTCTTACGGATTATGGTACATCACATCATGGACTGATATCGGGACTGGCAGCACTTTTACTTGGAGTGATCTGAAGGTTGCATTTATAAAGGGTTAAGCTCCATTTATGATGTCTCGATAACATTTACAAGAAACGACGATTAATTATTGCTATGAAAAAAAATATTATTTGTGATCTCGATGGCGTAATCATGCGGGACAATGAGCTGATCAAAGGTGCCGACCGGTTTGTTGATCAGGTTCTCAATAATGGTTACAAGCTTTTATTCCTGACGAATTATTCATCACAAACCCCGATTGATCTCAAGAGCCGTCTCTCAATAGCTGGTCTCGATGTTCCCAAAGAGCTCTTTTATACTTCTGCCATGGCAACCGCAGCATTCCTTGAAAAACAGGAAGGCCGGCGCGCCTATGTAATCGGCGAAGGTGGATTGACGCATGAACTTTACAATATCGGGTTCATGATCACGGATACGAATCCGGATTATGTGGTTGTGGGTGAGTCGCAGTCATACAATATGGAAATGATCCAGAAAGCCTCCCACCTGATTAATCAGGGAGCACGGTTTATCGCTACCAATCCAGATGTCGCGGGTCCTAAGGGAAAACCCTCATGTGGTGCCCTGTGTGCCCCTATCCAAAAAATTACCGGCCGGGAACCTTTCTTCATTGGAAAACCGAATGCATGGATGATGCGGGCGGCTCTGAACTATATGAAAGCCCATTCTGAAGACACGATGATCATCGGCGACAACATGAGCACCGATATCCTCGCCGGTATTCAGGCGGGCATGGATACTATCCTCGTCTTGACAGGCGTGAGCCAGCGCGAGGATCTTGTCAGGTATCCCTATTTACCATCACATATCTATGACAGTATTGCCGACATCAAGATTCCCAAAGCCAAAGAATACGACAGGGGCTGATTAAAGAGCAGTAAAAATTGTTCCCTGATCTAATCGGCGCTGTAAAAAGGATTCTTATCGTGCTTGTCTTTCATTTGGTACGCTCTTGAATACCGGACGTAATTCCGGGAATGCTCCAAAATGGACTGCAATTCCTCATCGGTCAATTTACGGACCGGTTTTGCCGGCGTCCCCATGCACAAATATCCGGATGGCATCACCTTGCCGGGAGCAACGAGACTACCTGCGGCAATGATGCAATCAGGTTCTATAACGGCCTTATCCAGGATAACCGCCTGAATGCCAATGAGCACACGATCATAAATCGTACAACCGTGAATGGTGACACTATGACCGATGGTTACATCATCCCCGATAATAGTAGGCCCGGTATCGTGCATAACATGAATACACGTATTGTCCTGGACATTACTTCTGGTGCCAATGATAATTTTATTTACATCGGCCCGAACGGTTGTATTGAACCAAACACTTGCCTCTTTGCCGAGTTTAACGTTTCCAATAAGATCTGCACTCGGGGCAACAAAGTTTGAATCATCAAATTGTGGTGAATGGTTTAGAAATTCGTAAATCATTATTGATTGCTAAACGGGTGATTAATACTCTTGAATATTAGAGAACAATGTTTCTTTATGCGGGTAAAGGTATGGAAAAGTAACCAGCTATCACTGGTCTTTGAAGGTACGTTCGGCAATTATATTTCGTTATAAATCCGACGAATTAAACTTTAAATGAAGAATATTCACACCTTTCTTGAATCAAAAAGAAGGGGAAGCAGTTTACACATAATGTGTCGTTAAAAAACTGATAAATCAGACATGACTTCAAAAGAAGAATTTTTACGCAAGGACAGAATTATCAAAGGCCTCACAGACGACGGCAATTTCAAAATATCGGTTGTCAAAACTACAGACGTCGTTAAGGAGGCACAGCGGCGCCATAATTTGTCACTGCTGAACACCGTAATCCTGGGCCGGGCTTTAACCGGTGTCATGCTGATGGCATCCGAACTCAAGGGTGAGGAGCGTATACAATTACGCATTCAAGGCAATGGTCCGATCGAAATGCTCATTGCTGAAGCAAATAGTGTCGGAGAAATCAGAGGTTATGTAGCAAATCCGGATGCGGAGCTTGATTACTTAAGTAAAGATGTAAATCTGGGAGAAGGTCTTGGTATCGGTATTCTTACCTTTTCAAAAATTCTCTATAATGAAGCCAAGCCTTTAACAGGAATCGTTACCCTTCAGTCCGGGAATATTAGTGATGATCTGGCCCATTACCTCTTACAGTCCGAGCAGGTTCGCTCAGGTGTGGTTCTCGATGTTCAGGTCGATCCGAAAGGTAATGTATCGGATGCGGGTGGCATATTGATCCAGGCCATGCCTTCCTCAGAGGAAAGGCAGCAAATCAAGATAGAAGATCATCTGAAAACCCTCCCGCCTGTGGGTAAACTTTTATCTCAGGGAGAATATATCGATGATTTAATGAAACGTGCTGTCGCTCCTTTTGAAGTCAAGGAATTATCGCGATACCCGGTTCATTTTTTCTGCCGTTGTAACAGAGATCGATTTCTTGATGCCCTCGCTAGTCTCGGCTATGAAGATCTCAAGGCTATTTCGGGAGAAGGCCAGGAACTGGTCTGCCATTACTGCAATGAGCACTACCACATTTCCGAATCCGAAATAGACGAGATAATTCGTGATATGAAGATCAAAATGAACTGATCGCAAGACAGCCCATAGGTCATTTTATTTACTCAAATGAAAACGGATGTCACAAAACGGGAAACTATTCCGTCATTATCGATAAAGCTTAATAAAACAGACACCGTAATTTTAAACTGTAGAGAATAAAATGACAAAACGTATTGAGTATCACCGGATCGCTCCTAAGGCAATTGTACCCATGAGACAACTGGAGGCTTACATTTCATCATCCGGCCTGGAGCCGGAACTGTGTGAACTCATGAAATTGCGGGCATCACAGATCAATGGGTGTGCTTACTGTATCGACATGCATACAAAGGATGCACGGGCAAAAGGTGAGACCGAGCAACGTCTTTATGCACTGAATGCCTGGCGTGAAACTCCATTCTACTCCGACAGGGAACGTGCGGCCCTGGCATGGACAGAGGCCGTCACACTGATATCAGAAAATCATATCCCTGATTCTCTTTATCACGACACTCTCCGCTATTTCACTGAAGACGAACTGGTTGCTCTTACGATGGCAGTAATCACAATCAACGGATGGAACCGACTTGCCATTAGTTTCCGCAGCGAACCCGGTACTTACGAGCCTGTTCCGCACCATCAGAATGGAGAAAAATAGGACCCCATTGAACGCCATCATCCTCTTTAGAATTCGATTGACTCGGGAAATTTTGCAAAGCGGGAATGTCGCCGACAGCATTCGCATTATAGCTTAAATCAAGGTCAGATGGCTTAGTTTAGGGACCGATAATTAACAGGATGAAAAGGTGTCCAAATCAGAAGGCGGAACATTTATGAGGAAACCACATATCGTTATCATCGGTGCTGGTTTTGGTGGATTGTTGTGTGCCAAGTCACTCCGGGGCAAAGAAGTACAGGTGACAATAATCGACAAGACGAATCATCACCTGTTTCAGCCGCTTCTTTATCAGGTTGCAACAGCCGCCCTGTCACCCGGAGACATTGCCATGCCTGTTCGCGCTGTTTTCAGAAACGATAAAAACATTGAGGTCTTCCTGGCTGAGGTCACCGATATTGACCGCAAAAATCGTATGGTTATCTGCCAAAACGGTCAACGGTATACCTACGATTACCTCGTGTTGGCTCCCGGCTCGCGGTACAATTATTTTGGAAATGACCAATGGGAGGAAAATGCCCCATCCGTAAAGTCTTTGGGCGATGCTCTGCGGATCCGTGAGCGCATTCTTTATTCGTTGGAAAAAGCTGAAGAACTGGATGACCCGGGAAAACAGAAACCATACCTGACCTATGTGGTCATCGGTGGGGGACCAACCGGGGTCGAGACCGCCGGGGCCATATCCGATCTGGTTAAACGCAATATGATTCGTGATTTTAAGCATATCAACCCGAATAATACGCGTGTTTTTTTGATGGAAGCCGGTCCACGACTTTTAGCCGCCTTCCCGGAAAAATTATCTGAAAAAGCCAGGCAGGATTTGCAAAAAATGGGTGTTCAGGTCATGCTCAATACAAAAGTCACCAGGGTGAAACGACACGAGGTAACCGCGAATGACCAGGTCTTTAAAACGCCCAACATTATCTGGGCGGCTGGTGTCAAGGCCTCTCACTTGCTTGACACACTAAACACGGAATTGGATAAGTCCGGGCGGGTAAAAGTGACGAATGAACTCAGACTCCCCGATGATCCTCATATTTTTGTCATTGGTGATTCTGCGTTTCTTATCGATGACAGGAATAATCGCCCACTCCCTGCACTGGCGCCAGTAGCCATGCAACAGGGTCGCTATGTCGCCAAACTCATCCTCTCCGGTAAAGAAGCGGGTCAGTATAAGCCCTTCATTTACACAGATAAGGGGAATCTGGCTACTATTGGACGGGTTAAGGCAATTGCAGAGATAGGATCCCTAAAACTTTCCGGGTTTCCGGCCTGGATCACTTGGGTGTTTGTGCACATCTTTTTCCTCATCGGATTCCGCAACCGGTTTCGCGTGATGGCGGAGTGGATATGGTATTACATCACCTTCCGGCGGGGCGTTCGGTTAATCACAGAAAGGGATCTGGATAATTTAAAGGGATGATGATCAGGTACTAAAGGAGCTGCCGCAACCACAGGTAGAAGCGGCGTTTGGATTTTCAAAGGTGAAGCCGCGATTTTCCAATCCTTCGCTGAAATCTATAACGGTACCTTCCAGATATAACCTGTGCCGGCGATCGAGAATAAATGGTACTCCCTTAACCTCGTACTCTTCGTCGTAATCTTTTTTCTCATCCATGTCCAGAACATAGCTCAGGCCCGAGCACCCGCCGCCTTTGACACCAATACGAAGGTACTTCTCAGAATTATTATGCTGCTCCAGAATTTTTTGAAGTTGCTGGGCTGCCGAATTTGTGATTACTACAGGATCGATATCTGTATTAGCGAAGAAGAAATCTTGTACTTGTTCTGCCATGGAACTTATGTTTTATCTTATTTTAAAATCGATTACTGGTCTAAAACGGCTGTGATTGGGTAATCGTACCTGGTCAGGAGACATCGCGGGCAAGAGAAAAATAGTCCTGAGCACCGTTTTGTGAAAATATCAGGATACCCGCATTTACCAGATTAACCAAAATATCTGAGGCACGATTCCTTCCTATGTTCACCAAATGCGAAAAATCGGTTACCGTGATGCGCTCGTATTCGTTTAGATAACGTAACAGTTTCTGTTCGTAAGGCCCAAATTCGAAAGTAGCCCCCTTGCCGGAGCTTTGGTGCCTCATGATCATCACGGCCTCACGGCTCGCCCTGACACTTTGGTCCTTGACCCGGGTATAAACGGTCCTTCGGTCACCGTGATTTACAAACACAGGCTTTTGTCTCGACTGTTTGATTGTCACAATCAGAAAATCCCGATAATTATATGGCAATACCTCGGCTGTATACTGAATGTCCGGTTCACACATCACGACTGACTGTTCAAGCAGGTATAGCTGTTCGTGGTAACTGCTTAATCCGACAAGACTCTTGTCATCATCCACCCCGATTAGCAGTGTTCCGCCATTAGTATTCGCCAGTGCAGAGATCTCCCTGGCTATCTTCCCGGGACTTGAAACGACTCGTTTAAACTCAAGAAACGTTCCCTCACCCGTTTTGACGAGATTCTTGAGATCTTTTACACTCATCTTTGACCGTTGCAGGGCTTGATATTGCATTTCAGGACCTGTTTAGGGGTGCAAGTGTCCGTGATGTTGTGAAAGTACATTTCGGAAACTCCCGAAACTACTATAAGTTACGAAAGAATTTCTTCCTTCGGATTACGGGTCATCAATTCATAAACCGCATCCTTGGGATCCAAATTCTCAAACAAAATCTGATAGGTAGTGTTGGTCAACGGCATTTCCACATTCAGTTTTTTTGCCCAGAAATAAACGGACCGCGTTGTTTTAACGCCCTCGGCAATCATTTTCATATGTGAAATGATGTCATCCAGTTTTTCGCCCTTACCCAGATGATAACCCACGTGCCGGTTTCTGCTGTGTTGGCTGGTACAGGTAACAATCAGGTCACCAAGTCCCGCCAGACCGGAAAAAGTGTCGGTGGATGCACCAAGCCGCGTTCCCAAACGCCTCATCTCTGTCAAGCCGCGGGTTAATAAGGCAGCCTTTGAATTATCCCCAAGCTCCAGGCCATCGATAATACCGGCATCAATCGCTATGATATTTTTAACGGATGACGCTATCTCAACACCCAAAATGTCATGATTTACATAAACACGAAACATTGGGGTCATAAATGCTTTTTGTATCAGATGTGCCATGCTTCGGGAATAAGCTGATGCCGTGACCAAAGTCGGTTTGAACTTACTGACCTCCTCGGCATGACTCGGTCCGCTCAGCGTGCCAATATGATCTTCAATGATTTTACCCTCGAGGACTTCCATCAGCACCTGCGACATGGTCATGAAGGTATCATTCTCGATACCTTTGGCCACATTCACAATGACTTCATTACCGTGCAGATGAGGGCGTACCCGCTCAGCTATTTCTCTCATGGCATGTGACGGGACGGCGAAGACCACCAATTCAGCATCCTTAAGACTGTCTTTAATCTCGGTATCCGAAACAATAGTATCCGCAAGGGTTACGCCTGTCAGATAGACACTGTTCTCGTGGAAGTTGTTTATGTGATAGGCAATTTCACTCTCCCGGGCCCATAAACGTACCGTATGACCCGCCCTTGCCAGGACCATTGACAAGGCCGTGCCCCAACTACCCGCACCTAAAATGGCGACTTTCACGATGATTCTTCTTTATTCAGCCAACCCTTGGCCGGTTTGAATGATCGTATTCGATTCTCTTCACCGTTTAACAAACGACGGATATTTGATATATGCTTGATGATAAGACCTGCAGCCAGAATGGATGCAAAAACGATTTGACTGCCGTCCAGGTGAATCATCAGAACATACCGCATGAACAACATTACAAAAGGATAGATGAATGAGGCTGAAATCGATGCCAGAGAAACATAGTGACTTGTGAACAAGACGATCAGGAAGACTATCAATGCCACACTTATCGAGTAGGGTTCGATGGCATAAAGCATTCCGGCTGCTGTGATAACGCCTTTTCCACCTTTAAACTTGGCATAGAGAGGAAACATATGACCAATTACAGCAGAAACGCCAGCAACAACCTGCATAAAAACATGTGTGTCCCATGCCCCGACGTGTGCGGGTATATCACCCACCACATAACCGAGATTGCTTATGAAATAAGCCGCCGTAAACCCTTTCGTAAGGTCGATAAGAGCAACGATTACACCGGCCTTCCAGCCCAAAATCCGGAACGTATTGGTAGCACCTGCATTACCGCTGCCATAATTCCTGATATCTATTTTTTTATAGATCTTCCCCACCCAAATCGAAGAAGGAATCGATCCGAGCAGGTAACTAAGTAAGATGATAACAAGAAATGACAGCACAATCGCAGTTATTTTATGTCGGTTTCAGTTACTTGAGCTGATGGGATCTCATTTCAGACGTGGCGTTCTGCATGATATGACGAGCGCACCAGCGGACCGCTCTCCACGTGTTCAATCCCTTTAGCTTCCCCTACGGTCTTATACTCGGCAAACACATCCGGATGAACCCATTCCTCTACAGGCAGGTGCATCTTGGTCGGCTGCATGTACTGACCGATCGTAAACACATTAAGATCTATATCGACCAGATCGTCCATGACTGAAAAAACCTCTTCTTTGGTTTCGCCCAGACCAACCATGATGCCTGTTTTGGTCCGCAGGCCCTGGTCCTTGCAGCGTTGCAGAAGCTCCAGTGAACGTTCATATTTGGCCTGAGGGCGCACACGTCGATACAAGCGAGGAACGGTCTCAACATTATGATTCAACACATCCGGGCGTTCATCGATCACGATCTGAAGGGCATCCCAGATGCCGCGGAAGTCGGGAATCAGGACCTCGATAGTCACACCGGGTATCTCTTCACGAAGACGGCGGATGGTCTCCGCAAAAATCGGCGCGCCGCCATCTTTACGTTCGTCGCGATTAACGGAGGTTATCACCACATGTTTGAGTCCCATCTGCCTGGCGGCTGCTGTCACACGATTCGGCTCATCCCAGTCGAGTCCCTTAACCGGCCGGCCTGTTTTGATGGCGCAAAAACCACACGACCGCGTACAGACATCGCCGAGGATCATAAACGTAGCGGTTCCGGCGCCCCAACACTCGCCCATATTCGGGCAGCGGGCCTCGCCGCACACAGTATTAAGTGATTTATCCTGGATAATATCCGAAACCTCCCGGAAACGTTTACCGGAGGGCAACTTAACACGCAACCAATCCGGGCGGTTTTTTGCTTTTGTAGAAATTGGTTCTGCTAATTCCATAACTGATGTATATCCTATTCTTTCTATCTATAAAAACGATTTGCCTGTCCTATGATTGCCCGCCTGCCGGAAGCAACCAATGTAAGAAGAATGAATTACCTTTTAAATATTTCCGAGTCTTTCTGTAATTCAGGCAGATCAGAAAGCTCGTTCAAATGAACATCAAAAATTTCCTCAAAATGGTGCCTGATGTTCAGCTTTACCTCATCCATCGATACCGGGTGGCCAAGCAGCTGTTCCAGGCTCGTGACTCCTTTATCGGATATCCCACAAGGGACTATGCATTCAAAATAGTTCAGAGAAGTCTTCACATTGAATGCAAATCCATGCATGGTAACCCAGCGCGAACAACGAACGCCCAGCGCACATATCTTAGAATTTCCAACCCACGTGCCGGTGAGACCATCAATCCGGCCGGCATCGATGCCATAATCGGCACACACCCGAATCATGATCTCTTCCAGAGATCTCATGTAACGATGAATATCGGTAAAATAGTTTTCCAGATCGAGAATCGGATAACCAACAATTTGGCCCGGACCGTGATAGGTGATATCCCCGCCGCGGTCGATCTTCACAAATTCCGCATCCAGCTCTTTCAGTTCCGCGTTGCTGCGCAGCAAGTGGGTGGGATCACCGCTTTTTCCAAGGGTAAAGACGTGGGGATGTTCGACCATCAGGAAGATATCCCTGCGCCGTTCGGCAACCGACTCACCATTTCGCAGTGCTATCTTTTGATCAATGATCTGCTTCTGAATAGCGCCTTGCAGCGCCCATGTTTCGCGATAGGGGGCAACCCCCAGGTCGAAGAAATCGACTTCCCGCATCATGTCTGTTTTGATGCATAAAAAAACTCTCTGCAGGCTTTCTGCAGAGAGTTTTAAGATACGAAAATGATGTCTTTAATGCTTTTTCGGAGGCGTTCCCAAGTGGATGCCTTCGCCGTACGCTTCACCGACTGCTTCCATCACCGCTTCGGATAGCGTCGGGTGCGGATGCACGGCATGAATGATCTCCGTACCGGTCGTTTCAAGGTCGCGTGCCACAACCACTTCGGCGATCAGTTCCGTCACGTCATTGCCAACCATATGGCAACCCAGCCATTCGCCGTACTTCTTATCAAAGATCACTTTGACAAAACCCTCGTTGTGACCCAGGGCGGAAGCCTTGCCGCTGGCCGAGAACGGGAACTTACCGACCATGATATCGTAACCGGCTTCTTTTGCCTGTTTCTCGTTGTATCCGACTGAGGCAACCTGCGGCTGACAATAGGTACATCCCGGGATATTATTGTAATTGATCGGCTGCGGATCCAGTCCGGCCAGCATTTCAACACAGTTGATGCCTTCGTGTGAAGCTTTGTGCGCCAGCCAGGGAGCGCCGATGATGTCGCCGATGGCATACACGCCATCCACATCCGTCATATAGGTGCTGCGATCAACTTTGATCGTCCCTTTTTCAACCTTGACACCGATTTTTTCGAGCCCGATTCCCTCGACGTTTCCGGCGACCCCAACAGCCGACAAGACAACATCCACTTCGATCTTTTCCTGTCCTTTAGGAGTTTTGACGGTAACCGTAACTTTGCCGCCTTTCTTCTCTACCTTCTCGACGGAGCTTTCGGTCAGTACGTTAATACCTTTCTTCTTGAAGATCTTGCCGAGTTCTTTTCCAACTTCTTCATCCTCAACGGGAACCACATTCTTTTGTATTTCAACGATGGTGACTTCCGTACCAATCGAATGGTAGAAGTAGGCGAATTCAACGCCAATGGCGCCGGCACCGATGATCAATAGTTTCTTCGGCTGTTTTTCCAGCTTCATCGCCCGTTCGGAATCGATGATCTTGTCGCCGTCGATTTCGAGTCCGGGAAGCTGACGCGGACGCGCACCGGTGGCAATGATGAAGTATTTGGCTTTCACACGCTCTACTTCCTTGTCTTTATCATCGAGCACCTTCACTTCCTTGGCACTCTCAAAGACACCTTTACCTTTGATCACTTCAATCTTGTTGGCCTTCATCAGGAACTGAACGCCCTTGCTCATCTTGTTGGCCACGCCGCGGCTGCGTTTGATTACTGCAGGAAAGTCGACGCCGATATCTTTGGCGCTCAATCCATAATCGGAGGCGTGATTCATGGTTTCCATTATCTCAGCCGTCTTCAAAAGCGCCTTACTGGGGATACAGCCGATATTCAGGCAGACACCGCCCAAATCCTTTTTTTCGATCACGGCCGTCTTGAAACCTAGCTGGCTCGCACGTATTGCAGCTACATAACCGCCGGGGCCTGTTCCTATTACTACGATATCAAATTCTTTAGCCATTGTGTTAATCCCTTGGATATTACTGTTTAAATTTGCTCAAATTCTTTTAATTGATGATTGCGATAAAGCAAGAATCGAAATCTCCCGCTTTCCAAAAATCAGTTGGAATACTTATTTGAGTGAAAGGTCCTTGTTCGATTTACCGGTAACGGGATAATCCTGTAAATGCCGACCCGGGCATAAAAAGACCTCATAATATTCCGGCCTAATTTAATCATATTAAACCTTTTTTTTAAGTCATTGGACACATTCGTCTTCATTCTTGTAACAAAGCATCAGAGACCGATAACTAATACACGAATCTAACAGAAATGAAACGATCTCCGCATGACGTCCATGGTTAACAGGAAGCATTCAATAATAATTCTGATTTTCTTTTTTATGCCAACCCTTGTCCTTGCACAACAAGGCAAGTGGCAGAGATTCGGCTGGAATCCACCCACGGTGACACAGAAAGATACGAATGGAGGTACCTGGACTTACTTTGGTTCCGGCGCTTTGGATGACTCCAGTATGATCATGAGACCTATCCGTCCAATGCATCCCTACCAATGGCTAAATCCCTATTCTGGATATCGGCAAACAGGCAGTGGGTTTGATCTGCAGTTTCATTTCAATCTGGATTTCTCGCTCCACTACAAAAATGGATTGCTGCAAGGTTTCCCATTTTACTACGGACCGTGGATCAATCCGCGGGGAAACTACAGGGGATATTGGTGGCCATCTCTGACTGATTCCTCCTCAGGCCGAAATTAGTACTCATATTTCCGAATGATATGAAGCTAAAGGCTGTCATTACATTGCGTTTTGGCAGCCTATTTCTTTAAATCACTTCTCCCAGATATTTCTTACATCGGTTGAGGACCAGTTTATTTTTCACATTTGTAATCTTCAGCAACATATATTCTTATGAACAACAGGAAAGAACCTTGGATGAGCCCATCTTCCCTTGTCCGTCATCTGTGGATAATCACCTTTTCTCTATTAGTTGCCTGTACTAGTAATCCTACAGCCAATTCCAGGAGTAACGGCAATAGCGGGGGTTCAAATTCCGGTGCCAATCGTAAAGCTACGGGAGCGTCGGCCCACGATTTCCTTGCGGCTAATCCCTATTCAAAACTGCTCATCGAAATTCAATATGCCAAAGGATACGAGCCAACCCAGGAAGCCATCGACAGCCTGATCTCATTCCTGGACCGCCGGTTGCACAAACCCGATGGGATCCAGGTTATAAAAGAATCTATTGCCGATCCCGGTATGAGTCCGTACACCATTGACCAGGTTGACAGTCTGGAGCAGAAAAACAGGACTCAATTCAATTCGGGAAGTACGATAGCCGCATACATGCTGTTTTTAGATGGCTCATCCAGTGAAGACACGCAAAACGGCCAGATACTCGGCGAAGCCTATCTGAATACTTCCATGGTGTTCTATGAAAAATCCATCATGAATAATTCCGGTGGTTTTGGTCAGCCTTCGAGAGCTATCCTGGAAGCAACAGTAATGAGGCATGAGTTCGGACATAACCTCGGACTTGTAAATCTGGGCACTCCAATGGTAGTCAATCATGAGGACAGCAGTCACCCGCACCACTGCACAACCAAAAGCTGTCTGATGTACTGGAGCGTTAACACAAGCAACGTGGTTGGAAACCTGATGGGCGGCACCATTCCACAACTCGACAAGTACTGTCTTGAAGATTTGAAAGCCAACGGAGGGAAGTGATTAATTATGAATTCTAAATTTTGAATTTTGAATTGTATGGCTATGCTACAATCCGTTCTCACAATGCACCAGGATAATTACCAAGGGGGGGTAAAGCTGAATGCTGATAGCCAAGTGCTAACAGCTCTACTTTAACACCTTAACACTCTCACACTTCTTACCTACTCGAACGGTACTTAAGCAGATTCTCCACGCCGACCGCCTCTTCTGCCTGGTGCAGGGCGTAGGCACTGTTGAACAGCACGATGGGATTGCCCTCCATGTCGCGGGTCACATCCGTGGAATAGCTGGTTTGCAGTTTCTTGATGACTTCCGGTTTGTCCGGCAGCCAACGGGCCGTAAAATACGGAACGGTACTTAACTGGATATCTACCTTGTATTCGATCTTCATCCGGTGCTGAATGACCTCGAACTGGAGCTGACCGACCGTACCCAGCAGGAGTTCGTTACCGACGCCATTTGGCACCTCAAATACATGCACGACACCTTCTTCCGAGAGCTGCTGTAACCCTTCCCGCAACTGCTTACGTTTAAAGGGATCATTAGACCGCGCCTTCATGAAGTGTTCCGGGGTGAAGAGAGGAATCACATCATACTTAATCGGGGTTTTGTCATAAAGTGTCTGACCGATCTGGAAAAAATCGGGATTGAACAGGGCCACGATATCCCCCGGATAAGCCTCTTCAAGAATGCTTCGCTCATCGCCCATAAGACTATGCGGGGTGGTCATGCGTACTTTTTTACCGGTTCCTTCGTGGGTAACCTCGATACCACGCTTAAACCTGCCGGAAGCCACACGGACGAAGGCCGTACAGTCGCGATGATCCGGATTCATATTAGCCTGTAGTTTGAAAATAAACCCGGAAAAGTCACCCTCAATATCGTTAACGGTGTCATCATCACGTTTATATGGCTGCGGAGAGGGTGCGAGGCCGTGATAATAATTCAGGAAAATGTCGAGGCCGAAGTTGTTGAGAGCGGAGCCGAAGAAAACAGGTGTGACCTTGCCGACTGCAAAAGCATCACGGTCCATACTTTCAAACTCATCTTCCACGAGCATGATTTCTTCCATAAACTGCTCACGCGCTCCTGCAGAGAGTCTGGATTTCTCGAGTCCTTCCTCCAGATCGTATTCCTCGCTTTCCGCAATATAAGCACCATGATGGGATTTCGTGTACAGGTGCATCTTTTTCGAAATCAGATCATAAATACCCTGGAAATCTGGTCCGATGCCTACGGGCCAAGAGGCCGGAACCGGACGAATTCCGAGTTTATTCTCTATGTTATCCATCACATCTAAGCCATCCATACCGGGGCGGTCGCACTTGTTTACGAATGTGATTACCGGGGTCTGGCGCAGCTTGCACACTTCGAACAGTTTTTCGGTTTGTTCCTCGACGCCTTTGGCAACGTCGATCACCATCAGGGCAGAGTCGGCTGCCATCAGGGTGCGATAGGTATCTTCGGAGAAGTCCTTGTGCCCCGGAGTATCCAGCAGGTTGTACTTGATGCCGTCTTTCTCAAAGCGCAGAACGGACGAGGTTACCGATATCCCACGCTCCTGCTCGATGGCAAGCCAGTCGGAGACGGCATAGCGGGCAGCCTTCCGCTGTTTAATGGATCCGGCTTCGCGAATCGCGCCACCGTATAGCAGTAATTTCTCGGTAAGCGTGGTCTTACCGGCATCCGGGTGGGAAATAATGGCAAACGTCCGGCGCTGTTGGGCTTCCGTCAGAATGTCTGATGTTTCGGGTGAAATTTCCCTGGTTTCTGATGACATGAGTTGAATTCGTTCTATCCGCAAAAAGCTTCAAATATACGAATTTTTCACCTCACAGTCATGATTTTCAAACAGACAATCAAAGTATCACGGCTTTTTAAGATGGCGTTTCTTCACTCAGTTTACCGTCAGGCTGTTCGATAACGGTATCGAACCCGCGATGGGTCAGATCCCAATAGAGATAGCCAGCCGCAACGGCTGCCCCAAGGAAGCACAGTATCGCAGAACTGGTCTCGTAGAACAGAAGATATCCAACACCAAACAAAACAAGATAAACAAGTGCAACCCCCGCCATCCAGTCGAAGAACAAGGCCCATAATCCCTTGTCTGGTTCCACGTCGGGATGTTGCTTGCCAATCTTAGTCCAGCCGGGACCACCGGGATGGACACGACGATAGAAGATATCAAGTGTTTCTTTTTTGGTCGGGCGAGTAATAAAGGTCACAATAACCCAGATCACTGTGGTGATGGCCACCACATAAAACAGGTTAATGGGAAACGGATCTTCGAGTCCGGGTACTTTCACACCTAGCAACGAAAGAATCACCATAAAAATCGGTGCAAGTGTTGCTGCCAGCTCACTCCAGGCGCTTATACGCCACCAGTACCAGCGAAGAATCAGAACAAGCCCCAGTCCGGCTGATGCCGAAAGCACAAGCCCCCACGCCTGGCTGATCGAATGGAGCATCGTGGTTACAATCAGAGAAAGCACGGCCAGTAAAAATGTAACGATACGTGAGACAAGCACGTAGTGTTTCTCATCACCATCCGGTTTGATAAAACGACGCCAGAAATCATTAATCAGATAGGAACTTCCCCAGTTGAGCTGTGTGGCAAAGGTACTCATAAATGCAGCCAGAAATGCAGCAACCAATAATCCCAGCATTCCTGACGGTAGTGCATTTCTCATCACCAACACATATCCTTCACGAGGACTAGCCAGATGCGGATACAGAACCAGTGATACCAACGCTACAATGATCCACGGCCATGGTCTCAGGCAGTATTGTGCAATGTTGAACCATAGTGTGGCAAACACCGAGTGCTTCTCATCTTTTGCACTCATAATGCGTTGTGCGATATAACCACCGCCCCCCGGTTCCGCCCCTGGATACCAGCTCGACCACCATTGTACACCAATATAAGCCACAAATGCCGCTGTACTAAGCGCCAGCACGCCGGCGCCCTCAGCAACATTTCCGACAGTTGGGAAAAAGTTAAACGTAGACTTAGGAAGTTTTTGTAACAGACCGTGCATGCCCCCGATGCCAGGCATATCCAGAGCGTAAAAAGCCAGCAGGATGGTACCGCCCATGGCGACGAAAAACTGAAAAAGATCGGTAACGGCTACCCCCCACAAACCCGAAATGAGGGAGTAAACGCCTACAAGCAAAATGATAACTCCCACCCATGCGAGAGACGCTGTAAGGTGAAGTCCAAAAAAGGAAATAGATGACATTCCAAAGAAGGTTACACCGGGAAATAATACCTGAATGATAGTCTGCATAGCCAGTGAAACCCATCCGAGAATGATCACATTCATGAGCAGTCCGAAATAAATAGCCTTGATACCGCGAAGCCACGCCGCCTCGGGACCACTGTAACGAAGCTCGATGAATTCGACATCAGTCAGAACCCCACTTCGCCGCCACAAGCGGGCAAAGAAGAATACCGTGAGGATACCACCAAAGACAAAATTCCACCAAAGCCAGTTACCTGCGATCCCGTTTTTGGCAACCATTTCCGTGACCGCAAGCGGGGTATCGGCCGCAAAAGTTGTGGCGACCATGCTGGTACCGGCCAGCCACCATGGCATGTTTCGGCCTGAAAGAAAAAATTCCAGGGTACTTTCCCCGGCTCTTTTGTAAAAGTAAATGGCAATCCCAAACGAGATTACGAAATAAGATGCAATCAGAACCCAGTCGATAGTTGCTAATGCCATGGTTATTCCAAGGTTATACTTTACTGTTTTTTGTTCGCTTCACTACGCATGACTCGATATCCGGCACATCCTTCAGGATCCGGTTCTGATAATTACCAGAACCATGAGGCAGGCCTAGTGGCTATATAATGAAAAAATAATATTTCAAAATCACTATCTGATTTCATAAATATTTACATCGATTTATACTTCTTCATAATCGCCGTTATAATATAGGGTACCGATCGTATTTATCTATATACACCACTGATACGTCTCAAACCCTACATCGTTCATTATGAGTTATAAGATTTACCTGTTAACGTCTTGTTTTTTTGAATGCCGATACTTTTTCAAGATGCATGGCAAATCGTATATTGTCATCTAACTTAGCCAATCATTTACACACCCAGTTCTAATTGTGTCAAAGCTAACCGCCATAACCATATTCCAGAATCGTGCTTCTGAGGTCGAATCAACCTTAACAGCACTGTACGAACACCACGACCTTCCACTCGAGCTCATCATTATAAACGATGGCTCCAAAGATGAAACTAGCGGCATCATTCAATCCGTCGTGGAGTATTTTCAACATGATGAAACTTACTATTTCGAACACGAGGCATCCATCGGTTATGGAAGGTCACTGAATGAAGCTCTTCTTAATGTGGCCGGCGATATTATCTGGGTGCCGGAAAACGCATCTGAAATCAATTTCGAGAAAACAACATCCCTTTTAGAACACCTTGCAATGTTCCCCTATGCCGGCGCCTCACTTATGACACCGGATGTCGAATCGCTGGGGATAGCCGGGGACGTCAGCTCGTTTCCATCGGATCAGTCCTTTTTCTGGAACTGGAATGTTATCCCGGCAAGAGAACGCTATTTCAATCCAGCCATGGAGCGTGGTTTTGGGTTTGAATTATGGCTCAGAATCGGCAGGCCACGGCTCTGGAAGGCACCGGTTAATCTTTTTACCGGCGGGACAAAGTGGAATTTTTTAGATCTGAAACGATCCGATCGCAATGAACTCCGTTACGCCCTGCTCCGGGGTGGAGCCGACAACAGGGACCAGGCACGGATCATTGAACAACAGATCGAATTCATCCCCCGGTCTGTCAATGTGTTGGAAATCAGTTCGGAGAAACAGGAAGAATCAGCCGAACACGTCGTGCTGATTGAAAAAGCACAGAGAGCACTCAAGGATGGCAACTACTCGGTAAGCCTGGATGCTGTAGAACGGGTTCTGCGTGAAGACCCTCTGCATAAAAATGCGCTGATCCTGAAAATACAGCTACTCGAGCGCATGCGTCGATATGTGGAGGCTTCCGAACTCAAATACACGCTTAAAGCCGCCGGTGGACATCTCCCCGATGAAAAGGTATCAGACGCCAATCATCCGGAAGATCAAATAACCAATGAGGAGGTAGAACAGGATTATCAGCATGAGGATGAACCTGACGGAACCGAAGAGGTAGTCGAACTTTCGGATAATACCGGAATCGATACGGAGCCTGAACTGAAATCCGGGACCGTACCAATCGATTCGGAGGGGGAAATTCCTGATGAAACTGAGTCCGAGAAGCAAAGCATCTCCGACGATCATGACGAGCAGATTGCTATTTCACTACTTATTGCTGTCTCAGGGCTTGCTCAGTCCCGATTGGAACGTTGCTTACACTCTTTACATCAAAATGAATCACAGGCAGGAATTGAGCTGATCATTATAGATAATGCAACACTCGACAACACCCCGGAGTACCTCGAACAATTACAGGCTGATCGTTTTTTTAATTGTCGCGTGCTTACGAATCCGCGGAATCTGGGATTTGCCAAAGCTATAAATCAAGGTATTGATGAGGCTCGTGGTGAGTATGTCTGCGTTATGCACGACGATGTGGAAGTTAAAATGCTTCTGCTTCATCAACTGAAAAAACTACTGGAAGATAACGAGGCATTCGGGGCTGTAGCTCCCTTAACTGACTATACTCTAAATCTGGATCAGATATCCGAAAGGGCAGAGTCGGCCAAATCGGATAAATTGATCGAGACAGAATATCTGGACAGCTTTTGCCTTTTATTCCGGAATAATGACATTCGGTTCGATGAAACGTTTGGAGCGGCCTATTTCGAAGACATAGATTTCAGTTTTCAACTGCGTGAAAACGGATCGAAAGTGGGCATTTCACCCGGACTTTGGATCCATCATGAATTTGGCCAGACTACGGCCGAACTGGGAATTCCGGTAAAATCTCCCAGATATTGGGAAAATGCCGAATATTTCCACAAGAAATGGAATATGGAGATCACGTTTCCAGCAGAACAGGAAAATGCATCCGATGTGGATAAGCTATTGATCATCAATGAATTAATTAATCCACATTTCCCTGAACCCCACTTGAAACGGCTCTTTGAAGAGCTGTTTACAAGTGAGCTGCGAACTCGAATTCTGGAAAATAAATGGCCTAAAGATGTCCTTCTTGGCCTGGTACAGCTTATGATGAAGATGGAAGTCAGGGATGTATTACGATCTCTCGAAGAAGAACTCAATGATGTGGAGCTAGATGTCGAGATGCTTTATGAACTTGCCTTCTTCTATTATCGTCATAACATCTTTTCAAGGAGCCGTTTTTATATATCTGAGTATCCGGGTGATACGGTACCTTTCCATTTTAGGTTATTGGAGCTGGAAATGTTGCTGGCCGAAAAAGAAGCAGAAAAAACTGTTGAGCTACTTACCTCTCTGCTCGAAGAGAATCCCTCTCATCCCGATTTGTACCGAATTTCCGGCGAATTACACAGTCTGAACGGTGACGAAGATGAAGCTTCACGATTCTTCGAATTGGCAGCTCAAATTGATCCCTATCGCTATCCTGAAAAGAATAAGACACTGGGATAATAGCCAATGTTATACAAAAGATGAGAAATTTGTAACAAAAGGAACTTTTATATCATAGTACCTGTTTAATTTCAGCAGTGGTAATATTTTTGTTGTAAGGAAGTAAAGTATTTACACTAAAGTATGGGTGTATGAAGTTTTTAAAATTTGCATCAAGCACCAGCAAGATCGTCCATATAAAGGGCGATAGGTATCCGACTTTATGCATGGCTAATGGTGGTGAAACCCAGGAGTTCGACCATATTCCTGCGAAGCATCGCTTATGTGGCCACTGCCGTTATACCTATGAACGGCTGAATCCTAAAGCGGATGTAAAACAACTTACGAGGGATTGGAAAAAGAAAGTCCTGGATTGACGTTCTTCTTCATATCTGATTTACCCCAAAATTTGATTGAGCATATATGCAAGCCTGACGCCTGCACGATATAGTTGTTTGTCAACCACCGGTTGGGCAGCTTTTATATATGCTTGTCCAATCTTCTTGTTTTTCGGAAGTTTGCCGTAGGCGGTCTTTTGTGCTTCTTTATGTGCTTGTAAAGCCCATTTAACAACTGACCCTTTTTCGATTGGTTGGATATCTACACCTTTGTACTGAGTCAAAAGTGTGTTAGCCAGAACAGTTGCTGACGTATCCTCATGTGAAATAATATTAGTGTCCCAGACACGATGCAGATTTGTGGGATGCCCCAGGAATGTGACCTCGACTTCATTTCCCCCTTTATCATTATTGTCGGATGCATGAAGTGGTTGATGCAAATCGCCAACAAAATGGATAAGAAACGCGAGTGCATAAGCCCTTGTACTGTCATCGAGCGTAATGTTGTTCAAAATCTGTTTGAAATGATAGATAATATCTATAACACAACTTTTATCCGGACAGTCGCGGGACGGTACATAATTATCTTCCTTGAGTGGGATATCGACATAATGCCACGACCCCGTCTCGGGGTGTGAATGCCGGTATCCATCGGCAAAACTGGCAACTTCCGCCATATTATTTGCATGCATTACGGCAAGAAGTTGCTGCACTTTTTCAGATGCTGTTTTATTCAGATAGTGTTGCGCAACATCCGCTATTACTTCATGTCCCTCCTTACCCCATGCGTTCGATAAAACGGGGATCATAAGAATAATTAGCATAAGAATGGCTGATCGATAACGACTGCTTAAAGAATGCATAACCTGTCGGAAACTATTATTAATTTAAAATTATTGGTAACAGACACGACCCAGGTAACGAATACAAATCCTGGCTGTTTTAAAACAGCGAAATATATAATAAAAACGGTTTGTCTGTGTGCCATTTCTGCGTTTTTTACGTTACTTTAATGAAAGCAGGTATCGCAACGCCTCTCAATCAGTTAACCCCGAAGAAAAAACCGGAACCGTGAAGCTGATTCCTATTGGATTTCTGGATTTTGGCCTGAAGGATTTCTTCGAAACCCTGATCATCGCCATTGCGATCTACTACATTTATCAGTGGATCAGGGGGTCGTTTGCCGTCCCGGCATTCATCGGTCTTCTGATTGTTCTTGCAGTCAATGCTATTGTCAGCGCTCTCGGACTCACAACGATCAATTACATCCTTCGCAGCATCATGGATGTCGGTGTGCTGGCCCTGATCATCATATTTCAGCCTGAAATACGAAGACTGCTTTATAATATTGGGCAAAACACAAATCTTGATCGATTTTTTACACGAGCGAAGCCGAGCTCTGTAATTGACGAGGTGATCGAAGCGGTAAAGACACTCGCCCGTACCAAGACCGGTGCCTTAATTGTTTTCGCACGGACATCAAGTCTGCAGGATCTCGTAGATGCCGGTGCCAAACTCGACGCCGAGGTTAGCAGCAAGCTGTTGATCACCATATTTACAAAAGAGACCCCGTTGCATGATGGAGCTGTCATAATTCGGAACAATCGTATCGTGGCGGCCAGCTGCTACCTTCCAATCAGTCAAAACCGGAATATTTCTTCCGTATTCGGTACGCGCCACCGCGCCGCAGTCGGTATCACGGAAAGCAACAACGTATTTGTCGTGGTTGTATCCGAAGAAACAGGACGAATATCCGTGGCGCAAAACGGATCCCTGACCAGCGGACTCACTATTCAGAAACTTCGGGCTGAAATGGAAGATACCATGGGTGAGCAGGAGAGCGGAGAGCAAGGCATGTCGTCGTTCTCACAGCCGGAACTCGAGATGAACTAGTGTAATTACCCGTTAATTTGTAAAGTAATTAACCGCGGATTTACACGGATCCAAACAGATTAAATCTAAGTTTATCTGTGCCAATCTGTGGTTAAAACGGTAACGACTATCAACTTTAACTGCCCCAATGGACTAAACTTATTTTATGGTTATGACACTAGCGGAAAAAAGGGTAGAAATACTTTTTGCTTTCCTTGCTCATTTTGAAAATCTGTCGTTAAATAAAATGGCATCCATTCATTCCTGAATAATTATGTACTTATGATTCATAAAAAACATTGCTCAACATAGAATCCGGAAAGCGCTTTTAATAAAAATTCCTGTGATATCGGTTAATGATTGGGCAAAATGTGTTATGGTTTGTTTTAGTACTTTGAAATATGTCAAATAAAATGGAATAACATATCTGAAAAATGTGTTGCCATACATAAAAGAAATTTTATACAGATGATTGGGGGTATTCCCATGAGAGAAAATCAAAAATCTACATTACAAGAGTGGCTGAAAGAAGCTGAACAAGCGATGAGGGGTCAGTCATTAGATGAAATCAATACGAAACTGCCTGAAGGTATTGTCCTTAAAGCACTTTACACGTCAAGTGACCAGCTGGAAAGCGACTACCAGGAATCATTTCCCGGTTTATATCCTTATACGCGTGGTCCTTACGCGACGATGTATGCGCAGCGTCCATGGACCATCCGGCAGTATGCAGGCTTCTCAACGGCCGAAGAGTCTAATGCATTCTATCGGCGCAACCTGGAAGCAGGCCAGCGGGGACTGAGTGTCGCTTTTGATCTTGCGACCCATCGCGGTTACGATTCTGATCATCCACGTGTGGTCGGAGATGTTGGCAAAGCCGGTGTCGCTGTGGATTCCGTTGAAGATATGAAGATCCTGTTCGACGAAATACCACTGGATAAAATGTCGGTCTCAATGACTATGAACGGAGCCGTTCTTCCAATCATGGCGATGTACATCGTTGCAGCCGAAGAGCAGGGCGTTACACCGGATAAGCTAAGCGGTACCATTCAGAATGATATCCTCAAAGAATTCATGGTGCGCAACACGTATATCTATCCGCCTAAACCGTCGATGCAGATCGTGTCGGACATCATAGAATATACCAGCAAGTATATGCCTCGGTTCAACTCGATCTCGATATCCGGTTATCATATGCAGGAAGCCGGTGCCGACAGTCTGCTCGAACTGGCGTTCACTCTGGCCGACGGCATAGAATACGTGAAGGCAGCAATATCCAAGGGACTCCATGTGGATGAATTTGCACCGCGCCTCTCCTTCTTTTTCGCGATAGGGATGAACTTTCTAACCGAAGTGGCCAAACTCCGCGCTGCCCGGACCCTTTGGGCTGAGTTCATGAACAAACTCTTCCATCCTGAGAATCCAAAATCCATGATGCTGCGTACACACTGCCAAACATCAGGCTGGAGTCTGACCGAACAGGATCCACTCAACAACGTTGTACGTACCACTATCGAAGCAATGGCTGCTGTGATGGGCGGGACCCAGTCGCTGCATACCAACTCATTTGATGAAGCGATTTCCCTGCCGACAGCAACATCTTCACGGATTGCCCGCAATACACAAATCATCATCCAGGATGAGACCGATATATGTAAGACGGGCGATCCCTTTGGAGGATCATACGTTATGGAACACCTAACCGGTGAACTGGTCAATAAGGCACGTGACCTGATCAACGAGGTCCTGGATCTTGGAGGTATGGCTAAAGCAATCGAACAGGGTATGCCACAACGCCGCATCGAGGAAGCATCCGCCCGAAAACAAGCCGGCATCGATAAAGGGGATGTCACCATTGTTGGTGTAAACAAGTATCGTGTGGAGAAGGAAGAAGAAGTCGAAATTCTGGATATCGACAACACCGAGGTACGACGCAAGCAAATAGAACGCCTCAATCGAATCCGTTCCGGGCGAAACGAAAACAAGGTGAATGAAGCACTTGCTGCCCTTACAAAAACTGCCGAGACTGGTGAAGGCAACCTGCTTGATAAAGCGGTAACTGCTGCCCGGCTGAGAGCTACAGTCGGAGAAATTTCTGATGCCCTGGAAAAAGTATGGGGACGTCACCGGGGGCATTCCGAAACCATCAAGGGCGTCTATAGCAAGGTGTATGAAGGGGACAGTCATTATGAAGAGATACGAAGCAACGTTGAAGCCTTTGCAAAGGAAGAAGGCCGCAGACCCCGGCTCCTGGTAGCCAAACTCGGGCAGGATGGCCACGATCGCGGTGCAAAAGTCGTTGCTACGGCATTTGCCGATCTGGGCTTTGATGTGGACATCAGTCCCCTGTTCTCAACCCCGGAAGAGGCAGCCAAACAGGCTATCGAAAACGACGTTCATGTGGTCGGTGTGTCCTCACAGGCAGCCGGACACAAAACATTAATTCCGCAACTGCGCGAGGCTCTGGATAAAGAGGGAGCCCAGGATATCGTGATCATTGCCGGCGGGGTAATACCCCATCAGGATTACGAATTTCTGTACGAACATGGCGTGACGGCTGTTTTCGGCCCGGGTACCAATCTGCCGGAAGCCGCAGAGAAAGTGTTGGAGGAATTGCGGAAAAAACGTTCCGAATCCAGTATGGTGTAGTTATCCCGACAAAGGAAGCCGTCGTTATTTTTGTCTGCAGCGGCTTCCTTTCGGATTTATATTGGTGAAAAATATCCATTCTGATCGGGTAACATTATCACCGGTTCAACCTTACACAAATCTTTTCTGCATTTCGTGTATTTAAAAATCACTACAGACTTGTATATATTCATCAGAAGTTAATAACCGATGGAGAATACTCTTATAATGGTGTCTGATGACCCCAAGGTGATTGTAGAAAAGTTACGTTCCGGCGATCGTCGTGCCTTGGCGCGGGCCATCACGTTGGTCGAAAATAACAGGGAAGATGCTCTTGATAAGGCCCAGCAGATCCTTGAAGCGGCTCTTCCGTATACGGGCCAATCGGTCCGCCTGGGAATCAGCGGTGTCCCCGGCGTTGGCAAGAGTACCTTTATAGAGGCTCTTGGCATGAAGCTGATTGGTGAAGGGCATCGGGTAGCTGTGCTGGCTGTCGATCCGAGCAGTCCTACCTCAGGCGGCAGTATCCTGGGCGATAAAACCCGGATGGAGCATCTGGCGGGACGTAATGAGGCATTTATCAGGCCCTCGCCCACCGGGGGATTTCTGGGAGGAGTAGCACGAAAGACCAGAGAATCAATGCTCCTCTGCGAAGCGGCCGGTTACGACATCATCCTGATCGAAACCGTTGGTGTCGGACAATCGGAATACGCCGTGGCTGATATAGTGGATCTGTTCATGGTGCTCATGCTGCCCGGAGCCGGTGACGCGCTGCAGGGTATCAAACGGGGGATCCTCGAAGTAGCCGATATGCTTGTTATCAATAAAGCAGATGGAGAGCAGAAGGGACAGGCCCAGCGAGCCCGACAGGAGTATAAAAATGCCTTACACTTGCTGAAACCCCGATATGAAGGCATGGAAGTGCCGGTTATGCTGAGTAGCTCGATTACTCAATACGGAGTCTCCGAAATCTGGGATAAGGTGAATGAGTATGTTAATACGTTGCAATCCAGTGGAATTCTGCAGGAAAAAAGGAAGAATCAGCAGTGGAACTGGTTTACCCGCCTCACAGAGGAAGAACTTCTCAAGCGGTTCTGGAATATTGAGGCCATCAGACAAGAAAGCGAGAATCAACGCATATTGCTTTTACGCCACGAAACAACACCCGTACTAGCTACCCGCAGGCTACTGAATATCATGTTTCCGGATCGAAAAAGACTGTAAGTGCTTATCGCAAAGTCGAAACCTGGAAGCAACAGATCAGCATAGTGTGGAACAGATGTAAAAGGTTGGGAAATTTTTTAATTACTAAAGAAAAAGCGCTTTTCCAAAATGGAAAATGAACACCTATATTATCTGAATCAAATTTCAGGATGTAAATAATATTATATGACGCAAGAGAAACTTTCCAGTGACCCATCAATACCCTCACTTCATACGCTCACTGAAGATGAACAAATGATCAGAGATGCAGCTGCAGAATTTGCACAAGCCTTTGTCTCACCACTTGTTCATGAAATGGATCAGAAGGGCAAACTGAATCAGGATTTAATAACATCCTTCTTTGAACAAGGATTAATGGGAGTAGAAATACCGGTTGAATATGATGGAGCCGGGGGAACGTTCTTCATGGCGATTCTTGCTATTGAGGAAGTTTCAAAAGTCGATGCCTCAGCCGCTGTGTTTATGGATGTTCAGAACACCCTGGTCAATAATGCTATTTTGCGCTGGGCTGATGAAGATCTGAAGAAAACATATTTACCTCAACTTGCGACCAGCAAAATTGGAGCCTATGCTCTTTCCGAGCCTTCATCCGGCAGTGATGCCTTTGCCCTGAGATGTCGCGCTCAGAAACATGGAAGCGAATATATACTGAACGGAACCAAGCTTTGGATAACCAATGCGAATGAAGCTGATATTTTCATCATCTTTGCTAATGCAAATCCGGAGGCTGGCTATAAGGGAATAAACGCTTTTATTGTTGAGCGGGATTCCCCTGGATTTTCCATTGGGAAAAAGGAAGATAAACTTGGAATCCGTGCTAGCTCAACATGTGAACTGATCCTGGAAGACTGCCATATTCCGGAAAAAAACGTACTCGGCGAGTTTGGGAAAGGGTATAAAGTGGCAATCGAAACCCTTAATGAAGGAAGAATTGGAATTGGTGCCCAGATGCTGGGTATATGTCGAGGTGCTTTTGAGGCAGCCCTGACCTACACACAGGATCGTTCACAATTCGGTAAAAAGATTGCCGATTTTCAATCTGTTCAGTTTGAACTTGCCAAAATGGCTACTGATATCGAAACAGCACGTTTAATGGTATATAATGCGGCCCGCATCAAGATGTTAGGCAAGCCGTTTCAACGTGAGGCCGCTATGGCAAAATATCATGCTGCCGAGGTAGCAGAACGGGTGACTTCTATGGCCGTTGATTTATTTGGAGGTTATGGCTACACAAAAGATTATCCTGTAGAAAAGTACTGGCGGGATTCAAAGATTGGCAAAATATACGAAGGGACTTCCAATATGCAGTTGCAAACGATCGCCAAAACATTTCTGACGACAAAGTAATCATCTTTGGGAGATCATATACTTCATCATTCCAGATATTGACCCAACTGCAACCATAATATGCGAAACCGAATAAAAGCCCTTTTTTGAGCAGATTATAAAAAAAAGTCTAAAAAACAGGTGGATTGGAACGCTTGTAAAAGATTTTTCATTTAATGACGGTAATTCGGGAACAGAATCGTGAAAAAACGAATTTATTGGAATGGTGGCCCTCTCACAAGGGTTGTGTGGTGAGTAAGAGTTGCTGCTGATAAATATGAGATCGTAATCGAAAATCAATCAGCGAACAATAATCATTTAATATGGAACCAAATTTGCCTGAACTTATTCGGTCCTATTGTAAAGACGAAGCATCCTTCAATTCCGTATGGAGTCGATTTCAGAAATTAATGAATCGTTGCTCCATAGCTGAGAAGAATCTGGAATTACTTGAATCTGCGATCAGATACGACTACGATTCAATATTGATTACAGAGTTGGACCTTGAAGATCCAGGTCCCAAAATTGTGTATGTCAATGATGGTTTTTGCGAGATGACCGGATTTAGCCGCGATGAAGTTATTGGAAAGACTCCGCGCATACTGCAGGGCCCGAAGACCGACCCTGAAGTTTTGAAAAGATTAAAACTGTCACTGCAGGAAGGTAAATCCTTCTTTGGACAAACGATTAATTACAGGAGGGATGGTACCGAATTTGTGAATCAGTGGGACATACACCCACTGTATAACAAAGATGGAGAGATCACGCACTGGGTTTCATATCAACATGATATTACGCGTCGAAAACGTGCCCAAATGGACTTCCAGCGGGCCGCTCGATCTGAATTTGACTCACTTGTTGAAAACTCAAAACGCATCCAGGTTGATTTTACTGATGATGGCTCGATTATCATTGGTAATCATCTCTTCCGTGATCTTTTGGGCTATAATCAGGATGAGATAAAGAAATTAACTATCTGGGATCTTGTTCATGAGGAAGATCAGGCACGCCTGAAAAATGCAATTGAAAGGAATCAAAATGGCGGCGAGGTCATTGATACCGACTACACTATTCGTCTCATCCATAAAAAAGGCATGCTCATTGAATGTGCACTGGATATTGAGCATCTGAAAGTTGAAGGTAATTCGTTTAATCGGGCAACTGTTGATAATGTAACCCTTCAAAAACGCGTCATTCAGACACTCGAAAAGAGAAATGAGGACTTCCTCCGCTTATTCAAGTCGAAAAGTGATTTCAATTATGGACTTGATGCGAGCGATAGTGGGAATCCCCGTTTTACCTGGTTTTCTGAAGGTTTTGAAGAACTTACCGGATTCGATGCTGATCAGTTTACGACTCAAGACGGGTGGAAAAAACTAATATATAAAGATGATATTGATCTCGTTCACAAACATATTGAACGTGTTCTGGGGGGTAAATCATCAACCGAAGAGTATCGTATAAAAACAGCTAACAATCATTATATACGGATAATTGATTATATGCGTCCCGATGAAGACTTAAATCACGGGGGAATAAAAAGGCTCACTGGCTCCATCATGCACAAGGTTGCTGAAGAAAAAGAAGCCTGAGTTATCTATAGATAGTCTGAAATAGCGTTATTTAGTTGTCAGCGGGCTGCCCTGCATTAATTGTTTGTACTTTGTATTGGCGAGTTTAATCTCATGTCTTTTGCCTAAATGGGCAGCATCGATTGACGGTTGTACATTCTCTTTAAAGATGCGGTCGAAACTACCATCTTTCATTCCTGCCAAAAGTCCTTCCCTGATTCGCTTTGCCAGTGCAAGATTGTCCTTCTTGACATAGAAAAACATATCTGTTGGATATTTAATATAGATACCATTGGCTACCACCAAATGCTTTTCAGGGTGATGTTGTATTTCATAATTTATCTCGTACACTCCTCTTGGAAATCCGTCAATGGTATGGTTTTCCAACATGGTGAATAAACTGTCGTATGTCTGCGATTTTATGACATTGATTCCATTTGATTCTAATATTTGCGTATCCGGCCAATCATATTCCTGACCCAGACGAAACTTGTTCAGTTGATCTTTGTTGGTCACATCCGCAAACAAATTTTTATCCGACTGATTAACCAAAATCAAACGGCATCCTATATATCCTTTTGAGAGTGGTACTTTGATAGTCCTTAAAACCCATTCTCTTGCTGTCGACATCATCGAATATACAACTTCAACACCTTCACCGACGCGCAGATGGCGAAAAGCAACACGCTGAGTCACATTCTCCATAACCGGTTCCATTTTAAAAGGTCCGTATTGCTTTTCCGTTTCTTCCAGGGCCATATGAAGAAGCTTTCGATAATAAAAATGAGTAATAGCATCACTTGGGTCAGCATAATATCGGACTAATGTGACCTTTTTTTGTTGAGCGTAGAGAGGACCCGCTATAAAAAAAACAGCCCAGAAACTCATCGCAGATACCATCAGAAAAACGTGCTTTTTTAGTTTCATTTTTAATCGAATTGTAAAAAAGCTATTAAACACAAAGGCGACTTATAGTTTGCAACATGCTTTCTAATAAGCCTGGAATTCATCAAATATAATAATTCAGAGTTTTTCATCCGAATATAATAGATAGACCCCTAATATCCGATAACTACCTTACCGACTCTGCTCATCTTTTAGCATTCTGGTGTATGTCGGGTTAGACAGCTTGATGACGTGTCTTTCATCCAAATGGGCTGCGTCAATTGAAGGCTGCAGGTACTTTCTGAATATCTTGTTAAACGAACCGTCCTTCTGGCCGGCTTTTAGCCCTTTTTCCAGCCTTTCTGCTAACGAGATGTTATCCTTCCTGACATAGAAATACATATCCGTCGGGTATTTTATATAGATATCATTAGCTGCGACCATTTTACGATGCGGATACTTACTGATGATGCCCTCAAACTCCGTCACTCCCCTGGGAAAACCGTCAATCTTATTTTCCATGAGCATATCCACCAGACTGTCCACTGAAAGAGAAGTAACCACATTCATCCCATTATCTTCGAGAATTTGAGTGTCCGGCCAGTCAAATCCCTGACCAAGCTTTTTTTGTCGTAACTCATTCGCGTTTGTGATCTTTGCGAAATGATATCTGTTCTCCGGGGTCACCAAAATCAAGCGAACTCCAATGTACCCCTTAGTCAGTGGCACATTAACCGCTTTAAAAACCCATCGACGGGCCATAGACGACATCGTAAATATGACATCGACGCCATCTCCTACTCTGAGGCGTTTTAGCGTTTCGCGTTGTGTCCTATTCTGATAAACAGGCAAAAGTTTGAATGGACCGTCCTGACTTTCCGTTTCGCGTAATGCCATATGCAACAGATCGGCATAATATCGATTTGCCGGCATATCCTTATAGTCGTAGTATCGAACTAAAAGGGTATCCTGCGCAAAAGATGCGACGCAGGTTAACAAAAATATAAGTACCCCGGTCAGAAAAGAGCGGGGAATTATCTTACGTTTCATTTCAATCGGTAATTATACTTCTGGAATCGTTTTCACAACGTAGTGATATTATTCTCGACACATTGATTACTATTTATAAGCTATTGGATTGAAGATAGTTAACTATCTTACTTTTTGGGGGATGATTCGTATCAGGCTTGCATACGAATACTACGAGTTTTATTGGGACATCCTGTAAACCTGTAATCGCATAATACCTGATCATCGGGTTAAGAAAATTGTAATCTATTGTTGTTAAATGAATTACAACAAATTAGACTGATCGTTATCCAAACGGTTTGCCGATATCATAACATTGTTCCCCCGGAATATAGTAGAGGAATTCGAAACCGATTATCACTCCTGATTAAATGAAAACTTTGAAATTTGATCGGCTCCAATCAAATTTTTATCAAATAAGTAGGTAAGTATTTTCCTCCCGAAAACTTCATTATCCAGGCTTTCATTCATAAAGGCTGATATATGATTCATGATAAACTTCCTGTCGGATTTGATCGAGCTCCTGTAATCGAGTATGACCGGGAGTTCTTTCTGAACGGATAACCTCAAAAAATGAAGTTCTACCAGATTCGGATTTTCATCAATAGCCTGTTCCAGCAGCACTTTTCCCTTGTTGAAAAGATACCATTTTTTAAGCGGGTTACCGGTAATACGGGCGCGCATCATGGTTGCAACGCCCAGGTATCCTTTTACCAATGGATCACCTGATGCCTGATAGTTTTGAGCTGTTTTGTAAAACGGCATTATCACCTGATTATCGTTGCCTGATTGCCAGAAAAGAACACGCAGTTTCTCAACCGAATTCGTTGTACGATCTGTGTGCCCGGCAGAAACAAGCATCATGGCAAACAGAAGAATGAGAAGCATGTTAGAGCAAATTAAACCTGTTTAAGACCAAAGCTTTGCATAAAAGATAACATTTTGTTCTGTTTGGTACCCGTATTCTGACCGATGCTATTTTTTCCGGTGGAACCATCCTTATCTTGCGCAACAACGTCAGGTAGTATAAATAGGCAAGATAAACGCCAAGCCTTGCCTTGATAGGTAACCGGATGATTCCGCGATATGCTTTACTGAAATCCTCTTCTATATCCTTTTCGATGTCTTTCTTTACTGATTTTGTAAATTCACTAATCTGCAGTTGGGGGAAATACTGACGGCGCAGTTCTATACTGTCCTGCCTCAAGTCTCTCAGGAAGTTTACTTTTTGAAAGGCCGAACCCAGGTAAACAGCGGCATCAGCCAGCTCGGTATATTGTTTTCTGTTTCCGTTTGTAAAAACACAAAGGCACATCAGTCCCACTACTTCAGCTGACCCGTAGATATACTCTTTGTAACTGCTTTCCGTGTGATTCTGATAGTTCAGATCCATTTCCATGCTTCTAAAAAAAGCATCGATCAGCTCACGACCTATATTGTATTTCCCGACCACCTCCTGAAAATTATGCAAGATGGGATTCAGGCTGATCTTATGTTCAATGGCCAGATAGGTGTCTTCCCGAAAACGATCCAGGAGGAATGGTTGATCATTATCAAGAAAGGTATCGACAATCTCATCAGCGAGTCGTACGAATCCATATATCGCACAAATAGGATTTCGAATGCTTTTGTGAAGCATCCAGATACCCAGTGAAAACGAAGTACTGTATTTATGCGTCACCATCTTGCTGCAAGATTCGGTGACTTGTTGATATAAGAGCTGATTCCGGGTTGTGATGTTCATGATGCAAGAGATTTTATGAGCATCCTGGCTGCCATATTTCCCGAGAGCATGGACGGCGGCAATCCAGGGCCTGGCATGGTAAGTTGACCTGCAAACATCAGGTTTTTGATTTTTCGATGTCTCATGGATGGCTTCATAAAGGCCGTCTGTTTAAGCGTGTTAGCCAATCCATAAGCATTCCCACGGTAGGAGTGGTACTCCCTTTGAAAATCGCGCACTCCAAATGAGGTACGATAAATAACTCTGCTGCGGATTTCTTCGCCAAGATGCCGCTCCATACGATCCATGACGAGCTGATAATAATGCTCGTGAATTTGCTCATCATCGCGTAATCCCGGAGCGACCGGAATCAGCAAGAACAGGTTTTCATACCCTTCAGGTGCCACTGAAGGATCCGTCTTGCTGGGACAGCAGACATAAAACAACGGTTTTTCGGGCCAGGCTGGATGGTTATAGATCACATCCGCATGACGGTCAAGGTCTTCGTCAAAAAACAGGTTATGATGTGTCAAACCTGACAGCTTACCCTTAACCCCTACATAGTAGAGCAGACTGGATGGTGCGAGTGTGCGGTTTTTCCAATAATCCTCGTTATACAGTCTCCATTGCTTCGGCAACAGGTTTTGTTCGATATGGTGATAATCGCCCGCAGCAATCAGGGCATCTGTCGGAACACTTCGTTTAGGAGTTAACAGGGAAGTAACCTGTCTTGAACTCACCTCAATCCCGTTTATTTCTTCACCAAAATTAAAACTGACCCCCTGCCCAACAGCGATTTCCATCCACGCTTCAATGATTCTATACATGCCTCCCATAGGATACCATGTTCCCAGTTCCAGGTCTGCATAATTCATGAGGCTGTATAATGCAGGGATTTGTTGGGAAGTCCCACCGAGAAATAAAACAGGAAAGCTCAGCAGGCTTATGATCTGCGGATCTCTGAAATACTTTTTCAAATGCTTATGCATCGTGGTGAACATGTTCAGACGCATTGCATTGCGCAACAGACCCGGATCCAGAAAATCCGTTAATTTGAAATGTGACCGCTGGGCGAAATCTCCCATTCCCAGCTGGTATTTAACCTGTGCCTCGTCTAAAAACTGATGTAATTTTTTGAAACTGCCGGTCTCACGCTTCTCCATCCACGATTGCAACTGTTCCACATTGGCGGGCACTCTCAGCGGTTCATCATTGTTCCAAAAGACGGTATATGAAGGATTAAGTCGTACAAGTTCATAAAAATCTGATGATGAGTATCCGAATTTCTGGTATAAATCCTCGAACACATCGGGCATCCAGTACCAGCTTGGTCCCATATCAAAAACAAAACCATCTTGGATGAGTTGACGAACTCTTCCACCCGGAAGTTGATTTTTTTCAAACACAGTAACACTGTAACCTTGTTGGGCCATAGTGGCTGCTGCAACCAAACCCGCTATTCCGGAACCGATAATTGAAATTTTGTTATCTTTCATGTTTGTTACAGTAAAATGTAATTATTCAAAACAACATGTAAACTTTTCAAAACGTTTCCGTGTTTAGCCAATAAATAAGAAAAGCAGTAAGATCATATTATAATTCATTAATTATGTTATATATAATCATAGGTTTTGCAACCTTTGCTTTAATGGAATGGGTTGCATGGTTTTCACATAAGTACATCATGCATGGATTGTTATGGGTATTGCATGAAGACCATCACATACCACCAGACACTACTTTTCAGAAAAATGATTGGTTTGCCCTCATTTTTGCAGTGCCCTCCATTTTGCTGATATTTGTGGGGACCTTTTATCACAGTCCGATCAGTCTCTCTATAGGGATTGGAATATTGCTATATGGGTTAGCTTACTTTTTTGTACATGACATATATGTACATCGACGGATCAATATCTTCCAACATCTGGATAATACTTACCTGAGAGCTTTACGTATCGCACACAAGATGCATCACAAACATATCGGGAAAAAACCCGGCGAGTCTTTTGGATTTCTTTGGGTTGGCAAGAAATACTGGGTAATGGCACGGGAGAGGAAACATTGACATATGTCGTCCTATCTTTGGTTAAACATCCTGGTGATCATCATTCCCTTCCTGGGAAGTTTTGAGAAACGGGTTCGATATCATCAGAAGTGGAAGCATCTCTTTAAAGCTATTTTTCTGACCCTTATTCCCTTTATCATTTGGGATAGCCTGTTCGCACATTTTGGGATCTGGCATTTCAATCCGAACTATGTAAGCTCTTTTTCCCTACTCGGACTCCCAATCGACGAATGGCTGTTTTTTATAACCGTACCCTATTCATGCTTATATATTTATGAATGGGTAAAATATTTCAGGCGTGACCGGGCTCAGATTTATGGCGCTGCTGATCGATTTGTTTTGATCCTCTTATGCGGGGCCGCTTTACTTACAGCTTTCTTTTTCTTTAGTAAAAGCTACACTTTAGTTGTTTTTGGCAGTGTTGCTTATTTTCTGATATTTCTTATTGCAAACAAGCCTGTATTTATACGAAATTTCTGGATCGCTTTTTTTATTTCCATGATTCCGTTTCTAATTGTGAATGGTTACCTGACTGCCAAACCTGTTGTGATGTACAATAGCCATGGGTTCATTGGGTTGCGACTATTTACTATCCCTTTGGAAGACATCTTCTACAGTTTCCTTCTGTTACTTATGAATACTTTTTTCTATGAGCAATCACTAAGCCGGGAGCTATAATGATTAAGCAGAATTTTACTTTGCGTGATATCGAACAGATTACCGGCATACAGTCTGCCACTCTCCGGATGTGGAAAAAACGTTATGGTATCCTTCAACCACGTAAAGTACAGGCCAAGAAACTGTATTATGATGTGGACGATCTTAAGTACCTCTTGAACATTAAGATATTGACGGATCATGGTTACCGGATTTCACAGGTTCTTGAAATGGATATCGATGAGATACATGACAAAATCCATTCTTTGACCCTGCAACGTTCAAATGCCTATGACGGCCAGCTGTCTAACGAGCTTCTTACCGCGATCATAGATCTTAATGAGTCCAATCTTGAGCATGCTTACTTCAGGTCTGTGGAAATATTCGGTTTTAAAAATGCCATGAAGAAGATACTCCTGCCCCTGCTTGTCCATCTGGGCGATTTATGGATGACCGATGCGATTCATGTGCTACAGGAGCATTTTTACAGCCACTTTTTAAGGCAAAAGCTCATGATGGCTACCGACATTCTGCCCCCGGTAAATAGAGAGAGTAACGTTCTTATGTTCTTACCGGAATTGGAGCTTCACGACATTTCCCTGTTATTCCTGAACTACCTGTTTCGTGATGCCGGAACCAAGACGCTGTATCTTGGACAGTCTGTTCCCTATTCAGATCTGCGGATGATTCTTGCTAACCAAGGCATTGCTGCAGCTGTCTTTAACATCATCTACACCGGCAACCTGGATCTCCACCAGGGAATGATGCCGAAAATCATTTCGGCATTCCCCGATGTAAGATTCATTATGACAGCTTCCGATGCCACTCGTGGAATTTTCTCCAAACTTGCGCAAAAGAAGAAACTAAACAACCTCGAACTCTACGACAATATGGATGAAATAGAGAACAAGGTTCTGCCCGAGCTGTCAAAGAGCCATTCTGACACACTCACCTGAGCAGAGTAAACGGAATCTGAACCTTCAGAACAATATTTCGGCCAGGATTCAATGCCGGCAAGTCCCGGTATCTGCTTAAATGGTCGATGTATGCTTTATTGAACAGATTATCTACTATGATATCACACTGGACCGGTGTCTTGCCGATATTCAACTGTGATCCAAGCGACACATTTGCAAGTGTGTAAGCTTTGCTGTCCGGTTCATTAGGGGCTACCCGATCCTGTTTTGAATAAAATGAGGTCTGTATCGAAAGATAGGGTTCATGAAAGGCGCCGAGTTCTCCTTTTTGAATCCTCAGTCCTACATCTCCATGATTTGCAGGCATATACGGCAATGGTACATGTAATTTCAGATTATCACCACGCAGCATACTATAACCGCCGTCCAGGGATAACCAGTCTGTAACTTCTGCTTGTAGGGATACATCTATGCCCCTTATCCGCGCATTGGCTTGCTTCAGATAGTAAATATAATAGCCAGATACCGGATCAATGCTGCTTGTCTTATCGCCGTAAATGTATTTATTAATGGCGTTATTATACACTGAAATCTCGGTAATCACTTTGTTGGTTATCCATTTCAAAGAAGTTTGGATATTCGTTGACGTCTCCGGCACCAGGTCCGGGCTGCCAATATCAAATTGATAGGTTCCTTCATGCACTCCGTCCGCGAACATTTCAAACGCCGTTGGCGCCCGCCAGGCATGGCCCCAATTGGCCGAAAGCGAAAGATCGGTAGTCAGGTGCACTGCAGCACCGACCGAACCGCTAAAAGCACTATACTTTCTGTTGACAGCCTGGATATTCATAGCGGGCGTATCTAATACATCCAGATTCCTGGTATCGAACCGGCCTCCGGCTGACAGGTTCAGGGGCCCAAATTTGGCTTGTTCATAAATGAATCCGGCAAAATTCTGAAGATTATAACCCGGAATCAGTTTGTTGGTCGCAAGACTCCTGTTGGTTTGTATCATCGTTGAGAAACCAACGGTTCCATATAGCGGGCCAATGGGATTGTGATGCATCTGAACATCTACCGTCCCGGTATTTAATTTCAGGTGCAGACTGGGTTGATTATCGGTAATAGCATCGAATTCCCGCCTGTCATTCATTTGGTAGCCCGCCTGGACCTCCAACCTGAAATCCTTAGTCGGTATGTTGGCATGTACATGCAACAAATCGTTTTTCAAAGGCTGAAAGCCTGTGGCCCCCGGGGCATCATGGATCTGAAGATGCTGATATAAGTGATTATAATCTAATGAGATTGTACCCCACGATTGTGTTGTTCCAATCATGAAGCTCCCGTTGGTTTTTCGCAGTCCGCTGTTGGAAAGCTTTCCATCCGGAGTCGATATGTCGCCGGCTGCACGATGACTGAACTGTACCCGGTATCCAAAAGATCCGCTGGCACCATGCAGAGAAATGGCCCCGGCACCCTGGTTGTTATTCGAAAATCCCTGCAAATACAAATTCCCGCCCAATCTGTGGGTTCCGTTATCAGAGGTGGGCAACCCGGGTCCGATGACATTCACGACACCTCCCAGTGCACCGGCCCCGTAAAGCACACTACTCGGACCTTTCACTACTTCAATGCGATTAACATTGAATGTACTTATTTCAGGACCATGGTCCGGCCCCCAATTCTGAGCTTCCTGCCGAACACCATTGACCATGACTACGATACGCTGAGAACTGAGGCCATGAATAACCGGTTTGGCAATGCCGCTTCCGGTCGTTACCAGTGAGACCCCCGGCAGATTCCTTATCGCACTCATCGCCGTAGCACCGCTGTTTCTCTGGAATTGTTTTTGATCGACAGACACAATCGACTGACTCGATGACAGGGCATCTGTGGCTTGCGGTGTTCCAGTAACTGTCAATCCAGGCAGATTAAGTGTACTCTCCCTGAGAATAATTTGCATTGACTCTTGCTCTTTCGCCGTATTGATGTTTTTCACCTGGCTCAAATATCCGACAAAGCTAAACTGTACGGCATATACACCGTCTGGCAGGTTGTCGATTTCAAAGTGACCCTTTGCATTCGTCACAGCCCCACGACTCAGTGTCGGTATATAAATTTGTGCACCTGGAATTGGATTGTGATGTTCATCGTACACATTGCCAGACAACGTCTGAGCCAATGCGGAACCAATAGCTAAAAAAATAATGATGGGTAACAGGATATATGGTTTCCTGTTATGAATAAATCTGTAAAACATGTTCAATCTCCTTGTCAAAATTTTGCGTAATGAAACAAGGTAACCGGCCTATCCAGCCGGCAACCGGTAAAAAATGGTGATCAGGAAATTGAAAAGGATGGAGGCCCACGTTTCCAGCGATTATCAACAAATCTGAGCTGGACATTGTACTGGTTGTATGGGCTTAGAATCGATATATCATGTATCGCAGAACAAATATGAAATGGTTGTTCAAAAATGTGTCCACTGGCAAAGTGACACGCCATGCAGAAACCGTCGAGTGAGGCTGCGACTACATTATGGGCATTTGTCTGCGACAGCGTAACCGGCAACCCGGAAGGCGGGGGATATAACGGCCCGTCATGGTGCTGTAATCCCAGTGTGAATGTCACCGGTACATACACCAATAATAACAGGACCGCTACCTTTTGCCTTAATGTGGGAGTCATAAAATTACGCTAAACATCAATCACAAATGCATATTATGCGATTGTGAAACAGATACTTATATATTTTTGGGATATCGGATCAGCTATTCCGAAATAATGGTGATTCCAATTACAGTGGTCACCACACGACACTGTTCAATAATCCTCTTTGTGATGATTATTAAAGCCGGATAATCTCCCCACTACCGATTTTGAGAATGGACCTCTGATGTTGTAAAAAATAATCTGCAGAAACTGATGAATTCTGATTGCCTGATCTCCCACTAAAACTGGATATCAGGCAATTTTCGCCCTCAGTAACAGATAATCAGAAAATGGCAGTGATGGATTACAGGAAAGGCGGAGCCCGTTTCCGGGTGTAGGGTACATAAACCTGTGGACGCTCGTACTGATTCTGCTCAATCAGAAATGCTACGTTTTGAACAGATGTAAAAATATGGAACGGTTGTTCGAAAAAATGACGGCTCGCAAAATGACACGCCATGCAGAACCCATCAACCGCAGAGATTGGGACTGTATGAGCAGTTGTATTGGTCAGGGTAACCGGTAGCGGATATAACGGACCATCGTGGTGTTGGAGACCCAGCGTAAACATAACGGGCACATACACCAACAATAAGATGGTTGCTACCTTTTTCCTGAAAATGGAAGACATAGTTCGTATCTATAAAAACCGGTCATTCACAAATATATCAGATATTACACAAAATTGAATGCATTTTCAAAATGGCGGATCTTATGTTCCGTTTCCGACTTGCTTAAAATAGAAATGACATCAAAACGAACCGGTGCGCCATCCATCTTACGTTCATACAGCCACGCTTCGGCAGCTTTAGCGATACGACGCTTCTTATCTTCTGTAACTGCATCCTCAGGATAACCGAAAGATAAACTCGTGCGACGTTTTACCTCAACAAAAATTATTTCATGTCCCTGATATGCAATAATATCTACTTCAGCTTCCTCAAACCGGTAATTCTGCTCAAGAATCGTATAACCCTTATTCTCAAGATAGTGAACAGCCAGTCGTTCCCCCTTGTCGCCGGAAGCCTTTGTTGAGATCTTTGAACTCATAAAAAAACCGGGGACATTATCCTTTTCCCCTGATTAACTTTCACTTTTTTTCGACGCCGAAGTGCTATCTGACGAACCATTCGACTTGTTCTTGTAATCCGTCACATACCAACCAGTACCCTTATACACAACCCCGGCACCGCCTGTAATCACACGACGAACTCTTTGTCCTGTTTCCGGATCTATTTCAAGAGGCTCATCATTAATGCCCTGCATCAACTCGAACGTCGTACCATCTTCCCTTTTATATACATACGTTGGCATAACCGAACTCACTTAGTTAATGGTTACATTCAGGCTATTTTGACCTCAAAAGACGTGCCATACTATAACCATTTGCAACTTTTTCAGTTAAAAATCGACAAAAAGGATGGCGTCTCACGAAGAGACACGATCCTTTATAACTATATATTCTGATAGATTTAAATCGTCACTGCAACGAACTTAAACCCTTTTTTAGTCTTTCGAGTGCTTCTTTAATGTTATCCATAGATGCAGCATAACTGATTCGAACTCCGTTGGGTTCTCCGAAGGCATCACCAGGAACCAGTGCTATGTTGTACTCTTCAAGCAAATACAGACAGAGGTCGGTACTTGTTTTTATATCCTTTCCATCGGCTGTCTTCTTGTTCAGATAAGCGGAGATGTCAGGAAACACATAAAAAGCCCCACCCGGTTTGAAACAGGATACTCCTTCCAGATTATTCAGATAATCAACAATAAAATCCCTGCGTTTTTTAAAGGCATCCCGCATAGAATGGACTTCATCCAGCGGATGTTTGTATGCCGCCTCGCCGGCTTTTTGGGAAATGGAGGAAGGAGCCGATGTTTCCTGACTCTGAATTTTTGCGACCGCTGATGCTATGGCTTCCGGTGCTGCCAGATAACCGAGGCGCCATCCTGTCATGGCAAACCCTTTGGAGAAACCATTGATCACTACCAGCCGGTCTTTCAAATCAGGGGCGACCTGTCCGATGCCGACATGTTTCTGATCAAAGACAATGTATTCATATATCTCATCGGAGATGACTACGATTTTCGGATGTTTCCGCAAAACGTCAGCCAAAGCTGATAACTCATCTGCCGAATAGCAACTTCCCGTTGGATTGGATGGAGAACACAGGATCAGGGCCTTTGTTTTGTCGGTGATGGCCTGTTCGAGCTGAGCGGCAGTGAGCCGGTAATTATTTTCAAATTTGGTTGACACCGGAACCGGTGTGCCCCCTGCCAGTTTGACCATTTCCGGATATGAAACCCAATATGGAGCGGGGATGACCACCTCATCGCCCTCATCGATTAAGGCGAGGCACGAGAAACCCACAGACTGTTTTGCACCGTTACTTACAACAATTTGTGATGGCTTATAGTCAAGTCCGTTATCCCGTTTCAGTTTATCGACTATTGCCTGGCGTAGTTCCGGCGTACCTGGATTAGCAGTATAACCATGGAATCCGGCATTGATGGCCTCAATAGCCGCATCGCAAATATAGCGTGGGGTAAGAAAATCGGGCTCACCGGCACTCAACGAAATGACGGGTTTTCCGGCTCGTTGCAATTCCTTGGCGCGGCCGGTGATTTTCAAAGTTTCAGACGGAGCAATCTGTGAAGCACGTTTTGATATCATAGGTATAGACTAATTTGGTCGATTGGTTTGGGATTTCAATTCTTCATTACGCAAGTTAATCGTTTCGTTGCTTGAATTTATTGCGAAGGGCTTCGGCAACATTCCCGGGAACAAATTGTTCAACATGTCCGCCCCAATAAGCCACTTCTTTAACTAGAGAGGCTGAGACAAAAGTCAACTCTTCGCTCGGCATCAGGAAAATAGTGTCTACTTCGGGGGACAAGCGGCGGTTCATCAACGCCATTCGAAATTCATATTCAAAATCGGAAATTTGCCGCACACCGCGAATTAAAGTATGTACATTTTGTTCCTGGGCGAAATTTACGAGTAGTCCTGTAAACCTTTTGATTTCTACCTGATCCGCCCATGTCTTGTCATGGATACATTCATTGATAAGCTGTACTCGTTCGTCAGCGGAAAACACGCATTCTTTTTGCGTATTGTCGGCTACGGTTACAATCACATTTTGAAACATGTGTGTGGCACGTTCCAGAATATCAAGGTGACCATAGGTGATGGGATCAAAAGATCCCGGATAGATAGCAGCCCTTTTCATAGTGAATCCTCCATTTCTTCTGTGTCAGGATCAAAAACCTGAAATGAGAGAAAGATAGTTACCACAGTGCGTCCATACGGCTTAGAGAATGCACAATGCGGATGATCGGTAAAGTCATGCCGGCGATCATGCTCCAGCACGAACCAACCGTCGTCTGACAACCATCCGTCATTGATAATCCTGTCTATGAGTTCCGGCATCTCGGGATAGTCATAGGGAGGATCTGCAAAAACCAGGTCATAGGAACGCGGGCTGCCATGAATAAACCGCTGTACATCACTGAGAATACAGTGGACCTGAGAGCTCACCCCAAATTGATCGGCATTCTTTTGAATCAGGGTGATTACATATCGGCTGCTGTCAACAAATTCTATCGAGCTGGCTCCTCTCGAAAGAGCTTCAAACCCCAGATTTCCGGTGCCGGCAAACAAGTCGAGCACACGTACTCCTTCCAACTCCTTACGGGCCGAAATGACACCAAACATTCCTTCTTTGGTACGGTCGCTGGTTGGACGTATATCAAGCTCTTTATTCGGTAAAGATAATCGACGTCCTTTTAGTGTACCAGTAATAATACGCATAGCATGGTAGAGTACTTGGAGTGCCTAAAGTACTTAAGAGTTAAAAGATGTCTGAAGTTCTGTTTTTTCGTTTTTTGTTGAATTAAGCGATACTACTAACACTGTGGCTTTCAACATTGATTCAACGTGAGGTACCTTATAGGTACTTTAGATATTCAGAGCCAGCATAATGGCGGGAAAAGCGGATTCCAGGCTAAACCCATATGTAGTTTCATCGGCCGTAACTTTCATCGCATCCAATGAATTTAGTTTCCTTATTCGTGCCGTTGGATCCCACAACGATGAAAGTTCATTGATCACTCGAGTGGTCTCCATCCCGTAAATCAGGACCTCATCATAAAGACCTTCCATCCACTTGATATTTTGCGCAAAATAAGCCCACAAATAGGGAAGGTCTCCAAAATCGTCAAATCGAATGTAGGTTGCTCCCCGTAGTTTTCCCAACATGTACGCATATACAGAAAGCACCCCTCTGTAACAGGCCACGACCAAAAATGAACCCCGCGCATCCGTATGTTTCAACCACCGGGAACCGATCTCAAATTCACTGCACAGTTCCACCGACACACCAAGTTCACCCAATTGCTGATAGCTGTGCGTGAAATCGTGTCTGCGAATCGTCAGAAATCGGAATTCCTGATTGCTGAGTTCAAACCATGATGGCTCCAGCCTCTTTCGGTCGATACCCTTCATGATGATACTCATGTGTGCTTCCCGCTCATCAGCTTTCTCATATACCAGCCTTGGAACGCTGGTCCAGCACTCGTCTTCGGTAAAAGTGACGACCTGAATTTGCTTATAACCGTGCGACTCCTTTAACCTTCTCAGGACATCGCAGATACCCCTGAAATGATCCGATTCCTGATTCCGAAAGGCACTCGTTACATCGAAATTAAAATCATACGATCCAATATGCTCAAGGGCATGTTTGGATGAAACCTGCCCAAGAGCATAAAAAAGCTGCCGGTCAGAGAAACAGATGCCAAGTTGCGGTATGGCTCCCGGCATTGCAGATTATTCCCAACTTGCCGCGTTAAGCTGAGTGGTTGTAGTCAGCGAACCTATATGATTTGTTGAGTCCGCCGGATCTACCAAAAGATACAATTGCGGACGTATGGTGTCATTACGAGCATATTTAAACTCGTGATAGGGTGGGTTAGGATCGTATATCAGTGAATCAGGATTATAGTTTCCTACCTTTTCCTTGAACATGGATCCATCGGCAGCAACCATAGCCGAGTCTGTTTTTAGAAAAACTACAAGGCTATCAAGGTTAGGGGGGAACTGATTGTGCTTATTTCTATACTTAATCAGAACGTCACGGATATTTGACATCCGGGTACGAACACGCTGAGTAATGTGTTGTTCTTCCAATACTTTTTCATACGGATCGTGAATGGAGCGATATAACCAATAACTCAACCCGATGATGATGACGATCAAAACAGCACTTATAAGATTATTCCGAGTCTGTATGTCCATGTTGGTTAGTGTAAACGGTTTAAGAAACGCTTTTCGATTTGAGTAACGAAAATACACGGGTAGTGCAAGATATGCAACAAAGGAACTTGCCCTATACCTCGAATTATTTGCGACAATATAAGAATAGCCGCAGAATTTGAATGACGATCATCTGAAAAATCACTCACACACACTGTATAAAAACGTAAAAAATTATTAAACGAACCAAAATAAATATTTTTCAGGAAATATTTTGCCTTATATGATAGGCCTTTTCGATGATACTGGCCAACCCGCGTTGCCCGAATTTGGTCAGCTGGTCAATTTTTTCAGATTTCTCCAGACTACGGAAATTACCTGTAAAACTACAACTGAAAGAAGAAGAATTACGAGAGTGATTTTTTTATAATACTCCTGGTTATCTCAGAGTAGAGGTGTAACGTTTGAATTCTTTCCAAACTACAAGTTGTCTATTGGAGGGGAATTGGTGCCGTACTGTTTTCTAATCAATCCCGCAGCCGACAGGGCTCATAACAGAAGTATTCTTTCTCAGATCGAAGAATTCATACGATCCCGTAACGACGACTCTGTCCTTATAACAACAGAATCTGCCCGTTCACTGCGACGTGAGGCCACTGAAGCTGCACGTCGCTTTCCGACCCTGGTTGCCTGCGGAGGCGACGGGACAATCCGTGAGGTCGCTTCCGGACTCCTTGGCAGCAGAGCTACAATGGGCATCTTACCCCTTGGAAACGGAAATGACCTGGCAAAGACGCTCAATATACCCACCAACATAGAAGATGCCCTTAAACTGCTGGAAAGTGGGCAACCAACCAGGATCGATGTTGGTATGATGAACGGAGCTATCTTTCTAAATACCATGGGCATAGGCTTTGACGGACTAGCTAATATCTACGCACAAAAGTATACTTTCCTGCAAGGCAGATTCCGCTATAAACTGGCAGCCCTGCGTGCCATCGCCGGATACCGGGCGCAAAAATTTGAGATTACTGCCGACGGCACATCACTGAATGATCGATACTTCATGGTCGCTTTGGCCAATGGAAAGGTGGAAGGCGGAGATTTTTGGGTGGCCCCCAAGGCTGAGATAACAGACGGCTTCCTTGATTTGGTCCTTATTCGGGACCTGCCGTTGTGGCGCATCCCCGGTTACATGCAACAATTAACCCGCCCCGATTACCCTCCAATACCCTACCTGAGTGTACAACGGGTTCGAAATATACAAATCCACTTAACCCAGCCTCTAGCTATTCATATGGACGGAGAAGTTGTGTCTGAAGAAAAACTGGATCTCGATATTCACATCCAGCCGGCCGCTCTGCCTGTTATTTGCGGATTAAACATAAAATGATTTGCCGTTCTCTCGCATAATTCTGTTAATATGATTACAGATACTATTTCAAAGATGGAGGATACACAATGGGGTTTCATGAACAACTTGTTGTTATCGGGAGAGTTCTCCTGGCCATCCTGCTGGGTGGACTTATAGGACTAGAGCGGGAATGGGCCGACAAGCCGGCCGGACTTCGTACGCATATGCTAATCTGCGGTTCGGCCGCACTCCTGATCGGTCTGGGTGACTTTGTCGTATTCAGACTTACATCCACCGCCGTGGCCGAACATGTTCGTGCCGATCCGATTCGTATCATCGAGGCCATTATCACCGGAATCAGTTTTCTCGGTGCGGGAACCATATTCGTGCGCGGCAGGGAAGAACGCCTTGAGGGACTGACAACGGCCGCATCTATATTATTTACGGGAGGCATCGGGATGAGTGTCGGCATCGGTAAGCTTTACCTGGCAATAGCACTGACACTGATTGTTCTGGCTATCCTGGTAGTGGTTGCCCGTGTCGAGCGACTTTTTAATCCAACCCGACACCGGCACGATAAACCAGAGTAGTAGGTTCATTTAATAGATTGGTCAGGTTGCGTTTACATTGATAACCCAGATCGATCAGATCTTAAACACTGGCCTTTTATTCTAAATTGTCATCATATGAGTAAGACTTTAATGCTGATGCGTCATGCCAAATCGGCGCACGATGATCCTGCGCTTCATGACATCGATCGCCCGCTTAACAAAAAAGGCATTCAGGATTCCCTTTTGATGGGAAAATTTTTGAAAAAATCGGTTGGTCAGCCCGATTTGATTGTCAGTTCACCGGCAGTCCGTGCCAAAGAAACCACGGATGGCCTTATCGATGCGGCGGAAATAAACGGGCCATACAAAGTTGATGATCAACTCTATACAACGGGCTCTGATACCTATCTATCCGTTATTCAGGAACTGCCGCAAACGGCTGACAATGTTCTCATTGTCGGTCATAATCCTGTTTTGGAGGAAACGATTGCTCTCTTATGTCTTGGGAACCCGGAGACATCGATTGTGCGAATGTCCACTTCTGCCATTATATGCCTGGAGGCCGAGGCGGATGACTGGCGCATATCCGGACCCGGCTCGTTCCTCTTGTCCTGGATGATGATACCCAAGTTGCTGAAAAAGATGGTGTGATTACGAAGCCCGGATTTTCAAGTTGTAATTGAATAGAATTTTGAGTACTTAGATAAGTGGTGTAAAAACTGAAGTTATTTGATCACGAGGGTTCGAGTTATTGGTTTCATTATGAGTAGGATGCTTAGCGCAAGCAATTCTGTCATTTTGAGTTTTTAACAAACCGGCTGTGCATCTCCTTGCAATAAAAGGTATCTGACAAATATGTCATGAGAGTCATACTGATTTTAGAAGTTACAGATACCAACCGGACCCTTCCGATTAACTACCAGTACGAGTTTTCGGCATGGATTTATAAGACACTCCATTACGGAGATCCGACGTTTGCCAGATGGCTGCATAATCACGGCTACACCGAAGGGAAACGGTCGTTCAAGCTGTTTTCCTTCTCCAATCTGGATGTAGATCGCTTTAAGGTAAAAGGAGACCGGTTTCTGATATTGTCGGATGAAGCATGCCTCGTACTGACTTTTCATATCGACGAAGCTATTCAGCATTTTGTCACCGGACTTGTTCCAGCTCAATACCTTTACCATCGGGGATCGGAAAAGCCAGGTTGATTTTGAGGTGAGGACCGTTGAATCGTTACGTTCCCCCGAATTCAAAGAGAATATGCGGTTTCGTGCGTTGTCTCCCGTATGCGTAAGTCGTCCCGTGGGAAGCAACGGCAAACTGGCGACAGAATATCTGGCTCCCGGTCATCCGGAATATGAGCAGCGCTTATTTGAAAACCTGGTGACGCGGTACAACAGCAGGCCGCAACAACAACATTCCAAAAGTTCCGAACTTTTGGAATGTTCTGACGAACTACAACTCAAAGTCGTTGGCAAACCCAAATCCCGTCTTATAAAAATCAAAGCCGATACCCCGCAGGAGACACGGGTCCGGGGATATTTGTATGATTTTGAATGCACGGCCCCGGCGGAACTGCTCCGCTTCGGCTATGAGGCGGGCTTTGGCGAGAAGAACAGCCTGGGGTTTGGGTGTGTGGAGGTATAAGAAGGAACCCGCAAGGTTTCCGAAAACCTTGCGGGTCTTAATCCGAAACGGAGAGCTAACCATGGGTAATAAAAGAGAACCATTTGAACCGGGCTGTTTCTTTCATGTCTACAATCATGGCAATGGGGATGATAATATTTTCAGACAGGATAAAAACTATGCCTATTTCCTGAAAAAATATGGGGAGTACATTGAACCTGTTGCCGAGACGTATGCCTGGTGCCTGATGCCTAACCATTTTCATTTTGCGATAAGAATAAAAGATGAGAAAGAATTAGCTCAAACCCGCAAGGTTTTTGGAAACCTTGCGGGTTTGGATGGTCCGTCGGGTCTCGATAAGCTTATCAGCCGGAAATTCGGCAACTTTTTAAACGCTTACGTAAAGGCTTTTAATAAGATGTACAACAGGCGGGGAAGTTTGTTTCTGGATAATTTAAAACGCAAAAAAGTGGAGAATAAAGATTATATGATAAAGCTGATTCACTATATCCATTATAATCCCGTTCACCATGGATTCGTAAAAAATATCACCGATTGGGAATATAGCAGTTATCATGCGTTTCAAACACCTGTTAAGGAAACGCACCTGAAGCGGGAAACGGTGCTTGAATGGTTCGGCGGGGTAAGAACTTTTGAGAAAATACACCGGTTGAAGCCGAAGCTATAGACCCGCAAGGTTTCTGAAACCTTGCGGGTCTATAGGGGACGAGGAGGTAGATGATGATGATATCAATGAAGAAGACATGCCGTTTTGAAAGAGGAAACAGGCAAAAAAACCTCCAAGGTTTCCGAAAACCTTGGAGGTTTGGGGAATGGGTGACAGTATGGTGGCACTCTTTGGGTTATGTTTAGAGAAAAAGGAAATTATATTCGAAAATGAGAATACATATACAATTCATATCAAACGGAGAACTAATCCCTTTTAACTATCAACCGATGTTAACGGGAGCATTACATAAATGGATAGGGAAAAATGAGATTCACGATGATATCTCCTTGTATTCCTTTTCTTGGTTGGTGGGCGGTAATGCTACTAAAGATGGACTCCGATTCAATAAGGGTGGACATTTTTTTATTAGCTCGTTTGATAGTAGTGTTCTGAAAAAAATTATTCAGGGAATTCAATCAGATCCATCACTTGGATACGGTCTTACGGTAAAAGAAGTAATTCTCCAGGAGGATCCGGCTTTCCGATCAGAAGCTACCTTTTTCTGTGCCAGTCCGGTTTTAATCAAAAGAAGAGTTGATCAAAAAGAGATCCATTACACCTTCGATAATGAAGAAAGTGATCTCTACCTGACAGAAACATTAAGAACAAAATTGAAAAAGGCCGGGCTTTCAGACGAAGGCGTAAGTGTGACGTTTGACAGGGATTATCGTGCCCCCCGGACAAAGTTGATCTATTACAATGATGTCGGCAACAAGGTTAATTTATGTCCAGTTAAGATTTCCGGTACACCAGAACAAATCGCCTTTGCCTGGAATGTCGGATTGGGTAATTCAACAGGAATTGGTTTTGGAGCTTTGAAATAGTTATTGATCAAACCTCCAAGGTTTGGAAAACCTTAGAGGTTTTACAATGGAAAGCAAAATGAAATATTACGTAGTCAAATATTCCGGACCGTTTGGTTTTATCAAACCCTGGACGGCAGTTAGAGATAGTGAAACGTTCAGCCAGCAGTTTTTGACACCTTCTATTGTTGAGGGGATGGAGAAGAAGCTATTCCCGGAATTGTTGGATCAGACCAAATACGAATACGGAAAGATTCATAAGATCAACAGACATCGGATTTCATATGAGCAAATATCACAACAACAAGAACAAATTCAACCGCGTGGGTGGAATCGAAAGGGAACCAAGGCTAATCCGAAGTTCGAAAGACCCACTGCCATTCTTGTACGGGGAGTTTTATTGAATCCCGTATTGTGGCTGGCATTTGAATCAAGCGAGGATGCAAGTAAGGCTGCACAGCAACATATTTGTTTATGTAGAAACGAAGACATCCTTTTTCCGGAAGATTCTTTTGAAGTAAGTGAACACGAGTTTGACGAAAACGAAGAAATGTTTGCAGGATTTGAGCTCATTTTTGAAGAAGGAGATCAGTCATTTTTGGTCGGTTATAATCGCTTTGCCGATGGAAAGCCTATGTATGGCAAATTGAAAACGCTTGGAAATCCCGTGAAAGCATTTTGAATAACCGATGTGAACATATCAAAGCTAAAGGGAAACCGGAGTGGACACCTTTGGTTGACCACCTTATGCATGTCTCGATTGCAGCAAAAAAATTCGCGCGAAATTGTGGATTGGATGTCGATATTGCACGTAAAGGCGCGCTCTTGCATGATATAGGGAAAGCACATCCCGTCTTTCAAAAGCAATTGTTAAATGAGAAACCCAGGCAAACTTTCAGGCACGAAATAGCTTCTTTGTTTTTCATTGATTTGGTCCCTGAGAATATTCGTGAGCCAATTATCGAGATGATCATTGCACACCATAAATCAATGATCGATGATCCAAGAAAGAAGGGATTGCTTGACCTTTTAGATGAGGAAGTGGATACAATTGATTATCACTTGGGTAATTGGGAAGAATGGAGTCGTGATGCACGTAAAATTCTAAGTGGATTGGGTTTCCCACATATTGAAATTAGCCGGGAGCAGGCGACTCATAGTATGGATGAAGTAATAAATTATTGTGATAACGCTTATAGAACAAAGAGAGGCTATTCGAGGTGGCGCGGTCTGCTTATGGGTGCAGACTATTTTGCTTCTGCGCAGATTTATGATACCAAGTCGAAAATAGAAAACATTTTTAACAAGCCGGATCTGTCATTTTACGATCGTCAACATCCCTTCTATCCACTTTCGTTGGTATCAACCGAATCCGACCAACCCCATACCTTAGTTGTAGCAAGTACCGGAGCTGGAAAGACTGATTTTTTGCTCAGAAGATGTCGGGATAGAGTTTTTTATACGCTTCCTTTTCAGGCTTCAATCAATGCAATGTACCGGCGCATCAAAAAAGAATTGCATGACAGCAATCCGGATTTGGATATAAGACTTCTGCATGCGGCATCCTCACTGATTGGTAAAGAAGATGGGGATACCGATACAAGTTTACAGGAAATGTTCGGAGCATCTATAAAAGTGTTGACTCCTTATCAGCTTGCAGGGATTATTCTTGGAAGTAAAGGCTATGAATCTGTCATAATGGATCTGAAGGGGTGTGATGTTATCCTTGACGAAGTCCACACCTATTCCGGTATTTCTCAGGCTATTGTTCTTAAAATTGTGACATTGCTAAAAGATCTTTCTTGCCGCATACATATTGGAACAGCAACTATGCCATCTGTCCTTTATGATAAAATTCTTGAGACTCTTGGTAAGAATACTGTGTACGAGGTTCAAATTGATGATGAAGTAAAGGATCAGTTTGATCGTCATGAGGTTCATAAAATTAAACACTTAGAACAGACCGATAACATTATTGAGGAAGCAATTCGTCAGGACCAGAAGATATTGGTTATCTGTAACAGGGTTGATAAAGCACAGAAAATCTATGAACAACTATCCCGGGATTATCCTGATGTTGAAAAAATGCTAATCCATAGCCGGTTTAAAAGAAAAGACCGCAATGAAAAGGAAACAGCATTATTGGGTTTAGATGAAAATGGCTCGCCGACCTATCAATTTAATACTTCAGAGAATGCATGTATCGTGGTGTCGACACAAGTGATTGAAGTGAGTCTGGATATCAGTTTTGATATCATGATAACCGAAGCTGCACCTTTGGATTCTCTTATTCAACGGTTCGGGCGTGTTAATCGAAAAAGATCAAAAGATACAATTGGTAAGTTGAAAAAGGTCTATGTATTACCTCCACCCGAAAACGAAAAAGATGCCAAACCGTATGACCTTGAAAGTTTGCAAAAAAGTTATCAAGTGCTACCTGACGGAGGAGCATTAAAAGAGAGAGAACTTCAACAAAAAATGGATCTGGTATTTACCACGATCAATTATCCTTCGATTGAAGAGAGTGCCGTGTTTGATGATAAGGGACGGTGGTCCATTCCTTTGTTAACACACAATGACTCTATACTGATGAAGCTACTTAACATTGATAGTGTCGTTTGTATCACAGAAAAGGACGCTGCAGCATACGATGACGCTACTTATGAAGGCAGAATGCTGTTCGAAATTCCATGTCGTCACTATCAGGTTGATGGCTTGCCAACATTACAGATCGGACATAATCCTTATCTCATTCCTGAGCATGCATATTCAAGAGAGTTTGGTTTGATGACAAAGAAACTCAAAGAACCCACTGCAGAAAATCAAATACTATAATTATGTATACAACTACCGTTGGACATACTTTTTTAGAAGAATTCAACCGAAGAAATGGGCTTCATCTAACGGCTAAGGAGTTTTTTGACAAAGAATTCTTTAAGATATTTTTTGACCATCCCAAATATTTAATGTGGGCTCAAAATTCTCCATTTGTTCAGGGCATATCAAAAAAGAAACCCTACTTCGAACCGGAAGAGCGTATTGAAAAGTTAGATCAACTTCACGATAAAATCGAACGAGGAGAACGTGATGCCAGCATTGCCATTGGATATCCGGCTTCTGAAGTTAAGGAGTTTGCTACTACATCCGGTTTAGTAACGGATATTGACCTAACATTTGATGAAGATGAAATTTATTTATCCTGGATTGGTGGTGCGTTAAGTATCGGGGTATCCGGTGGGTATGCTCTTTTGTTCAACGATCCCGAAATCACCTATGCTACTTATGAAGGATGGAAAGAGTACAGGAAATTTCTGAATGATGAGACATTATCCCTTTTACGACCCAATCAGGTGATAACATGGAACGGGCAATGGCTTACATATTATTTTGGCAGGAAATTTAGGAAGGATTTTAATTTTACAGCTTTACAGACGTTCGGAATATTTAGTGCTGATGAGAAAAAAATGGAGGCCAATACTATTGAATGGTCACGTTTATTTTTCAGCCTTTCTAATCAGTTTCCAAATAGTACACTTACAGCGTATGCCTTTGGTTTGGGACAGACCAATAAAACCCTAGGTTTTTTCCCGTTTCATTTAAAAAGCGGGACAAGGCTTATACAGATCTATAAGCAATTATTCGGGGAAGAAACTTATTTACGTAAATCCAGCCAATTTGAAAGTCTGTATGGGAAACATATAAAAAGGGCTTGTGAGTTAGGTGCGATTGGACTACAGGCTTTGGAACCTAAATATTTGTCGAAATACTTTGCCGACCCCTCCAACATCAAATTGGCGAAACCGAATCTTTCTCCCAAAAAGAATGAATCGGAAAAAGAATATGAAGAACGACGATCCAGACTACTGGCAAAGGATGAAGAAAACCTTATCACATTTCAAACATATAAAACCTGGTTGATTGCTATGATCTCAAAAAACAAGGAAGATATATCTGAATATACACAAGATGTTGCGGCCGCTTTGGTCAAATACCGGGAGGGCGCGAGAAAAAATGATCGCAAAAATTTGCTTGAGAAAAAGCTGTTTGCTGCTAAAATTAAAAACAACTTTTTAGAAGCCTTAATAGAGATAGTAAGTGATCGTGACGTTGAGATGGAAACTGTTGAAGCTGTAAAAAAACTGCGTGATCAGGTCCATTTTATGAGCAACGAGGAGTTCACTTATTTTGCCCTGTTACTAAAATTCGATTACGCATACCAGGAAAGAAATTCACAAAACTAAATGGAGGTCCCAATGTACACTATTTATATTCGCACTCTAAAAAAAGCCGACCACACCGTATTCTGTGTCCAGGATGGTCAGAAAACATATTACGATCCCCAATTTGGCAGAAGGGTCCCCTATTCTTCAGGCCAACAGGTAAAAAGATCATTGTTAGATTCATTGAATTCGATTCTAAATACGCCAGGTTCTCCTACCACTTTTCTGTGGGATATAACTACGAAAGATGAGTTAAAAGAAGGTGAAGTGTATGGGACCTGTGACCCTTCATACGCTGATCAGTTATTGGGTGGATGGATGAAAGCGGCCAAAGGCGGCAAGGACAGAACGTTGAAGAGAAGAAGTCCCTTGTCGATTTCGGCAATGCGTCCATTGCATCCTTTATTAGCCGGAACAGACAGAGAAGATATCTCATTTGACAGAAGCGATCGCTCAAATAATGAGATCATTGTTCGAGATTCAAAGGGAAACGTTCTTACTGATGAAGAAGTCGTTGCCACACTTGAAGGCAAAGATCGCAGTTTACGGAGAAAATGGATTCCAGATAATCGAAGAGCCACAGGGCTTTTTGTTCAGGATATTGCTGTCGATTTAAGAAGACTCTTCTGCGTAACTTTAAATGAATTCGAACCGGAAATTACTTCAGATACAGAAACAAAGTTACGAGAGCAGGGATGGATTGAATCGGAGAACATTTCCGGTCCATGTTTAGTTGCCCCGAAAGAAATACGTACTAAATGGATTGACGCGTTAGCCGAGGGAATTATTAAATGGCAAATTACCTCCAACCAGGCCCGCACTTTTAGTTTGATGGAAACTCTCGCAGTAGCAATCAGCCAGAATCCTCAAAATGTTGCTGCTGCTATCCGGGCCAAACTTACGGACGATGAAAAGGCAAAACCTGTAATCGAAGAAGATTTAGATAATGCAGATATATTTGTTTCACTGTCTGCCTCTGGTAGCCTAATAACATCAACTGAGTCTATCGATGCGATGGATAAGGCCAAAGCCAAATTGGTGGAATTAATGAGCGGATTTGATTACGAGCACCAACTAGAAGCTACCACATGAGCCAATATGTTTAAGACCTGACAGGTTTCCGAAAACCTGTCAGGTCTGGCCTTTGCCTTTGCACCGAAACGGACCAGGACAATGAGAGAGCGTTTTGAGCCGGACTGTTACTATCACGTCTTTAACCATGCGAACGGGAATGAGAACCTCTTCCGTTGCAAGGATAACTACCGCTATTTCTTAGAGAAGTACGCTACGTACATTCAACCGGTAGCCAGAACGTTTTGCTATTGCTTGATGCCAAACCATTTTCATCTCTTGGTAGGAATAAGGAGTGAACAGGAATTGGTTCGCGATGTGAAAAACCTGACAGGTTTTGGAAACCTGTCAGGTTTGGTGGAACAACCATTCAGTAACTTTTTCAATTCGTATGCCAAATCGTTCAACAGGAAGTATCATCGAAAAGGGTCCTTGTTTAACAGGCCGTTCAAACGCAAGAAGATCGCATCCGATGATTACCTGACCAAAATCATCCATTATATTCATTACAATCCAGTTCATCACGGATTTACCAAAAATATTGAAAATTGGCCTTACAGTTCATACAAGACAATATTCTCGGATAAACCTACATTGCTGTACCGCGAAACTGTCTTGCAATGGTTTGGCGGCAGAGAGGAATTCGTCCAATTTCATCAGCAAATACCGGACCTTGAAATTTCAAAAGCTTTCGAACCATGGTGAACTCTGAAAAGACCTGAACAGCGTAAAGACCTGAACAGCGTAAAGACCTGAACAGCGTAAAGACCTGACAGGTTTTCGGAAACCTGTCAGGTCTGGTATCTTAAATGTAACGTAGATTTCGTAATAACCTACCCATTCAATCCATCAATGCTTTGAATCCCAATAATCATCCATAAATATTATGAAACAAGAAACCGGACAAACAACAGACAAAGAAGTAAGCGAACTGCTTCGTCATATTGAGCCGGAAAAACTGGCACAATTTGTGTCTGAGTATGCTCACCGGAATGCCTCCTTCCGGAGTGAAATTTTTAAGCATTTTCGCCCGCAGGAACCCCAGGTGTCCCTTGATGATTATAGAAAAGAAGCTTCGGACTGTTTTGTATTTGACGGCTACGGTCGATACGGGCGGGGTTATAACTTTTACGAAGCGGCTTATATGGCCGGGGCCGCACTTTGTACCCTTCTGGAAAAGGGTAATTATCTTTTCACTCAAAATAATTACGAAGAAACTGCGGCGATTGCACAAAGCATTATTGAAGTTATACCGCGCAACTACGAACTGGTCGACGACTCGGACGGGGAGTTAGTTGTTGTGTTTAACGATGCAGTCGAATTGCTGCTGGCCATCGTTGGAGACGAAAAGGCAGATGAAGCCCTTAAAACAAAAATTTTTCACTGGGTATCAAAAGAAGTAAAGGAAGACATTTATTCTGATTATGGGTTTGATGAGATCGATTCGTTACTGATTCCTTATACCCAGGCATCCGGGCTGTTCAACGATGCGCTTGACCTTGCAGAAGAACGAATTCACCAGGCCACCGATGATTACCGGTTGGAAAGCGCGGTGATGAATAAAATACACCTGTTGCAGCAAAATGGTCTGACTTATGAAATGGAGGATACCATCAACCAGTACATGGAATTGCCGGGTATACGAAAAATGAAACTGACGGGTCTTCTTGAGCAAGACCGCTACTCAGAAGCCATTATGATTCTGAAGGAAGGGATTAACCTGGCCCAACAGAAGAACCATCCCGGTACGGTAAGTGACTGGAAAGATCAACTGCTCGAAATTTACATCCTCTTAAAGGACCATAAAAACGTTGTGAAATCTGCTGAAGATCTTTTCTACAATGGCCGTGATGCGATGAAATATTATCACCTCCTGAAGAAAGAAACGGAACCGGAAAACTGGACAACCCGTTTGGAGGCACTGCTATCCCGGAGAAAGAAGGATAGCCTGATGGGATTTCCGAACCACGTGCGGGCCCAAATATATATAGAAGAGGAGTATTGGGACCGCCTGCTGCATCTGGTGGAAAATGCCAGTATAGACGGGCTGCAAACCTATGAAAAATATTTAAAACCCCGTTTCCCCGGAGATTTAATGCACTTGTATATGCAGAAAATAACGGAATATGCCGCGCACAACATGGGCCGCAACCATTACCGGTATGTGGCCGATATGTTAAAAAAGCTTCGCTCTTATCCTGATGGCAACCGCACAGTGGATCAATTGCTGGCAGAGTTCAAAATAAAGTACAAGGCCCGAAGAGCCATGATGGAGGAACTGAACGGGGTGTGAAAGTTCGTCAGTTCATCAACCCATTACCAGATCGAAATTCCTGATCAGACCCGCAAGGTTTTCGGAAACCTTGCGGGTCTGATTACATTCGTTCTATCTTTTTCATCACCTGTTCGGTTAAATCGACGGCCGTATGATAATCGATACCTGCCTCTTCGGCCATTTTACGGATATCCGGTTTGATGCCGCTATTTCTGGCATCCATTAGCAACCTGAGATAGCGATTCAATCCATCCAGAGATTCATTACCATCATCTTTCGGTACAAAGAAGTCATCAAAAGGATTGATTTTTATTTCCTGTTTCAAAATATCCGATGCCGTCTTGAGCATCGCGGGACTGACCGCATCCATTGGTTCAGACGGTAAATCATATCCACCATTGTTAACGGCTTCCACGAGTTTCTCGAATCCCAGTCTTGTCATTGCTGTTAGGTGAAGAGTCGCTTCTTCTTCATCATAATAAGCAACGGCAAAGTGGGGAAATCCATCCCAATCTTTCAATTTCATCCGGTACAGGTTGTTCGTGTACTCAATTAAGAACGAGTCGTTGAAAGGTTCAGAGCTGAGATCTTCATCAATATATCTGGCGGCATAGTGTTTAATGAGGTGAGTTTTGTGCAGTACAAACGGATACTCTGCCCCAGAATATAGCATCGAATAGGGAAGGGGATTCAGTTCAATGTGTTCTGCAATGTCGGCGTCACTTTCAAGATCGGGAGCCATTTCCCTGGCAAAAAACGTAATATCCTGCCGGTCGAAAGATTTAAAATATACGATGGCCCCATAAGTCTGCATACACATTCCGTCGGAACCGATCAGCAAGAACCAGGTCTGGACATCGGGTATTTCCAAAAGTATATCCGACATGCCACCGGAGTAAAGAAGGTATTCTTCATCCGTAAACAGATCGTGCATGGTGTAGAAATCAGGATGCGGATTGTCCAACACCTCGCAAAACGAATATCGCCAGGGATGATCTTTCCCGAGTTTCAGATACTCCAGTTCATCATCGCTTCGCAAATTTATTTCCGAATGATTCAGATACTTGCGAACCAATCCGCCTTGTTTAAAGATTTCATGTGCGATGAATTGCGTTTCCAAAAATCCCTTCCATCCTTTAGGCATTACGGAAACGATATGTCTGTAGGGCCTGACTGCCCGCTCAAATTTCCTGTCCAGCCGGTCCTTTGCCGCGGCATAGTAAATCAGGAATTGATCCACCAGCTCCGATGTTATGCTGTGGTTTTGTTCTGCGTTCGTTTTGATTTTATCGAAGGAATTCATTTTGGCCGGGTTGATTTGGACCTTTGGGAGGGTTTTGCGAAGCCTTCCTTTAATCAGTTTAGGTAAAATATGATAATCATAAGGAAGAAGTAAAAGGATCTGTAAATGACGATAGTTTTGAGGCCCCGGTCCGTAACAGCTCCACTTCTGATGCACCGAGGGAAGTACTTTAAATGTATTTCCTGGATACAAATATCTGCATCTATTTTTTGAAGGGCAGCTTTGTTTCCATCCGGGATCATCTGTTACAAATACCACCCAACCAAATCAGGATTCCGGTTATTGTTCATTCCGAGCTTTTATATGGCTTTTATAAAAGCAACCGAAAGAGTGAATACCTGCAAAAACTTCAGGCCTTTCTTAAACCATTTGAAATTGTGGATTACCGGAGCCATATGTCTGAAACGTACGCCGAAATCAGAACAGCCTGCGAAGCGCGTGGACATTCTATTGGTCCAAATGACCTGCTGATCGCAACGGTAACGGTCGCAAACAATGGGACCCTGGTCACCCGGAATACGAAAGAATTCAGTCGCATTCCGGGTTTAAGACTTATCGAATGGTAATCATAAAACGCTGATCCTGGAGTCCCTGCTTGAACTCCTTCCACTTGAAACGAACAGAAGAGTCGTAATCATAAATCTCCATCCGGATCTCCAAAATCCCTGTCGTTTTTCAGTAAATTATTTGTAGTTTCGTGTTTAGAATACACCGGATCATAATCTTATTAATCGTTTAAAAACAACATTCAAATGGCTGCAGCAAAGAAGATAAACACCAAAAGCACTAAGGCAGAGATTCTGGAAGCTTACAAGGAACTGCAGGAACAATTAAAGGCTGAAGAAAACAAGGATCCCCAGCAGGAGAAAGCTGAAAAAGAGAAGGCAGAGGTCCGGAAAGAAGCAGACTCCATGTCACCGCAGAAAATTGTAAAGGGATTGGCCGACATCAAACTGGAAATAGGCGGCGCATTCGACACCGTGGAAGAGGCACTGCTGGGTGAATTTAAGAAGCTGGAGCAACTGAAGAAGGCCGTGGAGTATGAAGAAGCCCATTTGGAAGATGCCTATGGCATCAAAACCAATGCGGACAGCCTGGCGGTGCTCCTGCGGGCCAACCAGCAGAAACGGGAGGATTTTGAAAAGGAGATGGAAGAAAAGAATACCTCCTTTGATCAGGTGATGAAAGAAACACGCCAGCAGTGGGAAAAGGAGCAGAAGGAGCGGCAGCAGCAATTGAAAGAAGAAGAGGAGTTTACGAAGCGGAATCGCAAGCGCGAGGAAGAGGAGTACAAATACAACCTCACCATAACGCGGAAAAAAGAAGAAGATGATTACAACGCCCGAAAAGCGGCATTGGAAAATGAACTGGTCCAAAAGAAGCAAACTGTGGAAAAGGATCTTGCGGAGAGGGAAAAAGTCATAGCAGAACAGGAGATCGAATTTAACGAATTGAAAAAGAAGGTGAAGGCGTTTCCGGCCGAACTGGAAAAAGCAGTCGCCAGTGCCCATAAGGAGACTGAAAAAGAACTGAATACGCGGTTTGAATATGAAAAGAATTTGGCAGATAAAGAGATGCAGAGCGAGGTCAGACTTCTGAAACAGACGATTTCGTCCCTGGAAAATAAGATCAAGGAGCAAGAATCACTGATTAAACAATTGAACGAAAAGACCAATGTAGCCGGCGAACAAGTTCAGACCATCGCGTTAAAGGCCCTTGAGGGAGCGGCTACCGGCCGGTATTCGCCGGAACGATATTTAACGGAAAAGCGGGATGAAAAAAATCAGAAGGCTGACTAATACTATCGGACAAGATCACTTGTTGTTGTTGTCATTTTCATTTTGCCTCTGACCCGGGTAAGACCTGACAGGATTTGGAAACCGGTCAGGTCTGGCGCACGAATAAAGAATTCTCCCCTCTATACGATAACTGTTTGTACCATTTAGAATTAGAGAGTTCATAAATAAGGGGAATACATGCAGGTTACCGGCACACAAATCGCCTACTGGATAATCTGCCATCGGAAACTGTGGTTGTTCGCCAATCATATCCAGATGGAGTATACCTCCGAAACGGTAGCCGAAGGCAAGTTCATCGGCGAGACGAGCTACGATGACCGCGCAGAGCAGTACCGGGAGCTTAGTGTGGGTCCGGTTAAGATCGATCATTATGACGCCGCCAACAAGGTGATCCACGAGGTGAAGAAATCAAATAAGGTGGAACATGCGCATCTGGCCCAGGTGAAATATTACATCCTGGTCCTGGAGGAATACGGCATCGAGGGCGTGACGGCGATCCTGGAGTATCCCAAACTGCGGCAAACCCACAAGGTTGAACTCACGGATAACGATCGCAGAGAATTAAAAAAGATGATGGAGGACATTACCACATTAATTCATCAAAATGAATGTCCGCCACTTATAGAAAAGCCCATATGTAAATCGTGCAGCTATTTTGAATTCTGTTACAGTGGAGAAAAGGAGTAAGGTAATTTTGAGTTTTGAATTATGAATTTTGAATTAAGAAAAAGCTGACAGCCGATCGCTGAAGGCTTATCAAATAACCGATATCATGAAAAAGACCTATTACCTGTTTAATCCGGGGCGACTGAGTCGAAAGGATAACACTTTAAAATTTGTTCCGGTCGATGCCGATGGCAAGGAAGGAACACCCCGTTACCTTCCGATCGAAGGTGTGGACGACCTGTATTGCTTTGGCAGTCTGGATACCAACAGCTCGGTGATGAACTTTCTGGGCAAGCATAAAATCAGCATCCACTATTTTGATTATTATGAACACTACACCGGCTCCTTTTATCCCAAAGAATACCTGCTGGCCGGGAAGCTGCGGGTGGCCCAGGCCATTGCCTATCAGAATCCGACCACCCGGTTGCTCATTGCAAGACGTTTCATAATCGGAGCCGCTGCCAATATGCAAAAGAACCTGGCGTATTATCAGCGCAGAGATAAAGAGCTGCGACCGGTCATCAACGAAATGGAGCAATGGACCCTTAAGATCACCGAGGCAGACGACATTGAATCGTTGATGGGAGTAGAGGGTAATATCCGGCAAATATATTACCGGGCATTCGATACGATTATCAATGATTTCGAGATGGGAGAACGCACAAGACGGCCACCCGAAAACGAAGTCAATGCCTTGATCTCCTTTGGCAATATGCTGTGTTATACAGCCTGCCTCGATCAGATCTATCACACACAGCTCGATCCAACGATTAGTTTTCTGCATGAACCCGGATATAGGCGCTTTTCCCTTGCTCTCGATCTGGCTGAAGTTTTCAAACCAATCCTGGTTGATCGGCTGATCTTTCGACTGTTCAACAAACACCAGATCAAGGATGACGATTTCGACTGGAAGGTGAAAGGCATCGTTCTAAAGCCAAAGGGGAAAAAGACGTTTGTTAAAGCATGGGAGGAAAGGCTGGCAGAAACCATCAAGCACCGCACCATCGGCAGGAAGGTCAGCTACAAGCATCTGATCCGCATAGAGTGCTATAAACTAACAAAGCACCTACTCGACATCGAAACGTATCAACCATTCAAAATATGGTGGTGATCCCGGAGGATAGTCATGTATGTGATTGCTGTGTATGATATCAACGAGAAACGCGTTACCAAGATGCTAAAACTGTGCCGCCAATATCTGAACTGGATCCAGAATTCGGTCTTTGAAGGAGAGATTTCAGATGTTACCTTAAAAGAGCTCAAACACCGGGCCGGGAAAATCATGAAAGATGAGGATAGCTTGATTTTTTTCATGAGCCGCGATCAGAGGTGGCTGGAAAAGGATGTGCTGGGCAAAGATAAAAGTCCTCTTGATACGGTTCTATGACCGGTTTTGTCGTCGTCGTTCTGATTTTAGTCGATAGGGTTCGGGCGCTGAGTGCTAATCTCTATAAATACGGCCAATACGCTTCATTAGAGCGGTTGTCAAACTCCGGGGATTTTCCGGTTATTACCGTTCGACGACGCTCCCAAAATAAAAATCCGATATATTGACTAAAACAACAGGGTTTTATAGCTTGATTTGAGCGGTCTTAATCGAACCTTAGAGGAATTGAAACTGCTATACATGATGCATTACGATCACAGGCAGCAAAGTCTTAATCGAACCTTAGAGGAATTGAAACTGCGCTGGCCTCATCCCTTTCAACATTGAACGACAGCGTCTTAATCGAACCTTAGAGGAATTGAAACTGAATGTACAATAATGCATTCCTACCTGCGCTGTTGGTCTTAATCGAACCTTAGAGGAATTGAAACGTCGATGTTGTCACCGACTGACCATGTAGCGCGGGTCTTAATCGAACCTTAGAGGAATTGAAACCTTTCTAAGGTGTATGTATTCAGCAGACGAGTTTCAGTCTTAATCGAACCTTAGAGGAATTGAAACAGATCATTCATGAGTGGTCGAATCCTTGATAACACCGTCTTAATCGAACCTTAGAGGAATTGAAACAGCTCGTAATTAAAGTTGCTACTAGAATATCCAGTAGTCTTAATCGAACCTTAGAGGAATTGAAACAAGGAACAAGACAAGGAACAAATGCTTGGACTTGGAGTCTTAATCGAACCTTAGAGGAATTGAAACGTATTTTAAGTGCTTCCCGTAAGCCCTCTTCCAGGGGTCTTAATCGAACCTTAGAGGAATTGAAACGGAACTTACGTTATTACTGCCATCTGCCGTGACTCCGGTCTTAATCGAACCTTAGAGGAATTGAAACATGATCACAATTTACATGGTGATACTATACGCGATAGTCTTAATCGAACCTTAGAGGAATTGAAACACCTTTATTCATAATCGCCTTATATGATCTCAACATTGTCTTAATCGAACCTTAGAGGAATTGAAACCAATTGAAGAAATTGGAAAATTAGAGCGAGATCTATTGTCTTAATCGAACCTTAGAGGAATTGAAACGAACGTATTTTTTTAGTAGCAACTCTTTTTTAATCATGTCTTAATCGAACCTTAGAGGAATTGAAACAATAGTGCAGGTAGTCGCGGACGATCTCAATGTCGTTGTCTTAATCGAACCTTAGAGGAATTGAAACGAAAATGAACCTGTCGCTGCAGTAAGGCCCGCCATCGTCTTAATCGAACCTTAGAGGAATTGAAACGGGTTGATACAGAAACGGGTGAAAAAGACGTGAATCGTCTTAATCGAACCTTAGAGGAATTGAAACTGCGCTTGCCGGTGCTGCAGCAATAAAAACCGCTAGTCTTAATCGAACCTTAGAGGAATTGAAACACCTTTGTTGGGGTGATGGCAAGTTCGGCTACGATAGTCTTAATCGAACCTTAGAGGAATTGAAACCGCTTCACCCATCCATTAGCTAAAACCTTATGTGAGTGTCTTAATCGAACCTTAGAGGAATTGAAACTTCGATACCCGCTATCGGAAGTATTTGTCACATACTGTCTTAATCGAACCTTAGAGGAATTGAAACCTTCATGGAAGTAACCCACATAAACCAAGCGAGCCAGTCTTAATCGAACCTTAGAGGAATTGAAACACAGATTATGCTTTTCGAAATGCTGGTGATACAGCGTGTCTTAATCGAACCTTAGAGGAATTGAAACGTGCAAATGCAAGCACAACTGTTTACTCAAGTAGTGTGTCTTAATCGAACCTTAGAGGAATTGAAACAACAATGTAAGTAACCCAGCAATGCAAAGCGAGCCCGTCTTAATCGAACCTTAGAGGAATTGAAACTGGAAAAATTCAAAGAACACGAAACCATATCAAAAAGTCTTAATCGAACCTTAGAGGAATTGAAACAGGCTCTTTAATATTAAACCAAGGCATTTTTTCAATAGTCTTAATCGAACCTTAGAGGAATTGAAACAAATAAAAAAGCCCTGATCTGTCATGGTCAGGGCTTGTCTTAATCGAACCTTAGAGGAATTGAAACGACAGACGGCGGCAGATAAGTATGCATCTGGATTCAGGTCTTAATCGAACCTTAGAGGAATTGAAACAAGTTGCCGCATCAAAAAACACGATATGTGTAAGGGGTCTTAATCGAACCTTAGAGGAATTGAAACGTCTGTGAAACCTAATTTCTGTGCTAAATTATCCTGAGTCTTAATCGAACCTTAGAGGAATTGAAACAACGTGACCGAACAGGACCCGACACTCCCCTGCCTTGGTCTTAATCGAACCTTAGAGGAATTGAAACAGGCTTTCCTAATATTAGCCGTAGCGCTGCTCGACGGTCTTAATCGAACCTTAGAGGAATTGAAACCAAATGCGGGTTATGTCTTCTCTAACCTCTTGACGGGGTCTTAATCGAACCTTAGAGGAATTGAAACGCGTTCGAGAAAGCAGACCACGAATTTATTCCGGTTGTCTTAATCGAACCTTAGAGGAATTGAAACTCGGAAATAGCATATTATTTCCTTGTCCAGTATTAAGTCTTAATCGAACCTTAGAGGAATTGAAACTTCCAGGCGAATGATCTTGTGATCGATCAGACGTAGTCTTAATCGAACCTAAGAGGAATTGAAACCCGTTAATTTTAAGACAATGAATATAGAAGTAAATAGTCTTAATCGAACCTTAGAGGAATTGAAACGCAGCTCATTTCATTAGAATAAATTTCTTAGTGGAAGTATAATTCCCTGCGTGCATTGTGTAAAAATAAATTCCGCTTGCAAGACCCGCACCGTTAAAATGTAGACTGTAATTACCGGAGCTCTTTTCTTCATTCACTAATGAGGCAACTTTATTTCCCAGAACATCATACACCTTTATCGTGACAAAACTACTTCTCGGAACAGAATAATTTATTGTCGTAGTCGGGTTAAAAGGATTGGGATAATTTTGCGATAGTTCGTAGGCAACAGATGCAACCGGTTCATCAATACCGGTCGTAACCTGCCATGCCGCAGTATACTCATCCCAGACGAATGAATGGCTAATTTGATCATACTCCCACAGACTTACGCCAGGATAGCTATACGTTGACTGTGAGAGATTGCAAAAACTGGTTATGTCGCCGCTCATAACGTCGTTACTATAGCCGAAGTAAACACCTTGTCCCAGCGGCATAATAGGCTTTGCAGCGCTGTCGCCCTGGCTTACCCATGTATTAGTATTCGAGGCAAACTGACTACTCATTAAGCTGAGCTCATATTGCGGAGTAGTCGGCCTCGCGGCCCAGTACGTCTGTGGCATATTTACATCCACGCGGTCGAGGAAGGTTGTCCACGGAAATGTGGCATGACCCGTAATGCGCGCCCAGGATGTAAGTCCTATAAAAGCATCCGGATGATGCGCGCGAATACTGTCGCAATATGACCGTGCTGCGGAAACGCGAGTACTTAATACATCGTATTCTATCTCTGCGTCGATTAGAAGTCCGTCTATTCCTTTAATATTCAGTATGGAGTTGGCAACATCCGTCTCGGTAACCGCATCGCCCCAATGATGCTGGACCCCATAAACATACTGATAACCAAGAAGCTTAATTCCGTTGGCATGGAAGATTGCGACAACATTGTCCATACCGCCGTAATTCGTGGTGGCCCAAGTGTACAGACTTTTACCCGGACGATTATAATAACTGTCTCCGTCTCCCATCTTAATTACCAGCCACGTAACCCCGGTGTTTTTCAATTTAGCTATGATGGCATTTAAATTTTTACCGCCGCCGTTTGAACTCCACAATTTCCAAAGGAACATACCCTTTCCGCCTATGGGGAATGAGTCCTGAGTGGCGTAAGTATTGATTGGGAATATTAAACTTAGTAGCAGAGAAACGCCGACAAGTAACGGTAAAAAAAATTTCTTCACCCGCATCGTTCCTTCATTTTTTATTCTGAATCTGTACGGATGACAGCAGTTTATTAAAACTTTCCACGATATTTTTGGTTGTATCCTGCATGGTAGATAACGCTTTCAATTGTAATGCATCGGAAGTAATTTTATTACTGTCGATTATTTCACCCGGCTTGCCTACCTGTTTACCCTGAACCAGGGAAACAATGTAATATTTGCCGCTTTCTTTTGAGTAACAATTTATCACACAATCCCACTGCCCCATGCCGGCGTAAACAGCCCAATATTCTCGTCGGAAATATAGGCCGTCAATATTTATTGAATCTACTTTTACTCTATTGTGAATGAGTTTGGTCCCGGCCGGAGAATCAAGATACACCTTTCCACCGTAACTACCGGGTAAATCAATAAATAACCTGCCGGAGACAGATATATTTGCAACCGCTGTTTGGGTGGGGGAAGTATCGGAGGTTAGTTTAATGCTGTACGTTGTGTCGTCGGATTTTGCAACTCTGCCGATTTGGATGAATGATACTCCGAGTGCATTATCCTGAATACCTGGACCGGAATAGTCTTTGGTTTTATTCTGACCATCGGCATTGAAGAGAACAAATGCTATCAAAGCCGTTGTTAGCATAAGTCTTTTTACCATACTTGTTTCTCCTATATCCTGAATATGTCTAAATACTTTACCACTACGAGACCATTAAAATCAGCCTACATAAAAAAACCCGGCAGAACAAACATCCTGCCGGGTAGTAATCCTTGCAATCTGTTAATCTTATCAGTCCGTGATTATTCGGTTGCCATCGTTGGTTCATTGACAATATGAAGCTCATTCATGATGCGATCGACATGATAAATCTTATCAGTAAGGAACAGCACGTAGCGGATATCCACACTAATGGTTCTGTTTAAGTCCGGATCAAAGAAATAGTCGCCAACGACCCCCTCAATATTACCATCAAATGCCACTCCGATCACATTTCCGTTGGCGTCCATAACGGGACTTCCCGAATTTCCGCCGGTAATGTCGTTGGTTGAAAGGAAGCAGACAATAAGACTGTCTGTACTTGTCAGATATTGATTATGAGGTTCAAACGTGCCTTTGGGAGTTATATGGTTCTTGTACCAATCCATCAGAAACTCAGGTACATTAAATGGCTCTTTACCTGTATTTTTTGCGATGACTCCATTGAATGTTGTCCGCGGCAGGTAATAAACACCATCCTCCGGATGATATCCCATGATTCGCCCGCCAGTCATTCGAAGTGTGAAATTTGCATCAGGATATTCAGTCGAATCATTCCGAAACGCCATCATGCCTTTTACATAAATCTTACGTGCCGGTACGACGATGCCGTAATGCTGTACATATGTCTGACGTGCATTCATATAAGCATCATGCAACACATCATAAAGCTGGATCATATCATCTTTAGGCAACGATTCTGCCGTCTTTTTATCAAGATTTAGAAAACCTCGTGCCTGACCGGCATTGAATACGATTGAGGTTTGTAACTGCTTGTTGAGATACGACTGGATAGCGCTGTCAAGTTTATCTCCGCTCAGTGCCCCAAACTGTTGTTCGATGTATGGAATTTGCTTGTCAGCCGGTAAATTAGCCAGCATCTTCAGCATTTCCTTGAGTGTCAACAGTTCGGCATCCATATTTTTCTCGTTCACCAGCCGCGAACGTCGGGCAAGCAAGCTGTCCTGTTTAGCCGCGTCAAAAGTTTCGTTTTTACCATTCAGATAGTTGTAATATTGATTAAAGAGAGCAGCCGCCTGCAGCGGTTTTGAATAGTTGAGCGTGTAATAAGTGCTGTAAATCACATCTCCGGACTGATCGGCAAGTGCAAATCCTTTTTTAAGAGAATCCAGCACGCCGCCGTATCGCTTCTCACGTGAAGGATCCTGCTGCATCCATTTATTAAACGCATCCTCCTGGTCTCGCCGGCGCTTTACGATGTGATATTTTTTGAAGCCTTCCTGGACGCCCTGGAAATATTTCAGCTCGTTGGCGAAATCGGCACGGTCAGATGCATTGGCTACGGCTTCCTCAGGATTATGATCAGCAGCGTACTCAAGTCCATCCAAGATAGCCTGGAAGGAGTCAATCAAATATTTATTACGGTGGTTCTGATAAAAATCAAACGCATAACTGCTCTGGTGACGATACGTGCTTCCTGGAAAACCCATGATCATCGTAAAGCTTCCGGGATGATAACCGTTAAGACTGATATTCAGCACGCGCTCAGGATGATAGGGTACATTATCCTTGTTATATGTTCTGCCGGAGCCATCCGGGGCAACATATGCCCGTAAAAATGAGAAATCGCCGGTATGGCGGGGCCACATCCAGTTGTCAATGTCACCTCCAAATTTTCCAACTGATGACGGCGGGGCGAACACAATGCGTACATCACGTATCACCTTGTAAACGATCATGTACTGCTTATTGCCGGCCCAGAAATCATCGATTTCAACTTCCAGATCCTTGTCGTCGCCCTTACGTTGGGTTACCATATTCTGGCGAACCTGTTGCTCCTTTTGTGCACGTTCTTCAGGGGAGAGGCCATTCGGTAACTGCGACTTTATTTGGCTGGTCACATCTTTTTCCCCGATAGGGATGTAAAGCGTATATCCCTTGGCCGGTATTTCTTCTGACTGGTTATGAGCAATAAACCCATTTTCAAGATAATTCTGCTGGACGGTGCTTGCAGATGCAACCGCATCATACGCAACGTGGTGATTGGTCAGGATTAATCCATTGGAGGACACGAACGAACCGGTAGCTCCGCCACTCTCTCCAATGTTGACACGAACGATCGCTTTGTTGAGTGTTGCAGAATCAGCACTGTAAAACTGGCTGGCCGGCACGTTTAAGCCTTTGGCCTTCATTTCTGCATATACCGGGCCTTTCAGCTGAGGCAACAACCACATTCCGGCATCATCCGGAGTATTGTGAACCTGACCCAAAAGATTACCAGCCAAAAGTAAGCTGATAAGTACCAGAAATGTAATGGATTTGGGAAATATTCGTCTCATAGTCAATCTCAATTTTTTTACCGGACAAAATGAAAGAATGGCACAATCCGGCGTCTTATTTCTATTTTTCAAGCATAAGAGGATAATTAGTAATCAGCGCAAATAATACTACAAAATCTGTTATATTGCGTACCAGAAATACAGCAACCGGCAAAGTAAAGTGACGAGCCGGTATTCTACTGCTATCTCCTGATAAGCCAAATAAACGACGATCTTACTATGTACCAGGAAAAATTTTTCTTTCTCTGTCATGTTTCTCTAAGTGCCACCGGACCTCAGGATGTGAATATCCTGCAAAAGGCGGAAACGACAAAAGAATTTCCAGACCTTTTCAAAAAATACGAAGACCTTCGCTCACATGCTTTTAACGAAGACGGCCTCTTCAGTATCATTCGCGCCGACGATCTCCATTTAATCGTCAGAACAGGCTCTGAGGAAACTGCAAAAGAAACAGCTTTTGAAGAAGGGAAAGCTAATCTGATCACCAATTTACAGCATAAGGTGATGCAGGAAAAAGATAAAAATGCCCTCTCTATCCTTAAGGAAGTTCACGGCATTGAAATGGAATTGAACTAATATCAGTTTCGGCTGGAGAAATCAAAGCCAGTTGTTGAAACCTGGCTGTTATCAATTTTTTACCCATGGGATCTGATAAAACGATCAAAGAGGAACTAGTTCGGAAATCGGAAGAATTAGTTGATTTGATTGAGGGATTTGAAGAAGGCATACGTGAAAATGACGAAGACGCCTGCGTAAATATTTCCCATCAGCTCGATCAGATCGGCTTCTATCTTGTTGATCTCATCCCTAAACTTTCCGGCGGCGATCTGGCATACGCCCAATTTATGATGGGTTCTTTATGCAGTGTACTCCGGATGTGGCCTCAGGCTGAAGAAGCTTACAGCAAAGCACTCGAACACTGGCCCGGGCATGTAGGATTGCTCAATGAATACTTTATCTGTTTGATGGAACTGGAACGTTACGAAGACGCCCTGCCTGTAATCAAAAGGAGCATTCAAGAGGGCGGAGAAACCCCGGATGTTCTCCAGAACCTTGCCGCCGTACTGGCACGACTTGACAGGACTAGCGAAGCGAAGGTCGTGCTCATCAACAGTTCCGCCAGGTTTCCCGAAGACGCTGAAACACGCGAAATGCTTGCTGAATTAGATAGAATGACTGTCTGATTCCCACAACTCTTTTATATGTCCAAACGAGATCCAAAGAAAAACATACCGGCTGAACCCTACAAAATCATTTATCAAGATGAAGATCTGGTTGCTGTCAGCAAACCACCAGGCTTACTGACAGTCCCAATCCCCAAGTCTTCAGCACCCAATTTATTGGATATGCTCCGCCGGGATCTCACCTCCCGATCTTCAGCTATTTTAGTTGTTCACCGCATTGATCGTTATACATCCGGTATCGTTGTCTTCGCCAAAAATAAGACGGCACGCCACGAATTGGTCCGCCAGTTCAGGGCACATGAGCCTGTTCGTGAATACCTCGCTCTCGTGCGCGGCACTGTTGCAAAGAGAGAAGGAATTCTGGTGCATCACCTAAAGCTGGTCAAAAAGGGATTTCGAAATATCTCCGTATCTCCAAAAGATCCCGACAGTGCTCAGGCTAAACTGCGTTATGTTGTTCATGAGCAATATCCGAAAGCTGCATTGGTTGGTGTTCAGCTTATTACCGGGCTAAAAAATCAGATTCGTGTTCAATTTGCCGAAATTGGTAATCCCGTAATAGGCGACCGTCATTACAAAGAGAAAGAAATGCTGGAACCCCTCATCAACCGTCAGGCCCTGCATGCGTGGCGCGTCAGCCTGATACATCCGTCACAGAAGAAACAGGTCACTTTTGAGGCTCCATTGCCCCTGGACATGAATCGGCTTATCAAAGGTTACAAAAAATGATATGGATTTTCCCATGTTATTGTAACAACATGGGAACCATTTTTTACTAACTGATGTACATAAAGTCCCATACATGTTTGAAAAGGACTTAATCTGTGAGAATGGAGGGTTTTACTAAAATTGATTATTGCGTCAATGCTTATGGAAATATCAAAGGCATATGATCTTATAGCTGGCAAACTGGAGACTTGGCTGAATACGGCTATCAGCATGCTGCCGAATCTGGTCATCGCACTGCTGGTTGTTATCGTTTTTTATGTGGTATCCAAGACCTTACGGCGACTTATAGAGCGTCTTCTGGCGAAGGTCACCGATAACCTCACTATTATTCATCTTGTTGGCAGCGTCGTAGCTATATCTGTTACAGGGATTGGTTTATTCATCGGCCTTAGCGTTCTCCAGCTCGATGATACCGTTAAGACCCTTCTCGCCGGTGCCGGTATTATCGGTTTGGCTTTAGGTTTTGCATTCCAGGATATTGCTTCCAACTTCATTGCCGGTGTGATTCTTTCGCTCCGACACCCTTTTGGCGTTAACGACTGGATAAAATCCGGTGATTATTATGGTAAGGTTCAAAGGCTTAATCTGCGCAACGCAATCCTCGAAACACCACAGGGGCAAATTGTGTATATGCCCAACAAAACTGTTTTCGAATCCCCGCTTGTAAACTACAGCAAGAAGAAGTCACGCAGAATTGACCTCTCAGTAGGTATCTCATATGGTGATAATCTGGAAAAAGTAAAAAATGTGACACTTGAAGCGGTAGGCAGGGTTAAAAACCTGACACCCGGCAGAGATATCAAACTTTATTACCAGGAGTTTGGCGACAGCTCCATCAATTTTGTAGTCCAATTCTGGGTGCCTTTTATAAATCAATCGGACTTCCTGGAACCACAGAGCCAGGCAATCATGCTCATCAAGAAAGCGTTTGATGAAAATGATATCACGATACCTTTCCCCATTCGCACACTCGACTTTGGTATCAAGGGTGGGGAGAAACTCAGCGCCATGATCGATGGGACAACCACTGGAAATCGGGAAAAGATGTAATTATAAACGCCTCAACCTTTTGGTGGGAAACGATTTCGTTACAATTATAATTACCTACTTATAACAACACATAACTTACCTGAGAGGATTTACATGAATCAAGATATGCAATCAATTTGGGATTCCATTGTCCCCTTATTAACAGAGTACGGGCTCCAGGTAGTCGGAGCGATTATCATTCTGATCGTCGGTTGGGTTATTTCCGGCTGGTTAGGCAAAAGAATCCGGAAATGGTTGCAGAAGACAGGAAAGATTGACGTCACTCTTATCCCTATTCTGGCCAATATCGTTCGGTATCTTGGCATCACATTCACCTTATTAATGGTTCTGAACAACTTTGGGATACAGACGGCAAGCATCATCGCCGTACTTGGTGCTGCCGGTCTTGCCGTTGGCTTAGCTCTGCAAGGATCGCTCAGCAACGTGGCATCAGGAGTTATGCTGCTCGTCTTTCGTCCATTTAAAGTTGGTGATGTTGTTGAAGCGGGTGGAGTGTTGGCTATAATCGATGAAATTGGCTTATTCATGACCAAGTTGCACACGTTCGATAATATCAATGTTTATCAGCCTAATTCTAAAATATGGGGTTCGGAAATTCGCAACTATTCACAAAATGAAACCCGTCGTGCAGATATTCCAATAGGAATTGGCTATGGTGATGATATCGATCATGCTTTAAAAGTTGTCAAAGAAGTGGTCGAAGCCGATTCGCGAACATTATCTGATCCGGCTCCGATGTTTGCCGTTTCAGACCTGGGCGATAGTTCGGTCAACCTGATGGTTCGATTCTGGACAAAAAGCGGTGATTTTCTCAATACCAAGCTTGATCTGACCAAAGAACTTAAACAGCGTTTCGACAAGGAAGGAATCAACATTCCCTTCCCGCAGAGAGATATTCACCTGTTTCAGGCAACCAACGACTGACAAGGTATATTCATCAAAATGACGAACACAAATGTCAATAACCGACCGCATACGAATTGCGAAAGGTGATATCACGAAATTAAAAGTGAATGCCATCGTCAACGCTGCCAATTCCAGCCTTTTGGGCGGAGGCGGGGTTGATGGTGCCATTCACCGTGCCGCCGGCCCCAAACTACTTGCCGAATGCAAAACCTTGAATGGCTGCCCTACAGGAGAAGCTAAAATAACAGGCGGCTACAAACTCCCCTCTGAATATGTTATTCATACTGTTGGTCCCGTGTGGCACGGTGGAAACCGCAATGAGCGCGAATTACTTGCCAATTGTTACAAAAATAGCTTGCGTCTTGCCGATACTAAAAATATTAAATCCATAGCCTTCCCTTCCATCAGTACCGGAGCCTACCGTTTCCCGATCGATCAGGCAGCAGAAATTGCTCTTAACGAGACGAGACGATACCTCAAAAACCACGATCTTCCCGGACAAGTAACATTTGTTTGCTTCTCTGATTCCGATTATCAGTCGTATAAGACGGTATTTAGCCGTTTAACAGACAATTAGATTCAACATTTTTTGTTAGATTGCTTAGCTACTAATTGTTCCTTAAAATTGGTAGTTGTAGGAAAAATACATATATGCTGACTACGGCACGTCCAACCCCGGTAGGGATGGATTACTCAAAACCGTTATGAGATCGCAGGCTTGGATATGAATACCGAACCAAACGCAACCAATATTCTTCACGAAAATAATCATTATCTGGTCACAGAAGATGGTGAACTGATTCAAAAAGACACCTCTTTATTTAAGGGACGAAAACTTGGAATCATCGACACCGAAAACCTTGAACAAGCCCTGGAACCATTTACACGTGCGTTTGATGAGCTGGAAAAAGAGGTTGCAGGGAAATTGGAGGAGTTAGAAACTCACCAGGATTCCTCAGAAATAGCGCAACTATTTGATGATCTTCTCAACCGGGTTCGGAATGCCGATGCCATTGGCAATTTCCCCGATTTAATCAATAAAATTCAAACCAGGCAGGAAGAGTTGGTTAAAATGAGTGGCGACGCTGTGACAGAAACCGAGCCTGAAACAGTCGAAGAACCTCCAACATCGACTGACGAGTTGGAAGAAAAACAAGCCCCAACTGTAGCTGAAGCAACAAAACAGGATACAGCTTCAGACGACGAAGGAACGATTGAAGTGAAAACAGAGCCTGAGGTTTCCTGTTCCGAAAAGCAACCCGATGAGGTCAACGAGCAGGAACAGGAAATACCGGCAGTCAAAAATGGAGAATCTGTGGAAACGCCGATTGAGGAGGAAGCAGAGAAAAAAGAGACCGGGCCGGAAGTTGTCGAAAAGTCATCTGAAACGGAAACAACTGAGAGCGAAAAAACAGATGAAATAACTCCTGAGGAAACTATTGAGGAGCCGGCAGCTGAAGAAAAAGAAGGTAAAGAAGCCGAATCGGAAGCAGCGCAAAAAGAGAATGTAAGCGAAACCAAAGAAAAGCAGGAGTTTAAACTCGATTTTGAGGTTCCTGAAGAGCTTGCGGCTTATGTCGGAATTGTTGAGAAAGCACACTCATTGCTCCATGGTGCTGATATTCAGTACGCCAACATGGAGTTCGACAATCTTCGCCGAAAATGGAGTGAAGGTCCTGAAGTTGATGAAGAACAGCAGGAGATCTACAACAAACTCAATGATTCATTTAATGCACTACAGAAGGAGTTTCAGGATCGCAAATCTGCCCATTACAACGAAATTCATCAGAAAAAGCTCAAAAATCTCGAACGTAAAAATGAACTTCTTAACCGCCTTAAATCTGTAATTGAACAGAAAAAATGGCATGCTATAAATGAAGTTCAGGGGATTCAGAAGCGCTGGGAGAACATCCGGCTTGTTGATTCGCAAGATGCCGAACCGTTGAACCGGCAATACAATGCGCTCGTTGACGAGTTTGAAAAGAACCGCGTTGAGTATCTCGTTGCTCGAAAGGAGAAAGAGGAACAGAACCTCACCATGAAGCTGACGATTCTGGATAAAATCCAGAGTCTGCTCAATAACGTAGACGAAAACTTCAGCGACTGGACTTCTCTCGACAGGGAGTATAACGAGTTATTGCGAGAATGGAAGAAAGTCGGCCGCGTCCCCCGCGAAAAGGCATCTGAGGCCTGGCAGCGTTATAAGGATTTACGAAGCGGTTACTACGATAAAAAACTGACATTCGACAGTTCATATCGCAACGAAGTCGAGAGCAGATATGCCAGGAAACAGAATTTGGTGAAAGAGGCCCAGGCTTTGGTTGAAGCGGAAGACCTTGCCCAGGCTGCCAGGGCAATCAATAAATTGCACAAGCGCTGGAAAGATGTTGGAGCCCTTCCTAAAGATCAATCCGAAGAATTGTGGACGCAATTCAAAACGGCTACGGATGCTTTCAATGAACGCAAAGCTGAAAACATCGAACTTCTGCGGGATCAGGAGAATGAAAATTACGATGCCAAAGTAAAACTTTGCGAAGAAGCCGAATCGATCAAGGATACGGACAACTGGAAAGAGGGCACGCACCGCATGCAGCAGCTAATGGATCAGTGGAAAGCCATTGGACCGGTTCCAAGAAGAAAAACCAGGAAAATCTGGCGCCGTTTCAAGAAAGCGATGGATGAATTTTACGATCGCAAACGAGAATTTTTTAAGGAAGAACGGCAGAGGCAGAAAGAAAACCTGAAGCAGAAAAGGGAGATCATTGAACAGATCTTCAAATTAGGAGAACTCGAAGATCCGCTTGAGGCCCGTGAGTCCGTTAAACCTCTTCAAAAAGCATTTTCTGATATCGGATTTGTACCGATTAAACAGAAAAACAAAATATACAAACAGTACAGAGAGGCATGTGATGTTGTCTACCAGCGTGCCAGAGCTGCAGAACGCGGTGAATCTCTTGAAAAAAATGCTGTCCTCTCATCCGATGACCGGCGAGAACTTCGGGATAAGCAGAACATGTTTAATAAGCTTCGAAAAGAGTGCGAGAAGCTTAATGAGCTGATATTGAGCTACAGTGATAGTCAGACGTTTATCCGGCCAAATAAGCAAGGTTTGCTGCTGAGAAACGAGATTCAGGGTAAGATTGATAAGGCGAAAGAAGAGCTTGAAACGAAACAGGAAAAGTTGGAAGACTTGCGCCAGGAGATCGATGAGATCCGCAATGGCGAGTCTTCCTGAGTTAATTTCCTGTAGTGGTGATGTTGCGTTCTATTTAGATCCGAAATAATAGCGAATACCTACATTTGCATTCAAATCAAATGTAGTACTTGGTGCCAGGTCGAGCACGGGGGCTACTTCAAAAAACAGACCTATGGGATCATTGGCAAACAGGTAATTGACACCGACAGGTATTCTAACGCCCACGTTTCCTTCGTCTCCCAGAAGTACGCGACCGCCAACACCGTAATAAACAGGCATCGTGCCTTTATCTACTTTAATAAGATTATAGCTGTGCCACAGGTAATCGGCCTGCATAGTCATAGAGTTTGTATGTTCAAAAGACCAGGCAAGGCCGAAATCGAACGCATTTCGCTGGCTTTGCCATAGCTTGGCAGTGATCCCTGATGGTTCACCAAACATGACTCCGGCCCCGAAATTGCCCTGCTTCATCTGGGCTTTCAGGCTCAGGGGTAAGATTAATATCAAAATAAGCATCAAATATTTTAAACGTGAATTAGTCATTTGCACCTCGAATATTTTATTTGTGTTTCAATGAAATCCCTTGCAATACATACAGTTTCCTAAAATAGTGAAAACATGGTTCACCCGTAACAACTCATGTGGCGAGTTAACAGTTCACGTAAGTCAATAACGTGTAGCGCTTCCACGCATGAATATGTGATAGCACATAAGGCGGTGAATCATTATCCTTTATAAGCTGTTATTTGTATGCAAGAATAGAAATCATATGATTTATTGATCAGCTACCAAACCCAATGAGCTATGGATACCTCATCTGACGCACTAATCGTCTTTGTGAAAAACAATGAACTTGGAAAAGTAAAAACCCGGTTGGCTGAAACTGTGGGAGAAAATCGTGCTCTGGAGGTACACCGGAAATTACAGGAACAAACAGAACAGGCGGTTCGGTATTTAACCGCTGACAAAATGGTCTACTATTCGGATTATGTCCCAGAAGAAAATCCAATCTGGCCTTCCGAACGATACCATCATTTTGTCCAAAGTGGATCGGACCTGGGGCAACGGATGAACAATGCTTTTGAAGAACTCTTCGACAAAGGATACGAAAAGATTTGTCTCATTGGTTCCGACTGCCCTTATATCACTCAGGATATTCTGAAAAACGGATTCGACCGGCTATCCGAAACCGACGTTGTAATCGGTCCTTCACGGGACGGCGGGTATTACCTGCTCGGACTGATCGAGCCCCATGAGGAGCTTTTCGAGAACATTGACTGGGGTGGTTCACAAGTTTTTGACAGAACAATCCAAAAACTGATTGCTCAGGATATGATTTGGTATGAACTACCCATACTTGAAGATATTGATACCGAAGCAGACCTTGATCGCTACCAGTTGTATACACGCCAGCGAGAGCTGAGGAGTGTAGCTGATTAACGATAGTAAAATGAATTGATACTTCTACACTTTTGGATTCTATTTCCATCATCATACCGGTTTACAACGAAGCTGATAATATCGGTTCGCTGATCCGATATCTCGTAAAAAGTGATAACGATGACCTGGTTAGTGATATCATTGTCGTTGATGGTGGCAGCACAGATGAAACATGCACTATCGCTAGGGATGCGGGTGCCATCGTGATCCCCTCTGATAAGCCTGGTCGGGCTGTTCAGATGAATAAAGGGGCCAATTACGCAACCGGAGGTATTCTTTATTTCCTGCATGCGGATTCTTATCCCCCCGCTGATTATGCAACTCAGATTATGACGGCATGGGAGCATGGCCACCGTGTCGGTGGATTCCGGCTGAGGTTCGATACCAAGCGACGGTTGTTGAATTTGTATGCATGGTTTACACGCTTCTCGTTTCATCCATTCCGCTATGGTGACCAAAGTTTATTTATAGATCAAAGCTTCTTTTATCATATCAATGGTTTCCAGGAAGACCATATCGTCATGGAAGACAATGAGATAATCAGACGCATCATCAAACATACCCGATATCATGTGTTGCCGGGCTACATAACGACTTCTGCACGAAAATATATTGATAACGGGATTTTGCGTCTCCAGATCATCTTCACCTGTATCTATTTCATGTATTACCTGGGTTTTTCCCAATCATCCCTTGTGCGATTCTATAAAACCTTTGTCAGGAATGGCAAAAAACCTGTCTTGGACCAGCCATCTATCTTGCAGACAGGACCAAAGCACCAGATACAGCTGTAGAACGTTATTCTCAATGCTATAACTAAATCGTTTAACTATTCCCTTTTATGAAAAAACAAGTCTTTACACTTTTCGTCGTCCTCTTCCTGCTGGGCTCCGGTACAACCTTTGCCCAACAAGTCAAACTAACACCGGATCAGGTCAATGCAGTTGAAAATGCCACCTTCACAGATTTGAAGGGAGATACATTTAAACTCTCAGACTACCATGGAAAAGTGGTGATGATCGATTTCTGGGAAACGTGGTGCAAGCCCTGCATAAACAGCATGCCGACTGTCAATCAGCTTGCGAAAGCCTATTCCAATAACTTCGCAGTGATTGCCGTCACACCCGGCTTTAGTGACACAAAAGAGCAGGTTAAGGATTTTGTCAGCAAGCACGATTACAAATTCCATTTCGCATATGGTGGTAATCTGGCCCAAAAATTGCAGATTACAGGTATCCCTTACAAAGTCTTTGTCGATGCAAGCGGCAAATTCATATCTGTGATGATGGGCAGCCTCGGTCCTTCACAAGACTTCAAGGAGATACAGGAAATCATCGAAAATCATAAAGAAGCTAAATAAGCTTGCAGGCATAGACATTTCAGTTAAAATATCGTCACCATTCGAACGATAAGCTTGATTGGTGGGTTCGATACACCAAATTACTTTGAAGTACAAGCTGAATAGGCTTATTTTTAGTTGATTTGCAAGATAATTACAACACAAAAAAAATTTCATGATTACTGAAAAACTACCTTATAAGGTTAAAGATATTAAACTGGCCGACTGGGGACGCAAAGAAATTAAGTTGGCTGAAGCTGAGATGCCCGGATTGATGGCGCTCCGCGAAGAATACGGTTCTTCCAAACCATTAAAAGGCTCCCGGATCGCCGGGTGTCTTCACATGACCATCCAAACAGCTGTTCTTATTGAAACCCTTGTGGAACTCGGCGCTGATGTACAATGGTCTTCCTGCAACATCTTCTCAACACAAGATCATGCAGCGGCAGCTATTGCAGAAGCTGGCGTTCCTGTCTATGCCTGGAAGGGTGAGACTGAAGAAGAATATGAATGGTGCATTGAACAAACCTTGTACTTCCCGGATGGCCAGCCTTTGAATATGATCCTCGATGACGGTGGAGATCTCACAGCTATCGTTCATCAGCAATATCCCGAGTTGCTGAAAGATATCCATGGAATCTCTGAAGAAACAACAACTGGTGTCCATCGTCTCTATCGCATGGCGAAAGAAAAGAAACTCGGTGCACCGGCCATCAATGTGAACGACTCGGTAACCAAGTCGAAGTTCGACAATCTTTACGGCTGCCGGGAGTCGCTAGTCGATGGCATCAAGCGTGCTACCGATGTAATGCTGGCGGGTAAAGTTGCTGTTGTTGCAGGTTATGGTGATGTCGGCAAGGGTTGCGCACAAAGTCTCCGTTCTTACGGCGCACGCGTCATCATCACAGAAATCGATCCGATCTGCGCGCTTCAGGCCGCCATGGAAGGTTTTGAAGTGAAGAAGATGGAAGATGCCTGTAAAGAAGGCAACGTATTTGTAACAGCTACCGGTTGTTGCGATGTCATCCGTTCAGAGCATATCGGGCAGATGCCGGATCAGGCCATTCTTTGTAACATTGGTCACTTCGATTCTGAAATCCAGGTCGCCTGGTTGAAGAAGAATGCCGAGCATGACGAGATCAAGCCACAGGTCGACAAATACACGCTGCAAGACGGCAGAGAAGTAATTCTTCTGGCTGAAGGGCGTCTCGTGAACCTTGGCTGTGCTACCGGCCATCCATCATTTGTGATGTCCAACAGCTTTACCAACCAAGTACTTGCGCAAATCGCCCTGTTCACCCGTGATTTTGAGATGGGTGTTCATGTGCTGCCTAAAGAACTCGACGAAAAAGTTGCTCATCTTCACTTGAAAAAGATCGGTGTTGAACTTGATGCTCTCTCCGAAGAACAGGCTGATTATCTCGGCATCAAACGCGAGGGCCCTTTCAAGCCAGATCACTATCGCTATTAGAAATAGTGTAATTCAAACTTTTAAAGCTCCGCCTTTTTCGGTGGGGCTTTTTTTATGTGCTTTAGATGAAATTTGGCTTTTCATTGTAGTAAAGCGCTTTCATCTATCCGGTAAAAATTGTACTGTATCAAAACTCGTGTGTCTAAAAACAGTGTTGTCGCAAACTTGCACCATTATCAGCAACAGGCACTACATTTTTATAAACAGGGTTTTGCACTTACAAAGACAGAAGTTGTCATTATGATCAGGTTCCTCTTTCGAAGGAGAATGATTGCAGCTATGCTGTGTATCGCTCTCTACATACCTTGCAGTGCCAATGCACAGCAGACTTCCGGGTCCATACCAAAGCAGTACAACCAGCCATATCGCCCTCAGTTCCATTTCACACCGGCGAATAACTGGACAAATGACCCCAATGGTCTGGTCTATTATAACGGTGAATATCACCTTTTCTTTCAGTACAATCCATTTGGGGACGTCTGGGGACACATGAGCTGGGGCCATGCTGTGAGTAAGGATCTTATACACTGGAAACAATTACCCGTTGCTCTTAAGGAGGAAAATGGGGTGATGATCTTCTCTGGAAGCGCGGTTGTTGATCAGAAAAACACAACCGGTTTCAGCAAGAATGGGAAGCCCCCGCTCGTGGCTATTTACACCGGATATCATCCCAAAAGCAAGCTGCAGGATGAACGCATCGCTTACAGCATTGATTCCGGACGAACCTGGGAGAAATACTCCGGAAACCCGGTGCTCAACATAAATTCTGAAAATTTTCGCGATCCCAAAGTCTTCTGGTATGAACCGGATCATCACTGGATCATGGTTCTTGCACTTTCCGACCAGCATAAGGTTAGTTTCTATAGTTCCGATGACCTGAAAAACTGGACTCATCTTAGTGATTTCGGTCCTTTTGCAGCTACCGGAGGCGTGTGGGAATGTCCCATGCTCGAACCCATGCCTGTAGATGGCAATCCAAATAACATAAAGTGGGTCCTTGAAGTCGGATTGAATCCTGGTTCTTTGGCCGGTGGTTCCGGTGGTCAGTATTTCATTGGTGATTTTGATGGCAAAATTTTCACTGCATCCCAGCCAACCGGTGTTGCGGATGATAGTGTATTATGGGTCGACTATGGAAAAGACTTTTACGCTGCTACATCCTGGTCTGACGTACCGAAGAGCGACGGCCGTTCTCTGTGGCTCGGCTGGCTGGATAACTGGCAATACGGACAGAAAGCTCCAACAAGTCCCTGGCGGGGAGGTATGTCTGTGCCAAGAAGCGTTGGTCTGAAAACATTCCCGGATGGCATCAAACTAGTTCAACGCCCAGTCAGGGAATTGGATAAACTTCGCCATGATCATCAGCATTTGTCGAACATCACTGTTTCAGGGATGAATAATGAACTTGCACGTAGAGGAATCAAAGGTGATGTCCTTGAAATTGATGCTGTTTTTACCTTAGACTCAGCCTCGAAATTCGGAATTCTGGTTCGGAAGGGGGTATCTCAACAAACAGTCGTCGGTTATGATGTGGTCAATCATCAGATGTATGTGGACAGAACTCAATCCGGCGCTGATTCTTTTAGTGATGATTTTCCCTGCATCAATCGGGGCCCACTTCAACCTGATGAAAATACAATCAGGCTGCATATTCTACTCGACCGTTCATCAGTAGAAGTCTTTGGTAATGACGGTCAGACAGTCATTACCGACAAAATCTTTCCGGACCTTTCATCCGACGGGTTGCAACTTTTTTCAGAAGGTGGTGATGTCCAACTGAAATCCCTGGATATTTGGAAACTGAAATCAATTTGGAGCCAGAAACCATGAAAAAAAGAAATTATGTCTATTTGATCACCACAGTTGCAGCGATCGGCGGGTTTCTCTTTGGTTTCGATACCGCTGTTATATCCGGAGCCAACCCATTCATCAAAACCTATTTCTCACTGAGTGAGATCGGTCTTGGCTGGGCAGTCGGTTCCCTGGTGCTTGGTTGTATGATTGGAGCTGCCATTGCAGGTGAATTGAGCGACCGTTACGGTCGCAAACGCATGCTGATCGCTACCTCAATCATTTTCGCAATATCAGCTGTTGGGTCAGCTCTGGCTACCGCATTCTGGTTTTTTGTCGTCTCACGCATCATCTGCGGGACAGCGGTTGGTGCTGCATCACTCTTA